>CAWEZF010000011.1:5000-66888 GCA_963813455.1 uncultured delta proteobacterium
GTTACCGGATTATTATACCGCTGACGACTTTCTATGAGCTGCCGGAAACAGGAAATAACATCACTCTACAAGTATACACGCATGTTAAGCAGGACGGAATAAATCTATTTGGTTTTTATACAATTCAGGAAAAAGATATTTTTGAGCTGATGCTTTCGGTAAGCGGAATAGGGCCCAAAATGTCCCTGAATATTTTATCCGGTATTTCGGTTCCGGAATTGATTAAAGCGATTGCCGTTGGTGATGTTCAAAAGCTGGTCAGTATTCCCGGGTTGGGCAAAAAAACCGCGGAGCGTTTGATTCTGGAATTGAAAGAAAAAATTGTTAAAAAGATGACGCCGGAAGATGTAGCAGCCGGTGCCGACGCAAGAAAAGACGAGGATATTATAAGGGACGATGTTCTTTCCGCATTGGTCAACTTGGGATACAAAAATAATGTCGCCCAGGATGCTCTGGATAAAGCAATTCGGGAATCAAAGCAGGAGCTGGCAATGGATCAGCTCTTAAAGATGACATTAAAAATTCTTTGGAACTAAAGGATTGTATATGAACGATCAAATCAAAAATCCTTTAATTAATTCTGCTTGTGATGATGAAGAATATAAATTCGAAGCCAGTCTGCGCCCGGTATGTTTGCGTGATTATATCGGTCAACAAAAGATCAAAAGTAATCTGGATATTTTTATACAAGCGGCAAAGAAAAGAAGAGAGTCCTTGGATCATGTGTTGTTGCATGGGCCGCCGGGGTTAGGAAAAACGACTTTAGCTTATATAATTGCCCGGGAAATGGGTGTGGATATCAAAGTAACATCAGGGCCTGTTGTTGAGCGACCGGGTGATCTGGCGGCTATTCTAACAAATATGCAAAATAATGAAGTACTGTTTATTGACGAGATCCATCGTCTTTCTCATGTTGTAGAAGAGATCTTATACCCGGCGATGGAAGATTTTCACATTGATATTTTAATTGGTCAGGGGCCTTCCGCCAGGTCGATGAAGCTCGATATTCCCAAATTCACTTTGGTTGGCGCCACGACACGCGCCGGATTATTAACTTCACCGCTGCGTGACCGTTTCGGCATGCATTTCCGTCTGGAATTTTATTCCGCCGAGGAATTAGCGGTTATTATAAAACGGTCAGCCGCAATCTTAAAAATACAAATTTCAGATACGGGCGCACAGGAACTTGCCGGCCGCGCGCGAGGCACGCCGCGCATAGCCAACAGACTTCTCAAACGCGTCCGCGATTACGCAGAGGTAAAGTATACAGGAAAAATAAATGATAAAATCGCGCGCGAAGCGTTGGATTTGTTTGAAGTTGATCAAAAAGGATTTGATCAGATGGACAGGAAGCTTCTTTTAACTATCATAGAAAAGTTCAACGGCGGACCCGTGGGACTGGAGAGCATTTCCGCGGCTATGGGTGAAGAAAAAACGACAATTGAAGATATATATGAGCCATATCTCATTCAGGAAGGATATCTGCAAAGAACAGCGCGGGGAAGAATCGCCTCCGCCAAAGCATACGAGCATTTTGGCATCAAAAATTCGAATGCGCAAAAGGATTTATTTTAACTTCCCGTGATTTTACCTGAGGCAATTAGGTTATGAAATTGTTAATGCACATATGTTGCGGTCCGTGCACAATATATCCCTTGAAAGAATTGCGCACTAAAGGATTTGATGTAACCGGTATTTTTTATAATCCGAACATTCATCCATATCAGGAATATCAAAGAAGAAGTGCAACGCTTCTGGAATACGCGCAAAAAGCGTATTTAAATGTTATTTGGTCAGAAGGTTATCCGATGGAAGAATTTTTAAAGCAGACAGCTTTTATGGGCAGCGATAGATGTATTTACTGCCTATCGGAGCGATTGAGATATACCGCTGAGGTAGCCTTAAAAGATAAGTATGACGCTTTTACCAGTACTTTGCTGTATAGCAAATATCAAAAACATGATATCATTCAAGAACTTGGGCATGAATTTAGTGGAAAAACCGGAGTGAGTTTTTATTATCAGGATTTCAGAGTTGGTTGGTCGGAAGGTCTTAATATATCAAAGGAAATGCAACTTTATCGTCAGCCGTATTGCGGTTGTATTTATAGCGAGAAAGATAGATTTTATAAGTAACAATAAAGACAAACAGACTGTGGTAAAATTACCACACTAAGTCTATTCATATGGTATTTAAAGCCGCCCCATTCAATATTTTATCAATAATATCAACTATTTAAATTTTAGCATATAAAAGATGAAAGTGGTATGAGACTTGCTGTTATATTATTCAAATATAAGGAAAAGAGTTATGTACTTACAACGTACTTTAAATAAAGAAATCAATTGTTCCAGTATTGGGTTGCATACGGGACGAAAAGTTAAAATGAAAATAAAGCCGGCGGATGTTGATGCCGGTATCATCTTCAGGCGCAGGGATTTGCCCGATTCACCGGAAATTCACGCGAACTTTAATAGTGTGTGCGATACAACCTTGGCAACTTCCATAGGAACCAATGGCACGAGAGTAGCAACTGTAGAACATATTCTTTCTGCTTTTAGCGGCATGGGTGTGGATAACGCCATCGTTGAATTAGATTCCTTTGAAGTGCCGATAATGGATGGTAGCGCGCTTCCTTTTGTTAATCTGCTTAAAGAAGTAGGCACTCACGCCCAGGATAAAGCCAAACGAATGCTTTTAATAACAAAACCTGTTTTTGTTAATGAAGGAGACGCAAGCGCCTCGTTTTTTCCTGCCGATGAATTTAAAATTACTTATGACATTGATTTTAATCATAATGTGATTGGAAAACAATCATACAGCATGAATTTTTCTGATGAAATATACGAACAAGATATATGTTCCGCCCGAACATTCGGTTTTTTAAAAGAGGTGGAATATTTACAGGCCAGGGGATTGGGCCTGGGAGGTTCGCTGGAAAACGCGATAGTTCTTGATAATGAAAAAATAATTAACAAAGAAGGATTGCGTTTCCCTGATGAATTTGTAAAACATAAAATTCTGGATGCTATCGGTGATTTGTTTTTACTGGGGATGCCGATTATTGGTCATTTTGTGGCCTACAAATCCGGACATCGTTTGAATAATCTATTGCTCAAAGAATTAATGAGCAACAAAGATTGTTGGGAAATTATTAATTTTCCTGATACTCAGCATCATTTTCAGAAGGTTAATTCTTATAGATTGCCCACATTTAAAATCCTTGATTCCGTGCGTATCTGATTTAAAATAATCTTGATTTTTATCATTATGTTACCTAGTATAAGCAATTGAATTTATGCTGACGGGGTGGTGTTTCCTGGCTAAATGATTTATGTTATCAATGCCTTATAGTTAGCTAGGGCAAAGCTTGAAAATAAATTGATTTGCAGCGGCAAAATTAACATATCTTGGTGAAACAAATTATGTCTAAAAGAAAAAAAATGTTGGGCGCAATAATTTTAGTTTTGGTTGTTTTTGCCAGTCTATCATGTAAGGCAAAAATAGATGAGCCAAAAATTGTGGATCTCATAATTACTAATAACGAGCAAAAAATTCTTTTATACGCCCGTTTAGTTCAAGGATTCAAAGCCGATATGGAATCAGCGATAATGGCAGGTGTGCCTAAAGAATTTGTTCTTCATGTTAAGGTATACGAAGAAAGAGCGCGCATGTGGGACAAGAAAATAAGCAGCAGGAAAATTAAGCGAACAATTCAATATGATAATCTCAAGGAAATATTTAGCGTTACCACGAACGGCAATCCGGAACCTGTAGTTTCTTCTGATCTGCAGGAAGCCAAGAAGGCCATGGAGGATTTTGACGGAATAATCATTGCGCCGATAACAGCTTTGGAAACAAACAAGAATTATTATCTTAAGGTGAAAATAGTTATGGAAAAATCTAGAATGCCGCTTATTCTTGAGCGTATGTTATTCTTCGTGTCATATTTGGACTACGCGACAGATTGGTATAAACAAAAATTTATTTTAAAACCGATATCCTGAAATATTATCAGGCAAATAAATGAAAAAAACCAGCAAGAAAAATTATCTTGATGAAAGAGAAATAAAAAAAAGGCGGCGCGAACGGGTCATTATAGTCGTTGTCGGCGTCATGGCGATCATTTTTACTGTAATTGCCAGCAATATATTCACCGATGAGGGAATGCCCGTGTTGGCGAATATTTTTGTCTACGGCCTTTACATGATTTTTATTATTTTAATACTTCTTTTATTCTTTTTAATTGTTCGCAACGTAGTTAAGCTATTTTACGAGCATCGTCGCGGCGTCATCGGATCAAGGCTAAGGACGAAACTTGTCGCCGCTTTCGTTGGTTTGTCTCTTGTGCCCACAGTGCTGCTATTTTTGTTTGCGGTAAATTTCCTCTCTTACGGACTTGAGTTCTGGTTTAACGTGAAAACAGGGGATGCGTTAAACAAATCCCTGGAAGTAGCTCAGATTTATTATCAGCAGGCAGCAGAGCAGGCAAAATTTAGCGCGCGTCAGATCAGTGCTGATATAACCAGAAACAGACTTTATGAACGTGAACGAAACGAATATCTGATTAACTTAATCAAACAGCGCCAAAACAATTCAAAGCTGGGAATGGTGGAAACTTATTTTGATTTTCAACTTCAAAATACTATTTTCCCTGATATTGAAAATCCTGATTTAACTCCGCTTATGCTTGCACCAAAGATGCTCGAAGATATTTATTCGGGTAAGGAAGTATCTACGGTTGATGCTACAAAAAATGGCGAAATAATAGTAGGGATAGCGCCTGTTTTTTCTCAGGCGATTCCTTCGGAAGTAATCGGACGTGTTTCTGTAAGTTACAGCGTGCCCAAAGGATTTGTGGATAAATTAAGAAGTATTGCTGATGCTTCGCAGCAATACGGGCAAATAAACATCTTAAAAAATCCTATTAAATTCAGCTATATATTGACCATGTCAATTGTTACCCTCATCATTATCTTTTTGGCTACGTGGTTTGGTTTGACGCTCGCCAGCGGCATCACTGGTCCTATTCAAAATCTTGCCAAAGCGACAAACAAAATCACCGAGGGAGACTTGGATATTCAGATCGATGTTGAAGCGGATGATGAAATAGGCCTTTTGGTGAAATCGTTCAATAAGATGACCAGGGATTTAAAAAAGAGCAAAGGCGGACTTATGGAGGCCAACATAAGCCTTGAAGAACGCAGGAAATATATAGAAACAATTTTACGAAATGTTTCCGCGGGTATTATTTCTTTGGATAAAAACGGCAAAATAACAACCATTAATCACGCGGCTGAAAAAATGCTCGAGATTAAAACGGAAAATGTTTTGAACGAAAACTTCCGTGATCTTATGATGCAAGAACACCTTGAGCTTGCTGAAGAGTTCTTGAAAGAAATTAAAGACAGCAATGAAGGTATATTACAAAAGCCGGTAGAGCTTATGCTTAAAAATAGATCCCTCACGGTTTTATTGACGATTACAACAATAAGGGATGAGGAAGATAATGACACAGGTATGGTTGTCATGTTTGAAGATATGACGCAACTTCAAAGGGCGGAACGCGCCGCGGCATGGCGTGAAGTGGCCAGAAGAATGGCTCATGAAATCAAAAATCCGCTTACGCCAGTTCAGCTTTCCGCTCAACGATTACAGAAGAAATACGGTGACAAACTTGGTGAAGAAGGGTCTGTTTTTAAAGAATGCACTAAGACAATAATTGATCAGGTGGAAGTATTAAAAAATTTAGTAAATGAATTTTCGAGTTACTCAAGAATGCCTGTTACCACCCCCAAGCTCAATGATCTGAACCAGGCTGTCGCCAATTCTGTAATGCTTTTTCAAGACGCGCATAGAGATATAACTTTTAAATTTAACAGATCGGATAATTTGCCCCAATTTGAATTTGACGCCGAACAGATGAATAGAGTTTTGATTAACTTGCTGGATAATGCTGTCGCGGCAATTGATGATAAAGGTGGTAATATAGAAATTACGGTAAATTATGACGAGAATTCACGAAAAACATCAGTAGCCGTTGCCGATGATGGAGCGGGAGTTCCGGCAAGCCACAAAAGGAAAATATTTGATCCGTATTTTTCCACTAAAAAGTCAGGCACGGGTTTGGGATTGGCAATTGTCAATTCGATAATATCAGATCATCACGGGCAGGTAAGCGTTTCTGATAACTATCCAAAAGGAACAATTGTGTCTTTTCAATTACCGATTGCTGGAGTATAAACAATATTTGAGGGAAACACAAAAATTCGTATTTATTAAATTATGAAACAAACAATTCTGATAGTTGATGACGAAGAGAGCATATGTCAATCGCTGAAGGCTATTTTAAGCGATGAAGGGCACAATGTTCTTGTCGCGGCAAGCGGCGAGGAAGCGCTTAAAATAATGGAAGAAGATATGCCGCAATTGATTTTGCTGGATATCTGGCTGCCCGGGATAGATGGATTGGAGACGCTTGAGAAAATAAAAGCACTGTATCCGAATGTTATAGTGATTATGATGTCGGGGCACGGGACAATTGAAACAGCAGTTAAGGCAACTAAACTTGGCGCTTTTGATTTTATTGAAAAACCTCTTTCGTTGGATAAAGTTATTATTATGGTTAATAACGCTCTCAATATTATCCGGCTGGAAGAAGAAAATGTTCTGCTGCGCGAAAAAGTGTCTCATCAATATGAATTAACGGGTGTAAGTCCGCAGATAACTGAACTCAAAGAGATGATAAGCATTGTCGCTCCGACAAACGCCTGGATACTAATTATGGGAGAAAATGGAACAGGCAAAGAATTAGTAGCACGTTCCATACATCATTTGAGCCATCGTTCTCATAAACCTATTGTAGAGGTGAATTGCGCGGCGATACCGGAAGAGCTCATAGAAAGTGAATTATTCGGGCATGAAAAGGGCGCTTTTACAGGCGCCACGGAAAAAAAGAGAGGAAAATTTGACCTGGCGCATGAAAGCACGATATTTTTAGATGAAGTTGCTGATATGAGCCTGAAAGCGCAGGCTAAAATATTAAGAATTCTGCAGGAGAAAAAATTTGAAAGAGTCGGCGGAAACAAAGTCATCGATATGGATGTACGGGTGCTGGCCGCGACGAATAAAGATTTAGAAAAAGAAATGGAAGAAGGCCGTTTTAGGCAGGACTTGTATTATCGCTTACATGTAATTCCCCTGATAGTGCCTACGCTACGCGAGAGAAAAGAAGATATCAGGCCTCTAGCGGAAAGATTTTTGCTCGATGCCGCCGTGAAAGAAGGAGAAAAGCCGAAAATATTGACCGATGAAGCCTTGGCGGTGCTTATAGAACATGATTGGCCCGGTAATGTGAGGGAATTGAAAAACATTATGGAGAGATTAGTTATTTTAACGCCTTCAGGTGAAATAGCGGCAAAGGATATTCCTTCTTTATCCATAAGAATCGAGCATAAAAGTATTATTTTAAAAAATGGAAATATAGCCCTTGATCTGATAAGCGATTCTTTAAAGGATGCGAAACTTGATTTTGAAAAGCAGTTTATTCTGAAAAAATTGGAAGAAAATGAAGGCAACATTACAAAAACTGCTGAGGCAATCGGTTTAGAAAGAAGCAATCTTCATAAAAAACTAAAAAGCATGAAACTGGGAATTAAAGAATAATTATTCGTAAATTTGAGGCTCTTCTGTTTTAGCAGCGTATGATTTAATATCAGCGATAGAAAATTTATTAAATGGAAGAAATATAATTCCTAAAACAACAACAAAGACAATAGACAGGAAGTGATAAACCAAGGCAAACGAAAGAGCTTCAGGTTTAGCGACGCCGAAAAGACTCAATCCCAGGATGCAAGCAAAATGCCAGTTTCCAATATACCCGGGAGCGGTAGGAATGGCGATTCCCGCGATCAAAATAATCATTAAAACAACTGCAGCCAAGACGGGCAGGTTAAAGCCAAATGCTATAAACAGCATATATATCGCCATTACATCAATAAACCAGATAAATGCCGAAAGAAAAAATAAATAAAACAGCATTTTTATATCTGTAATGATTTTGAAACCGTCAATCAAGTGATGAATTATTCTTTCAATTGTGAGCGTTAATTTACCAGGGAATTTATTTAAAATCCTGTTAAGGATATTCAATGAGTGTTCACGCTGCCAGATCAGGGCAACGATGCATGAAATGAATAAAAGTGTAATAAGTAGAAAGATAATACCGGATTTAATCATCCATGAAGGCAAATCGACAAATAAAAGAGCGATTATCATAATAAACAAAACGGCGATGCTATCCAGCGCTCTTTCGATAATAATTGTTCCAAATGCCGAAGAAAATTTTATGGAACTTCTTTTAGAAATTAGATAAGGGCGAGCTAATTCACCGAGGCGAGCAGGTATTGCGGCAATGGCGAGAAAACCCACTGAAGTGACGGAAAACAAAGTAAGCTGGTCGATTTTTTGCAGTGGTTTGAGGATAACACCCCAGCGATAGGAGCGTAAGAACTGCATAAACAGTATAATAATTATAAAAGCGGCAACTGGTAACCATTTAATATTTTTAAAATTGTCAATCGTTTCATTAATATTAATCCCGCGGACGGATAGGTAAACCAGGATAATACTAAGTAAAATACCTACAAATATTTTCTTATTCATGTGATGGCAATACTCCGACCGAGTTTATTTCGGCGGATTAATTAGCAGACAGGTTTTGAGTAATTTTATCGTGCAAAAATTGAGACGAAAGCTTATTGCCCAGTAATCCTACGCGAACGGCAACCGTGGTCAAATCCCTTGATTTGTAGGTTATATATATTTTTACTTTTTCATCTTTAATGATGGAAGTAATAGTTCCTCGGGCAATCTCTTTGTAAGGGGTTACTTCGGTACCGCGCATATCGGCGACTGTTTTTTCGCAGGCGGCCCATACCTGTTCGAAAGGGGCGGCGTAATCCGTTTTTAGTTCACCGGACACATAATAATATGTTCCAACGCTTGCGCCGACGGCCGCTCCCCCGATGGCCAAAGCGGCGCAGCCGGAAAGAATAAAAACGCTGAAGAAAATTATAATATAAGAAGCGAGACTATTGTTCATGTAGGTTCCTCCCATAATTATTATTTTTTAAATCATATGTTTATTGTAAATGCAATATTAATAATTAATAATCATCAAAAGGAAATCGATAATATGAAAGACAGTAACATTATTTAAAAGTAATTAGCTTGTAATAAAGCTAATTACTTTTGGAAGCGAGTTTTTCAAATTCTTTTAAAATGTCTTCCTGCTTTTTATTCAGATTTGTCGGAGTCTGCACAAAAAATTCGACGATTTGATCACCGCGTCTGTAACCGCGTATGTGGGGAATTCCTTTTCCCTTGAGTATGACCGTATTGCCGGTTTGTGTGCCTTTAGGAATTTTCATTTTTTCGTTATTTTCTAAAGTCGGTACATCAATTGTCGCTCCCAAAGCGGCTTGTACAAAGGAAATAGGAATGCGGCAAAATACATCATCGCCTGAACGTGTAAAAAATTCGTGGTCATCTACGTGTAAAAATACGTAAAGATCGCCGCTGGGTCCACCGTGGTCGCCAGGTTCACCCTCACCGCGCAGGCGCAGGCGAGAGCCTGATTCCACGCCCGCGGGAATTTTAAGCTGAACATTCTTTTTGACTGTTTTCTTGCCGGTACCGCGGCAGGAATTGCATGGCTTGGTTATGAATTTACCATGGCCGTTGCATTGCGGGCAGGTAGAGCTGATGGTAAAAAATCCGCTCGATTGTATAACCTGTCCGCGTCCCTGACATGCGCGACATGTTTCCGGCTCAGTTCCCGGAGAACAGCCGCTGCCTTCACACTTGCTGCATGTAGCAAGTTTTGTTATTTCTATTGACTTGGATAATCCGAAAGCGGCATCCATGAAAGATATTTTTAAATCATAACGCAGGTCGGCGCCGGCGCGGATATAAGACTTGGACCTTCCCCTAGAATTGCTGAAGCCGAAAATATCTTCAAAAATATCGCCGAAGTGAGAAAAAATATCTTCAAAACCGCTGAAGCCCCTGAATCCCGTGTTGCTTAAGCCTTCATGGCCGTAATGGTCATAGATTTCTCTTTTTTGCTGATCACTCAGCACCTCATAAGCCTCAGCCGCCTCCTTGAAGCTTTCTTCCGCTTGTTTATCACCGGGGTTTCTGTCCGGGTGGCATTGCATTGCTATTTTTCGGTAGTTCTTTTTTATTTCATCATCAGAGGCCGTTTTATTAATTCCCAGAACCTCGTAATAGTCTTTCTTAATCATATTAAGTAATTGGATTTACCTCTTTCATGATTTTTAAGAGGGAGTTAACTTCCTCTTGCTTTCCGGTTTTATCTAACGCGTATTTGGCAAAAAAATATTTTTTTAACGAAATAGCTTTTTGTCCGATTTTTTCCCATTCGGCGGGTGAAGGTTCTTTATTCAGGATTTTCATGGAACGCTCGAAAATCATAACATCCCCTGAGTCGAGGGATATTTCTTTGATATTTTCTATCCCCTTGAAATATTTAGCCTTATCATAAAAATCCAGCGCGTCGGAAATGTTGCCTGCTTCCAGAAACAGATCGCCGTATTTTTTTAGGCTTTCCGCGTCTGTGTTATCTATGTATAATATTTTTTGTTTTAACCTGTAATCAGGAAGCATTGTAATACTCAAAGATAACTCCTAAAAAAGAAAATCCGGTGACGTGGGCTAATATAATGATTACTTCTGTGAAGTCAATAGGATAAATCACTTCACGAGGCGTTGAAACGCCTCATCGTAGCGCGCTTTAGTTTTTTCGATAATATCCGGCGGCAGTTCGGGGGCGGGAGGTTTTTGATTCCAGTTAATGGAAATAAGATAATCCCGTAAAAATTGTTTATCGAAACTATTTTGTCCTCTGCCTTCCTGGTATTCGTCAGCCGGCCAGAAGCGGGAAGAATCAGGTGTAAGCAATTCATCAATAAGAATTAATTTATCATCGAGTAGGCCGAATTCCATTTTGGTATCGGCGATAATTATACCCGATTTCAAGGCCAAAGCGGCGGCGCGTTCATAGATGGAAATTGATTTTTTAATAACTTTAGCGGTCAAATCCACTCCGATCAGATTTTCCATTTCTTTTTTGTCAATGGCGGTATCATGCTCTCCATCCGGGGCTTTTGTTGAAGGGGTGAATATTGTCTCGGGAAGTTTTGAAGATTCTTTTAAGCCATCAGCAAGTTTAATCCCCGAAATAATATTGTTCTTGCGGTAATCATTCCACCCGGAACCGGATAAATAACCGCGCACAATGCACTCTACAGGTAGAGGTTTGGCTTTTTTAACCAGCATGCTGCGTCCCTCCAGTATATCCAGATAGGGAGAGCATTCCGGCGGATAATCAGAAACTTCTGTCGAGATAATATGATTATCGATAATGTCTTCCATTTGCTTGAACCAAAAAGCGGACATGCGATTTAAGATAACCCCTTTGCCGGGAATGGGATTGGGCATAATCACGTCAAAAGCGGAGATTCTGTCGGTGGCCACAAGTAGTAAGTTGTCTCCCACAGCATATATGTCTCTGACTTTGCCGCGGTTGAGAAATTTCAAATCGGGAAAATTTGTTTGCTGTATGGCGCTGGTCATAATAATTAATTCCTTAACGAAAGAATGGATTATATTTTTTTTCGTGGCCGATGGTGGAAGTAGGCATGCGGCCGTAATTATGTCCGGGCATGACTTTCGTATCGTCCGGCAGGGAAAACAATTTCATTTTAATCGCGTTTTGCATAACTTCCCAGGAACCGCCGGGCAAATCGGTTCTGCCGATAGCTTCCACAAAAAGAGTGTCGCCCGTAAACAGGTATCCGGGTGTGTAAAGACAAATGCCCCCGGGAGAATGGCCGGGAGTGTGGATAACTTTAAGCTCAATATTGCCGGTGGTAATTAATTGTCCGTCTCTGACCATAATATCAGCGGGAGGAGATTGCGCGGCGCCGAACATTCTGAGCATGGAGGCAGGAGTGGCCGTAAGCATTATGGCGTCTTCTTCATGTATAATTATTTTTGCCCCGGTCAGCTTTTTTATTTGCGCGTTTCCGCCGATATGGTCAACATGTCCGTGCGTGTTGACAATATAATTTATGCGCAGGTTATTTATCTTTGCCTCGGCGATAATATCATCGGCATTATCCGCCGGGTCAATCACCAAAGCGTCTCCGGTAATTTTATCACCTAAAAGATAAGCAAAAACAGCCATATGACCGACCTGCATTTGCTTTACAAACATAATCAGACTCCTTGAAAAAAAGATTCGGGTATCTAGCACTATTTGATTTTGTTCGTCAATTTAAATTAGAAGAGCTTCAGTCACGCCTTAAAACGGCGGCAAAAAAGCCGTCCATACTATGAATGTGAGGATATGTTCGATAAAAATGTTTCCTGTCAATAAGGTTTTGGTTTATTGAAGATGGAGGCTCACATAGAGAGAAATGTTTATTTTTTGTTAAAAATTCATTTACTATATGTTCGTTTTCCTTGCTCAAAAGGGAGCAGGTACAATAAATTAAACGTCCTCCTTTTTTCACCGCCTGTGAAGAATTAGCTAAAATACTGTTTTGCAGGGAATTTAATTTATCGATATCTTTTTGCATAATCCGCCATTTTATTTCGGGATTACGCCTTAGCGTACCGGTACCGGAACAGGGCGCGTCGATAAGGACATGATCAAAGCTACCTCGCAGATCTTCAGGAAGACCTGCGCTTAAATCACAGGTAAGCGTTTTAATCGAATTTATTCCCAAGCGTGCCGCTTCTTTTTTAAGCGCGTCATTTTTTTGCGGATTACTGTCGATGGCCACGATAACGCCTTGATCTTGCATGAGCGCCGCCAGATGTGTCGTTTTTCCGCCGCTTCCGGCGCAGGCATCCAACACAGAATCATTCATTGATGGATTTAAAAGAAAAGATACGCACTGCGCTCCTTCATCCTGAATCCGAAAAAGCCCTTTGGAAAAGGCATCTGTTTTCTGTATAGGCATATTGCTTTGATTAATGATGACGCCATGGGGAGAATAACTTGTGGGAGAGACTTCAAAACCCTGCAGTTCTAGTTCACTTACCAGGTTATTTCGTGATATTTTTAAGGTGTTCGTTCTTATTGTCAGCGGAGCGATTTTATTATTCGCGGCGCAAAGAGCTAAAGTTTCTTTTGCGCCCAATGTCGCAATCCATTCTTCAGCCAGCCACAAAGGGTGTGAATAAAACGATGATATGTGTTGGGCGCTGTTTTTTTTCAGGAGAGGGAAGGAAATATTATTGCCGCGACGCAGGAAATTTCTTAAAATAGCGTTAACAAGCCCGCTTTTTTCCGGATTGACTTTATTGGCAATTTTAACGGCTTCATCAACAACGGCAAACTCTGGAATTCGTTCGCTGAATTTAAGTTGGAAAAGAGAAATGCGGAGGATATTTTTTATCTGCTCATTCAGATTTTCAAAATTACCACGGTAAAGTTTCGCTATAATCCAGTCGAGATGCCCGCGTAATCTAAGCACGCCATAAACAAGATGAGTGAGCAGCCGGCCATCGGGATGGCCGGTTAGCTGATAATCATCAAGGGCTTTATCAAGAAGCACAGAGGCGAAATCATGATTCAGATCTATCTGAGTAAGAATATCTACCGCTAAATGGCGAACTGATTTATTCATGACTGCTCTTTGCTGTAAAGATTCCATAAACAAATTTAATTTGTGAGAAATTCGATAAAGCAGAATTGTTTCAAAATATTGGTCACAAAAATAAATTTTATGTATGAATTGCCGCGGGGCTTGCCTGATCTTCGTTTTTCCCCTTTTTATTTAAGTAAAAATTCCTGATCGTAACCATGTCTTTGTCAATGTCTCCTGACGGATATAAAAGCGGTCCCGCGCCGCCTGTTTTGGTGCCATAATCAATAAAAGCCAGCACAATTGGAATATTCGCTACCTTGGCTATATGGTAAAAACCGGATTTCCAGTAATCAGCTTTGTGCCGTGTGCCTTCCGGGGCTAAAGCCAAAACAAATTTTTCATTTTCATTAAATATTTTTACTATTTTATCCACAATGTTGCTGTGCGATGATCTGTCTGTGGCGATGCCGCCCAGCCATCTGATAATCGGAGCGAATGGCCAGTGGAACAATTCTTTTTTGGCTAAAAAGCGCGCGTCAAGTTTTAATGTGAAAGCCAAAATAACGCCGTAAAAAACATCCCAGTTTGAAGTATGTGGAGCGACAATAATGATATATTTATTTTGTTCGGGAGGCGTACCTATCGCTTTCCATCTTAGTGTTTTTAAAAGAATCAGAGAGATGATTCGCAGAAATGTTTTTATAACAGGCGTGGTAAAAATCGTATAACGAGACACAGAAAACCTCCCTGGTAAATTAATTAAGTGAAGTATATTTAAGTATGAAGTGTAGCGTAAAGAATAAATATTTTTTCGCAGAAAAGTCACGGTAAAATAATTTATCCATGCTATTATTTGCCCAATATATTGTTTGGATTGAGCTTATATCCGCGTAAGAATTCATTTGCCGGCATCCTTTTTTTACCGGCAAGCTGTACTTCCTTTAAAATTACGTATCCGTCAGCGGCGGTTACGGCTATACCATTTGCTAATGATTCACCAAGGGAACCAGGTATTTTGTCCGTTGTTTCTGGTCTAGGCTCCGCCGCATAAATTTTGAGGAGTTTTCCTTCTATAAAACTATACGCGGCAGGTGATGGGCTTAAGCCGCGGATAAGATTACATATATCGATAACGCTGTTGTGCCATTTTATTTCACCAGTTTCTTTGGTGAGACGTGGAGAGAAGGTGGCCAAAGTTGAATCCTGTGGGCGAGGCTGTGCCGTGCCGGATAAAACGTTTCCGATTGCTTTCATTAAAAGAGTGGCGCCATATCTGGCCAGTCGGTCATGAAGATGCCCGTATTTTTCTGACGGATCGACAAGAGTCTCTTCCTGCTCTAAAATAGCGCCGGAGTCCATTCCTTCATCCATCATCATTATTGTCACGCCTGTTTTGGTTTCGCCTTTTATCAGAGTCCAGTTTATGGGAGCCGCTCCTCTGTATTTGGGCAAAAGCGAAGGATGAATATTAAGGCACCCCAGAAGAGGAATATCGAGTATGTGTTTGGGCAGTATTTGGCCAAAAGCCGCCACAACAATAATTTCCGGATTTAATTCTTTTGCCAATTCAAAAAAATCTTGTTCTTTTATGCTGTTAGGCTGATAAACAGGAAGGCCGAATTTCTGGGCAAGAATTTTCACGGCCGGAGGATTTGTAACCTGGCCCCTGCCTTGCGGACGGTCAGGTTGCGTAATAACACCGACTATCTGATATTTTTCAGCATGCAACGTCTGCAGGGCGGGCAGAGCGAACGAAGGTGTGCCCATGAACATAACCCGTAAATCAGGCATATAAAGAATCCTTTATTTTTTCGGCAAAAACATATAGGTATTTAAGGCATTGTGTCAAGGATGACTTTAGTTAATAATATTTTGAAATAAATATAATTTTATAGTAATAGTTTAAAGAAACAATATATGAATCTTGGATATTTCCGATTAAGGAGGCAAATATGAAAAAATATTTATTAATTTTGATTGTATTTGTTCTTTTCGCTTGCGGTAGTCAGCCCTCGCCTGATTTAATCAGGGAAGATTTTCAGCGTATATACCCCAAGGGAGAAATTGTTTTATTAAAGCCGCTGGAAAAAAGTTCTGATACATACCGCGTAGCTATCAGTTTTTATCCCGACACAGATTATCACACTGAAGCAAGTGGAAAAGACGAGTTTCTCTATAAAAAGATTGGTGATAAGTGGGTAAATACCTGGCGCAAATCAAGCGGGCGATAAAAGCTAACGAAATATTATTCGCGCGGATATAAAATCCCATAATGAAAAAATCTTATCTTCCCGTATTTTTCTGGATTATTATTACTCTGGCGGTTGGCCTGGCAGCTGGTATGGTAAACCGTCCGGATGTATGGTATGAAGCTCTCAGCAAACCTGTTTGGAATCCTCCTGGCTGGATATTCGCGCCGGTTTGGATTCTGCTTTATGTTTTGATGGGAGCCGCAGCCGGAATTATCTGGCAGAGGCGCGCTTTTTCCCAATCGACGTTAGCCCTTAATCTTTATGTAATCCAGTTAATTCTAAATATTATTTGGTCTTTTATATTTTTTGGTATGCGTGATCCTGGATTCGCCTTCGCGGAGATTTGCCTGCTGTGGCTAGCTATTATTGCCACTATATTTACTTTCTGGAGAGTTTATCGCCCGGCTGGTTTTTTGCTGATGCCTTATTTTTTATGGGTGAGTTTTGCCGCTGTTCTTAATTTTACCATCTGGCGCATGAATATTAGCGTCGCCTGATATTTTACATGAAATTTTCCGGATCAATATCCACGTTCATCTTTACAAAACTGTTTTTATGTTTCTGGAGCAATTCCCGCGCAATGAGGCGCAATATATTCATATTCGTTCCTTTAATCAGCATTTGGAAGCGAAAACGGCCGTTTAGTTTGGCCAACGGCGCCGGCGCGGGTCCTATTATTTCGACAGAGGTTTTATAGGTATCTGTTATTGACTTTGTTTTTTTAGCCAGATTTTTGCTTTCGCTCATCACGGCATCCTTTTTGACGGATGATAAGCGGATATTAATAATGTGCCCGAAAGGCGGGTATTGAAGTTCCTGGCGGAACTTTAATTCATCATTATAGAAAGATTTGTAATCATGATTTTTCGCGTTAAGCAGGGCGTAATTTTCGGGGTTGAAAGTTTGAATTATGACTTTTCCCGGATTGTCGCCGCGCCCGCCGCGCCCGGCAACCTGAGTTAGAATCTGAAAAGTTTTTTCCGCCGCCCGAAAATCAGGCATGTTCAGAGATGTATCGGCGGCCACAACGCCGACCAGGGTAATAAAAGGAAAATCGTGGCCTTTGGCGATCATTTGCGTTCCGATGAGAATATCAATCTTCTTTTCTTCCAGATCTTTCAGTATTTTTTCATACGCGCCGCTAAGCGATGATGTGTCGGAATCCATCCTTTGAACCCGCGCCGCGGGAAAAAGCTTTTCTATTTCTTTTTCCAGCTTTTGCGTGCCCGCTCCGTAGCTCCGTACTCGGCTTCCCCCGCAGGATGGGCAAACGGGAATCGCTTTTTGCTGGAAGCCGCAATAGTGACATTTGATGATATTTTCGGAAAGATGATGTTTCAGGGAGACGGAACAATTAGGGCAGTGGAAGTTATATCCGCAATCGGCGCAGACTAAAAAAGTGTCAAAGCCGCGTTTATTAAGGAAAAGTAAAACCTGCTCATTATTTTTCAGAGTGTCCGTGATCGCCGCGATAAGATTGTCGGAAAGCAGAGGCATTTTCCCCTGTTTTTCTTTTTGTGATTTCATGTCGATGAGTTCCACCATCGGCAGTGGCCGGTTTTGCACGCGCTGCGTAAGCTCTAGGTAAAGATATTTTTTTGTTTGCGCGTTGAAAAATGTGCGCAGGCTGGGCGTGGCTGAACCGAGCAACGCAACGGCGTGGTTATTTTTCGCTTTAACCACAGCCAGGTCGCGCGCGTGATAGCAAAGCCGGTCATCCTGCTTGTAGGAAGAATCGTGTTCTTCATCGACGATAATCAGCTTAAGATTGGGCAGGGGAGCGAAAACAGCGGAACGAGCTCCGATGACCAGCTGGATTTGCCCTCGTTTGATTTGCCGCCATTGATCATAACGAACGGACTCCGATATCCCGCTGTGCAAAACAGCGATTTTTTCTTCGTCGAATCGGCCCGAAATGCGCGATATTAGTTGGGGAGTAAGCGCGATTTCCGGCACCAAATAGATAGCCGTGCCGACGCTTTTTAATACTTGTTCTATTGCTTTAAGATAAACTTCAGTTTTGCCGCTGCCTGTTACACCGTGCAGTAAAACGGCCGTAAAATCATTATTATTTAAGCAAGAAGATATTTTTGTCAGAGCGGATTGCTGTTCATTATTTAGTTGAATTTCTTTATGGGCGCGGTTTAATGCTGAATCAAGAGAAGCGCGGCGGATTACTTCAGCGGAGTTGAATTCCAGCTGCCCCTTTTTAAATAAACCGGTAATAACGCTTGAGGATACATTGGTGGACATAATCAGTCTGGCTGTTGGGCAGGGGCCGTGTTTTTCCAGATATTCAATCACGGTTTTTTGCTTGGCTGTAAATTTTACGTGATCGAGTTTGTTTTGGGCAAGCGAACATATTTTTTCCGTGCGGACGGAGATCTGTTTATTTTGCTTTTCTTCAAGGCGCAAAAGTCCCAAAAGATGCAGGCCGCGGACGACGGAAGCGGCATTGGTGAGTTTGCATTCCTGAGCAAGTGTTTTCAGCGTAACGCCCTGCGGATAATTTTGTAATACGGCAAGAACTTTTTCCTGTGTCGGTGTGAGCGAGATTCCTTCCAAAACAGGTGTGGGAATAATCCAGAGAACATCTTTTTTCTCCGTGCCGGTGGGGATTATTTCCGCGAGCGCTTTACCCAGAGGATAAATATAATAATCACAAATCCATTGATAAAATTCCAGATCATTTTGATTAAATAGAGGTTCTTCGTCGAGTATTTCCAAAATGGACTTTACGTTGGCAAGGTCGCAAGAGGATTTTATTGCGACGGCAAAACCGGTGCGCTTTCTGCGGCCAAATGGAACAAATACGCGCTTGCCCACTTCCATCAGCTTTTCCAGATTCTGCGGCACTTCGTATGTGAAGAGTTTATCGTGGGGAATATTTAGCGCGACATTAACAAACATGGCATTAAAAATTTCGTAATTGTGTTTTCAAACAAAAAACGCCCCTGAAACGGAGCGTTTTTAAGTGTTATGTGTTTTGTTGTTATTCTCCCTTGAGCTTTTCCATCTTTTCCTGTTTTGTTTTGCAGTCGATGCATTCAGTGGTTACCGGCCTGGCCATCAGCCTCTTTTCCGAAATCGGCCCACCACAAGATTCGCAAATGCCGTAAGTTCCGTCATCAATTCTTTTGATTGCCTCCTGCATTTTTACAATAAGCTTGCGCTCTCTGTCGCGGATACGCAGCTCAAAATTGCGGTCTGCTTCCAGCGATGCCCGGTCGGTCGGGTCTGGAAAATTTTCTTTGCCGTTAGTCATCTCGGAGACAGTTTTCCCCGCTTCGCCCAAAAGTTCGTTTATTTTCTGGATGAGCATGTTGCGAAATACGTCAAGTTTTTCCGGTTTTATGCCTACCTGTTTTTCCAATTATCTCCACTCCTTTTTAAAAACTGAATCAGTCTTTTACCTAAAGGGTAAATGTTTGTAAAGCAAAATAATCAATGCCGGAATATGTCAAAAAAAGGCGATTATTCAGTCGGTGGGAGAATATACCTGCCTTATTTTGTCAACGATGGATGTTGTTGATTTACCATTAATTTCAGGTATTAACGTTAATTTTCCGCCCCATTTTTTGATTTCATCACGACCTACCACCTTATCCTCAGCCCAATCTCCGCCTTTGATAAGCACATCCGGTTTTAAGAGATTAATCAGCTCCAACGGTGTTGTTTCATCAAATATAGTCACGAAATCAATAAATTCAAGGGCGGCCATAATTTCCGCTCTGTCTTCCTGGGGCACCAGAGGCCTCTTTTCTCCCTTGATTTTTTTCACGGAAGAATCGCTGTTTAGCGCCAAAACCAGAATATCGGCGGTTTTTTTGGCTTCTCTGAGATAACGGACATGGCCGATGTGCAGGATGTCGAAGCAGCCGTTGGTAAAAGCGATTTTTTTGCCTTTTTTCCTGAGAGCATCAAGCTCATTTTCGAGAGTGTTTCTGTCCAATATTTTATTCATAACAATCTCCGCCTAAAGCACTCTGGCTAATGTTAATACGGCAATATCTTTCGCGCCCGCTTTGCGCAGAGTTTTCGCGCATTCATTGAGCGTCGCGCCCGTGGTATAAACATCATCGACAAGGATAATATTTTTATCTTGAACTTCTTTAACCCGGGTCACTTCAAACGCGCCTTTAATATTCTTTTCACGTTCTTTCTTGTGCAGGCCAGTTTGTGTTAAAGTAAATTTAGAGCGTTTTAGCAAGAAATAATTTAAAGGTATTTGCCACTTTTTTTTCAGAGTCTGCGCGAGAATCACCGATTGATTGAATCCGCGCTGCCGCAGTTTTTTGATATGCAGAGGCACGGGGACGATCAGGGAATAATTATGGTAATCAAAGTCAGGGAAGTTAAAATCAGCCATAAAAGAAGCCAGAATAGAGCCGGTAGATAAATCACGGCCATATTTGAACTTGTGAATGGCTTCCAGCATCACTTTTTCATAAGCGGCCACAGCGCGCGCTATGGAGAAATATGGTCTTTGCTCCAGGCAATGTCCGCACAGGTGATTGCCCGCCGGGCTGTCCGAAAAAGCGATACCGCAGACCGGGCAGATGCTTTCGTTTAAATATTTTATTTGTTCCTGGCAATTGCCGCAGAAATATTTTTCTTTTTCCGGGCGTAAGATTTCCGAACAGCCCAGGCACGCGGGCGGGTAGATGACATCGGCGATATTTTTAAATACGCTTTGCCAACTCAAGACATATCCTTGTTTAACCGTTTTACTTCCGTTTTGTTTTCGTCGATGCGCATTTTTGGCGCGTCCCACAGATTTTCAACATCGTAAAAAGAGCGGATACTTTCCTGAAATATGGATATTACCACGTCGTCGTAATCCAGCAAAACCCACTGCGCGTTATTTTCACCTTCCACGCCCAGCGGCCTGATGCCGGCTTTTTTCAAATACTCCTGAATAGCGGAAGAAATCGCCTGCACCTGCCGGTCGGTCGCGCCGGAGCAGATCAGCATGTAGTCAGTGAAGCTGGAAATTTTTTTTACGTTTAAAACAATGATGTCTTTGGCTTTTTTCTGCAGGGTCGCGTTGATGCACAAAAGTAAGCGCTTGCGTGTTTCGTCTTTATTTGTCGCCAAAAAAACTCCTTATGAAGGTATTTAGGCCAAATGCCC
Organism: uncultured delta proteobacterium; assembly: GCA_963813455.1. Taxonomy (GTDB): domain Bacteria; phylum Desulfobacterota; class Syntrophia; order Syntrophales; family Smithellaceae; genus UBA4810. The sequence goes on from CAWEZF010000011.1 coordinate 26,068, forward strand.
AAGTCGTTTATATTCTTCTAGCCTATTTTATTTATGGTTACCACAGAAAAATTGATGAACAAAATGCATTTGTAATCATTTGCCTGTTGTGAAAATATTTTTGCCATGATAAATAAAATCAATCTCCAATATCAAAAGGATTTCAGCATGCAGGAAGTTATCAGCAAAATTCAGGCGCACGTCCCTTATCATCTTTGGCCCCAATATCAGGCGGACATAATCGGGAATAAACTCAATCCGGAAATCTATTTCAGCCAATACGCGCTCAAAGACATGGATATGGAAAAATGCAGGCAGACGGCAAGGCTCATCAGAAATGCCGGGCTTAAGGTTACTTTTCACGCGCCTTTTATGGATTTGCGCCCCGGCGCGCTCGATGAAAAAATCCGACGCGTCAGCGTGGACAGAATGAAACAGGCGATTGATCTTGCGCAGTATTTCCAGCCGCTACGGATTGTCTGCCACCCCATGTTCGACGACCGCTATTATGTGGATTGTGACGATTTATGGCTGGAGTCCTCGGTCAAATCCTGGACGGAACTGATTGATGTGGCCAAAGCGCATAACACGATTTTATCGCTGGAAAATGTCTACGATAAGGAACCGCGTCTTTTGCGGCGTCTTTTTGATGCTTTGGATTCGGACGGCGTATGTTTCTGTTTTGACACCGGTCATTTCAACGCTTTTTCCTACACGCCGCTTAAAATTTGGCTGAGAGAACTTGGCAAATATCTGGGTCAGCTACATCTGCATGACAATTTCGGCGAAAGAGACGAACATCTGGCGATAGGCAAGGGCACTTTTCCTTTTGAGGAGCTTTTTGCCTGGCTGCGCAAAAATAAAATAAAGCCCGTGCTTACGCTCGAGGCGCACGATCAGAAAGAACTCTGGAAATCAATCGGCAATATCAAAAAAGAGGGCTATCTGGATTTTATTTAAGCGGCATGCTTTGTCGGGATAATAGTGGGGGATTGGCAATTGCTTAAATACATCATCAAAAGATTGATTTTCATGATTCCGCTTTTGCTGGGCATTACCGTTATTTGTTTCGGCGTGATGCGCCTGGCGCCCGGCTCTCCCACCGATTTGCAGACGCAGATGAACCCCAAAGCTTCCGTGGAAATGCAGGAGAGGTTGAAAGCCCTGTATGAACTCGATAAGCCGCTCCATATTCAGTATTGGTCGTGGCTCAAGAAAATCAGCCGCGGCGATCTGGGCACATCCTTTGCCAGCGATAACCGTCCGGTGGCGGATAAAATTCTGGAGCGCCTGCCGATCACCATTTCCATCAATTTTTTGTCTTTGCTGATCATCATTTTCGTAGCCATACCTATTGGTGTGCTCTCGGCCGTGCATCAGGATTCCCTTTTTGACAAAATTACCGCAGTGTTTGTTTTTATCGGCTTTGCCGTGCCCACTTTCTGGCTTGCTCTTTTGCTGATGATATTTTTCGGCATTCATCTGGGCTGGCTGCCGATTTCCGGCCTGCGTTCGCTAAATTACGAATACTTGAGCGCTTGGGCGCAGTTTGTTGATTTAGCCAAACATCTGGTTTTGCCCGTGCTGGTTTCCGCCTTCGGCGGCTTGGCCGGGCTTTCGCGCTATATGCGGGCGAACATGCTGGAGGTAATCCGCCAGGATTACATTATGACGGCGCGCGCCAAAGGCCTTTCCGAGCGCGTGGTGATTTATAAGCACGCGCTGCGCAACGCGCTTTTGCCAGTGATTACTATTCTGGGGCTATCTGTCCCGGGGCTGATCGGCGGCAGTGTTATTTTTGAAACGATTTTTGCCATTCCCGGCATGGGGCAGTTATTTTACATGGCGGTGATGGCGCGCGATTACCCGACGGTGATGGGGATTTTGCTTATCGGCGCTATTTTGACGTTATTGGGAAATTTAATCGCGGATGTCTCCTACGCGGTGGCGGATCCGCGCATCAGAATATCCTGATGACGGGATAAATTTTGGGAACAGTAAAAAGATGAATTTCTGGCAGACATTTTACAAAAACAAACTGATGGTCGCGGGCGCGGGCATTGTGTTGCTGCTTTTTATCGTTTCCCTTCTGGCGCCGTGGCTGGCGCCTTATGACCCCGGCCAGATTGATTTGCAGAATGTCCTGGCTCCTCCTTCCTGGCAGCATTTATTCGGCACGGATCAGCTGGGGCGCGATGTTCTCTCCCGGATGATCTGGGGCGCGCAGATTTCTCTGAAAGTCGGTTTTGTCGCTACCGGTATTGCTATTATCATCGGCACGATTCTGGGCGCGGTTGCTGGTTTCTACGGCGGCTGGGTAGATGCCTCCATCATGCGTTTTGTCGATATTATGCTGTGTTTCCCCACGTTTTTTCTTATTCTGGCGGTGATTGCCTTTCTGGAGCCTTCCATCTGGAATATTATGATAGTCATTGGTGTTACCGGCTGGATGGGCGTGACGCGCCTGGTGCGCGCGGATTTTATTTCGCTAAAAGAACGGGATTTTGTGCAGGCGGCCAGAGTGATCGGCGCGAGCGACGCAAGGATTATTTTCCTGCATATTCTGCCCAACGCCTTTGCCTCGATTCTAGTTGCCGCGACGTTAGGGATTGCCGGAGCGATACTGACCGAGTCGGCGCTGAGTTTTTTGGGCATCGGCGTGCAGCCGCCAACACCCAGCTGGGGCAATATTTTAACCGCCGGTAAAGACAACATCGATATCGCCTGGTGGCTTTCGCTTTATCCTGGCCTGGCGATATTGATTACCGTGGTGGGATACAATCTTTTGGGCGAAGGAATCAGAGACGCGCTTGACCCCCGCCTGAAGAAATAATCATTCAAACTATTTGGAAGAATATTTTCGGACAAACGATTGCGTGGCGTATTTGACCAATGTGCCCAGATGCTGCGGCGCGCGAGCCAGCCACGCGCCCAAAATAAAAACCAGGCACGAAATCACATACATCAGCGGCCCGCCGATTACGGCAATGAGCGGCTCTTTATACCAAAGAGCGATTACTCCCAGCCCGGCGATGGCCGGCCAGCCGATAACGTAACTGAAGGCCATCAAAATCCAGCCGAAAATCATCCGCCGGGTAGGGCGTTCGCGAAATTCTTTCAAATCCACGGGATTTTCCATCAGCCTGATGATAGATTTCTTCCGGATCAGGTAATCAGCAATTTTTCTGCGCAGCATAATCATCAAATACACGAGCTAATATTTTTGTGCAACTGCTTTTGTTTCCAAAGAGTTTATTGACAAGTAAGGGGGCGCATATTATAGATTGGAACAAGAAAAAAGCTATCCGAGTAAAAGATGACAACTGAAGCCAACCCGTGGGATTATTTTGACCGCCTCTACTGCATTTCTCTTGAGGAACGCGAAGACCGCCGCCGCTCGGCGCGAGAAGAATTTGCCAAAGTAGGCTTGGCCGGGCGTGTCGAGTTTGTTATTGTCAAAAGATATCCGTACGACGTCATGCAGCAGATCTACGAATCGCACATGCTTTGTCTGCAAAAAGGTCTGGAGGCGGGCGCGCGAAATATTGCTGTGTTTGAAGACGATGTAGGGTTTGACGGTTTTAGCCCGGAAAAAATTCAAAGCTGTGTTGAATTTTTAAAACAGAATCCGCGGTGGAAAGTGTTTCTTTTCGGCGCTTTGATTCGCGCGAGCCGCAAAACTGCCAACACCTGCGTGCAGAAAGTTCGCTACCAAAGCTTGTCCCATGCCTACGCTTTAAACAGGGATTACGCGCAAACGCTGGCCTATGTGCCGTGGCAGGGTATTGCCAACGATACGCTTTTTCGTCCGTTCAAAGATGATGTCTATGCGGCCTGTCCGATGTTCGCGTTTCAAAAGGATTTTTCGTCGGATAATTTAGAATATCTTCGTCTGGAACGCTTTCGCAGTATGCTGGGCGGCCTCAAGCGTATCCAGAAGGGGATTGAATTCTACCGCCGCCACATGTTCAGCATCTATGCCGTGCAGATTGTTTTTATTTTGCTTGCGGTGATTTATTTGTTTTATAAATAACGAAAAAATCAGCCGGAGCGTAGCGATCGTGTATATTGTGCAGTTGGCTTTAGATTTATAGCCTCGGTCGAGACAGTTATCCCACGCCTATAGCACATGAACCATCTTTACGTAGCCAAATGCCTATGGACATATTTTGAAAAACGCATCCAACCATCGTAACGCCACCAACTTTCATAGCTTTACCACTTAAGTCAATTAACTCTGGATTGGGGCTGTCCGAACATTTTACAAAATATCCGTCAGGGGCATATAATTCTGCGTTTGCTTTGAACGCAATACCAACACCATGAGAGAGTTCAAATAGCACTCTATTTTCCAAACTACAGACGAATTTGCCGGGGGTGTCTTTAATTTCAATTCTTACTTTCTTCCCTGCATCGGTAGGATACACACGGTTACCGGTAACCTTCGCAAGATATGTCCCATCTGAGTGGTAGACTGGTATTTGGGTCGTGAAACCGATGCCCTGTTCCTTGATAACCTCTAGGAGTGGCGTGTCTTCATACTTCAGAATAACTGGTACATTAATAAAAGTATTCGTTGCTACGGTTATTTTCGGTGACGCTTGAAAAATGAGTTCCATAGTACCCCTCCTTAATGGCCAATAACTAATACACCAACTTGGTATTTCCATTGGTAAAGAGAAATACCAAGTTGGCAATCCATAACAAAAATATCTTCATCCTATTTAGGCAGCCAACCAAGTCCTTTGGCATGGAGGCTCTGTATATAGAGCCGGTCTTTGGTTTCCGTCACACCCGTTGCTTCCGGATACGCGCCTTTGGGGTCCTGCAAATCGGCCACTACCGTGCCGTCTTCCGTAAAGGCAAAGACATGACTATATGGTTTGGGAACAGGCCAGAGCGCGCGCGGCAGGCGTAGGCTGAGTTTTCTCTGAAAAGGACTGTGCATCATTTTATCGACAGCGGGATTGCGTGGCTTAACCAGTCCCACCCAGATTTTGCCGTCCATCCCGCGCATCAGATTGTCCGGATAACCGGGCAGATTTTCAAAAACAACCTTAGCAAGCTTGCTATCGCTGGCAATGTCCAGATCACGCAGGTTTACGGAAATTTTCCAGATACGGTATTTTCCGGTTTCGGCAACGAACAACCACTGTTCAGAGGCGCTCAGTGCCACGCCATTGGCAAAGCAAAAACCTTTTGCCACAACACGGGTGATTTTTTTTGCCGGGTCATACTCGAGAACACGTCCGGTGGAGGATTGCTCCATGATATCCAGAATACTTGCTTCGAATGTCCCGCCCCAGTCTTTGGGAGCAAAACGCCTGGAGGCATCGCTGAAATAAATTTTCCCATTTTTGGCAACGACTACCGCGTCGGCGTAGCGAATCGGGTCGTTGTATACCTTATCGGTTAGAATCGTTACCTGTTTATTACGGCTGATAGAAAGAAGCCCTTTAACGGCATCGGCGGCAATCATGTTGCCGCGCGCGTCAAAATCAAAACCCAAAACGCGCCCGCCCGTGTTGGCAAAAACTTCCTGCTTGCTGCCGTCGGGATTCATGCGCAGAATGTTGCCGCTGGCAACTGTTGTATAGAGCTTGCCGTCTTTGCCGATGACAATATGCTCCGGGCCGTCTTCCGCGCCTAAATCGATTATTTTCAAATCGGCGAGTTTTGTGTTGACCTCATGCGGGCCCACATAGCCCGGAGGCATCGGCGCGTCCCAAGGCACGGGCTTTATCGGCACCGGCCATATAAGTAAATAAGCAATCAGGGCGCAAAGGGTAACAACTACGATGCTGATAAGAATTAAAAAGATATTTTTCATAGTAATCTCCTTAAATATAATAGGTGCAGAAGTATTGCTGTGTGGCGGATGATTCCTGCACTGTCCACCAAATAAAATGATCCGGAACAAAATGAACAAATAATCTATTTGTTATAACGAACAGGTAGCGCACGGTAGTGATTAATGCCTGAACAGGGATACCAGAACCGTTTGCCAACAATAAAACTGAAGTAAACGCATTCGTAACCACGTGATTCCGATGCCCAAACATCTGAACATGAAAGGCGAATCAATTCTGTTGCTAAATGGACATCATAACCACACTCGGCCTTACAAGTTTTAGCAGCATCATATAACCCTGCCAGTTCTTCCTGTGTCGGCATCCGCCAGTCAGTATATTCACCACCACGGTAGCGCTTGCAATAACTTCTCGCATCCAGCCAGTTTATATTAGAGGCGTTGTCTTTTGCCGCCCACATCAGATTTGTCCGTGTATCCAGAACAGTCCCATCGTCATAGGCGATGAAACGGCTGTTGCTTCCAGTCTCTTCTGCTGTGACATACTTTGCTGTTACAAAAGTTCCTATTAAAATAGTCACCACCATTATTGCTAACATTGTTTCCAATGCTTTTTTCATTAGTTGTTATCTCCTCTTCGAATTTATTGTTATGTTCGAACTTTCTGGTTTTCCGGCGGTGCTGTCATTATTTTAACTATTAACAAGGATGAAATTGCATATTTTAAGGATTTCGTCAATTAACACTAAAAGGTGTATGAAATGCGATAGCCATAATTTGATAGCTAATATTTTTTCTCACTAGCAGGCGACAATCATTTCGGAAGCCAGCCCACACCTTTAGCCTGCAGGCTCTGAACGTAGAGCCGGTCTTTAATTTCCGTAACTCCTGTCGTTTCCGGATACACTCCTTTCGGGTCATGCAAAGCGGCTACAACCTTGCCGTCTTCCGTAAAGGCCATTATATGCCCGTAAGCTTTGGGAACCGGCCAGAGCACGCGGGGCAGGCGCAGTATGAGTTTGCGCATGTCAGGTTTAGTGGAAAGTTTATCAATAATGAAATTACGCCGTTTTGCGAAACCCACCCAGAATTTCCCTTCCATGCCACGCATAAGATTGTACGGATAACCGGGTAGATTATCCAGGAGTACTTGAGCCAGGCCGCTTGGATTAGAGACATCCGTATCTCTCACATTAATAGAAATTTTCCAAACTCGGTATTTCCCGGTTTCATTAACAAAAAGATGCTGTTCATCCCAGCTCAAGGCAATACCTTTGGGAAAACTGAAACCTTTTGCTACGAGACGGGTAATATTCTTTCCCGGTTCATACTCCAGAATGCGGCCGGTGGCGGACTGCTCCATTATATCCAGAATGTAGGATTGGAGTATACCGCCCCAATCTTTAGGGGCGAAGCGGGTAGATGCATCGGTGAAATAAATTTTTCCGGATTTGGCTACCACAACCGCGCCGGGATAGCGGATTGGGTCCCCATATACATTATCCGTTAAAACGGTAATTTCTTTATCGGGGCTGATGGAAATAAGGCCTTGATCAACAGCGGCGGCAATAATGTTGCCGCGCGCGTCAAAATCAAAACCCAAAACGCGCCCGCCCGTGTTGGCAAAAACTTCCTGCTTGCTGCCGTCGGGATTCATACGCAGGATTTTGCCGCTGGCCACGGTGGTGTAGAGTTTACCATCTTTACCGATGACGATGTATTCGGGGCCTTTTTCATCCTTCAGAGGAATAATGTTGAGATCGGCAAGCTCGGCACTTACTGTGTCTGCGCTGCTGTCACCGGGCGGTAGGGGCGCGTTCCAGCTTACCGGTTTAATCGGCACCGGCCAAAGAATTAGATAACCGATAAGTATAATAAAAAAAACAGAAATGACCAAAGCAACTTTTTTCATAAAACATCCTTAAATATTATAGAGTTATGAAGGAAGTGATCGCCGCTTTTTACAGCGGTATATTGTTATGCTTTTTCTTCACCCTTGTTTCTTTCTTGTCTTTGAGCGCCTGTAGCAGAGCAATAATTCTGATTCTCGTATCGCGCGGGGCGATGATTTCGTCGATAATCCCTAACGAAGCCGCGAAATAGGGATTATTGAATTTGTCTTCATACGCGGCGACAAGCTCGGCGCGTTTGCCCGCAGGATCGGGCGCGGCGGTAATTTCCGCGCGGTAAATTATATTGCAGGCGCCTTCCGCGCCCATCACGGCGATTTCGGCTGTAGGCCAGGCCATAACATAATCAGCTCCCAACTGCTTAGAGCACATGCCTAAATACGCGCCACCGTAAGCCTTGCGCGTAATAATGGTTAATTTGGGCACTGTTGCTTCGGAATAAGCATGCAGAAGTTTCGCGCCGTGGCGGATGATGCCCGCCCATTCCTGATTAGTGCCCGGCATGTAACCAGGGACATCAGTAAAGGTTAAAAGTGGAATATTGAAAGCGTCGCAAAAACGGATGAAGCGCGAGGCTTTGTCAGAAGCGTTAACATCCAAAACGCCGCCCATAAAGCGCGGATTATTGGCAATCACGCCGACGGTTTGTCCCATCACGCGGATGAAAGCCACGACCATATTCTGCGCCCACATTTCCATCGGCTCGAACATTTCGCCGTTATCGGCCACGGATTTGATTATTTTTTTCATGTCATAGGCGCGGTTGACTTTGTCGGGCATGATTGTATCGAGTTCCGTGCAGATTCTATCCGCGCTGTCCACGCAATCAGCCGCCGCAAGAGGAGTTTGGCAGCTATCGGGAAGGTAGGAAAGCAATGTTTTGATTTTTTCCAGGCAGTCCTTGTCATTTTCCGTGACAAAATGACAGACGCCGCTTTTAGTGGCGTGCGCCATCGCGCCGCCTAGATCTTCATGCGTTACTTCCTCGCCAATCACGGCTCTGATGACATCCGGGCCGGTGATATACATGTAAGAACTTTGTTTGACCATGAAAACCCAATCGGTCAGAGCGGGGGAATAAACCGCGCCGCCAGCGGTGGGGCCCATAATAGCGGTAATCTGCGGAATATAGCCTGAGGCAACGGTATTACGGTAAAAAATGCCGCCGTAGCCTTCGAGCGCCGGCACACCTTCTTGAATGCGCGCGCCGCCGGAATCATTGAGCGCCACAAATGGCTTGCGCGCCGCCAGCGCCATATCCATAATCTTCCATATTTTTTTGGCGTGCATTTCGCCCAGGCTGCCGCCGGAGCTGGTGAAGTCCTGCGCCGCGGCAAAAACAACGCGCCCGTTTATTTTGCCGAAGCCAGTTACAACGCCATCCGATGAAATATCTTTTTTATCCAGACCAAACAAAGTGGAGCGGTGCTTTACAAAAAGCTGTATTTCTTCAAAAGTGCCTTTGTCGAATAAAAAATCCAGTCTTTCGCGCGCGGTCAATTTGCCGCTTTCATGCTGTTTATTTACCTGTTTTTCACCGCCCATCATCCTGATGGCCTGGCTTTTTTTCTCGAAATCGGTGATTTTGTCTTTTGTTGTTTTTTGTGAATCGTCAGCCATAAATCCTCTCCGTTTCCATAATTAATTAAATGCTTTGCTTAAGCATTCAATGTTTAAAGAAATATTTGCGACGAAGTCAATCCTAGCTTTTTTGCCAAAAACTGGCAAGAAAAAATAACAGTGATATATATGAAATAGCGAAAAGATATTGGAGTAAAAGTTCTGCTTTATTTTTTTGCTCAAAGCTAATAAATTCTTCTGTGGTGAAATATGACGGACAAAAACATACGAAATTTTAAGATAGTGGTGGAATACGACGGCAGCGCTTACCGCGGCTGGCAGAGGCAGAAAAACGGCGTATCAATACAGCAGGTGCTGGAAGAGGCGATTAAAAAAATTACGGGACAAAAAGTATCCTGTAATCGGTTCGGGTCGCACAGATGCCGGTGTGCACGCGCTTAACCAGGTGGCAAGTTTTCGCTGCGCCACGAAATTGCCGGTCAACAATATCTATCGCGGCATGAACAGTGTTTTGCCGGAGGACATTGTTGTCAAGGAAATGGAAGAAGTGCCTTTTGAGTTTCACGCGCAGCGTGACGTCAAAAGCAAAATTTATGTTTATAAGATTTGCAATCAGAAGCTGCGCCCCGCGCTGGGACGAAATTATTCCTGGTTTGTCCGTTTTGATCTGGATTTGGCAAAAATGCGCCAGGCGGCAAAATACCTGATCGGCACGCATGATTTTTCCTGTTTTTGCGCCACCGGCACGGATGTGCAGGATCGCGTGCGGACGATTAAAAATATCGAGATTAAAAACGGACAAGAGGGAAATATCGAAATAATAGTGGAAGCCAAGGGCTTTTTGAAATATATGGTGCGAAATATCATCGGTACGCTGGTGGAAGTAGGGCGGGGGAAACGCGAACCGGAAGAAATGAAAAAAATCATCGATTCACGCGACAGAAAAATTGCCGGAGCTACCGCGCCCGCGCATGGGCTTTTTTTAAAGGAGGTTAAATACTAAAAAATGAAAATATTGTTACTGGGGCATAAAGGCATGCTCGGGAGCGATCTTCTTAAAAAATTATCTAGTGAACACGAAATTACCGGCATGGATAAAGAGGAAATTGATATTGTTTCCGCTAAAGATTGTAAAAACGCTGTTTTGGAAATCAATCCGGAAATTGTTATCAATGCTGCCGCTTTTACCAATGTGGACGGCTGTGAAACAGCAAGGGATGCCTGTTTTGCCGTTAATGCGGAGGCAGTCAAAAATATCTGCGAGGCGTGCCGCGGCAGAAATATCAAAATTATTCATTTCAGCACGGATTATGTTTTTGACGGCACGGCGATAAAGCCTTACGAAGAGAATGACAAATGTAATCCCATCAGCGCCTATGGCGCGTCCAAACTAGCGGGCGAGCGTTATCTGCAATCTCTTTCCGATAATTATTTGCTCATCCGCACTTCGTGGCTTTATGGCGTAAACGGGAAAAATTTTGTCCGCACTATTTTAGAAAAAGCAAACGCCAAACAATTTATTCAGGATACAATGGCCAAAGCGGGCGCGGTACAGGAACATCCCGCGATTCTTACGGTGGTTGATGACCAGATCGGCTCTCCCACCTACACCAAAGATCTGGCCGCGGCGGTGGATTTGCTGGTTTCTCAAAATCAGAACGGCGTTTTTCATGTCACCAACCGAGGTAATTGCACCTGGTTTGAATTTGCCGTGAGAATCCTGAAAGAAGCGGGCGTTGATAACGTGGAAGTAAAACCCATTAAAACCTCTCAACTGAAAAGTCCGGCCATGCGCCCCGCTTACAGCGTTTTGAGCATGCAGAAATTCATCACGCTCACCGGCAAAACCCCGCAGCCCTGGCAGCTCGCCCTGCAGGATTATCTTAAAAATATCAAGAATATACAGTAGATAATCGGTTTTTTACGAGGCCTGTTTATAACTACAGATAATTTCTTTTCTATTGCAGCCTGATAATGTTTTTGTTACTTTTATATCGAAAATATTTGAGTTTAAATCGTTTTCTAAACCTCTTTGTTTTTGGTAAAAATTTTTAAAGGAGGGTTTTATGAAAGTAAGATACTTATTCGTCACGGCAGTGGTTGGCGTATTGTTAATCTTTACTTCAACCGGTATTTGCCAGCAAAAGTTAACCGCAAATGATTTAGTGGAAAAAATAGGCCAGGGTTCAATCAACTGGACAGCTGGCTATGTTGAAGCGGCGGGAATCGGCGTGGCTCCCGATCAGACTGTGGCAAAAATCAATGCGCGCCCGGTGGCGCTGCGCGCGGCTAAGGAAAGCGCTTCCGGCTATCTTTTGGAAATGGTCAAAAACGTTCAGGTGGATTCATCAAGAAAAGTAAAAGATTTTATGCTGGAAAGCGATGCTGTCAACGCGCAGATAACCGGCATTGTGCAGCGTGCCGTGATTGCCGATCAGCTATACATGCCGGACGGCACGGTGGAAGTAAAGATAAGGGTGCCGATCTATGGAGAGCTATCCAATATAATTTTACCCGCGGCTTTTGCCAGAATGAATTTAAAAAACGAAGCATCTTCCGCGTCTGCCGCGCCGCCTACCGTAATGTATTCGGGAATTGTTGTTGACGCTCGCGGCATCGGGATCAGGCCGGCGATGATACCGAAAATATTTGACGAAGCCGGCAAGGAAATTTACGGATTAGCGAGCGTCGATATACAATACGCTGTCAGGCAGGGAGTGAGCGGCTACGTTCGTGATCTGGAAGCCGCGCAAAAAAATGAAAGGGTAGCCGTAAATCCTTTAACTGTTAAAGCTATAAAATCAGCCGGCGCCGGAAAAACTGATTTGATAATCAGCAACGCGGATGCGGGGCAGATTAAAAACGCGGTGCAAAGTGAGCTTTTACTGAAACAGTGCCGTATATTGATTGTTGCGGATTAAGCAAGCTGAGCAAAAATTAAAAGGCCGCGGTCATTGTCTGAAATGACCGCGGCCTTTTTTAATTCAGTTTAATATATAGAAAGTATTCGCAAAATATTATAAGGTTAGCCACAAATTAATCGGGAGAATTCTTAGTTGTCCAAGCGCATAGTTGTTTTAAACGCAGATATTGCCAGTAAAATCGCCGCCGGTGAAGTAGTGGAAAGGCCAGCTTCTATTGTCAAGGAACTGATGGAAAACTCCATTGATGCCGGAGCGGAAAGTATAAGCATCGAGCTTGAAAGAGGCGGCTGCGAATCGATAAAAATAATTGACGACGGTTCCGGCATTGACGCGCGGGATGTGGCGCTGGTTTTTGAAAGACACGCGACAAGCAAAATCAGCAGATTTGAAGAAATTTATCAGGTTTATTCTTTCGGTTTTCGCGGAGAAGCGATGCCAAGTATCGCTTCTGTGGCCAGGGTGGAACTTTTGACCAGGCAGCATGGCCAAAAGGAAGGGACAAAAGCTGTCGTCGAAGCAGGCGCGGTAAAAGAAATAACTCCCGCCGGCTGTCCGGCCGGAACGCAAATATTTGTCAGCAATATTTTTGCCCATGTTCCCGCGCGCAAAAAATTCCTAAAAAAAGAATCCACGGAACAGAGTTTGTGCATGGACGCGATAACAAGGCTCGCCCTGGCTCATCCGGAGATACGTTTTCGGACGCAGGTTAATTCAAAAGAAATTTTTGCCGCGCCAAAAACAGCTGATTTTAACCAGCGTATAGCGGCTGTGATGGGCATGGATTTTTCGGCGAGTTGCATGCCGGTCGGCGGCGAAAAAGAAAACATAATATTAAACGGATTTATTTCACATCCGGAATTTACCCGTTCCAATTCAAAAAATATATACTTTTACGTCAACAGGCGTTTTATTCGCGACAATAGCTTGATTCACGCAGTTTTATCTGCTTATCGGCAGATTATTCCACCGCGGCGTTATCCCGCCGGTGTTTTTTTCATTGAACTGCCGACGCAGGATGTCGATGTAAATGTTCATCCGGCAAAGCTGGAAGTGCGCTTTAAAAATTCCCGTGATGTGTATGAGCTCGTTTCTCAGGCAATAGCGCGGCAGCTCGCGCAGGCGGCAAGCACAAAAGGCAGTTTTGTTTATCGCCTTACGCCAAGAAAAGGCGAATCGTCTGTAAACCCGGCGCAAGGGCAGCAAAATTATGCTGATAAACCCGCCTCGCTATTTCGCGGCCAAATGTTTCCAAGGGAAATATTTAAAGAAACGCCGATAATTGCGGACGCGCAAAAGACGATAATGGCGCAAGATGCCCAAGAGAAATCAGAAAAACAGATAACTTTTTCCGGCCTGAATTATTTGGGGCAGTTTGCGGGTACTTATCTGGTATTTTCCGGCGCGGAAGGCATGCTTTTAATTGATCAGCACGCGGCGCATGAGAGAATAATTCTGGAAAGATTAAAGAAAACCGGCCAGCAAAAAATAGCTTCCCAGCAGCTGCTGATGCCGGAAATAGTAAGTTTGCCGCCGCAGGAGATTGCGCTGTTTTCCGGATATCTTGAATTACTGAGTGAAATCGGCCTGGAAGCTGAAGTTTTCGGCAAAGACGCGCTGGCGATAAAGGCAATGCCCGCGCTATTATCCGGAGCTCAAGCCAAAGAAGTTATCATGGATATTGCCGATAAATTAAAAGATCAGAACCAAGGTTCTTCACTGCAGGAAAAAAAGGAAGAAATTTACGCCTCCCTGGCCTGCCACGCGGCGATCAAGGCAAATCAGATTCTTTCTTTTGATGAAGTTGAAAAGCTTTGCCGTGATTTGGAAGACACTCCTTTTAACACCACCTGCCCGCATGGCCGCCCCATTAGCATTAAATTCTCTTTGAGCGAAATCGAAAGAATGTTCAAAAGAAAATAGCCCATGGAAAAAATATCATTAGTTATTATTAATGCGCCGACTGCGACTGGAAAAACGGCTTTAGCCCTGGATTTGGCATCCAGATACGGCGGAGAAATAATTAACGCGGATTCCATGCAGGTTTATCGCTATCTGAATATCGGAACGGCAAAGCCGACTTTAGAACAAAGAAAACTGGTCAGGCATCATTTAATTGATGTTGTCAACCCGGATGAGGAATTCAACGCGGCGCTCTATGCTGATATGGCGCGTGAAGTCATTGCGAAACTGGCGCAGGAAAAAAAGAAAATATTTGTTGTCGGCGGAACAGGGCTTTATATACGCGCGCTCACCAAGGGAATTATAGAAACGCCGCCCGTCGATGAAAAAATCCGCGGTTATTATAAACAACTTGGCCAAACCCGCGGCAAAGAATATCTCTATGATTTGTTGAAGAAAAAGGACGATGCGGCGGCGCTAAAAATTAATCCGCAAGATTCGGTCAGGGTCATTAGGGCGCTGGAGGTTTTGGAACAAACAGGGGAATCAATCACGATAAAACAGGCCAGGCATTCTTTTGCGGACACCCCCTACAATGCTTTTAAAATAGGTCTGCAAATCGAACGGGAGGAAATTAAACGTAGAATTGCAGAGAGAACGGCAAATATGCTTGCTTCGGGATTAGTTGATGAGGTCAAAAATATTTTAAAACAGGGATACAAAAAAGATTTAAAATCACTGCAATCCCTGGGCTACCGGCAAATTATCAAATACCTGTCCGGTGATTATGATCTGGCCGAGGCAGAGCGTCTGATCAATCGTGATACGTGGCAATACGCGAAACGTCAAATGACCTGGTTTGCTGCCGATAAAACCATCCGGTGGTTTACCCCCGCAGCTTATAATAATATCGGGAAAGAAATTGAAAAATTCTGGCAGGAAGCAGGCGCAGTTAGAACCCGCTAATATTGCTTGACATATTCAACATCTGAAGATAATTACTCATGTCTTTTTGTTGAAGAAAAGCGTCAAATTAACACAATGGCTTATGCCTTTAATTTCGAAAAAAAGCCAGGTTAAACAGCTGAAATAAAACAGGAAAATTATAAGTATCAGATAAAAATTTGTGTAAAATAATATAAAACGGGCGAGATAGAAGTAATATCTCGCCTTGTATTTTTAGTGGTAAAATCCCGGAAAATTGTGGATAAAAAGGGGCGGTAAGCCCTTTTCGTTTGTTAAGGAGTGAAGGATTGATAATGGGCAAAAAAGAATTAAATAAGTCATTTGAGCCGGCAGACGCGGAAAGTAGAATATACGATTACTGGCTTAAGAAAAATCTTTTTCAGGCGCTGGATCAAAGCGATAAAGAGCCTTTCGCCATCGTTATCCCGCCGCCCAATGTGACGGGCATGCTGCACATGGGGCACGCGCTCAATAATACTCTGCAGGACATAATCATCCGTTACAAAAGGATGCAGGGATTTAACACGCTCTGGATGCCGGGCATGGATCATGCCGGAATCGCCACGCAAAACGTTGTGGAACAGGAACTGGCCAAAGAAGGATTATCGCGTCATGATTTGGGACGTGAAAAATTCATCGAACGAGTCTGGGAGTGGAAGGAAAAGTACGGCGGCGTTATCATCAATCAATTAAAGAGGCTGGGATGCTCATGTGATTGGCAAAGAGAGCGTTTCACCATGGATGAAGGCCTCTCGCAGGCGGTTCGGGAAGTTTTTGTTAAGCTTCACGAGGAAGGTCTGGTTTATCAGGGAGATTATATTGTCAATTGGTGCCCGCGCTGTCATACGGCAATTTCCGATCTGGAAGTTGAATTTGTCTCCGAAGCCAGCTGCTTATGGCATATCGGATATCCGCTTGCCGAGGGTAAGGGCGAAATTATTGTGGCGACGACGCGTCCGGAAACGATGCTGGGTGATACGGCGGTCGCGGTCAACCCTAAAGATAAAAGATACAAAGACAAAATAGGAAAATTTGTCATTCTGCCGCTGGTCAACAAAGAGATTCCCATTATCGCTGATGAATATGTGTCGATGGACTTTGGTTCCGGCGCGCTGAAAATAACGCCGGGCTGCGATCCCAATGACTTCACTATCGGCCAGAAACATAATCTGGAAATAATCAACGTTATGGATGGGCGCGGATCAATAAACGAAAAAGGCGGAGCTTACAAAGGCCAGGACAGATATGAGGCGCGCAAGAACATTGTCGCTGATTTAGAAAAGGGAAAATATCTTATAAAAACAGAGCCTTATGAGCATAATATCGGCAAGTGCTACCGATGTAAAACCGATATTGAGCCGATGGTTTCCAAACAGTGGTTCGTAAAAATTCAGCCTTTGGCCAAGCAGGCGGTGAAAGCCGTTGTTCAGGGGAAAACAAAACTTGTTCCTAAAACATGGGAAGCGACATATTTTGAATGGATGAATAATATACGCGACTGGTGTATCTCGCGTCAGTTGTGGTGGGGACATCGGATTCCTGTCTGGTATTGTGATGGATGTTCCGAAGTTATCGTTTCCAAAACAGATCCGGATAAATGTCCCAAATGCGGCGGTAAATCGTTGAAGCAGGATGAAGACGTGCTGGATACCTGGTTTAGCTCCGCGCTGTGGCCTTTTTCCACTTTGGGTTGGCCGAAAAAAACGCAAGCCCTGCAGACTTTTTACCCGACATCGCTTTTAATCACCGGTTTTGACATTCTGTTTTTTTGGGTCGCGCGCATGATGATGATGGGGCTTTACGTGATGAAAGATGTTCCCTTCAAAGATGTTTATCTGCACGCCCTGGTGCGCGACGAAAAAGGCGAAAAAATGAGCAAGTCCAGTGGCAACAGCATTGATCCGCTGTTAATGATCGATAAATACGGAACAGACGCTTTCCGTTTCACCTTGGCGGCCTACACGGCGCAGGGCAGGGACGTACGTATGTCGCCCGAAAGGATAGAAGGTTACAAATTTTTCGTCAATAAAATATGGAACGCCGCCAAACTGGTATTGATGAATCTGGAAGATTATGACGAAAATGATGCCGGGAACCCGAGAAATTCGCTGCCCGATAAATGGATAAAAGCAAAAATGAACATGGCGATTGAAGAAGTTACGCGTAATCTCGAGGAGTACCGCTTCAACGAAGCGGCGGCTTCAATTTACGGTTTCATCTGGCATGAATTCTGTGACTGGTATCTGGAGCTTATTAAACCCGCGCTTTACGGTAAAAAGACTGCTCCTCAGCGAAAAGCCGCGCAGAAAACAATGCAGGAAGTTTTTAAAACAATTCTTAAATTATTGCATCCGTTTATGCCTTTTGTCACGGAAGAACTCTGGCAGGTGTTAACCGGAAAAAATGAAGATTCCATAATGATCAGTGAATTTCCCAAGCCCGATAAGTCATTGAAAAGCGCAAAAGCGGAAAAGGAAATGCAGTTTATTATGGACATAATCACAAGTGTCCGCAATATCCGCGGGGAAATGCAGATTGCCCCTTCGCGTAAACTCGAAGTATTGATTTCAGTTCCCGACGAGTCATCCAAAAAAATTATTGAAACAGGCAAAAATCACATAATCAACATGGCCAATGCCGAGGAACTTAAAGTGGATGTGAATCTGGCGGAACCAAAAGGGGTAGCCACGGGCGTGGTTAATTCCACAAAAGTATTTGTTCCTCTTTTGGGGATTGTGGATATTGCCGGCGAGAAAATGCGCTTAGATAAAGAATTGGCCAAGGTTGATAAGGATTTACAACAGTCATCCAAGAAGTTATCAAACCGTGACTTTATGGAAAAAGCAGCCCCGGCGGTAATAAAAAAAGAAGAAGAAAAACTATCAGAATTCAAAGAGCGCCACAGCGCTTTAGAAAACGCGTTAAAAAAGTTAAATGAAATCAGTATGTAGAGTAATCCGTTCATTTTATAGATGAACACTGTGAAAACCATGAATTCAAAAGAAGTATCCGCGAAGATTAAAAAAATTATCCAGGAAGCGCTGAAAGAAGATATTGGAACGGGTGATATTACCACGCGGGCAATAGTCAATAAGAGTTTGCGCGGGCGGGCGGAAGCGATCGCGAAAGAAGAATTTATAGTAGCGGGGATAGATGTTTTTAAGAAAACATTTATTCTTTTCGATAAACGTTTGAAATTCAAAGTACTTGTTGAAGACGGGAAAAAAGTCCAAAAAGGTGAAGTTATCGCTCGCGTGGAAGGTTCTCTCGCTTCCATTTTGCACGCGGAGCGTGTCGCGCTGAATTTATTCCAGCGGATGTGCGGTATCGCCACGCAGACAAACAAATATGTAAAAGCGGTTTACGGAACTAAAGCGAAGATTCTGGATACACGTAAAACAGTTCCCGGTCTGCGCCTGCTGGATAAAATGGCCGTCAAAATCGGCGGTGGTTTTAATCATCGAATGGGACTTTATGACGCTGTGCTTATCAAGGACAATCACATAGCCGCGGCCGGCAGCATAACGAAGGCGGTAAAAGAGCAAAAAAAAGCGCTGAACAAAAAAATTAAGATTGAAGTTGAAACAAAAAACCTGGATGAAGTTAAAGAAGCGCTCAAATCAGGCGCAAATATCATCATGCTCGATAACATGGGAATTGCCGAAATGAAAAAGGCGGTAAAGATTGTTGGCGGAAGAGCGCTTTTAGAGGCATCCGGTAATGTTAATCTGAAAAGGGTGGCAAAAATCGCCGAGGTTGGCGTGGATTTAATTTCCGTAGGTGAAATCACGCATTCCGCGCGCGCGGCGGACATATCGCTGAAAATCAAAAACAAATTAAAATAAAAAAATTTTGGAGTTTATATGGCTATTGAACAAACGTTGATTTTAGTAAAACCGGACGGTCTTATTAAGTCTCTTACCGGGAATGTAATTTCCAGATTATCAGAGGCAAAGTTAACAATCATGGGCGCCAAAGTGGTGCGGGTAAACAGAGAGCTGGCTACAAAGCATTATGAACACCTCCAGGACAAACCTTTTTTTGAGGAATTGATTCAATATATTATGGGTGATGTTCATAAAACTTACCGGGTTTTAGCGCTGGTTTATCAGGGAGAAGACGCGATTACCAAAATTAGGGATGTTGTTGGGCATACCGATCCGGAACAAGCGAATCCCGTGTCAATCCGAGGCGCTTATGGGCGGGTTACAAGAGCTGGTGTGTTCGAAAATGTTGTTCATGCTTCTTCTAGCGCGGAAGATGCGGAAAAAGAAATAAAGCTTTGGTTTATGCCCGAAGAAATCGTCGAGGATTTATATCCGGTGAAGGAAATCACAATCAATCAAGTCAAGAAGTTAGTTTGGGCTTAATTCGTTTTCTTCATCAACTGATAAAATAGACATTTTCATAACTAATCTATGGAATTATGCCTGCAGGAATTGAACAACGAATTGGCCGGAGAAATAATCGGCCATTCAATTCACTATTATCAGGAGATTGGGTCAACAAATGATGAAGCTTTCCGCTTGGGTATGGAAGGCGCGCCGGAAGGCACGGTTGTTGTAGCCAATAGCCAAAGCGCGGGAAAAGGAAGGCTTCAAAGATCCTGGTTTTCTCCGCCGCGCTCTAATATTTATACTTCAGTAATACTAAGACCGGAATTTAACCCTGCTGACGCGCCGCGGATAACGATCATGGCGGGATTGGCGGCGGCGCAATCGATAGAAACATACTGCCCGCGAAAGGCGCGCATAAAATGGCCTAACGATGTTTTGATCGACGGCAAAAAAGTATGCGGGATTCTAACTCAAATGCAGACGGACGAGGATAAAATAGATTTTGTTATTCTGGGTATCGGTATCAATGTAAATGTCACGGCAGATGAATTCCCTCCCGAGATTAGAAATATTGCGACATCTATCGCCGCCCAGACAGGCGCTTTTCATTCACGGCAGGATTTGCTAATAACTCTGTATAAAAATCTTTCAAAATGCTATAAAGCTCTCACGTCATCCGGTTTCGAAATGATCAGGGAGGAATGGATCAAAATGGCGTTCCTAATCGGATGTGAAACACAGGTGAAGTTTGGAAACGAAATAATAAAAGGAAAAGCGCTGGGAATAGATGAGCAGGGTGCCTTGATTCTCTCGGATTCAAAAGGTAAAGCGGTAAAGATATTGGCTGGTGATGCTTCAATAGTGAAGGAGAATTAAAATGTTGCTGGTAATAGACGTGGGCAATACCAACACAGTTTTGGGTCTTTATGATGAAGATAAGCTGATTCATGACTGGCGGATTCGTACCGAGATTGATCACACGGTTGATGAATACGGCATGTTGATTTTCAATCTATACCAGTCCAGCAGAATTAAAACAGAAGAAATTAAGGAAATAAAGGCTATTATTATCTCCTGTGTGGTGCCGCCAATGCTCAATATTCTGGAGCCTCTGTGCATAAAATATTTTAATGTCAAGCCGATGATTGTTGGTCCGGGCATAAAAACGGGAATGCCTATATATTATGATAATCCCAAAGAAGTGGGCGCCGATAGAATAGTTAACGCCGTAGCGGCCTATAATAAATACCATCGCGCGGTTATTGTCATTGATTTCGGGACAGCCACAACTTTTGATTACATATCACCCAAAGGTGAATACATGGGTGGCTGCATTGCTCCGGGAATTTTGATTTCCAGCGAAGCTTTGTTCAGCCGGGCGGCAAAGCTGCCGCGCGTGGAATTCAGCAAGCCAAAGGCGGTAATTACCAAAGATACCGTAAGCGCCATGCAGGCGGGGATTATGTTTGGTTACGCCGGATTGATAGACGGTATCGTTGAACGGATGAAAAAAGAATCAAAAACCAATCCGATGGTAATTGCCACTGGGGGATTGGCGGATGTGGTGGCGCCCGAAACAAAAAGCATTGAAAAAGTCGAACAGATGCTGACGTTGGAAGGGTTACGGATAATACACGACTTAAACAGCAAAATATAATTAACACTCCAAGGAAATATCTGTTTCCGCGGAAAGGAAAATAAAAATGCTTAACGTTGCCTTAACCGGCGGTATAGCTTGCGGTAAATCTACCGTGGCGAATATGTTTGTTCAAAAGGGCGCCCATTTAATTGATTTTGATATTTTAGCTCATGAGGTGCAAAAGCCGGGCAGGGCGGCTTGGGAAAAAATTGTTGGTTATTTTGGTGAGGGCATATTATTTCCGGATAAAAAAGTAGACCGTATAAAACTGGCCGCAATTGTTTTTTCCGACGCGCAAAAGCTTGCAGCGCTTAATCAGATTGTTCATCCCTATGTTTTTCTGGAATGGCATGACCATTTGGAAAAAATCGCTCATAAAGAAAAAAACGCCATAATTATCGCGGCCGTACCGCTATTGTTTGAAGTAAACAGTCAGCACCTTTTCGATTTGAATCTGCTCGTTTTTGCCTCAGAAGAACAGCAATTAAAGCGTCTGATGCAAAGAAATAAATTAAGCGAGGAGGAAGCGCAAAAGCGGATCAAGTCTCAAATGCCAATTGAACAGAAAGCGGCTCTGGCTGATATTGTTATAGATAACAAAAACTCGCTTTCTGATACGCAAAAAAGAGTGGATGAGGTGTGGCAATTGCTCAAAGAAATTGAGCAAAATCCGGCATTGATTTCGAAAAACAAAAAAAGTTGAAAGATATAAAATATATTGGAGGAAAAATGATTCACGAGAATGTCAAAACAGATTTTTGTGCCCAGGTTAAAAGTCCGGTAATCGACAAGTCCACTTACGTACATCCGCTGGCCGCGGTTATCGGTAACGTGATTTTGGGTAAAAATATAATGGTATCACCTGCCGCTTCTGTGCGTGGCGATGAGGGACAGCCTATTTTTGTAGGTGATGATTCCAACATTCAGGATGGCGTAGTGATTCACGCTCTGGAGACCGAATTAGACGGTAAGCCAGTGGAAAAAAATCTTTTTGAAGTAAACGGGGAAAAATACGCTGTGTATATTGGCAAACGTGTTTCTTTAGCGCATCAAGTGCAGATTCACGGACCATCAGTGGTAATGGATAACACATTTGTGGGAATGAAAGTGCTGGTGTTCAAATCTTTTGTGGGAAATAATTGTGTTATTGAACCGGCCGCTGTGGTGATGGGGGTGAAAATCCCGGAAGGACGATACGTGGAAGCAGGCGCGGTAATAAAAAAACAAGATGATGCGGACAATCTACCTGTCATCACCGACAATTATCCGATGAAAGAAATGAATAAAGGAGTTATCCACGTCAATGTATCGCTGGCGCGTGAATATTTGAAGACGAAGATAAAATAAGAGAGTTAGATTAATTTATTTTAAATTTATTTTATTGCGCTGGATTTGATGAAAAATGTGAATGTCAGATCAACAATTAATATTGTCACAAAGAAAAAGCACGCAAAACCGCTGCCTTTCGTGCGGAACATCTGAAAATATTAATAACAGAAAATACTGTTCGGTAAGGTGCCGTCAAAATTTACGGCAGAGGTTGAACGCGAGAAACGGCCTGTTTCAGGCGCTCAACACGCGCTGGGCTTCTTTTTGTTTTTCCGAAAAAATGATTTATCTCGATATTTGCACAGGCGGTTATAAAGACATTTATCATTTTTCATATAAACGCGTCGCGGGGGAAAAGCCCTCAGATGATTTTGCTAAATTGACAAATGAACTCGCCAGGGAGTGGTGGGCAGAAGAAAAGCGCTCGAAAAGAAAATATCTAGCTTCAAGGCATGTTTTGAGTTTGGCGTTAAAATCTACAGCGGAAGCTGCGGTTCGTCCCAAAGTTTTAAAAGCGTATACAGTTCAGGAAGGCTCTTTGTCCTGTCTGGGCATAAAAAAAAGGATTTAGAAGCCGCCAACTTAAAAAAAATTATTAAGGACTCTTATCGCCGGCAGGCAAAAATTCATCATCCGGATCTTGGCGGATTTGCGGTAGCGTTTCGCAAAATTAATAAAGCTTATCGGGAACTTCTTCAATGGGCGGATAATCCTCGTTTCAGCAAAAGGAAGGGATTTACGGATAAATGGTTTTACGACGGCGAAAACGATAAATGGGTGCAGCCGATTCCGTTAAAAAAATGACAAAAACAGATAATAGTTAGAAGGTAAGTTTAGCGTTCAGGATTAAGGCTGATCTTTTCCAGTTCCTTCGGGGTGTTTATATTAAGAAATAAATTCCCGTCTTCATTATAAGAATTAATTATTTCTTCAGTCACGGTTAAAACACGCATTCCTTTGTAGAACCCGGTGATTTTAAGTTTATCCGCTTCGAGATTTCTTTTTATGGGAGCAAGACAATTTTTTGAATACACCGCGTATAAAGGCTGAAAGCCGTCTGATGATTGCGGCACGACAATATCGTGTTTTTTCGCCCGCTGGGCAAGGTATGAAATAAAGTCCTTATTCAAAAAAGGCATATCGCAGGCGGTAACAAAAGAATAATCATTTGATGCGAAAAAAAGTCCGGAATAAATTCCCCCCAGTGCACCCTTGTTTTTATATATATCCGTTACAATAACAGATGAAGAAAATCCGGTATAAGATAAAGGTTCATTAGTAACAATAAGTATTTCCGAAAATAATTCTTTAAATACGCTGAGGACTTTATCAATCAGGCGGATCCCGTTAATTTCCAGAAAAGCTTTGTTTACGCCCATGCGTGAATTCTTGCCGCCGGCTAAAATAATTCCTGTCATGCTGGTTTTCATATTACGCGTTATCCGTCTGTTTAGCCATAATCTAAATATTTACCAAAGCGTGCCGATTGCTATCTGATAATTTTTCGGTCTATTGAGATAGCTTGGCTTTCTCGCTGTTCTATCATTGAATGAGATTCGGCATCATTTTTAAAACGCAGAACGTTGAGCATAAATATTTCCAGCTTGCTTAAGACATTAGGAGGCAGCAGATTACCGTCGATTTCAATCGATATAGCGGGATAGTTGTTCTCTCTCGCCCAGGGTGTAAATAACCCTTCGATAACGCGGCCGATCAAACAGGCAAACGGAGAAATATTCACAATCCCGGAAAAACCATCCATCATGGCCGTGGCGGCCACGCCGCTGGAAATGCTGATTTCGGAATAAAGCTCATCGCTGACAAAATGCTTTTTTGTGTTATTCATTATTTTTTTCATGTTATGCGGCGTATGGGGTATCAAACCGGTACGCTTCAGAATAGAACTGACGTCTTTTTCCACATTATGTTTGTAGAGATGTTCGATGTTCCAGTCAATTAACTGCTTAAATTCCAAGGCGGTAACGCGTTTATACCAGGGAATTAATCCCAGTTTCTTTTTAAGCTCATGATGGCGAACGAAATCACAGTAATAAATCCATTCGGCAACATTTGATACTTTGCTGATAATGCCGCGGCGGCTGAAATGCTGGACTAATTCATCCACGGCGAAATCGTCGCGTCTTACATAAATTTCTCCCACGATAAGTACTTTGGGGCATTCGTCTATTGTTTTCTTAAGCGGAATTCGGGAAATAGCCGCGGATATCTCTTTTAATGTGGGCAGTATTTTGGTGATATTTTTTTCTGCGACAGAAATCATTTTATGCCACAATTCATCATATATTGTCATGGCTTGAACCGGATCAGCGGCGCATGTCCGGAGGGAAGTTTCCACGTCTTTCATGTAGTCGCCGATAATCACCGCCCACCATGCATATTTGGAAAACTCGGAACCGAGTTCATTGTAGGAATTGTCTGAATCCAGTGTGAATACGAGAACATTTTCCATGCGCAGATCTTTGAAGAGATTTTCAAAAAAAACAAAATACTGTCCTGTGCGGCAGGGACCAGTTGTGGTGGGGACGAACAGAATATAGATTTCATCCTTGCGATATTTATCAGAAGAAAGATATTTCAAGGTGCTGCCTAAAACTAAATGTGAAGGCAGACACTCTTTGCCGGAAGCGTGATTACGCGCCATCTGTAGTGTGTAAATATCAGGCACCGGCATAGTTTCTGCGTTGATACCAAGGCCGCGAATTGTGGCGCCAATCAATTCCGCCGACAATCTCCCCATGTTGGATAAAAGAAGCTTTACCCGCGGATTGCCCTTGATGGGGATTTTTTCTTCGGTAAAAACGTTTTTTATGTAAATTTCTTCGTCGGGATTGTTAATGAAGCGCAGGCCGTTGTCGTAGCGTTCCTCGCTGATTTCGCCTATTTTGGAACGGTATCCTTGGATAATATCCAGAAAGGCTTCTATGCGCGTGTCCACGCCCGCGTCCGCCGTGTGCGAATCAAGTTCCAGAATAAGAAAAGGTTTGGTTACCATTATCCATTTAAGATAATGCAGCATAAACGAGTCGGGCGCGCAGGAAAAATTGGAAATATAAGTGACAAAAATATTATCTTCCTTTTTCAAGAGGACGCCCGCTTTCATATCCTGCTGGCCGTAATACCAGTACATGTTAGGATAAATTGTTTCATCCATGAAAGGCAGGATATCAAAGGGGATGATCGTGTAGCCGCGTGTCGTAAATTTTCGGGGGATACCCATATTGGCATCGGCGGTAAAAGCGTTATACGGCCGTCCCAGAAGGGCGATGACCGGACGCTGCGAACGCCTCGCCTGTATTAGCGCTTCATTTCCCAGTTGGGAAAATTTACTGAAGCACTCCATCTGTTTTTCGTAAGCCAGATAAAAGGCGTTTTTAGCTTCTTTTTCGTTTATGCCCAGAGTCAAGGCGGTTTCAACAAAAGATTCAGCGGCTTTTTCCTTGCCGTACATAAAACTGATAACCGGCGCCAAATATTTATTTTCGGCAATTTCCGGAAACGCTTTCTTTATGTAATAGGGCAGGGCCTGGGTTATGGGACAAAAATTAGCGGGAGCAGTCTGTTCATAACTTTCCATATCGCGAAAATGCGGCAGGAAAATATAGTCCGGATTATGATCAAAAATATCCTGAACGGCACCATGCGCTATTTCCGCGGGAAAGCAGTAGTTGCTTTCCACGCGCGCTATGCCTTCAGGTGATATGTTTTTAGAAACAATCGTTTCAATTCCCAGGGCGTGAAAAAACCACGAGTAGAGCGGCCATAATGTGTAGATGGAGAAACACCTGGGAATGCCGACAATAAAATCTTTCTTTCTGATAAAGCTATCCGGGTTCGGCGCGCATTCCCTGAAAAGTATATCGTTGCGTTTTTCAATGTAATCGAAAACATCACTTTCGTTGATGGTTTTTTTCTTTCTGATATTAGCGTATTTGTTGCAGCGGCCGCCGAACATGTATTTATGGCCGTTCACGTTAAGCACTTTGATGGGGCAGAAATTGTCGCACGCTTTACACTGAAATTCTTTTTCATAAACGATATCAGTGGCGAGAATGCTATCGATACTGTAAGAGCTTTTTTCGAGAAAGCTTTCCTGCAATTTTTGTCTTGCTAAAACTCCCACGCCGAAGCAACCCATAAGTTCAGGATCCGGCGGAACAAGAATATCCTTATCCAGAAGCATGGCAAAGGCCAGCGGTACGGCTTTGTTTTTAGCCACGCCTCCCTGCAAAACGATATGCTTGCCGATTGTCCGGTTGCCGACGACACGATTGAGATAATTGGATACGATGGAAGTGACGATGCCGGCAGTAATATCTTCGCGCGAAGCGCCCTGCTGAATGGCGTTACGGATATCCGAATTGATGAAGGCGGAACAGTGTTCGCCGAATTTTAAAGGAGCGTCAGCGGAGAGCGCGATATCGCCGATTTCTTCGGCGCGGGAGATGTTTAAATCACCCTGGGCCGATTCTTCAAGAAAGGAGCCGGTTCCCGCGGAGCAGGCCTCGTTCATGGCGTAATCTATCGGCACTTGATTTTTCAGGAAAACATATTTGGCGTCCTGTCCGCCGATTTCGAAAATAGTATCTATTTCTTCACGGTAAAAAGTGGTGCCGACCGCGTGCGCGATGATTTCGTTATAAACAGCAGGCGTTTCCAGAAACACACCGAGGATTTCCCGGGAAGAACCGGTAGTCGATGCAAGGGTAATATTAATATTTCTGTCACCGATGTCATTTTTAATTTGTTTTTTTATTTCACGAAGGCAATTTTTGAGCGCGGCTACCGGATCGCCGTGAGTCCTGCCGTAAAAGGAAGCGGTTACTTCATTTGTCTCTATGTCAATCAGGCAAGCCTTGGTTGTGGTTGAGCCTCCGTCCACGCCAAGTATGTATTCACGCCCAGCTACAACCTTGCCCTTTTGAGAAGGAAGATAAGTGACGCGCTTTTCCGCGGTTTTTAAATTTTTGAATCGTTTGAATTGTATGCGGCTTTCTTTAAAAAGCTGGTCGATTTCCGGCAAAACGCTGCCGGTTTTTTGGGCGAGGAACGCTGCCCCGTAAGCTTCAAAAAAAGGCGCCTGAGGAGGAATAATTAATTCAATTTCCGGCAGTCTTTGCTGGATAAAACGGATGATATGCTGATTTTGAGTCACGCCGCCGACAAGCAAAACCTTGCCTGTGTGTATTCTGGCTCTTTTCAGGAAATCAATTACCTTGATGGCCATGACATCGCTTAGCGACAGGACAATGTCGCCTTTTGTCGCTTCTCCTTTATTCAGGCGGTGTGTGCAGTCGCTTTTCATAAATACGGAGCAGCGGGAAGAAAGTTTGAAAACACGGCAATTATCATCAAGAGAATTTACATCAGCAAGTTTCATGTTCATGCGGGCGAGCTGCTGCTTGAAGAATTCTCCGGTGCCGGAAGCGCACTTGTTTCCCGAAAAGCTGTTGATTATTTTTTTATCTTTGTCGATTGTGTAAACTACAAGATCCTCTCCGCCCAGAGAAACTACCGCGTCAACATTGTAACTCAGGTGTTTTAGCGCCTCTTCGACGCAGAGAGGTTCAATGACACTGTTGATGTTTAAAAGTCGCCGGCCTTCAGTTCCCGTAGCCAGAGAATTGATATTCTCCGGCAAGGGATAAGATGACAGCATGTTTTTTAATGTAAAAAGGAAATTGCCTTCGTGAGGCTCAACTTTGCTAAATAGCAGATTATTGTCTTCGAGTATTGCAATTTTTACGTTCGAAGAGCCGATATTAATTCCCAAACTGCGCATAATAACCTCAGATATTAAAAAAATCAGGTGCTAGATATTACGATTAAGCCGCGGCGTCAAGTGTCAGATGATATGGTAAATAATAAAAAAACAGCCGAAAGCAGGAGCTTGCGGCTGTTTCGGTGTATATAAAATTATATTCAAATCACTTAATTTTGCAGATCAATGCGCTTCTTCCTCCGCTCCTGCGATATACATCATGGCGAGAAGCACAAACACAAGAGTCTGTACAAGATAAACAAAAAGTTTCAGCGCCATTATCGGCAGCGGCACAAGCATGGGAACCAGAATAAGCAATATAATCAGAACCAGGTCACCACCCTTTATGTTTCCGAATAAACGAAATGATAATGAAAGAGGTCTTGAGATGTGGCTGACAATCTCAATAGGAATCATTAAAGGGGCAAGCGGCCATACGGGGCCTACAAATTGTTTGAGATATTTTATGCCATGTGTTTTCACACCAACAACATGCGTGGAAAAAAAGACAACCAGAGCCAGAGCGGCAGTGGTATTGATGTCGGATGTGGGGGATTTAAAACCGGGAAACGCGCCCATGAGGTTAGAAAGAAAAATGAAAAGTCCTAATGTGGCAACGAGCGGAAAATATTTACGGCCTTTTTCCCCCATTACTTCATTAAGTAACGAATCGAAGCCGCCGATGATAACTTCCATGAAATTCTGCAATCTGCCCGGATATACCTGAAGCCCTCTGGCGGCCAAAAAAGCTAAAACGATAAGAATGGCAGCCAAGAGTAAAGTGTAAGTGACATGCGCGGGAATGTAAGGATTTTCCAAAAAATATATCGGATGCATTTTTATAAACTCTCCTTAATTAAGTTTTTTTTTGAATATGTAGTGATTACCGCAAAAACGACGGTCAGAGCAACAACAGAAAGGCCGATAATCAGGCCGATGACATTTACCAATTCTTTGGAAATTAAAAAATATAACACGATAGCGGTGAGCAAAAGCCGAATGAAATATTTGAAAACAACATTGCCTCTTATACTGCCGCTGGTTTTATAAAACGCACCGCGCAGAGAGCGACCCATCCAGTAAAAATTTATAATGCTGATTAAACCGCCCAGCAATACTCCCAGAGAGAATTTAAAGGTGCCGAAAATTAATGAAGGAACAAAGACAACAGCGAGGAAAATCCAAGTGTAAATCTCAATTTTTCTTTGGAGCGGGTCTTTGGCGATGAGGTTCACGTTTTAAACTCTTAATTATAGGTTCATCATCCGTAAAATATCTTTTCATCAGAACATGCAAGTTACGAAAACCGGCGACAATGCCTATTAACAGAAAAATAAAAGTAAATAAGTTACCGGTATCGAACTTTTTATCTAAATAAACGCCAAGAGCGAGACACGCAAAAATCGCTAAAACCATCGCAATGCCGACGCTGCTGGCATATGCCATTTGAATAGCTGTTTTTTTTGTATCTTCATCCATCAGGACGAAAGCTCCTTAACACTCAAAATATATTATGTCAATAAAAAAATGACCGGCGTTCAGTTATTGTTGTAACTACCTGTTATTTCTATACCATTTAATTGTTTCTGTTAATCCCGTTGCCAGATCCGTTTTCGCTTTAAAGCCGAATTCTTCCCATGCTTTAGAAGTGTCCAGCATTCGGCGGGGTTGGCCATCCGGTTTACTTTTATTCCAAATTATATTTCCTTTAAAACCGCTTAATTTTACGATTAGCCCTGCAAGCTCTTTAATGGAAATTTCGAATCCCGCGCCGATATTTACCGGTTCGCTTTTGTTGTATTTTTCCCCTGCCAGGTAAATAGCTTCAGCAGCATCCTCCACATAAAAAAATTCTCTCGTGGCGGCGCCGCTTCCCCAAACTTCGATGGAACTTTCATTTTTATCAATTGCATCAAAACATTTTTTAATCAGCGCGGGAATGACATGCGATGAGTGCGGATCGAAATTGTCGCCCGGGCCGTAGAGATTGACCGGCAAGAGAAATATGGAATTGAAACCATATTGTTGCCGGTAGGACTGCGACTGCACCAGCATCATTTTTTTGGCGAGCCCGTAAGGCGCGTTTGTTTCTTCAGGATAACCAATCCAGAGATCCTTTTCCTTAAAAGGAACGGGAGTAAATTTAGGATAAGCGCAAATTGTCCCTAAAGCTACAAACTTTTCAATGCCGCGTAAATAAGCTTCGTGTATTAATTGCGCGCCCATGATCAGATTGTCGTAAAACAGTTCCGCCGGTTTTTCCTGATTAAAGCCGATACCACCGACTTTCGCGGCCAGATGAATGACAATATCCGGCTGGAAAGTATCATACATACGCCGGATGTCCTGAATCCCCGTAAGGTTGAATTCCGGCAGATCGGCGATGGAAATATTCTTACAGCCGTGTTCGGATAATTTCCTGATCAGATGGGTGCCGAGAAATCCTTTCCCTCCGGTAACAGTGATGCGTTTGTCCTGAAGCAAAATAAAACTCCCTGTTGATTTTTAAGATAAACGTCCGCCATTGGAGCAGGTAAATCCGGCATCGACAAGCGTTTTTTCTTTTCTGGCAATTTCCATGTCCGTGGCGATCATCATATTTATCAGTTCGTCGAAAGTCACTTTTGGCTGCCAGCCCAGTATTTTCTTTGCCTTGGAGGATTCTCCGAGAAGAACGTCAACTTCAGTAGGCCGGAAGTATCGCGGATCGACGGTCACGTATTTCTGGTAATCTAAATCAAGCTTGGCGAATACTTTTTCGGCAAATTCGCGGACGGAGTGTGTTTCGCCGGTAGCGATAACAAAGTCGTCAGGTTTTTCCTGCTGGAGCATGAGCCACATGGCTTCGACAAAATCACCAGCATAACCCCAGTCGCGTTTAGCCTCAAGATTACCCAGATAAAGTTTGCTTTTTAAACCTAATTTAATTTGTGTAGCGGCGCGGGTTATTTTTCGTGTAACAAATGTTTCTCCGCGGCGGGGTGATTCATGATTGAACAATATTCCATTAGTCGCAAAAAGATTATAAGCGTCGCGGTAATTTTGCGCGATATAGTAAGCGTAAACCTTTGCAGCCGCGTAAGGGCTGCGCGGCTGAAACATAGTCTTTTCGCTTTGTGGTGGCGGCGCGGCGCCGAACATCTCGCTTGACGAGGCCTGATAGAATTTCGTTTTTATTCCGGTTTTTCTTATCGCCTCAAGAATTCTCAGCGTTCCTAAACCAGTAATATCACCAGTGTATTCCGGCATATCGAAGCTTACCCGCACATGGCTTTGGGCTCCCAGATGATAGATTTCATGCGGAGCGATGGAGTGCAGCAAATCCATCAATTGTCCCGAAACACTGAGGTCGCCGTAGTGAAGGAATAATTTTGTGTTCGGCTCATGAACATCGCGGTAAAGATGGTCGATGCGGTCAGTATTAAAAGTGCTGGAACGTCTTATCAGGCCGTGAACTTCATATCCCTTACTCAAAAGGAGCTCGGCAAGGTATGATCCGTCCTGTCCGGTAATGCCGGTAAGAAAAGCCTTTTTCATTTTTGCCTCCAGATGGCGAAAAATTGATCAAAATTTATAGAAGAATCAATACAGTAACCAGTTATTATTGTCAATTAAGAGCTTATATATTTTTTAACGCGCGCTTGCAGGCATCCAGTGTAAAAGAAAAATCTTTGTTAGTATGAGCGAAAGACACAAATAAAGCTTCAAATTGTGAAGGGGCCAGCCACACGCCTTGCTTTAACATGCCGTGAAAAAAGCGGGCAAACATTTTTGTGTCGGATTTTTGCGCGGTGGCTAGATCAAAGACCGGGCCTTCCTGAAAAAAGATGGTAAACATCGAATGATATCGGTTGATGCAGACACCAACGCCTTTCGCCTTAAAAATATTTTGAATCTCAGAGCATAAATACCCGGTTTTTTCATCCAGAACTTTATAATCAGCATTTTTTTCTTTGAGTAAATTCAGCGCCGCCAGGCCGGCATTCATCGCCAGAGGGTTTCCCGAAAGTGTTCCCGCCTGATATACATCGCCTAGCGGGGCAAGGCGGCTCATAATTTCTTTTTTGCCCCCGATTGCGCCTACAGGCAGGCCGGCGCCGATGATTTTCCCCAAACAGGTTAAATCCG
This sequence comes from uncultured delta proteobacterium, assembly GCA_963813455.1. Taxonomy (GTDB): domain Bacteria; phylum Desulfobacterota; class Syntrophia; order Syntrophales; family Smithellaceae; genus UBA4810. The sequence goes on from CAWEZF010000011.1 coordinate 58,348, forward strand.
GTTTTATTTTTAGTAAATTTTGCACACCGCCGAAAGTAAATCTGAATCCCGTGATTACTTCGTCAAAAATTAAGATAATATTTTCCTTTGCCGTAAGTTCTCGAAGCGTTTCCAAAAATCCGTCGCGTGGCGGCACTACACCCATGTTGCCGGCAACCGGTTCCACAATGATCGCCGCAAGCTGTGAGCCGTGGATCTCTATTGCTTTTTTCAGGGATTCTAAATCATTGTAGGGTAAGTTCAAAGTTAGCTGCGCGGTTTCTTCCGGTATTCCCGGAGAACCGGGTATGCCCAAGGTAGTAACTCCGGAGCCCGCTTTAATCAGCATAGAGTCGGCATGTCCGTGATAACAGCCGCTGAATTTAGCGATTAATTTTTTTCCCGTGAAGCCGCGCGCCAGGCGGATGGCCGTCATTACCGCTTCCGTGCCCGAGCTCGTCATGCGAACCTGTTCAATAGAAGGAATTGCCTCGCAGATTAATCGCGCCATTTGTGTTTCTGCTTCGGTAGGGGCGCCGAAGCTTGTGCCGCTGGTGGCCGACTTTTTGATCGCAGCAATAATTTTAGGATGAGCGTGGCCTAAAATCATCGGGCCCCATGATAAGACGTAATCAATATATTCTTTTCCCGAGAGGTCGTATATTTTGGAACCTTTGGCTTTCTGGACAAAAAGGGGAGAGCCGCTTACCGCGTGCCAGGCGCGCACAGGGCTGTTCACGCCTCCGGAGATAAATTTTTTCGCGTTGGCGAAAGCGCGGTCATTTTTTTTGGACATTAGAAATACTCCGGAGAAGTTTTTTTGTATTCTTCAATGCTCTTCAAAATTAAAAAATCATTGATTTTTAACGATGCTGATAATTCGCTCACCAGCGAATGAATATCTTCGGTTTGACTATGAATCATCGTGAAAAGGTTATATTTATTTTTAAAGGAAGGTGTTCTTTCGTAGCAATGAGATACAAAGGGAAAAGAAGAAAAGAATTTACCAACCTTTTCTACTTGCTTTGCCGGAACAGACCAAACAATCAACGCGTTTGTTTTATACCCGGCTTTATTATGGCGCAGGATCGCTCCGAATTTACGAATCAATCCATCACTGGAGAGTTTTTTTATTGACTGGATAACATCGGCCTCTGATATTTCCAGTTTTTGCGCGATGTTTTCGAAAGGGCGGCGTACTGCGCAAATATCTTTTTGTATTAATTGGGCTAATTGTATTTCTTTGTTGTTCATTTGTGAACTATTATCTTGACTTATAGATAAAATCAAGGAGTGTGTTAATGCGAAATAATCCTTGACAATTATTAGAACTATTATTACAAATCATCATGACTATCGGTCAAAAAAGCCGTAATTTTAAAGAAAGGAGGAGGTTAATTCTTTAGAAGTTTTTGTTGGAAGTAAAAAATTATTAATTTAAGTTTAAGGAGAATTAAAATGAAAAAAAGTTTCTTTTACACGATGATGGTAATGCTGTTGGTAGTTTTTTGCGCTCCCTTTGCTTACGCGGCTCCGGAAGCGGGAGCAGCTGTTGATTACACAAATGCTATCGCGATAGGTCTTTCGGTTTTTGCCGCGGCCTTAGCAATAGGTTTGGGTACCGTAGGCACCGGCTTGGGCATGGGTAACGGTCTCAACGGAGCGACCAACGCGGTAGGACGCAATCCCGAAGCTCAGGGCAAAGTTCTTCTGATCATGATCGTTGGTCTGGCGATGATTGAATCACTTGCCATTTACGCGCTGGTTGTATCGCTGGTTTTGCTTTTCGCGAATCCGTTTGTCAAAGTGGTTATCGGCGGCTAATAAAAAAATGCTATAATAAAACAGGGAGGGGAAGCGTGCATCGACTTTCACTCCCTTTTTTTATGAGACTCAACCTTTACAAGCGATGCGCGGTAAATTTTGCAAGTCGAATTGATTACGCGAACGATGCTATGCGTGATTAAGATTTGAAAACTTTCATGATTTGTTGATGCGGCAGTTAAAGTTTTAAATTTTTTGCCAAGCTATATCTAATCATCGATAACCACTTTGCCGCGCAGGACTTTTGTTTTTGAACGCTTGTGTTTAGAGGCGAGAACTTTTTCTTTAGCTTTTTTACTTCTTTTCCTTTTTTGGCGGCGGATTTTTTCTCTTATTTTCTTTTTTTCTTCCACAAAACCTTTTTGGCGCGCTTCAATTTTATCCAGCAATAATCTTCGCGCGAGGAATCTGTTCAGACTTTGAGAACGCTCACGCTGGCATTTTACAAAAAGGCCGGTGGGAAGATGAACCAGGTGCACCTGTGAAGAACTTTTATTTACTTTTTGGCCGCCGGGGCCGGAAGAGCGGATAAAAGATTCGGAAAAATCTTTTTCGGAAACACCAAGCTTAGCCATTCTATCGGCTAGGGCTTTTACTTTTTCAGTGGATACGGGCATTTTAAAATAATTTACGGAATGGAATAAATCTCTTCGTCAATTAGAGAAATCCAGTTTTGCGTAAGAATTTCCCTGGCTTCTTCAATCTTATCCACGCCAAGAATGACGATAGTTTCCTTGCCGATGCGGTTGATGGTGGTGTACAGATAATGTATATTAATTTCACCTTTAGAAAGCGGCTTAAGTATCGCGTTCATGCCGCCTGTGTGAAGCGGTACTTCCGCGGCGAGCACCGGCGTCACTTCAAAATTAAAATTATAACTTTTTAACACCGCGGCGGCGCGGTCCGGATCATTAACAACCAGGCGCACCGTGCTGTCTTCGGCGGTGCTGGCGGCGGAGACGGCTTTGGTGCTGATGTCTTCCGAATCCAGAATATGCGTGAGCCGCGCGATAGAACCTGGCACATTGCCCAGCAGAACGGAAATTTGTTTTACAGACATACGTGCATCCCTTCGTGTCAGTTTTTCAGATAATCAAAGCCCGTGGAAAAAGCGCGGCGGTTGATTTCCGCGGCGGATTTTTTCCTGCTGCCGAGGATAGTTTCTAAACTCTCTAAATATATCTCGGGGGTGACAATCGCCGTTTTTTTAATAAACGCTCCAATCATTATTATATTGGCTACGCGACTGTTGCCCATGGCTTCAGCCAGCTCCGAGCATGGTACGGTGCAAAGATCAACATCCGGCCGGTTGGGACGATCTTTAATGATGGAAGAGTTTAAAAATATTACTCCGCCGGCGCTTATTTTGTTTTGAAAAGTAAAAAGGGAAGGAGAGTTCATCGCTACCAGATAGTCCGGTTCTGAGGCAACCGGAGAGGCGATTTCTTCCTCGGCAATTGCCACGGTGCAGTTGGCGGTTCCTCCTCTGACTTCCGCTCCGTAGGAGGGAAGAAAGGTTACGTGAAAGCCCTTGTTCATCGCGCTGTGCGCCAGGCTGTAACCCATCATCAGAACACCTTGACCGCCAAAACCGGAAAATATCGCTTTAATTGCCATGGCTTACACGGCCTCCGCGTCTTTTTTTGCCGTTGCGGTAATGTCTTTGAAGACGCCCAGCGGGAATTCCTTGCTCATTACCTCGTCAATCCATTTACAGGAATCGATCGAGCTCATTTTCCAGTTAGTCGGGCAGGGAGATAGAATCTCCACAAGGGAAAAACCTAATTTGTCTTTCTGGATCTGAAAAGCTTTGCGTATCGCTTTTTTTGTTTTATTCACCTGCGCGGGTGATGTCAGAGTGCAGCGCTGCGCGTAGGCAACGCCCTGTAGTTGTGAAAGCAGTTCACAAACTTTGACCGGATAACCGTCAAGAGTTTTGTGTCTTCCAGCCGGAGTGGTGGTGGTTTTCTGATCCAACATGGTGGTCGGCGCCATCTGTCCGCCCGTCATTCCGTAGACGGCATTGTTAATAAAGAAGACAGTAATATTTTCTCCACGGTTGGCGGCATGGAAACTCTCCGCGATGCCGATGGCGGCTAAATCGCCGTCACCCTGATAGGAAAAGACAAAACTCTCAGGCAATGTGCGTTTGATTCCCGTAGCCAAAGCCGGGCCTCTGCCGTGTTGAGCTTCAATCATGTCCAGATCAAAGTAATTATAAGCCAACACAGCGCAGCCTGCCGGCGGCACACCGATGGTTATTCCCCTGATACCCATTTCCTCGACAACTTCCGCGATCAGCCGGTGGGCGATACTGTGGCCGCAGCCGGGGCAGTAATGAAAAACATTTTCTTTAAGATATTTGGGTCGCTTAAAAATAACTTTGGCCATTTTTCCTGAACCCTTTTAATCCTTTTTTTCGTAATGGCGCGTGATGACATTGGCGAGTTCCGCCGGCGTGGGCACGGCGCCTCCCGGACGTCCGTGAAAACCTACATCGGCAAATCCCTGCAGCGCCAGGCGCACATCGTCAAGCATCTGCCCGGTGCTCATTTCGAAGACAAGAAAATCTTTGATTTTACCGGAAAGAGCGCGCAGTTGCAGTTCCGGAAAAGGCCATAGGGTAATGGGCCGGAAAAGACCGGCTTTTACCTTGTTTTTTTCACGCAGTCGTTTGATTGCCCCTTTGGCGATGCGGGCAGCCGTACCGTAAGCCACGACAACAAGTTCGGCATCATCAGCTTGATAAGTTTCGTAACGGATTTCATTTTTGGTGATTACTTCGTATTTGCGCGCCAGTTTCCAGTTATGTTCTTCCATATCGATGGCGTCCAGAATTAGGCCGCGGATGATTTTACTTTTACCGTCGCCAGCGCCGCGCAGAATGAAATTTTCGCTATACTGGCGTGGTTTTGGTTTTTTGAAGATGACCGGCTCCATCATCTGACCCATCATACCGTCGGCGAGAATCATGACCGGCGTGCGGTATTTATCTGCCAGATCAAAAGCGTCCATGGTCAGATCGGCCAGTTCCTGACAGGTGGCCGGACCGAAAACTATCGTACGGTAATCGCCGTGTCCGCCGCCGCGTGTCGCCTGAAAATAATCTCCCTGCGCGGGACGGATATTGCCAAGGCCGGGACCGCCGCGCATAATGTTGACAATAACGCTGGGGAGTTCACAAGCAGCCAGGGAAGAAATGCCTTCCTGCTTAAGCGATATGCCCGGACTGGAAGAAGAAGTCATCACTCTGGCGCCGGCAGCAGAAGCGCCGGTGATCATATGGATTGCGGCAATTTCACTTTCTGACTGAATGAAAGTTCCTCCTTCGGCATTGCGCATGTGTTCCGCCATGTATTCGGTGAGTTCATTCTGCGGCGTAATCGGGTAGCCGGCATAAAAACGGCAGCCGGCGCGAATCGCCGCTTCGCCGATAATATTATTGCCTGACATTAAGAATTTATTCACGGTAGACCTCGATGGCGATATCCGGGCACATGGTGGCGCAAAGAGCGCAGCCGTTGCATTCTTTTTCGTTGGTGGTGCAGACCGGGCGATATCCCTGTACGTTGTATTCTTTTCCAGCAATTATATGATCGTTGGGGCAGGCAATGATGCACAGGTGGCATTCTTTGCAAAGCTCTTTATTGATTTTTATAAATCCTTTCAAAATTCTATCCCCAAATCGATTTTGTTTCCATATTAGAAATTACCACCGGCGAAAGCTTTGTTGCGCATAACGGGCGGAAAGTCAAGTATTTTATGTAGATAATGCTTTGGTTTTATTATTATAGTTTCAGATTTTTTTGATTTGAAATCCTTCCAGTTTCACCGCGATCGCGCGGTGTAGAAGTTCTATATTGAGAACAAAAAGTTCTTTTTGGGCGTCTCTGCTGATAATTACTCCCTCGATGCCGGCAAAAGGCCCGTCAACAATGCTTACTGCTTCGCCAACCTGGGGAGATTGCAGATTAAAAATCTGGACGTCTGTTTGTATAAAGCGGCGGATAGCGTCGATTTTCTCATCAGGCACGGCCAGCGGTTCGGAATTTTCTTTTTTCCCCAAAATGCGCACCACGCCATAAGTTTTAAGCACCGCCAGTCTGATTTCATTATCCAGGTCAGGAGTTTCCATAAAAAGATAACCGGGGAAAAGCGGCACAGAAATTTTCTTCTTGCGATCTTTGCGAGAGCTCCAAACCTGCGCTTCGGGCAGAAATGTGATGATTTTCTTTTGCGCCAGGCCGGTGTTTACTTTATGTTCATGGCGGCTTTTTGTGTGTATGGCATACCAGGGCATGATGATCTTTCCGTTTTAGTCATTATTTTTGCAGGCGGCTGTCGATAATAATGTCATCTCCGCTCTTTAAAATTTTCTGGACGGCTAGTTTTTTTGCCGCGTCAATCCGGTTTATATTCAAATCTCCAACAGCCTGTGTTCCTGTTCCCATGATTTTCGGCGCGATGACAACAACTATTCGCTGCGCAAGGTTATTTTCCAGTACGGAAGTGATTATCTGCGATCCTCCTTCAACAAGGACAGAAGAAATATTTCGCGCGGCGAGTTTCCTGAATAAATCTTTCAGATCAACATGGCCTTTTTTATTAGCGCGGCACGGCAAAACTATAGCTCCGGTGGCGGAAATTTTTTTAAACGCGGCATCAGTTGGTTTTTTTGTGGTGGCGATTAATGTTTTTACTTTACCCGAATTTTGCAAAACTTTCGCTTTGGGCGAAATTTTTAATTTGGAATCCACCACAACGCGCAGGGGATTGCGGCCGCGAACATGCCTTACGGTTAGCTCGGGATTATCTGTGATTACCGTATTTATGCCGACTAATATCGCATCATGTTGCGCTCGAAGTTTATGCGCGTAAGTCAATGATTTATCGCAGCTAATCCATTTGGAATGACCCGTGGCAGTGGCAATGCGTCCATCGAGCGTTTGCGCGAATTTCAAAGTGATAAAAGGGAGTTTTGTTTCCATATAGTGAAAAAAAACTTCGTTTAACGCGCGGCATTCCTTTTCCAGAACACCGGTTTTAACTTCAATGCCGTTTGACTGCAGCAGATTCATACCGCGGCACGAAACCAGAGGATTGGCGTCAATGGAACCGATAACCACGCGTCTGATTTTATTTTTTATGATTACATCCGTGCAGGGTGGCGTTTGCCCTTGATGACAGCAGGGTTCAAGAGTGACGTAAAGCGTCGCTCCCGTAACATCAGTGCGGGCGCTATCTATGGCGTTTACTTCCGCGTGCGCGGCGCCGCATCTGCGGTGGTATCCTTTCCCGATTATTTCGCCGTTTTTGACCAAAACAGCGCCGACCATAGGGTTGGGACTTGTAAAGCCTTGTCCCTTGCGGGCCAGACTAAGCGCCAGTTTCATGTAATCTTCATCAATCATGGGGGAATAATTACCTTATTCTCCGCGCAGATGCAAAGAATTTTATTGTTTATATCTTATCAGATATGCTATGCAACATAACAAATTACAGTCAAATTTCACTTTGCAAAGGAGCAATAATGAAAGGAGTAGTACTTGCAGGCGGTTTAGGAAGCAGGTTACATCCGCTGACTAAAGTAACCAACAAACATTTGCTTCCCGTTTATAACGAACCGATGATTTATTATCCCATCCGCATTTTGGTGAACGCGGGAATATAACGAAATTTTAATTGTCACCGGCGGGAACAATGCCGGTGATTTTTTGCGTCTTCTGGAAAACGGAAAAGATTTCGGATTGAAGCACATTAATTACACTTATCAGCAGGGTGAAGGCGGCATCGCCGCGGCTTTAGGTATGGCTGAGCATTTTGCCGATAAAGATAAAATTGTTGTTGTTTTAGGCGATAATATTATTGAAAATAATATCAAAGCGGCGGCGGATAAGTTTCGCGCGCAGAAAGAGGGCGCGCGCATTTTACTCAAAGAGGTGACGGATCCGCAAAGATTCGGCGTGCCCGTTTTTGACGGGAAAAAGATTATCCGCATTGATGAAAAACCGGCTAAGCCCGCTTCCAATTACGCGGTAATCGGTATTTACATGTATGACCGGCGCGTTTTTGAATTTATCAAATCGCTCAAGCCTTCGCAGCGCGGCGAGCTGGAAATTACCGACGTGAACAATTTTTACATCAATGAAGGCAAGATGGAGTCTGATGTGCTGGAAGGCTGGTGGTCGGACGCGGGAACGTTCGAATCCCTGCACGCGGCGGGGCAGATGGTAGCTAAAACGGGGGCGAATAAATTATGATTGACGGCGTGATTATAAAAAAACTTAAAGTAATACCAGATGAACGCGGCCGGCTGATGGAAATACTGCGCGCCGACGATGAATCATTCGAAAAATTCGGCCAGGTTTACATGACCACGGCGTATCCCGGAGTGGTAAAAGGCTGGCACTATCACAAGAAGCAGGCCGATAACATGGCCGTGGTCAAAGGCATGATGAAGATTGTTTTATATGACGGACGCGAAAAATCGCCTACCTTTCGTGAAATAATGGAAATATTCGCGGGTGTTCACAACCCTGTATTGGTGCATATTCCGTCTTTGGTTTATCATGGTTTTAAGTGTATTTCCGAAGAAGAGGCGGTAGTAATCAACACCACAACACATGTTTATGATTATAAAGATCCGGACGAGTTTCGCCTGCCCGCGCACGGAAGCGAAATCCCCTACGATTGGTCAAGAAAAGACGGCTAGAATCAATAATTTATAGCAAGTATTTA
>CAWEZF010000012.1:0-513219 GCA_963813455.1 uncultured delta proteobacterium
CAATGTTTTGAAAAGTTCTGCCGATACCAACTTCTACCAGCCGATGCGTGTGTAAATCGGTTATATCACGGCCATTAAATATGATTTGACCGCTTTGGGGGCGGTAAAACCCGGTTATGCAATTAAGCAGACTGGTTTTACCCGCCCCGTTCGGACCGACTAGTGCCATCAATTCGCCGGTATGAACTTTCAGATCAACATTCTTTACCGCCGTGACTCCGCCAAAGCTAAGATGAAGATTCCTTATATCCAGCTCAGCTTTTTTTGTAATAAAAATCCGCCGGCTTGTTGATCATTATAGATGGCCGACCCCGGTAAGCTTTCATAAATACCTTTAATCAATTATATTCTTTAATTATCTTAACTTATTTTTTCAGCAATTGAATCTTGTCTTTCCCGGGCACATAAAAATTGGTCAAAGGCTGATATGTGCCGTTTTCTTTGACTTTCACCATGCGCGCCGTAAATGACGCTCCATGGTCATCGGAAGTATAAGTGACATTAGGTACCAGACCGCCGAAATCCTCGTTATTGAAGGACTCCAGTGCCGCGTTGATGGTCGAGGGATTAATTTTTCCGCTCTGCTCATAAGCGCGGATGAAAGCCCTTTCCATAATCATCCCGACGACAACGCCTTCCCAGTAAGAAGCGTCAAAACTTTTCACTGTCTTGTATTTTTTAATCAGCTCTTCCATTATTTTAACGCCTTCTGATTTATCCTGAGGCAAACCGCCCGGGAACTGAATTACCAATCGGTCGCGAATCAGCCCTTTTCCCATTTTAAAAAAATCAGATAAATTGTGCAAGTCCAAATCCGAAAAACTTTGGTTTATAATTAATGCGGTCCGCGCTTTTAAAGGCGGTAATGATGGCCGAAGGAAGCATCTGCATGAAGACATATTCTGCGCCGGCTTTCTGCAATCTCAAAAGTTCCGTGTTGAGATCAACAATTTTCGGCGGACTTTTTAATAGCGACAATATTAATTCCTAATAGCTTCGCGTATTCCTTGCTCGGTTCGTGAATGGAGCGGCCGTAGGCGTTATTGTAAGTTAAAAGGCCGACTTTGGGCGCGTCCTTGCCTTTATGTATCACCTTAATATATTCCAGAACAGCATGGCAGTCCATTTTGTAGCTGCCGAAAGGCAAATACATATAGTTAATGGGCTTGCCTAAAATTTCCCAACTCGTTGAATAGTTGATCGTAGGGATTTTATATCTCTGAACAATCGGCTTTGCCGCCAAACCCTTCTCCAGCGCTCCAGGTGGCAATCATATCTACTTTTTGCTGTAAGGCAAATTTCTGTACCGCGGCCACTGCTTCAGGCACTTTGTAAGCCGTATCGACGGTGATCATGTCTATTTTCTGACCGAAGACTCCTCCCTTGACCTCGTTCACATAACGGAAATAATCACGCTGCCCTTTTTCGTGAAACTGCCCCCAAGTTGATGCTGGCCCTGTCAGATTTATAGCCGCACCTACTTTAATTGTTTTGGTTTGCGCGTAAACCATTCCTGCAAAACAAAAATGCAACAACTGCTAATGCGTAAATAATAGTGATGCCTTTTTTCATTTCCCCCTCCTTTACGTTTTAATAAAACTACGACAAAAAAAACCGTGGGCTGATCTTGATCTGCCCACGGTTCATTTTCCTTCAAAACCGGTCATGAAATTATCAGGCATACCTTTGAGCTGTTAAAGCTAAAAAAGTAAAAAAAGCTGCCTGTTTAAAAATCATCGTTTTAGCCTTATGCATTTTAACCTCATGTATCGCGCATATAGTGCAAATATGCGGAAAAAGTCAAGAAAAAAGTAAATTTATCATCTCATTTGATAAGCATTTTTCAATCGAAAAAATGAATAATTTAAAAAATTTCAATATTTTAATTTTCTTGACACTTTATGACGATTCTCATATATATCTAAATATATTAGGAAATTTATAATTTTAACGAAAAATATGCTCACTGTTCGGGTTTCACGATGAATCATCGTTTTAAAGATTTAATCCTTGCCGCAATTAAACAACGCTTGTCTGATCTTCATATCACCGGCGGTTTCCCTCTGATCTTCCGTAAAGACGGCATGATTCATTTCGACAAAAATATTAAATGGTCACACACCGAAATAGACGCGATGGTCAAAGAGATGCTCAGCGACCGCCAACTCCAGACATTGCGCAAAAGATGGTCTGTTGATTTTTCTCTTTCTTTTAATCAGGTGCGCGCCCGGGTAAACACTTTTTATACTACCAGAGGATTAAGTATCGGCTATTCGTCTTCTTCCGGAAACCATACCTGATCTTACCTCTTTAAATCTCCACCCCTCATTAAGCCAAATTACCAAACTTCAATCCGGACTGGTTTTAGTTTGCGGCAGCACAGGTTCTGGTAAATCAACCACGATTGCCGCGATTATTGAAGAAATTAACCGAACAAGGCCGGCGCATATTATCACTATCGAAGACCCGATTGAATATCGTTTTAAACCTAAAAAATCTTTTATTGAACAGCGCGAAGTGGGCATCCATGTTCCCTCCTTTGACGAAGGCCTTCTCGATGTTTTAAGGGAAAATCCTGATGTTATTTTTGTGGGCGGACATTGAGAGAACCGGAAACAATCCGCCTGACTCTCAACGCCGCAGGATCGGGGCATCTTGCTCTCGCCACCTTGCACGCGTCAGACGCGGAAGACGCGGCTTACCGCATAAACAATTGCGCTACCGGCGATAACCAGGATGTTATCCGTTACCAGTTCGCTTCAACTATTTCCTGGCTGATTGTGCAGCAGCTAACTTTTATTAAATCTTTGGATTTTCGGGTACCCGTTCTCTCTATTCTTCGCTCGACACCATCCGTGCAAAGCACCATTCGCGAAAATAAACTGACCCAGCTGGAAAATATTATGGTTACCAGCAAAAATGAGGGCATGTTCACGATGAAGCAATACGAGAAAGAATTTTTAAGTAACCGGCTTTCATCTTTTGTTCATCCCCATAAAAGTTTCAGTATGGCGGCGGACTCTTCAAAAGAAAAAGATTATGTTTCTTCCCTTATCGACCCGAACGCAATACAGGATGTCATCTATATGTCCACAATAGATGACGCGTCCAAAGCAAACGGTTCTTTGAAATTAACTGCCTCCGACGAGGAAGAACAGCGTTATTTGATTTTGGAAGAACAAGACATGAACCTGCAAGACCTGCTCGCCCAATTTGATGAAAAATCGGATAAAAAAAATACCCATAAATAGTTTACTCATTGAAAAACTGGTTTATTCTTAAATTAATCAACAATTATCAATTATTAAGCAGAAAAATAAAAACTTTTGACTTCCCTTCATTCTTGCCTTATGTATCCACATGAAAGAAACAAAAATTTAAGGAGTAAAATATGTTGAAAACAAAAATGACTGAATCATTCGGTATTCGTCACCCGATTATGCTGGCCGGGATGAACTGGATTACCGAGCCTAAGCTTGTTTCCGCGGTATGCAACGCGGGCGGCTTGGGAAATTCTTGCCATTGCCAGATGCAACCCTAAAGAAACACGGGAAAATATCAAGCAAGTTCGTGATTTGACGGATAAACCTTTTGGGATTAATCAGATTCTTATTGGCCCGGGGGCGAAAGAAAATATTGCCGTGGCTATCGAAGAAAAAGTTCCGATTATAAACTATTCCTTGGGCAAACCATGGTTTGTCAACGATGTTCACGCCTACGGTGGTAAAGTTGTGGGCACGATAGCGATTGCCAAACATGCGGCCAAGGCTGTTCAATTAGGATGTGACGCGCTGGTAATTACCGGTCATGAAGCGGCTGCACACGGCGCCGCGGCCACATCAATGGTTCTGATACCTCTTGTTGCGAGCATGGTTAAAGTTCCTTTGATCGCGGCGGGAGGCTTTTATGACGGACGCGGACTGGCGGCCGCTCTGGCATTAGGCGCGGACGGCATTTCCATGGGCAGCAGGTTTATGGTTGTAAAGGAAAGCATGGTTCACGATAATTTCAAAAAACTATGCCTCGACGCGACTGAGCAGGATACCCTCTACAGCCACGTTTTTGACGGCATGGATGGGCGTGTTTTAAAGACAAAAGAAGCCCAAGCGATGATGAAAAGAAGCTTTCCTATTATTGAGGCTTTTCAGGGCGCGCTACTGGTCAAGAAGCTGATGAATCTTTCGTTTGCCAAGTTTTTAGGCGCGACTGTTGAAATGCTGCGCGCCGAAGAAGGACATCCTCTCTGGGTTTTGGCGCGCCAGGCCGTGGGTAATATGAAACACCTTAAAGCGCTAAATGAAGGTGATGTGGAAGGAGGAATTTTATTCGCGGGACAATGCTGCGGCGGCATTACCGACATTCCGACCACGAAAGAACTTATCGATCGCGTGATTGCCGAAACGGAGGCCACACTGGCCAAATTAAACTCGCTTAAAGCTTAAACAAATTAACAGTGCGGGATTTATTTCCCGCACTGTTTTATTTTCCCCCCAAACTTAATGCCTATTTCATAAACTCTCTTTTTGGACACGCCGGTATTAATCGCGACCGCGGAAACAGCGTCACGCAAAGACAAGTCACTGTTTTTTTGCATTTCTGTAATTCTTTGTTTTATTTCTTCATCTGACATGGGTGTGGCGACAATTTTTTCTCCCTTGATAATTATTGTTATTTCCCCTTTAATTTTTCTATCCGTTAATTCATTAATGATTGCGGGAACATCACCTCTTCTAATTTCCTCAAACTTTTTAGTTATTTCACGAGCCAAGACAATATCGCGGTTACCCAGAATATCACGCAAGTCATTTAAGCTGGCCATAATCCTCATCGGCGATTCATAAAATACTATTGTTCTTTCTTCTATTTTTAAGGTTTCTAAATATTTTTTCCTGTCATTTTGACGCGACGGAAGAAATCCGCAAAAAACAAAACTATCGGCGGGAAATCCTGAAACGCTCAGCGCGGTAATAACAGCTGAAGGCCCGGGAATAGGAATCACTTTTATATTTTCATCATGCGCCCTGGATATCAAAAAACAGCCAGGATCGGAAATACAGGGAGTCCCAGCGTCCGTCACATAAACAATATCTTTTCCCGTGTTCATTTTTTCAATAATGAATGCGCTTTTTTCTTTTTCGTTATGCTCGTGCAGGCTCATAAGCGGCGTTGATATCTGAAAAGCGTTAAGCATCACTTTGGTGTGACGGGTATCTTCGGCAACGATTATGTCCGCTTCTTTCATTACCCGAAGCGCCCTCATGGATATGTCTTCCAAATTACCGATTGGGGTGGCGACAACATAAAGCGCTCCTTTTTTTAAATCATTGTTCTTCTTCATTTCGTTCCTGCTAAAATATATCTTTATTGTTGACAATTTACGCCGGTTTGAGTTTAATACCACAAATTATCACAAATTTCCGTAATGAATAATGAGATTGTATGGTAAAAAGAATATTGGTTACAGGCGGAGCGGGATTTTTAGGCTCGCATCTTTGCGAGAGACTGGTAAAAGAAAGCAATTACGTGGTTTGCGTGGATAATTTTTTTACCGGCACAAGAGACAATGTTAATCATCTTACGGGCGATCCGCATTTTGAATTGATTCGCCATGACATAGTCAATCCGGTCTATCTGGAAGTTGATGAAATATATAATCTTGCCTGTCCGGCATCACCTATTCATTATCAACAAAACCCCATTAAAACCATAAAAACAAACGTCATTGGTGTAATTAATATGCTGGGGATCGCCAAAAGAGCGAAAGCCAGAATCCTTCAGGCATCCACTTCGGAAGTTTACGGAGATCCGGAAGAACATCCGCAAAAGGAAACATACTGGGGACGGGTAAATCCGGTGGGTATTCGCAGCTGTTACGATGAAGGAAAACGCGCCGCGGAATGTCTGATGATGGACTATCGTCGCCAAAATAATGTCAATTCAAAAATTGCGCGAATTTTTAACACGTATGGTCCGCGCATGGCCATTAAAGACGGGCGTGTTGTCAGCAACTTTATTATTCAAGCTCTCCAGGGGAAAGAAATTACGGTTTATGGAGACGGTTCCCAAACCAGGTCATTTTGTTATGTTGATGATATGGTAGATGGGCTGATGCGCATGATGAACACCCCTGATGATTTTTACGGGCCGGTAAACCTAGGCAATCCGCAGGAATATACCATTTTGGAAATAGCAGAAAAAATTATCGAAATGACCAAAAGTAAATCAAAGATAACGTTTCATCCTCTTCCCGCTGACGATCCTACTCAGCGTAAACCAGAGATCACCCTGGCTGCTGAAAAACTCGGCTGGAAGCCAAAAATATTCCTTGATGAGGGTTTGGTAAAGACAATTGAATATTTTCGCGAAGCTCTAAAAAATCTCTAAGCCAGCGGAGACTATTAATATATAATGAAATTCAAAAAGAACATTTTGTGCATCGGTGCAGGTTACGTCGGCGGCCCAACTATGGCGATGATTGCGTCAAAATGCCCTGATTGTCGCGTAACTGTCGTGGACATTAATTCTGAACGCATTAACTCATGGAATTCCCGTGAGCTTCCTGTTTATGAGCCGGGATTGGATAAAATTGTCAAAAAAACGCGCGGCAAAAACTTATTCTTTTCTAATAATATAGAAAAAGCAATTACTGAAAACGACATCATTTTTGTCAGCGTTCACACACCGACAAAAACATTCGGTGAAGGCGCCGGCAAGGCTGCGGATTTGCAATATTGGGAAAAAACGGCCCGCCAAATTCTGGAAAATTCTAAATCTTCTAAAATTGTCATCGAAAAAAGCACTTTGCCCGTTAAAACAGCCGCGGCTATGGAAAAAATTTTGGCTCCAGCCAAAGGAAAGATTAAATTTGAAGTTCTTTCCAACCCTGAATTTCTCGCCGAAGGAACAGCCATCAAAGACCTGGAAAATCCAGATCGCGTGCTTATCGGTTCTCGCGATACGAAAAACGGCCTGATAGCAAGACAAGAGCTGGTCAATATTTACTCACGTTGGGTTCCCAAAGAAAAAATCATCACTACAAACATATGGAGCTCTGAACTTTCCAAGCTCGTTTCAAATGCTTTTTTAGCACAGCGTGTTTCTTCCATAAATTCTATTTCAGCTCTTTGTGAAAAAACTGAAGCCGATGTATCGGAAGTTGCCAAAGCAGTGGGAATGGACAGCCGTATAGGAAGCAAGTTTCTTCAGGCGGGAATCGGTTTCGGCGGCTCCTGTTTTAAAAAAGATATCCTTCATTTGGCATATCTGTGCGAATATTACGGACTGCCGGAAGTAGCCGCTTACTGGGAAAGTGTCGTTAAAATGAACGAATACCAGCAACAACGATTTATCACGAACATTCTGAGCAGTATGTTCAATACTTTGGCGGGGAAAAAAATATGCGTATTCGGCTTTGCCTTTAAGGCCAATACCGGAGATACCAGAGAAAGTCCGGCTATTTACATCACGAGAAAATTACTGGCTGAGCAGGCATTCGTGACCATTTCCGATCCCAAGGCTCTCAAAAATGCCGCGCTTGATTTGTCTGATATTGAGGAAAACGTGAAATACGAGGAAGACCCGTATAAAGCAGCCGCCGGATGCCATGCGATTGCGATACTTACTGATTGGAATATATACAGAAATCTGGATTTTCGTAAAATTTATAAATCAATGATTAAACCGGCTTTTCTTTTTGACGGACGCAATATAGTTGATCACGCTAAATGTTTTAAAATAGGCTTCAACGTTTACCCTATCGGTAAACCGGCAATGAGCCATTTTAAAACAACGCAAAATGATAATTCTAACTCTCGATAAAATCAAAAGCGTTTTTGATCAATTTCACTTCGTGATCTTCGGAATGTAAAGTTACGGCGACAATGTCGAAGCGCGCGTCTGTATCCGCAAGTTTGTTGTGTTGCATATACCACGACGCCAACTGGGACAGTTTTTTTTGTTTTACTTTTCCTACCGCCTCTTCAGGGAAACCAAGTGCGTGGGAATATCTTGTTTTAACTTCTACAAAAGCGATTACTTTCTTTTCGCTGGCTACTATATCTAACTCTCCCAGGGGGCAACGGATAATTTAGTTCTTTTATCTTGTATCCGTTCTTTTTTAAATACTCTGCGGCAATTTGTTCTCCTTGTTTCCCTGTTTCAGTTTTTGTCTTGTCCTTCATTTGTTCATTAACAAATAATTAGTTATATTTAATAAGTTAATTCTTAAGATTAATAATTAGGCGAATTTTTTTCTTCAAAACGGCGAGAATTATTTCTTCTATCTTTATTTCTTCTTTCTCCAAAGCGGCGATCTTTTTTCCATTCAGGATTTTCCTCTCTCGAGGAGATTGTAATAAACCCCGTTCCACCACACACTGGACATGGTTTGCCCCTAACATTATATTTCAATCCATTACATTCTGAACACCTGCGTATAAACATTGTTTACATTAAATTTTTAAATATTCGTTAATATTGCAAGGTGTGTTATCTTTTTACATACCGTACTATTAATTTGTATAATATTATAAGTAATGTTCTTAATAATTTACAAGAGATTTTTTCTATATTTATTTAAGTATAATTACTTATATATTTCAGTAGATTAGAAAATATTTAACAAGCTTTGGTTTAAACTGGATTTTTTAAGGCGAAACGATTTACGGTGAATTTTACAAGCGCCATGTATTTCCATGGCATGACGATGTTCTGCTGTGCCATATCCTTTATTTTGGGAAAAATTGTAGTAGGGATACTGCCGGTGATAAATTTCCATAATACGGTCACGGGTTACCTTGGCAATAATAGATGCCGCGGCGATAGAGACGCTTATCGTGTCACCTTTGACCAGAGATTTTTGAGGAATTTTAATGGCCAGACCATGCAATCCGTCTATCAGCAAATAATCCGGTGGCATCGATAGCTCGAAAACGGCTTCGCGCATGGCTAAAAATGTGGCCTGGAGAATATTTACTTTATCAATTATTTCGTTATCAACGACTCCCAGTCCAACTGCCAACGCGTCGTTTATAATTATTTCGAAGAGGCCTTCTCTTTTACGCGCGGTAAGTTTCTTGGAATCATTGATTTGGTGATTTGTATAAGCTGGAGGAAATATTACCGCCGCGGCAACCACTGGTCCGGCCAGAGGTCCGCGGCCTGCTTCGTCTATACCGGCAATATATTTATATCCTTCCAGACGGGCGATTTTTTCAAATGCGTCCATGGAAATATTTCCATGAGGATGAAAAATATTTTTTATATAAAACTTAAAACAATATTCTTTAGTTTTGGTTTGTTGCCTCTTTAATTCTCGCTTTTTTACCGCGTAAACCTCTCAAATAGTAAAGCCTTGAGCGTCGCACTTTGCCTCTGCTGACAACTTCAATGCGATCAATAACCGGCGAATGCAGGGGAAATGTTCTTTCTACGCCAACACCGTAAGATACTTTTCTTACTGTAAAGCTTGATCTGCTGTCTCCGCGCCGTCTGCGGATAACTACTCCTTCAAATGCCTGAATTCGCTGCTTTTGTCCTTCAATAATGCGAACATAAACTTTTATCGTATCACCGGCTTTGAAGCTGGGAATGTCCCCTCTCATTTGTTCTTTTTCGATCATTTCTAAGACGTTCATTTTTAGTATTTCCTCCTGCTTGATATCAATATCAGCTGATTTATTTTTTTCTTATTCTATCCAATATAATTGCTGCGGCCGACCTCACGGATAAATGATTATAATCACCCGTACCTTTTATCGGCTCCAGCTGAAAAT
The DNA here is from genome assembly GCA_963813455.1 of uncultured delta proteobacterium. GTDB lineage: Bacteria > Desulfobacterota > Syntrophia > Syntrophales > Smithellaceae > UBA4810. Next base: position 9,774 of record CAWEZF010000012.1, read on the forward strand.
TCGCTTCTTGAATAACCTGCTTCGCTAATCCTGATCCTGTACCAAAAATCAGCAAATAAGGCAAATCTTCCTTTTGTAATAATTGTCGGATCTCGGAAAATTTTAAATTTTGTCCCGGCAAATTTACACCGGTGGCAATACTCTGAGGTTCGCGCCCTGTATCTTCTTTTATATCCGTCAATACATCAGACAAATTATTTTTTATTCTGATAAGCGCAAATGCTTCTTTCCGTGATCTATTAAACTCCGCTCCATATCCTTCCTGCCAGTGCCTGATGATTTCAAGGGCAAATTCCCGCTGCGCTTCGATGGGATTCACAATATAAAAAGCCTTTACGCCGTAAGTATTGGCCGCTCTGGCTATATCATGAATATCCATGTTGGCAACGGATGTGGTTACCTCTTTGCCTTCTTTATTCAACACCGGATAATGTAAAAGAGCCACATAAAGCATAATCCGCGCGTTACTACATTAAATGACGCACAAAATCAAGATATTATGCATCTTCAAGCTTGATTTTTTGCAGTTTTATCCGATCATCGTCAGAAAGTTGAATTTTTTCAAGTAAATCCGGCCTTTTTTTATATGTTTTTCTTAGTGATTCTATCTTACGCCATTTCTCAATTTCCGCGTGATTACCGGAAAGAAGTACTTCCGGTACCTTCAAACCTTTATATTCGGCGGGCCTTGTGTATTGCGGATATTCCAGTAGCCCCTGCGAAAACGATTCTCCCTCCACTGATTGTTCATTCCCTAAAACACCGGGAATAAGCCGCGAAACCGCGTCAATCAGGACCATTGCGGAAATCTCCCCGCCAGTTAGTATATAGTCACCGATTGATATTTCCCTGTGGGTCAAATGCTGCCTTATTCTTTCATCCACACCCTCATAACGGCCGCAAATAATTATTATTTGATTTTTTTCAGTTAATTGGGCTGCAATTTTTTGATTGAATGTTTCTCCCTGGGGAGTCATTAGAACTACCAAGGGATCCATTTCCTGCTTCCTGACAGCATTTAGAGCTTTCTCTACTGGTTCAACCTTCATTACCATTCCGCAACCGCTGCCATATGGAGCGTCGTCGGTCATCTTGTGTTTATCCTGAGCCCAGTCGCGAATGTTATGAAAAAAAACCTGAATTAAGCCTTTGTCCTGAGCTTTTTTTAACAAGCTGTAATTAAGAGGGGACTGAAACATTTCAGGGAATATGGAAAGCACATCAAATCTTATCAATTTTTATAGCCCTTTCGGCAATTTTACTTTCATAAAACCGTTTTTTAAATCAATTTTATCGATAACGTCAGCTATCGCCGGAAGAAGTGTTTCTCTTTTTCCATCTTTACAAACATACACGTCATTGCTTCCCGTGGGGAAAATAGATTCTATCTTTCCCAAAATTCTACCGTCTTGGTTAACCACTTCAAGCCCGATGATGTCTGACCAGTAATATTCACCTTCCGGAAGTTGCTGGAGTAAATCTTTGGGCAAAAAAATACTGCAGCCCACTAAAGATGCTGCAGCATCAAGATCGTTAATTTCATTAAGTTGTATAAAAAGAAATTTACCGGATATTTCTATTTTTTTAACTTGATATTCTTTCTTTTGTCCCGGCGCTTTCTCAATGAAAATATACTTTATACCGTCAAATACATCCTGTTTCTGGGCATAAGAAATTACTTTTAAACATCCGTGTAAGCCACGGGTTTTTAAGACTTTTCCCAGGACAAAGAAATCCATCTCCTACTATTCGATTATTTCCAGAACAGAACGCTTATTAAGCTTGGCGGAAGCCGCGCTTAAAATTGTCCTTATTGCTTTAGCTGTTCTGCCCTGCTTACCGATAACTTTGCCTAAATCTTCTTTTGCCACGCGTAATTCAATTACAGATGTTTGCTCTCCGAGAACTTCAGTCACTTCAACTTTGTCCGGACCATCTACCAAAGCTTGAGCTATGTACTTGATCAACTCTTTCATCGTCACAACCTCCACTGATTTTGATTAATTCGTTGGGGTTACCATCATACGCTATTTCCAATTTTGTTTAGGCGATGTTATTAATAATTATCGTTAAGATTATATAATGTATTGCTCATTTAAAACAACTACTTAACCGACGCCTGAATTCCTTTCGTTTTCAGTAAATTAGCGACTGTTAATGTTGGTTTAGCGCCTTTGGCTAGCCAATCCCTGACGCGATCTTCTTTAACAATGATTTCCGCCGGATTTTTTTTAGGGTCGTAATTACCTAAAATTTCTAAAAATCTTCCGTCTCTGGGAAAATCCGTATCTGCTGCTACAATTCTGTAAAAGGGCTTCCCTTTCGAGCCCATACGAGTTAGTCGAATTTTAACCGCCATTTAATTTGAATTAAACCTCCTTAAGTAATAATTATAAATACTTTTTTATTCTTTAGCATAGATTTTTTGATTTTAAAAGGGGAAATTCCTCATTAACGATTTCATGGAACCTTTCTGTGAAAACTTCGACATCATTTTCCTGATCTGAACAAAATTATTAAGTAATCTGTTTACATCCTGGACAGTTGTCCCGCTTCCTAACGCTATTCTCTTACGGCGCCGGCCGTCAATAATCTGATAATTAAGCCTTTCTTTTCGGGTCATTGAATCGATAATTGCGGCTGTTTTTACCAGTTCCTGCTCATCCGGCTGAGCGTTTTGCAGGTTTTTTACCTTATTCATTCCCGGAATCATCCCGATAACGTCATTTAAATGCCCCATTTTTTTTATCTGTTTAATCTGATTTCGGAAATCCTCCAGAGAGAATTCATTTTTTTTTATCTTTCTTTGCAGTTGAATCGCTTCTTTTTCATCAAAAGAGGCTTGCGCTTTTTCCACTAAAGATAGGATATCCCCCATTCCTAAAATTCGCGAGGCAATTCTTTCCGGGTGGAATACCTCGAGCGCTTCGATTTTTTCACCGATTCCAATAAATTTTATCGGCTTTCCGATAACCGCCTTCAGCGAAAGCGCTGCTCCGCCACGCGCGTCGCCGTCCATTTTACTCATTATAACCCCGTCAATACCGATGAGGTCATTGAACTTCGCCCCAACGTTAACGGCATCCTGGCCGGTCATTGCGTCCGCGACATAAAGAATTTCCGCCGGGTTAACCTTTTCTTTAATATTTAATAACTCCTCCATCATTTCATTATCGATGTGCAAACGTCCGGCGGTGTCTATGATTAAAACCTCATAACCTTCTCTTTTGGCTTGTTCAACCGCTTCAATACAAATTTTTAACGGATTTTTTTCTTCTCTGTGGGGAAATACACCTGCTTTAATAGTTCGCCCGAGTACTTCCAGCTGTTCCACGGCGGCCGGTCGATATACGTCGGCAGAAACAAGATAAACTTTTTTATCTTTTGATAAAAAGTTCGCTAATTTTACCGATGTGGTTGTTTTGCCGCATCCCTGCAATCCGACCAGCATAAGCACAGAAGGTATTCTTGATCCGAATTTAATATAAACGCTTGCGCCCCCTAATAACTCAATAAGACGCTCATTAACTATTTTGACAATTTGTTGACCTGGCGTGATACTTTCCAAAACTTCTTTGCCAACAGCGCGCGCGCGGATATCATCAATAAAATCTTTGACGACTTTAAAATTTACATCCGCCTCTAAAAGCGCCATGCGTATTTCTTTGAGCGCGGCATTAATGTCTTCTTCTTTTAAAAGCCCTCGACCTTTTATTTTTTTAAACACATCTTCAAGTTTTTTGGATAATGATTCAAACATTGTTAACCCTTGATTTTATTATTGTTTATCCGCTGATATTTTTATTTCGCGTATTGTGCATTTTGAGCCTGTTATTTTTGCTATTTTATCAGCAACCGACTGTGCCTTAGATTTGCTTTCCAAGCCAGAAACAATTACCCGATACCACAATCCCTTATCTTTAAGTTCTACAGGTATGATTGTCGGCTTAACGCCCAGTTCAGTAATTTGTTTATTAAGCATATACGCTTTATCTTTTTCCTTAAAAGAGGCCGCGTGAATAATATATTTATTCTGTGTTTTTTTAATATCTGCAGCTGTCTTCTTATCTTTTTTTTCAGATGTTTCTGTCTTATTGCTCGAAGTTTTTTTTGTGTCTTCAATCCTTTTTATGTCTTCATCATTTTTATCTGATATTACTTTTAAATTTTCCTTATCCGGAGTTGTTTTTTCATCGGATGACGTTTTCTGCGTAAGCTTATCCTTGACCGATAAATCATTATCTTCCTTTTCTTCTGTAACGTCAAAAGAGCTATCCGGATCAATTTTTGCCGGCTGCGAAATTAATGCGAATATTTTCTTAGGCAAAGACGATATTTTTTCAGGATAAGTATCGAGACTTTTACCTACTTCAACACCAAGTAAAAAAGTCAAACATAATAGCGCGGCCATTCCCGCGATAATTACTACTATGCCGGTTTTTTGCAGTTTGATTTCAAAGTTTTTAATGTTTTTAGAAGCCATTGATTTACCTTTTGCTTCAATTCTACATTTTTTCCGGAGCGGTTACACCCAATATCGTCAACGCGTTTTTTAATATTACACGGATTGTCTTGACAAAAAACAGCCTTGCCGCGGTCAGATTATTATCATCAGAAATAACTTTATTTTTATTATAATAACCGTGGAATATACCGGCAATTTCATTGAGATAAAAAGTTATCCGGTGAGGTTCAAGCGAGCGGATGGCTCCCTCAATCATTTCCGGATATTTCGACATCATTTTGATTAATGCCAGCTCTTCCGGTTCTTTGAGAAGCGCGGGATCAATATCAAGATATGACGGTAATGTAATATTTCTTTCCGCCGCCATTTTTATTATGGAACAAATACGCGCGTGGGCGTATTGCACATAATAAACGGGATTTTCATTTGATTGCCTTTTGGCCACTTCCAGATCAAAGTCTAAATGGCTGTCTGAACGTCGCATTAAAAAATTATAACGTGCCGCGTCTTTACCCACTTCATCAAGAACTTCTCTTAATGTGACAAATTCACCTGAACGGGTGGACATGGCTACAGGCTCACCGGCGCGCAGCAAATTAACCAGCTGCACTAATATAATCTTTAATTTGTCTTTAGAATGTCCCAAAGCCATAATTCCGGCGTACATTCTGGGAATATATCCGTGATGATCCGCGCCCCAGACATCGACTATGTACTCAAAACCCCGGGAAAATTTGTCCTGGTGATAAGCTATATCAGCGGCAAAATACGTCGGTTCGCCGTTTTTGCGCACAACCACCCTATCCTTTTCATCGCCGAATTCAGTTGTTTTAAACCACAAAGTTTCCCCATCTGAATAAACAAATCCGGATTTTTTAAGGTCTTCCAATATTTTTGCCACACCGTCATTTTGGTATAACTTGCTTTCACTGAAATATTCATCAAAAATGACTCCAAAATCTTTCAAATCAACTTTTATGTTTTCTAAAATAATACGCCCGGCGATATCCGTTAGATATGATATTATGTTATCTTCATTATCTTTCGCCAAATATTTATTTTGTTCGCTTTTTAAAATTTGAGCGGCAATGTCTTTAATATATTCACCCTGATAACAAGTTTCCGGAAAATCGATTTTTTCACCCGCTAGTTCGCGTAAACGCAATAAGACGGATTTACCCAGGTTGTTCATTTGATTGCCAGCATCGTTGATATAATACTCTTTTGTCACGTCGTATCCCGCTGTTTTCATCATATTTGCGATTACATCACCTACTACCGCTCCCCGCGCATGACCGATATGTAACGGGCCGGTAGGATTGGCGCTGACAAATTCAATCTGAACCTTTTTACCATTTCCGATATACAATTTTCCGAATTTTTCATTTTTCTCTTCAATTATTTTTAACTCATTTTTCCAGATATTATCTTTAATGGAAAAATTTATAAACCCCGGCCCAGCAATCTCTGTTTTTTGCAAAATGTTTTCTTTATCTGTAAGATTCGCCACTAATGCCTCGGCGATTTTTCTGGGATTTTGTTTTGCAGTAGAAGCGAGAATCATTGCCGCATTTGCGGCATAATCACCATGCGCGGGATTTGCCGGAACTGACACTTCCAGCCTTGATAAATCGCGTTCAGAAATGATTCCTTTTTCAGCGCATTTTTTGACAGATTCCTCTAGTAAATTAATAATTTTGTTTTTCATGTTAATGTTTGTGCTTTCATTATCTTGCAATTAGTAATTCTATTCCGTAGTTTGCAGAAAATAATCATCAAGTCTTTTTAGCGCGACATCTTTTCCCAAGATAGAAAATACTTTATCCAACTGCGGACCAGTTGTTTTACCGGTAAGCGCGGCGCGTATCGGCATAAACAGGTCTTTACCTTTTTTATTTGTCTTTTTTCTTAACATATTTTAGGCATCCGCGTACAGGCTTGCTGTTTCGGCGTTAGTATTTTTAATGTATTGCGAAAAATAAACGCGCAACATTAGCATTTTCATCATTTTTGAGTATTTCTTTGGCTTCATTTGTCAATTTGTATTTATCGTCGAAAAAAATATCTAGATGATTTCCAATATCCGACAAACTAACCAGATCAGTTTTAAGTAAATCGATAATTTCTATCAGCCAACTTTCATCAACTCCGGAAATATCATATCCGGCCGATTCAATAAAAGGTTTCAATTTAAGAAATAAATCTCTTGTTTCGGTATTCCTTATATAAAGGGCATTAAGCCAAAGCAGTTTATCTTCATCAAAAACAGCACCGCTTTTTGATGCTCTTTCAATTGAAAAATGTTTAATTAAATCTTCTTGCGATAATAACTCCTGTGCGTTCGGATATGAAATTCCTAAAATACCCAAATAATTTAACAGAGCTTCCGGCAAAATACCCTGCTTGCGAAATTCTCCCACGGAAACGGAACCGTGCCTTTTGCTCAACTTGGTTCTGTCTTTGCCGAAAATTAGTGAGTGGTGTGCGAAAACAGGGGGATTATATCCAAAAGCGTTATAGAGCAACAACTGGAGTGCTGTGTTCGAAAGATGATCTTCCCCGCGGATTACATGAGTTATGTCCATGAGGTGATCATCGATAACTACCGCGAAATTATACGCGGGCATGCCATTGGAACGCATGATGATAAAATCGCCGATCGACTCGCTCTCGAAACGAACTGTGCCTCGAATTATATCTTCAAATTCAATAACTTGTGGATTCTATTTTAAAGCGAAATGAAGGTACTCTTCCCTCATTTTTTTTCTCGTTTTTCTCGGCATCCGTAAGATTTCTGCATTTACCCATATAGCGGGGCATGCGTTTGCTTAAAATTAAATTCTGCCTTTCATCTTCGAGTTCTTCTGGTGTGCAATAGCATGGGTAAACAAGATTTTTCTCCATAAGCGAGATAAGGTGTCTTTTGTAAATATCGAGCCTTTCGCTTTGTCTGTAAGGCCCGTAAGCCCCATCTTTTACAGGTCCTTCATCCCAATCCAAGCCCAGCCACTTCAAATCTTCATACAAATTATTCTGAAATACTATGTCGCTTCTCGCTTCATCTGTATCTTCAACGCGTAAAACAAAAGTTCCGTTTTGATGACGGGCAAAAAGCCAGTTAAAAAGCGCGGTGCGGGCATTGCCGATGTGCAGCTCTCCTGTGGGAGAAGGAGCAAATCTCACTCTTGTTTTTTTATCCTTCATTTTTCATCACCGTAGCAATCGCGAATACAGCTATACCTTCGCTTTTCCCGGTAAATCCCATTTTTTCGTTCGTCTTTGCTTTGATACTCACGTTCTTTTTGGAGACTGATAAAACGCCTGCAATATTGGAAACCATTTTTTCAGAATAAGGTGAAATTTTTGGTTTCTCCAAAATAACCGTGGCATCAATATTGTTGACGACATATTTATTGTCGGCAAGCATTTTTTTAACTTTTTTGAGTAATATCATACTGGAAATATTTTTATATTTCGGATCATTATCAGGAAACTGCCTGCCAATATCCGGTAATCCTGCCGCGCCCAGCAATGCGTCACAAATAGCGTGGATGAGCGCGTCGGCGTCAGAATGTCCCTGGAGACCTTTTTTTGAAGGAATTTCCATACCACCTAAAATAAATTTGCGTCCGGTGACAAATCTGTGGCTGTCATAACCTAATCCCGCGCGTAAATATGATTTAGTTTCATTTTTATTTTTCATTAATGCTTTAGCAATGATTATATCTTCCGGCGTTGTAATTTTAATATTTTCGTATGAACCTTCCACCATCTTGACCTTTTGGCCAATTCGCTCAACCAAAGAAGCATCATCGGTACCATAGAATTTATCTTTATGTGCCTTTTCATAGGCTTTTTTCAGTATTTTATATTTAAATGCCTGCGGTGTTTGCGTGAGCCAAACATTATCTCTGGGTATCGTTGCCGATATAAGATTGTTTCTCTTAATTATTTTAATAGTATCTTTAGACCTGACTCCGACTGTTGCCGCGCCGGTTTTGTTCGCTTCAGAAACAACAGCGGAAATAATTTTATCATGGATAAATGGACGAACCGCGTCATGAATTAGCACTATATCTGTTTTATCGCTTACTTCGTTGAGGCCGTTTTTTACAGAATCCTGCCTTTCTATTCCTCCCGCCACAACGGACTTAATTTTGGTTAATTTATATGGCGGAAGCAATTCCTTTTGAACATAAAATAAATCATTTTCAGGCACCACCAATATTATTTCCTTGATCATTTTCATACGCTCAAAAACTATCAGCGTGTGTATTAAAATAGGTATTTGATCCAGCGAAAGATACTGCTTTGCCTTTTTTGATTTAATTCTCCTGCCTGCCCCGCCCGCGGGTATAATTGCTGACACTTTCATAATATTCCTAAAAAAATCCCGACAACAGCTTGATTTATAACGCTATTGCCGGGATAAATGCAAATAATATTTATGCTTTTAATCAGTTATTTGACTCAGCAGCATACTTAATATTTTGCTGATTCTTCCTGTCTGCCGCCTCTTTTAGTTCCGTAAAAATCATGCGCCCTGCCGTTGTCTGCAAAACACTGGTGACTACAACGTCCACGTTCGTGTTAACCAGCCTTTGCGCCGCGTCCACAATGATCATCGTTCCATCATCCAGATATCCGACACCCTGACCGGCTTCTTTACCTTCGCGGATGATTTTAACATTCATCTGTTCACCCGGCAGCACCACGGGTTTCATCGCGTTGGCCAGTTCATTTATATTTAAAACACGCACACCCTGTAATTCCGCCACTTTATTCAGGTTATAATCATTGGTTAAAAGCTTGCCGTTCATTTTTTTTGCCAGCGCAACCAATTTACCGTCTACACCTTTAATTTTAGGAAAATCCTGTTCCACAATTTCTATGTTGATATTAGAGCTTTTTTGCATATGGTTTAAAATATCAAGACCGCGGCGACCGCGTGAACGTTTCATCGAATCAGAAGAATCAGCCACAAATTGAAGTTCGTTTAGAACAAAACGAGGAACAATCATATTTCCTTCCAGAAAACCACTGTCGCAAATATCAGCAATTCTTCCGTCGATTATTACACTGGTATCTAAAATGCGGTATTCGGGATTTTCTTTTGAATGCGCGGTTTGATAATTTATTTCATCCACTTTTTTTGAACCCAGGACAAGGCCCAGATAGCCCAGTATGCCTGTTAATAAAAGATATATCCAGGGAACCACTTGTGGATTTTCACTTATTTGACTGACAAGGCTTAAACCAAATCCGAGAATAAGCGCGATCAAAAGACCGATGATCATACCGATCACGCCGCCGGCAATGATTTTCAGTGATAACCTGCGGATATCTCGTTCAACTTTTATAACCAATAAAGCAATTAATAATCCGATAATAAAGCCGCCGATTGTCTCAAGAATCAAATAAGAAGATTCGGGTGTTGACGAATAATAAGCTATCGCCAAACCGCTTATTGAACATGCAAGAATTAAAATAATACGAATAATCAAATTGTGCACCTCCCTTTCTAATAATATTAATTTTTATTTTATTATCTGTTGTGAGTTAATTGTGCTCTTATCAATATGGAGGCAGTAATTCTAAAAAGAAATCACTTAAAAAAAATATAAGGAAAGGCTATCTTCACCATTTTCAGTTTTCAAAGAGCAAACTAATTACTACTGGCTACTGCACGGTGAATATCATCTGCAGGTCTTTTTCCACCTTGGATTCCTGAGCGTTCGTGGCGACAGAGATTTCCTTGACCAGCAGATTTTTGGCGGTATCCATCATTTTCCTTTCCCCGAAGGAAAGGTTTTTATCACTTTTTAGTATAAACAAATCGCGCAACACGCTGGCTATTTCGAACACGGAACCGGTCTTGATTTTTTCCAGATATTCACGATAACGCTTATTCCATGTCTGTTTATCAATAGTAACGTCTTTATTGCGTAAGATTTCAAAAACCTTAGGTATTTCCTTCTCCAGTATGACTTCACGCAAACCTACAGCTTTGGCACTATTCGTAGGAATCATGATTTTCATTCCATTACCCATGATTTTCATTATATAAAAAGGCTGTTTTTTGCCCATAACTTCCCTGTTTTCAATAGCTTCAATGACCCCGACTCCCTGGGCCGGATAAACTGCCAAATCACCTACTTTAAACATTTTTTCCTTCCTTTCTCGTTACGAATTGTGATTTATAACATTATTTACAAATATAGTCAATGTACAATAGCTTTATAAGATTTTAAGATGAAAAATGACCGGCAAGCCGCATTTGATATTAACGTATAAATATCAAGCAATTAATTTATTTATCAGCCGAAAACTAAATGAATTTGTTCATGATATTTACCATATCTTCATCAATGCTGCGCCCCTGGTTTTCGTAACTATCCACAACCGATTTTAAACGGGAATATGTTTGTTTATCTTTTAAATCATCCACCTTGTGTAATGCCCCGCTGCGCCTGCCGAGCCTAAATATAAGCCTGTCTTTTTCCGAAAGTCCGAAATATCTGTTTATCGCGTTTAAAATTTCCTGTTTATCTTGTGGCAACTCTCCTTCCAGTTCATCCAGCAGATTTAAAATATGATCACTTACCAACCTGGAACCATTTACATCTAATTTTTCCACAAATAATTTAATTTCTCTTATGATATCATCGTCACTTAAAGGCTGAAAATCGCCTTTTTTCAACATATCTTCAAGCTCTGTGCCCGGCACGACATGCAAAGTACGCAGACGAATGAAATCGGGATTAATCGCGTTAATCACCCTCGCGGATTCCGTTGCGTGCTTAAGAGATAAATTAGCCCCGCCTAATCCCGGCATAAAATATTCGCTTAGTTCAATCCCTGCCTGACGAATGTTTGTTCCTGCTTTGATGTGTTGGTCAGCTGTGGCACCTTTGCGCACGAGCGCGAGTACCTCATCACTGCCACTTTCCATACCCACATGAATGCGAGTTAGCCCCGCTTTTTTCAATTGTTCAAACTCGGCTACTGATTTTCTAGCCGCTGTGTGAGATCGGCAATAAGATGTTATGCGATTTATTTTAGGAAACTGTTCCTTTAAATAATTCAGAACAGTTAGTAAATCGGGCGTCTTCATAATTAATGAATCTGCGTCCTGCAGGAAAACGTTCTCGCCGCCGAAATAAAGCCAAACAGCGACAGTTTGCAAATAATTATTATAAGCATACTGACTGTAAATTTCGCTCAGGACTACCCTGTTTACCGCTCCGCCCTCTCCCATCTTCCATGAGAGCTCTGTAACTTTATCTGCATAATCCTTTATTAACTGAATATCAGCTTTTATTTCATCAACGCCGCGCAGTTCAAATTTCGTCTCTTTATACGTGTGGCAAAATACACATTTATTCCAGGGACAATTTCTCGTAAGGCGGATTAAAAGGCTTGACGCCTCGCTTGGCGGACGTATCGGCCCCTGTTCAAAAGAATGATCCATTTTCCCCCTCTGATATTATCATTTTTATTAAGATAATCACTGCGGACATATATTACAAGATCAAGGAAGGAATAAAAGAGGATTGCCTGCTTTCCCTTTTACTCTTATTTCAAAATTGATATACGCTTCTCCAGATTTGTCTTTTTCACCGACCAGGGCAATTTTTTCGCCTTGTTTAACGCTTTGATCAGCTTTCACATATCTGTTAGCAAGATGAGTGTAGACAGTAGTAAAATCGTTTTGATGTTTAATAATTACCGTTTGACCGTAATCTCTCAGATGTGATGAAAAAATTACTGTTCCATTCGCCGCGGCTTTAACTTCTGTTCCTGCTGCCGCTGCGATTTTTATCCAGTTATAATATGTTTTATTTGGCTGTCTTCCAAAACGGGTTTTGACACTGCCTTGGACAGGCCAAATAAACATTTTCTGCGTATCTGCTGTTTCAATTTTGTATTTGTCGTCAGGCAATTCATCAATCTGGTCTTTTTTTCTCTCAATTTGAGGAGGCGTCTCATCAGGCTTTTGGATTAGTTCTGGTTCCGTTATGGTAATTTTATCTATTTCTTTAACGTGCGCCATAACGTCTTCAATTACATTTTTAGCCCCGGGTATAAACAAGACTGTGCCTTCTTTGATGACAGCCGGGTTACTGATATTATTAATATCTGCCAAATCCTGCAATTTGATATTATAAACACGGGAAATACTATAAGCGGTTTCACCTTTTTTCACGCGGTGATAAACACCTGTTGCTTGTTCGTTTATGATTTGGGGGCCTGAGCATGATGAAAAAATACTGAGAGCGATGAAAATAATAATGATCGACAAAAATAATTTTTTTAATCTTTCCATCCGCTCTCCCCAATGAGGCTGACAAAACGACAGCCGCCTAAATTTTCTTTCGTTATTTTCTTCGGGTCTTCAAGCGATCTGATAATTTTATACAAAGTCTGTATCTCGCGATTACCTACGGGCGCGACAAGTCTGCCTCCCGGTGCTAATTGCGCTTCCAGATTATTAGGAATATCTGGCACGGCGGCGGTGATAATAATCGCGTCAAACGGGGCTTCCTCCCTCCATCCGTAGGAACCGTCTCCTACCCTTATTGCCACATTGTAAAAATTAAGCTCGTCAAGAATATTTCGGGCCTTCGTCGCCAATTTCGCTACCCTTTCCACTGAAAAAATACGGAACGCAAGAGAAGCGAGAATTGCCGTCTGGTAACCTGATCCGGTTCCGATTTCCAAAACCCGCTCGGTGGATTTTAACTCCAGCGCCTGCGTCATCAGAGCGACAATATAGGGCTGGGAGATTGTCTGATGAGCGTCAATCGGCAAAGGATTGTCGTTGTAAGCCTGATCGGCCAGCCCTTCATCAACAAAAAGCTGGCGGGGAACAGTTTCCATAGCCTTTAAAACTCGCGTATTATGAATATCGCGTGTTTTAAGCTGTGTTTCGACCATTCTTTTTCGTTGTTTTTTAAATTTATCCATCAAAATATCTGTATCTTTTTCTTTTCTTCAGGAATTTTGTAAATTTCGCGAACACGGTCATGTCTGCGTAGCCCCATAGCCTCACGCGTGACGATAAAATAATAATATTTTAGCTGCGCTATTTTACAGACCGCATTAAATTTTTCAATATTCTCATTAATTTCCGCGCACAAAACTTTTTTATCAGAAGATATCCACTATTGTGTCATAACCAAAAGACAATATATCCAATAAATGCTTTTTTGATTCAATTTCATTTTCCAGCCGGTTTAATAAATCGAGAACATCACTTACTGCGTTACCCGCTCGGCTTAAAACCGCGGCTCTTTCGCGAAATATTTCATCGCACAAATTATCATGATGTGAGTCTTTTTTATTGAGAATAGCCGGCATTTTTTAATCTCTTGAGCTGATGATTTTGTTTTTTTATCATTTAAACCTTTATTTATCAACAAACAAAAAGTTTTTCTTTACAGAATCTTATTCTTTCGTTTAATATCGCTAAAGCATTGGGCCTAAATAAAATTTCGGATGTATTATGCGTATGGAAAATAAATATCCCATGTTTGAAGCGATGCGTAAAGCATACGCTCAGGGACAAGAAGACGAAACTCTATTACCACTGGTCTTGACGAATGATCGAGGGAAACGCCCTGGGTCGTATCCTTGCCGGTGATTCAGTTATTTTTTATAATATCCGGGGTGAACGGGAAATTGAGTTGACCCGTAGTTTAACCGAAGATGACTTTAAGGAATTTCCGGTGGAAAAATCAATGCGCCTTAATTTTGCCACCATGATTGAATATCAGAAAGCTTTAAATGTTGATGTGGCCTTTCCTCCCGATGAAATTATAAAAGACACGCTCAGTGAAATAATCGCGAATAATAAAATCAGTCAGGTTAAAATTACCGAGGCCGAAAAAGCCACACATGTCGGTTTTTTCTTTAATGGAAAAAATACCAAGCCTTTTGCGCAAGAAGAAAAGATCACAATACCCACGCGCAAAGACGTCGCCCTTTTTGATGAAGCACCGGAAATGTCTATCGATGAAATAACGCGCGCTGCCGTGGAAAAAATAAATGACAAAAAATATGGTTTTATCGCGGTCAATTTTCCCAATGTTGACGTTGTCGGCCATATTGAAAATGAATCCGCTGTTATAAAGGCGGTAGAAACCGTGGATAAAAATATCGGCATTGTTATTGAAGAAGCGCTTAAAATGGCAATTCCTGTCATTGTCACCGCCGATCACGGCACAGTGGAAAAATGGCGTTATCCGGACGGCGCCGTGGATACAGGTCACACCGACAGCCCTGTTCCCTTCATTCTTATTCATCCTGATAAGAGTATCAGCTTAAATAAAAAAGGCAGTCTTATAGATATCGCGCCGACTGTTTTGGATATTTTGAAATTACCGCCGTCAAAACTTATGACGGGCTCTTCACTCATTGAAAAACAGCATATTTCAGACAATACTCAAAAAAGACTTTTATTGATTATCGCTGATGGCTGGGGATACGGTGAAGATACCGAGACAAACCTGATCGCGCGCTCACACACTCCGGTTATGGACAATCTGATGAAAACACATCCAGTAAGTATACTTGAGGCATCGGGGGAATCAGTTGGCCTTCCGCCTGGTACTGTCGGAAACTCTGAAGCGGGGCATCTGCACATTGGCGCGGGACGCGTTATTTATTCCGATCGTCTCAAAATAGACCGCGCGATTAACGACAAATCTTTTTATGAAAATCCGTCTTTTCATAAAGTTATGCGCGAAGCAAAAAAATCGGGCAGAGCCCTGCATCTGATGGGTATCGTCTCTTTTTTCAGTTCTCACGGTTCCATCAATCATCTTTTCGCGTTAATGGATATGGCTAAACAGGAAGGAATCGCCGAACTTTTTATTCACGCCATGCTTGGCCGCCGCGGCGAAATGCCTGAAAGCGGAGCTCAGTACATAAAAAAAATTGAAGAAAAAGCGCTTAATATTAATTTAGGTAAAGTTGTATCCGTGATCGGCCGATACTGGTCGATGGATCGCGAGGATAATTGGGACAGAATTGAAAAAACCTACCGCATGCTCGTTTACGGCGAGGGAGAAAAGATACCGGAGTTTTAATTTATGCAGGCAACAATCAATAAAACAGTAATCGAGCTTGTTTGCGGAGATATAACCGAGGAAACAACTGATGCCATTGTTAATGCCGCCAATGAACGTTTAGCCGGCGGTGCCGGTGTGGACGGCGCAATTCATCGTGCCGGTGGCCCGACAATAATGGATGAGTGCCGTAAAATCGGCCGCTGCCCAACTGGACAGGCGGTTATTACCACCGGCGGAAACCTTAAAGCAAAATATGTTATTCATACGGTGGGGCCGATTTACCGCGGTAGTATCGGGGAAGAAGCAAAACTGCTCGAGAGCGCTTACCGCAATAGCCTTGAGCTGGCCCGTAAAAAAAGTTTGCGCAGTATTTCTTTCCCCGCTATTAGCACCGGCGTTTACGGATATCCGGTCTATGAGGCGGCGCATATCGCTATAAAAACTTGCATCAATTTTGCCCAGGACAATACTGAAATTAAGCTCATTCGTCACGTGCTTTTCAGTAAAGAGTCATATGATATATTTTCTTCACAATTAAATAATCATATTTAGAAACAATTATTTATTATTATTGATTTATTTACCCCCTTGTGCCAGTAAGACTCAATATGCGTAGAAAAAATTTTAAAAGCATTCCGCGTCACCTTGGGGACATACTCCTGCCCATTTTAAAGAAACGCGGGTTAGCGTCGAAAATTGAAGAAAATAAGATTTTAAAGCTTTGGCCAAAAGCTATCGGGGATAAACTTAATCTCCAGACAAAAGCGGACGCTTTCAGAAACGGAATACTATTCGTTAAAACCACATCTTCAATATGGGTGCAGCAACTACATTTTATCAAGGAAGAAATAATTGATAAAGTAAATGAAATTGCCGGTAAAAAAATCGTAAAAGATATACGCTTTTCTATTGGTCATGCCCTTCCTGCTGAAAATAAAGAAGATTGTTTTGAAGAAAAATCTTTTCTGAAAGAAAGAGATAAAACAATGATCGATAATTGCGCCGATTCTCTTCCCGATAAAGAACTGGCAAATATATTCAAAAGAGTTATGCAAGGAGAAATCAACCGCCGACGTCGGCTTGAATCCCAGAAAGCTCGCGGAAGATAGCTTTCATTTCCGGTGTATAAATATTTTTGTCCTGATAAATATAAAGAGATTGCTCTATTCGCAATTCTTCGCGTGATTCTTTTCTGGCTTCTATTAAAACAAATTCAGCGCTTGATGTATAATCGGAAAATACCAGCTTCATTCTCTTGGGTTCAATATTGTTTTCCCTGAGTTGTGAAATCATCTCTACCATTCTTTTTGCCGGATATATGGCAAACAACTTACCCGAAGGCTTTAACAAATATTGAGCGGCTTTTAAAAATATAGTCAAAGAACCTTTGATTTCATGGCGAGCGATAGCTTTTTCCGCATCAGGATTGATTCTTCCGGAATTTAATTTTCTGTACGGGGGGTTGAAATAAATCGCGTCGCTTGATTGAGCGGGTAAATAATTCCTTATCTTTGCCGCGTCGGCCATTATTATTGTCACGTTTTCTTTCAATAAATTCAAATCAACATTTTTTTTTGCCAGATCTGCAAGGTCTTTCTGAATTTCCAATCCAGTAAAATTCACATTGGGAAAACGGTCGGCTAAAATCAGCGTAACAACGCCGTTTCCGCAGCCCAGTTCAACGGCACTCTTAATATTTTTTATGGAAATAAAATTGGCAAGCAAAAGAGAATCCAGCGAGAACCGGTATCCTTTTCTCTTTTGATAAAACCGTAAACTACCATCGAGAATTTCGTCAAGCGTTTCTTCGGACATTTTTGATAAAATATTTTTAATCCAGGCTATGCACAAAAATACCGCTGCGCAATTTCGGTTCAAACCAGGTAGATTTTGGCGGCATAATCATTCCGTTATCCGCCACTTTCATTATTTGCTCCATGGTAACAGGATAAAGAGAAAAAGCGACTGAATATTCTCCACTATCCACTAATTTTTCCAGTTCTGCCATTCCTCTGATGCCGCCAACGAACTTAATCCGCTGATCGGTGCGGGGATCGTCAATCCCTAAAACAGGCGCCAACAGATTTGACTGGAGAATGGAAACATCCAAACTTCCTATTGGATCATTTTCGTTAAACGTTTCTTTTTTGGGTGAAAGTAAGTACCAATTGCCTTCCAAGTACATTCCAAAATCATGCAATTTCCGAGGTGCTTTCTCTTTAAAGTCATTGTTGATAATAAATTTAGAACTTATTGTTTTTAAAAATGTATCTTTATTTAATCCGTTTAAATCTTTCACGGCCCGGTTATAATCCATTACTGCTAATTCATTATCCGGAAAAATGACCGCCATAATTAAATCGTGTTCTTTAATATTGTTTTGACAATTATCATTCGTCTTTCTCCTTATTTTTGCGACTTGGGTTGCGGCTGCCGCCCGGTGATGGCCATCGGCGATATAAAGCGCCTCGACGGATGCAAATTCTCTTTTTAATTTTTCAATTACAGCAGAATCCCTGACTACCCAGACCGTGTGTTTTACTTTGTCTTCGGTAACAAAATCGTATTCCGGATTTTGCTTTGTTTCTTGTTCAACTATTTTATTTACAGCATCCCTTGCCCTGTAAGCTAGAAAAACCGGTCCGGTCTGCGCGTTAACTGCCTCAATATGGCGAATGCGGTCTTCTTCTTTATCTTTTCTGGTCAGCTCATGTTTTTTAATTATTCCTGCTTCATATTCAGCGGCGCTGACCACAGCAACAATTCCGGTCTGTTGACGATTACCCATCATCTGCCGATAAATGTAAAAATACCGTTCATCGTCTTGTTGAATGAGATTGTCATTTTTAAGTCTGGAAATGTTATTTTTGGCAGTTTGATAGATAACATCCTCATTTCCCTTCGTTGCTTTTGGGACATCAATTTCCGATTTTTCCACATGCAAAAAACTCAAAGGATTTCCTAAAACGGCTTTTTGCCCTTCTTCTTTTGTCATCACGTCGTAGGGCAGAGATGCAATTTTATCTACAAATTCTTTTTGTGGTCTTATTGCTTTAAAAGGCATTACTATGGCCATAAATAAATCTCCTCTTGCGCGATTTGATAACATAATGGCATAATGACCGCAATATAAAATAAATTATTATGGGAATTAAAGATGAAGAATAATCTTGCGTTCATCCACGGCCTGGAAAGCACGGCGCAGGGGACCAAAGGTCAATATTTTCAGGAATATTTCCCTGAGATGATCATTGAAAACTTTACAGGAAGCTTTATTGAACGCATGAAAAAACTAAATCAGCTTCTTTCCTTGAGAGAACATCTGTTTATCGTTGGCTCTAGCTACGGAGGCACTATGGCCGTTCAATACGCCGTGGATAATGAAAAGAACATAAAGAAACTTATTTTGTTGGCTCCGGCATTAAACCTGCCTGAGCTTAAAATTCCAAAAAATACAGCATTGAAAATACCGGTCATTATTTATCACGGAACAAAAGACGATGTTGTTAATCCCTACGCGGTAAAAGATATTGCGCAAAAAATATTTTGTAATCTCGAACATCATCTGGTTGATGATGACCATTCATTACATGTAACTTTCCCTCTTTTGGATTGGAGCACTCTTTTAAAAATTTAACAATTTACGAATGAAAGTATCTCAACTATTGCCTTGACAATATATCCCGTATAACTTAACATTCCGCAAATTTTACAAATTTTTAATTATGCCTATGTATTCGAAAAAAATAGTGATTCGCTATACGCCGGAAGTAGTTCAAGAGCCGGTTATTTATCAACTGGTCAAGAAATATGACCTTGTTTTTAATATACTCAAGGCAAGGATATTTCCCCGCCGTGAAGGCGTTATTGTTCTGGAATTATCAGGCTCGAAAGATAATTTCGATCATGGAATACGTTTTCTTAAAGAAATGGGACTGAAAGTCGAGCCACTCTCTAAAAGCGTAAGTCAGAACTTTGATAAATGCGTTCATTGCGGTGCCTGTACAGCTTTTTGTTCAACCGGCGCTTTGTATTTTGAAGAAAAAACAAGCAAAGTCATTTTTGATCCCGAAAAATGTAATGGATGCGAAATTTGCGTATCCGCCTGCCCCATCAGGGCAATGGAAATTAATTTACTATAATTTTTTAATGACACTAAAGTTCTTAGGAATTAATTATTCAAGAAAGTTAGAATAATATAGATGCCCACAGAAATAAAGTCTTTCGATAACGAAAAATACATTAAAGAACAAACCGCGGAAATTCTTAAGCGTGTAAAACGTTTTGACAACAAGCTTTACCTCGAATTCGGCGGAAAGCTTCTTTTTGATTATCACGCCGCGAGAGTTCTTCCCGGATATGATCCCAACATTAAAATGAGGCTTATTAAAGAGCTTAAGGAAAAAGCTGATATTCTATTATGTATTTACGCCGGGGATATCGAAAGAAAAAAAATTCGCGCTGATTTTGGAATAACTTATGATTCCGACGCCATGAAACTCATGGATGATTTACGCGGCTGGAATATCAACGTGATGGGCGTCGTTATTACGCGTTTTGAAAATCAGCCGTCGGCCATTTTATTTAAAAATAAGCTGGAACGCAGAAATATAAAAGTTTTCACCCATTCTTATACCAAAGGATATCCGACGAACGTCGATTTAATCGTCAGTGATGCCGGCTATGGCGTAAATGAACACATTAAAACGGAAAAACCGCTGGTTATTGTCACGGGACCAGGTCCGGGGAGCGGAAAGCTGGCCACCTGCCTTTCACAGCTTTATCATGATTATAAAAACGGAGTTAAATCCGGATATGCAAAATTTGAAACATTTCCCATCTGGAATTTACCGCTTAAACATCCCGTTAATGTCGCTTATGAGGCGGCCACGGCGGACATTCGTGACTTCAACCAGATTGATCCCTTTCATCTGGAAGCATACAATGAAGCCTGCGTAAATTACAACCGGGATATTGAGGTCTTTCCTGTGCTGAAAAGAATTCTGGAAAAAATTACCGGGAAACCTTCTTTTTACAAATCACCGACCGATATGGGCGTTAACCGCGCGGGATTCGCCATAATCAACGACGAATTAACAAAAGAAGCCGCGAAGCAGGAAATTATCCGCAGATATTTCCGCTATCGCTGTGAATACGCCATGGGATTTACCGACGCGGAAACGGTGCAGCGCGTCGAATTGTTTATGCACGATTTTAATCTCAAGCCGGAAAAACGAATTGTTGTAACGCCCGCCCGGGAAGCTGCGAAAGAAGCGATGGAGCAGGATCGCGGAAATGAAGGCATATATTGCGGCGCGGCTATACAACTGAAAGACGGCACAATCATCAAGGGAAATAATTCTCCTCTGATGCACGCCGCGTCCAGCGTGGTGATTCATGCGTTAAAACATTTAGCCGATATCCCGGGAAAAATAAAATTACTGCCCACAAATATTACCGATTCTATCCGTAAGCTCAAAACGGAAATTCTGGATGAAACAAATGTTAGTCTTGACGTGGAAGAAGCCCTTATCGCGCTGAGCATCAGCGCCACGACAAATCCCGCCGCGGAACTTGCTTTGGAAAAATTAAAAGAACTGCAGACTTGCGAAATTCATATGACGCATATACCCACGCCCGGCGATGAAGCTGGTCTCAGGCGGATGGGCGTCAACCTGACCACTGATCCAAATTTTTCTACAAACAATCTTTTTATTACCTGAAGATAACCTCTATTTACATTATTAACACATTCATTCTCTTATAACAGGAATGGAATTATTATTTTCCGACCTGTTCTTTTGAATCATCAAGCATCTTATTTATATTCCCGGGTATCTCTTTTCCCTTGTAAAATAATTCTTTTAAATCTTCGTACATGCCCGTTGTTTTTTCCTTAATTTCTGTCATCCCGGAATTAAATAAATCAATTGTTTTTTGAATATTATTGGGATCTTTAATAATAAAAAAACCGCCAACGGCAAAAAGTACGAGCATTAGAATCAATATCATTTTAATTAATTTTTTAAATATGAAATATAGCAACATAATCGTTAAAAAAATAAGCAGCATTATCATCAGTGACGGATGCTCGGTGATAAACCCTGTGATTGCTTCCATATAAATAAAAGCCCCCTTTAAGTTTTTTTTACGTTTATCTTATTTTTAAAATGAAATCCATTTTTATTTAATCTTGACAAACTATGCGCTCCCGATTAGATTCCTTCGTAATATCAATTTGTTCCGAAATTATTTCTGATGATTAACACCCTGGACAATTTAAATTCGGCGAGCATATGAAAAAAATTAAGGTTGGCATTGCCACATTAGGATGTAAAGTTAACCAATATGAATCCGCTTTATTGGCGCAGCAATTGTATTCAAAAGAATATTCTATAGTTCCTTTCGGTTCATTTGCCGATGTATATATTATCAATACATGCACTGTTACCTCTCATGCCGACTTTCAGTCCCGCCAGTTAATAAGACGGGCGCTAAAGAACAATAAGGGGGCAAAAATAATCGTTACCGGCTGTTACGCCCAGGTTTCACCTGGTGATATACCTCAGTCCAATGGCCATATAATTATATTGGATAATAATCAAAAAACTATCATTCCGGAAATCATTGAAAATGATGAAGATGATTTACCTGGTAAATCAAATAATATCATTTCTGACGCGTTTGATCATGTTCCATTAAACAAATTTATGGGACACACACGCGCTTTTTTAAAAATACAAGATGGCTGCGATTCTTATTGCAGTTATTGCATAATTCCTTACGCTCGTGGTGAAAAAAGAAGCGTGCCGCCTGAAATGGCAATGACTTCCATAAAAAACTTCATCGCTCACGGTTATCGTGAAATTGTCTTAACCGGCATCCATCTGGGCGCATACGGGCATGATTTCTCGCCGCAAACAAATTTATCTGCACTTCTAGAACAGATAGCAGCCATAAAACCTGAGGCAAGATTTCGTTTAAGCTCAATAGAGCCACAAGAAGTTACTGCTGATGTTTTATATTTATTGAAAATGAATGATATTTTTTGTCCGCATTTACATATTCCCCTACAAAGTGGGGATGACAATATTTTACGCCTTATGAAACGCAATTACGATTCATCATTTTATCGCAATTTAATTGAAAAAATCACCAGCTCGCTTGATAATGTTTCCATTGGTGTTGATGTAATGGTAGGCTTTCCCGGTGAAGGTGATAAAGAATTTGAGAATACTTATCGTCTTTTGCAAAATTTACCTGTTGCATATTTACATGTTTTCCCCTATTCGGATAGACCACTGACCGCGGCCTCGAAGCTGTTGCCAAAAATACCTTATAAAATCAAAAAGGAACGGGCCTTATTATTAAGAGAGTTAAGCGCCAAAAAAAGAGAAACTTTTGCCTCGCGTTTTTTAGGCAGAAGGCTCTTGGTATTGGTGGAAAAGTCAAAAGATAAAAATACTGGATTATTCAAAGGGTTTTCTGAAAATTACATTCCGGTTTTATTGGAAAACGGCAATAATTCGTCAGTTAATAATATTGTGCCTGTTATTAGTGATAAATATGATCATGGAAGGCTTTATGGAAAAATCATTTCCTGATAAAAACATGCTTTCGCTTTTAAAAGCGCTGGAAAAAAGACTTAGTCACAGATTCCGCGACATTTCACTCTTGGCAACAGCGTTAACTCATCGTTCATTTGTAAACGAGAATCCTCATCACTCATTAGCCGACAATGAAAGATTCGAGTTTTTAGGCGACGCTGTTTTAGGGCTTAGTGTAGCCGATTTAATCATCAGCAAATTTCCGGGGCTTTCCGAAGGCGCGTTATCAAAAATACGAGCCGCGCTGATTAATGAAAAAGCGCTGGCGGATATTGCCCGTGATTTAAAAATAGGCGAATGCCTCTTATTGGGCCGCGGAGAAGAAAATTCAGGAGGACGCGATAAATCATCTTTGCTGGCCAACGCTTTAGAAGCGGTATTTGCCGCGATATATCTTGATTCTAATTTTGAAAAGTCTCATAATATCATTAAATTGTTTTATGTTCCTTTTTTGAAAGATGATGAACTACTCTATCGATATTTTGATTATAAAACCGCTCTTCATGAGATCTGTAGAAACTTGCATAATATCACGCCTGTTTATGAAACAAGCGAGTCCTCCGGCCCCCAGCATGATATGACTTATAAAACACTTTTAACCCTGCCCGGTATATTTACGCAAACAGGATTGGGAAAAAACAAGAAAGAAGCGGAAAAAAAGGCCGCGCAAAAAGCCTGGGAAGCATTGCATAATGAAAAAACAAAATAACAATGCGGCAGACAAACTGATGATTATTCCCGTGTTTATCATGAATGACGGATGCCCACACAAGTGTATCTTCTGCAATCAATCCGTCACTGCCGGAAATTATAATTCTTTGCTGACGAAAGACAAATTTGAAAAAATCGTTAATAGTTATCTTGATTCGAACTCTGATAATAATCGCAAAGTCGAAATTGCTTTTTATGGCGGAAATTTTACCGGGTTGCGCCGCTTAGCGCAGGAAGATTACCTTTCCTGGGCAAATTATTACATCGAGAAAGGGCTTGCCCAGGGATTAAGAATTTCCACGCGTCCCGATTACATAAGCGATGATATTCTATGTTTGCTAAAAAAATACAATGTCAGCGTTATTGAATTAGGGGCTCAATCTTTTGTTGATGAAGTACTGGCACACGCGCAAAGAGGTCATGACGCGGCCTGCATCGAAAATGCCGTTAAGCTTATCAAAAAACATTCCATTCTCAGCTCTTTACATTTGATGATTGGACTTCCGAAAGATACAAAAGATGGTTTTCTATATTCTCTGAATAAAACTGTCGAATTAAAACCTGATCTGGTCAGAATTAATCCTACACTTGTATTAAAAAATACCGCTCTTGCTCAAAAGTATCTACAGGGTGATTATGCTCCCCTTTCTCTGGCTGATACTGTGGATCTATGCCGTATTGCTTTCGAAATATTATCATCCGCCGACATCCGTATCATAAGATTTGGATTACATATAAGCGAAGAGATGTATAAAGACGGTTCCGTGTTAGCCGGGCCAATGCATGATGCACTCGGCAGCATTGTTCTTTCCTTTCTTTTTTACCATAAAACACTAGAGATTCTAGAAAACATTCCTCCAGGCGCGCGTGAAATTAATTTTAAAATATCCTCATCTGATGAATCTGCTTTCCGCGGTTGGCGAAACAGAAATGTTTCCAGTTTAAAGACTTTATATCCGCGCACACAAATAACAATTGAATCGTCACCTTTATTAAAAAAAGGAGACATTTATTTTTCATCTGATTCTGCAGGTCCCAACTTTATAAATTTTTATAAACGAAATGATTGTTCACTCAAGGAGGCGTATAAAATTGTTTAAATCCGGATTTATAAGCATTCTGGGGAGGCCCAATGTCGGCAAATCGACTTTTTTTAACACGGTTTTAGGTGATAAGATATCTATTGTCACCAATAAGCCTCAAACAACAAGAAATCGTATTTCCGGCATAAAAAACTTTCCGGACGCCCAAATGATTTTTCTCGATACACCGGGTATTCACAAACCAAAAAATCCGCTAAACCGCGCAATTGTAAAAGCTGCCCAGGAAACAATCGGCAACACGGATATTCTGTTAATGCTGGTTGAAGCAAATTCGGACGTACGCCAGCATGACCTTCTTATTATTGAATCTTTGCGGTCAGTTAAAGTTCCGGTATTTTTGGTAATTAATAAAATCGATTTGATAGAAAAAAAATATCTTCTTCCTTTAATCGATAAATTCAGTAAGCTTTACAATTATAAGGAAATATTTCCAATTTGCGCTTTAAAGGGCGAGGGAATAACTGATTTAATTAATTCGATTAAAGATAATCTACCCGAAGGCCCGCGATTGTTTCCCGAAGATATTTTAACTGATGCCACAGAAAGGTTTATTGCCTCGGAATTTATCCGCGAGCAAATAACCTTATTCACCAAGCAGGAAATACCCTACTCCAGTGCGGTTGTGATTGACTCATTTAAAGAAGATGAAGATAAAAATTTGATTAAAATCAGCGCTACGATAAATGTGGAAAAAGAATCACAAAAAGCGATAATGATCGGTAAAAAAGGAGTAATGCTTAAAAATATCGGCACACAGGCCAGAAAGCAGATGGAAAACCTATTTGGCGCAAGAGTTTTTCTTGAACTTTTTGTTCGCGTAAGAAAAGACTGGACAAATTCCCAACGCATGCTTACTGAATTCGGCCTAATTAAGCGATAGTATTAATTATTTAAATAAGGCATATTATATAATGATTTCAAATCCAGTGATTGCGATTGTCGGCAGGCCCAATGTCGGCAAATCAACTCTTTTTAACCGGATTGCCGGAAAACAAAAAGCGATTGTCATTGATGAGCCGGGAGCCACACGCGACCGCAATTACATTGATTGCGTGTGGCAGGATAAAGCTTTCACGCTGATTGATACCGGAGGTTTTGAACCTGCCTCTGAAGATGAAATATTCATTCAGATGCGTGAACAAACAAACCTGGCAATTGAAGAAGCTGATTCCATAATTTTTTTAATGGACGGCAAAGAAGGCCTGACGTCTACCGACATGGATATTTCACGCCTGCTTCGCGGCAAATCTAAAAATGTATTTCATGTAGCCAATAAAGTTGACGGGGAAAAGCATGAAAATTTACTAGTAGATTTCTATCGACTGGGGATTGATAACATCTACGCTATCTCCGCCCAGCATGGCCTGGGAATAAACGAGCTTTTGACCGCGGTAACCGAACTTTTCCCTTCTTTGAAAGAAAAAAAGCAAAGTGACGATACGCAGATAAAAATCGCCATTGTCGGAAAACCGAACGTGGGAAAATCATCGCTTATCAATCTTATCAGCGGAAAAAACAGAACAATTGCTAATCCTGACTCCCGGCACCACACGTGACGCCATCGACTTGCCGCTTAAAGTTCACGGTAAACATTATTTACTCATTGACACAGCTGGCATTCGCAAAAAAAATAAAATAAGCCTTACGCTGGAAAAATACAGCGTTGTCCAGGCGCTCAAATCTATTAATCGCTGTAATGTCGCCCTTGTCCTTATCGACGCGGAAGAAGGCATAACCGAACAGGACGCCAAGATTGCCGGGCTTGCTTACGAGCGAGGCAAGGCATGCATTATTGTGGTCAATAAATGGGACAAGATAAAAAAAGACAATGCGATAGTCGGTAAATACGTGGAAAAAATAAAAGAAACATTGAAGTTTATGGATTTTGCTCCAATTATCTTTATTTCCGCGGTAACAGGACAACGGGCGCCAAAAATATTTAACATTATTGACGACATTTACAGCCAGTACACAAAGAGAGTCGACACATCCGCTCTGAACACACTTCTGGAAAATATAACCAGGAAAAATCCTTTGCCTCTTTATCAAAATAAACGTGTTCGTATTTTTTACGCCACGCAAGTTGATATCAAACCACCGTCTTTTGTTTTTTTTGTTTCCGCCGTTAAAGGAATTCATTTTTCATATCGGCGCTTTTTGACCAATCAAATCCGAGAAAAATTCGATTTTAATGTTGTTCCTATAAAAATTATTTTCAGAAAAAAAAGGTGATTTTGTTGTCTTTATCTTAACTAAGCTGTTGACATCTTATTTGATAATCCTATAAAACCTGGCTCAAAAAAGGAGTTTGAGTTGATTTATTTTCGTAATGTCAGCTTGTCGTTTCTCGATAAAGTTCTCTACGACAAGATATCCTGGACAATCCAACCCCGCAGCCGAATAGGCCTAGTCGGCGATAATGGCACGGGTAAAACTACTCTTTTCCGCGTTATCTTAGGTGAAATTAAATGTGATTCCGGCTTAATTGAAATTCCCAATATAAAACAGATGAAAATTGGCTATCTTCCGCAGGATTTAGTCGAACTGGATTCAGTTAGAGTCATTGATTACTTAAAAAATACATCGGGCATAGCTATGCTGGAACAAAATATCCATGATATGGAAAATAAAATATCCCAATGTAAAGAACATGATGATAATTACGCGCAATTAACCAAAAAATATGCTGAATTATCAGCCCTATACAGCTCTCAGGACGGTTATTCTTTTGAGGCAAGGGCTAGACAGACGCTGAAAGGTTTTGGTTTTAAAGATGACGACGCACGAAGAAACTGCGCGGAATTTTCAGGCGGCTGGAAAATGCGCATTTTACTTTCCTCCATATTGCTTTCGCGTCCCAACATTATGCTTCTTGATGAACCGACAAATCATTTGGATACGGAAAGCATGGAGTGGCTGGAAAGTTACCTGAAAGATTACGATGGTACTCTTATAACAATTTCTCATGACCGCTTTTTTCTGGATAAAATCATTTCGCAAATTGCCGAGCTTTATTCCGGTCAAATTAACATCTACAAAGGGAACTACAGCTATTATTTGAAAGAAAAAGAAAGGCGCCGGGAAGCTTTAAGAAAAGAAATGGAACTTCAAAAAGCGCAGATTAAAAAAATTGAGCAATTTGTTGAAAGATTCCGCTATAAAGCGACAAAAGCGGCGCAGGTTCAAAGCCGCATTAAAATGCTCGCTAAGTTTCATGATATTACGGATGAGAAAAAATCAAAAAAAGTATCCATGAAATTCCCCGAAGGAAGCAAAAGCGCCAGGGAAGTAATCAGAACAGATCATCTTGGACACAGTTATGGTGATATTAATGTCTTCTCCGGTTTGAATTTTACAATCCATCGCGGCGATAAAGTAGCTTTTGTCGGATTAAACGGTTCAGGTAAATCTACTCTTTCCCGTTTATTAAGCCTTAATGAAAAACCGACTGCGGGAACTATTGGCTATGGCGATAACGTTAAAATGGCTTTTTTTTCTCAGGAATCCTCCGATAATCTAACTTATCAAAATACTGTCTGGGATGAGATAAATAACATGGACACAAAAGCGAACGATCAGGATAAACGCAACCTTCTCGGCGCTTTCTTGTTTTCCGGTGATGATATATTTAAATCAATTTCCATACTATCCGGAGGAGAAAAATCACGCCTTGCTCTATTAAAAATAATGCTGATGGATACAAATTTTCTGATACTGGATGAACCGACAAACCATCTGGATTTAAAAACAAAAGATATTTTTCAGGAAGCTCTGATTAAATATCATGGAACAGTAGCCATTGTATCGCACGACCGTTATTTTCTCGATTGCCTTGTCAATAAAATATTCGAGCTGAAAGACGAAACTATCACTGAATACATTGGCAATTATTCTTACTTTATAGAAAAACGCGCTCTTAACAATATTGGCGCCGAAATCGATGATGCCGCTTCCTTTTCACCCAAACAGCCGTCTAAAAACAAAGAAAAAAAACGCCTGGAAGCTGAAGAACGAAACAGGATTTCACGAATTAAAAGCTCATATAAAAAAGAATTTGTAGCAATAGAAAATGATATAAAATTGCTCGAGACGAAGAAATCAGAGCTCGAAAGTGCTTTGTGCAATCCCTTAATTTTAAAAGACACCAATAAAATTAAAGAGGCACAAATAGCCCTAAAAGATACTGATCTTAAACTTGAACTATCCTATCATAAGTGGTCGGAACTAGAGGCTAAATTAGAAGAAATTATCGCTTCCGCTTAATTTTCTATATATACCTAAAATGATCGTTTTATGCTCCATCAAGTATAGGTTTTTCATTACTTTGATACCAGGTGGCCGGATCAGTCAGGAATAATTCCGTATCACGCAGGGAGAGAAGATGCTCTCTTTCGACGGATGCCAGCAAATTAAAAAAATTCTTTAACTTCGGTTCTGTGCTTTGTTTTTCCAATTTAGTGTATAATGCGACACCTCTGGCTTCAAAATCTATCGCTGTGCGTATAGCTTTCAAATCATCATCATTACCCATAATACGCGCCGCTTTTTTACCCGACATCGCCTTTAAGATGCTCTTTGTTGATGATTTCTTTACCTTTAATGGCACGGTAGCAGGCCATTTTTTTTCTTGTTCCCATCTTGTGTGAAGTTTTTTTAGCATTTCATAATGCTCTTTTTCTTCATCGGCAATTTGCTTGAACATGTTTTTCCCGGCCATATTCTTTGTTCTGCGCGCGTTAGCCAAATAAAACTCTCGTTCTTTTTGTTCATTTTCCAGAGCAAATTCCAAAGCATTCATTCTTTTATCCATGCTCAATTGCCTCCCGCCCTTTCCCTTGATAAATCAATTTATTTCATGTTTTGCGTATTATAAGAAATATTTCAATCCAGAGCAATATGTTTTTATTGTAAAAACACATACGAATCTTATATATTACTGCCGTAATAATATGTTCATCTTTCTTTTATATCACACATATATTCGGCTATATTGTTGCAAAGGTCCGAAATTCTTTCCAGATGCAGGAGAATTTCTACAAAAATCGGCCCCGCTTCCGGGTCACAAAGTCTTTTGTGAAATCTCTCCAAATGATTATCTCTTGATTCCTTGACTTTTATATCTATTTCTTCCTCCCGAAGGATAACATCCATATTTTTCTTTTCATTTGGATCGTCAATGATGGATACAGTATCGTCAAAATTATAGCTTACCAAATCTATTATTTCTGCCAGTTCATTTTCTCCGCATTCACTGAATTTAATCCCTCTACGCGCTTTTTCCGCCGCCAATTTACTGATGCATAAAACATGGCTGCCGATACTTTCAATATCGTTAGCCATCGCGGTATAAGCAAATACTTGTTTTGAGTGTTTTTCCAAAAGATTTTGCGCTGATATTTTCCATAAAAATCTGTTTATCTCGAGGCGGATATTATTGACGACCATATCTATATAGAATAAATCTTTCTCTCTTCCAGGCTGATAATTAACAATCATTGTGATACTCGTTCTGTACATCTTTTGAACTAAATATATCTGGCGCCTGATTTCATTATAAACATCATGCAAGGCTATTTGTGGGTCTGCTAAATCATTTGGATCAAGATATTCCGGCCATACAGAGATGGTTTCATCTTTACCCGGCATTACTTTTTCCATTAAAGAAGCAAAGGGCTTGAGAACAAAAATAAATAATAATACGATAACAAAGTTTATTAAGAAATGAGCCAGCGCGATTTGCTGAGCTGGGCTGCTGGAAATATTTTTTAATATATAGAGTAATTGCGGCAGAAATATTAAGCAGAAACCAATACCCGCGCATTTGAATATCAGGTGCGAAACTGCAGTCCTTTTGCCGCCCTTCGTTGCCACTGCTCCTGCTAAAAGCGCGGTAACAGTCGTGCCGATATTGGCGCCCATGGTTACTAGTACGGCATTTTGGAGAGATACCAATTCCTGTTGGGCCAAAAGAACCATAATGCTAATCGGTATAGCTGATGCCTGGACAATACCCGTAACTACGATACCGATTAAAATTCCCATAAAAGGATTATGAGTATCTTTGAGTAACTGCGTTAGCATGGGAGAATTTTTAAGAGGCTCAACAGCCTTGCTTACTAATTCTAAACCAAAAAATAATAAGCCGAAATAAAATACTATCTCTCCCGCAAGCTTCCATTTCCCTTTTCCGGCAAGCCATAATAAACCGCCTGCTGAAAGTATAAGAGGTGAAATTTCCGTAAAGCGCCATACAACAAACTGAACAGTTAACGTTGTGCCGATATCCGTTCCTAAAATAATTGCTAATGATTGAGAAAAACTGATTAATCCGGCACTTACCAGGCCTATGGTGAGAGCCGTGGACGCGGATGAGCTCTGAAACATTATTGTCGCGATAATGCCGGATAAAAGGCCATAAAATCGTCTTTCCACCAAGTATTTAACATATTGCTTTATGCGAACATTAATTAAAATCTGCACGGATGTAGACAGGCGCAGCATGCCGATGAGAAATAAAATTATTCCGCTTATCGCGATGATGATGTCCTGCATTAAGATATTCCCTGTTATTTTTAACTCAACTTATCTTATTTATCGATATAATTACAAATTTGTAATTAAACCACAAGCACAATAATTGATGTGGAAATTTACTGTTCTCGTTTTACTTGGCATTTAATTTTTGTGAATATTATCTATTAGGTTTTCGGTGACATTAACACAAAAATACTTCTATATATCTTTTTTCCTAAATATATTATGATTTATATTGTTCATTTATCCAATCAAGGTAGGCGCCCGTTTTTATACTTTCGACCCAATTTTTCTGATTCAAATACCATTTTATTGTTTTGCGTAATCCTGTTTTGAACGATTCCGTAGGTTTCCATTTCAGCTCTCTCTTGATTTTAGAAAAATCAATCGCGTAGCGCCTATCGTGACCGAGCCTGTCCTTTACAAATTTAATCAGCTCACGTCTGCTTTTTAAATTACGTGGCGGCTCTATTTCATCCAGAGCATCGCAAATCATTTGCACGATTTTTATGTTTTGAATCTCGGCTTTTCCACCGACATTATAAGTTTCCCCTGATCTTCCTGATTTTATGATTTTCCAGATGGCTGAGCAATGGTCTTCTACATACAACCAATCTCTGACGTTTTTTCCATCTCCATAAACCGGCAGGTCTTTGCCTTCCAATGCATTTAGAATAATCAAAGGAATCAGTTTTTCTGGAAATTGGTAAGGACCGTAATTGTTGGAACAATTCGATACTGTAACCGGTAAGCCAAATGTCTTATAATATGCCCGAACCAGATGATCGGATGCCGCCTTGGAGGCAGAATACGGGCTATTGGGACGATAAGGAGTATCTTCGTAAAATAATCCTTTGGGCCCAAGACTTCCGTAAACCTCATCGGTGCTTACATGATGAAATATTTTAAATTTATCGGCGCGTGATTTAGCCAACTCCAGTAAATTAAAAGTCCCGATAATGTTTGTTTGTATAAAATCACCAGGGTCTTTAATTGAACGGTCAACATGTGATTCCGCGGCAAAATGACATACCGCGTCAATTTCATATTTTAGAAATACTTCTTCTAATTTACCGGCGTCACAAATATCCACTTTTTCAAAATAATATTTTGAAGTATTTTTTAACGCAATATCTTCCAGGTTTAGAGGATTTCCCGCGTAAGTTAACTTATCGACATTAATTACGTTCCCTTTATATTTTTTTGATTTAAAAAGATACCTGATGAAGTTACTTCCGATAAACCCGCAGCCTCCGGTAACCATTAAATTTTTAAATATTCTTGATTTTATTTTTTTATTTTCTTTTTTCATCAATCAATATCCTTTTTTCCATAATATCACTCAATATGGCTTTTGTTTTTTAATCTTTTCCGCTGTTACTTTAAAGTGATAATATTCATATTATTTGTCGCGCAGAACAATTATACAGTACTTTTCGGATAGCCGGTGATAGAACGTATTTCCTCATACAGAGGCTTTAATCTGTTATACATCTGCTTGTATACGCGCCTGTAAAGCTTATCGTATATTTTATGTGTTTTTAAGTCTGGTTCGAAATATTCGCCTATCCGCGTCATTTCTTTTACCGCTGTTTTGAAATCAGGATGTAATTTCAACCCAACTGCCGCGTCTATCGCCGCCCCTAATCCTGAAGTCTCATAAATATGAGCGCGCGCCGTGGGCAAACCAAAAATATCCGCGGTAAGCTGCATTGCGGTATTGCTTTGCGAACCTCCTCCGGAAACACGCAGGCTTGTTATTGGTATTCCGCTCCTCTTTTCCTGTCTCTCCTTCCCTTCTCTTAGCGCGTAAGCCAGTCCTTCCAATATCGCCCGGTAAAGATGTGCCCTGTTGTGAACGTCTCCGAATCCGATTATTGCTCCTTTCGCTTCCGGCCCCGGAACTTTTATTCCCGGCGACCAGTAGGGCTGAAGTATTAATCCCATCGAGCCCGGTTGAACCTGGTGAAGCAATTCTTCGATAATTGTTTCTACTTCTACTCCCTTTTCTTCCGCGATTTGCTGTTCAAGTTGAGCAAATTCTTCTTTAAACCAGCTTACCATCCAGTATCCACGGTAAATTTGAATTTCCAGGCTGTAGGCATCCGGAACGGCGGAAGGATATGGCGGAATCAGCGGTATTGCCTCGATATATTTTTTATGCGTTGTATTTATTGTCGCGGTAGTTCCGTAGCTTAAACAGCCGATATTTGGCTCTAAACATCCAGCGCCGATTACTTCACAAGCTTTATCCGCGGCAGCGGCAATAACAGGCAATCCTTCCGGGATGCCTGTATCTTCAGCCGCTTTTTTTGTGATTTTTCCCATTACACCGGTAGGATGAACGAGATCAGGCAACATTTTCGGATTAATTTTTGTTACTTGCCATTTCCAATTCCATGATGCGGCCCAGCTTTTTTTCTTATAATCAAAGGGAACATAACCTACCTGACAGCCCACAGAATCCACAAACCTGCCCGTAAGGCAATAAGTCAGGTATCCAGAAAGAAAAAGAAATTTATGCGTGTTTTTCCATATCTCGGGCTGATATTTCCTGATCCAGTTACACTCCGCTTCCGCCTGCAGATAAGAAACTGTTTCTTTCATGCGGGATACTTTAAAAGCCAATCCCCATAATCCGCCGACAGGCTTAAGTCCTTCTGTGCGTCTTTGATCCAGCCATACTATCGCCGGTCTCAGCGCTTTTCCGTTTTTATCCACGTTAATCATCGTCGCGCGCTGAGTCGTTAATGCAACACCTACGATTGCTTCTTTTTTTAGATTTTTTTCCTGCCAGAGATTTTGACAGGCTTGAGACAGTGATTT
This sequence comes from uncultured delta proteobacterium, assembly GCA_963813455.1. Lineage (GTDB taxonomy): Bacteria > Desulfobacterota > Syntrophia > Syntrophales > Smithellaceae > UBA4810. Next base: position 44,092 of record CAWEZF010000012.1, read on the forward strand.
CCAGTAATATTCAGCTTCCTGCTCCGCCCAACCTGGTTGACGTGATATATATGGTTTTAGCGGCACGCGGGATTTAAAAAGAAGATTTCCTCGTAAATCAAAAATTAACGCGCGGACTGACTGCGTACCATTATCAATTGCAAGAATTAAATCTTCCGTCATATTTTTTCTTTTGATAAATATTCAAGAATTTAAATTTTAATGAAAACCATGAAATGCTTATATTAATTTTTTATATTGGCTTGATAATAATTTTATCCGAGGAAGGCAGCGCTTAAAATATCGCGCTGCCACACCCCAGACAATTTCAACAATAACAAATTAGCATTAGAAATTATTCTAACTCGTTTATCTCAAGAGCTATTTCTTTTTCGCGACTTTTTTCTTTGCTACTTTCTTTTTAACTACTTTCTTCTTGGGTGCCGCTTTCTTCTTTACTACTTTCTTTTTCGGAGCCGCTTTTTTCTTTACTACTTTTTTCTTTGTTACCATTTACCAATTCCTCCTTTTAAAGTTTGTCTTCTTGATTAACCAACCCTCAACTCCTTAATTGAGACAAATTTTACTTTATTTTTTTCCATAGGTCAACAAAAAGAACGTCTTTTTTTAATTATTATTTAATTTTATTTTTTCGCAGAAATATTATTTTTCGAACTTAATAGTGTCTGATAAATCTGTTTCATGAGGAAATATTTTTTATACATTATATCTGATCAAATATATGTCCTTGCTCCCATGTACCCGCGCGAATAGTAGGGGGTGTGCAATGAATCAATGCGAATCATTTTGCCCTGATAAGAAGCGTGAATAAATTTTCCATTCCCGATATAAATACCAACATGTGATACTACGTTTGCTCTTTTCAACGCGAAGAATACCAGATCTCCTTTTTCAAGATCTTTAATTCTTTCCACAGGCGTGCCTTCTTTATACTGCATCGCGGAATTTCTCGGTAAATTAAGCCCGCTTAACTGATAAACTGTCATGGTCAGGCCGCTGCAATCAAATCCTCTTTTTGAAGACGTGCCGCCCCAGAGATATGGCACTCCGATAAAATCATGAGCTGCACTCACTAACGCTTCCCGCAAATAATCCGTGCCGTATTGCGGTTGCCTGGCGACAGCATAATCTTCCGGCAAAACGATATAATAGTCTTCGATTGTGCCTCTATCTTTCAAAGACTGAGCCATTTTAATGGCCTGCTCTTTTTTGGAATAATTTCCAAAACGTACTTTATACAATCCGTCTGATGCTTTAAAATATGTTGAATCGAGTCCGCGTTCCCGCAGAAGATTAGTCAGTCGCGCCGCGTTATCAACATTTGCGAACGCGCCTGCCTGAATTGTATAGCCCATTAAATCTAAAGTTTTCTTTTCTGGGGGAAATTTTATTACGCGAGTTGTTCTACTTGAACATGAACAAACAACTGAAATTATGATTAGCGCTGAAAGTATTACATGAATTTTTACTTTCATACTGTGGATTCTAACAGAAAAATATTTTTATGTAAATTATTTTTCCCAATTTTCTTTGACAAATATAAGCGCCTCATCTTTTGTTTTGATTTTCCCTTCCAGCTGTTCATTTTCCAGTTTTTTTAAAATACGTCCCATATTTTTACCCGGCGCGTAACCTATCTCTATCAAATCATTACCGGTAAGCAGGCGCGGCGGATGCAGATCTTCAATATCCAGTTCCTGCAATTTATCTTTGCAGAATTCATAATTATCGAGCATGCCGTGGCTCGCCAGGCAGTCCAGGCGATGTAATTCCAGATGTAAATCGAAATTCGGCATACGCAAAAAGCGTTTTAACCTCCCGTGACGCATTTTATGAACATTCATAAAAACCATATGATAATGAATCAATTCTATTACGGCCTCGCGCTCAGCTCGTGAAAATCGCAAACTTTTCATCATTTCATCGGCAATTTTTTCTCCCAGCTGCACATGTCCATAGAAATGCACTCCTTTTTCATCCTCTGTTCTTGTAAGAGCCTTTCCCGCGTCGTGCAAAAGAGCCGCCCAGGCCAGGATTTTATTCGCTTGGCCGTCTTCTTCTATAGGCAAAAGCTCTAACATTTTTAATGTATGCTTCCATACATCGCCTTCCGGGTGAAAACGCGGCGGCTGTTCAATTCCTTTTAATCTTTCTATTTCCGGCAGTAATTGTTCCAAAATACCGGTATCTGACATTAATTCAAAACATCGCGGCGCTCCCTCTCTGATGAGAATTTTAGTCAGTTCCTCCTGAACTCTCTCCGCGCTGATTTTTTTAATACGAGCGCAATTATTTTTTATTGACTGCATTGTCCGTTCTTCGATTTCATAATTCAGATTTCCTGCAAAACGAACCGCTCTGAGCATACGCAAATAATCCTCGGAAAATCTTGTTTCCGGATCACCGATGGTGCGAATAATCTTCTTTTCTATATCTGCTTTTCCTTCAACATAATCGATTATTTCACCGGTTGCTGGATCCATCAGCAGGCCGTTGATGGTAAAATCGCGCCTCAGAACATCTTCACGCGCGCTAGAGTAATGAATCTTTATAGGACGCCTGCCGTCTTCATAATCGTCATCCCGGCGAAAAGTGGCAACTTCATACGTGGTTTCTTCTTCAATAACAACGATAACTCCGAATTTCGCGCCTATCGCGACAGTGTGATCAAAAAGCCCGATAATTTGTTCGGGCAGAGCTGAAGTAACAATATCGTAATCTCCTGGGACTATTCCGCGCACAAAATCCCGAACGCAACCTCCCACAAAATAGGATTCAAATCCCGCGGATTTCAATTTATGAACAATTTCTTCCGCGTTTTTACGTTTAATTAAATTATCGCTTGACGATTGCGGCAAAATATTCTCCTGAAATTATTTAAGGAATAATAATTATGATAAGTAAATAGCAAAATAACTAATTTGGCGTCGTTAAGATCACAAATTGCATTGACTGGACTAATTCTTTTGTCGTCTGACGGAAAGAATTCATGTGCGGCGCCGAGTTGTGTTTTTTTAATGCCTTAAGACCTTGCCACCTTTCAATTATCGTGACTGTATCATCGCCAAGTTTGTGCTGTTCCGGAAAACCTGTTTCAGCGTCAATGTAGGGCGCGTATTCGATACATCCGGTCTCGATATGTACCATCGGTATAATTTTATACATTTCTTTCAGATAATCTTTTCTTTTACCTTCTTTCAGTTTTACTGTGGCAATTACACGAATCATTTGTATTCCTCCTTATAATCCCGAATCCGGAATGTTTAGGGTACAGAGTTAATTCGCTTTATTTCCTTCCCAGCTTTATAGCACATAATTCACCGCACATAGTACAACCTTCTTCGTCCGCGCTTTTGCTCTTTTCCAGCAATTCAACTGTTTTTTCCGGATCGATTGATAAATCCACCTGACCCTGCCAGTCGAAATCTTTACGGTATTGTGACATTTTTTTGTCTCTTTCGCGAGCTCCTTTAACGCCCTTGGCGATGTCAGCAATGTGCGCGGCAATCTTCGCGGCAATGACGCCATCTCGCACATCTTGCAGCGTTGGCAATCTGAGATGTTCGGCCGGTGTGACATAGCATAAAAAATCCGCTCCGGCCGCTCCGGCAATCGCCCCGCCGATGGCGGAAGTAATATGATCATAACCCGGCGCTATATCCGTGGGCAGAGGCCCCAACACATAAAAAGGCGCTCCCTGGCAAATTTTCTTCTGCAATTTAATATTAGCCTCAATATCAGTAATCGGGACATGTCCCGGGCCTTCTATCATTACCTGCACACCAGCTTTTCTGGCGCGTTCGGCCAATTCGCCTAAAATAATTAATTCACTTACCTGACCCTGATCAGTCGCGTCTTCAATTGCTCCGGGTCGGAGTCCGTCACCAAGACTTAAAACCATGTCAAAACGATAAGCTATTTCCAATAATCGGTCATAATATTCATAGAGCGGATTTTCCATTTCGTTGCAACGCATCCAGTTTGCCGTCATTGAACCGCCGCGGCTGACAATACCCAGCACCCTGCCCTGAGCTTCAAGAGTCCCGACTGAATCTCTGGTTACGCCACAATGCACTGTGATAAAATCAACTCCATCTTTGCCGTTCTCTTCAATCACTTCAAAAATATCTTCAGTGGTCATATCCGATATGGCTTTTTTATTTTCAATCATTTTAACCGCCGCTTGATATATCGGCACAGTTCCAATGACTGCCGTTGATTTCTCGATAATCACTTTCCTTATTTCCGCCAAATTGCCGCCGGTGGATAAATCCATTACCGCGTCCGCTCCCGCGTCAACGGCAATTTTCAATTTCTCCAGTTCTACTTTCAAATCCGAATGGTCTTTTGACGTGCCGATATTTGCATTGATTTTTGTGCGCATTCCGCGGCCAATCGCCAAAGGCCGAATGGCCGCATGCTTTACATTCCGGCATATAACGATTGTGCCGTCTGCAACTCCCTGTCGAATATATTCCGGCTCCACGCCTTCATCCCCAGCGCATATTTTCATTTCATCTGTGATAACGCCTTTGCGGGCTTTTTCAAGTTGAGTCATTTGCTCCTCCAAAATGCATTTATTCTCTTTAAAGAGATATTTACCGTTCCGTGGCCTTTTCCGAGGCTAACGGAATTCTTTATTGCCTTTGTCACCATTTGTTTTGCAAAAGCTGTAGCATTTAAAATATCCTCTCCTTGCGCAAGTTGGGCCGCAAGAGCAGAGGCAAATGTACAGCCCGTGCCGTGCGTGTTTTTTGTTTTAATCCAATCGGTATGAAATTCATGATAATTCTTTCCATCAAATAAAATATCAATACTGCCTTTTGTTTTGTTACCCGGCAAATGACCTCCTTTTATTAAAACATTTTTCGCGCCCATATTAAAAATCACTTCTGCCGCTTTTTTCATGTTGGCGACTGATCTAATCTCCTTTTTTGCCAGATATTCCGCTTCCGGAATATTCGGCGTAATAACCATGGACATCGGCAATAATGTTTTTGCCAAGGCGGCCTTTGCTTTTTCGTCCATTAAGGATTTACCGCCTTTTGCCATCATCACCGGATCAATAACCAGCTTTTTTATTTTATATTCTTTTACTTTTTGGGCAACGGCTTGGACAATTCCTTCTTTCCAAAGCATCCCTGTTTTTACCGCGTCCGCGCCAATGTCACTTAATATCGATTCCAATTGCTTGCTGACAAAAGCGTGGGGTACAGGAAGAATATCTTGCACACCGAGTGAATTTTGAGCGGTAACCGCGGTGACAACACTAAGGCCATAACACGAAGAGGCATGAACTGCTTTTAAATCCGCCTGAATTCCGGCGCCGCCGCTGGAATCCGATCCCCCGATGCACAATACCTTAAACGTCTTTTTCATTACGCGGCCTCCGGAAATAAATCCGTCTTCCAATAACGGATAACCAAAAGGTCGCCGGCGCGAAATTCTATCTTTGCCGTTGATTCATTTATGTAATTACTCAAGCCCCTAGTATCACCCATGAATAAAGTCTCGTCATTGAGAGAATAGGCAAATCCGCGAAGCGTAATTCCTTCCACTTTTGGAGATAAAGATAAAAGAGAGACTGTACATCCGAGAGCATCGTTGAAAATAACTTCTTCTTTCGGCAAAAATGATTCCGCGTATTCGTCAATAAGATAAGTTTTTACATTTGCCCTTTTTCCCTTAACCAATAAAAAAATATTCCCCAGAACATGATCGATTCTGCCGCCCAACGCTCCCCAAATATAAATTTTTTCCGGATTTAATTTAAACGCGTAATCCAAAGCCAGTTCCGTATCCGTAAAATCCTTTTGTGCCGGGTATTCAATTATTTCTATTTCTTCTTTTTTAAAATTAGACAGCAAGAAAGGGTCCAGTGAATCCATGTCCCCTAAGATAATATCCGGTTTTATTTTTGACTGTGCGAAATTTCGCGCCGCGCCGTCGCAGCAAATTATCAAACGATCAGGAATTTCTGTAATTTTTTTTTGAAAAAAAGAAATATCCCCGAATCGACCGTTACTGACTATGATAATATTTTTTTTCATTTTCAATTATCGCTTAAAATAAAAAAGCCATACCCTTTTACCTAAGGATATGGCCAATATTAATGTTTGCTTTGCCACTCCCTACGCCGGCATTACCCGGGTCAGGTTCTAAGGGTATAATCTCAGCCATGATAGGCACCCCTGATCAGAAATTTATTACATTAACCCTCAAAAATCAATTGTTTAAATCCGTATAATTTTTATTACTCAATTATTTCTTCTATCTTAACCACGTTTTCATACAATGAAAACAGCGGAATGCGCCATCCGTATTTTTTGATTTTTACTTTTTTGCTTCTCAACTTTATAGCCTGATTTTGAACATTACCGGAGTCGAATTTAAATCTATATTTCGCGTCATTATTGACAAATGGGCGGTATTCTGTAGCAATCATGAAACGGCCATCAACTTTGGTCATTTGCGCGTCGGTAATTATGGTTATAACCGAATCAGCAATAAAATAACTGTAAAGTGCCAATATAGCGCCAGTAATAATTGCTAATAGTGATATTTTAATGCCAAAACTACGAAACATATATATCAACTTCCTCAAAAGATATTATTACTTATTCTTCAACAAGGCAACTTTTTCTTTAGCCAGATAATATTTGCCGTTTGGCGCTTTTATTACCAGTCCTTCAGAGAGCAAAACATTCAATGCCCGTGGACGCAGATTTTTTGTGCCTACCCGAAAAATATTGCGCCTTTCATCCTGCAATTTGACAGCTTTTTTTTCGTTAAAAGCGCGTGACTCTTCCAATTCGGCAATAATCTTGAAGCAAATTCTCCTCATTCCCAGCCCGGATAAATACATGGCCAGGAAAACAAAAACTATAAAGGCGAAAAACAACAAAATTATTTGCGCGTAAATAGGCATAAAATATATTCCATTAAAATTATTTTCATATCAGCTTACAAGATTTAAATTAACTTCCGTTAGTAGTATTATTACCTAATTTTTCTTTCCCATTCCCATGCTGTCTTGATTATGAATTTCAAATCATCATAGCGCGGCTTCCAGCTTGTTATATTGCGTAATTTACTGCTATCGGCAACAAGATTTATCGCATCGCCGGCGCGCCTGCCTGTTTCTTCCGTTTCAAAATTTATTCCCGTTACTTTGCGTGCGGCGTCTATCACTTCTCTCACTGAAAATCCGTGACCATAACCACAGTTCATTATCAAGTTTTCCTTTTTTTTCATAAGGTAATTCAATGCCATCAGATGCGCATCTGCCAGGTCTGTAACATGAATATAATCACGGATACATGTTCCATCCGGCGTGGGATAATCAGTTCCGTAAATAGAAACTTTTTTAAGCTCTCCTTTGGCCGTTTTGAGAGCGCGGGTGATAAGATGTGTTGATTCGCGATATTCCTGCCCTACTCTACATTCCGGGTCTGCTCCGGCGACGTTGAAATATCTTAACGTGGCGTAATGAAAATCACTACTTGCCGCCAAATCTGATAACACCTGTTCAATCATGACTTTAGAAGCGCCGTAAGGATTTATCGGACGCATCGGTGCATTTTCATCAACAGGAATTTTCTCGGGGATACCATAAACCGCGGCAGTGGAAGAATACAAAATATTATTGATTTTATTTTTCTGCATCGCTTCAAGCAGGCTCATCGAGTTGATTACATTGTTGCGGTAGTATTTAAGCGGCTTTAAAACAGATTCACCCACCTGGATGAATGCCGCAAAATGGATTACCGCGTCAGGTTTAAAATCAGCTAACGTCTTGTTGAGAAGTTCTGTATCGGCCAGATCGCCTTTAACCAGGCGGCCATAGAGCACTGCCTTTTCGTGCCCATTAGAAAGATTATCGTAAACCAAAATTTCATGACCTGCTTCTGCCAGCGCTATAACCGCGTGACTTCCGATATAGCCTGCACCCCCAGTAACAAATATTTTCATTATTTTAATAATCCTTTAATATTCTTTATAAATATTTACCAAGATATAAGATTAATGCCTTAGCAAATTTAAATAACTTTACGCTTTGATTACATTACGAAGCGGTTGCCGATAAACACCGCGTGTATCGATAATCAGCTGGGCGCATTTGGCAATTAGCTTGTAATTAATCGATGTGTGATCAGTAATAATCATTACGGCATCCTGTTTCGCGATTAATTTCGCGTTTAAAGGTTCTGATTTTAACGGCGGCGCGTCCGGCCATTGCCTTGTAGGTCTGATTGTTGGAACAAAATCATCGTGATAAGAAACATTAGCGCCTGATTCAATAAGACTGGCGATTATCTTATACGCGGGGCTTTCTCTATCATCATTGATGTCCTTTTTGTAAGCAAGACCAATAACCATTATTTTACTGTTTTTGACTGATTTACCATGCGCGTTTAACGCTTGCTGAAGTTTATCAATTACATACTGAGGCATACGGCGGTTGACCTCTCCCGCCAGTTCTATAAACTTCGTCTCCATTCCGCACTCACGAGCTTTCCACGACAGATAAAATGGGTCAAGCGGAATACAGTGACCGCCCCATCCCGGGCCGGGATTAAACCGCATAAAACCGAAAGGCTTGGTTGAAGCCGCGTCCAAAACCTCCCAAATATCAATATTCATGCGCTCATATATTACTTTAAGTTCGTTTACTAAAGCTATGTTAACAGAACGGAATATATTTTCAGTAAGTTTTACTGCCTCCGCAGTGCGCGCGTTTGTAACGCGTATCGTTTTATTAACTACTTTTTCATAAAGCTCCTGCGCCAGATCGCCGCTTGCCTTATCAAATCCCCCTACTACTTTGGGTATATTGGAAGTGGAATACTTTTTATTCCCCGGATCCTCCCTCTCGGGAGAAAACGCCAGAAAAAAATCTTTCCCGCAGACAAGGCCAGTCTCTTCCAAAATATCTTTTACCAACTCTTCGGTTGTGCCGGGATATGTTGTGGATTCTAAAATAATGAGCTGACCCGCGCGCAGCTTTTCCTTTATTTGCCTGGCTGTTTGGATAATATAAGACATATCCGGATCGCGCTGCAAAGTAAGCGGTGTTGGAACACAAATAATTATTACATCCGGTTCGTTCAAGCGTGAAAAATCGTCGGTAGCCACTAACAACTTTTGTTTTATAACGCGGCTAACTCTTTTTGAATTTATATGAGAGATATAGCACTCTCCTTGGCTTAGCTTTTCTGTTTTTTTTGCGTCAATATCAAAGCCGAGCACTTTATAGCCCTTTTCGGCACAAACAAGAGCGAGAGGCAACCCCACATAGCCAAGTCCGATAACACCTACCAAAGCATTATTTTTTCTGATTTTTTTAAGAAGATTAGATTTTGCGTATTTCATAATTTTTAAAGTGTATCTAATTCAGCTTATTTAAGACAACTTTTATTATGTCATCGCATATATTAAAAACTTTATTGCTCTATTTGCAAGATAAGCCTAAACGTTTTAACCAATTAAAACTAATAACTTTTTTATCCGAATCTTCCGGTTATGTCAACTAGTGAATGGATTTTTTGATAATTTTGGCAAGCTTAAGCAAAGTGATAAAAATTAGTAATCAAACTAAATGTATTTTAACGGATGTTTTGTAATATATTGATAATAAAGTGGTGCCTGGGGCGGGAATTGAACCCGCACAGCCTCAAGGACCGAGGGATTTTAAGTCCCTTGCGTCTACCAATTCCGCCACCCAGGCATGTGATGGGCAAACTTCCGTAAACTGAGCGGCTTATATTATTTTTGATTTACAGTGTCAAGGATTCAAATTAACTTTAAATGATTAATAAATCAGTCAGTCGATTAAGTGACAAATTAAAAAAGATATGTTAAACATTGCGTAGTAATCATTCAAAGGATAACTCTATGCAGCAAGTTGATTTAATCATCACGGGCGGGAAAATCCTGCTTCTGGACGAGCAAAACACTCACCTGGAAAACGCGTCCATTGCCATTGATAAATGCGATATAATCGCCATTGGCCCCAGCCTGGACATTACCAAAACATACAGCGCGAAAAAAACAATCGACGCGCAAAATTCGCTGATTATGCCGGGCTTTATAAATTGCCATACACACGCGGCAATGACTTGTTTTCGCGGTATTGCCGATGACCTGGAATTAATGGACTGGCTTAATAATTATATTTTCCCCGCGGAAGCGAAGAACGTTAATAAAAATCTCGCTTATTGGGGCACATTGCTCGCCTGCGCGGAAATGATTAAGTCCGGAACCACAACTTTCAAAGATATGTACATTTTTGAGGATGAAACTGCGCGCGCTGCTAAAGAAGCTGGTATGCGCTGCCTGGTGGGCGAAGTGCTTTTTGATTTTCCTTCTCCAAATGTTAAAACTCCCGAAGAAGGACTTGCCTATACGCGTATGCTGCTCGAAAAATGGAATGACGATCCGCTTGTAAATATAATTGTCGAACCGCACGCGCTTTATACCTGCGCGCCTTCACTATTGACCGCCGCAAAAAAGCTTGCCGATGAATTTAACGCGCCGGTGGGAATTCATCTACTGGAGAATAAAGAGGAACGCGACCAGCTTAAAGAGAAATTCGGCAAGGGAGCTGTTTCGTTTTTACAGGACATCGGTTATCTCGATGGTAAATTTATCGCTTTTCATTGTGTTTGCGTCGATGATGAAGACATAAATATTTTTGCCCAACATAACTGCAAGGTTGTGCATAATCCGGCCAGCAATATGAAACTCGCCAGCGGCATTGCCCCTGTGCCGGACATGCTCAAAGCCGGAGTTACCGTGGGCCTGGGTACGGACGGCTGTGCGAGTAACAATAACCTGGACATGATTAAAGATATGTCGCTTGCCGCTAAACTGCATAAAGTTGCGCGTCTCGACCCGACTGTTATGGATGCGCAAACGGTTCTCCGCATGGCGACAATTGAAGGGGCAAAAGTTCTCGGGATGGAAAAAATAACCGGCTCGATAGAAGTCGGCAAAAAAGCGGATATAATCATCATTGGCCTCAATAAACCTCACCTTACGCCATTATATAATGAATATTCACACCTGGTCTATGCCGCCAGCGGCGCGGATGTGGACACGGTAATCATCAACGGTAAAGTTGTTATGGAAAACCGTAAACTTCTGACGATTGATGAAAATGAGGTGATGCGGAAAGTTCGCGAAATCGCGGTAGGTGTAAAAGAGAGTTTGAAGAAATAGATATTCGATATCCACTATTGGATTGCAGCCTTTACCGCAATAGTCTACTTTGAGAAGATAGCATCACAATCGTCATACCGGCGCAGGCCGGTATCCAGGACATATTATAACGGTTACTGAAAACAATTTATTAAAATACTGGATTCCCCCGTGTCAGGCACGGGGCAGGCTCAAAGTCACGCTTCGCTGCACGGAATGACATTGATGAAATATTTATTCATATTCTTCCAAATATCTCTCGATATAATCTCTAACTTTTTCTTTGGGTTGATAAATGCCGAAATGTCCTTCGCAAAGAATATCAGCATTGAGATCGAGTAATTTCTGCATTGATTTTTTCCACAAATTTATATCCGAGCCAAATGCTTTATGAAAAGGCCCGTGTATATCCTGACCAAAAAGAATTATTTTACCGTCTCTTTCCATATACAGAGAAATAGAGCCGGGCGTGTGGCCCGGAGTGTGCAGCCATTGCAATGCATCTTCGCCGAATTTTAACATGCCGTTTGCGCCAGTGAGTTTTTCGTCGATTTTTGTGGGCGGGAAATCAGCACCATACCAGCTTGCTGCGGTTTTTTGCGAATCGCCTGTTTCCACGGCCTGCGCGTCTAATTCATGAATTACTATTTTAGCCCCATATTGTTTCTTGAAAAAAGGCGCCGAACCGATATGATCAATATGGCAGTGCGTCAGAATCAACTTTGATATTTTAGTAGGACTGAAACCCAGTTCTTCAATATTATTGACAAGCTGTGAAAAACTTCTTCCCGCCCCGGAATCGATCACGACTTGCTCGCCCGCGAAATCTATCAGATAAACAGCCGCGTCATCAGCATTAGTAATACCTGCGCCACCTATCTGATAAACACCGCTGACAATTTCCTCTGATTTTATTCGCATTTATTAGAAATATTTTACGGTTTGAATGTGCCTGTGATTTTATTGATATTTGCGATGTTGCTCATCTGCATGAATTTTTCAATGCCGTTCAAAACATCTATCGTTGCCTGAGGATTGATGAAATTTGCCGTGCCGATCTGAACGGCTTTCGCTCCCAGAATAAGAAATTCTAACGCGTCTTCGGCGTTCATTATTCCGCCGATGCCGATAACGGGAATGGAAACTTTTTGCAGAACCTGCCAAACCATGCGCAGGGCAACCGGCTTTATCGCCGGGCCGGATAAGCCGCCGGTAATATTTTTCAGGCGCGGTCTTCTGGTGAAAATGTCCACGGACATTCCGGTAATTGTATTGATCAGAGATATCGCGTCCGCTCCCGCTTTTTCCACTGCTGTGGCAATAGCGGTAATATCCGTCACGTTAGGAGTTAGTTTGACAATCACGGGCAGGTCTGTCGCATCTTTTACTTTACGCGTAACCGCCGCGGCAGTTTTTGGATCCGCACCAAAACTAAGGCCGCCTTTTAGCACATTGGGACAGGAAATATTCACTTCCAGCGCGTGCACGCCTTTGGCTGAACTTAATTTTTGGGCGACTTTTTTATATTCGTCATATGTTTCGCCATAAATATTGACGATTACTTTTGTGTCATACTGACGAAGGAAAGGAAGTTTTTCTTCAATAAAGGCATCCACTCCAATATTTTGCAGGCCGACGGCATTGAGCATACCGCCTGTAGTTTCCATAATACGCGGCGGCGGATTACCCGCCCTTGGTTTTAAAGACAATCCTTTAACAACAATCGCGCCGAGTTTGTTCAAATCAACATAATCGGCGTACTCTTCGCCATAGCCGAAAGTGCCGGATGCCGTCATGACCGGGTTTTTTAATTTCAGCTTCCCAATTTTTACGGACATGTTTATGTTGTTCGCTTCAGCCATATTTATTTCCAGACAATCTCGTTTATATCAAATACCGGGCCATCCGCGCATACCCGCTTATATGCTATTGCGCTTCTAGCTTGCTTGACAGCAACAGCGCAACCAAGACAAGCTCCCACACCGCAAGCCATGCGTTCCTCCAAAGAAACCTGACAACTATATTTTGTTCCTTTTAATATTCTTGCCAACGCTTTCAACATTTCTTTTGGCCCGCAGGCAAAAATAGATGTGTTTTCCGGTGTGTAATTTTTTAAATCTTTCTGAAACAATTGAGTTACAAAACCTTTATCACCCATGCTGCCATCATCAGTGCAAATTACGGCCGCGCAGGATAGTTTTTTGATTTTATCCATTCCGATTAGCGCCTCGGAATTTTTTGCCCCCAAATAAATATACATTTTGGATGACGCTGAGCATGCATTTTTCTGCAGATATTCTGCCAAAAAAGATAAAGGCGCCACACCCATCCCGCCGGCAACAAGAACAAGGTTCTGGGCGCTTTGCGGAATCTTAAATCCATTACCAAGAGGCCCGATAATTTCTACCTGTGTTGCCTTAATCAATCCGGCCAGAATCTGTGTCCCCTTCCCCACAACCTGATAAAGCAAATCGATCCGGCAGAAATCCTTTTCTCTCTGAAACGAATAAATGCTGAATGGTCTTGCCAAAAAAGGTTCGGAAATTCCGGAAATCCTCAACATCACAAACTGCCCCGGTTGAGGATCGGCAAAAGTAGAATGCAGGGCTACGCTCATCAAAAAACAATCCTGCGCTACTTCCTCGTTTTTTAAAATTTCACTGATATAAATATTTTTTGACATTTTTTATTTTAACCCGTGAGCATAAATGATTGCTTCGTTCTCAGAACGCTTGTTACATAAAAATCATTTTCCCGGACTTGGTTTTATATCCGCCCACATAACCAGCGCGTCATCCCCGGTTTCCGTGTAATAATTCTTTCTAGTTCCTTTTACTACAAATCCTCTTTTTTCGTAAAGTTTTATTGCTTCCGTATTTGAAGGCCGAACTTCCAGCGTAACCGCTTTAGCGCCCGCCTTTCTCCCTATATCATCCATAATATCGAGCAAATTAAAAGCCAGGTTCTGTCTTCTGAATTCTTTTTTCACCGCAAGATTATGTAAATGAATTTCAGGACTTACCATCCAAAATATTATGTATCCGGCAAGAATGCTTTCATTTTTATATTTTGCACGGACGCATATGCAATATGACATTGAATTGTTGATTTCTCCGACAAACATGCCCTCCGACCAGGGCGCGGTAAATGATTCCTTTTCAATTTGTAAAATTTCAGGGATGTCTTCCTTTGTCATCAAATCCGCACTTACTTCAAATACCTTATTTTCAACGGACATGGAAATATTCCATAAGTGCGGCTGCAATCAAAAAAATTGCGCAAAATACGGGAATCGCGCCACGCAGCTTGAAAGTATTTATTGCCACGGCAATACCTAAAAGCGGCAAAAAATAATTTGCAAAAAGCAGTGTCGTCATAATTTTTTCTGGAAGTATCGGATAAATCCAGATCACCAGAGGGACAACGATGATTTGAGCAAAAAAAAGATAAAAGCTGGTAAACAGGAATACTTTTGCTAATCCCCAAAATACTTTATTTTCTATTTTGCTGATTTGATTTTTTTTGGCTTCTTCGAGAGCTCGGTCGGACATAGCTTCGTTTGTTTTAATAATATATGTGTCCATATACTTGGCTAAAATGCCGAAAGGAATGGCAATTAGTATGGACAACGCGATCAGCTGAGGAAAAACTCCGCCTACTTTCTGACCGGCGATTACAGCAACAGCAGTCGCTACAACCGCAGCGATAGAGTCATTAGGAGGAACATATGTTCCTATGGGTACGCGGTCAATCCAGATAAGTTCAATAAACGCGCCGATAATCAATCCGGCGTAGATATTATTTAAAAGAAGCCCGGCAAGAGGCGCGATGATAACCGGGCGGGAAATCATTGCCTGAATAAAAACGCGGTCTAGACAAAACAGGCCGCCACAAAATGATATTAAAAGAATTTGTGTCAGCAAGTAAACTAACCTACTTTTTCTGATTATATTTGACAAACATTTTTGAGCGCCTCTTTGATATTTACAGCTTTTTCCCGGGGCACTCTTTTTAATTCGACAACAACGCCCGCGTTTTCTAACAACTTCAGCAGGTCGTCTATTTCTGTATCACATAAAAAAACGGAGGGAGAACAACATACTTTAAATTCTTCATGATGGATATTGCCGATATTTAATTTATCAAAATGAAATCCTATATCGAAAGCTTTGCACGCGTCTTTAATACTTCTGAACAAAACTATCGTGTTCTTACCGCTGGTATGCCCGAATTTATAATTATGAGCAAAATCTTCAACTTTATTAATTACCAAATCTATTTCACTGGGAACTGCCATTCTGATTACTGTTTCATTAAAAACATCTCCGGCAATGGTGTCATCAACAACAACTATGCATTGCGCGTTTATATGGGGAACCCACGATTCCAATATCTGGCCATGGACCAGCCTGTTATCTACGCGAACCAGTTCTATGTTTAAATCCTGAGTCAAAATTCTACCCGAGAGCTTTCTTGCTTAACAGTTCACTGGCCACGTAGATATTCTTTTGCCCATTCTCTTTTATAAAACAAGCCGCTTCACGCAAAGACATTCCTTCTTTTATTTCCGAAAGCTTCAGCAGCATGGGCAAATTAACTCCCGTTACAACTTCCACTTTTTCCTCTTTCATAAACGAAAGCGAGATATTTGATGGCGTGCCTCCGAACAGGTCAGTCAATATCAAAACACCTCTGCCCTTATCCAGTTTCTTTATGGAGCTGCCGATTTCTTTTTTAATCTCTTCCACGTTACTTGTCTGATCAACGCTTACATGTAATACATCAATTAACTGGCCTTTAATCAGCTCGGCGGCTTTAATTAACTCTCTTCCCAAATTTCCGTGTGTTGTAATAAGGACTCCGATCATCGCAACCCCCACCTAAATTTATTTTCAGACACCGAAACTCTTCAAAATAATCAACCAGAAAAGGTTATCTTCCCAATAAGTACCTGAAACTGGCAACTCTTTACCCGTAAAAAAAGTATCAACTTCAAATTAGCACGTTAAACTAGTGGATTGTATTATAATTGTCAAGATGAATAGAATAGCTTTGATGCATTCAAATATGCCTTTAATATATTGATATTATAATGTTGCGCATTGTCTCCATCCTGCATTCTGCTTTAGAATCAAATAATATTCCGAATGATTAATAACTGGCTATTCAATGCGTCCTATTTATCGCCTGCCTTATCGGAAGTTTCCATTGCCAGTTATTTACTTTACTTGACGCATCGGACGGCGTGCTTTATATTATTCCTAAATAATGTCTTAACGCATCAATTATTGAGGTACGACCTATGCAAAACGAGCATTTTGCTTCGCTGTTAAATAAACAGAAAGATTTCTTCCTGTCGGGCATAACTAAAAATATTGATTTTCGCATCGAAACGCTCCGGAAACTCAAAGGCATTATTAAGGATCATGAACAGGAAATACTCGACGCCATATATCAGGACCTGCACAAAACTTCCATAGACGGCTATGCCACGGAAATTGCCGGTGTCTATGACGAAATAAACTATGCCATCTCCAATGTTCGCAAATGGGCAAAAGAAGAGAAAGTGAAAACACCGTCATATTTCTTTCCCTCCAAAAGTTATATTTACAGGGAACCTTACGGATCGGTATTAATCATCGCGCCCTGGAATTATCCTTTTCAACTGCTCATGCTTCCTCTGGTCGGCGCTATTGCCGCCGGGAATACGTCCATTCTTAAACCTTCTGAGATTTCCGCTCATACCGCGGCCGTTGCACAAAAAATCATTAATGAAAACTTCCCCAAGGAATACATTCATGTTCTTCTGGGCTCAGCTGCAGAAACACAGGCGCTTGTGAATCTTCCCTTCGATTATATTTTCTTCACTGGCTCCCCTGCGGTAGGAAAATCGATCATGTCCGCGGCTGCAAATAATCTCGTTCCCTTAACGCTGGAATTAGGCGGTAAAAGCCCGGCCGTCGTGCACGCGGACGCAAAATTAAACCTTGCCGCACGTAAAATTGCCTGGGGAAAATTTATCAACGCGGGGCAGACATGTATCGCTCCGGACTATGCGCTGGTGCACGCGAGCATTAAAAATGAATTTCTCGTAGAATTAAAAAAAGCTGTCCTGGAATTTTACGGCAAGGATCCTTACGCTCATCCACGGTACTGCCGGATAATCAACAAGCGTCACTTTCAGCGCCTGACAGGTTTGCTTGAGGGAACAAGCATTTTTTCCGGGGGCAAAACAATTCCCGATGAGCTTTATATTGAACCAACCATCATCTACCCAGCGCAATGGCAAGAGCCGATTATGCAGGAGGAAATTTTCGGCCCCCTGCTGCCCGTGCTGGTATATTCAGACATTCAGGAAGCGATAAAGAAAATTCGTCAGCTTCCCAAACCTCTCTCCCTTTATCTTTTTACTGATAACAAAATAATACAGAAAAAAATAATTTCCGATATTTCCTTCGGCGGCGGCGCAATTAATAACACGATTTTCCACGTCGTATCACATTTTATGCCCTTCGGCGGAGTCGGAGCAAGCGGCATGGGCTCATATCACGGCAGAGCAAGTTTTGAAACATTTTCGCACACAAAAAGCATCTTGAAAAGTTCCAGCATGCTCGATCCCTTAGCCGCCGCTTACCCGCACAGGAAATATTCTCTTAAAATAATTAAAATAATTATCGGGGAATGAAATGATTTTTCTTGAAAAATGAAAGCCCTATCGTTTTTGACGCTTGCGGCGGAAATCCAGCCACATAAAATACAATATCATAAATGCGGTATAAACAGCAGAGGGAAGAGCCGCCTCCTCGGGAAATAAAGTAACGGCCAGACCTCCCGCTATGCCCTGATTCTTCAGTGTGCTCAAAAGCACCCAGGATGTTGTCTGTGCCCTATCCCTATTCAGCAGGTTACCTGCTTTTTCCACGATAAAACCAAGAATAAATATCGCCCCGAAAATAATCAGGACTACCGGCAATAAAAGATCCGGTCGCGCAAAAATCAAATCCCGGTTGAGAGCAACCAGCGTGTAGAGGACGATAAAAAATCCCCAGTCAGTAACCGGGCCTCGAAACTTTTCGATTTTCTCCCGCCAATTAAAAAAAAGAATAATCCTGGAGACAACCATAGGCAGGATGATCAGTAAAATAATAACTTCAATCAACTTACCTGTCTGGCTGAATTCTTCGGCAATAAACAGAAAAAACATCAGGGGCATGACAAAGATCGCGGCCAGATAAGCGCTTACCGTAGCGGCTAGCGTATAAGACACATCTCCCTTTAGTATTGCGGTAAAAGGAATTACGGCCACCGCCGGCGGTACGGCGGCAATAAGCACAAACCCGATAATGATATTGTCATTAACTATAAATAAATAGGCCAGGGATAAAAGCAGGCCTCCCAAAACAAGATATGACAAGATGATGCCCGCGGCAAACGGCTTAAGGAATTTGCGGCCGGAGCGAATAAAATCATTGGGAACCGCGGTTGTCGCCAGAGCCATCACTACCGCGAGCGCCGGCAGCATGATATTTTTTGACCAGACACCCGCCTGGGGCAAGCCCAGTCCAAAAACGACGGCAGCAATAAAAATAAAATTTCTATCTTTTAAATATTTCATAATTTCATGTTCATTTACTTTATTGGTTTTTAACTTTGCATATTATTTTTTTATTGTAAAAAAGTATTTTATCCGCTTAATTTCAATATTGACGAAAAAGCGCAAGCGGAATGATTTACGCCATCAATTTTTCAGGATTATACTCACGCGCTTGATTATCGGCATCGACCTATGCTCGCCTCGGCTTTAAAAAATATTCCAATGGTGCCGCTTCTTAAGAATATCACAAAACACCGGTATTTTTACTAAAGTGAATATTAATTTGTTTCTACATCATTTAATTCAATTTTCAGCGATAAATATTTAAGCATATCTTTCAGCGTTATAATCCCCACCAGATTATCCCCGTCCACGACCATCAGCCTGCTGTTGCCGGTGCGGTTCATAATTTCCAGCGCTTGGTCTGCTTCTTCTTCCGGGCTGATTGATGTTTCTCGGCTACAGGGCGTGAGGATTGTGCTTAAAGTCTGTGTCGACCACTCATCTCGCGGGATTGAGGCTACATTATTAACAGAAACACAGCCGGCCAATTTTCCGAAGGAAAGAACCGGATACATCTGATAATTGTGTTTATAGACATAATCATCGACAAATTCCTGCAGCGATAAAGTACGCGGCACGGTCAGAGGATCTTTTACCATAAAGTCTTTAACTTTTTTTGACTGAAATATGCCTCTGGCTAATAACTGCTGATAGGCTCTTTGCGCTGCCGAACGGATAAACAATCCAATCATAAACCACCACAATCCCCCCACGAAATTGCCCATAAAAATTAAAATTATACCGGCAATAATCAAGGCCATACCCAAACCGGAACCGACTCTTGAGGCAATAGAAGTAGCCCAGCGTAAATTATTTTTCCATTTCCACAAAAAGGAACGCAGCACTCTTCCGCCATCCAGCGGAAACGCGGGAACCAAATTAAACACGGCCAAAACCATATTGAGCCATGCCAGATAATTCACCACTCCTTTGAATTCGACCGGTAAACCCGTGTGCTGCGCCCAAAACGCAGCAATGAACAAAATAATGCTGATTGCGGCACTAGATAAAGGGCCCACTATCGCCATAAAAAATTCCGCTCTCGGGCTGGGAGGATCATTTTCCATCTCGGCCACGCCGCCGAAAATAAACAGCGTAATTCCTCTCATATTAATGCCGTAATTTCTTGCCACAAGAGAATGCGCAAGTTCATGCAAAACGATAGATAGAAAAAGTCCCAAAGCTCCCGCCACGCCCATAATCCAGTAGGAGGAAACGGTCAAATTTTCATAATATCCCGGAAAAAGCCCACTGGCTAATGACCAGGTGATCAGCGCGGCCAGAATAAGCCAACTGAGATCGACTTTAATTTCAAAACCTAATAACTTAAAAAGTGTGACAGAACGGCCAAACATATTTTTTCCCTTAAATTATGATATTTCTCTTAACATAATCCTGAAAATAGGAAAATCAATCCCTTATTTGTAAATTAATTGCTTGTTTTTTTTGCATTAAATGTTCTAAATTAACTTTAATTTAAAGTAGAATTAACTTCATTTAAGTTGTATAATAATACTGGATTTTTGCAGTAGAATAAATCTGGCTGAAGATATTTTCTACAGGAGGCAAATATGACAAAACGGTTATTTTTTATAACAGTTTTATTTTTATTCTTTTTAGGTTTAATAACCTCTCATGCCGACTATTATACATGGGAAGA
The DNA here is from genome assembly GCA_963813455.1 of uncultured delta proteobacterium. Classification (GTDB taxonomy): domain Bacteria; phylum Desulfobacterota; class Syntrophia; order Syntrophales; family Smithellaceae; genus UBA4810. The sequence continues at coordinate 64,608 of CAWEZF010000012.1, forward strand.
CGAATCCGGCGTGACGCATATAACAAATCACCCACCTCCCCAAACCGCAACAACAAAAAAGGTGCAAGTTCATAAATTTGAAAGCGGAGGAGTTTCAACAGAAGAGGAAGAAGCAACAACAACTCCCGTTGAAATAAAACCGGAGATAATTCTTTACACAAAAAACGAATGCTCTGACTGCGATAAGGCCCGTGAATTTCTGCAATCGCAAAACATTGCTTTTACTGAACATAACATGGACAATGATCCGGAAATTGCAACACAGAGAAAAAATGTTGATGATAGCGAAGATGTTCCTTTTGCCATCATCAATCGCAATCATGTTTACGGGTTTTCAGAGTCTGTTTATAACCGAGCAATGAAAATATTGCCTTAAAACAATAAATGAACACAGATATTTATTTTTTCACTGGAACCGGTAATTCTTTCTGGGTAGCAAAAAAGCTTTCCGAGAAACTCGAAAACGCCAATTTAATACCTATAGTTACTTTAGATAAGGGAACGGTTCGTCTAGCTGCCGATACGGTTGGTCTTGTCTTTCCCGTACACATTTGGGGTGTTCCCAAACTGATAATCGATTTTGTAAATCGTCTGGACACTAACTCAACCAAATATTATTTTGCCCTAGCTGTAAACGCAGGTCAAGTAGCCGCGACGCTCATCCAGTTAAAACAACTTTTTCTCTCAAAAGGGATTGATCTTAACTGCGGTTTTTCCATTGACATGCCCAGCAATTACATCCCCTGGGGCGGAGCTATTGCCGAGGAAAAACAGCAAATAAAATTTAATGTGGCTCTGGAAAAAATAAATCACGTCGCTGAATACGTAAAAGTTAAAAAAATAATGCCTCCGGAAAAAGGCCCTTTCTGGCAAAATATTCTTTTTTCTTTTTTCTACCGTAAATCATTCCCGCATATTCATAAAATGGATAAATCTTTCTGGGCGGATGATACTTGCAATTCCTGCCGGATTTGCGAAAAGATTTGCCCGGTGCAGAACATTGTCATGAAAGACGGCAAACCAGCCTGGCAGAGTCACTGCGAACAATGCTTTGCCTGTCTTCAATGGTGCCCGGAAGAAGCCATTCAATACTCAAAGAACACAAAAAAGAAAAAACGTTATCATCATCCGGATATTTCAATTAAAGACATGATGAATTGCACTTCCCATAAGTCATTATAACAATCTAGTGGTATTTTATAAATTAATTTCATAATCAAAGTGTTGATATAATACTTTGATTATGAAACATAACATATTGTTTATTATGACATTATTATACTAATTTAGAATTGAATAATTTTCATTTGGGCAGATTTATACTTTGCCCGAGATACAGCTTGTCTTCTCTATTCATATTATTTATTTCGCATAATTCATCAATTGTAATTGAACTATTTTTTGCAAGCGAATAAAGTGTATCGCCTTGTTTGACTTTATATTTTTTTAGATTTAATGCTCTTTCAGAAGGCAGAATGATTCTTTGTCCAACATATATTCTTTGATGTAAATCAAAATTATTTAACTTCAAGAGATCCGACACGCCGGTATTAGAACTTTTGGCAATTGATGAAAGTGTGTCGCCTTTTTTTACCGTGTAATACGTCGATTTCTTATAACTTGAAATTGGCGTGCCGGTAGCCGGAACAAGTATCTTTTGGCCGCTATAAATTTTATCTGTAAGTTTCATGTTGTTAAGTTTTAATATTGCCGCGATACTCGTGCCATAATTTTTTGCTATTGAAGCAAGCGTATCACCGCGCTTGATAGTATATTTTTCAGTTGACATTTTACTGATTGTCTTTTTTTCAGTTTCTCTACTTTTTGCCGTTATATAATCATACACGGTAGTGCTATTTCCAAAATATTCACTTACTGATAAAGCAACTGCCACAGCCAGCCTTTTTTGAAAATCACTGCTTCTCAACAGCTTTTCTTCTTCGGGATTGGAAAGATACGCCGCTTCCAGCAACACTGCCGGGATATCCGGAAGTTTTAAAACATTGAAAGGCGCCTCCTGAACGCTTTGGAATTTTATGCATGTTATTTTGTTTAGCTGTCGGATTAATACTTCTGCGTAATTTCTGGATAAATTAATCGTGTTTACCTGAAACATATTCAATATTATCGGATCAAATTCATTTTTCCCATTTACTCCGGGCACACCTCCAATAATGTCCGATAAGTTTTCATTACTGGCTAGGAGTTTTGCCGCCTCGGAGCTTGCTCCTGTGGTGGATAATGAATAGACAGAAGAACCTTTAGCTTTTCTGCTTTTCGCGGCGTCCGCGTGCACACTGATAAAAAGACTGGCATCAAGATCCTTGGCAATCTGCAGGCGCTTACCGAAGGACACGTAATAATCGGCGCTGCGTGTTAACACTGCCCGGAAACCCGGAATTTTATCAATTTCCTTTTTTATTTCTTTACTTATCGCCAATACGATATTTTTTTCATACACGCCTTTTTTGGATATGGCGCCCGGGTCCTCTCCGCCGTGACCCGGATCAATGACTATTATTCTGGTTCTTTTTACCAGCGGTTGTGGTTGGGCCAGTATCTCTTCCTGAACAGATTGCGCCTGTAATATTACATCGAAAACAACACGGTCAGGCCTATCCTGAAATTTTTTTAATCTGAAGACATCTGTCTTTTTGTGTTCATCGAGATAAAACTCAACTTTCAGATTACCCGCATCATTCCTATGAAAAACAATTTTTTTAATTCCCGGTTTATTCAGGACAATTTCCGCGGGTATTTGCTTTGCTATTAAAGTTTTTCTAAATGTGATGGTAGTAATATTATTATCTTGTTCAACCTGGTAGTCCGGTTCCGCGTTTATATCCAAAACGATCCGCGTGTGATCGGGTGCCGTCCAGTGGCGGACATTTAATATTTCCTTTGAGGCAAAACATGGTATAGATAAAAAAAGAACGCAAAAAATTATTATTATATAAATAATTCTTTGCGTATTACTATTTGTTGAACTAAGCATACATAAAAATAACAAATTTTTATGCTAAGCGCAACTGTTAATGAGCGTATTTCTTTAAAATAATTCAGTTGACAACTCATTTAGTTAATGCGATTTTCAGCCGTAAATTAACAACCTGGGGCATGAAAGATATTCATGGAAGACAATTCTTTTAAAAATGCTTTGCTTGATCCTCGTATTTTTTCCGTTACGTGGGAATTAGTGCCGGGAAGAGGCGCGAAAGAAAATGCCCAGGAAGATGTTATCGCTTCCGCCAGGCAGGCCGCTCGCGGCGGAATAATTCATGCCCTGAGCCTTACGGATAACCCGGGAGGAACTCCCGCCATGTCCGCTGATTTTATCGGCTGCGAAATTTTAAAAATGGGCATTGAACCGCTTGTCCATTTTTCCTGCAAAGACAAAAACCGCAGCTCGATTGAAAGCCAACTTTACGCTCTTGACCGCGCGGGAGTGAAAAATCTTTTAGTGATGACCGGTGACTACCCCGTATCAGGTTATATGGGACGTCCTTCTCCGGTTTTCGATCTCGACCCAATACATGTATTACAGCTTATTTCGGAAATGAATAAAGGCCTTGAATATCAAGGTCCAAAAGGAATTAGCCGGCAGAAACTAAGCGATTTTTTCGCGGGAGCGGTCGTTTCGCCGTTTAAAGCTACCGAAGCTGAGCAGATTGCGCAGTATTACAAGCTGAAAAAGAAAATTGATGCCGGAGCACAATTCATTGTCACGCAACTTGGATACGACGCCCGAAAAATTCACGAAGTATTTCTATTTTTTAAACAGAGCGGTTTCAATTTGCCCATCGTGGGGAATATTTATATTCTGCCCTACGGCGCGGCCAGAATGATGAATAACAACGAACTTCCCGGTTCCGTGGTCACGGATAAACTTCTGGCGGAAATAGACCAGGAAAGGAACAATCCGGATAAAGGTGTGACAGCCAGAATTCTGCGTGCCGCGCGCATGTACGCGATTATGAAAGGCATTGGTTTTAACGGAGTCCATATCGGCGGCCACAACATCAAATACGAACAGGTGGAAGAAATTATCCGGCAAGGCGAAGCGCTTGCCTCGCAATGGACAGAACTCATAAAATACTTTGATTACCCGATGGAGAACACTTTTTACTATTTTGAGCACGATGCGAAAACCGGTTTAAATAAGGAAACACCGATTAACCGGCAAGCGGCAAAAGTTGCTGATAAATTAGAAATTTCCTACAACATCTCCCGTTTCTTCCATATGCTTATGTTTGAGCCGGGAAAAAAGCTCTACGGTATAATGAAAACAATAAGCCGGAAAATTTCCGGCTCAAAGCTGGAAAATATATTTCACAAACTCGAACATTTGACAAAAGTTTTAATTTTTGACTGCAAAGATTGCGGTGATTGCGCGCTGATTGATGTCGCCTATCTCTGCCCGATGTCGCAATGCCCAAAAAACCAGCGCAACGGCCCCTGCGGCGGAAGTTATCAGGGATGGTGTGAAGTATATCCGTTAAAAAAACAATGCATTTATGTCCGCGCTTACGCGCGTCTGAAAAAATATTCGCAGGAAGGACAACTTGAGCAAAACATCGTCTTGCCCTGCAACTGGGATCTGCACCAGAGCTCTTCCTGGCTTAACTTCTATCTGGGAAAAGATCACACCGCAAAAAGACAGAATAATTCTCCCTCCGGAAAATGAATTGAAGAATATACCAGTATATAGTAGAAACTGCCGCATGGGCGATTAGCTCAGTTGGATAGAGTGCTGGCCTCCGAAGCCAGATGCCGCGAGTTCGAATCTCGCATCGCCCACCAATACCTTTAGGCTAACAGCATATGGCTGAAATATTAATATTTTATGAGATTGCTTCACTACGTTCGCAATGACAGAGGAAAAAAACTAAAGTTGAAGCGTTGTTGTGCAACGCGTGATCCCGCGCATCCAGCATGCGCTGGAGTTCCTGCGGGACAGAAGGTAGGAGTAAAGTAGCCGTGAAAATTTTTTCCAAATATAAAGCTTATAAAAAAGAGGTATTGGACGCAAGTTTGTGGCTTTCCGAACATGGTTATTTCGGTTCTTTGCGCGGCTCCGGTGGAAATGTTTCAGTGCGCATAAATGATACGGCGATGGCGATCACTCCTTCCGCGCTGAAATATCAGGATCTGTCTGTCGACGATATATGTATCGTGGGATTCGACAATCAGGAAATAAAAATCAAAAAAGGCCGCAAATCTTCCATTGAAGCAGGAATGCACAGCGTCATCTATCAAAAACGACCGGACATCAAAGCCATTGTGCACACGCATCAGACATACGGCAGTGTTTTTGCCATCCTCAACATGCCTATCCCTGCCCTTTTTGATGAGGCCTCCTGGGCACTTGGCAAAACAATTGAAGTTGTTCCCTACGCCCTTTCCGGGAGCCATCAGCTGGCGATAAATGTCGGCACCAAATTATCCAACAAGGCCAACGCTTATATTATTCAAAATCATGGAATTCTTGCTTTAGGCGAGAATATCGATAAAGCCCTGCTTAACGCCGAACTTCTGGAAAAAGCCGCACAAATTTATTATCTGGCGTTATCTACCAGTAAGCCTGTTAACTCTCTCCCCTCTTCTAAGGTTAAGCATTTAAAAAATAAGAAAATTTAAAAAATCACTATATCAACAAAAAAATGTTGATTTATCTTCTTTTCTGATATACAAACCCGACAACATTAAAAATAGAGCTTCCTTGCCCACGGCAATGACCATGGGCTTTATAAGCCAAAAGGAGGAATTTTGAAAAGATACGAAGTTATCGCTATCGCGAAATCTGCTTTACCCGAAGAAGAAATCACTAAGATAATCGAGCGCATTGAGAGCATTATCGTCAATGACCATGGCGTCATCGCCAAAATTGATAAATGGGGAAAGAGACGCCTCGCTTATGAAATCAACAAAGAAAAAGATGGCTATTATTTCCTTCTTGATTTTGCCGGTGACGGTCCGATGGTTTCCGAAATTGAAAGAAATTTCAAAATAGATGACCGCATTTTAAAGTTTATCACAATTAAAAAAGACGGCGCCGTCACTCGAGAAGGCATTGACGCGGAAATCGCGGCGGCAGAGGCTAAAAAAGCTCAGCCCGCGGCAGAAGCCGGATCAGCTTCTTCAGAAGGAAAAATCATTGTGCCCGCGGAAAAAATCGACGCTGACAAGCCGCGCAAAAGTTTCGAAAAAGAATCCATAAAAAAAGATGATCAAGGAAAATAAAAAAAGGAATACATCATGGAAAAAACCAATGGAGATAGGCCAGTAAGACATTCACAGAGAAAGTTTTTTCATAGAAAAAAATTCTGCCGATTCTGTACCGACTCGAATCTTAAGATTGATTATAAATATCCCGCTATTCTTAACAATTTTGTTACAGAAAGAGGGAAAATAATGCCCCGCAGAATTACAGGTAATTGCGCTAAGCACCAAAGAGAACTTGCGGTGGCAATTAAAAGGGCGCGCTCCATTGCCATAATGCCCTTTGTTGTTGCCGAAGGCAAATAAACCCTAACCAAGAAATATATCATGCTCGATATTAAAACTTCTTCCTATATGGCAGAAGGTAAGCACAGGGCTTGCTACATTCATCCCCACAATGAAAGTCTTTGCGTAAAGGTTCTCCTGCCTTCTAAAACCGGAGGATCTCAGAAAGAAGCGAATAGAGAATCCAAATATTACCGTTTTCTTGAAAAAAAAAATGTGCCCTGGACAATGTTGCCAAAATTTCACGGAGAAGTCACAACTAATCTTGGCAAAGGATATGTATTTGATCTGGTCAGGGATTATGACGGAAATATTTCTAAAAACCTTACATACTACTTATCAAACCAGCAGCTAACACAAAATCACGCTCAAGCTTTATCAGTTGCTTTCGATCTTTTGAACGAATATCTTTTGCAGTGGAAAATTATAACCCTCAACATACAGGCCAGAAATCTTGTGTTTCAAAAAATCAGCGCTGATGAGGGACGTTTAGTAATTGTGGATGATGTCGGCAACCCTGAACTCATTCCCGTGTGTAATTATATAGATTTTATGGCCACGATGAAGATAAAGCGGAAATGGCAACGATTTGTGTCTTTATTATTAAGAGTTTATCCTGACAATAAATTTCTTAAAAGTAAATTTTCGGTTAAATATTAATCTTTTAATTTTTAGTTGTTTATTATTTTTTTTACCATGTCTTTTTTCATTGTAGTTTTATAATTTATTATGCTAGCAAATATTGAAATGTGTTTCTTGTTAAGGCATTAATATTTAATGCACCATTTTTTTCATATAAAGCTAACCTTTTGAATTGTTTACATTTTGGAGGATTTTCATGAAGTTAATTTTAAAGGAAAAAGTTCCTTCTCTGGGCAAGGCCGGCGATTTGATTAACGTTAATGACGGTTACGCGCGAAACTATCTTATTCCCAGGGGCCTGGCTATTGAGGCTGATGAAAAAAATATTAAGACATTTGAACATGAAAAGAAAAATATTCTTAAAAAAGCGCAGAAGGAACACAAAAACGCCGAGGAAATGGCCGCTTCACTGAATAACGTAACCCTGACTTTCTCACGAAAGGTTGGTGACCAACACAAAATATTCGGTTCAGTAACTGCCAAAGACATTGAAGAGGCACTCAATGATAAGGGCTACAACATCGACCGAAAAATGATTATTATCAATGAACATATAAAATCCCTGGGAGAGTTTATAGTAAAGGTTAAGTTAACTGCCGGCGTTGAAGCGGGGATCAAAATTATCGTTGCGGGCGAATAAGTATGAAAGACATTGATCAGTATAAAATACCGCCGCAGAATATTGAAGCCGAACAGTCCATCCTGGGAGGTATTCTGCTGGAAAACAGCGCCATCAACAGCGCCCTGGAAATTCTTTCCAAAAATGATTTTTACAGCGATGCGCATCGCAGAATATTCTCGGTTATCGTTGAGCTTTCCGAACGAAACGAACCGGTTGATATAATCACGCTGAGTAACGCTCTCAAAGATAAAAACATGCTAGATTCAGTGGGAGGCAGCGCCTATATAGCGTCCCTCGTTGATAATGTTCCTTCCGCGGCTAATGTGGCTAATTACGCCAAAATAGTAAAAGAAAAAGCCGTATTGCGCGGCCTGATCAGTTCAGCCACGGATATAATTAATAGCTGTTTTGAAACGGGCTCAGATGTTGATGAAGTTCTCGATAAAGCTGAGCACAGCATTTTTGAAATTTCTGAAAATAAAGTCCGGCCTTCTTTTTTCCCGATAAGAGAAATTGTTAAAGACAGCTTCCGTTCAATTGAAGATCTTTTCGCGCGCAAAGAACTCATTACCGGAGTTCCCACGGGTTTTGAAAAAATTGACGATTTAACCTCCGGATTACAAAAATCGGAATTAATAATCATTGCCGGACGCCCCAGCATGGGAAAAACAGCTTTCGCTCTTAATATCGCTCAATACGCCGCGCTTGAAGGCCAGACTCCCGCGGCCATTTTTTCTCTGGAAATGTCCAAAGAACAGCTCGCGTTTCGCCTTCTCGCCTCGGACGCCAAAGTTGACTCTCAGCGTTTGAGAAAAGGTTTTTTGGGTGAAACGGATTGGCCCAAACTTACTACCGCCGCTGGACGTCTTTCTGAAGCGCCTATTTTTATTGATGACACCGCCGCCATCACCGTGCTCGAAATGAAGGCCAAATCACGCCGCCTGAAGGCCGACCAGGGGCTTGGTTTGATTGTTGTGGATTATATTCAGTTGATGCGTTCGGGCAGTTATCGAGAATCACGCGAGCAGGAGATATCCGAAATAAGCCGCTCCTTGAAAGCGCTGGCCAAGGAACTCAATGTTCCGGTTGTCGCTCTTTCTCAGCTTAACCGCAAAGTGGAGGACCGGACCAACCGCCGTCCGCAAATGGCTGATTTACGCGAATCCGGTGCCATCGAGCAGGATGCCGATGTTATCGCCTTTATTTACCGCGATGAAGTTTACAACAAATCTGATGATAATCCGGAAAAAGGAATAGCAGAAATAATTATCGCCAAGCAAAGAAACGGCCCTACCGGAACTGTAAAGCTGGCATTTTTAGAAAAATTCACCGCCTTTGAAAATCTTGCGCGGGCGGATAGTGTTTAATAATCAATTTAAAGATTAAACCGATCAGCTAAAATTATTTGTTCTGTTTTAAGTAAGGCAGCGCCAGCTGCACTTTTTTCAGCGCCTGTTTTTCAATCTGGCGTGCGCGTTCGCGGGTAATGTTGAATCTGTTGCCTATTTCCTGTAGTGTTTCCGGATTATCCGCCATGACACGATTTACAATGATATAACTTTCTCTTTCTGTCAGGTTTGCCAGCGCGCCCGCGATATTTTTCTGAACCAAACTTTTTTCTTCGCTTTTGATCAGTTCCACTTCCTGGCTGTCGCCTTCGTAGGCGAGCAAATCAATGTGCCTGCTTTCTCCTTCATCTCCGATAAACTCATGCAGCGAAACGTCGCGTGATCCCATGCGTAAATCCATTTCCGCGACTTCAGAGCCTTTGACACCCAGAGATTCGGCAATTTCAGCAAATTCGGGATTTTTCTTGGAAATGGTTTCCAGTTCTTTTTTTGCCTGGCTTAACTTAAAAAAAAGTTTCCTTTGCGCCTGCGTCGTGCCTATTTTGACGATGCTCCACGATCTGATCAGATAATTCTGGATATAGGCGCGGATCCACCAAACCGCGTAAGAAATAAGCCTGTAACCCTTATAAGGGTCAAATTTTTTCACGGCGTGAATAAGGCCGATGTTCCCTTCCTGAATCAAATCCGCCAGCTTAAATCCATAATTGCGGTATTCGTGGGCAATTTTGACTACAAAGCGCAGGTTGGAAACAATCAGCTTTTCCGCTGCTTCCATGTCGTTGTATTTCTTCAGGCGCACAGCGATTTTGAATTCTTCTTCCGCGCTCAAAAGAGGGAAACGGTTTATCTCGGCAATGTATAAATCAAGTGTGCCGACTACTGCAGGTAGCTTCAAAAAGCGCTTCTCCTTAAATAATTTTCCAATTTTACTTTTATCCAACTAAGATTTTTCGGTCAAGATATTTTATCATGCGCCTTGACAGAAAAAGTTTTGATGCTTAAAGTAAAAATGAATAAAATCAGGGACGAACAAATGAAATCACTCACTAAAACCATGGTCGAACACGCGACAAAAATAGCGCGCGCGGTGAAAGCGAATGCTTTTTTAGTCTGCGTGGACATTACCGCGGAAATAATCGCTCTGGCCGATGAAATTAAAAAAAATACCGCGGTTATCTTTGTCACCCGTGAAAACGAGCAACTACCTGATGATATTGATAATTTTGCCAAAAAGCTGAATATTCCCAATGTTAATCTTACCCGTTTGGGAAAAATCAAGATAGCCGTTGCCAAAGGTATTGTTTTAGGCCTTTTCAAAAAAGGCGATAAAATCGTTGCTCTCAGCGGAGTGCCCAAGTTCGGTTATCCGGACAGTATTTTTGTCATCGACGTGGGCAAGGAATTCGAAATTTTAACATCCGATTTTATCAGCGACGTTTTGGAAGATATCCAGCCGGAGGTATTCAACGCTGTTCTTAATCTTGCCTGCGAACTGGCGGCACAAGGCCGTGAATACAGAAAGGTCGGCACGATTTTTGTGCTGGGAGACAATGAAAAAGTCATGCAGCTTTCCCAGCAGATGATCATAAATCCGTTTCTTGGTTACTCGGAAGAACAGCTGAATATTCTTAATCCGGAATTGGAGGAAACCATCAAGGAGTTTTCCGCTATTGACGGCGCGTTTGTGATTAAGAACAACGGTGTTTTAGTCACCGCCGGCCGCCACTTAAACGCCGCGCCGGATGTTCGCGATTTACCATCGGGCCTGGGCAGCCGCCATATCGCCGCCGCCGGAATTACCAGCGTTACCAAATCTGTTGCTTTTGTTATTTCCGAGTCTTCCGGTAATGTCAGTGTTTTTAAAAACGGCAAGTTGTTTGTCACCATTGAAAAACCGATAGATTAAAAAGGAATCATTTATGCGCTTTGATAAATTCACGCTAAAAGTTCAGGAAGCCATGCAAGACGTCCAGTCTTTTGCCGGGTCTCTGGGGCATCAGGCAATCGAGCCGGAACATCTTCTTGTTTGTTTCCTGCGTCAGCAGGATTCCATTGCTGCGGCCATTATTACCAAGCTGGGCGTTACGCCGCGCCAGATCGAACAGGAACTTGTTAATTTTCTGGAAAAGCAGCCGCGCGTGGAAGGAAACGCGGGCCAGGTTTATCTTTCCGGCCGGCTCAACAAAATTTTTGATAAAGCGCTTACCGAAGCCGCGCAATTAAAAGACGAATATGGCAGCGCCGAACATGTTCTTATCGCCATCACCGAAGAAAAGACCGGTGATGCGGCAAAGATTTTACGCAAGGCTGGCATCACCAAAGATAGTATTTTTAAAGTGCTGGTGGCAATCCGCGGCAATCAGCGCGTAACCGACCCCAATCCCGAAGGGAAGTATCAGGCGCTCGAACGCTACGCGAAAGACTTTAATGAATTGGCGAAAAAAGGCTCTTTTGACCCGGTTATCGGCCGCGACGAGGAAATCCGCCGTATCATGCAGGTGCTCTCAAGGCGCACAAAAAACAATCCTGTCCTAATCGGCGAACCTGGCGTCGGTAAAACAGCAATTGTGGAAGGACTGGCGCAGCGCATCGTCAACGGCGATGTGCCGGACAATCTAAAAGACAAACGTGTTATCGGTCTGGATATTGGCGCTTTGGTGGCCGGCGCGAAATACCGTGGCGAGTTTGAAGAAAGACTAAAGGCCGTCTTAAAAGAAGTTACCAGCTCCGAAGGTCAGATAATTCTGTTCATTGATGAAATACATACCGTCGTCGGCGCCGGCGCTTCAGAAGGCTCCGTAGACGCATCCAATATGCTTAAGCCCGCGCTCGCGCGGGGCGAATTGCGCTGTGTAGGCGCCACAACGCTCAACGAGTATCGGAAATATATAGAAAAAGACGCTGCTTTAGAGCGGCGCTTTCAGCCTATTTTCGTCAAAGAACCGTCTGTGGAAGATACTATCGCTATTTTAAGAGGACTCAAGGAGCGCTACGAAGTGCATCATGGCGTGCGTATTAAAGATTCCGCCATCATTTCCGCGGCCACCCTTTCCAACCGCTACATTTCCGACCGCTTCCTGCCGGACAAGGCCGTTGATTTGATCGATGAGGCCGCATCTCGTCTGCGCATTGAACTTGATTCCATGCCTTGCGAAATTGATGTCATTGACCGCAAAATCATCCAGCTGGAGATTGAAAAGCAGTCGCTGAAAAAAGAAACGGACAAAAGCAGTAAAGAAAGGCGTGAAAAAATCGACAAGGAACTGGCCGCGCTCAAGGAAAACTTGGGCCAGATGAAAGCTCACTGGTCGAGCGAAAAAGATATCATCAAAAAAATCCAGAATATAAAAAGCCGGATGGAATCTTTGAAGACCGAAGAAGCCAACGCGCAGCGCGAAGGCGATCTGGCCAAAGCGGCAGAAATCCGCTACGGTAAATTGGTGGAACTGAACAAGGAACTGGAAAAAGACCAGGAAAAATTAACTGAAGTTCAAAAAAACAAACAGATGCTCAAAGAAGAGGTAGACGCGGAAGATGTCGCCGAAGTCGTCGCCAACTGGACGGGCATACCGCTGGCGCGCATGATGGAAAGCGATGTGCAAAAACTTATTCACATGGAAGAGCGCCTAAAAATGCGTATTATCGGTCAGGACGAAGGAATTAAGGCGGTTTCTGCGGCACTGCGGCGCGCGCGTTCCGGCCTGCAGGACCCGAACCGTCCCATTGGCTCGTTTATTTTTCTGGGGCCCACCGGCGTGGGAAAAACGGAACTGGCACGCGCGCTGGCGGAATTTATGTTTGACAATGAACAGGCCATGGTGCGCATCGATATGTCCGAATACATGGAAAAACATGCCGTAGCTCGCCTGATCGGCGCTCCTCCGGGATACGTTGGCTATGATGAAGGCGGTTATCTTACCGAAGCCGTCCGGCGCCGCCCTTACTGCGTTTTGCTTTTTGATGAAATCGAAAAAGCGCACCCCGATGTCTTCAATATTCTGCTGCAGATTCTTGATGATGGGCGGTTAACCGACGGACATGGCCGCACAGTCGATTTTAAAAACACGATTGTCATTATGACCTCTAACGTCGGCAGCCAGTGGATTCAGGATATCTCCCTCGATGAACTAGAAAAGCAGAACCGCGCCATGGAAGCTCTGCGCGCAACATTCAAACCGGAATTTCTTAACCGCATCGACGACATCATAACTTTCCGCGCGCTGACACTCGAAGATTTAAATTTTATTATTGATATCCAACTTACGCTTATTGACCGACGGCTCAAAGACCGTAAAATGAGCATTGAACTTACCGCAGAGGCAAAAAGGCATATCGCGCAAACCGGTTATAGCCCGGTTTACGGCGCGCGTCCCTTAAAACGCGCTCTGCAAAAAATGATTTTGGACCAACTTTCGATGGAAATTCTTGCCGGTAAATTTATCGACGGAGATAGAATTAGCGTCGGCCTTTCAAAAAATAATGAGATTATTTTAACTAAAAAATAATTTTATGTAATCTCTTTAACGACTGAAAATTTTATCAGATCATAACGGGAGGAAAGCTAGATGGAAGAAAAGAAAAAAGATTCCGGATTTGTAGTGAAAGATAAACGCCTCTTTGGTGAAGACGCAAAGCCCCGTCCGCAAGATGAAGGGCATTCCCCCGCGGAAGAAAAAAAAGAAAAACCTGCGGAAAAGCCAAAAGAAACCCCACAGCAAGGAGATGATTATCCTCCGATAAATTTCACAAATTTTGTTTTGTCACTGAGTACTTCCGCACTTTATCATTTTGGAGATTTTCCTGATCCGGAAGGAGGAAAGACCGAGAAAAACCTGCCGGCGGTCAAGCAGACCATTGATATTCTCGACATGCTTCATGAAAAAACAAAAGGTAATCTCGATGAAAATGAAAGCCAGCTCATTGACGGAGTTCTTTACGAACTAAAAATGCGCTTTGTTAAAGAAAAGAGCTGAAATGATCTGGCGTGCTCCGGCAAAAATCAACCTTTTCCTGCGTGTTTTGGGAAAACGTACCGACGGTTACCACGATATTTTTTCCCTGATGCAGAAAATTTCTCTCTATGACGAGCTTTCCTTTGCTCCACTTGCCCGAGGGATTCAACTAAAATGCTCTGACCTTGAATTGCCAACTAATGAAAATAATTTAGTATTTCGCGCGGCAGAACTTCTTTTTTCCAATGTGGGCTATCTTGGTGGAATCGAAATTACTCTCAATAAAAAAATACCGCTTGCCGCAGGCCTGGGCGGCGGCAGTTCCGACGCTGCCTGCACTTTAATGGCGCTAAACGAGCTGTGTTCTTTCGGTCTCACAAAAAAAGAACTCATGGAAATCGGGTCAAAACTGGGTGCTGACGTTCCTTTTTTCATTTTCGGCAATTCCGCCTTCGCTTCGGGGATTGGCGACAAGCTAAAAGTTTGCAAAAACCTTCCTGAATTACACGTTGTTCTCATAAATCCGCAGTTTCCCCTATCCACAAAAGCGGTTTATTCTAATTTCAATTTGAGATTGACAAGTGAAAAAATTAATTATAGCATTCCGCGGCTTTTGACCCTAGGTGATGTAATCAGGGAATTACATAATGATTTACAAGAAGTTTCCCTGAATATGCGTCCTGAATTGGGCGACTTAAAGCAAATATTACTGCGGCATGGAGCGCTTGGCGCATTGATGTCGGGTAGCGGGCCCACGGTCTTTGGCATTTTTTCGGATGAAAGAGCAGCAAGGAATGCGTCAGCTTTGATTAACAAAGAATTTTCCGGCAGTTATTCAGTCTTTTTCGCCCGATCGTTATAAATGCCCTGTTATCCGTATTTCAAAATTTGTTGAAAATATTGGGGCGTCGTCAAGCGGTAAGACACAGGACTTTGGTTCCTGCATTCGGAGGTTCGAATCCTCCCGCCCCAGCCATAAAAGTAAAAAGGCACACTATAAATGCTAGAAAAAATTAGAATATTTTCCGGAAATTCCAACTTGGTATTGGCCAGTGAAATTTGCAGAAATCTTGGCGTATCTATGGGTAAAGCCAATGTTACAACTTTCAGCGACGGTGAAACACAGGTTGAGATAAATGAAAATGTTCGCGGCATGGATGTTTTTATCATTCAATCCACCTGCTCTCCTGTAAATGTGATGTTAATGGAACTTTTAATCATGATTGACGCGATGAAGCGCGCTTCCGCTGATCGGATTACCGCCGTCATCCCCTATTATGGCTACGCCCGGCAGGACAGAAAAGTAGCTCCGCGCGCGCCGATTTCGGCAAAATTAGTAGCTGACCTCATTACCACCGCCGGAGCTCACCGGGTACTTTCCATGGATTTGCACGCGGGGCAGATTCAGGGCTTTTTCAATATTCCGGTGGACAACCTGTTTGCCACATCGGTTTTGCTTGAATACATGAAAAAGAACTATATGAATGATACCGTGGTTGTTTCTCCCGATACCGGCGGCGTGGAGCGCGCCCGCGCGTTCGGAAAACGCCTGGGCTCCGCCCTGGCCATTATCGACAAAAGAAGAGAAGGCCCTAACGAATCTCAGGTGATGAACATCATCGGTAACGTTAAAGACAAAAAAGTGATTATCCTCGATGATATGATTGATACCGCGGGTACAGTTGTGCATGCCGCCAGCGCGCTTAAAGACGCTGGCGCTTTGGAAGTATGCGTCTGCTGCACGCATCCGGTTTTATCCGGGCCCGCGCTGGATCGCATTGAAAAATCAAGTATAAAAGAACTTGTTGTTACTGACACAATACCGCTAAATGACGCGGCAAAAAAATGCAAAAGAATAAAAGTTTTATCGGTTGCCGGTTTGCTTAGCGAAGCCGTGCGCCGGATATACTACAACGATTCTGTGCATTCATTATTTATATAGATACTAGGAGGAGAAGAAATGGAAGTAACCGATTTAGCGGCTCAAATCCGTAAAGAACACAAGAAAGGGCCGTCACGCCGCCTGCGACAGAGCGGTTTTGTCCCGGCTGTTTTCTACGGCCGCTCAGCCGAAAACATGCTTCTGGCGGTGAAAAACGAAGCTTTAGTTAAACTTCGCAAGGACAAAAAAGATCATTCCTTTATTAAGCTGATTATCGATGACGGAAAGCAAAAAATAGAAAAGTTGTCGCTGATAAAAGAATTACAGGTTCAGCCATTAACGGGAAAGTTTTATCACGCGGATTTCTATGAAATAGACATGAAGCATAAGCTGACCATTGACGTGTCTTTGCGTTTTGTCGGCAAAGCTGTGGGCGTGGATGACGGTGGAGAACTTCAGCATATAAAACGAGAAGTTAAAGTTTCCTGTCTGCCTTCCGACCTTCCCGATCATATCGATGTTGATGTTTCCGCGCTGAAAATTGGAGATTCTTTAAAAGTAAAGGAAATCAAAGTTCCTGAGGGAGTTACTATTTTAGATCCTCCCGACGCTGCAATAGCCGCCGTTGCCGTAATTAAGGTGACCGTGGTAGAAGCTCCTGTGGCGGAAGAAGTCACTGCTGAAGAAGGAGCAGCGAAAGAAGGCGAATCCGTGGAAAAATCTGAATCAGCTCCGGCAACGGATAAGGACAAGAAAGAAAAGAAGGAAAAGTAAAACTTTTATTTTGAAAAATCCGGGCGGTAACGAGTGTTTCCCTCAATACTTTCAAAAATTCTTCAGCGGTTTAAAAATGAGAGGGATCCAGAAATGTATCTGATTATCGGCCTGGGTAATCCGGGACAGCGCTATAGAAAAACCCGGCATAATATCGGTTTTATGGTCGCTGAAAAATTAGCGGCTAAAGTCGAACTGGATATAAAACAAAAGAGCTTTGACGCTCTGTGGGGCAAAGGCCAGATTAATAATAAAAAACTTATTATCGCCATGCCTCAAACTTACATGAATTTAAGTGGTACTGCGGTTAGGCAGTTAAAAACGTTCTTTAAAACGGATATCAGCAACCTCATTGTTATTCATGATGATCTTGATTTGCATTTCGGCTCCCTGCGGCTGAAAACCGGAGGGGGAAACGCCGGGCACAAAGGCCTGATATCGATAGAATCTAACCTTGGTTCTGCCGATTTTACCAGGGTTAGGCTGGGCATCGGCAAACCTGCTGATAAATCCCGCATTGAGGGTTATGTGTTGGAACCTTTCAGCGTAGAAGAGAAAGAATCTTTGCCGGAATTAATCAATCTGGCAAGCGATGCCTGCGCGGAAATAGTTTTAACGGATATTAAAACAGCTACAAGCAAGTACCAGACAAAAAATATTAATTTCCACAAAAAGGAGGACTAGTTAATGTTTCAAAACAAAAGAAGTATCTGGACATTTTTACTGGGCAGTTTTATTTTTCTCTTAGCTGCCTCAAGCGCGTTTGCCGGCGAAGCTAATATTCAGCTTCCTGATCTGACTCAGATCACGTTTTTCGGTGACGCGGTTAAAGGCCTGACCATTCTCAATATCGGCCTGTTTATTTGCGCGATTGGAATGATTTTCGGCGTGATTCAGTACGTGCAGACAAAAAATCTTCCCACGCATAATTCGATGCTTGCTGTTTCCCAAACCATCTGGGAAACCTGCAAAACCTATCTTTTCCAGCAGGGAAAATTTTTGCTTGGACTATGGATTCTGATTGGCTTGTGTATCGTCTACTACTTTGGCTATCTGGAAGAGATGACCAACGGACGCGTGGCTATCATTCTGCTTGCTTCGGTTATCGGTATTCTAGGTTCTTACGTTGTCGCCTGGTTCGGCATTCGCATCAACACGGTGGCTAACTCTCGCGCTGCTTTTGCTTCGATGAGCGGCAATCCCCTCAACATTGTTAATATCTGTCTGCGTTCCGGCATGAGTGTCGGCCTTCTTCTGGTCAGCATCGAACTTTTTATCATGATCATCATTCTGGTCTATATTCCTTCTGATCTGGCCGGCGCGTGCTTTATCGGCTTTGCCATAGGTGAATCTCTGGGTGCTTCCGTTTTACGTATCTGCGGCGGTATCTTCACCAAGATTGCTGATATCGGTTCAGACCTGATGAAAATCGTTTTCCATCTTCCCGAAGACGACCCCAAAAACCCCGGTGTTATTGCCGACTGTACGGGTGACAACGCTGGCGATAGCGTCGGCCCCACAGCTGATGGTTTTGAAACCTACGGCGTGACTGGCGTTGCGTTGATCGTTTTTCTGGCTCTGGCGTTGGCTTCCACACCGGAAATGGGCGGCCGTTTGATCATCTGGATTTTTGCCATGAGAATTTTGATGATCTTAACGTCTCTGGCCTCGTACTTTATCAACCACGGAATAAGCACTTCTGCCTTTTCCGGCAAGAAGGAATTCAATTTTGAACATCCGCTGACCAATCTGGTTTGGATAACCTCGATCGTCTCCATCGGTGTAACCTTTGTTGCCAGCTATTTCCTTTTGGGAGATCTGATTGATGGATTAGATAGTTTGTGGTGGTCTCTGGCGACAATCATCAGCTGCGGCACTATTGCCGGCGCGCTGATTCCGGAATTTACAAAAATATTCACCAGCACCAATTCGCGTCACTGCGAAGAAGTTGTCAACGCTTCCAAGCAGGGAGGCCCCTCGCTGAATATTCTTTCCGGTCTGGTTGCCGGTAACTTCTCCGCGTTCTGGTTAGGATTAGTTATCACGTTTTTGATGTTTATTGCCTATATGGTATCACAAAATGCTGCCGTCCTGGCTATCATGCCCGAAGCGTTCAAATTTGCCGCTCCTGTGTTTGCCTTCGGTCTTGTGGCTTTCGGTTTCCTGGGCATGGGCCCTGTGACTATTGCCGTGGATAGCTTCGGACCGGTATCGGATAACGCTCAATCCATTTATGAACTTTCCATGATTGAATCCCGCAAGGACGCTAAAGCTGTTGTTAAAAAACACTATGGCATCGAACCAGACTTTGAACTGGCCAAACACTACCTGGAATCAGCGGACGGCGCGGGCAATACCTTTAAAGCCACCGCTAAACCCGTGTTGATCGGCACCGCCGTCGTCGGCGCGACCACCATGGTATTTGGTATCATCATTCTGCTGGAAGGCCTTTACGGCAACGTTATCGCCCAACTATCGCTTGTACAGCCGAATATCATTCTCGGTTTGATTATGGGCGGCGCGGTCATTTATTGGTTTACCGGCGCGTCTATTCAGGCCGTAACCACCGGAGCTTATCAGGCTGTTGTCTATATAAAGCAGAAAATTAATCTGGATAAAAAAGAAGCTTCCATTGAAGATAGCAAGGCAGTCGTCAAGATTTGCACCCAGTACGCGCAAAAAGGAATGATCAATATTTTTATTGTCATTTTCTTTATGACGTTGGCTCTATCTTTCTTCAATCCTTACTTCTTTATCGGCTATCTTATCGCCATTGCCTTCTTTGGCCTCTTCCAGGCAATTTTCATGGCCAATGCCGGCGGCTGCTGGGATAACGGCAAGAAGATTGTAGAAGTAGATTTAAAGATGAAAAATACCCCCTTGCATGAAGCGACCGTCGTTGGTGACACCGTCGGCGACCCCTTCAAAGACACTTCTTCCGTATCTTTGAACCCGGTCATCAAATTCACCACGCTGTTTGGATTGTTGGCTGTCGAAATCGCCGTGACTATGACCAATTCTAATCTGAAACTCGGCATGTCCATTGCCTTTTTCCTGATTGCTCTGGTCTTCGTGTATCGTTCATTCTACGGCATGAGAATTTCCAGCGAGTCTTTGAGCGAAGAAAAAGCTACTGTTAAAGTCAAAGCAAAAGCCAAAGGCAAGAAGAAATAAACCTTAACAACTTTTAACCAAAAAGGGCGTCTCTTTCCGGGACGCCTTTTTTTTATGCTTAAAAAAATCTTTTAATGTTCTTATTCGGATATTAATCTCTCCAGTATCCTTGCAGCGGAAGCGACGAAGCCGGGGCATTTTTGGATCATTACTCCGGCTTCTCTGGCTTGTTTCAGACCTTCCTTTGTGCTGATATCATAGCCGAGCAGCTCTTTACATAAGATGGTTTTATTTTGAGCCGTGAATTTATCCAATAATTCTTTTGATTTCTGATACGCGTTGTCTTTAGAATGCATATTAGTATTATCGGTACTGCCAAACTTCGCGCCGATAATCAATGCCGCTCCGGATACCGCGCCGCAAACGTTTCCGGTTCTGCCGATTCCTCCTCCTAACACAGACGCCATTTTCACTATTTCCTCTTCATTAATCCCCACATCCGCGGCATAGGTTTTAACAACCGCCTGCGCGCAATTGTACCCTTGCTTCATATATCCAGATGCTACTTCCGATTTACTCATTTAACACTCCTTTTTATGATTCTCTGGTCCGGAAACTGTTGAAATTATGCTCTTTTTGCTTTTCTTATGACCAGTTTAATCGCAATGTAGGGAAACAAAAAGAAGACAAAAGAAATAATCTTTGTCAGCGCCATAATACAATAGAACACCAAATCGTAATCATGGCTGCTTAAATTAAACCATCTTGAATGTAAATAATAAGCCCATTCTCCTCCAAGCAAAAAGAAAACAAACCATAAAAGATTCAGCGCGAAAACGAAAAAGAAACAACTGACCTTCTTTGTTTTTCTTTACGCAATCGGAAGCCTCCTGGAAATTTTGTGCCGGCAATATACATTAACGGCCTTCAGCATTTATTCCGCCTCTAGCGAAAGGCATAAACAATAATATTAAGGAATTTAAGATTATATATCTTTTCTTCATGCCTTTGATATTTAGTGTAAAACAGCCTTTCATCTCTATCAAGACCTTTTAAATATATTAACTTTGGAACTTTGCTAAATATTTAATATTGAGCAAAGACCAGGTGAAAAATAATTAATCTTATTATCTTGACACTGAAGCTTAGTTTTTATAAGTTCAATTAAAGTTGCTTCAAGTTCTTACTAAGAAGATATCGCGTACAGCAGTGAGGGGAAGTGTACCATACCGATAGAATTAGTCGCGGTGCATTTCTGAAGGAGTTTTTAATCTTTTTTTTAAAGAAAGGATAAAATTATGACTTTAAATCTAAGTATTGCTCCGTTGTTGGCGCTTATCGCCGGTATTATCATTTTGCTCGTACCCAGAATGTTGAATTATATTGTAGCTATTTATCTAATTATTATTGGAATTCTGGGAATACTGGGCTATGGCAATTTCAGTTTCAGATAAATAAGCGAATATCCACGTTAAAACTAGTATCAAGCGCAGGTGGCATTAGATACCAATGTTTCCTGCGCTTTTTCTTGCAGTAGTACTTCTATTACTTCTTTATTAATGCTTAATTACGCTTTGTCGTAATGCGCGAAAATCATTGAAAAAGTCGCGCGTCCCTGCGTGGCGGAACGCAAATCCGTGGAATAGCCAAACAGAGCTTTAAGCGGCACCTTGGCTTTTATTTCGCTGATTGTTCCTCTCGGATTCACCGCCTGAATTTCGCCGCGGCGCGCGTTGATATCACCGATGACATCTCCCATAAATTCCGCCGGCGTGATGACATCCACCATCATTATCGGCTCAAGCAAAACAGGATCTGCCTTGCCAAATGCTTCACGAAAAGCCGCGGCGGCCGCTATTTTATACGCCTGGGGAGATGATTCACTTTCTTTGAAACTGCCGCCGGTTACCGCCGCTCCGACATCAGTTACCGGATATCCGTTTAACGCTCCGCTCATGGCCGCTTCTTTAATTCCTTCAATGATTGCCTCGTGAAATTCCACGGGAATTATGCTTTCATCCGTCATAATGATTATTTCATTGCCCATGCCCCGTTTGCGCGGCGTCAAAGAAACACGCACGTGAGCGAAATGCTTTTTCTCACCCAGTTCTCTTTCAAATAAGCCTTCCGCTTCCGCCTGCTTTTGTATTGCTTCACGATAAACTACACGCGGGCGGCCGACATTAACGCGGGCGTTAAATTCTCTTTGTAAGCGATCAACAATAATTTCCAGATGCAATTCCCCCATGCCGGAAATAACCGTCTGCGCCGTTTCCTCTTCATATTTGACACGCAGCGTCGGATCTTCGTCAAGAAGTTTATCCAACGCGACGGAAAGCTTTTCCTGATCGCCCGGAGTCTTGGCTTCAATAGCCTGGCTGATTACCGGCTCGTAAAATTCTATTCTCTCCAAAATAATCGGGCTTTTTTCCGCGCAGAGAGTATCTCCGGTGGCAGTATCTTTTAATCCCAAAACAGCGACAATATCGCCTGCTGACGCTTTTTCAATTCTTTCTCTTTTGTTGGCGTGCATCAAAAGAAGACGGGCGATTTTTTCTTTTTTCTTTTTTACAACGTTGTATATTTCGCCACCGGCCTGGATTTGGCCGGAATAAATCCTCAAATAAGCAAGTTTTCTTCCTTCATCCAGCATTATTTTAAAAGCCAACGCCGCCAGCGGTTCTTTATCCGAGCATTGCCTCACTTCTTCCTTTTTAGTAATCGGATTAATTCCTTTTACCGGCGGAATATCTTCCGGCGACGGAAGAAAATTCACCACCGCGTCCAGTATCGGCTGAATGCCTTTGTTGCGCAGCGCGGCGCCGCAAAGCACCGGAACTATTTTAAGCGAAATCGTGGCTTTTCTAATGACCTTTTCTATCTCCGCCGTTGTGAAATTTCTTTACCGCCCAGATATTTATCGGCAAGTTCATCATCATATTCCGCGAGCGTCTCAATCATTTTCTCCCGGTTTGTTCTTACCGCTTCAGCAAACTCCTCCGGTATTTCCTGCGACGTGAATTCCAGACCCTGCGCGGAATCATTCCAAATTAAAAGTTTTTGATTAATCAGGTCGATAACGCCGCGGAAATTATCTTCACTGCCCGCGGGTATCTGAATAGGAACTGGAACAGAAGAAAACCTTCTGCGCATCATGCCTATAACGCTGAAATAATCCGCCCCTACTCTGTCCATTTTATTGATAAAAGCTATTTTAGGAACACCGTATTTATCCGCCTGATGCCAAACTGTTTCCGATTGAGGCTCAACTCCACCCACGGCGCAAAAGACAACCACAGCGCCGTCAAGCACACGAAGTGAACGCTCTACCTCAATAGTGAAATCAACATGACCGGGTGTATCAATTATGTGAATATCATGATTTTTCCAGGCGCAAGTGGTTACCGCCGAGGTTATGGTGATGCCCCTTTCCTGCTCCTGCGGCATCCAGTCCATCACGGCTTCGCCGTCGTGAACTTCTCCCATTTTATATGATTTACCGGTGTAAAATAGAATTCTTTCCGAAACTGTCGTTTTACCGGCGTCAATGTGGGCGACAATGCCGATATTGCGCGTGCGGGCTATTTTCGATTTAGGCGCCATAAAAAATCAGCTTTTACCCTCCTGCGCTTTGACAATAAGCTCGGTATCCCGACGAAAAACTTTTCTTGTCGAGATATGCCCTTTAATTGAAGTCAGCTCGGCGCCATCCACTATAATCTTTACCTGCTTGATATTATAGATGTTTTCGGTAAGCGAATTTACCAGAGAATAAATTGACGCCATTTCCGCAGCAGAACCTCCCGGATGAAGCCTGGACAGGTTAGCGTCAAAATTTATAAAAGCAGTGCCATCATTACTAACCTTGACATCTTTAACAGTAACTCCGGAAGGATATGTGTTGATCAAGCCTGTTTTTGACCCGTCTAGTAAGGCCTTTACGATCTCTTTTGCCTGCAAGGCATCATTATCCTCTTTAATTATGTAACGAGTTTCGGGCACTAAAAATCTTTCCTGCTTATCGGAAAAATAAATTGTTACGGCGTATTTTTCCTTCTTTTTGACAGAATCCTTACCTCCCGCGGGAAATAACGCACTAAAAAGAATTACAAAGAAAATCAGCAGAACAATAAATATCGAACCTAATATTACCAGCAAATAAATCATTCTGGTCGATTTCTTTTTCTTCCTTCCTTTTAGGGCTTCCGCCCTTCTTAGCCTTT
Source organism: uncultured delta proteobacterium (assembly GCA_963813455.1). Classification (GTDB taxonomy): domain Bacteria; phylum Desulfobacterota; class Syntrophia; order Syntrophales; family Smithellaceae; genus UBA4810. The sequence goes on from CAWEZF010000012.1 coordinate 88,673, forward strand.
TTGTAGTCATATTAAACTGCTCTCCTAGTCAAAAAACTGCGCCAATCTAGGGCATTTTGCAATTACTGTCAAGCATTACAAACCGTTATTACGCTTTGTAATGATTTAACAATCCCTGATTAGATAATAAACAAACAGCCCGTGTTTCTAATACACGGGCTGTTTTAATTTTTTTATTTAATATTGATTAATAATTTTCCGCCAGGACTTCATAATAGGATTGCGGATGCCTGCAGGCCGGACATTCCTTCGGCGCTTCATCGTCTTCGTAAACATATCCGCAGTTGATGCAGTGCCACTTGGTTTTTGCTTTCTTTTTAAATACTTCTTTATCGTCGATATTTTTGGCAAGCTTTCTGTATCTCTGTTCATGAAACATTTCGACTTTGGCAATCTGGTCAAATGATCTGGCTACTTCTTCAAAGCCTTCTTCACGGGCGATTTTAGCGGAATCCGCGTACAGCGTGCTCCATTCCATTTTTTCTCCATCCGCGGCTTCCTGCAGATTTTTCCGGGTATTGCCGATCACGCCGGCGGGATAACCGGCAGTAATTTCCACCTCTCCTCCCTCCAGATATTTAAAAAATACTTTGGCATGCTCTTTTTCGTTTTCCGCTGTTTCCAGAAAAAATCTGGATATCTGCTCATAACCTTCTTTTTTCGCGGCGCTTGCAAAAAAAGTATATCTGTTTCTTGCCTGAGATTCTCCGGCAAACGCGGCCAGTAAGTTCTTTTCCGTTTTCGTGCCTTTTATTGATTTTCCCATTAATTAGCTCCTTTCTAACTATATATTTATTTAATTTCTTTACCTATAGAAAACGCGCTCCCTAAAAATTCTCCCACACCGTAATATCCCTGCATTTCCGGCGCGTAAATTATGGGATTAATTTTATGAATATCGGGCAAGCCATCTTTATCTAGCATGTTTTCTTCAACCTTAACATCCATTATCTCTCCGATTAAATGAGTATGAATACCGACATCAGTAACAGCGCCCAACTTACATTCTAATGTCATCGGAAATTCTTTAATGTATGGAGCGTCCACAAAATCTCCTTTAACCGCGGTAATTCCCGCTCGCGTGAATTTATCTTCGTTTCTTCCGGAAACAATGCCGCAATAATCAGCAATTTTTACCTGCGCGGCAGAAGGAACATTTACGGTAAATGCTTTCCTCTCAATAATATTTTCATAGGTGTATCTTGATTTTCTCAGCGATATTGCCACAGAAGCGGGCTTGGAACTGCAAACCCCTCCCCAGGCAACTGTTGCCGCGTTGGGCTTGCCGCTTTTATCATAAGCGGCTACTACCCACACGGGGGTAGGATAAATGAGTGTTTTAGAACCAAAAGATTTTTTCATAATTATTTCCTTTTCTGATATTTACCATGTTGATTTTTAATTGCTAATGTTGTGAATTTAGTCACTGATTTTTCGAAGTCAACATTAATGATTTTTGTTGTTTTTTTTATAAATATGCTTAACATAATGTCTAATTAACCGATATGAGCTTTTAGTAATTTTTAAATTACTTATAAATATCAAGGGGTTTCGTTTATGGCGACAATAATGCCGGATGGGGAAGAAATAAAACAAGCAATAAAATGGATATCGGCGCAACTGGAACAAAAAAACAACGAACCGCTGGCGATGCTTATTGAGGACGCTGTTTTTAAATTTGACTTATCCCCGAAAGAAGCTGATTTTCTGACCAGATTTTTCGGAAAACGCAACGCGGAAAAATAAAATACTTTTATAGTTTTAAACCCGCAAGGTTTACGTTTTCTATTTTATCGGGCTGCCACCTAGGTTTGTCATCTTTTTCGATAAGTCTTGCGCGAACACCTTCAACATAATCCGGCTGCCTCGTCATAAATTCCGCCGCCCTAAGCTCTGAAGAAAAAACATCAGCAATGGGACGCCCTTCATTATGACGCAGTAATTTCAATGTTAGAACCAGCGCTGTTGGCGACCTTGCCGCGATACCGTCAAAAACATCATTGCAAAGATCTTTATTGTTGACGCATTTTTCCAAAGAATTGATAATTGCATTCAGATCTGATTTACCCGCAAAATATTCTGCCACCCAATCATCCATATCTTTTTTTGCAGTTATATCATAATCTATATACGGAGATATTTTCTCGTGAATTTTTAATGAAAGTTCTTTTCTGCCCAATTTTTCATCAGGTTCATAATTCTCCAATGCGGATATTACTTTGCTTCATATCCTGGGACATTATAAAATGCGTAGCCAAACCAATTCTGACGCATTCATTTCGCGCGCATTTCGTATCCGGTAAGGCTTAAGTATTCCGGATAACCTTTAGGACAACGCGAAAATAACCAGCCAGTCGCGCCTACATCCGGGAAAAATCCTATTCTGGCCTCGGGCATAGCCATGCGTGTGCGTTCTGTAGCCAAAACAATATCCGCGCCGGCGGCAATCCCCAATCCGCCTCCCATAGTAACTCCATCAGCAATAACAATTATCGGTTTTGTAGAATTATGGATCATTAAATCAAGCGCGTATTCTTTTTTGAAAAAAAGGTTAACTTCATCAAATAATTTTTTATCAGCTTTTCGCGCCAGATCCTTGACATCTCCCCCGGCGCAAAAGCCTTTATTGCCAGAACCATAAAAAAGGATAAACCTGCATTGATCGTTTCCGAGTGCCATATTTAAGTAATCCGTAATGCTTTTTATCATCTCTGTATTCAGACTGTTTATGGCATCAGGACGGTTAAGAATTATCTCCGCCATTGATTTTTTGATGTTAAAAAGAACTGTTTTTTCATTATTTTGATAATTTATCATAGATATCAGATATATCCTTGCTTACTTGGAACTTATTTAAACAAACACATTCGCGCCTCAATGATACGCAAAGCTGTCAATCGGAAATAAACAAACATTACCTGAATATTTTATTTTGTTTTAAGTAAATCACGGATTTCTGTAAGCAATTGCTGGTCTATAGTGGGAGGCGGAGGAGCGACCGTTTCTTCTTTTTTGTTTTTCATGATCATTCCTAAAAATTTGACAATAAATATATACAAAGCCAGCGCGACAATTAAAAAGTTTAATATTTCTCCAATAAAGAGTCCGTAGGAAATTTCACTGCCGTTAATTACCCATTTCCAGGCCAGGTAACCCTGTTCTCCGGGAAGAAGAACACTGATTGCCGGCATAATAATATGTTTGACCAGAGAATCGATTATTTTACCGAATGCCATGCCGATAATTACACCGATTGCCAGATCAACCACATTACCTTTAAATGCGAAATTCTTGAATTCATTGAAAATTGCCGATACTCTTTTTCTGTGTTCCATATTTTCTGCTTTCCTTAAAATATTTTATTGAATTTTTGCCATTTCTTCGTAAATTCTTAACTCAATCTCGCTGAAAAGATTCGTGTACTGCTCCTTTTTCAGCACTCTCATCAGTTGCCATCCTGTTTTTGTTTTTTTCTCCGTATTAATCGATATAACTGTTTCTGTTTCTTTCCAGTTAATTTGCTTTACTCGGGCAAAACTTTTTGTCCGCCAGTCACCCTCGGTTAAATATTCTGTTAAAACAGTCCGATCATTTCTGTTTATAGTGATATTAAGCCCCATCTGCCTTTCCTGAAAAACGCGGGCGATCGCCCTTAAAACGATTTCTTCTTTTGCCTCATACGTTCTTCGGTATTCATCAGGTTTGTCAATAACTATAGTTTCCGTTATAAACCCGCATGAAAACAGAAATAAAACTATAAAAAAATAATACAAATAATTTATTTTTGTTTTTTTCATATTGTCTTCACAATAAAAAGTTGCGGTTATTTCTATTTTTTGTTGCCGTTTATCCACCAATCACTTTTTTCTTTAAACCACCAGTTGGAGAAATCGGTTTTAATAATTTGGCCTGCCAATTTCTTTGCATTTTTTGTTATGAGCCTTTTTAAGGCGTAACTTATCCATTCATCGGCATATTTATTTCCCAGATCACCGTATTCTTTAAGCTGCAGTATCAGGGCTAACTGATCCGCATCCATAGTCGTCATGGCCTCTTTTGTTTCTCGGCGATTAAACTCATCGATTATTTTTTTAATTTCCGCGCCAAAAGATATCCCCTCTGTAAGCTCATGAACGGCTTTTTCCTCATTAACTTCGACATATTTTTTATTTACGTAATTCATATCCCCGGTGCGCGCTTCTGGTAGATCATGAAAAAGACACATCTTCAGCACTTGTTGTTCATCTAGTGTGTCGTCCATTTTACAGAGCGTGTATCCAACATATAAAGTTCGTAAAATGTGTTCAGAAACCGATTCCTTTCCGCTGCCGAGGAACTGATAGCCGGTGCGCGGAGTTTTATTGAGCATTCCCACTTCAAATAAAAAATTAGCGATACTTTCCATTATTATCCCTTTTTCAACACCCGGATGCGATTGGCCATCATTTCCACTGTCTTGGTTAACTGGAGCTGCAAAGATGAAATACTATCCGGCCTCATGGCGATAATCTTATCCAATTGAGCCTTCCAGTGCTCGATTATTTCCATTTCTTTTTCCCGCAATTTTTTTTCGTATCTTTCCTGAAATTCTTTGATGAAAACATTTGACGAGTCAACGGAAGCCATTTCTTACCCTCCTCCTTTTTTATGAATACACTCGTTATTATATCATTGAAGGTCAAACTTGCAACAGTCAATTTATAAATGGCATTTGACAGGGCGCGACAAATGCTATAAGTAGGCGCTCAATAATTATCAAAAAGACTGAACAAGAAATAAATGAGCGCAAAACCTAAAGCAGAAGATATCGCGGGAGGACAGGCCGTCATCGAAGGCGTGATGATGCGTCACGGCAATAAGATAGCCACTGCTGTACGTTCACCTAATAATGAAATAATTTATCAGGAAAGAGAATATATACCGCTCACTAAACGTTATAAAGTTTTAGGATTGATGTTTATACGCGGTACCATTACTTTATTTGAAATGATGTTTGTCGGAATAAAATCGCTGATGTTTTCCGCTGAGGTCGCTCTTTCTGAAGAAGAAACAAAGCCCAAAGACTGGCATATGTATCTTTCCTTTGCCTTTAGCTTTAGTGTCGCGATTTTTTTCTTTATTATTGTACCCGCCTTCTTTTTCACTCAAATCAAACCATACATCGGGAATTTACTGCTGTTGAATTTACTGGAAGGCTGTCTGCGCCTGGGCATATTTCTTTGTTTTCTGACTTCTACGCTGCTTATGGCGGATATGCGGCGTGTTTATATGTATCACGGAGCGGAACACAAAACGGTTTTTGCCTGGGAAAACGGACAAGATTTAACCATCAAAAACGTCAAAGATTTCTCCACCCGCCATCCCCGTTGCGGAACAAGCTTTATTTTATTTGTTATGATCGTATCTATTCTGATTTTTTCTCTTCTGGGACGACCTGATTTTTTTCACAGAGTTGTCTATAAATTATTGTTGATGCCTGTTATCGCGGGCATTTCCTACGAAGCCATCCGTTTTACGGGAAAATACACTCATTCCAGGTTAGTTCAGATATTAAGCTGGCCGGGACTCATGCTGCAAAAGATAACCACCCGCGAGCCAGATGACGATCAGATTGAAGTTGCCATCGCCGCCATGAAAAAAGTTATCTAAACCCGATTTTCTTCTTTATTCTGCCCGCTAAAAAAATCAAATATTTCCGCTATAAGCAGTTGACTTTTATTATTAATTGGAGTATTTTTCTCCATGGTTACGCTGTTTTATGTTACTTTTTATAATTCAGGGGGAAAGACAAAATGATTAAAAAATTCGTTTGGGCAATTTTTATCGTTATGTTTTCTTTAATATTTTCGGGCCAATCAGTCTGGGCACAAGAAGATACTGCACAAATAACTTTAAGAAAAACGGCAGTATCCAAAGAAAATTCATATACTTACATTGTAAAAAAAGGTGATATTCTTTCAACTATAGTAAGACACATCCCCGGAGTTACCGAAGCGGACATCGCCAATAATTACCGCCTAATTCAGGAGCTTAACCCCCATATTGAAGATGTAAATAAATTAAGCGTGGGTCAAAAATTAATTCTTCCCGGAAGACCTCTCGCTCAAAAACAACAACAGCCGACATTTGCAATTGCGGATACCTCACCTACCGCTCCACTTACTCCAGTAGCCGGAAGCAAAACATATTTGATTCAGGAAGGCGATACTTTATATAGAATTATCGCCCGCGAAAGTAAAGACACATCAAATATAAAAGAAAAATACAGGATTATAAAATCACTTAACCCGAGCATTAAAGATATTAATCGAATTTATGCCGGCCAGACGATTACTTTGCCCACAAAGGATTTCTCTGTCCTTGCCGCGAAAAGCCCCATTGATGATAGATTAATCGAATCAGACATTGACAAAATTTTTGGCTCCGATGAAAAAATAACCATGCCGCCGGAAGCCCGACTTGCCGTTATAAAGCATGTTCTTTCTCAAATGAACGCGACGGTCACCTCCACCGGTAATTATTATCTGCCCATTCCTAAAACCGGCCAGATAACTGTTGACTGCTCTACAATGCCGGTTATTGAATTTGATGACAGCACTACTTTATTTCTTGATTTGGACAACAAAGCGCCGGATAATCTCAGAAAGATTGTCAGCGACAGTTGGTCAAATTTTCACCTGGTCAAAGTTGACCAAAAAGACGATGTCATCGTAGTTTTAAGAAAGATTTTCGCTACCGTTAAAAATTACAGCATGTCAAAACAGAGCAAATCCGTTACCATAGGCTCTTCGCTAACCGCAGAGTTTTTTGTTGATTGGATCATAACTAAAACAAACACCATACAGTCGCGTTCTCTAATGCAGGGATTGCGCATACTTTACGGCGAGAATGCTCTTTTCCCCAAGGCATTAAAAAACTATGCTCGTAAAAACGGTTTTATATTAACGGAAATCTCTGCGCAAAACGGCATTGTGGGAAATCCCGAAGAAATATATTCATTGCCCCCCATGATCGTTTATCCTTCCACATCGGCAAAAGACTTCTCTTACGCGCTTTTATCGAATATGGGATTAAATCCTGAAAAAGACGTCGATATTAAAGTATTCAGCATCGAAAAAGACGGGATCAACCTGTCTATCAAAGCAGACGTCATCGTCAAAGACGCCCAATACCAATACGTTATCTATTCCCGTGAATTATCTCCTCAATTTATTAATGTGCTTTCTCAGGCGGGCAATTATCTCGTTTTTGTAAACAGTAATGACCCTCCGAAAAAAATAATGGAAACTGTTTTGCGGGCATTAAACATTCCTTTTGTTAACGGTTATTTCACATTTTCCGGCACTGAAAATAATCAGGTACCTTTTACTTTGAATTTTAACGCCACAAAAATTACAACGAGCGAAGATTTATATGTAATTGACTTTGATATTGATCATGAAATCCGCGGTTTATTGCAGGAGGTCTGGGCGGCAAATATTTCCAGATATTAGAACTTTATTTATCGAACTTTTTTTAAGCGCTGCCGCAGATTTATTGCGCAGCGCTTTTTATTTATAAACCATCATTAATTTATCGGATTATTTTTTATGTCAAAAGCTATTGCCCTTTTCTCTGGCGGACTGGACAGCATACTGGCCGCAAAGCTTATCGCTTCTCAAAATATTGATGTTGTCTGCATAAATCTCACATCCCCTTTTTTCGATTCAAAAAGGGCTGAAGCTTCCGCCAAACATATTAATTTACCTCTGATAATCGAGGATATTACCTTGGATTATTTAAAAATGCTCCATTCTCCCCGTTATGGCTTCGGTAAAAATATGAACCCCTGTATCGACTGCCATACTCTGATGCTTAAGCTTACGGGGCAAAAAATGGAATCGCTCGGCGCTGATTTCATCATTACCGGCGAAGTTTTAGGACAGCGACCTATGTCGCAAACAAAACAATCACTGAATATGATAGCGAAAAATTCCGGATATGCTGATTATATTCTCAGGCCTTTGTCCGCACAATTACTTGCTCCTATAAATGCGGAAATTGAAGGCAAGATCGATCGATCTATGCTTTTGTCTATTTCCGGCAGAGGGAGAAAAGACCAAATGCGCCTGGCAAAAATGTTTGGCATTACTAATTATCCGCCTCCGGCCGGAGGTTGTTTGCTTACAGACCGGATGTTCACGCGCCGTCTTCGCGAATTATTTGCTCATTCGCAAAATCCGGAAATTCGCGATTACCATTTGTTAAAATACGGCCGTCACTTTCGGACACAAGATAGCGTTAAAATAATTGTCGGCAGAAATAATAGAGATAACGAAGAATTAAAGAAATTAGCTTATAATAAAGATATTGCATGCAATATGGCTGATTTCCCCGGGCCTTTTGTCCTTATTCCTGAGGGCAACGCCATCGCAAAACAGATAGCCTGCGCTCTTTGTGTCCGATATTCGGATGCTCCTGACGACAGCGAAGCCACGGTCATTTGTCAGCAAAACGGTGAATCATCTAAGGTTAAAAGCAGTGCTTTGTCCAAAGAAGATTGCGAACGTCTTATGATTTAGCTTTATGTTTTTTGGTGCTGCGGACGCAATAGATCATAGACAGTTTTTACCGGATTAAATGTAATCAGAGGAAATTCAACAAATATAGTGTTCCAATAATGCATGGAACCATTCCATAATCCCGGCATTTCCTGTACTTTGATGCTTTTACCTTTTTCTGTTTTTGACGTAATTAAAAAAGTATCTTTGTTAACATATTTTTTTAAATCAAATATTTTCCCTTGATAATTTTTTGTGCAGCACGCGATATCTACCGGATTAAAGTATTTGGCCCGTGACCATATTTGCATCTGCGAAGCATTATTTTTATCTACATGCGCTGATTCAACTATTTGCAGCGTCTGGGTTTTGTTATTTTCTTCGACCCAAAAAGGGCCTCCGCCCGGCTCACCCGTATTTCTAACCACGGCGCAAACTCTAAGCGGACGATTCAGTAGAGAAAATATGATTCTTTTTCTTTTTTGCTGCGTTGAGGAATAAAACTCAGGCGGAAAAACGATATTGATTTTATTTTTGCAATACGCGGTTATCAATTCCATCTGTTTATTATCTGTTTTTTCTTTTTCCATTCTTCTTAAGATGTCAAATATTTGATCCCTGGTCTGTAGCGCCAATCCTCCCAGCATTTTTTTGTAGGGTATTATTTTATCACACAGAATTTCAGGAACAATATTATCGATATTTTTAATAAATATTAAATCTGCTTGTAGCTTATTAAGATTTTCGAGCAACGCTCCGTGTCCTCCGGGACGGAAAATCAGCTTTCCATCTTTATCGCGCAGAGGTTTATTATAGTAATCCACGGCGATAATATTTGTTGCCAAAGATTGAAAAGATAAGTCTATTTTATATTTAAGATTATGATCTTTTTCATATCTTTTTTTTACTTCTGTTAGTTTTTCGTTTATACTTTTACGATGTTCCGGAGATATCGTGAAATGCACCCTGCAGATATTTTTAGAAATATTTCCAGCTTCATAAAGATGTTCCTCAAGTGGTGTGCGCATATCAGTATCCGAATAGCGGTGGAATAAAATCAGCGCCTTCGGCTTATCTGGAAAATTCAATCCTTCATTCGATAAAATAAAGCTAACTAACTCCTTGATAATTTTATGATTTAAATATTTTCTCGCCCTTTCATCTTTATTGATTAGCGGATAAAAAGGCATTTTTCTCAAATCGCGGAAAAAAGCAGTTTTTTCATATGAGCTTACAGTTTCTTTTTGCTGCGCGATATTATGCCAATGAGCAAACATACGGCTTGCGGCACCGGATGCCGGCACAAATTTTACTATTTTGTTTTTCTTTTGGGATTGCTCGTAATATTTAATTAATTGATTCTTTTGCGCGGAGGAGATTTGATAAATACCGTCTCGAACATTGCATTCTCTGTTCAGAAGTAATGTTTTACTTTTATTTTTATATAAAAGAATCTGTTTGCGAACCAAGCGCGGAGCTATTTTCAATTCGCTCATTTGCTCGATATCCTGTTTAGAAAACAATAATTTGTTTTTCATATAAATATCAATCTTTGAAATTTATTAGCATCAAGTGGCGATGTTGGCAAGAGGCAATGCTCAATCAATTCCGACATAAATTCTTTCTTGCATTATCATAGTTTTTAACATAATTTTGCTACAAATATTATCAATATTTTAAGGGAATAACCCATGCATAAATATCTATTCTTTCTCTTCTCGCTTTTTATCATTATGTTTATGTTTAATAATTCATACGCGCAAGACGCCTCCCCGAAATCAGCTGGTCATAATACTTCTTCGTCCATCACTGATGACGCGAAAAGCATAAAAAATGAAACAAAAAAAAGCATTACTACAACGCATGAAGCTATTAAACAGGACGTTAAAGAAATAAAAGAACAGGTTCCTAAAGATTTTAAAAATGCCAAAGATGATATAGTTGATACATCTAAAGAGGTAAAACAAAATGTCACCCAGGAAATTAAAGATATTCATGAAAGTTTGAAAGAAACAGTAAAATGATTTTAAATCATTGAGGATAATCGCTTAATAATATGATTTTTTCAAAAATAATAAACGTATCCAGATACACTATTGTTTTATTAATGTCTTTTTCATTTTTAGGCTGCGGACAGATTGCTTCGACAAATATGAATATGCGTAATCCGTCAAGCCCACAATCTCTTATCGCGGCGACTAAGTTTTCCGAGCCGCTTACTTTTTGCACAGAACCAGTACCTCTTTCTGAAAACGGCATAAAAGAAAGGCTCGAAAGAGAATTACTGATTTGCCTTGATAACAAAGATGATATTATTATGTGGTTAAAAAGAGTCAACCGTTACTTCCCTTATGTCGAAAATATTTTGAAGAATAATTCAATGCCTGATGATCTTAAATATATTGTCATAGCGGAAAGCGCGTTGAGAACTCATGCAAGCTCAAATAAAGGAGCAGTCGGCTACTGGCAATTTATTGAACCCACGGCCATAAAATACGGACTAACTGTCAATAACGATATTGATGAGAGACGCAATTTTTTTCTTTCTTCTAACGCGGCGATCAGATATTTGCAGGATCTTTACAATCTTTTTGGTTCATGGACGCTGGCCACGGCAGCTTACAACATGGGAGAAGACGGTCTCAAAACGGAAATACTGGTTCAAAAAGTTAATAATTATTATAAGTTATATCTATATCAGGAAACACAACGATATATTTTCCGAATCCTGGCCATAAAAATTATCCTGTCTGATCCGGAAAAATACGGCTATTTTTTAACTAATGAAGATTTATATAATCCGATTGATTTTGATCAAGTACAACTAACAACAGACCAGCCGGTTCCTCTAAATATTATTTCTGAAGCTGCCAATACTTATTTTAAGACAATCAGGGAACTTAATCCTCAAATCCGCAACTATTATCTTCCTGCAGGTAGTTTTATTTTGCATGTCCCGAAAGGCGCGTCTGTAGGCTTTGCCGAGCGCTACGATAATATTTTATCAAAATGGATGAAGGAAAAAGATAATCAAATTTATACAGTCCAAAGCGGAGATAATTTGTCATTAATTGCCGAGCGTCTGAATGTTTCCGTGAAAGCATTGATGATCTGGAATGGATTAACAAGCGCGAGCAAATTAACTGTCGGGCAAAAAATATTTGTTTTTTCCGTTAATAATAAAAATGCTTCAGAACAAATAAACGAATAATATTTATATTCAAGCCCCAACCATTTTATCTTTAATGTCATTATTGATTATTTCAAAACCATATTCTAAAAGCGACTTTGTTTGAGCATCCCTTATAGTTTGATTTTTTGCTCCCAAAATTATCGCCATTAAACGATTCTCTCCTCTTTTTGCCGTCGCGACAAGATGATAACCAGAAGCTCTCACATAACCAGTTTTTAAACCGTCAACTTCAATATTCTCCTGAAGCAATGTGTTACGATTAGGGTAATCAATAGAATGATATTTAAAAGATTGAAGAGAATGAATTTTTAAAGAATCCGGAAACCGCTCGATATAATTACGCGACAGAACGAATACATCTCGCGCGGTAACTTTCTGCCGGTTATCTGGTAATCCGTGCGGATTAACAAAATGGCTCTGTTTCATTCCCAGTTCGGCCGCTTTTTTATTCATTCTAAACACAAAATGCGCGACAGTTCCGGCCAGGTGTTCCGCGGCGGCTATCGTCGCGTCATTCGCTGAATATATTGCCATAAACTTTATAAGGTCTTCTACTTTTACCCACTCGCCTTCGTGATAACACATTTTGGAACCGTTCGTTTTCAGGGCTTTTTCGCTTACCCTGATCTTGTCGTTTAAATTAACCTTTCCGTTTCTGATTTCCTCATTCATTATATAAAGAGTCAATATTTTAGTAAGAGAAGCGGGCTGAATTGCTATGTTATCTTTATAGCTGTAAAGAATTTTCCCGCTATCTAAATCAACGAGCAGCGCCGCCTTTATATTTTCACGATCAATTATTTTTTCCGCGGCAAAAAGATTAACGGATGCAATTAATATCAAAAAAAGAAAAAATGCGATGTTCTTAAAATAAACCATCTTTCGTTTTCCTTTATTTTTAATAATTTTAACAGTTTATGCATTCGAAATCAAGATTAAAAAAATATAAAAAAAAATTATAAATTAAATTATTAAAATTAATATTATAATAAATATTTTAAAATATTAAAATAATTTATATAATTAAATTATATTAAAAAAAAAAAATTTATAATAATATAAAAATTTAAATAAAAAAAAAAATTATATATTGTCCATAATTTCCCTATGTTGGTAAATTGCCGTGTTGATGCAAGAATTATATCTTTATTATTAATATTGTTGTTTTTATATTGTTTTTATTATACAAATTCCGACAGTGCGATACTGATTAAGCATCGAGGCTTTATTATGAAAGCAATAATTATCAAAAACACAAAAATAATTACGTTATTTTTTGTTATTACGTCGTTATTGTCACTTCTTTCCTGCGGCAAATTAATCACAGTTAAGCCTGTAGATGAAAAATATGAACCTTTAGGCAAGGTTTATAAAAAAATAATTTTGCAGAAGTTTGAAGTAGATCAGGATCTGGAAAAAGATTTTCCGGATGCAGTAATTACTTGCGAAAGCATGACGATGAACGAGCTTTTAAAGAAAAATGCCGCGCCGATTATTGAAAAAGCCCGGCTGAGTAAATCTAAGGACGCAACAGCCATTATTGTTAAAACGAGAATTACCAGCATAAAAATGGCCAGCTCTTCAGCTCGCGGATTGAGCGGCGATCACGTGGGCAAATCAGAAATGGCCGCTGAAGTAAGGATAATCGATGCTTCAACCAGAAAAACTCTGCGCAAAGAATCTTTGACTACAGATAACATTTCTTCCTCTACACCTCTTTCCGAACGCACCTTGCCAGCCGAATTGGGCAAAATGATCGGGGAATTTATATCTCAGTCAGTTGGAAGAAATTAAACATATAACACTCTAGATCGTCAAAAAAATAAACTATGGATATTACTGACAAAATTAAGAAACTTAAAAAAGAAAAAAACGCTGTCATTCTCGCTCATAATTATCAGATTCCGGAAATCCATGATATCGCAGATTTTGTCGGCGATTCATTAGGCTTAAGCATAGAAGCATCCCGAACCAACGCTGATATTATAGTCTTTTGTGGTGTCCACTTTATGGCGGAAACAGCAAAAATTTTATCGCCGCAGAAAATTGTATTGCTGCCGGATAAGAATGCCGGCTGTCCGATGGCGGATATGATTGACGCTGATGGTTTAATTGCACTGAAAAAGAAACACCCTAACGCCACAACTGTCTGCTATGTCAACACATCCGCTGCCGTTAAGGCGCAGTGCGACTATTGCTGCACTTCGTCTAACGCTCTCAAAATGGCTCAGCATATTTTAAAAAGCAATTCCGAAATAATTTTTGTTCCAGACAAGTATCTTGCTCAGTATGTATCCGATCAACTAAATCATAAATTTATCGTCTGGAATGGTTTTTGCCCCACGCACGCTAAAATTCTTCCCGAACACATCATTAAAGTGAAGAAAAAGTATCCATCTGCCAAAGTCATTGTGCATCCGGAATGCCGTCCGGAAGTTACGCGCCTGGCTGATGCCGTTCTCTCCACTGAAAAAATGTGCGCTTATGCGAAAGAATCTCCAAATAATGATTTTATTATCGGTACCGAGCTTGGAATCATATACAGAATGAAAAAAGAAAATCCGAAAAAGAATTTTTATCCCGTATCGGAATCCGCTATTTGCCCGAATATGAAAAAAATTAATTTAGAAAAAGTCCTCTGGTCTCTTGAAGATCTTTCCTACCAAATCAATATAGAGCATCAGATTATGGACAAGGCAAGGCTATCTATTGAACGAATGCTGGAAATTACCTGATAATATTCATATTATTTCAATTTATATATTAAAATATACTTTTTCGATCCTATTTTACCACATTAATTCAGCAACTTAGAAAATAACGTGATATTTTATAAACTCATTAAATATAAATAATATTTACAGATATTTATATTTAAAATTATCGCGAAATTTACTTTTCAAGCAAATCCCGACAGTGTATAATACAATATAATTTTTGATTTTGACCAGACTGCGATATTTAACCATGATTTTTAGCGGAGATTAATCTAATTGTGGGAAAATCCACACCCGACAGCAAATCCAAAAAGATAAATAAAACATATGCATACTTGATAATTCTGAAGATAAAGCGATAGCCAAAGCTATAATAGCGATGGGCAAAACGCTTAGTCTTACGGTAGTTGCGGAGGGAGTGGAAACAGAAGAACAAATGGAATTCTTACGTCAGCGCTCTTGCGATGAAATGCAGGGCTTTTATTTCAGTAAGCCTATACCACCGGAAGAATTTGCCAGCATACTGATTCAACACTCTCCGTCTTCAATATTGAAACAATAAGCTTGCTGTTTTTTTATTATTGATTTGTGCAGGACTGATTCCAAAAAGGAGACATACCGCGCAGCCGCTCAATAATCGGCGGCATTTTTTCAATGACAAAGTCAATTTCTTTTTCAGTATTATAAATACTCAGGCTAAAGCGTACAGAGCCGTGCGCCATGGTAAAAGGAACTCCCATCGCGCGCAGAACATGCGATGGCTGTAAAGACCCCGACGTGCAAGCTGAGCCTGAAGACGCACAAATGCCCAGTTCATTCATCAGCAGCAGTATTGCCTCCCCTTCCACGTATTCAAAACTTATGTTAGTGGTATTGGGCAGGCGATTTTCCGTATCTCCGTTAACCCTGCTTTGAGGAATTCTTTTCAAAAGTTCCCCTTCCAGTTTATCGCGTAGTTTCTTTACGTTTGTATTTTCCTTATCCATATTTTTTGCGGCCAGTTCGCAGGCTTTGCCTAAACCGATTGTACCGGGAGAATTTTCCGTACCGCCGCGACGTTCCTTTTCCTGATGGCCTCCGATCATATAAGGCGAAAATTTAGTACCCCGCCGAATATACAAAACACCGACGCCCTTAGGCGCGTGCAATTTATGCCCGGAAATGGATAGCATATCAATAACATTCTTTTTTAAATTTATGGGGATTTTACCTGCCGCCTGAACAGCATCAGAATGAAACAATATGCCTTTTTCATGCGCCATTGCCGCCGCTGCTTCCACAGGGAAAATCACCCCCGTCTCATTGTTGCCCCACATCAGGCTGACGATAGCGGTATCCGGAGTCATGCTTTTTTCCAGATTTTCCAGATCCAAGACTCCGTTTTTATCCACGGGTAGTTCGGTAATGCGATACCCCTGTGTAGCCAGATGGGCGCATAATGCCCGTACTGCCGGATGCTCTACGCGGCTGGTTATTATGTGTTTTTTATCCGGTTGAGTTGCTAAAGCGGAGCGAATGGCGGAATTGTCGCTTTCGGTGCCGCAACTTGTAAATATTATTTCTTCCGGTAGCGCGCCGATGAGCGCGGCAACCTGCTCCCGCGCCGTGCGTATTTTCTGGCCCACCTGACCGCCGAAAGTGTGCATGCTCGAGGGGTTACCGTAATATTCACGAAAATATGGAAGCATCTCCTCCATAACTTCCTCGGCCACCTGCGTTGTCGCGTTATTATCCAGATATATTACGTTCACTTTTCCACCTCCTCCACGATCAAATCAGGCGAGACAAATTCCTTTAATTTCAATTCCACAAAATTTTTCAAAGTAATATTGGATGCTTTGCAGGTGGCGCAGGCGCCGCGTGTGGCTACCATAATACGGTTGCCGATAATATCGATTACTTCTATATCGCCGCCGTCATGCTTCAGTGACGGCCTGATCTCTCTCTCTATCGTTTCCTGAATCAACTGAATTTTTTGCAGGTTTGTCATTTTTGGTTTTACATCCGGCTTGTTTTCTTTTTTTACTCTTTCGATAATCGCCTGAATATCTTCATGGCAACCGCCGCAACCGCCACCGGCCTTTGTATAATTAGTTACCTCTTCCACGGTGGTCAGATTATTTTCCCGGATTGCTTTTTCAATTTCTTTGTCCGTAACGCCAAAACATTCGCATACGATTTTTTCATCCGTCTGTTTCGCCGGAACACCTTTGTAATTTTCGACAGCCTTTTCCAGAGCCTGCTTACCCAGAACAGAACAATGCATTTTTTCGTCCGGCAGACCGCCTAGATATTTGGCAATATCTTTATTCGTCACTTTCAGCGCTTCTTCCACGGTCATCCCTTTGATGATCTCAGTAAGTGCTGAAGAAGAAGCGATAGCGCTGGCGCAACCGAAAGTTTTGAATTTCGCTTCTTTGATTTTTTTGTTTTCATCGAGCTTAAAAGTAAGCTTTAGCGCGTCACCGCAGGCCAGCGATCCAACCTCGGCCACGCCGTCGGGATTTTCAATCTCCCCGACATTCCTCGGATTAAGGAAGTGATCTTTAACTTTATCGGTATAATCCCACATAATTTTCTCCCCATATTTTCAGGAAAAGCGTTACTTGAATAGAATAAATATAAATTCATTCAAATACTGATTGGTGGAGGCGGCGGGAGTCGAACCCGCGTCCGAAAACCTTCCGCTGGAGAATCTACGTACGTAGCCTTTGTTTTAGAACCTTCACGCTGGATTGCTCCCTCAGGCCGGATCGCACCGCGCTATCCTGTAAGTATTCGCCGCCCTCCCCCAGGCAAGAAGTTTGGCTATCCTGTCTTAATGACGTTCTGTTCCAGCCAACAGGAAAACCGGGCAGAACGTTAGCCGACTTAAGCGGCTAAAGCGTAATCGTAGTTGTCTGCGATTATATGTTTCCTACCTGTTTAACGAGGCCTGTAGGAACCTCGGTACGCATCTACAACTTCAAATGTCCCCGTCGAAACCGTGACGCCCCCAATCTCTAGTTATAAGTAATATATTAAGTTATTACCCTTTTGTCAAAAGAACAATTATAATTGATGATTATTTGCTAAATGTAATCAATAAATTAACATGATTGCTTCTCTTTTTACGTTCGGCCAGGCGCATTTGCCTTCTTTCTTGCGCTTCTTTATTTCGGTGGATATCTTCATCTGTCTCTAGAATAAGAGGCGGCAGAAGGATCGACCGGTTATTTCGATCAAGGGCAACCTATGCTAAATACACGGAACCAGTGTGCTTTTTTCCAGTAAAGCGGAAACACCGGCCGCCGTATCGATTAATTTCATGATAGCTCAGCCATGAATATTACCTACGGAATTCGCTTCCTCAGGATGCATGCATTACCTGAACTAAAACACCCCGCTTTCTCTGCCTTTTTTTCTTCATTTTTTCCTAAACTTTGATTTGCTTGGATTTAAAATTGCGCGAGATATCCCGGCGTTCTTCACGTGTTTTAATATCCTGACGACGATCATGTAACTTCTTGCCTTTGCCGATACCTATTTCCACTTTGACCATGCTGTTTTTGAAATAAAGCTTCAACGGGATCAGAGACAGACCTTTTTCCCGTGATTTTCCATATAGCCTTTTTATCTCCCTTTTATGCAGAAGAAGCTTTCGGCTTCGCAAGGTCTCATGATTGTAACGGTTACCATGATCGTAGTGTCCGATATGAAGTTCCCGTAAAAACACCTCATTTTCGTTTACAACAGCGTAACTGTCTTTTAAATTCGCCTTACCGGCGCGCAGCGCCTTAACTTCAGTCCCAGTAAGCACCATTCCGGCTTCATAGGTATCAGTTATTTCATAATCACGGCGCGCCGTTTTGTTGGAAGCTATCAGTTTTTGTCCTGTATCATCTTTTGCCATTGTTTTACTTTCACATTAATGCGAAAATATTTCTACATCTTTTTTGATAACGGCAACAGATAATCGGGTTTGACGTGGCTCATTGCTTTAAAAATATTGTCACGGATTTTTTTGTTATCTTTTGCCATATCGTTTAAAAGGTTTTTTATATACAATCTTTTAGATGTTTCACTTGTGGGACATTCATTTCTGACTACAGGGAATTGTCTTTCCAGGCAATATTTTTTTACTAATTCTTCGCGCATATAAACCAGCGGGCGGATAATATGCAATTTACCGCCAAAAATACTTTGTTTCGGCACCATCGTGCTAATTTCTCGACCGTAAAACATATTGATAAGTAAAGTCTCAATTATATCGTCACGATGGTGTGCAAAAGCTATTTTGTTACATCCTTCAGCCTCGGCAATTTCAAATATTCTTTTGCGGCGCAGACGCGAGCAAAGAAAACAGGGATTTTTTTTATTGATTTCGGAATGCGCCACAATCCCGATATCCGTCCTTTCCATAACATAACGATAATTATTTTCATGAAGGAATATTTCCAGCGAATTATACGCTTTATATGAAGGATCAAAGCCCATATCAATGTTTACGACAACAAATGAAAAGCGCGGCACAAAGATCATTGGCGAATCAAGTAAATCAAGCAGAACATAACTATCCGCGCCACCGGATATGGCTATCAGCAGTTTATCTCCTTCTTCTATCATTTTAAAATCCATAACGGCTTTTTCCAGCCATTTTTTTAAATGACGGTATAATCGTGTATCTTTTTGTTCTTTTCCTTGAGCAGTCAACATATTGTAAAATTAATCAGTTTTTTTTAAAACTTAAATACTCATGAGCCGATTTTTACATAACTATAGAATACTATTTAGAATGTATCTTTACGATTTTTGGCTAAAGTTATTGGAGAAACTTGAAAAGACGCCGGCGCAGCACTTCCATTTCCGCTCTATTTTCCGTCAGTGAATATATTATTTCTTTTTTATCCGATTTTGTGTCCTTTACTATACCGGATATCAGGCCCATTTCTTCCAATAATTTAATTACATTGATATAGTTTGATTGAGAAAGCGATTCTTTACGCAGAATTTCACCTTTGCGATATAATCTATCCGCCAGTGTTCTTATTTTTTTAAGCCATTCTTTTTCCACCAAAGGACTCTTCTTTAAATAAGAACAGCTGCGCACCACTATCCAGTACGATTCCAGATAATTATGAATAAGTCCCGCGAAAGACTTAAGCGTAATTCTTCCCCTGCCTTTGACTTCTATCCATACTTCATCTTCACGCTCTTCAGGTCTAATCATTTTCCTGTTAAACAAATACTCAAGAACGCCATTAACCTCGTCTACATCATCTTTCTCTTCATCAAAAATAAACTCATTCCACAAAAGTCTCTTCAGATATTTGTAATCCGCCAGGATACGGCTTAACGGTATCACGTCTTCGATGCTTTTTACCATGGATGTTGCTACAAAGCTTAAAGGCACAAAGAAATGCAAGATGTTATTTTTATAATATTCCAGGTACAACCTTTTATCTTCATCCAGTGAATAGACCACTTCTTGCATTTCTTCCTCTTCGTCATCGTCCGCGGCGAATCTGGTAATAATATCGGACTGCGTATAAATATTAATGGCATCCATAATCGCTCTTTCCCTGTTTGCAAAAGATGCCGCAAATCTGACCTTTTTTATTACGAGAAATTCGTAAAATTCTTTCAGATTATCCATCAGTTCGTCATGGGAAATACCACGGCGGTCATGGCTTAGAATAACAGCAGCCAAAAGCGCAAATGGTGTAACAACAGATACTTCATTTATTCTTAATCCAATTTCATAACCTATTTTTCTGTAAAGTGCCTGTCTTTCAACAATCGTCATTTTTTCAATTTGTTTTTCTTGTACCGCGAGATATTCCTTCATGATAATAGGCTCACCGATATTCATATAAACTCGCCCGTATCGCTTGCGTAATACCCTGCTGCTCTTGATAATTTCGGCCGTATTTTCCGGTTTCTTTTGCTCTCCGGCCAGCTCTTTAAGATACGTTTTTTCCTCAATAATCCTGTCATAACCGAGGTAAACAGGAATCGCCGCGAAATTTTCACAGTATTTATCCTGTAGCGCCTGTATGAACATGGAGAGCAACCCGTACTTAGGCATAATCATTTTTCCGGTCCGGCTGCGACCTCCTTCTATAAAGAACTCCACCGTTAAACCCTCTTTGAGAAGCATCGCCATATATTTGGCAAATACTTCCGAATAAAGTTCGTTGTTCCGAAAACTACGTCTCATAAAAAAAGCGCCGGATGTGCGAAAAATGTAGCCCATTGGGAAGAAAGAAAGATTATCCCCCGCAGCAATGAAAGGCAGCTGGAGATTGTTTTTGTATAAAACATAGGAAATCAAAAGATAATCTATATGTGAACGGTGACAGGGGATGATGACCAATGGCATCTTTCTGGAAATATTTCTCAGCTTAGCCAAACCTTCCATATCGATTAATAAACCGTCATAGATATTGTTCCAAAGCCATGTTAGTGTTTTTTCCAACAGCTGAATAGATGTTTCGCTGTAGTCGGCAGCGATTTCATAAAGATATCTCCTGGCGTCATTCTGCACCTTAACCAATTTCTTTTTTTCTCTTGCAGCGTAATCGTGAATGAATTTTCTGATGCTGTCATCTTCTAAAACCATTCCGATAATTTCATCTTTTGATTTCAGGACTGGCCCGACCACTAAGGTTTTCTCCTTTTCAATGCGGTCAATAAGCTCACCGCGCAGATCGTGAACCATTGTTTCCATCGGGGTGTTTTCGCTGCACACATTCAAATACTCGGCCAAATTGACCGGTTCGGAAGGAATAACAAATGCTTTGTTTGCATAGCGGACGAAAGTTATCAGGCGTCGGATAGTCCCGGTATGCTCCGTCTGTCCGAAAAGAACATTGATGATACTTTCGTCTTCCTTTTCCCGCCTTCTGCCGTAAGAAACGAGAACGGGCACAATGAATATGGGAAAATCCGCTTTTTTCTGAACACTTATGAGACTGGAGATTCCGCTTTCGGCGGTTTTGTTTTTGATAAATTCAGACTCTCCGAGATGAACGACTATGCTGTTTTTCTCGCGGACAATCGCTTTGAGATAAGCAATTCTGCCGGCCCACGCTTTTTTCATACTTATAAAGCGCCGAAAAAAAGAAAACCAGAAAAACTTGATCATTTTGGGGAACGGCTGCCAGAAGGTCATATTAATTCCATGACCATAAACCGGTTGCGGCAGCCCTTTTCTTCCCGCGACCTCATACACAATAAGAGTATTGAGTTTACTTCTTTGTTTAATCGCGAAGACAACTACTCCGCGTTCTGCGAGTTCTTTTATTGATGCTACATATTCATCAGCGATTGAAATACGCGAAAGAAATATTTTGGCCAGCTGAAAGCGCAGAAAATCCTGCTTTTCATAAATGCGCCCAGAATAATATTTTTTATTTAAATATTTATTTACCGTTTTTAATTCGGCAATCATTTTATAAACCCTCTAATTAATCATAAATGCTTTTAATGATAATAATCACCGCGTGTATTATTAAGCCTCAGCATTTGTTTTTTGCGGGTAATGCTTTTTTGTGATTATTTAATAAATTATGTTCGTCTTCAGGTACGAATTCATCCGGGAATCGCTTCATCATATATTCCTGCACATAGGCGCGAACTTCATGAGAAGTTCCAAAGGATAGCGCCTTTTTAAGCAATACCTTTGATTCCTCAAGTGTAGCGTCACGGACAACTCTTTTAATACGCGGAATCGCCAGATGATTCATGCTCAGTTCATCTAACTGAAGTCCTAAAAGAATCAGCGCGTAAAGGGGGTCACCGGCCATTTCACCGCACATCGCAACTTTAATTTTTGCGGCATGCGCGGCATCAACAACTCTTTTAATCATTCTTAAAATTGCCGGATGTAACGGTTCATATAAATAAGTGAGTCGTTCGTTAGCTCGATCAATCGCCAGGGCGTACTGGGTTAAATCGTTTGTGCCGATGCTGAAAAAATCCACTTCTTTCGCCAGTTCATCGGCAATTTCCACCGCCGCGGGAACTTCAATCATCGCGCCTATTTCCATCCGCGGGGCAATTGTAACCCCTTGCGCCAAAAGCTCTTCTCTGGCTTCCTGAAGCAATTTTTTTGCCTCACGAATTTCTTCTATTCCCGAAATCATCGGAAAAAGAATTCTTATATTGCCCGCGGCGCTCACACGCCAGATGGCTCTGAGCTGCGTTTTAAAAAGTTCCACTTCTTTGAGACAAAATCTGATCGCGCGCAATCCCATCTGCGGATTGAGTTCTTTAATATGCTTTTGATCCGGCGCTATTTTATCACCACCTAAATCAAAAGTTCTGATTGTGGCCCACTGCAAATCTTTCGCGCTGGCTATCTGCAAATAATTATTAACATGCTCATCTTCCGAAGGTAAATCCTGGCGGCTGATGTAGATAAATTCAGTGCGGTAAAGTCCGATATGTTCCGCGCCGTGCGCCACTGCTGAATTTATTTCTTCAACAAACTCAATATTGCCGCCTATATTAAGCAGATAACCGTCTTTTGTCTGCGCCGGCAGTTTCGCGTATTTTAGATATTCCTCGTCAATCGCTAAATAATGAATCTTCTTTTCTTCATATCTTTTAATCACGTCCGGGTATGGATTGACGATAACGACACCGGAAATGCCGTCAACAATTACCTCATCCCCTGTTTTAACTATCTGGGTAATATTGCCCAATCCGGCCACCGCGGGAAGTTCCATAGCTCGTGAAACAATCGCCGTATGCGATGTTTTACCACCTATATCGGTAGCAAAACCAATTACTTTATCCATCTTCATCTGCGCCGTGTCCGCGGGAGAAAGATCAGACGCAATAACGATTACCTCTCCGCCGATATCCAAAATAATTTCTCTTTTTTCACCGGACAGATTGCGAAGTATTCTATGGCCGATATATTGAACATCGCTGATTCTTTCCCGTATATAAGCGTCGCCCACCTGTTCGAATATTTCCTTGTAATAATCAAGGGTTAACCTGACAGCCCATTCAGCGTTTATTCCCATCCTTCTGATATATTTTATTGTGCGGCTGGTAAATTTTTTGTCCTTTAAAATAAGAATGTGGACATCAATAATATAAAGTGGTTCATTAATGCCGGTTTTTTTAAGTTTGGACTGAATTTCCAGCAGCTGCTTTTCTGATTCCTTCAGCGCTTCCTTCAATCTTTCAATTTCTTTTGGAATCGATGAAGATTTTTTAAGCCGATAAAAAGAAATATTGCTGTCCAGCGGATCAAATAAATACGCTTTTCCGATAACCACACCGGGAGACACCCCCAGACCTTTAAGGGCGTATGTTTTTTTTGTTTGTTCGGGACTCATTTATCTTTCATTCTTCTCCAAATTTATTTTCAATCAGTTCTCCCAAAGCTTCAAGCGCCGCAGGCGCGTCATCGCCCTTGGCTTTAACTGTAAGCTCACCGTTTATCGGACACGCAAGCGTAAGAATTCCCAGGATGCTTTTACCGTTGGCTGTTTCACCGTTATGTTCGACATAAACATCGGATTTAAATTTATCGGCCACTTTAACAAAAGAAGCCGCCGCCCTCGCGTGCATTCCCAGCTTGTTCTTTAATTTATAAGTTTTAAGCTCTACCAATTAATTAATTCCTTAAATGATATAATAACAAAAAATAAAGCAACTGATCCGTAAATAATGTAAATTTGCGATAATCCTTTTTTAATCAAAAAATAAAAAAACATAACAATCGCTATTGCGGCCAAAGCCATGACAATGCCGTAGGTATTTATGAATGGCGAATACTCGGCATAAGACAGCCAGGCGGCAAAAAACGCCATTATCACCAGAGACATCCAGCGGATTAAGGAAGTAGCCCGTGGCAAATTTAACGCGCGGATAAATTCCATTCCCTGCTTGCCGCGCCTGTAACCTTCAATAAAACCTTTTATTCTGATAAGAAGATGAGGCGGCGTATAAATCAATAAAAAAGCCAAAGGCGCTACTATTAGCCCTTTGAACGCCAGAACCACCGCCACAATGCCGGCAAACGGCCTTAACGCTCCCCAAAAAAAAGTATCTCCTATCGCGGCATAAGGCCCCATCAGGCTGTTTTTAACCGCTAAAACATCAGATGCGTCACCAAAGCCTTTTTTTTCTTCTTCGAGACGCACAATTGAACCAATAAGCGGCGCCGAAAAATAAGGATGGCTGTTGTACATCTGTAAATGCCTGGTCAACATCGCTTCTGAGTCTTTCGATTTAAGTTTCCATTCCCGAATAAGCGGAATTATCGCCATAACGAAGCCCAGATTCTGCATCCGCCGGAAATTAAGCGCGGCATGGATAAAAAGGGATCTTAAAAAAATCCTGGCTAAAACCGCTTTTCTCACTTTTACGCCAACTTAAATAAGTTATTTAAATACTTATACGTTTTATCGAGCGGATTTAAGTAACATAAATGACATTTTGTGTCAATTTAGGATTATCATGTAATGCTTTGTGATTTCTAGAGATTTTCAATAATTATTATAACGGTTTATCATAATTTTCAGCTTGACCGTAACCATCAATACTTGAAGTTTATCTGATTTACACCAATAAACGGTAAAATAAAAAAGCGCATCCGCGATATAGCATCAACTTTGCCATTTTTACCGCGAAGGCGCCTTTATGAACTTAATATCGTTAAATATTAAATCGTCAAATTTATCCTATTTGCCTTTTTTGGTGTTTCTGGCAATATCCGTCATGACTACTACCGCTTCAGACAGGAAATAAAATATTACCAAAACAAAAAAAGCTACAAGCCACCCGCCAACAATAAACGTCAGGCCTCCCAAAAAGTCGGAACCGGACAGAAAACCATACTTGAATATTGAAACTTTCCCGATAAAGTAAAACGCCTCTCTTCCGACAAACCAGATTAGCACACCGCCCGCCAAAGACATTATCGCCGCGAAGGAAGCATACATTTCTCCGCAAAGTTTAAAAAATACAGAGGCAATGGGGATAACTGTGTAGTCGCTTTCGGGCAATTCGGCAATGTGACCAGCTCTGATAAGCAACGCATGGACTACCATGTAAAGAGCGAAGATAAATAAAATCTGGAAGATTACGATTCCCGCGACCATTTTAAATGATTCACCGGACATTGTTTTCCAGATCATCACCCACGCCACAATACCGGTGATCGTGATAACCAGCGCCAAAACCCTTAAAAAAATAGCAAAAGCCTTTCTAAAAAAATCACCCTGAGAAATTGAATCAATAACCTTCTTCATAAATAAATACTTTTCCATAATATTTTCCTTTCTTTATATCACATATTTTTCTTATCATTTATGTATTCAGGAAGAGATACATGAATTTTCGTTTTTCTACGATTAATTGGCGCTGTAAGTCAATAACAAATTTTGATGTCCGCAAGCGACATTTATTTTTGTTAGGCCGACATGATTTTGTTATTTTTTTATTTTCAGCAGTCTCGCGTTGATAGCAACAATCACGGTGCTGAGCGACATCAAAACCGCGCCGATGGCCGGGCTGATAACTATTCCGGTATTATAAAGAACACCGGCGGCAAGAGGTATGGCGACGACGTTGTAGCCTGTCGCCCAGATAAGATTCTGTATCAGCTTCCGATAAGTGGCTTTAGCCAGAGAAATTATGCCGACAACATCAGCGGGATTGGAGCGCACCAGAATAATATCCGCCGTTTCTATCGCCACATCAGTACCCGCACCCACGGCAATGCCCACATCGGCCTGCGCCAGGGCGGGCGCGTCGTTGATGCCGTCGCCGGTCATAGCCACAACATAGCCGCGTGATTGCACTTCTTTTACTTTTTGCGCCTTTTGCTGCGGCATAACTTCCGCAAAATATTCATCAAGGCCGACTTCATCGGAGACCCATTTGGCTACAAGTTTGTTGTCGCCGGTGAGCATCATGCATTTAATCCCCTGGTTTTGTAAATTGACAATAGCCTGTTTCGCGTCCGGCCGCACCAAATCCGCCAGCGCGATTGCGCCCGTGATTTTTCCCTCCAGCAATACGTAAACCACTGTTTTCCCCTGTGCTTGCAATTGAACAATTCTTTTGTCCTGTGCCTCTGTACTATTTTCTTTTACGTAAACAGGGCTTACCACCTGGACGAATTTGCCGTTAACCTTGCCTTGCGCGCCGCTGCCGGGGATTGTTTTGAACCCTTCCGGATGAACTGTTTTTTTAGCCGCCGCGATAATGCCTTTGGCCAGCGGATGCTCAGAGTGCATTTCCACGGATGCCGCGTACATCAGGAGTTCTTCTTCCTTTATTTGTCCATCCAAAACCAAAACATCCGTCACGCCGAACTTTCCCTGCGTGAGTGTGCCGGTTTTATCAAAAATCACCGCGTCGATTTTACGCGCATTTTCAAATGCCGGGCGGTTGCGAATTAAAAGCCCATTTACCGCCGCGATGGATGTGGAAACCGCGACCACCAGCGGCACCGCCAGTCCCAGCGCGTGCGGGCAGGCAATCACCATCACCGTCACCGCTCTTTCCAGAGAAAAAGCAAACTCCTTATTCATGATGAAAAACCAGACAAAAATCGTCACGAGAGCGACTGTGATTGCCGCCACCGTCAGATAAAAGGCAAAACGGTTAGCCGTATCCTGTGTTTTGGATTTGCTTTCCTGCGCCTCGTTTACCAGTTGAATCACCTGCGCCAGAAAAGAATCCTTGCCCAGTTTCTTGATCGCAACGGTGATTGAACCTTCCGTGTTCAATGAACCGCCGATAACCTGCGCGCCCTTTATTTTATGCACCGGTTTGGATTCTCCGGTGAGCATCGCTTCATTGATATATGTTTCGCCATCAATTATCTCGCCGTCGGCGGGAATTTTTTCCCCCGGTTTTACCACCACTCGGTCATTTAGATTTAATTCGGCAAGAGGCACATCTTTGATGTTCCCATCGCTCATCAGTTTGTGCGCCGCGGCGGGCATGAGGCGCGACAGTTCTTCCAGCGCGCGTGACGCGCCCATTACGGAGCGCATTTCAATCCAGTGACCGAGGAGCATGATGTCGATAAGCGTGGCCAGTTCCCAGAAGAAAATCGATCCCGGCAGGCCAAAGACCACCACAGAGCTGTAGAGATAGGCCGTGGTAATGGCCACGGCGATAAGCGTCATCATGCCTGGCTGTGAGGCTCTGAATTCAGCGACTATACCTTTTAAAAAAGGCCAGCCGCCATACAAGAAAATAATTGAGGACAGAATAAAGAGAACATATTCATCGCCTTTAAAGCGCAGAGAATCACCCAAACCCAAAAACATCTGCACCATGGGCGTTAGCAGCAATAAGGGCACGGTGATCGCAAGCGATATCCAGAACCTTTTCTTAAAATCATCAATCATGTGCGCATGGCCGTTTTTATGGCCATGATGATGTTGGGGCGGGTGTTCCTGCGGCGACGGTTTTGGCGGCATTTGCTCATGCCCAGCATGCTGCCCGTGTGCGTGCTCGTGTTGCTCGTGTTGATTATGTTCGTGCGATTCGTTGGACATATTTCAATTTTATACCAGAAATAATCTGATAAATGCTAACGAAAATAATATTAATTAATATCAAGTAATTACATTTATACTGTCTATCCATTATGAATTGTTTTATTGACTTGTTCCTGCTCTTCCATACCACAATACAACTCATAATCATCGCTTCTGCGGTATCCTAAGCATGCTTGAATTAAGAATAAATAATGGCTGAACTCGAGCTTAACTTGTGGTAAGCGTTGACAGCAGTTCGGTAATTGACATAAAGAAACAAATGGAAAATGCGGGTATCGGCAATTTCTATTTGACCCCCAATATCAATAAGGAGAAAAAGAAATGGGAATAAAAACCAGAGTGCACAGTGTGATGCCCAGATGGATACCTCTTGTTGGGGGAATTCTGGGGAGTACAATGTGCGGATTACTTTTGTATGCATGGAGCGTATTTATTAAACCTCTGACCGCAGAATTTGGCTGGAGCAGAGCGGAAATTGCTATGGCCTTTTCCATTTGCGCCCTGATATTTGGTTTGACTACGTTTATTGCGGGAAAGATGAGTGATAGGTATGGACCGCGGATTGTTGTCATTATTGGATCCATCATCTTGGCCGTGGGCTTTGTGTTATCCGGATTCATTCACTCAAAGTGGCAGCTCTACCTGACTTACGGTGTCGTTGCCGGTTTGGGCGGTGGGTTGGTTTATCTTCCGCCCATCGCGACCGCTCCCAAATGGTGGCCTGACCGGAAGGCGCTAGCAACAGGTTTTACGGTAGTCGGCCTCGGCTTGGGATCTTTTATCATGGCCCCGTTGGCAACATATGTCATTACCGATCCTAATCTTGGTTGGCGTTACGTATTCATTTATGTCGGCATTGCCATGGGGATCATGGGCATGGTTGCGGCGATATGCCTTGATGTGCCGCCAGCTGGTTGGAAGCCTGAAGGATGGAATCCGACACCCGTTCAGGGCAATGCCGAATCAACACGCGGTCGGGACTACCTGTTCGGAGAGGCGATTCGAACATCACAGTTCTGGCTTCTTTATGTATCCTTTTTCTGCGGCTGTTTCGCTGGTTTGATGGTCATCGGCCATATCGCGGGGCATGGACGAGATGCGGGTCTGCAACCCATGCAGGCGGCCGCTGCCGTCAGTACTCTGGCAATATTTAATGCCGCCGTTCGCATTCTGATTGGCGCTGTCGCAGACAAAGTCGGCACAAAGCTGTCCTTCCTGATTATTTTCTCTCTCCAGGTTATTGCCATGGCATGCCTGTATCCCGCAGGATCATCAGCTATATTCTTGGGCGTCATTGCCGCCCTCATTGGATGGAACTACGGGGCCATGTTTACCTTGTTTCCGGCCACATGTCTCCAGTATTATGGCCCAACCGCGCAAGGGGCCAATTATGGACTATTATTTACAGCGTTTGGCCTTGCCGGATTTACGGGGCCCCTCATTGGAGGAATGCTGAAGGACGCAACAGGAACCTATTATGTTCCGTTTATCGTGGGTGCCATTGTAGTTAGCATTTCTGTAATTGTTTTCATGATGGTGAAGCCGCCGCCTCGCAAAACCTGAAAACTTAACAAAGAAATTACAATATTGTTTGGGACTGATGGTTTCGGCCATCAGTCTCTTGCTTATGAGATTAGGCCGGTTCTTCAAAGTAGAAAAATTTTTAACACGATAATAATAATAAAAAACGCGAAAGTTATACTATAGCAGGTTTTATCAAAAGACGGATCTGTGCGCATAGCAAGCTAAGTGCTTATGAATCGCTTTACGTGCAAAATTCTGATTGTACCAAAGATCAAAGTCAGGGATTATACCTAAATGAGATCGAAAAATATCAGCAATGAGGGATCAGCTGATTATAGTATCATTGGGCGCAGGACACCAAGAAACAAGCGCATGTGAAAATAACCTTAAACCTTTCAACGCGTAATCTTCCCTTCAGTAGGCTGCCAAATATTATGGATTCGTAGTTGAAGCTGAAGATCTAATATTCCTCGATTGGACAATATCCCCAAAATCAAATATATATAATTTCAATGAGTAAAAACATTCTCTTAATAAACCCCTGGATTCATGATTTTGCCGCTTATGATTTCTGGCTCAAACCTCTAGGGCTTTTGTATCTGGGCGGGCTTTTGCGTCAAAACGGGCATCGGGTAAATTATATCGATTGTCTCGATCCTTATCATCCGGAAATGCTAGCCAAAGGGTTAAAACCGCAGCGCCATCCATACGGGCGGGGGAAATTTTTCCGTCAGGTTATTTCCAAACCGGATAAGCTAAAATTTATGCCTAAAAATTACTGCCGCTACGGAATCCTGCCGGAAATATTGAGCGATGATTTAAAAAAACAAAAGGATGCGGACATAGTTTTAATCACTTCCATGATGACTTACTGGTATCCGGGCGTGTTTGAAGCGATTAAAATTATCAAAGAAGAACTGCCGCATGTTCCCATCGTGCTGGGCGGAAAATACGCGACGCTTTGCTACGAACATGCCGTTAAATATTCCGGCGCTAATTATGTGATTTCCGGCGCGGGTGAAAAACAAATTCTGGAATTAATAGAAAAACTGTTTAGCGAAAAGCCGACATATCTTCCCGATGAAGATGACCTTGATTCTTACCCCTACCCTGCTTTCGATTTAATCGGTAAAATAGAACAACTGCCCGTAACAACCTCACGCGGCTGCCCTTACCGCTGCAGTTATTGCTGCTCGCATATCCTTAATAAAAAATTCCTCCGTCGCAATCCGATAAACGTTGCCGATGAGATCGAACACTGTCAGAAGAAATACGGCGTCATCAATTTCAGCTTCTACGATGACGCGCTTTTGGTCGAGCCGGATAAAATGATTATCCCGCTGCTTGAAGAAATTAAGAGAAGAAATTTAACCTGCCATTTTCACTGCCCCAACGGCCTTCATCTACGTGAAATTAATACGGAATTGGCAAAAATGCTCTATACATCCGGTTTCAAAACTATCCGTTTTGGCTTTGAAACAGCGGATTTTCAAAAACAAAAAGAAACAGGCGGAAAAGTGATAAATAAAGAGCTTGAAGACGGCGTGCAGCATTTGAAAAAAGCGGGATACAAAACCTGTGATATCGGCATCTATTTATTGTGCGGCCTACCCGGTCAGCGC
This sequence comes from uncultured delta proteobacterium, assembly GCA_963813455.1. Lineage (GTDB taxonomy): Bacteria > Desulfobacterota > Syntrophia > Syntrophales > Smithellaceae > UBA4810. The sequence continues at coordinate 119,789 of CAWEZF010000012.1, forward strand.
GCATCAGAAGTCTGGCATAGCATTTATTTTGTCCGCCAATGCGGCGCCAAACCGATGCTGGCCGAATATTCGCCCATTCCCGGCACAAAAATGTGGGCAGACGCCGTGGCGTCATCACCCTTTGACATTCAGGCCGAACCGCTATATCATAACAATTCATTGCTGCCGTGCAGCAGTGATGATTTTACATATGAGGTTTACACAAAAACAAAAGCTAAATTGAAAAATAATATATAAATACTATGGTCATTGCGAGTCCGCCCAGGCGGACACTCCAATCCGACGAAAATAAAGATTGATTCGCTTTGCTCGCAATGACAATCGTAAAAGGGTGCCCATGACAACAATTTTCATCTTGATAAAAAATATCGTCATTTTAATTGCCTCCATAATTTTGCTGATTTACGGCATCAACATCATGAACGGCGCGTTTAAACTCCAAAATCCCTTTGAGTTTGTGATGTCTTTTTTTTCCGCCTCTTTGCTGATTCTGGTTTGCCTTACCGGAATCATCTATTGCTATTTCCGTTTTTTCCCTAAAAATAATCAGAATGAAACAGACAATGAAACAAAGTAAGCTTTTCATATTTTTACTTATCGTTGCCCTTTTCCAGGGCCTGGCCGCGGAAGCCTTAAGCTTTTCTCTGGAAGACAAGATTTTTAAAACAAAACTTAAAAACGGCATTACGGTTTTAATCATGGAGCGGCATATCAGCCCGACCGTTGCTCTTTACATCCGCCATCGTATCGGCGCGGTAGATGAAGACGAAGGCGAAAGCGGCGCGGCGCATATGCTGGAACACATGATGTTCAAAGGAACAAAAACCATCGGCACAAAAAATTACGCCGCGGAAAAAAGAATACTGGCCGCCATTGAAAAAACCAGCGCGGCGCTCGATGTTGAAAAACAAAAAGGCGACAAGGCAAACGCCAAAGCAATCGAACAGCTTTCCGCCCAACTCAAGAATTTGCAGGATCAGCATAAAAAATACGTCATCCCAAGTGAGATCGACCGCATCTACACGCAAAACGGCGGCGCGGACCTGAACGCCTCTACCAGCCAGGATATAACAACTTATCAGGTTAGTCTACCCGCCAATAAAATTAAACTCTGGGCAAGAATCGAATCTGACCGCCTGCTCAATCCCGTTTTCCGCGAATTTTACCCGGAGCGAGACGTGGTCATGGAAGAAAGAAGACAAAGGACAGATACTAATCCCGACGGCAAGCTCTACGAAGCCTTCATGAGCACTGCCTATTCAACTCATCCTTACCGTAATCCGATTATCGGCTGGCCGCAGGATATTATGAGATATAGCCCATCCACGATGAAAAAATATTTTGAAAAATACCGCGCGCCGCACAAAACCGTTATCGCGGTTGTCGGCGCCGTTAACACGAAGGACACTCTGAAATTAATTAATAAATATTTCGGCGCGATTCCCGCCTCTTTCAACAAAGAAAAAGAAATTCCCGCCGAACCGAAGCAGACCGAAGAACGCAGAGTGGAAGTTTCTTTTGATTCCAACCCGATGATGATAATCGGGTTTCATAAGCCTAACTTTCCCGCTTATGATGATTATGTCTTTGACGTTCTGGAAACAATACTGGCCGACGGACGCACCAGCAGATTATACAATCTTCTGGTAACGCAAATGCAGATAGCTGACAGCGTCCGGGTTTATAACGGAATGCCGGCTTCGCGCTATCCTAACTTGTTTACAATATTTGCCAAGCCGCGTCATCCTTATACCAATGCCGATTTGGAAAAAGAAATCATCGCGCAGCTGGATAAAATAAAAACCGAACCGGTAACCACCGAAGAATTAATCAGAGCAAAAAATAAAATGCGGATGGATTTTATTCAAAGGCTTGATTCCAATCCCCAATCTTGCTTCGACATTATCATATTTTGAAGTTTTGTTGGGAGATTACCGTTATTTTTCCGATTATCTGAAAAATATTGAAAAAGTCACGGCGCAGGATATTCAAGAGGCGGCAAAAACTTATTTAAATAAAGAAAACCGCACAATCGCGGTACTGGAAAGAAAAAAAGATTAATTTTATGCGGATTAAAAAATTATTTATATCAGTTATTTTATCATTCGCCCTTTTTGCGTTTTTTTACGCAACAACCGCCGTCGCGGATTTACGCCTGTTACCGCCGGACAAGATAGCTTACCCCGAACTTAAATTTGAGCTCCCTAAAGCCGAGCGCGTGGTTTTAGAAAATGGAATTGTTTTATATATTATGGAAGATCACGAACTTCCCGTGGTTAACCTAAACGCCCTTATCAGAACAGGCTCCATACACGATCCCGAAGGAAAAGAAGGCGTGGCTGAATTAACAGCTCATTTGATGAGAACCGGCGGCACAAAAATATTCAAAAGCGACGAAATTGACAAACGCCTTGATTATCTGGCGGCATCCGCGTCTATTTCCATGCACGCTGATCACGCCTCCGCAAATTTTTCCGTTTTGAGTAAAGATCTTGAGGAAGGGCTGAATTTACTATCTCAAATATTCATGTCACCTGTTTTCGAAAAAAAGAAACTGGAACTGATCGTGCAGCTTAAAAAAGAAGATCTTCGCCGCCTGCAGGATAATCCTCAAAGACTTGCTTTTCGTGAATTTAATCGCCTTATTTATCAAAACGATCCTCGCGGAAAATTAACATCAAATAAATCCCTGGATAATATCAGCAGAAGCGATTTAATTAATTTTCACCGCCGTTTTTTCCATCCTAACAATATCATGTTCTCCATAACCGGAGATATTACCAAGCAGCAGGCGATTGAAATGCTTACAAAACATTTTGGAGGCTGGGAAAAAGGCCCCGCCGCCGAAAAAATCCCCGCGCCCTCCGCCAATCCTAAAGGCGGCATTTATTATCTTCCCAAAGAGATACCTCAATCAACAATTGTCGTCGGGCAATTCGCTCCCGGTAAACACAATCCGGATTACTACGCCTTTACTGTTTTGGATTTTATTGCCGGCAGCGGAGGTTTCAATTCTCGAATCTTTAGCGCGGTACGTAATAATGAAGGGCTGGCCTACAGTGCGGGCAGTTTTTACCGCGCTCATTCTTCTTTCGGAGTTTTCGGCATTTACGCTTTAACTAAAACATCTTCAACCATGCAGACGCTTTCGCTTATAAATTCTGTTCTTGATGACATAAATTTAAATTCCGTGACTGGGGATGAACTTTCCTGGGCAAAGCAATCAATCAATAATGGCTTTATCTTTTCGTTTACCAGCGCAGAAAATATCGCCAATCAGCAAATGGGAATCGAATTTCAGCAACTGCCGGATGATTATCTTAAAAAATACCGTGAAAGAATAGAAAACGTATCGCCTGAAGATTTAAAAAAACTAGCCAATACTTATCTGGATAAAACAAATAACGTGGTGCTGATTTTGGGTGATTACAAAAATTTTGATAAACCCGTAAATCAGATACCCGAACCTGTTATAATCAAACAGCAAAATTAAAATAGCAAGGATTTCATATGTGTAATGAGCAGAACTTTAAAAAAGTAGTCCGACGAATTAATTCATACAGAAAAGCAATGATTGATATGCAAATAGCGCTCACCGCGACCAAAGCGGTAGGCCCGGAAAACAGCGGCGAAGGTGAGTTCGAAAAAGCTAAAGTTTTAAAAAAACGGCTGATTGAACTTGGTTTTAAAAATTTTCGTCACTATGACGCGCCTGATAAAAGCGTGCCATTAGGAATCCGCCCGAATTTTATCACTACTATCGAAGGAAAAAACAAAAAGAAGTACATCTGGATTCTAACGCATCTGGATGTTGTTCCTCCGGGAGAATTAAAGCTCTGGAGCCATGATCCATACGAAGCGTACGTCAAAAATGGGCTAATCTACGGCCGCGGCGTAGAAGATAATCAGCAGGATATGGTGGCATCCATCTTTGCCGTGAAAGCCTTTATCGACGAAAAAATAACGCCGCCTTACTCCATAGGGCTTGCTATTTGTTTCCGACGAAGAAACATCCAGCAAAATGGGTCTGCGCCATATGCTTAAATGCCGCAACCACCCTTTTAAAAAAGATGATCTGATTATTGTCCCCGACGGCGGAAACCCCACAGGAACGCTCATTGAAGTTGCCGAAAAAAGCATGCTCTGGCTGCGCTTCAAAACAAAAGGCAAACAGTGCCACGCATCCATGCCGCAATTGGGGAAAAACGCATTTGTCGCGGCATCTCATCTGGTAACACAGCTGGGCTTACTGAAAAAAAAGTTTCCTAAATCAGACACTCTTTTCAAACCTCCCACAAGCACGTTTGAGCCGACAAAAAAAGAAGCTAATGTGGGCAATGTGAACACGATTCCCGGAGAAGATGTGTTTTACCTTGATTGCCGTATTCTTCCTCAATATAAATTAAGCGATGTTATGTCGGAAATTAAAAAAATAACCCGCGTGACGGAAAATAAATTTAAGGTAAAAATAGAAATATCGGAAGTTCAGAAACTGCAAGCGCCCAAACCCACTCCTTCCGACGCGCCTGTGGTCAAAGCGTTACAAAAAGCTGTTAAGACCGTTTATCGCGCTAAAGCATTTGCGGGCGGCGTGGGCGCTGGAACTGTGGCCGCTTTTTTCCGCGAGAAAAATTATCCGGTTGCCGTATGGTCGAAAGAAAACATGAACGCGCATCAACCGGATGAAAACTGCACCATTGACAACATGCTGGGCAACGCGAAAGTATTCGCGCATATTTTTTTACAGGATTAATTTGTATTGCTTTGCCCTTATCAAAGTGATAAATGTTTAAGAGGTGAAGGCAATTAAATTAATGATTTTAAACGATAATTTCAGAGGCAAAAAGGATATTTGAAGGAAATAGATAAACATAGCGCCACAGAGAAAATAATGTTTGATGATTATAATTTGATGAAAAATCTCTGCGGCGAACATGATAAAAATTTAAAACTTATCGAAAAGCTCGAACCTGTAAAAATAAAAGCGTGGGGCAATAATCTATCAATTTCCGGTGAGAATGGCCATGTGCAAAAAATAAGCACCATGCTTCGTCAGCTCTACTCGATAATGGACAAAGGATGGCGTATTCATCCATCGGATATTGATTACGCCCATCGGATCCTCTCCGAAGATATCACCTTTGAACTGGCCAACATTTTCCTGGATACTGTTTTCATTTCTTCTCAAAAAAGAATTATTACTCCCAAAAGCATCGCGCAGAAGCTCTATATCGAACACATGAGAAACTTTGATATGGTTTTTGCCATCGGCCCCGCCGGCACGGGCAAAACTTATCTGGCTATGGCTATCGCCGTGTCATATTTGCTGGAAAAAAAAATCCAGCGCATTATTTTAGCGCGTCCCGCCGTAGAAGCAGGAGAAAAACTAGGTTTTCTGCCTGGCGACATGGCCGAAAAAGTAAACCCTTATCTGCGCCCTTTATATGACGCGCTTTACGACATGATTGACATGGAAAGAGCATCGGCTCTGATAAGCAAAGGATTGATTGAAGTCGCTCCATTGGCCTTCATGCGCGGCCGCACCCTTAATGATTCCTTTGTCATTCTTGACGAAGCGCAAAACACCACATCAGAACAAATGAAGATGTTTTTAACCAGGCTGGGGTTCGGCTCTAAAGCGGTAATAACGGGCGATGTTACTCAGGTTGACCTTCCTCAGGATAAAGGCTCCGGATTGATCGAAGCTGAATCAATTCTGAAAAATATTGAACGTATTCGTTTTGTTCATTTTTCGGAAATTGACGTTGTCCGTCATCCTCTGGTCAGCGATATCATCAAGGCTTATGCCGGTTTGGATAAGGAAAGGAAAAATAATTTCAGAAAATAAAAGTTATGAATATCCTTATTTCACTTAAAAACAAATCAGCAGAGCTTTTTGAAAATTTTCTCGAGAGGCATAAATACGCTCTTGCCCTTTTCACCAACAGCTCATTTCAAAAATGGACAATTGTAACCGTTCTTTGTTTAACTTTGGCTTTTATTCTAGCGCCGGAATTACGATTATTCGCTCCCAAATTTGAACAGGAAATGATCGCGGAATACGATATTAAAGCTGATCGAGAATTTCGTGTCGAAGATCAAAAAATAGCGGAAGAGAAAAAAAAGGAAGCTGCGGGCAGTGTTCTTCCTGTTTTTGACTATGACAGTAGGGTTTCCACAAGTATAAGGATTAAACTCGCTAAATCTTTTTCTCAGGCCGCCAAAGAATTAAAAAGCGTGCAATCAGAAAATCAGGGCGATACCGCTCTTGCCAGCATGCCGGTATCGCAAAGGCGCAAACGAAACCTCGAAACCAATCTGGGCTTTCCATTAACCGTTGAAGAATATTATGTTTTAAGGGAGAAAACTTTCTCGCCAGAGCTTCAGCGTAATCTTTACCGCACTATTTCTTACTTTTACGACAATAAATACATAGCAACCACGCCTTTCGGCAAAGATGAAAAAGATAAAGGCATAACCATAAGAGATTTAAGCACACAAAATGAAGAGAATATTAAAGACATCTCAGGCATTTACAATATTCAGGATATTGATACTGCTCTTTTAAGAAGGGTAAACGCTGTTTTCAGTTCTGATTCTTACGCGACCAGAAGAGTGATTTTTTCCATAGCTAAAAAACTGATTGAACCAAATATCACCTTAAATAAGGAAGCAACGGAAAAGAAAAAGTTCGCGGCCATGGAAGAAGTTAAACCTATTTTTTTCATTGTCCAGAAAAATGAAATGATTGTGCGTGAAGGTGAAAAAATCGGCTACAACACGCTTCTCAAGCTGAATGCTTATTACAAATCATCCGGAGAATATAAATTTTCCGGATTTAACGTTCTTCTCGGTATTTTCTTTACCTCCCTGTTTCTTGCCATAATTTTGTATTTCTGGCGTACCAGAAACTGGGTAAAGCCTTCAACGCGTTCAAATCTTGATTTTCTTGTTATGGGCATTCTGGCCATAATACAAATTGTGTTCGTAAAGGTTGGAATATTTCTTTCTTTGGCTACCAACAGAGCGTTTCCTTCAATACCTGTGGAGGCGTGCTATTTTGCCATTCCTTTTGCCCTGGGTACGATTATCGCCGCCGTTTTAATTAATCGCAACGTCGCTTTAATTCTCAGTGTTTTTATTTCATTTATGATTTCTTTTCTTTTTGAAGAAAATATTTCTTTTCCTCTATATGCTTTTATAGGATCCGTTGCCACTTCTTACCGGGTTGTCCGCAGCCATCAGCGTTCTGCTTTTTTAAGAGCGGGAGTGTTTTTAGGCCTTGTCAACATGGCGGCAATTATATGCATAAATTTGATTACCGGAAACATCTTAAATGATTTATTTATCAGACTTGTAATGGGTTTCTTTGGGGGCCTGGTTACCGGAATCCTTGTGGCGGGCATCACGCCTGTTTTTGAAAGTTTATTCGGCTATATTACCGATATCAGGTTATTGGAGCTTGCTAACATTAATCAGCCTCTTTTCCAGAAAATGATTATCGAGGCACCCGGCACTTATCATCACAGTATAGTTGTCGCTTCATTGGTGGAAGCAGCGGCCGAGGCTATCGGCGCCAACTCGCTTTTGTCTAAGGTCAGCGCCTATTATCACGACATCGGTAAGCTAACCAAGCCTCAATACTTCATCGAAAATCAACCCAAGGCCGATAACCGGCACGATAAACTATCGCCCAAGATGAGCTCTCTGGTTATTATCTCGCATGTGAAAGACGGCTGTGAACTGGCGGCAAAATATAAATTGGGGCAGCAAATAGTTAATATCATCCGTGAACATCACGGTACAAGCATTGTAAGTTATTTTTACGACAAAGCAAAAAAGGCTAAAGAATCAAATTCAGGCGGCTTATCCGATACTGATTTTCGCTATCCCGGTCCCAAACCCCAAACAAGAGAAGCAGGCCTGGTTATGATGGCCGACGTTATTGAAGCATCATCACGAACTCTTTCGAACCCCACCCCGGCCAGAATCCGTTCCCTTGTCCGTGAAAGAATCGAGCGTATTTACATGGACGGCCAGTTGGATGAATGCGATCTGACATTAAGAAATTTAAATACCATCGCCGAAACATTTATCAAGATTCTGATGGGCATTTTTCATCATCGCGTAGATTACCCGGATACAAATCCGAAAGAATCGAACGCTAAAAAAGAAGCCAATGACTCTTCAAATAAAAAACAATCAAAAAATAGTTAAAATTGATAAACGTAAAATTCGGCTTAATCTAAAAATAATGATGAGCCATCTGGGTTGTCCGGATAAAGATATTAGCGTCAGTTTTGTGGATGACGATGAAATTCGCGCTTTAAATAAAAAATACCTTAGCAAAGACAAACCCACAAATGTCCTCTCTTTTTCTATGCGCGAAAATGTTTATGGTGACATCAACCCGAACGTTCTTGGCGATATTGTCATTTCAGCGCAAACAGCAAAAAAAGACGCTCGTAAAGGCGGCCTGACTGTTGCCCAGGAGATTGATTTTCTTCTGATCCATGGCCTGCTGCATTTACTTGGTTTCAATCACGAAAAAACTACTAAAGATAAAACAAAAACAATGAAACATAAAGAAAAGGAGCTTTTCTATCTTCTTTACCCCAAAACATATCTTTAAGCTAAAATAATTATTCTTCTCCCGTTTTTTGCTTACTTGACACGCATATTAATCTTGCTTATTATACTAAAGTAAAAGAGGAATATTTAAAAATAATGTGAATAATTATAGGAGGTTTTTCATGGGATCATCAATGCAAAATAAAGTTGTGCTCATCACGGGTGGAAGCCGGGGTATTGGCCGTGCAGCGGCAATAGGCTTGGCCCAAGAAGGGGCTGATCTGGCAATCGCCAGCCGCAAACTTCCTGACCTGGAAAAAGTTGCTGAAGAAATAAAAAACATGGGAAGAAAGTGCCTAACCATTCCGGCACATGCCGGAAAATTGGAAGATATAAATAATTTAGTCAAAAAAACCTTTGATGAGTACGGTAAAATCGACGTTCTGGTAAATAATGCCGCTACTAACCCAACTATGGCTTCGGCAATAGATATCGATGACCGGGCGTGGGATTCCATCATGAATCTCAATCTCAAAGGGCTTTTCTTCTTAGGCCAGGCTGTAGCGAAAATAATGAAAGAAAAAGGCGGCGGGAAAATCATCAATATCGCCTCCATCGCCGGAATAACGCCGGATATACTTCCTGTTTATTCGATCAGCAAAGCCGGCGTGATTATGGCCACAAAAGTTATGGCGCAGCAGTGGGCGCAGTATAATATCCGCGTCAACACCGTTGCTCCTGGCCTTACAAAAACAAAATTCAGTGAATTTCTATGGAGCAATCCGGATATCCTTAAAATTGCCATGAGTAGAACGCCGCTGGGCCGCCCCGCGGAGCCGGAAGAAATGGTGGGTGCCATTTTGTTTCTTGCGTCCGACGCTTCGAGCTACATAACAGGACAAGTAATAGCTATCGACGGCGGAGTCACAATTTAGTTTTAATATAGTCAACGGAGATCATTATGTCCGCATGGTCCAAAATTTCCGAAGAACTAAAATCAATTTTGCGTCTAAAAACAGAGCCGGTTGCCTTTCGGCGCCTGGAAAAAGCCGAAGAACTTGATGAGATAAAAAACGTGACGAGGGTCAAGAGGGGCTTTACTTACTGCCAGGTTCCTTTTTTGGTAAGAGTGATGGGGCAGACTATAGGCATCACCAAACAGGATCCTATTGGTGATCGCTGCACACGCCTTAACGGACTGCGGCCGGGCACGGAGAAAAGCATGCAGGCCGAAGCGCAAATGCTTTCGAAAACATGGTTTGGCTCGCCTGAAGATGCTCTGCGGCAGCAGCAGGAAACACCGCGTGTCCCTGTTGCGGAAGCCATCGTCAACGCACCCCTATATAAAGAAAAATTTGAGCCGGAAGTTGTCTCAATTTATGGCAATCCGGCTCAAATAATGATGCTTTTGTGCGGTTTGCAAAAAGACAAATATGAACGCTTTCAATTTCATTTTATCGGAGAAGGAGCCTGCGCTGATTCACTGGCACAGTGCTATGTTACCGGAAAGCCGGCGCTCGCTATTCCTTGTTTTGGAGAAAGGTCGATGGGGCAAGTTATGGATGACGAGATAGTTATCGCGGTGCCACCCCAGGAATTAGAACGTGCGATCTCAGGGATGAAAAAACTGGCCAAAATCGGTTTCAAGTATCCGATTTCTTATATAGGAGGACTTACCGATCCCATGTCTGTTCTTACCCAATTTTATCCACAGATGGATAAAAAATAACTTTTTTTCAGAATTAAAAAACCTTGAATAAAACATGCTGATCTATTATAATGTAAACATGAAAAATAATTCAGACATATTCTATAACAAGGTCCGCAAGTATTCTTTTATATCTTTTATTTTTACTGCGGCACTTTTATTTATATCTATGACAATGATGACGGGTTTTGCTTTCGCGGATATATACAAGTACCTGGATGAAGACGGTGTTTTGCATTTAACCAATGTGCCTTCTGTTCCCAACGCGAAATATGTTTTGATTCTCAAAGAGAAAAGAGTTCACTTTAAATCCGATATCGACATTAATAAGTATGACCATATTATTGCCAAAGCGGCAAAAAAATATAAAATTGATGAGGCGCTGATTAAGGCTATTATAAAGGCGGAATCTAATTTCAACCATGAGGCGATATCTCCTGTCGGCGCTCAGGGACTGATGCAATTGATGCCGGCAACAGCATACGCTCTTCAGGTTGAAGACGCGTTTCACCCTGAAAATAATATTGAGGGCGGTGTCCGTTACCTGCGCTACCTCCTTAATACTTACCGGGGTGACTTACGGCTCGCCCTTGCCGCCTATAACGCCGGAGAAACTGCCGTGGCAAAATACAGCAACAATGTGCCACCTTTCAGGGAAACCAGAAACTACATCAATCGCGTTATGAGTTATTACGACCAATTCAAAAAATAACAGATTTATTCACTCGTCTCTTCCACATAAAGATACTTTTTAAATACCGATAATCTTTTTTCTTTGATTCCTCTTATTTGTGTAAGTTCTTCTATTTTATCAAACCCGCCTTTTTGTTCGCGCAGTTCAATAATATTTATCGCTGTTTTTTCTCCAATTCCACTTATCAAAATCAAATCATCTTTATTTGCTTTATTAATATCCAATGGAATGCCCAAAGCAATCCTCTTGGCGGCGTCCATTTCCGAAACGGTAAACTTATAATCCGTTGATTTTGAGTCAATATTTATTTTCATTCCATTGTACAAATAAAAATCTTTTTCAAATGAAGATTTAAAATTCGTTATCTTCAACAATTTATTGGCTGAAGTTTCTGGTTTAATAAAATAAATACCAGCTGCTTGCTCATTTTTTGTGATCTCTACCGCTATTGAATTGGCAAATTGTTCTGAATAATCCGGCGGCGTGTAATTAAAATAAAGAGTGGAAAGTAAATAAAAAAAAGGGGTAACCGCCATTATGAAGCATAAAGCGATTATACCCCTTATCTGATTTTGAGGAATAATATACCCCTTATTTTTTCTTTTCCATACCAAAAGCGTCATGAAGCACCGACACAGCCAACTCCGTGTATTTTCTTTGAATTATACAGGATATTTTTATTTCTGAGGTGCTGATCATCATGATGTTTACGCCTTCATTCGCCAACGTTGTAAACATTTTTGAAGCCACGCCGGAATGACTGGCCATGCCTACGCCGATGATGGAAACTTTGGCAACTTCATCGTCCAGTTCCACTTTTTTCGCGCCTATTTCTTTTGCTGTCTGCTCAACAATTTTTTGAGCTTCTTTTAAATCTTTCTTGGAAACAGTAAAGGTCATATCGGTAAATCCCTCTAGGCTCGCGTTCTGAATGATCATATCGACATTAATATTTTTAGCCGAAAGCGGTGAAAACAACGCCGCCGCTATTCCCGGTTTATCTGGAACATGCACAACGGTGATCTTAGCTTGATCTTTATCGTAAGTGATACCTGATACTACTTCCCTTTCCATATCCTTATCCTCCTTAGTCACTAGAGTACCTCCTTGGTCAGAAAAAGTTGACTTAACGTAAACGGGCACATTATATTTCTTAGCCATTTCTACTGAACGCGGTTGCAATACTTTCGCACCTGTAATCGCCATTTCCAACATTTCATCATAAGATATTTTATCCAACCTGCGCGCTTTATTGCACGCGTTTGGATCTGTTGTATATACACCATCTACGTCTGTATATATATCGCACTGATCGGCCTTGAGTGCCGCGGCTAACGCCACCGCGCTTGTATCCGACCCGCCGCGCCCCAGCGTGGTGATATTATTTTCTTCATCCACTCCCTGAAATCCGGCGACTACGACTATTGTTCCTTTTTTAAGTTCGCTGCGAATGGCTTTCGCGTCTATATTTTTGATGCGAGCTTTTTTATGTGCATTATCAGTTAACACCTGAACTTGAAACCCCAAAAAGGACTTCGCGCTATATCCCATTGAATTTAAAACAATGGCCAACAGTGTTATTGTTACCTGCTCGCCTGTCGAAATCAACGAATCGTACTCTCTTCCATCTGGAATATCAGCGGCGGAATTCGCTAAATTAATCAACCTATCGGTTTCACCCGCCATTGCCGAAAGAACGACAACTACATCATTTCCCGCTTTTTTTTCCTTTATCGCTTTTTGGGCAACGTTCTTAATTTTTTCAATATTTGCAACCGATGTTCCACCGAATTTCTGAACCACCAAACCCATTCTAAACAACCTCCGTATTCAAATCCTGAGCAATTTCCTCAAGCCTGCCTTTCAAACCTTTTATAATTATTTTTCTGATATTTTCATCAACATAATCAAACTTTATCGAAATAATATTATCAGGAAGGATACTTTCAATTTTTTCCGCCCACTCTATAGCAACAACTCCATTAGCAGAGAAATATTCTTCATATCCTAATTCCTCAAATTCTTTACACCCGTTTAAACGGTATACATCAAAATGATAAAGATTGCACCTGCCTTGATATTCATTTATTAAAGTGAACGTGGGGCTGGTAATTCTATATTCTTTGCTTAACCCCAGTCCTTTAGCCAAACCGCCGGTGAAACATGTTTTTCCCGAACCAAGGTCTCCGCACAGGGCAAGGATATCGCCTCTTTTTAATCTCTTGCCCATCAAACACGCGATATCCATTGTTTGCTGAGCGCTTAATGACAATAACTCAATCTGCCGGACTTTCCTTTTCATATAATTGTCTTTATTGAGATAATATTATTCTTTTTCCATCACAAGAAAGGCAGCGGCATATTTCTTTGTGTGCGTTAAGCTCAAACTTATCTTTTTTATTTTATTTTTCTTGATCTGATTAATCGCTTCGCCATGTGCAATAATTAACGGTTGTCCATCAGTGTTTCGTGTAACTTCTATATCTTTTAATTTTACGCCCATTCCCAGCCCTATACCCAGCGCTTTCAAAAAAGATTCTTTCGCCGCGAAGCGCGCCGCATAGTGGAGAGAAGACTGCGCGTGTTTCGCGCAATAAGAAACTTCACTATCACAAAACACTCTTTCCAGAAATTTATCCCCCCATTTGCGGATAATATTTTCTATCCGCTCATTTTCCACCAAGTCTATGCCTACGCCGTGAATCATTAATGCCTCTTAAGCCCGTAAAACAGCGTCCGCCACAGCGGCGACTTTTTTCATTGCTGCCACATCATGAACTCTGATAATATTACAGCCGTTTAAGATAGAAGCTGTAACCGAAGCCGCCGTGCCTTCCTGTCTTTCTTCCGGTTTTCCACCCGTTAGTTTACCGATAAAAGATTTACGCGATGTCCCAATCATTACCGGCATACCCAACGTTTTTAATTCGCGTAAATATTTTATTATTTTATAATTATCCTCCGGAGTTTTCCCGAAACCAACTCCGGGATCAACAACTATGCTTTCTTTTTTAACACCGGCGCTTTTTGCCTTGTCGATTGCTTTTTGCAGATGGACTATTATTTCTCCCATCAAATCATCGTAAAGCAAATCGCCTTTTTGCATGTTTCTTGGTGTTCCCCTCATATGCATTAAAATAAGACCAGCCCCTGTGTCCGCAGCGATTTTCGCCATATTCTTATCTGAATTTAAAGCGCTGATATCATTGATTATTTCTGCTCCGACATCTATCGCCGCCTTTGCAATCTTTCGCCTTTTTTGTATCTATGGAGATGGGAACCTTTATCTTTTTTACCAAAGCGTCAATAACCGGAATAACTCGCTTTATTTCCTTATCTGCAGGCACTGTTTTGGAACCAGGTCTTGTTGATTCTCCTCCAATGTCGATAATATCCGCGCCCTCTTCCACTATCTGTAAACCCCGTTCAACCGCCTTTTTTTGATCGTAAAATAATCCTCCGTCAGAAAACGAATCCGGGGTAACATTAAGAATACCCATAATCAAAGTTTTATTTCCTAACTTGATTTTCCGGCGCGAAGTTTGAAAAATATAATCTTCTTTATTTAAATTATTTACAAGTTCAAGCTAAATCACTGGATATTTTACTTAATCCAAACGGCTGATTTTTGATTTTACCCGAAAGCGCTAGAATCTGCTTTCTGGTTCCCATAATTAAAATGTCAGTTGATTCAACGGCGCATGCCACACTGCCGCGCGCTACTGCCGCGTCTCCGCCAATGGAAAGCATTTCCTGCTTGATAATGTTGGCGACTTTACATTGTTGTTTATCCAGATAAATATTTAAGCTTGGTGGCTTTATTTTTCATCGCTTCGATACCATAAGGATCAACGCCAATTTTTTTAAAAATTGCCACAGCTTCGGATAAACTTTTTATATTGATTGATCTCATCAATAATAAACCTAACGAATAAATATTAAGTAAACTTTTTTGATGTGCTTAAAAATGATTCATCAAGAAGGATATTAAATACTAGCCGTAGTTACCTTGCGGCAAGGCCTCACCAATTAGTTCATCTATTTCTGTACCGTTTAGCACTTCTTTTACCAGAAGTTCCTCGGCTATTTTATGCAAAATATCTATATGATCGCCGAGGAGCTTCTTTGCTCTTTCATAATTTCGCATGACGACGGCCATAACTTCCTCATCAATATTTTTTGCCGTTTCTTCGCTGTAATCCTTGTGCGTGGCGAATTCCCGCCCCAAAAATATCTGTTCTTCCTTTTTACCGTAACTAAGCGGCCCTAATTTTTCGCTCATACCCCATTCACAGACCATTTTTCTGGCCAGATTTGTCGCCCGTTCGATGTCGTTGCCCGCGCCGGTGGTAAAATCATGTAAAATCAATTCTTCAGCGGCGCGCCCGCCCAATAATATTGAAATGTTATTTTCCAGATATTCGCGCGGATAAGTATGTTTTTCATCAATGGGCAGCTGCTGAGTCAAACCAAGCGCCCGACCGCGGGGAATGATTGTAACCTTATGAATCGGGTCTGTTCCCGGAATGAGACGCGCCACCAGCGCGTGTCCTGTTTCATGATATGAAGTATGACGCTTCTCCTGGTCGCTGATTACCATGCTCTTTCTTTCCGTGCCCATCAATATTTTATCTTTGGCAAATTCAAAATCACTCATGTTGACTTTGTCTTTATTTGCCCGCGCAGCGTTGAGAACTGCTTCATTAATCAAATTTTCTATGTCGGCTCCGGAAGTTCCGGGTGTTCCCCGCGCCAAAATGGCAAAATTAACATCTTCAGCGATTGGCGCGTGGCGGGCGTGAACTTCAAATATTTTTTCTCTTCCTTTGACGTCCGGAAGAGGCACAATAACCTGCCGGTCAAATCTTCCCGGTCTCAAAAGCGCCGGATCGAGCACATCCGGCCTGTTTGTAGCGGATATTAAAATTACGCCTTCATTTGACTCAAATCCATCCATTTCGACAAGGAGCTGATTGAGCGTCTGTTCTCTCTCGTCGTGACCTCCACCGAGACCTGCTCCCCGGTGACGCCCAACCGCGTCTATTTCGTCGATAAAAACAATGCAGGGGGCGTTCTTTTTAGCCTGGCTGAATAAATCTCTTACACGGGACGCTCCCACGCCGACAAACATTTCCACAAAGTCAGAACCGCTGATGCTCAAAAAAGGGACTTCCGCCTCACCGGCAATGGCGCGAGCCAAAAGAGTTTTACCCGTGCCGGGAGGACCCACCAAAAGCAATCCCTTGGGAATTCTTCCGCCCAGTTTTGTGTATTTTTTGGGGTCGCGTAAAAAATCAATGACTTCCTCAAGTTCCGCTTTCGCCTCATCAATGCCGGCAACATCCGCAAAGGTGACTTTTTTTGATTTGTCAGTAATCAACCGTGCTCTGCTTTTGCCGAAAGACATCGCCTTGCCGCCTCCGGCCTGCATCTGGCGCATAAAAAATATCCAAACGCCGATAAGCAGTAAAAAAGGAAACCAGGAAATGAAAATCGTCATATACCAGGGAGAATCGTCTGCCGGCCTGGCGGCAATTTTTACATTCTTTTCCCTTAATTGCGCGACTAATTGATCGTCTTTAGGCGCGTGTGTTCTAAAATCATTTCCGTTGGTTAATTTGCCGCTGATTCTTTCACCCTGAATGGTGACTTCGGCAATCTCGCCTTTTTCCAAATACGACAGCATTTCACTGTAAATTACATCTTTTTGAATGACTTTCTGTTGATTGAAAATGTTCCACACCATCAATACTAAAAGCACCATTACTAATAAAACCGCGATATTTTTTGAAGATTGATTCAATATTTTCTCCTTCTTTTAAGGTTTGATTTATCAATATAATAATATTCAATTTATCTCAAATATTTTCTGAATATTCATCATCTACCTGTCTTTTTGACTAATCGGTCATTTTTCTCATTCTCTATGATCCTGACTTCTAAAATATTTCTTGTTTTACTGGTAATTTTCACTCTTTCGCTCAAACGCTTCTTTTCAATCCAGACGACAGAATCAGTGTCGGCAATCAGCATTATTTCATCTCTAAACACGCGCGGAATTTTTTCATCAATTAAATAATCTTTTATTTTTTTCCGTCCTTTCATGCCCATAGGCTCTATCCAATCTCCGTTTCTTCTGTTGCGCAAAACCAAAGGTAGGCATAATTTATCGAAATCCATATATATTTTATCATCAGCTTTGCAATCAGTATTTCCCGGGCGCATTTTCTTTAAAAAAACATTAACATTTCTTTCCCTGATGTAAAAAGACCCACCTAATTTAAGCTCATATTCATATTCGATTTTTTTTCTAATAGGTTTTTTTCTCTCGAATATTAGGATATCGTACTCACGCCTGGCGATAAGACTCCCCGGCAAAGAAACGCTTTTGCCGGACACGTTCTTTTGTACGATACTCTCCAGATTATTAATGTGTGTTGAGGTTACAACCTGCTTTGACGTTATCATATCGTCCAAAACTGTTTTGAATAACCTTGACCGTAGAGCTGCATGCAGACCGAGCAAATAATCGATTTTCATGCTGACACCGGTTTCATTTTTGATAATATATTCTGAGAGCAGCGCCTGGGCGACATGTGTTTTTATAAAATCATCCTCGCCGCGAAGTATTTTTGCGGTTTGGGCCAAATCCTCTTCAATTTTCGGGTTAAATTCTTTTTTTAGTAAAGGAATCAAACGTGCGCGAATTTTATTTCGCAAATACCTCTCATCTTTATTGGAAGTGTCTTTTCGATAAGAAATATTATTTTCCGATAAATATTCGATAATTTCCCGGCGTGAAACTTCTATCAGCGGACGAATATACTTGTTTTCACGAATTGGCTGTATCCCTTTTAATCCTTCCAGTGAACTGCCACGCACAAGACGCAGTAAAACAGTATGGGCCTGATCCTGTAAATTATGCCCCAGAGCGATCTTCTGGGCTTGATTTTTATTTGCCACTTTATTCAAAAAATTGTATCTTTTGCGCCGGTAAAATTCTTCCGGTGATTCACCTTTTTGTTTTTTTGTAATGTCCATTCGTCCGCATAAAAAAGGTCAACCCATAACTTTCAGACAACTTCCGGCAGAAAGCTTCATCTTTTTCCGATTCATTGCCGCGCAATCCGTGATTA
The DNA here is from genome assembly GCA_963813455.1 of uncultured delta proteobacterium. Classification (GTDB taxonomy): domain Bacteria; phylum Desulfobacterota; class Syntrophia; order Syntrophales; family Smithellaceae; genus UBA4810. Next base: position 137,898 of record CAWEZF010000012.1, read on the forward strand.
TAGTGAGCGACAAAAAGACTTAAATTCATCTTTGAGGCGATTTTGACCAGAGAGTCAAGCAGAGCGACGGAATCCGGCCCCCCTGATAAAGCAACCACCACTTTATCATCATGGCAAAGGAGATTATATTTTTCTATGGTTTTTTTAACTTTACTAATCATATAAATAACGAATTTAATTCCAATAGACTTTCACAATAGTAGTCAGCTTTCGCGGCAAGCAAATCATCCTTTGAACCCAATCCATTTAAATATGCCGCGCTGATAATACCGGCATTTTTTGCCACATAAATATCATTAATGCCGTCACCGATCATTACGGTTTTATCCTTCTTCACTTCATATTTATGCAGCAAATAATCGATTAAACGAGCGTCCGGCTTTTGGTAAGGCAGCGTATCCGCACCGATTATTTCATTAAAATGGTTTTCCAGATTTAGCCCTCTGACTATTTTTAAAGTGAATTCATACCGCTTGTTTGTTAGAATAATTTTTGTTTTGTCCGCGAAATTCTTCAATACGTCCAGCACATCAGGATAGAGCTTTGTGTTATCCAGAAGATGATCGCTGTAGTAATCAGTGAATATTTTCAAGGCTTTATCGACTAATCCTTCCCGTAGATCACCCAATGATCTCTGAATTAGCTTCCTTATACCATCACCAACAAAGCCGATGATTTCCTTTTCCGGCCTTGGCGGCAAACCCAATTCTTTGAGCGTGTAATTAACAGCCACTGCAAGGTCAGTTCCGCTGGAAACAAGCGTCCCGTCTAAATCAAAAATCATCAAATCTATCTTTTTCATGTTTATTTAGCTTTATAGCCAACTGCGGTAGCAATTACAAGTTTGTTTATATATTAAAGTGTTTGACCCGCTCCCTCTTATATGTTATTGAAATCACAACCGCTTGGATCCCTAATCTTGACTGAGACGGTATTTTAATTTGACGTCAAATATTCAGGTCTTCCTTTCGCGGAAGACCTTTTTAATTTGAGGAAACTATGCCGGCAAAACAAATAATTCGTAAAAAAACAAAATATAACTTTGCCATTATCGGCGCGGGTATGGTGGGAACAGCTATCGGCGTTTTGTTAAAAAAAGCCGGCAATAACATCATCTGTGTCTGTGATAAATCTCCCGCCTCATTAAAAAGAGCGGCAAAATATATTAAGGCCGATGCTTTCAAAAAATCCCTGGACAAGATCGGTCGGGCAGACTGCCTGATCATTACAACTCCTGATGATGCCATATCTTCCGCCTGCCGGGATATTTCTCGCTTGCCTGATATAAAAGGTAAATTTGTTTTTCATATGAGCGGCGCCGGTGGGCTCAATCTTCTGGACACCGCCACTGCATCAGGCGCTTTTGTCGGCAGCATTCACCCATTGCAAAGCTTTTCTTCCATTGAAAACGCCATGGCCAATATTGAGCAAAGTTATTTCGGCATCACCGCGAACGGTAAAGCCAGACAAACGGCAAAAAATATTGTCGCCGATCTGAAGGGCATACCTCTTTTCATTTCCGATAAACAAAAACCACTTTATCATGCCGCCGCTTGTTTTGCCTCCAATTACCTGGTTGCTCTTCTTCATGCGGTTGAATCACTTTATCAGGCAACCGGCATCAAGGAAAAGCAGGCAAGGCAAGCCTATCTTCCACTGGTTTACGGTACGCTTAAAAATATTCAACGCTCGGGCTCTGTCCACGCCCTTACCGGCCCTATTGCGCGGGGAGATACGGGAACAATTAAAAAACACATGAAAACAATTAAAATTAACGCACCCCTCTTCGTTCAATTATATTCCGCCCTGGGAATGATCACAACAAAACTTGCCAGGCAAAAAGGCACTATTGGTCCCAGCCGCGTTAAATTAATAACTGATATTTTAAAAGGAGTAAATTAATGAGCACGCAAAATGTGATTAACCGTAAAACAATTCTGGATATAAAGAAAATGAAGGAAAATGGAGTAAAAATTGCCATGTTGACCGCGTATGATTTTGGCATGGCATCCCTTCTTGACGAGGCTGATATCGATATTATCCTGGTCGGGGATTCTCTGGGAAATGTTGTTTTAGGCTATGAAAACACGCTCCCGGTCACCATGGCGGACATGCTGCATCACACCAAAGCCGTTGTCCGCGGCGCTCAAAAAGCGCTGATCGTGGCGGATATGCCTTTCATGTCTTATCAGATTTCACCGCAGGACGCTTTAGCTAATGCCGGAAGGTTTCTCCAGGAGGCCGGCGCTCAGGCCGTAAAACTTGAAGGAGGTAAAGAACAATCCGAAGCAGTTTATAAAATAACCTCTTCCGGCATTCCCGTTATGGCTCATCTTGGCCTGACACCACAATCAATTCATCAAATGGGAGGATATAAAGTGCAGGGCAAAAAAGAAGACGCGGCTCAAAAAATTATGTCTGATGCCAAAATTCTTGAAGAGGCAGGCGCGTTTTCCCTTGTTTTGGAATGTGTTCCGGAAAAGCTAGCCCAGGATATTACCAGCGCTATTTCTATTCCCACTATTGGTATCGGCGCCGGTGTTTACTGCGATGGGCAGGTACTGGTGTTAAACGATATGCTGGGCATGTATGAAAGAATGACGCCGAAATTCGTCAAAAAATACGCCAATCTCAGCACTGATATTAAAAATGCGGTAAAGACTTATATAGCGGAAGTAAAAAAATCAACTTTTCCGGATGATGAACACAGTTTTAAATAATAATTATTCTCTTAATTAATTTTAAGAATCAATAATTAATTAACCTGTATATGGGCTTTACTTCGTAATCTATCCATAAGAGACGCGAAGGCATCAGATTGCTTTTGCTGTGCCAGATATTCTGATATTTTTTCTCTCACGTCATCTAAAGATACTATCTTTTCCGGGTTGCGCTCGAGCACTTCAATTATGTGATAACCGTATTCTGTAGAGACAACCGGGCCAAGTACTTTAATTTTCTGGGAGAAAGCCGCATCTTCAAAAGGTTTTACCGTCTGCCCTCTGGTAATGCTTCCCAAATCTCCGCCGCTCTCTTTAGTGGGACAATCAGAATTATTTTTGGCAACTTTCGCGAAATCAGCTCCGTCCACAATTTGCTGGCGAATATTTTCAATTTTTTCCTTCTTTTCATTTTTTATTTTATCATCATCTTTCTCATTTATGGCTATCAAAATATGCCTTAGGTGAACACTTTCCGGGATAGTGAATCTTTCCTTATTTTCATTATAGAATTTTCTGATTTCTCCGCGGGTCGGCTTTTCTTTCCCCTTAAGTTCAAGCGTAATCATTTTTTTAATCTTGATATCTGATGCAATATTTTTTTTCAGCTCTTCCAAAGGCATCTTATTTGCCTTCAGAAATTCTTCAAAGTTCTGGCCCGGTTCAATATTAGCTTTTATATCATCCACCACATCTTGCACTTCTTTGTCTTCTGCCGTTATTTTTCTCTTTTCTATTTCATTATCCAAAACTGTTCTAATTATAAAATTATCTACTATCTGCGTTTTTATACTTACGCGGGCTTCTTTAATTTTATCTTTAGGAATCTGATCTTTATAGGTTTTTAAAACATCATTAATTTGTTTTTCCAGCTGCTCTTTTTTCAATACTTTGCCGTCCACGCTTACTGCGATATCGGGTGGTAACTTATTTTCCGTATCAAAAACAATTTTGTCTCTTATTGATTGTGACTGGTCTATTGTATCAGTCGCGGGGGTTTCTCTAACGTCACTATCTTTTTTGCAGCCTACCGTAAAAACAATTATTAATAGCAACGCGATTAAAGCAAAATAAATTTTCCCTCTCATTAATTACCTCCCGCAATAATTATACTTTTTGTTGATCAAATTATACGTAAAAGGTCTATCCGTCAAGAAGATTATCTGCCATATATACCCATTATTTTTATGTTATTTGCCTCAACTTCCACAGGATAGTCATCTGCTGATCAAGCACCGGTATGGTATCTAATGAAGAAATATTCATCTTCTCAATTTGCGCCATGGTAGATAATTTTTGTAACGCGTCGAATATATTGACCCGCGGATATCTTTGCCTTGTTAAATAATTTATTAATTTCAATGTTTTAAACGCGTCAAACCAATGGTGAAACTGTTTTAAGCGAACTTTTTCATCTTTTGTCCTATTCAATAATTTTGACCAGAATGATTCAAAATTATAACTTTCAAGAAATATTTTCAGTAACGGATCGATCTCTTTTGCTTTTGCCAAAATATCAGAGGATGGCGATTCTATATTTCTCTTTATAAGATCAATGAAGCAAGCAAGAATGGAAAATACATCAGCGTCATACGTTACGTAGTTCTGAGAATCACTGGACAAATATTGTTGTATGCTCTTACCTGTACCAAAAGGGACGCGCCTTGAGGCGCGCGCCGAAGGATAAACACATGTTTGCTGCAGATAATTAATTTTCCCGATTTTCGCGAGTTTTCCTAAAAAATAAAAATCTTCTCCCGCTTGTTTCTTATTCATTCCTCTTACACTCAGATAAGCCTGAGCCGTGGTAATAATCGTAGAGCCGATGGAATGATACGCGTAAGGCGATTGAGCGTAGCGCAGAGCCAAAACCCAATAACGCAAAAATATTTCGTAGGATATGATTGCCGCTTTTTCTTCTTCAGCTTCCGGCATTTGATGCTCATATCTCACAATTGCTGTTTTTACTTTTTTTGTAAAATATTCTTTTATTGACGATAAATAATTATCCTGAACCAAAGTATCGGCATCGAGGCTTAATATTAATTTATTGTTTAAAGATTCTTTTTGCCACGTACGAAGCGCCGCATCCATACCGATTTTTCTGGCCAATCCCACACCACCTGTATTATCCGGCAGCTCATACCCGGCTGAGCAGGCATCTATATAAGCGAGTTTAATTTCTGAATCAGCAATTATTTGTAAATTTTCGTAGATATTATTTTTTAATTTAAACTCATCGAGTGACTTTTTTCTTATTATTGAATCAATAATTTTTTTTGTTTGCCGATTATTATTTTTATCTTCGGCAGGTGAAGACATTTTGTTATTAAGGACACAAATCACCAACGAGTCGCGTAAAAAAGAAGCGGGATTCTTGGCTAGTGAGCTTAATGTTGAAAATATCGACTCTCTCTCCGCGTAAACCGGTATAACAACCGCAGAAGAAAAATCGTCTTTATTGGCACTGGTCAGTTGCCATTTTTTATCCGCGGCATATAATTTCAGGTAATCGGAAATAAGAGATTGTTTATTCATCTCAGATATTTAACAGCGTGTTCTTTCAAAGTATCGTAGTCATCGCCGTTTATCCATTTTATTGTAATGTTTTTCTTTTCCATCCGGCGAAACCAGGTTTCCTGCCTTTTGGCAAACTGATGAATTCCCGTATTAAGTTCTTGTGTCATTTCCTCATAATTAATTTTATTTTGCAGATACATTGAGATAAATCGATACTCCAGCCCAAAACTCTCCAAGCGCTGCCAGGATATTCCTCGTTCATTTAATGATTTAACTTCCTCGACCATTCCCTGTTTGAGCCTTTCCTCTAGCCTGTTGGTGATACGCTGGCGCAGAACCTTTCTTTCCCAGCGGATACCGAATACAACAGCATCGATATCCGGTTTATAAATTTTGTTTGCGGCATTATTTCTGGCCAATTCAATTTCAATCGCCCTAATGAGCCTTTCCTGATCTTCAAGATCAGTTTTGTTATGGACATTCGGTTTTAAAGACAAAAGCATCTCCTGAAGGTCTTGTTTAGATTTTACGGATAACTTCTTTGCGCAATGATTCATCGCGCGGCGCGATAGGCAGATCGTACGCGGTCAGCACAGCCTCCAGATAAAGACCTGTTCCACCTACCATAATCGGTAATATATTTTTTTGCCGCAAATCAGTAAATATCTCATAAAATTGTTTTTGAAAATCAAAGAGGCTGAATTCATCCCGTGGATCTACAACGTCTATTAAATGATAATTGATTTTTTTTTCATAAATTACATATTGATTTAAATCTTTACCCGTACCCAGATCCATTCCCCGATAAACCTGGCGGGAATCCGCGGATATTATTTCTCCTTTCAATTCATAAGCCAATCGAACGGCAAGAGCAGTTTTGCCGGACGCGGTAGCTCCCAGAATCACGATCATGTTCTTTGCCATAACTATTATTACCTTGAAAATATATTATACAGCATGTAGTTAAATATAGTTTAATGATCATATTTTCCAGCAATATTTTGCCAGTAACGGTTTGAAAATGCTTAAACGCATAGATTTGGGTAAAGAGGCTATATTGCCTCTTATTCTAAAAATGAGCTGGCCGTCAATTATCGCGATGATGGCCATGTCCGTTTACAATTTTATCGATTCATTCTGGCTAGCGCGCCTCAGCTCTGAGGCCTTGGCTGCTCTTACCGTTTGCTTCCCCATTCAAATGATTTTCGCGGCTATTGGCGTAGGCACAGGCGTGGGAGCGGCTTCATTTTCGGCAAGAATGTTTGGGGCCGGCAAAGACATAGCCGCCAAACAAACCGCCGGGCAAATATTCTTTCTATCCTTTTCCTTCGGCTTACTAATAATTATTACTGTTTTCCTTTTCGATGAGCGTATTCTTTTAATATTCGGTGCCACGAACGATATATTGCCTCTTTGCAGGCAATATCTTCTGACTATCTCCTTCAGTTCTCCATTTTTGCTCTTTTCTATGATGTCCAATAATTTACTGCGCGCGGAGGGCAGGCCTCTTCTTTCGATGTATGTTGTTTTAGTCTCTTCTGTAATTAGCGCTGTTCTTGATCCCTTTTTAATCTTTGGTTTTTGGATTTTTCCGGAAATGGGGATTAAAGGCGCCGCGTTAGCTTTTCTTTTCGCGCAATTTATCTCTTTTTTATTTTCCGTGAATTTTCTTTGCCTGAAATCTTCAAAATATAATGTTCAAAAAAAATATTTATTCCCCAATATACCGATCATGCGCGCCATTTATTCTACCGGATTTCCATCCATAATTTCTCATCTAATTATCAGCGTAGTCTTAATCTTTTATAATCATGTTTTAGCCCAATACGGCGCCAACGCTATTGCCGCTCTGGGGATATGCTTTAGGGTAAACGGTTTGGTAATGATGATTTTATACGGCATCGGTTTCGGCCTTCTGCCGATTGTCGGATACAGCCAGGGAGCTAGATTATATCAAAGACTGACTAAATCTGTCTCGGTTACCATAAAGGTATCTGTATCAATCGCCGTTGTTTCCACTACGATGCTTATAATTTTCGCTGATTCTATTGTTGCCGTGTTTTCTCAAGATCCCGCTCTCACATCAATTGCTGTTCCGGCTTTACGTATTTATGTTATGGTTCTTCTGTTTATCGCGCCTACGCTTGTTTACATAAATATGTTTATGGGATTGGGAAAAGGAACTTTGGCTATGTTTATTTTTATTATCCGCGACATAATAGTGCTGCTACCCTTGCTTTATATATTGTCTAAATATTTTGGCATTACCGGTGCGTGGATGGCGATTCCCATAGCCAACCTTCTCGCCTTATTCCTTACTCATTATTACGCGAAAAAAGAATTAAAGCGTTTTCAGGTCTAATAATATTATCGCTATAATTTATGAATTATTAATTAGAGAAATAATTTTGCCTGGATTAATTTCAGGCTTTGCGTCAAAGCGATTAAACAATAAAAAATGCCCCGCGTTCGCAGGGCATTTTCAGTTAATTAAATTGTTTCAATCAAAATTATTATAGCGGCTGAACATTTGCTGCGCTGGGACCTTTGTTCCCCTGTTCGACATCAAAGCGGATTCTCTGACCCTCGTAAAGAGTCTTGAATCCAGCTCCCTGAATGGCGCTATAATGAACAAAAACATCTCCGCCTTCATCTGTTTCGATGAAGCCAAACCCCTTCTTCTCATTAAACCACTTTACTTTTCCTTCTGCCAAAACTAAAAATCCCCCCTTCAAAAATATTTTTCCCGCTTATTAAAACGAGAAAATAAAAAAACCGCACGTATTCTTTTCATTACTAAAGAATTACTTGCGGTTAATTTTTTTATCACAATAACTTGGCACTAATAATATCCCGGTAACCGCCGCTCATTTAATTCATAACAATATTGCGGCTTTTAACATTGTTTTTTTTCCTAGCACCATTTATTTTCAAAATCAACTATTTTTTTAATAATTTTCATTAAGCTTTTTCCAGATATTTACGCAGGATTTTCTCTAGTTCTTTCTCCTTACCCGAATAAAAATGATCCGCGCCACTGATTATTTCCACTGCCGTTTTCGCATCTTTTAACTGACTCTTAATATTTTTTATTTGGCAATAATCGTCGGCATCACCACAAATAATTAAATCAACAACATTCTTTAACTTATTGATATTAAAGGTATAATGATTATCAGGCGGCGAAATTAACGTTGTATGAGAAAATATATTTTCTTTTTCTTCCAGCAATTTTGCGCCTACCCAAGCCCCAAATGAATAGCCGGCAAAATATATTTGCGACAATCCTTCTTTCTTAAGATATTCATATACTGAAACAATATCATCAGCCTCACCTCGGCCTTCATCGTAACTGCCAGTGCTCGCTCCCACGCCTCTAAAATTAAATCTTAGAGTAGTGAAATCTATCGCGGCAAACGCGCGGACAATCGCTTCGACCACATTATTGTACATTGATCCGCCCATCAGAGGATGAGGATGGCAAATAATCACTCCCTGGCTGGACGCTGATTTATGTTGCAAGGCTTCGATTATCAGTTTGCCATTTTCAATGAATATTTTTTCTTCTGCCATCACTTTTTCCATTATAATTTTCCGGCAAAATGACAAGCGCAATATTTATTAGTTTCAATTTCTTTTAAATCCGGTTCCTGCATTGAACATATTTCTTTTTTATAAGAACAACGGTTTTGAAAGTTACAGCCTTTTTCAATATCTGTAGTCGCCTCACCTTTTATCTGTATGACTGTATTTTCTTTGCCGGCAATTCGCGAAGGCACGGCGGAAAGCAAAAGACGCGTGTAGGGATGAAGCGCATTATTATAAATATCTTCATTTTTAGCCAGTTCGACAATTCTTCCTAAATACATAACAGCGACGCGATCGGACATATGCCTTATTACATTAAGATCGTGCGAAACAAACAGATAGGTCAGCCCGAATTCATTTTTCAGACCTTTGAGTAAATTTAGAATTTGCGCCTGAATGGACACATCAAGCGCTGATACCGGCTCGTCCGCGATAATCAGTTGGGGTTGAAGTATCAGCGCGCGCGCGATGCCTATGCGCTGCCTTTGGCCTCCGCTGAATTCATGCGGATAACGGTTAGCCTGCTGTTCGCTCAAACCGACTTTCGCCATCAGCTCCAGCGCATCTTTTTTGCGCGATATTTTATCGCCGATTTTATGAATAACCAGCGGCTCGGTTATAATAGACAATGCTGATCTGCGCGCGTTAAGAGATGAATAGGGGTCCTGGAATACCAACTGCACTTTGCGCCGGTATTGTTTGAGCTTTTCTTTTTTATACTCAAAGATATTTTCTCCCTGGAAATCGACGCTTCCGGTTGACGGTTTTTCCAGGAGGGTTATAATTTTTGCTAGCGTGGATTTCCCGCAGCCGGATTCACCGACAAGCCCCAGCGTTTCCCCTTTAAATATCTGCAGATCAACGTCTTTTACGGCTTTAATGAATCTTTTTTTATCATTTAGGGCAGTACCGGAAATTGTGTAAGTTTTATTGAGCTTTTTTATGTCTATAAGTATTTCTGCCATCTTTACTCACGTCATTTTAAATTAACTTATTTTGATAATAGGGCTGATTTCCAGCATGCCACAAAGTGCTTATTCTCTATACCCTCTAGCGGCGGCTCAACCAGGGCGCAATGCTGATCCGCGAAGGAACATCTCTCATAGAAACTGCATCCCGGCGAGAGATCATACAAACTGGGAACCGAACCAGGAATTGTTTTCAAAAATTCCGGTATATCTTTTGTACCTGAGATACCCGTTTGAGGTATTGAATCAATCAAACCCCGTGTATAAGGATGAACGGGATTAGTAAATATTTTATCCGCGGGCGCGGTTTCGACAATTTTTCCCGCGTACATTACGGCTATTCTTTGAGCTGTTTGAGCGATAACTCCTAAATCATGAGTAATCAAAATCACGGCCATTTGATTTTTGGTTTTAAGATCAGATATCAAATCAAGAATCTGCGCCTGGATAGTTACATCCAAAGCGGTTGTCGGCTCGTCGGCCAGAAGCAGTTTGGGATCGCAGGACATTGCCATCGCGATCATCACGCGCTGGCGCATGCCGCCGCTGAGCTGATGCGGATAATCACGCGCTCGTTTTTCCGGATGCGGAATCCCCACTTCTCCCAACTGCCTGATGGCGAGCGCCATGGCATCTTTAGCGGATAATTTTTTATGGAGTCTTATTGCTTCCGCGATTTGCTCGCCTATGCGGAAAACCGGGTTTAAAGACGTCATCGGTTCCTGAAATATCATGGATATTTCACTGCCGCGCTTTTCGCGCATTTCATTTTCAGAAAGCGTCAGCAGATTTTTTCCGGAAAATAATATTTCTCCCTGAATGATTTTTCCGATGCCGGGCACCAGACGCATGATAGACAGTGCCAGCATTGTTTTGCCGCAGCCGGATTCACCGACAATACCCAGTGTTTCACCGGAATCGACGCTAAGCGATACCGAATCCACGGCTTTGATTCTACCCTGCGCCGTATCGAAAACCGTCATTAAATCTTTTATTTCCAGAAGCGCCATTTTAAACAGCCTGAAATAAGAGGATTATTTGAAGCGCGAAACGCTGAAATGTTTTTCTTGATACCGCAAGATTTCTATTTTTTTGTCCGGTTAATTAAAAAATCAACCAAAAGGCGCATCGGCACGCCTGAAGCTCCTTTGGGAATATACGGTTTATCTTTATCAAGCCAGGAGGGGCCTGCTATATCCAGATGCGCCCAGGGAAAATCGCCGACAAATTTGCTTAAAAATGCCGCGGCGGTGATTGTGCCCGCTGCCCTTCCGCCGCTATTTTTATAATCGGCGATATCGCTTTTTATCTGCTCGGAATAAAAATCCCAAAGCGGCAGCTCCCAGACAAGTTCGCCGGTTGCCTGCGCGGCTTCATATATTTCGCTTTTTAATTTTTCATCTGTTCCCAGCATTCCGGTAACATCATCTCCCAGGGCAATTACACACGCCCCGGTAAGCGTGGCGATATCAATGATTGCCTGTGGTTTAAATTTAGAGGCGTAAGACAGAGCGTCAGCCAATATCAGACGGCCTTCCGCGTCCGTATTTACAATTTCAATAGTTTTACCTGAATATGATTTTAAAATATCGCCGGGTTTCAGCGCGGTTCCGCTGGGCATATTTTCCGTGGCGGGAATCAGTCCGACAACATTAAGCGGCAGTCGCAGATCAGAGGCGGCCATTATCGCGCCGATAACCGCCGCTCCGCCGGACATATCTGTTTTCATTTCATCCATTTTTTCCGACGGGCTTTATACTGATACCGCCGCTATCGAAGGTGAGGCCTTTGCCGACCAGCACAATCGGCGCGCTTCCTTTTTTGCCGCCTGAATATTCCAGAATGATAAATTTCGGTTCCTGCGCGCTGCCGGAAGCAACACCCAAAAGAGCGTTCATGCCTAATTTTTTCATGGCGGCTTTATCCAGAACTTTGCAGCTAACGTTTTTCCGCCGGGCGACTTCACGCGCTTTTTGCGCCAGAATGCTTGGCGTCATTTCATTGGCCGGCGCGGAAACAAGATCTCTGACAAAATAAACCGCGTCCGTGATTATGGACGTCTTTTTTGCTATATCGCCAAGCAGAGCATAATCTTCATTTTTCGCGATTAGTTCCAGCTGTTTAATATCTTTGATATTATCTCTATCTACTGTTTTAAACGGCGTGTATTGATAAAGCCCTAAAACAGCTCCTTCCAGAGCGGCTTGCGCGAGCTTTTCTTTTTGGCCGGGAAGCATATTGAAATCTAATGCCGTTGCCGCTTCTTTGATATTTATATCGCGAAGATGGCGCATTACTTTCGCGTAGGCGGCGCGCAGTTTATCCAGTTTGAATTCTTTTGTCTTACCTAAACCGACAACGGCAATTCTCTTTGCCGGAATCAAGCCACGGGTGTAAATGACGGATACCTGAGATTCCTTTCCTTCAAAATCACCGTTGCTGATTAGTTCACTGATTAAACCCTGGGATTTGGCATCGACATCATAAGACAAGCCAAACAATTTTTTATTTTCTTCAAACAATGCAACAATAACGGCTTCGGTTTTAACTTCGGCCAGGTTTCCCTTTTTGACGGATATTTTCAAGGTATCTTTACCTCCTTTGGTCATTGGAAAAATATGCAGAAAGATAGCATATACATGAAAAAAGTCAATGAATTACACGCATTGAAAAACCGGAGATTTATGAAAATTATTTACTGAATTGTTACGGAGTTGCGGCGCAGAAAAATACCGATGCTTTTCTCGTTATGTTTGAGCACAAACCGCAGGTAATTTATGTTTTTATCGATTGCTTCCTGATAAATATTTCTTTCTATCCGCCATCTTGTTTTGAAATGAGCAAGCATGAACCGGCTGACATTGCCTAAATCTTTTTCCATCCTGGTTTTGGTAACATGATAAAAATTGGATGTTTTCTTTAGTAAATCATGTTCAGTGGCGAACCCCGAAACTTTGCCTTCTTCAAACTCTTTAAACAAAGGAATCAGTTTTTCCAGATAAAACCTGTCCGACATCTGCCCCATTAAATCCGCGGTGGCCAGCATTTTGCCCAACATTTCCATATTTGCCGACGCAAATTTTATATCTTCAATATTGATGCTCAAGCCCGTGCAATTTATGATATCGCTGAAGTTTTCCAGGTCTTCATTGAAGTAGCTATCTTTCTCGTAATAATTCTGGACAAACTGTATTCCCCTTTTGATGTGCATGAGCGTATATTTGGCGCCGGTGCCTTCGAATATCGTCTTCTGACTGAATATAGCCGGCGTCGTGCATCAGGGCGCTGATTAAACCAATATTGATTTCTTTATCGGTAAACTTTATTCCTTCAACAGACGCTCCGTGCAGCAGGCGCGCCATCGCCAGCAAAACATGCAGTGTGTGCTGAAAATCATGATAATCGGTATTGCAGGCGCGGTATCCCGGATATTGGCCGTGGAACAGCTTTTCCACATCAAGGAAGGCTTGTCAAAATGATTAAAAATAAATTTATGATTAATCATTGATATAACATGCTTCACTTCCTTGATAACCAGATTTTTATCGCGGATATCCAGAAGCTGGGAATGCATAACATTATCGTTTTTAACCTGCGCTTCAGCGCGCATAATACTAGTCTCCAAAATAAATTTTCTTGCCTTATTTTTAGACAGTTTTATCGCATAAACTATCTATGCGGGAACGTCAAGAAAAAGGATGGTAGGGTTTCCGGTTTAAGCTAAAGGTTTAGTTTAAACCGGAAACCAGCAGAAATTACTAAGCTAATTAAACTTATTAACCATATTAATCATCGGTGGCTGTATGATTGCCAGTGAAATTAACCTGGCAATCAGAATTACCACCATTTATCGCAATATCCACATTCATCGCATCGTTATAATTCAGATCATCGCTCCTTACCTTAACGATCCTCCAAGTCCCAAGTGTTTCCAGATCTGGTAACTGTTACCATTCCGTCATTGTCAGCATCTGTTGTCGCGGCTTGTGAATATGTTACCGTCATGGTACTGCCCGAACAACCGTCTCATACGATAGAACGTGACAGAGTCATCGTAATAGAGATTGTAGTAGCTTCCGCTACTTAAGGTTTGACATCCGCCGCTTGATAATACATGGTCGTACCAGCATATACCCTATAAGGATCATACAGAATTCTTATGCTGAAGTTTCCAGTCTCAGCCGTCTGTGCTGCTGGCGAACAACTATCAGTCACCGTCACTCTGATATTATTCCATATTCCCCGCCGCCGTTGGCGTGCCGCTAATGACGCCGGTACTTGGATTGAGGGTCAGATCCGGTCGGCAACGACCCTCCGGTAAGGGAGTATGTCAACGTTCCGCTGCCGCCACTTGCCGATACGGTTGTCGAGTAAGACTGCCCCATGTCTTCCATTAGCTGGTGCCGGAGTGGTGATGGAAAGCGCAGGACAAGTGTATGCAGTCCTGAGTAACTGTAAATGTCTGACCGCCGATAGTTATCGTACCCGTTCTCTCGGGGCCGTTATTGGCGGTAATGCTGTAGGTAACGTGCCGTGACCTGTCCCGCTGGCTACCGCCGGTAATTGTAATCCACGGATTATTACTTACCGCCGTCCAGGCGCAAGAGCCAGCTGCTGCCGTTACGCTGACGGTCTGCCCGCTTGCGGAGGAGTAAGTATGAGTCCTGCTTGTTGGATCGATCGAAACAGTGGGAAAATAAATGGCAAAATTATTAATCAGAATATTTTGTGTTGCTCCTCCGGTGGCGACGGTAAAACCAAAAATAATCTCATTCAGCATGGATTAAACGTTCCAGCTCAGACTGCTGCGTTCTGTTTATCTTGGGCAGATAACTGCTATTATCATAAGGGTTAAGAACATTTTGAAAATAAACAAATTCACCGGCGGGACAAGCCGTATAGGGTGAATTATACGATTCGCAATCAATCCATGCTTTGACCTGGTATGTTGCCGATGATGGCGTTCTGATAACTTCAATGCGGGCACGATGCCACTGGCCGTCTTCCAGCCAGTTGTATGTGGATCTCGCGCTCTTTCGTAATAACCGCCTAATCCAGAGCCATTGCCGCTTGCCGCTGAATTATAAGGATTTGATGTAGTCCCATCACCAACTCGATGGATGTTGTCATCAAAACTAGCCTGTGGGAAAGTATTACCCGCAGTGGAGCTCGCATTACAATTGCCCGCTAGATTTTGGCCCCAAAACATTAATGATACATGGTTATTACTACCATTGTCCTGCCTGCCTCCGCTGCAACCATTATATGTGTATGGCTCCGGTATTGCGGATAAGTATCAAACTCAATAGCCGATCTTGGGAGGTTCAATGCCTAAACCATCCAGCGGTGGTGTTGCCATTGGCTCTGAGTCTGAGGTGGGGGAAGTATTGCCTGAACCAGCATAACCAATTAATTCTCCCATATCTACCTGATGCATTAGGCGAACCGCCTCTTTTACTAATATCATTATTGGAAGCATTAGCTATGATAAAATTAAAACCATCGCCATAGGTAGTGCTGTTAGTTGAGGTATCCGTTGTAGTAAATTTAAATTCAAAATAAGCGCGAAAACCAAGGCCAAAAGGGCACATGCCCAAAGTACAAGGATTACATCCAGTGGTTGTTCCTCCATACCAAATAGCTCCCGAAGCGTCTATCTATGCTGTGAAGAAATTAATAATTCCCGTTTCCGGATCAACCACAATAATAGGGTCATCCTCATCACTTACAATAGGATCTAAGCCTCCGGCGGATCAAATGGCCCACCACCACCACTAGAAGCTACAACGCCGATATCGCTATCCCAGGTATAAGTAGTAAATGTTTTTTGGGCAGCCCAGACAAGTCGCCGTAGATAGGAAGATAATGACTATTATAAGAAAAATTAATTTTATCTTTTTCATCTTTATATGCCTCCATAATCATTTTCCACTTAATCACCGTAAGTCTGCGGTTGATCTAAAACCTAGACTTTTACCCATGTATATCGCGTATTGCTTATGGTTACAGGCCAGACAGGCGCGGGAGCACCCGGCACCGCCTGCATATTGGTTAATGTACCGGTATGCGGGATGGAAGTGTGTA
The DNA here is from genome assembly GCA_963813455.1 of uncultured delta proteobacterium. Classification (GTDB taxonomy): domain Bacteria; phylum Desulfobacterota; class Syntrophia; order Syntrophales; family Smithellaceae; genus UBA4810. The sequence continues at coordinate 153,778 of CAWEZF010000012.1, forward strand.
ATAATTCGTTGATCATAAGCATACTGGGAAATAACACCGCCGCTATCCACAAAAAAGCTGCCTTTGCCGGGCGGAAATATTTTTGCCGTATCATCATTGTTATCCGCCGGATTTATATTGAGAATTAAATCGCCACCCTGAATTTGGCGCTGCCGCCGAGGTAAGTGTAGTTATAACCTATATAAAATTGATCATTTACGGCAATAGCCACACTAAAAGGTGTGCTTAAGGTGAAAGTAACAGGTGTACCGCCGGGGCTCTGAAAGCTTCCAATGGCGGCATTGCTGAAAACAGCTACCACGCCGGAATCCTGCCTTTAATCTTCAGATTGCCATCGGCAAACAAACTTATCGCGTCTGTGCCACTTCATCCACACGCGGTATATCGCCCGGTAAGTAAAGTGTTATTGAAGCAGTTCACACCGTAAGCATCTCGCGCGTAAAACCAGTAAGGATAAATTTCGACTGAACAGCTACCCTGATTGTTTGGCATGGGGAAAGTCTTACTGTGCAAGCTGATAATCGTTGTATTTTTATCTGGCGGATGCCTTATATTCACTAGCCGCAATTCGCAGCCCTGATTCGGCTATATAAAATGCTTTTGCCGCACTCTGCGCGACAACCTGATTAAGAGGTGGCCGTGTAAGTCAGGGAGTATATGGCCGCGCCGATAACCGCCATCACCAGCATGGTGACGATAATCAGCTATTAAAGTAGCTCCTGTTGGCCTGATTTTTTTCATATTTTTTATATATGACATTATATTTTATATCCTGATATTTTTCAATTCAGCCTCGGCACAGAAGGAACAGCCGTTTCGCCGCGGATTGATTGATGTCTGAAAAGTTAAATTCGTGCTGTCCCTGCAAGCCAAAACGATAATAACCTGGATTTGAGCCAATTCATTTATCGAATCGGAGATTGTCCAGGCGTTGCCGTCCGATTTGCTGTAGGTAAATAAATTTTGACCACCGTTTGCTTGCCGCCAGCCCATCAATTAGCGGCTGCGCGGCAATTGCCGGATTTATTCCCTGCATGTTTATTGCCGTGCCGGATAATGAAATTGAATATTCTCCGCCCGTGGACAAAGTATATTGTATGGATGTGGCACCTGCAGCGCTGATGCTTTTTACATCAACCAATTCCCTTTTCATCCTTGCCATCGCAAGCTGAGCCTTTTGTGATAACTGATTTGCGTCACGCGCAAAGATAAAATGCTGCGCGCCGAAAATAATGGCTCCGCTTAGCCCCACGACAACTATGCCCAGCAATTACCAGAACAACAATAACTTCAACCAGCGTAAATCCGGATTGGTTATTTTTCTTAATAATCCTCATTTTACACCTACTGCGTAAATATGCTCATAACCGTCTGGTCTCCGTCCTTGAGCGTGACAACAAGAACCTGCTGCGTTAGGTAGGTACCACTTGTCTAGATTCGTAAAATAATATCAGAAGAATGAATAAATGGATTACCATCGACATAAGAGTTTCAAAATTAGTTAAATTTAATGTTCCGTTGCTTATTTCGTGACGATAATTGGCTGGTAATTAATTCCATTTGCTGGATCAACGCGTATTGTTTGGCTACCATACCGGAAGAAACGGGGCTTTGCGTAAAAGATGTGCCGATGTAGGCCACAAAAAGCGCCGCGGCGATAGCAATAAGCGTTATCGTAACAATGACTTCAATAAGCGTAAATCCGCGTTTATTTATCTTTATCATGGCACGTATCCTGTAAAGGGTGTAATAGTTATCGTAACGGTTGCTCCACTGCCGCTTGCCGGACTGACCGTTATCGCGTGTTCCCGGCCCATGTCGTTCCCGAATAAGCTGAATACGGAATTCCGCGATTATCAAAAAATACTGTAAAAGAAGTAATGCTTATTTTCTTTTGTGTAAGATTTATTGTTCTGTCTGGATTAATATATTCATCCTTCCGGCAGACATTGTAATATTGTCGCCGGGATTTGTGCCATTAAAAAGCCAGTAAGTAGAGCCGCTACAGTTTATCCCCCAGACTGTCGCATCGCTGGGAGCGTTAGGATTGGAATTCATCGCCATAGTCTGCGCGTAACGCAGATGCGCTTTTAAAGTATCCGCCCCGGTAACCACCTCCGCGTCAAAATTATTTATGCGGCTTACCGCCACCGCTGTAAGAATTCCAAGAACCACCAGCATGGCGATGATCTCTAAAAGAGTAAAACCTTTTTGTGACACCCTAAATATTTTGCGCAAGTTGCCCCCTCATATTAGCTGAGCCAGCTTTGATATAATTATGCATTGAACTCACCAGCAATATTCCTAAAAAAACAGCCAGCGCCGAAAGCGTTAATGTAAAAGCTAATGCCACGGGAAAAACAAGAATAAATTCCAAAATCAAAGCATTGATAATTATAAAAATGCCATGTGCAATTATTCCGTATTTGGCAAAAATGATTGCTTGCGGTTTTTTCTTTATAAAGAAAGCCAAATATATAATAAAAAGACCGCTGATTACCGCAAGGTATGGCTGAATGCGCAGCCACAGATTAATGTTTGTATTTGCCAGAAAATCCCTCATTCCGAAAATTAGAGACAATCCCAGAAGCAGATAAAATAAACCAACGATAAACAACAAAAAGAAACATTGAACCGGCGAAACTATGTTGCCGGAAAGAATGCCTTTGGCATCGGGGCTTAGCTGATGGCGCTGGAATAAGAAGCGATATAATTTATATTGAAAACTATCTTCGGCTTTCCGTGCCCCGGCCATAACTTTTTGGACAATATCATCCGGCGGGGAAATTGCTTCCTGCTTATTAATTACGTCTATAATATCTTTATACTTTTGCATCTTTTCCTATTCTGTGTCATTGCGAATCCCGACTTGTCGGGATGTGGCAATCTTAAAATATTCAGTAATTTATGAGATTGCTTCGTCGTCCTTCGGACTTCTCGCAAAGACAACAAAGCATTTTTTCATTAACTCCTTTATATAGTATATACAACATTGACCTCAAATTAGTCACAAAAAGATTAACGAATAATCAGGCGGAATGGGCAAGAAATCTATCTGCTTCGATATATGAAAATATCTGATTGAACGCTTCCACAACTTTAGGGTCAAAATCTGTTCCAGAATTGGCAAGAATTTCCTGTTTTGCCTGAAGCGGGCTGAATGCCTTGCGATACGGCCGGTCGGTTGTCAGAGCATCATAGACATCGGCCACAGCGATGATTTTTGCACCCCGCGGTATATCCTCCGAAACGGTTTTATAATAACCGCTGCCGTCAAATTTTTCATGATGATGCAGGATTATGGGAATTATGTCTTTTAGAGTTTCTCCCAAAGGCTCTAACATATTAACAGCCATCCATGGATGTTTGCGCAGCGCCACTTTATCCAGCGCTGTTAAAGCGGTGGCTTTTAACAGAAGATCTTCGCTTACGCCTACTTTCCCCAAATCATGCAGCAGCGCGGCGACGCGGATATTTTCCACCTGAATCGGGTCAAGTTTCATATGACGAGCGATCATTACCGCAATCTGAGATACACGCTGTGAATGGCTTTGCGTGTAATTATCCGCGGAAGCAATTACCAAAGACAGCATTTCAATAATGCCGCTGTATGTTTTTTGTAATTCTTTTTTGCTTTGCTCTTTTTTATCGTAGAGAATTCCCATGCAATAACCGGTAAAAATAAGAAATAGTCCCCAGGTAATAAGATCCAGCCATTTAAACAGTTCGGTTTGGCTGGCGGGCGGCGCGCCAAAGCTTTGAGGGAAAAAATACGCAAAGAAAAAAATGATGATTACGGCAAATACGGCGGATATTACCGCGTAACGTTTGCCTAAAAAATAAGCGCCGAGCAAAACGGGTAAATAAAAAATGTTAAGAAAGGCTCTCTGATTGAGAATGAAGAAATAAATAAAGCAGGCAAGCGCGACAAGGAGCAGTATGTTGATCAGCTCTTTATCGATGTTGATTTTGTTTTTAAAGATCGACCTGTCTATAAAGAAGCTCCTGATGATTTGCATACAGTTTAATTAAACAATCGCATCTCAAATTGTTGGTTTGTAATATACTCCTAAATTTACAGTTAATCAATAGGGCATATTCCTTATAAAATCTTTCTATGTTGCTGTTTTTTCGTTTTAATTGTTTATTATCATGTGTCGTTTTAACATTATTTTATCGTTTTTCTCAAACTTTCGAGGCCCCTGTAGATGCGCATCTTTACCGCGCTGATAGCCTTGCCTGTAATTTGCGCGATTTCTTCAAAAGACAGCTCCTGCACATACTTCATGACTATAAACGCACGTGTTTCCACGTCGAGCTCGGATAGATAAATATTAATATCTTGTGCATCAGATGAATTTTGATTTTCAGAAAATTGCCGTTCTTGCAAGTCTTGAGATCGCGCGTTAATATATTTCTTACTTTTTTTTATGTGATTTCTAATCGTGTTTAGCGCTATTGTGTAAAGCCAGGTAAAGAACTTCTTTCGCGGATTGTAGCGCCACAGATATGTGTAGGCGCGGATGAAAATATCCTGCGTTAAATCGGCTGCATCCTGTGTGTTTGAAGTCATGCGATAAGCTAAATTATAAATTGGGGATTTGTATTCTTCAACTAATAGGGCGAAGGCCTGCCTGTCGCCATTTAAAACCTGAGCGACAATTTGTGCCGTTTCTTTCTGCTCCATTGTAATTAATATCAAATAAGCAATTTCATATTTACAATAAAGGAATTATCCAGTTACCCGTAGCTACCTGACCGCCATATGTAACCGTTATTTCACTATTCTGATTCCACGCGCTACCCGTGCATGTAATATTAAATTCTACACCACCCGGACTACTAAGAATAACTGATGCGCAAGCCGCATCAGGACCGGAATAAGTGGTATTTCCCAACAAATAAGACGCGTAACCCAGAGAAATAGCTGACTGGGCGGCCGCAACACCACCCTGCGCGGCGGCTCTTCTTGCATCATTCTGTACTGAAGTAAATCGCGGAATCGCCACTGCGGCAAGAATGCCCAAAATTATCAGCACGGCAATAACTTCAATCAGCGTGAAACCTTTTTGATTATTAATCATTTTTGTCTCCTAACTGAAATATTTTGCTTTTTATTCACATATTACTTCTTACTTTAGCTTACCGCTCCATATTGTCGGCGTTACTTCATTCCACTCTAGCCCCTTAATATCCGGTCTGGAATTTCGCACCAACATCATCCTATCATTTTTTGTCATTTTTTCTACCCAGGGTAAATAACTTTCATTTTTGCTTCTAGTGAGCTGGATGTGGCGGTATATTTTCAAATTGTCTTGTGTCATCCATACGGGCTCAAAGCCCAGAGTATAACGCCACGGCCCTTGAGGATTGTGATAAAACAACTGATAAAAAAGACTCATGCTATCATTATACAGAATGCCTCCTTCATCGGGAAGCCACGAGCGGTGTGCGGTATTTTCCATATCCGGCCAATCCGATACCGTACCGGACCAGCGGCTACCGCGGTCATTTGTAACCGCCAGCACAAGAACCAGACAAAAGACAGCCGCAAGAGCGAGACGCTTCCAACTAAATAGGCCCATGTAATACTCCAGTAATGTTTGAATTTCTCCGGCCACCCAAAAGGCCAAAGCGGGCCACGCCCAGTCCGACCAGAACCTACCGGCAATAAATCCCATAATCCAGCCTACCACAATGACATAAAATATCGGGTTGTCCACAACATTAGAATTCCATTGGTTTCTTGCCCAACGCCAAAATAAGAGACCGCCTACCAGAAAAAAAACAATAAATTCACCGGAAAACGGCTGAAATTCAGTAACCAACTGTCGCTGAAAATCATTTTTCCCAAACGCCTCCAATGCGTGGAAAAGCATCTGGTGTAGAAAAGCCAACGGGCTGCCTGTAATAATCGCTCCGCCGAGAATACCTGCCGCTATAGCTCCGAACATGAGCACAAAAACCCTCCACTGCCTGGCTATAACTAACGCCAGAAGCGGCAGTGTATAAAGATACCATGTTCCGTGAATCCAGGTGGCTAAAGCTGCAAGCAGGGTAAAAGCAATAAGCTCCGGCCAAGGATTTTTCTTATCCCGGATTTTTTCCCATAAAAAACAAAACAGCAGGATCACTATCATACTTACGATAAAAGGCCTTCCGTAAAATATTCTATAGATTGAACCAAAGAAAAAGATAGAAGACAACGACAGTGCCGCAATCCACGCCTCGCCTCTGCGAAAATAAAAAACTGCGGGAATACTAAATGACAGGAAAAGAAAGATAACAGAGAAATTGATTAAGCCTGATTTATCGCTTCTGGTTAATGTCTGAAAAAAAGCCAAAATAGCGTGCCAGCCCGGATGGCTATCCATTGTTATCTCCGGGCGTATGACCAGAATATCGGCCCAGGTCTTTCCGGAGATTACAAAGGCCACATGACGCAGAGCGTCATCACCGGGAAAGTATCCGTGGCTTAAAACCCGCAGGCAGGTAAAAAGCAACGCAGATAAACAAAGCAACAGTATTAGCGACCGGGTAAAACGCTGTTGTGTATTCAAGTCCTGTTGGTTCATTTTACGCACCTGAAAGTCTGAATATCAATTAATTAAGTATAAATAGAGCATCTTTTTTATCTAAATAATCAGTATAAATAGCGGGCAAAGTTAATTTTTTTACCAATAGCATAAATATCCACTTAAAAAAATGTGCCGGAAAGCTATATAGCTTTCCGGCATTTTTTCATTGATTAAGAAATTTTTATAGCCTCAATCTCTTTTCTCAACCTTTATGGGCGATTCCAAAATCCAGTCGCATTCTGGGCACCATAGTTTGCTGTAATGTTAACACTAGTAACAGTCCAATCAGCGCCGTCACATGACACACTGCAATTGCCATCAGGACATGAAACCTCAACGAGTGCGCATGCAGCTAAAGGGCCTGCTGGGGCACTTGCGTTACCCAATAAATGTGATGCGTAACCCAAAGAAATACCAGATTGAGCTGCCGCAACAAAACCCTGCGCAGCTGCCTTGTTCTTGCTTCTTCCTGAAGATCAATATACCTCGGGATTGCTACCGCCGCCAGAATACCCAAAATTACCAGCACGGCGATGATTTCGATCAACGTAAAACCTTTTTGATTTCTCATTTTTCATTCTCCTTTTATTATTTAAAGTTAATTTTTTAGCAATATTTGCTAACTATTTGTACTCATATAAAGCAAATCACATGCCAATTTAATTACCCAACCACCTATTTTAATCAATTTAATTTAATGCTTTAATTTTACAGGCTTTTTTTATTTACACTCCCTTATAAAACCACTTGATTATAATAATCTTCTAAGCAAATATACAATAATTGTAGACTTACCTACAATTATTGTAGGTGCCTTACATCATCAATTTCTATTTGATACTTCTTTATTCTGTGCCATAAGCTTCTCTGATTGATTTTCAAAATTTCCGCCGCTTTTACCTGAATACCACCTGATTTTTTTAACGCGTTAATAATCATTTCCTTTTCCATTATTTCTAATTTCTCATCCAGATTAATATCATTGCCATTTGAAAAAATATCAAGATTAGGTGTCAGCCCTTTTATGGCATCGGGCAAATGATTTGGTTCAATGACATCTTTTTCCGCCAAAACAGACGCTTGTTCTATAACATTTCTTAATTCGCGTATGTTTCCGGGCCACGCATAGCCAATTAAAAGCTGCAAAGCCCCCGGTGATAAAGTAAGATTTTTTTCCTGCTTATTAAGGAAAAAACTTGCCAGAAGAGGAATATCTTCCCTTCTGTCTCGAAGCGGCGGCAGTGCAACGGAAAAAACATTGAGCCGGAAATATAAATCTTCCCGAAATTGTCCTTTTTTAATCAATTCTGGCAAATCTTTATTTGTGGCCGCGATAAACCGGACATCCACACGGATAGGAACATTGCCGCCGACTCTTTCAAACTCTTTTTCCTGCAAGACGCGCAGGAGTTTTGCCTGTGTGGCCATCGGCATGTCGCCTATTTCATCCAGAAATATTGTTCCTTCGTCGGCAAGTTCAAATTTTCCTTTTTTCTGCGCGATCGCGCCGGTAAATGAACCTTTTTCATGACCGAACAATTCACTTTCCAGCAGACCCTTCCGGTATTGCCACGCAATTTATTTTAATAAACGATTTCCCAACTCTTGTGCTTTGCTCGTAAATGCTTTGCGCGATAAGTTCCTTGCCGGTGCCGCTTTCTCCGTAAATAAGCACGGTGGAGTCAGTAGGCGCGACTTTTGTTATATGCTTAAAAATATTACGCATAGCCGGGCTCGAACCTATGACATTCGGAAACAATTCCCGCGCTTCAACCAAGGTTAGAATATTTGCCACATTGTCGAATACTTTTTCAATTTCCTTCACATCATCCATTATATGTTTTTTATTTTCCGCAATTTTAGCTTCGAAAAATCGGCGTTTTTTGCGTTTTTTCAATGAACTGCATCATTGGTTTTAAAATATTCCGGACAATCAACAAGCTCACCAGAAAAGTTAAAATCCCAATTACTGAAATTAAACCAAATAACCAAAAGAATAGGCGCTACCATGCTTCGCAGCATAATTTGATAACTGACATGCCAGAATAATACCGATAATCGATATTCCGGTAAAAATAAGCGGAATTAATATATAGAGATTTATATAATATTGTTTTTGTTTCATTTTTCATCTTGAAGCTAACTTTGTCAAATCCCACATGGGCATAAAAATCGCCAGAGCAAAGAAACCGACAACTGCGGCCAAGCCCACAATTAATATCGGGCCTATGGCGTCAGACATTCCCTTAACCGCGTATTCAACCTCGTCATCATAATGTTTGGAAATCTCGCGCAGCATTTCATCGAGGTTACCGGATTCTTCCCCGATGGCAATCATATCTACAACCATTGGCGTAAAATATTTTGATGATTTAAGAGGCGCGGATATACCCGCTCCTTCTTCAATGCGCTCCCGCAGATTTTCAAAAGCGCGCGCTATCGCTTCGTTACCGATTGTTTCAGATAAAATGGAAATCGCTTGCATGACGGGAACACCGCTTGTCTGCAATATGGCAAAAATACTGGCAAATCGCGACAATGCCGCTTTTTTAAAAACCGGCCCGATAATCGGAATTTCCAGAAAAAAAGAATCCCGCACAAATTTTCCCTGCGGCGTTTTGAAATAAGCTGACAGCGCGAAAAATAATTATAACCGCAAAAGCAAGAATCAAATACCAGTAATTAACCAAAAAAGCGTGCAATAGCACGGCAATTTGGGTTGGCAACGGCAAAGTGAGCCCTGATTTGCTGAACATTGCAACAAATTTAGGCACGACAACAGTTAATAAGAATTACAAACGCAATACCCAAGAGCGATGACCACAATAAACGGGTATCGCAGTGCCGATTTTATATCGGATTTAACTTTATGTTCATGCTCAATAATATAAATCAATCTGTCGAGAACAGTGGGCACATTACCGCTTAGTTCCCCCGCCCTGATCATCGAGCAGTACAGAGGCGAAAATATTTTGGGGAATTTCTGCATGGCCTCTGAAAGGGTGGAACCCTGCCTGATATCAATAACTATCTTTGCAATCGCGTTTCTGATGACGCGGCTTTCCGTCTGTGCTTCCAATACCTGCAAAAGCCTTAATATCGGCACGCCGGCGCTAAGCATGGAACGAAACTGTTTGGTAAAAATAATCAGATCGTTTACTTTAACCTGATCTAACAAAGACATTATTCTGATGCCTAAACTATCCGCAGAAGAGCTATCTTTAGGAGTGATTTTTTCAGGTATCAATCCGCGCGTGACAATTATGGAAGTTGCTTCTTCAATTGATACAGCGTCAATAACTCCGGTAACTTTGTTCCCGTTTTCATTTAACGCTTTATAACTAAACGTAGACATTGTTTATCCTCAATGATTTTAAGTCATTACGCCTGATGCCGCTTCTTCGAACGTGGTAATACCCAGCATGACCTTTTGCGCCGCGTCTTCACGCAGAGTTCTTAGTTTTCCGGCATCAACGGCCGCGCGCGTAATTTCCTGGCTGGATTTACGTTTCAAAATCATATCCTGCACCATGTCATCATTAACCAGCACTTCAAAGAGGCCTGTTCTTCCCTTATAGCCTGTATTTTTACACTGATAACATCCCTTGCCCCGCTGAAAATTAGCAACTTTGGCTTCCTTTTCGGATATGCCAAACGAAGTCAACGCGCTTTGAGGCGGAGTGTATTTTTCCTTACAATAAGGGCACACGGTGCGCACAAGTCTCTGCGCGAAAGAAACCAGCATAACCGACGAAATCAGGAAAGGTTCAATTCCCATATCAATAAATCTGGTAATAGCGCCCGCGGCATCATTTGTATGCACGGTGCTTAAAACTCTATGTCCTGTCTGCGCCGCCTGCACGGATATTGCCGCCGTTTCCGCGTCGCGGATTTCACCGACCATGATTACATCCGGATCCTGGCGTAAAATTGAACGCAAACCGCTGGCAAACGTCATCCCCGCCTTACGATTGAGCTGCGCCTGACGAATATTATTGACACGATATTCCACCGGGTCTTCCAGCGTAATGATGTTTATATCCGGCTTATTTATTGAATTCAAAATAGCGTAAAGGCTGGTGCTCTTGCCGCTTCCTGTCGGCCCGGTGCTCAAAATCATGCCGTAAGGTTTGATAATCATATTTTCAATTTTAGCCATATCTTCGGCAACCATACCCAGGCGATCCAGCGTGTAAATGCCGCCGCTCATATCCAGCATTCGTAACACGAGATTTTCACCATAAATAGTTGGTATAGAAGAAACTCTTACGTTTATTTCCTTTTTTTCGATTTTCAGAGTAAAACGCCCGTCTTGAGGAATTCTTGATATGGTAATATCCATATTGGCCAGAATTTTCATACGGGCAATAATAGGCAAAAAAAGCGTTTTCGGCGGTGAAGGAACATCCATTAGTTTGCCGTCAATACGAAATCTCAATTGCACCGTGTTTTGCTGAGGACTGATGTGAATATCGCTTGCCCCGTCTCTTATCGCCTGAGCGAAAATGGAATTTACCAGCCGAATAACAGGAGCTTCCCCCGCCATATCCTGCAGAGTGGAAATCTGTACTTCCTCTTTAGCCTGTTCTTCCTCCGCCTCGACACCATCCCCAATTTCCATTGTCTCCATAATGCCGCCCAGGCCGGACTGCATTCCGTAAAGACTGTTGATAATTTGATTTACTTCTCTTTCGGTGCAGATTACCGGTTCAACTTCCAGGTTGGCGGAGACTTCAATTGAATCGAGTGTATTAATATCCAGCGGATCAACAGTAGCGACACTAAGCAGCCGCCCTTTCTTCTTCAAAGGAGCCAACTGATATTTTTGCGCCGTTTCAATCGGTATGTAATTTGTTAAAGTGACATCAAGAGGATATTTATCAGGATGATATTTCTGAATGTTTAACTGCTCGCTCAGCAGGTCTATAATTTGCTGTTCGTTAATAATTCCCATCCTTGTCAGATACTGCCCAATCTTCAAACCGGCTTTTTTTTGCTCAACTAAAGCCTGCTTGAGCTTATCTTCAGATATAAGCCCGGCATCTACCAGCATTTCACCCAAACGTTTTTTGATCTTCATTAAACCTCCCGGATGACTTGACGAACCATCAACCCTGCAAAGCCCGGCGATTGAAAAATATTGTATCGTTATTCCAGTTAGAAATTATTTTCACGCCGCCCGCTAATTCCTGCGGCAGTTTTTTTACTAACCCGCCTGCATCTTGGGCCGAGTCATAATTTTTATTAACAATCACGGCATATCTGACGGAATTATTTGTCTTTTCCCAATAAGGCAAAAAAATCAGAGACGGTAAATCTTTGCGGTAACGATTTTTATTAAAAAAATCATAAATCTCTTCTATGTTTTCTCCGTCTTTTAAGAGCAATACAAATTTACCCGTTTTAGAAGAATCCAGTTTTGCCGGAATTGAGGGAAGCATCAGCGTGTATCCTTCCTCAATTATATTTTTATTTTTGATGTGCGGATTTTCTCTGATTACGGCGTCGAGTATTTCGTGCCCGGCCGAACCATAGATGTCGTAAATAATCCACCATAAGGTCATTCCTTTTTTAACCGTCAGTAGCCCCAGAGATAGGGGCATTTTATTTTCCTGTGGTTCTTTCTGTTCTACAACCTCAGCCGTTAAATTAGATTCTGATTTGGTAACAGCTTTGGTCGTCTCCTCAACAGGTGCCGCATTTGGGGTTTCGGCAATAACCGGAGCAGTCGATATTTTCTCTTCAGCAGGCTTATTATTTTTATAATCAGAAATAACAGCCCTTACGGGAAAGATCAGCGCCAGAAAAAGCAGCAAACTCAATGCCGCCCATTTAATTCTTTTAAATAAAGGCGCGGCCATGTCATTCACGCAGCTTCTAACGAAGAACCATCCCGCCTTATGCTTGTTGCGGATAATCATCTTTAGAATTACTTCATGACATAAGGAAACAACTTTACGCGGGTAACCGCCGGTAGCCAGATATATTGCCGCGTAACCCAAAGAACTGAATATGGGCGGGGCGATTTCAAAATTTCTCGCTACCGCGAGGCGATATTTTATCATTGCCTGCATCTGCTTGAAATTAAGCGGCTTTAAATAATAAAGCACGTTAATGCGATCTGTTAAATTCGGGCGGTTATTAAGAATGTATTTGAATTCTTTTTGGGCGAAGATTATTATCTGCAGTAGTTTGAAATCATTGGTTTCATAATTGAGAAATTCCCTTAATATTTCCAGGCAATCAGCGGATATTTTCTGGCCTTCATCAATAACCAGAACAACAATTTTATCTTCGTCAACCCCTTTGACAAAAAGGTAATTTTTAATTTTTTCTTTAAGATGCCACTCGCTTTGTTCTTCTCGCGCGCCTTCAATGCCGATCATCGCGCAAACCGTCTGCAGGAACTCAACAGGGCTGTTAAATGAAGGATCAAGCAAAAGATGAGTTTCTATTTCTGTTGGCTGCGCGTCTGTGGCGGAAAAGTTCTGAATCAGCTTGCGGCACAAAGTTGTCTTGCCGGTTCCGACATCACCGATTACGACGTTGAGACCACGGCGCAAACGCACCGACAGTTCCAATTTCTGCAGGCAACCGGTGTGCTGGGGAGAAGAAAAAAGAAATTCCGGTTCCGGCGAATTGGAAAAAGGCTCTTTTTTGAAATTAAGAATGCCGTAATATTCCATTTTTAACTGCCACTATTTATTTATCCTGCGCTGATTGTGTTTCTGTTTTTGCAGGCTGTGCTGTTTCCGCTTTTTCTTTTGCGGGCTCAGGCGCTTCAGCGCCCTTTTGTTGTCTTCTCATTTTCTGTGGAAGGCGCCACCTGGCTTACATCAAGCGCCGCCTGCAAAATGTGCGGCGTAATAAAAATCAGCACTTCTTCCATAGCGTCGCTTTTGCTATCAGATTTAAAAAGATAACCAAAAATGGGGACATCTTTAATCCATGGCCATCCGGCGTCTCCGGTTGCTATACGCTGTTTGGTTAAACCGGAAATAACGATTGTTTCGCCATCTTCCACAATCAGAACTGTTTCTGTCTGTTTTTTAATGATGAAGGGATTGCCCTCAACATTGCGCAGCGGATCAACCTCGTCTTTTTTCACAAGAATCGTCATTTTCAGATTTTTGCCGTCTATGACATGCGGCGTGATTTCCAGGCGCAGCACAACATCTTCAAATTTTACCGTTCTGGTTTCTCTGCCGCTGGAATCTATCTCTCTGGTGACGTAAGGCACCCTTTCTCCATTTTCCGTGTAAGCTTTTTGATTATCCAAAGTTGTAATCGATGGGCTGGAAAGAATATTCAACACGTTGTCCTGCTGTAGGGCCTGCAATTGAATCTCCAATAAATTGCCGCCTATTTTACCTATAATAAGGCCCAAAGAGCCAGCTCCGGCTGCCGAAGCTATATCAGCAATCGGGAAACTCCCGGCAAATCCCTGTCCGCCGATACCTTTAGCCCCTAATCCCTGTGTGGGTGTATAGTTGCCAGCCAATGGGTCGCCAATACCCTGCGAACCTCCCGGCGTTACATAAACATCCTTGCGCTTATACATGCCGCCCCATAAAACGCCTAAATCACGGGCGACATTTTTGGTGGTTTCCACAATATTCGCTTTAATCAATATCTGAGGCGTCGGTCTATCTATCTGCTCGATAATTCGTAACATTCTTACCAAATCTTCATGGATGGCGGATATCACCAGCGAGTTGGAATGTTCATCAAGACGCACCGAACCGCGCGGTTTTCCGTCTTTGTCTTTGGTTAAAAACTCCTGGAGTGTTTCCACCATCTTCTTTGGATTAGCAAAGTTTACCTTTATCACCACTGGCTGCAAGAGAGGCTCCACCCAGCGAATATCGCGCAACTGCACTTTGCGCTTCAAATCCTGCTCGATATCGTCAACGGTCTTTACCAGAAGAACCTCACCTTCCCAAAGATAAGACAAAGCATGAGTGCGGAGTAATCCGATAAACGCCTGATCCCAGGGCACGCCGCGGAAATCGACACTGATTTCGCCTTTCAAATCATTTTTCACCAACATATTTAAATTGACCGATTTGGCCATTGCCCTCAAAACAGTCCGCAGTTCCGCCTGGCGCATGGTAATGTTAATCGGTTTCGTGGGAAGTTTTCTTATTCCAGCCGCGGAAAACGCGGTTGATGATTCGGACTCCGTTTTGAGAGTGCTTACATCAAATTTTCTTATTTCCGCTGATGGAGAATGCCCCTGTGACTCTTCCGCCATAGTTGACCATTTTTCAAAAAAAGCGTCCTTCTTTGTATTTTTTTGAAGATTGGCGCAGCCGGCAAAGAACGTGAATGCAAAAACAAGCGACATCCACGTTACGATATTCTTATTCAAACTTAAGCATTTCAAGTTGCAAACCTCCAATGCTGATTTTTATTCCTGTATGGGAACTTCTATCTCGCTTCCCGTATTTTTGTTTTCAATCAGAACATAAGAAGGCGTAATCTTTTTTAAGTAATATCCTTCCATTTCCAATTGCTCTCCTTCGCGATATTCATAGTCGTTGATAACGGCCAATCTACTCTTCCCTGAATCAACATATCCTGAATAAATTGTCCTGGACTGACCCGCTTTTCCCGCCGCGTCTTTTGCCGCCCATTCTCTGACACCCTGCCTGTCCCAAAACGGATTTTTTTCCCAGTCGGCCTCCGCCTTGGTGACAATATAAGCGTCAACGCCGGACGCAATATCTTTGAGCAAATCTTTCTGCAAGTCATTCACAAAAGTGTTTATGTTGGCGGGGTTAGCCGTGGCTTTGGCTTTTTTTGCCGCTGGCCCGGCAATGAATAATTCATAAACCGCGTATAAAGCAAATATACCCGCGATGATTAATATGATGATTTGCCTTTTGTTTAATTTCGACATATTTATTTTCCTAATTTCCGCTAACCTTCAGCCAAACGATAGCCTGCAGCTCCATGGAATCGGAAAGCTGTTTTACGCTGACTTCTTCAATTTTTTCGAGATAAGGAATATCACCAAGCTCGATGAGTAACTTTCTGAAATTTACAAAATCGCCCCGGACCAAAACGTTATAAACAAGGGAAGACTGACCGGCGGAAAGCTTGGTTAAATCCGGAGTGATGGACAACATTCTTAACCCGGACTTTTCTGCCATCTCCTTAAATATATCGGGGAATTTTGTGGCTTCTTCTCTGGATATCGCTTTTTGGGGAGGGTTGGGCAGCGTAAGTTCCTTTTTGTTTTCCGTTGTCTTTGTAAGCATGACATATATCGGCCCCAAATCCTTCTGCGCGGCAAGCTGATTTTCCAGTTTGTTAAGCTCATTCGACTTATGAGCATTTATTTTATGCATAGGAAATATAGTCAGTAAACCAATCAGCACGATAATTCCGGCGCAGACAAACAAATACCAAAGGCTTTTTTCAGGTATGTTCAAATTAAATTTATTCATTATTACTATCCTACCTGGGCATTGATCGTGAAATGAAGAATTTCGCTTTTTCTGAATGTTGTATAAGAAGTTTTATTGATAATTACTTTCTTGAACATCGGTGAATTTTCCAGTTTCATCACATACTGGGCCAAAAGTGATTGCAGCATGTCCCGCTCTCCAAAAATAACACCTTCCAAAACGACATCCGGAGAGGAATCGGGCGCGGCTTTTCCCGCTGCCGGTTGAGGCGTGGCGACAGGCAAGCCGACTTTGAAATTTATCAGTTTAATATTCCCCGGCGTGATTGAGGCTACCTCGCCTATCGCGGCTGCCCCTAAATATCTCTGCGCGTACTTTTTATTTCCCTGCGTGTATTTTTTTACGTCTTCGGCCATTATGGAAATTTGTTCGGTGGATAAAACAGGATTATACGCGGAAAGTTCCCTTTCTTTCTGCGCGCGCTTTGAATTCAAATTACTCATTTCCAAGGCTTGATACACTAAAGCGGCAAAACAAATAATTAAAGCGGCCGCGAATGCGGTAAAGATTCCTTTGTTGATACGCGTAAGACGCAATTCTTTATTTTTTTCAATATAGGTAAAAAGAGCGTTGGGCGTGCGTTTATTGTCAGATAAGGAAAGCCCCAAAACGGGAACCATTGATATTTTTTCCGATAAGGTCAGCGAATCCGCGCCCGTGTATGATGAATTCCCGGAAAAATTATCAAAAAACTCAGTTTTTACAGCCAGTTGGTCGCTTAAGTAAATTATAATGGGGTTATACGCGTTCATACTTGACGCGACATATAGCTTTTCCACTTTTTCGTACCCAATGGAAGATACGTAGTATTGCAGTGTCCGCTCAATCTGGCGTGAAAGCCGCTCCCACACCGGGAAAATCATATCCAGTATTTCGTCTTCGCGCAAATTGTAACCTGCGTCTTTTCTGGATAATTTTTCTGAATCAGGCCCGAGGCTGAAAAGAATCTTTTTGGCTTCATTCAATTCGATTCTGGCGTTTGAATTTTTTTCATTAAAAGAATCGGCAATTGCTTCGACCATGCTGCTGGTGCCGGTCTTGATGCCTCGGGTCATAACAAGATCCTGCCTGTTGTAAATATCTATACGGGAAAAATCGTTGCCGATGAATAAGCTGGCATAGGTTTCTTCATCTTGCGTCAGCCATCCGGAACGGAAAATATTCTGAATGGCGAATGGCGCGATGGTGATTCCCGCCAGGGGGACACCGATATTGGAAAATAATGATTTAATTTTATCAATTTCCGCCTTCGGAGCCGTGTAAACCATCACCAGATATTTTGGCAGGCCCTGATCCGTTATTTCTTTTTGCACTTCGTAGTCAAATATTGAATCCTTTTCATCAAAGGACATTTCTTTTTTTGCCGTCCAGTAAATTACATTTTCCAGCTGCTTTTTCGGCACGTGCGCGACTTTGAGGTAATTTACATTGACCTCTCCGGCGGACATCATTGTCCAGATACTGCAGCTGGAAAATGAACCGCAAAAAGAAATCAGAGATGATTTAAGAAGATTATTGAATTCAGATGTGTTCTTTGAGGTCAGATGGTCGTATCTGATTATTTTATGATCGATGAGCATCGGACGGCCGTCGGATGCTTTTATTGTTTTGGCCAATCCGATAAAACCCTGGCCGAAATCAACACCGATTGTATAGCGTTTTTTATCCGCCGCGTGTTTCGCGCTGGAAATATCTAAAATTTTGGCTGTCTTTTTCGCCGGCTTAGATACTCTTCTTTTCTTAGCATCAGGATCCGGCGAAGCCTGCCCTGCTTCGCGGATAACATTAAGCAACTTTTCTGTTGAATTAATATCGTCTGTGCGCGCCAAAATTTCTCCTTACTTTTATTATTAGGTAACTTGTCCGCACGCTAAAAATTTAGTGAATTATATCAAATAATTCAATATTACACAACAATATTTGTAGTTCAGTCATCAATTTTTGTTATCTGTTAATACTTGTTTTCATTCATTTTTTTAATATTTTCAATTTTTGCATGAATTAATTAAATTATTTCATTATTAAATAATTTTAAATGATATTAAATAATGTTGAACAATTTATCCCATTTATTAAAAAAATAAAAAAAGGGGCTGGTTTATTAAACCAGCCCCTTCATAACATCTGGAGGCGGCATCCGGATTTGAACCGGAGAATAACGGTTTTGCAGACCGCTGCCTTAGCCACTTGGCTATGCCGCCAAAAAAAATGGAGCGGGCGAACGGATTTGAACCGTCGACGTCTACCTTGGCAAGGTAGCACTCTACCACTGAGTTACGCCCGCTCGTGAAAGCGCCAAGTTACTATCTTAAAAGGAACACTCTTGTCAATAAAAAAATGCCCACTTTCCACGGTAATTATATCAATAATACTACCGTAAAATTCATGCCAAATGGACAAATTATCTTTCTCTTAATCTTTTCTTCTTTGCCTTTAGACAAAGCGCGCTTATGTTTGCGATTTATAGCGGTAATACTTTATGAAATAATCCAGACCGGAAATAATGGTGAGAAACAGCGCGACATATAAAATTATCGTTCCGACAAAATGCGCGTCAATACCGAAAAGCGGGTAATGTATGATCAGCGCTGTCACTGCGATCGTCTGCGCCAGTGTCTTTTTCTTTCCCCAATTACTTGCCTGAATATACATGCCGTCGGTCGAAGCAATGGAACGAATTCCGTCTACAAGAAAATCGCGAATAATAATAATTGCCACAATCCAAGCGGCAATCCGGCCGATAGGAATCATCAGAATCATGGCAGAATTAACGATAAGTTTATCCGCCATAGGGTCGAGAAATTTTCCCAAAGTTGTAACCAGAGAATATTTCCTGGCAATGTAACCATCAATCAGATCGGTCAAGGATGCAAGAACAAAAAATGTTGCCAAAACCAAGCTCCAAAATTTTCCCGGAGAAAGAAGCAAGGTAAAAAGAAAAGGAACCATTCCTATTCTGATCATCGTGATGATATTCGGTAAATTGAAAATTTCTTTTTTCAGCAACATATGCGTCCTAAGTAATTAATATCATTTGGGTACTTTTTTCCAATCTGCGAGAAACATTTCAATACCGCGATCCGTGAGCGGATGCTGCACCAATTGCTTAATCACCTTAAAAGGAATAGTGGCAATGTCCGCGCCCATCATCGCCGCATCCAGAACATGCCGGGGATGCCTGATGCTTGCCACAATCACTTCTGTCTCGAATCCGTAATTGTCAAAAATAGTTAAAATCTGCTCTACCAGTTCCATGCCATCATGCGCGATATCGTCAAGGCGTCCCACAAAAGGGCTCACATAACGGGCTCCTGCTTTCGCCGCCATCAGCGCCTGCAACGGTGAGAATATAAGCGTTTCATTAACGTCGATGCCGGCATCCGCAAACATTTTTGTCGCTTTCAGTCCTTCGGTGCAAAGAGGAACTTTAATAACAACATTGCTGCCCAACTGTGCCAGTTTTTTCCCTTCTTCAAACATCGCCTTTGCTTCCATGCTTACTACTTCCAGACTTACGGGACCTTCGACGTTTTTTAAAATTTCTTTAACTACATCATCAAATCCCTTTTTTTCTTTAGCAATGAGCGACGGATTAGTAGTAACGCCATCTACCATGCCCAGCTTGATGCCTTCTTTTATTTCTTCAATATTGGCGGTATCGATAAAAAACTTCATAGTTCCTCCACTTTTAATTATCCGTTTTTGGACAGCATAAATTTTTCGCAACATTCCTTGCCGCAAAAGTAATGAATTTTCCCGGCTATTTCTTTTGTGTAAGCCTGGCTTACCGGAATATGTTTTCGGCAAACAGGATCTTCTATCAGATCTTCTCCGGACGCGCGAGGATGAATAACACGCGCGGAATCGCCTCTTTCCAATCGAGCCCGTTTCATTGATTTTATGACCCGAAATATCAAATAAATCAATATTATAAATACGATAACGCGAAAAAACATTTATCTTTTCCTTAAGCTATTTCCTGCCCGATTCTCTCTACGCTTTTAGTACCGTCAAGCCTCTCTTTCAGGCCTCTTACCGAAACCCCGAAAACAGGATGAATAAAGTAAGACGCAATTTCATTTAGAGGTTCCAAAACAAATCGCCGTTTGTGCATTTCCGGATGCGGCACAGTTAAGCCTTTTTCCCGGATGATTTCCTGACCGTAAAAAATCATGTCCAAATCAATTATCCGCGGCCCGCCTTTGACATCCCTCTGTCGTCCCATTTGTTTCTCAATCATCTGTAACGATACCAACAATTCCCTGGCCGCAAGCGTTGTTTTAATTTCGACAACGGCATTGATGAAATATTCCTGCTTTATATCGCCAACCGGCTCAGTTTTGTAAAATGACGATGGCTGAATTAGCGTTACAGAGCTTAACCGGGAAATGCTTTCTATAGCATCCTTACAATTTTGTAAAGCATCGCCTAAATTAGAACCAATTCCTATATGGCAAACTACAGAACTCAATTTATCTCTATTTCAATCCTAAAACATCCTGCATGTCGTACAGTCCGTTTTTCTGATTAACAATCCATTTGGCCGCGCGTATCGCTCCTTTAGCGAAGTTGTCTCTGCTGTAAGCTCTATGGGTAAACTCCAGCCTTTCTCCCGTGCCTCCGAACATAACGGTATGCTCACCGACAATATCACCGGCGCGAATTGTCTGAATACCGATTTCTTTTTTTGTCCTTTCCCCGATTATACCGTGGCGCGTATACACAGCATCTTTTTCCAGATCACGCCCTAATTTATCAGCAATTATTTCAGCCATTTGCATTGCCGTGCCACTGGGCGCGTCTTTTTTCAGGTGGTGATGTGCTTCAATTATTTCGACATCATATTCATCATTCAATATTCCCGCGCAATATTCCAACACCTTGAGCAATACATTAACACCGACACTCATATTAGGCGCCAGAACACAACGCGTGTTTTTCGCCAATTTCCTGACTTCAAGCATTTCCTCGGCGGTAAATCCCGTTGACCCGATAACAATGGCGCGATTTTTTTCACCCGCGATTTTCAAATAACGCAAAGAAGCTTCATGATTGGTAAAGTCGATTACAACGTCCGCCTGATCTATGCAGTCAGTTAATTTATCGTAGACTAATATTCCTGTCTTTCCCAATCCCAGAGCCTGCCCTACATCTCTGCCGATAATAGGATGACGGGCAACTTCCACGGCGGCAACAACTTTAATATCTTCCAACGGCGAAATGAGGCTGATTATTCTGCCTCCCATTTTTCCGCCTGCTCCGGTAACAACGGCTTTAACCATATATCAATCTCCTTTATATTAATTATTATAGGACAAAATAATTAAATCAGGTTGTAATCAGCCATAGCCTTTTTCAGCTTCTCCCGGTTAGCATCAGCCATTTTACAAAGGGGCAACCTGTATTCTTCCTTGATTTTTCCCATCATCGCCAGAGCTGCTTTAACAGGAATCGGATTTACCTCAACAAATAATGCTTCCATTAACGGAGCCATTTTATGGTGCAACAGTTTTGCTTTATTTATATCACCGGCGGCAAAAGCGTCAACGAGGCCAGCCATGTCCGCCGGCGCGACATTGGATGTAACGGAAATGACTCCCGCGCCTCCCATTGCCAGTAAAGGCAAAGTAAAATTGTCATCACCGGATAATACCGCAAAATTACTACCGCACAAATCGATAACATCGCTCATCTGCTTAATCGATCCGGATGCTTCCTTGATTCCCACAATATTTTTTATTTTAGCCAGCTTTGCCATCATCGGTGGCATCAGATTAACACCGGTACGGCTGGGAATATTATACGGCACAATAGGAATGGGCACACTTTCGGCAATCAGTTTAAAGTGCTGATAAAGGCCTTCCTGCGTGGGACGGTTATAATAAGGGCAGACAATCAAAGCTCCGTCCGCACCGGCCTTGTGTGCATGCTGGGTGAGGCGCAACGCTTCCGCGGTGCTGTTTGACCCTGTTCCCGCGATAACCGGAACTCTCTTTTTCACCGCATCAATAGTAATTTCAATAACTTTGTCATGCTCTTCATGAGAAAGTGTCGTTGATTCACCGGTTGTGCCGCAGGGGACAATGCCATCCGTTCCGTTGGCGATTTGAAATTCAATCAGCTGTCGCAACGCCTCTTCATCAACTTTTCCATCTTTAAATGGAGTGACGATAGCAACAATCGCTCCTTTAAACATACAATGCTCCTTATTTGTTATTTAAAATTTATTTGCGCTCCGGATTTTTCCTGACAGACACCGGCATTGTCGCAAAGTATTAAACGGTAATTGTACGTCTTTCCCTCCTCGACGCTTATATCGGTAAAGCTCTGCTTTATAAGCTGCGCTGATTTAAGCAGTGGTGAAATAATTTCTTTTTGTCCGATACGATCATACTTTTGCGGGCATCCGACACATTCATTGCCCTGGCCACCGACTTCACTTCTTTCAATATAAATATTTTTTATCGCGCTTCTTTTATCATTGAGCTGCCAAGTCAATACTACTGAATTATCCTGAACGGACGCTTTTACATCACTTATCATCTGGCGATAATCAACCATGGAAACAAGCGGAACCGGATCGCCTTTTATTCCGCACCCGACGATAAGAAGCGTTAATAATAAACCGATTAAAAATCTATTTTGTTTTCCTTTCAATCTCTTTTATCCTTTCCGCAACAGCCGATTTCGCCGTGCCGCCTATGTGTTTGCGCGCATTAATTATTTTTTCCAGTTTTATAACATCATTAATCTCAGATGAAAACCCTTTATAAAATTTCTGATATTCCGCGAGAGACAGATCCCGCAACTTCTTTTTGCTTTTCAGGCAATAAGCGACGATTCTGCCGACAATCTCGTGCGCCTGACGAAAGGCCACGCCTTTTTTTACCAGATATTCCGCGATGTCGGTGGCCGCGCAAAATCCATCTTCTGCCGCTACACGCATTTTTTCCACCTGAAATTTTGTATTAGCCAGCATCTGCGTGAAAATCATCAGACAATTTTTTGTTGTATCCACCGCGTCAAACAGAGGCTCTTTGTCTTCTTGCAAATCGCGGTTGTAGGTCATGGGTAAACCTTTGAGCAAAGTCATTATCGCGACAAGATTTCCGTAAACCCTTGCCGTTTTACCCCGGACAAGTTCAGCGATATCTGGATTTTTCTTCTGCGGCATAATGGAACTGCCCGTGGTATACGCGTCGGAAATTTCCGCGAACCCGAATTCTTCCGACGACCACAAAACCAAATCCTCGCAAAAGCGGCTCAAGTGCATCATCGTCACCGCGCAGTCAAAAATGAACTCAGCGATAAAATCGCGGTCGGCCACTGTGTCCATGCTGTTTTTACTGATTTCAGAAAACTTCAACGTTTTCGCTGTTTTGCGCCTATCGATGGGCAGGCCAGTTCCCGCCAGCGCTGCCGCGCCCAAAGGTGATACATCAATTCTTTTTTTGCCGTCGGCAAACCGCGCCGCGTCACGGGAAAACATTTCCCCAAATGCAAGAAAATAATGCGCCAAGAGCACCGGCTGTGCTTTCTGCAAATGCGTGTAGCCGGGCATGATTGTATTTTTATGTGCCTTGGCCAGCTTGGCAAGCTGTTTCTCTAATGACGAAATCAGGCCGATAATTTCTTTTGTTTGCTCGCGCATAAACAGGCGCATGTCCAGCACGATCTGGTCATTTCGGCTTCTAGCCGTATGGAGCTTGCCGCCAACAGAACCTACGCGCCTGGTCAATTCCCGCTCTATGGCCATATGTATATCTTCATCAGCTTGATTAAATTTGATTTTGCCTTTATCCAGGTCTTGCAAAATCTTTTTCAAGCCCGCGCAGATTTTATTTGCCTCATTGCGCGTTATTATCCCTTGCGCGGCCAGCATTTGCGCGTGCGCTATGGAGCCTTCAATATCATAAGGATAAAGGCGGCAATCGAAATGCAAAGAAGAGGTAAATTTTTCCACATCTTTAGCCGTGGCTTTTTGGAAACGTCCGCTCCATGGTTTTTTCGTTTGGGCCATAATGTTTTGTCCCCGTATTTATTTTTTGCCGGTTTTTGATTTCAATAAATTACGTATTTTCAGACGCAGCCCATTTAGCTTGATAAAACCAATCGCGTCTATCTGATTGTATACCTGATCTTTATCAAAGGTGGCAAAATCTTCGCTGTAAAGTGATTGCGGGGCTTTACGCCCGACAACCGAACAGCTTCCTTTATACAATTTCATTCGGGCTGTACCGGTAACGTTTACCTGCGTCGCGTCGATATAGGCCTGCAGCGTTTCCATTTCCGGAGAATACCAGAATCCGTTATAAGCAAGCTGCGCGTATTTGGGAATCAGCGAATCACGCATGAGCATTACTTCCCTGTCCATCGTCAGTGATTCCACCGCGCGATGCGCCGCCCAGAGAACCGTTCCGCCGGGCGTTTCATAAACGCCGCGGGATTTCATCCCCACAAAACGGTTTTCCACCATGTCCACTCTTCCCACTCCGTTTTCACCGGCGATCAGATTAATTTTATCCATAAGAACAGCCGGCGACATTTTTTTGCCGTTAATCGCCACGGGATTACCTTTGACAAAATCGATTTCCACATACGTTGGCTTATCCGGCGCTTTTTCCGGCGATTTGGTCAAAACAAAAATATCTTCCGGCGGCTCCGCCCAAGGGTCTTCCAGAATTCCTCCTTCATGTGAAATATGCAACAGGTTGCGATCGGAACTGTAGGGTTTTGCCTTGGTTAAAGGAACAGGTATTTTATGTTTTTCCGCGTAGTCGAACATAAGCTCACGGGAGTTTAAATCCCATTTTTCATCTTTCCATGGTGAAATAATTTTTATGGAAGGATTCAAAGCGATATACGTCAGCTCGAAGCGCACCTGATCGTTGCCCTTGCCTGTCGCACCGTGTGCTACGGCATCGGCTTTTTCTTTTTTGGCGATTTCAATTTGCTTTTTGGCAATCAGCGGCCGCGCCAGCGACGTCCCCAGAAGGTATGTCCCTTCATATATCGCGTTAGCGCGCAGCGCCGGAAACACGAAATCGCGCGCGAATTCTTCTTTAAGATCCTCGATATAAATTTTGCTGGCGCCGGTATTAATCGCTTTTTTCTTCAGACCGGTTAATTCCTCTTTCTGCCCCAGATCGGCGGCAAAGCAGACAACTTCGCAGCCGTAAGTTTCAATCAGCCAGCGAACAATCACGGATGTATCCAATCCGCCCGAATAAGCCAAAACCACTTTCTTTACTTTTGCCGACAATTTATCATTCCCTCCTATAAAAGTATCTCCAGAATCGCTTTCTGCACGTGCAGGCGGTTTTCCGCCTGATCAATGACGATAGACTGCGTCCCCTCCAGCACATCGGCGGTAATCTCTTCGCCCCGGTGCGCCGGCAGGCAATGCATGACCATAGCGTCTTTTTTCGCTTCTTTAAGCATCTGCGCGTTTATCTGAAAATTTTTAAAAACTTTTTTCCTTTGTTCATTTTCCGCTTCCTGGCCCATGCTCGCCCAGACATCCGTATAAAGGATATCAGCGTCTTTTACGGCAGCGACAGGTTCGCGGTGAATTTTGATTCCTTTTTCAGCCTCCTGCACGGCTTTGGCCAGAACATTTTTATCCGGATCATATCCCTCGGGACAGGCCAGAGCCAGCTCAAAAGGCAGCTTGGCTGCCGCTTCAATCCAAGAGTTGGCGACATTATTTCCATCCCCGATATATGCGACTTTTATACCTTCATATGAACCTTTTTTCTCTTTTATGGTAAACAAGTCACTCAGTATCTGACACGGGTGCAGAAGATCCGTCAAACCATTGATCACTGGAATAGAGGCATATCGTGCGAATTCCTCTACCGCTTCCTGGGCGAATGTCCGGATCATGATGCCGTTTAAATAAACGGATGCCATCCGTGCGGTATCGGCAACAGACTCACCGCGCCCGATCTGCGTGTCGCGCGAACTTAAAAAAAGCGCAATACCTCCCAGCTGATACATACCCACTTCAAAGGAAATACGCGTCCGGGTGGATGATTTATCAAAAATCATCCCCAGAGTTTTTCCTTTTAACGAACCATGTGGCCGGCCTTCCTTTAAATCATTTTTCAGTGTTGCGGTTTTTTCCCAAATCTGGGCAAAGTCATCCGCTGTCAAATCATGGAAATTAAGCAAATCTTTTTTCATTTGCCCTCCATTACTTCATTCAGGATAGCGATTGCCTGATCCACATCCTTATTATTAATAATCAGCGGCGGCACAAAACGCAGTGTTTTTGCTCCCGCGCTGTTGATGAGCAGCCCTTTTTGCATACATTTCTGAACAATATCAGCCGCTTCCACTTCAAGAGACGCGGCAATCATCAAACCTTTTCCCCTAACTTCTTTTATTACTTTGTGTTTATCTTTAAGTTTCTTTCAATTGCTTCAGAAAATATTCCCCCACCTTCCGGGTGTTCTCTAAAATATTTTCCTCAATCATAATCTGCAGCGTGGCCAGGGCCGCGGACATGGCCAGAGGATTGCCGCCGAAAGTGGAACCATGATTACCAGACGTAAATGACTTGGCAATCTTGTCCTTAGCCAGCATCGCGCCGACCGGAAAACCATTGCCCAGCGCTTTGGCCAGCGTCATGATGTCCGGTTCTATGCCCGCGTGTTCATAGGCAAACATTTTCCCGGTACGGCCGATCCCTGTCTGCACTTCGTCAACAATAAGCAATATATTATGCTGATCACAGATCGAGCGCACGCCCTGCAGATATTTATCATCGGGAATATTAACCCCGCCTTCACCCTGAATCGGCTCGACCATAATACCGCAGGTTTTTTTATTAATGGCTTTTTCCAAAGCGCTCAAGTCATTGAAAGGCACATAGGTAAATCCTTCCAGAAGCGGCGTGAAACCGAATTGGAATTTTTCCTGTCCCGTAGCCGTGATCGTGGCCATGGTGCGGCCATGAAAAGAATCTTTCATCGTGATAAGTTCAAACTTATCGTCTCCGAGATTTTCATGCGCGTATTTTCGCGCCAGTTTAATGGCCGCTTCATTGGCTTCCGCGCCGCTGTTACAAAAAAATACTTTATCGGCAAAAGAATTGTCCACCAGAAGTTTAGCCAGCTGCGCCTGCGGCTCGGTGTAATAGAGATTCGAAACATGGGTCAATTTTTCCAGCTGCGTGGTTAAAGCGCCAATCACACCGGGATGAGAATGCCCCAGATTGCACACAGCGATTCCGGCCACAAAATCAAGATATTCTTTTCCGTTTGCGTCCCAAACTTTTTGCCCTTGTCCTTTGACCAAAACGATGGGGAATCGTTTATAAGTCTGCATAATATTTTCATCGGCCAGAGCTTTAATTTCATTATCGTTCATTTTAACAATTTCCTTTATTACAGAGCTATTTCCGTGCCGATTCCCTTGTCTGTGAACATTTCCAGTAAAATCGAGTGCTTGAGTCGCCCATCAACGATATGCGCTTTCTTCACGCCGCCTTTGAGCGCTTTGAGACAACATTTTACTTTGGGATACATCCCGCCATCAATAACTCCGTCATCAATCAGTTTCTGCACTTTTTTAGAACTCATTGTGTTAATAAATTTTTTATTCTGATCCATGACACCCGGCACATCGGTCAAAAGCAGCAGTTTTTCCGCCTGCAAGGCGGCCGCGATTTCTCCGGCAACAATGTCGGCATTAATATTATATGTCTGTCCCTGTTCGCCGATTCCCGTCGGCGCGATGATCGGAATAAATCCGTTTTGCGTTAAAGTAGTAATGAGTTGAGAATTGATCACTACTACTTTGCCTACCAGGCCGATATCGATAATTTCCGGCGGCGTGTGCTTGGCTTTTTCCTCGCTCAAAAGATATTTTTCCGCCATGATCAAATTGCCGTCCTTGCCACTTAAGCCCACGGCTTTACCGCCGTGGTTATTAATCAAGCCAACTATCTCTTTGTTTACTTTTCCGACTAAAACCATTTCCACAATATCCATGGTCTCTTTGTCCGTAATGCGCATTCCCTGGACAAATTTTGATTCCTTGCCCAGCTTTTTCAGAAAATCGCCGATCTGTGGCCCGCCGCCGTGCACAACAACAGGGTTGATGCCGACATACTTCATCATCACGACGTCTTTGGCAAACCTGTCCTTGAGTTCATCATCAACCATGGCGTGGCCGCCGTATTTGATAACTATCGTCTTATTATAAAAACGCTTAATGTAAGGAAGCGCTTCCATAAGAATATCGGCGCGTTCCATCGAATCCAGGATATTATTCATTATATAAACTCCGCCTATAAAATATATCTGCTTAAATCATCATCTTCTATTATATCTTCTAGCTTTTTTTCCACATTTTTTGCATCAATTTTTATTTCTTTATTTTTCATGTCCGGCGCGTCAAAGGAAATATCGTCCAGCAATTTTTCCATTATCGTGTAGAGACGGCGCGCGCCGATATTTTCCGTCCGCTCGTTAACCACCGTTGCAATTTCCGCGATGGAGGCAATAGCGTCTTTGGTGAAAATCAATTTAACGCCTTCGGTCGCCATCATTTCCGTGTACTGCTTTACCAGCGCGTTATTCGGTTCAGTCAATATCCTGATAAATTCCTCCTTGCCCAGAGAGTCAAGCTCCACACGGATCGGAAAACGCCCCTGCAGCTCCGGAATCAAATCCGAAGGCTTAGAGGAACTGAAAGCTCCCGCGGCGATAAACAGGACATGATCTGTCTTGACCATGCCGTAACGGGTATTGACACCGCAGCCTTCCACCATCGGCAGCAAATCCCTCTGGACTCCTTCGCGCGAAACATCAGGTCCGCGCGGCGAATCACTGCCGACAATTTTATCAATTTCATCGAGAAAGACAATACCTGATTGCTCCACTGTCTCAATCGCGGTTCTTGTAACTTTATCCATATCGATGAGTTTTTGCGCTTCATCTTCGGCCAATACTTCCAGGGCTTCGGGCACTTTCAACGTTTTTTTCTTTCTTCTTTGCGGGAACACGCTGCCCAACATGTCACGGATGTTCATGCCCATATCATCCATGCCCGCGGCGGAAAATACTTCAATCATCGGGCCGCTGCGCGCTTCCGTTACTTCCAGTTCTACAATGCGGTGATCCAGCTTGCCTGCTTTGAGTAACTGCCGCAGTTTTTCTCGCGTCGCGTCGAAACTCGGCGGCGGCTCTTCAGCCTCTTGAATTTCATCACGCGGTCTGCCTTCATCGGTAAGCATGTCGCTTACTTTTTTCTCCGAGGGCCTTGCCGGAAGCAGTAAATCCAACAATTTTTCTTCGGCGATTTCCGCGGCCTGCGCGCGCACATTTTCCTGTTCCTGCATTTTGACCATGTTTACCGATATTTCCACCAGATCGCGGACAATCGATTCCACATCGCGCCCCACATAACCGACTTCCGTAAACTTGGAAGCTTCAACCTTTAAAAAAGGAGAATTATCCAGCTTGGCCAAACGACGCGCTATTTCGGTCTTCCCCACGCCGGTAGGACCGATCATAATGATATTTTTCGGCGAAATTTCATCTTTCAATTCCTCGGGCACATTTTGCCTACGCCACCTGTTGCGCAGCGCGATAGCCACGGCGCGCTTAGCATCGGCCTGGCCGATGATATGCTGATCAAGCCGCTCGACAATTTCTCGGGGCTTCAAACCATTTTCTGACATATATTATTTTTACCTCTTATCCTTATCGCTTTTCTTGTCTTTATTATCTGAGTCGATATCTATTTCTTCTATCGTTAAATTATCATTGGTATAAATGCAAATTTCCGAGGCGATTCTCATTGCTTCTCTGGCGATCTCAGTTGAAGACAAATCAGAATGCCGCACCAACGCGCGCGCGGCGGCCTGAGCATAAGGTCCACCGGAGCCGATTGCCATAACGTCATCATCGGATTCGATAACGTCGCCATTGCCGGAAATAATCAGCGAATAATTTTTGCTGACCGCGATCATCAATGCTTCCAGATGCCTTAAAATGCGGTCGGTGCGCCAGTCCTTGGTCAATTCCACCGCGGCCCGGAGCAAATTACCGCTGTACTGCTCCAGTTTCTGGTCAAACCGGTCAAACAAGGTGAACGCATCGGCTGTCGCGCCGGCAAACCCGACAATAACTTCATTATTATATAAACGCCTTACCTTGCGCGCGCCACGCTTCAGAATCGTCGTATCCAGCGTAACCTGACCATCACCGGCAACTGTTATTTTACCCCTATGCTTTACTGCCAGGATAGTTGTGCTTTTAATGTTCATTTTTCCCCTCTTTAAGCTAATATCTTTTCTCGGCTTCGCATTTGAAAAAGTCAAGTGACTCAAATTCTGGATCCCGTGTCACGCCTCGCTTGCACGGGATAAATTCGACTAAAGCTTTTCCCGGCGGCTTCGCCTTGGAAAAAGCCAAGTGCCTCAAATCCTGGATCCCGTGTCGCGCTGTGCTTGCACGGGATAAATTCGACTAAGGCTTTTCCCGGCGGCTTCGCCTTGGAAAAAGCCAAGTGCCTCAAATCCTGGTTCCCGTGTCGCGCTGTGCTTGCACGGGATAAATTCGACTAAGGCTTTTCCCGGCGGCTTCGCCTTGGAAAAAGCCAAGTCTCATTTACTTTTAGCCCTCGGATGGGCTTTATCGTAAATTTCCATCAGGCGGTTAATGTTTACCGCTGTATATTTCTGCGTGGTGGAAAGGCTCTTGTGGCCGAGCAATTCCTGAATCGAACGCAAATCCGCCCCGGCGTTCAACAAATGCGTGGCGAAAGTATGCCTGAGAGCGTGCGGGCTGATCTTACGCCCCAGGCCGCTTTTCTCGGCGGCTTCGTCGATCATCCGGGCAATACTTCTTGTAGATATTCTTTTACCACGGGCGTTCAAAAAAAGCGGTTCTTCAAAAACACCAGCCCCGATACCCTTTCTCAAATCGCCTGTTTCTTCCAGATATTCCCTGATAGACTGCAGCGCCGTTTTGCCTACGGGAACAATTCTTTCTTTCCTGCCCTTTCCCCGCACTTTAACCAACTGCTGGTTAAAATCAATATCCATGACATTGAGCGCGGCCAGTTCGCTCAGTCGCAAGCCCGAAGAATAAAATAACTCCATCATCGCCCGCGTACGCAAATCCAGGGAATTTTTTTCCGCTGCAGAATTTAAAAGTTCAAAAGCCTCATCAACCGATAAAAAAGTGGGCATGTATTTTTCGGTTTTAGACGATTGAACCATATTCGCGGGATTTTTCTTGATTTTACCCTGACGCAGCAAATATCTGTAAAAAGCCCGCAAAGAAGATATTTTACGGTTAACCGTAACTTTCTTTACTTTTTGGCGATGTAAATATCCGAGAAACGAGCGGATTGCTTCCGCGTCCGCGCTTTCCACTTTATCATTTTTTACCAAGCCGTTTGTTTTAAGAAATTGGATAAATTCCTGAACATCCGCGATATAAGCTTTCTGCGTGTGTGGCGAAACATTGCGCTCAACCTTCAGATAAGTTTGAAAATCCTGCACTAGGTTTTCCATAATTTATTACATCTTATATTTGCCGAAATCCTCTGCTGAAAGATTTTCCAGAAATTCTTTTACCTTATCCTCCTTTAACTTATCCAGCTCGGTTATTTTCATCCCGAAATCGATACTGCGTGATTTCTCCAGAACAACTTCATTTACAAATATAGGCGCCTTCGCCCGAAGCGCCAGCGCGATTGCGTCACTCGGTCTCGCGTCAATGGTATATTCCTTGCCGTCATGGTTTAAATAAATATTGGCAAAAAAAGTATTATTGCGAATATCCTCAATTATAATTTTGTTTATCGTCACGTTCAAAGTTTTCAGGCATTCGCTGAATAAATCATGCGTCATGGGTCGGGAAAAAACAATTTTCTCCATCTCTGTGGCAATGGCGCTGGCTTCAAACAAACCTATCCAGATGGGAATAGCTTTATTCTCCTGCGCGCTTTTCAGGATAACAATCGGCGTATTAGTAACAGGATCTACGGTCAATCCCGAAACTTTCATTTCAATCAGCATTGCCAACCTCCTGACAGTTAGTTAATTTCGCCTCTCAAAGAATGCAGATAGGCTCTGGTTATCTTTGCTTCCACCAACTTGCCCGCGAGAGTGTGATTACCCTTAAAATTAACTATTTTCCACGAGCGTGTTCTTCCCATCATGTCACTTTCTGAATTTTTGCTCGTTGCCTCTACCAGTACTTCCTGCGTGCTGCCTTCCAACTGCTTGTTTTTTTGCAGCGTATATTCATCCTGCATAGATTGCAACGCTTTTAGGCGCCGCAGTTTTT
This sequence comes from uncultured delta proteobacterium, assembly GCA_963813455.1. Lineage (GTDB taxonomy): Bacteria > Desulfobacterota > Syntrophia > Syntrophales > Smithellaceae > UBA4810. The sequence continues at coordinate 186,139 of CAWEZF010000012.1, forward strand.
CCGCTTCTTCGACTTTTCCATCGAGCTTCCGCGCGGCCGTGCCCTTGCGTTCAGAATACTTGAATGAAAACACTGAATCAAACCTGATTTTTCCCATCATGTCAATTGTTTCTTGATAGTCTTTTTCGCTTTCCTGCGGGAAACCCACAATGATATCCGAGGTGATGCCGATCTGGGGGCAAACCTGCCGCAGGCGGGCAACTTTTCCCAGATAATCCTCAACTGTATAACCGCGGTTCATGAGTTTTAGTATCTTATTTGACCCCGATTGCACCGGCAGATGAATATGCTCGCACAATTTCTTCTCTTCGGCAAAACAGTTAATCAATTCTTCGGACAAATCCTTGGGATGTGACGTGGTAAAGCGGATTCTTTCGATGCCGTCCACCTGCCCTACCTTCCTGATCAAATCGGCAAAATTAATTTGGCCATCAAGCGTCTTGCCGTAGGAATTCACATTCTGCCCCAAAAGCGTCACTTCTTTGACGCCGCAATTAACGAGCCTCTTTATTTCCTCAATAATATCCTGCGGCGTTCTGCTCATTTCCGGTCCGCGTAAATAGGGCACGACGCAATAAGCGCAAAAATTGTTGCAGCCGTGCATAATCGTGACAAAGGCGCTCATAGCTCCTTGTGGGGGCGGCGCAAAAATATTGGCTGAAGGCAGTTGTTGATGAAAATCAACCTGCGTTATTCGCTGGCGCTTCTTTTCCACCGCGGCAACCATTTCGGGCAGCAGGTGAATGTTGTGCGTGCCGAAAACAAAATCCACCTCAGCCGCGCGATGAAAAACACGCGCGCCCAGATGCTGTGCCAAACAGCCGCCGAAACCGATAATCAACTTTTGATGTCTTTTCTTGAACCTTAAGATTCTACCCAGCTCGCTGAATGCTTTCTGCTCGGCTTTTTCCCGAATAGAACAGGTGTTAAACAAAATCAAGTCGGCTTTTTCCGGATATTGGGTCGGCTGGTAACCGCTTTGTGCCAGTAGCGCCGCCATCTGCTCGGAGTCATGCACATTCATCTGACAACCGAAAGTTTCAATATATAAATATTTGTTTTTCATTAATTTACATACCTATTTTCTGATAAACTCATTAATATCTGGAGCCAGGTTAGTCAATTTATTTTTGAAAAAATCAGCGATGGGCTTTGTGAGTTTTCATTATATTGGCAAGGTGACCGAATTCGGCAACGGTAAGCGTCTCGCCGCGACGGCGGCCATCAACACGCGCTTCGTCCAGAGCTTCCCGTATTTTTTCTTCCGGCACATTTACCATAAGCGCTGCTCTTTTTAAATTGTTCAAAAGCGTTTTGCGCCGCTGCGCGAACGAGGCTCTGACTAATTTGATAAAAAATTCTTCATCCACCAACGCGACCAAAGGCTTTTCACGAAATGCACCCTTTATCACTGCCGATTCGACTTTGGGCCGCGGATAAAAACACGTCGCGGACACATCCAGCACTTTTTCCACCTCGGCAAACATCTGCAGAATCACCGACGGCACACCGTAGCTTTTATTATCCGGCATGGCAACGAGTCTTTCCACAACTTCCTTCTGCAACATTAAAGTAAAATCGCTGATTACGTGACGATATGATAACAAATAAAAAATCAGCGGGCTGGAGATATTATAGGGAACATTGCCCACAACTTTAATTTTTGTTTTATATTTATCCGCCAAATAACCGAAATCAAATTTCAGTATATCTTTGTTGTTTATTTCCACATTATCATTTCGCGCCAGCTTGTCTTTTAATAATTCAGTCAATTTTTCATCAAGCTCCACCGCGATCAAGCACCGCGCTTTTGCCGCGATCTCTTCGGTCAGCACACCGATGCCGGAGCCTATCTCCAGCACCAAATCATCCTTGGATATATTTGCGGCCGCGGCTATTTTTTGAATGATATTTTTATCCAGAAGAAAAGACTGCCCTAATTTCTTGCGCGGTTTAATGTTGTATTGATGAATAATTTCCTTTGGTGTGGTCATAATGATTTCAAATCTAATTAAGTCATTGCGAACGAAGTGAAGCAATCCAACGCAGTTGTTGCGAGGCGGCATAAGCCGCCGCGGCAATCTCCCTAGAGATCGCTTCGTCGTCCTCTATTGCCGGACTCCTCGCGATGACAAAACAAAAATAGGCTTCACGGTTACTCTTTCAACGGCCAGCGTGAAACAGCATTCAAATCCAGGCCGTCACGTCGGCCGTTTTTTAATAATACTTCGCCGATGGCCGCGATCATCGCCGCGTTGTCCGTGCACAAAATCATCGGCGGAATAAATAAATCAACGCTATGTCTCAGCTGCGGCCTCAGTAAATTTTTCCCGCAGCCGGCTGTTGGCCGCCACGCCGCCGCAAACAACAACTCGATCGATTTTATGAACTTTTGCCGCCTGCAGCGTTTTTTCGATCAGCACATCGACAATTGCTTCCTGATAGCTTGCCGCCACATCCGGCAGTTCCTCATCGTTAAAATTCCTGCCTCGTTTTTTAATCATGACCAGCAGCGATGTTTTCAGGCCGCTGAAGCTGAAATCGGATGAATCCTTCATCGCGCGCGGAAACGCAAACGCCTTGGGATTACCGCCTTTGGCAAGTTTATCGATCACTACCCCGCCCGGATAACCGAGATTAAGCATTTTGGCCGCCTTGTCGAATGCCTCCCCCGCCGCGTCATCGCGCGTCTGCCCGAGCAAGGAAAAGCTCTGATAATCTTTAACCAGATATATACTGGTATGCCCGCCGGAGACAACCAAGGCGACGAAGGGAAAAACAGGTTTTCTTTCCGCAAGAAAAATCGCCGCGATGTGCCCTTCCAGATGATTGATACCGACCAAAGGAATATCCAGCGAATAGGCAAGTGCTTTGGCCGTGGACAATCCAATCAGAAGCGAGCCGACCAGCCCCGGACCGCGGGTTACCGCGATGCCTTCTATATCTTTCATCAGCAGATTGGCATCGGCCAGAGCCTGTCTCACAACCGGAACAATCGCTTCTATGTGTTTGCGCGAGGCAATTTCCGGCACCACGCCGCCGTAAGGGCTGTGATCCTTGATTTGCGAGGCAATCACGTTGGAAAGCATTCTGCCGTCTTTGACTACCGCCGCGGCTGTCTCGTCACATGATGATTCTATTCCTAAAACTATCAATTTGATCCCAAATATTTTTCTTTGCTAAAAAGTTAAAATCTTTATATAAAAGCAACAGCGTTTTGTAAACAAACTTTTAGAATGGTCTTTCTCCGGTAGCTTTTATGGAGCTCAAAACTGATTTTCTGATTATCGGCAGCGGCATCGCGGGTTTGAGCCTGGCCATTAAGGCTTCTACCTTGGGCAGCGTTGCCATCGTGACAAAAAAAGAGAAAACCGAATCCAACACCAATTACGCGCAGGGCGGTATCGCCGCCGTTACGGATAAAACCGACAGTTTTGAAGAACATATCAATGACACGCTGATTTGCGGCGCCGGGCTTTGCCACCGGGATGTCGTGGAATTTGTCGTCAAGGAAGCTCCGCCGCGCATTCAGGAACTCATCGAATGGGGCGTGGAGTTCACCAAGACGGAAGATTCGCCTCAATCTTATGATTTGGGGCAAGAAGGAGGCCATCATCATCGGCGCATCCTACACGCCAAGGATCTTACGGGCCGTGAAATCGAACGCGCCCTGCATGAAAAAGTCGCCCAACTTAAAAACGTGCAAATATTCGAAAATCATATCGCGATTGACCTGATTTTGCAAAAAGACGCGACCGGGCGCACAATTAATTGCCTGGGCACCTATGTTCTGGCTATTGACGAAGATGCCGTTCACACTTACCGCGCCAAATATACAATTCTTTCCACCGGCGGCGCGGGCAAGGTTTATCTGATCACGACCAACCCGGACATCGCCACGGGCGACGGCGTGGCCATGGCTTATAGAGCGGGCGCGAAAATCGCCAATATGGAATTTATCCAGTTTCACCCCACCTGCCTTTTTCATCCGGATGCCAAAGCGTTTCTTATCAGCGAGGCGGTGCGCGGCGAGGGCGGAATTTTAAAATTAAAAAACGGCGCGACATTCATGGAAAAATACCACGCCATGAAAAGCCTCGCCCCGCGTGATATCGTGGCCAAAGCCATTGACACGGAAATCAAGCAATCCGGTGATGAATTTGTCCTTTTGGATATTACACATCACAACCGGGAATTTCTAAAAAACCGCTTTCCCAACATTTATGAAAAGTGCCTGGAATTCGGCATCGATATTGCCGTTGATCCTATCCCCATTGCCCCGGCGGCTCATTATATCTGCGGCGGCGTGGCGGTCGATCACTGGGGCAAGACATCTATCGATAATCTCTTTGCCTGCGGCGAAGTTTCCTGCACCGGCTTGCATGGCGCGAACCGCCTGGCCAGCAATTCACTTTTGGAAGCACTGGTTTTTTCGCACCGGGCATTTAACAAAATTGCCAAATCCTTCCGGCAGACCGAACTCAGCACTATCCCCATCCCGTCCTGGGATCCGGGTGACGCCGTGGAAAGTGACGATAGCATTGTAGTCACCAACAACTGGGACGAAATCCGCCGCAGTATGTGGAACTACGTAGGCATCGTCCGCTCCGACAAACGGCTGGAACGAGCTGAGCGCCGAATTAATCTGATTCAAAAAGAAATTAAAGAATATTACTGGAACTACAGGGTAACAAAGGATTTAATCGAACTGCGCAATATCACTACGGTGGCCAAGCTGATTGTGCAGTCCTGCCGCCTGCGCAAGGAAAGCCGCGGCCTGCATTACACAATTGATTACCAAGAAACTCGCAACGAGTTTGAAAAGGATACGATAGTTTTTAAGGAATAGTATTCCCCCGGATAATAAAGTTTTAGCTTTTAAATACTCTTTTGAAAATAAAGCTTATATTTTTTAAAAAATTATTTACGTTGAATATATTATTCAAATCTCTTGGTGTCAGATATTTTTTCACCACCGCATCCGCAGCGAGAAGCTCTCTAAATTCTAAATTTTCATTCCACGATTTCATCGCGTTTTTTTGCACAATCGCGTAAGCATCTTCTCTGGTGGCTCCCTTTTCAATAAGCGCCAGCAAAACCATCTGCGAGAAAATTACTCCGTGTGTCATATTGAGATTTGCCAGCATCCTCTCCGGATAAATAACAAGCTTATCCATGAGGCTGGTAAACCTGCCAAGCATAAAATCCAGAACGATTGTCGCGTCCGGCCCGATGACTCTTTCCACTGAAGAGTGGCTAATATCACGCTCATGCCACAGAGCAACATCTTCCAGCGCCGCGAGCGCGTAAGAGCGCACCAGGCGGGCGAGGCCCGATATGTTTTCTGATAATACCGGATTGCGCTTGTGCGGCATGGCTGATGATCCTTTTTGCCCCGGCGAAAAATATTCCTCCGCCTCGCGCACTTCCGTTCTCTGCAAAAGACGAATTTCCTGCGCGAATTTATCCAATGAAGAGGCGATAATCGCCAACGTGGTAAAAAATTCGGCATGCCTGTCGCGCTGGATAATCTGCGAAGAAACAGGCGCGGGTTTCAATCCCAGTTTCTTGCAGACATATTCTTCCACAAACGGTTCTACGAATGAAAAAGTGCCCACCGCGCCCGAGATTTTTCCGTAACTTATCGCCTCTTTGGCGCGAAGCAGGCGCGCGCGGTTGCGCTCCATTTCCTGATACCATAGCGCCATCTTCAGGCCGAAAGTAATCGGCTCAGCGTGAATGCCGTGCGAACGGCCGATCATCAAAGTTTTTTTATGTTCAAGAGATTTCTTCTTCAGCACCGCAAGCAGCGCGTCGATATCTTCCAGCAGAATTTCCGCCGCTTCCTTTAATAGAATGGCCAACGATGTATCCAGAACATCGGAGGAGGTCAAACCCATATGAATAAAACGTCCGTCTTCACCCACATTTTCCGTAATCGACGTTAAAAAAGCGATGACGTCGTGCTTGGTGGTTTTCTCGATTTCATCAATCCGTTTGACGTTAATGACGACTTTCGATTTGATATTTGCAAGCGCCTTTTTGGGGATTTTACCCTTTTTAGCCATGGCCTCACAGGCCGCTATCTCCACGTCCAGCCACTTCTGATAGCGGTTTTGTGAGCTCCATATTTTTTCCATTTTTTCTCGGGAATATCTTGGTATCACCTAACCCTCCTTTTTTAACCTGCTAAGCTCTGCTAAATATAGTAACACCCGATCGGAATTATTCATCGACACAAGCTGTTATTATTATGATTTTAAGCGCCTCGTCAAGGCTTATTAATCACAATATTAATTAGATTGACAAACCTCCGGGAACAACATATTAAATCACACGGATTTATAATAATGAACGAAAAATTAGCCATTGACGTTAAAAAACATCTCATCAGCCTTGAAGAAATTTTTAACAGCATAACCCACGGAACGGGTGCTTTAATGAGTCTTGCCGGTCTGGTGCTGCTGATTGTTTTCGCCAGCCTTTACGGTGAAGCCCGTCACATTGTCAGCTGTACTATTTTCGGCGTTTCTTTGGTTTTATTATACACTGCGTCAACGCTTTACCATAGTTTCCGCAAACCGCGCGTCAAATTCGTCTTTAAAATCATCGACCATTCATGCATTTACATTCTCATCGCGGGAACCTACACTCCTTTTATGCTTGTTGCGGTACGCGGAGCGCTGGGCTGGACTATCTTCGGTATCGTCTGGGGCATGACTGTTTTGGGAATTTTATTTAAATCTTTTTTCATTCATCGTTTCAAAATTTTTTCCACACTTGCTTATATTGCAATGGGCTGGATTGCTATCTTCGCTATCAAGCCTCTTTTCCAGAGCCTATCAGAAGGAGCTATTTTTTGGCTAATTGCCGGAGGACTTGCCTATACTGTCGGCACCATCTTTTATGCCTGGAAAAAGCTGCCTTTTAACCACGCTATTTGGCATGCATTTGTGCTCGCCGGAAGTATCTGTCATTTTGTTGCCGTTCTCTTTTACGTTATTCCTTTGAAAGCATAAACTATTACTTATCCTCCAAATCATTCTTGTATTATGCCTTTTAAAATGATAGAAGTTCGCCCAAGTTAAAAAGCTTAAAAAAATAAGGGAGATAATCATGAAAAGATATTTAAAATTAGCTCTTTACCTAAGTTTGCTTTTGATATTTGCCACAACGCTCTGGGCGAAAGATAAATACATAGTGACTGTTTTGCCCTTCTCCACGCACAGCGCGGAAAATATCGATTACCTGAAAGATGGAATCGGCAATATGCTCTCTTCGCGCATTGCCGTGCCCGGCAAGATTAATGTTACCGCGCAAAATACCGTCCTGCAGGAAATGAAAAAAACCAAATCCAGAGATTTGAATCTCACCGACGTGTATAACATCGGAAAAAATCTGAAATCCGATTATGTTGTCTGGGGAAGCATAACAAAAATAGGCAGCAGCATCAGCATAGACGGAAAGCTTGTGGATATCAACGCCAACAAATCCGATGTCAATATCTTTGCTCAATCACAAAATATTGACGATGTTATGCCCAGAATAAATGATTTTTCACAAAAAATAGTTAATCATATTCTGGGAACCACCGCACAGCAAGCAGCGCCGGTAATAAGCTCCTCTCCCGCGGGCGATGATAAAACCGCGTCTCGTCCTCTTCCTCCCGGAACTTCCCGCGAAGCGCAAATTATCGCCGGAATGAGAACCAACAAAAGAGGCACGCTGACTTCCGCGATCAACACGGAATACATTAATTCTCCGGAACCGATCAACCGCCGCGGCTTCTGGTTAAGCCAGCAGATACCAACCGAATTTAAAGGTATGGATATAGGGGATATAAACAACGACGGCTCAAATGAAATTGTCGTCATCGACAGCCATAACATTAACATCTACAAAAAAGGCGACAATGAATTAATGCTATTGGAAAAAATCGCTGGCAAATCACATCTGCAATACATTTCCGTTGACGTCGCGGATATTAACCGCAACGGTGTTCCGGAAATAATCGTCACTTCTCTGAATAATAAGACACTGGATTCTTTTGTTCTCGAATATAACGACGGTAAATATCAGACAATCGCGTCCGGTCTTCGCTGGTTCCTGCGTGTCATCGACACCCCGTCAGGTATTCCGCTTTTGCTGGGTCAGAATTTCGGCACGGATAAGCCTTTTGACACGCAAATTTATGAAATCATCTGGAAAAACGGAAAATACGTTCATGATCAGAAAATGAAAATCCCCGTAGGCTTATCCGTTTACGGCCTTACCATCGCTGATGTCGGAACCGGCGGTGGAGAAAAAGTAATCGCCTTGGATGAACTTGATTACTTGTGCATTTTTGAAAAAACCAATAAACACATCAGCAGAATATTTACTCTTGGCTTTTCGGCCAATGAAGACATTATCTGGAGAAGCAACGATCACTTTGGTGGCAGTAATAATCTAATTTCCAATGCCGACAAAAAGAAATCAGAAGATGATTACGAAAAAATGTTTTACGCCAACCTGCGCATCTTAACTTTTGACACCAACAATGACGGCAAAAAGGAAATTATTATTGTTAAAAATATTTCATCTACCGGTCGGCTCTTTAAAAATTTAAACTTGTTTACCGCTAGTGAAATTTACAACCTGGAATGGGACGGCCTGGGGATGATCGAAAATTGGCGCACGAAAAAAATAAACGGGTACGTTACGGACTACGCCTTCAAGGATGTGGATAACGATGGAAAACCGGAGATCGTCCTAGCCCTTGTTTTATCGGTGGGTGCTTCTCTTAAAAACAGAAGCGTAATCGTCGTCTATGAGCTGGAGACTGCTGAATAAGTTATTGACAAAAATTGCGCTCTTGGATATAGCCACGCGAAAATTGTTTTGCTGCTTGCTTTAAGCGCAATGATCATCAACAACCTTAGGCGGTGTAGCTCAGCTGGTTAGAGCATACGGCTCATATCCGTAGTGTCCGGGGTTCAATTCCCTGCACCGCCACCAAAAATCAGGGTTTGAGCGCGAGCTCAAACCCTTTTTAAGTATTTATGTATAATATGGAAATGCCAAGAAAAAACGAGCATATTAATTTTTTGCCTTCAGTTATTGTCAGAAATCCCCACATACAGTCAATACTGGCAAGCTCGAAAATGCGCGTCCTGACTAAATCATTATTTCTGCGTAACTCAGAAGAAATGATAGTGCCCACTTCAACCGGCTCAAGCTTGCTTGCTTTTTATTCCCAACATCATAATCCAAAAGGGCTGATTATCCTGCTGCATGGATGGGAAGGTTCTTCTTCATCCGCTTACATAATTGAAGCGAGTTACTATTTTTTTAAACTCGGATTTTCAGTCTGCCGGCTTAATCTAAGAGATCACGGAGAGTCACATTATCTCAACGAGGGCCTTTTTCACGGCGCTCTTTTGGAAGAAACATTCGACGCGGTTAATTCATTAACCAATCTTTCAGCAGGGAAGCCTGTGCACTTGATAGGTTTTTCCATGGGCGGTAATTTCGCTTTGCGCATTGCCCGGAAATATTCCTCTTCCCCTTATACAGCGCTTAAAAGCGTTTTTGCCATTAGCCCGCCCCTAGATCCTTACAAAACAACACTGACCATTGACAGCGGTTATTCTTTTTATCGCCGTTACTTCCTCAACAAATGGAAGCGTTCTTTAATAAAAAAACAGAACCTTTTCCCCCAGAAATACAATTTCAGTAAAATTCTCACTGCCCGCACCTGTATGGAATTGACGGAAGCGATTATGCCATATTTTCCGGAATTTCCAAGCTACCGTGATTATTTTAATTTATATACGTTGAAAAGTGATTTTGTCGATGATTTGCGCCTCCCGGTAAAAATATTCATCGCTGAAGACGACCCGGTGATTCCCATGGGAGATTTTGACGCTTTAGATAATAACCATTACTTAAGCATATTACGACAGAACTTCGGCGGCCATTGTGGCTTTATCGATTTATTTCCCATGAATTGCTGGTATAATAAAATTATTGCTGAAGACATAACCTAAACTTATGGATACACCAATTCTTCACAATAAAAATAATTTTACATCTTTGATTTCCTCCAAATTGTCTGAAATCAATATTGACTATCTGGAAAAACACTCTCAAATCAAACAAGCAAATTCAAAGGGGGCATCTCATCTGGAAGCCGGTGTAGTCGTTTTAATAAATTACGTCGAAAAGGCACCCCCCCCCGGATATGTTTTCCAGCTCATCAAACGTTCGTCAAAAGTCGCGCAGGGCGGAGATATCAGCTGCCCAGGAGGAATGCTGCATCCGTCAGTTGACAATTTTTTCAGTATTTTTTTAAAAACCGGCCTGATTCCCGTGATGCGTGGCATCAAGCTAAAATACAATGATAAAAATATTTTGTCCCTTACGCGCCTTTTTCTTGCTAATTCATTACGGGAAGCGTGGGAAGAAATTGGCCTGAACCCATATAATGTTTCATTTTTAGGAGCACTGCCCACATATTCGCTTTCATCATTCACGAGGACAATCTATCCACTGGTATGTCTGACACGTAGCCCCTTTAAATATAAACTTAACTCGGAGGTAGAAAAAGTTGTGGAAATCCCCTTGAGCTTTTTCTTTGAAAGCTCAAATTACGCCTGGTTGCATGTAACAACACCGGAAGGAGAGAACGTTTACGCCGAAACAAGCAGATTTCCCTGCATGGCGATTCCAGACGAAAAAGGCGATTGCGACATTCTTTGGGGAGCCACTTTTCACATCATCACCAATTTCTTGAACATTATTTTCGATAAACAATTGCCTGTCCCTCCCGCCGGCAGAATCGTCAAAAAAATAATAACAGAGAGTTATCTAACGGGGGACCGCTGAATAAATGGGCTTTCTAAAAATAAGGGGCAATGTTGTCAAAGCAGTTATTTTTGACTTTGACGGTACCCTGGCTAAACTGAATATTGACTTTCAGCATATGCGAAAAGAGGTTCTGCAAATTGCTTCATCTTATGGAATCGGGCCAAATCTTCTGGAAACAAAATTTGTTTTGGAAATGATTAACAGTGTGTCGGATAAACTCAATCATAAATCCACGCGGGAATCAGAAAATTTCAAAAATGAAGCCATAAATTTTATCGAAAATATGGAAACCAGGGCCGCGGAAGATGGTGAGCTTTTCGAAAATACCAAAGAGCTGTTAACTTTTTTGAAAGCAAATGGCCTTTCCACCGCCGTAGTCTCAAGAAACTGTGAAAAGGCTATATTTTTGGTTTTTCCCGATATACTTATGTATTGCAATGCTGTTGTTTGCCGGGATAAAGTAGCAAATGTCAAACCTCATCCTCAGCATTTACATACGGCAATAAATATTCTGCAGGCAAGTCCTCCGCGCACGCTTATGGTAGGCGATCATCCTCTGGATATAGAAACAGGCCGCAATGCCGGAACTTTCACTGCTGGTGTTTTAACTGGTCACCATCTTAAAACTGATTTTTTAAAAGCGGGCGCCGATCTGGTACTGGCTGAGGCGAGCGATTTGATCCAGATGATCAATTAATTATCTTTAGAGTTCATCAAACACGGCACTTCTGATGATTTAACTTCCTGCTTTTGCCCTTTGTTAATTTATTTATCATCTCTATTTGACAGAAAACATTTTTTTACATATGATAAAAGCCTGTTAAGTTGTAAATAATTCAGGTTTAAAACTGATTTCCTTGGAAAGGATTTTATAAATGAATCCTCATGTGTTTCGCGAATATGACGTAAGAGGTATTGTCGGTGATGACCTATACGAAGAATTTGTTTTTAATCTCGGCCGGGCTATCGGCACATACGCTCTGCGGCATAAAATAAATACCATGAGCATCGGAAGAGATTGCCGCTTAAGCTCAAATGATTTTTCCGATTTTATAACTCGCGGCATCAATCAGACAGGCATTGACACAATTGATATCGGCCTTTGCGCCACGCCAATGCTCTATTTTTCTGTCCGTCATCTTAAAACAGGCGGGGGCGTGATGGTAACGGGAAGCCACAATCCGCCAGAATTTAACGGATTCAAAATTTGCATCGGTTATGACACGATACACGGCCAGCAAATTCAGGAACTAAGAAAAATTATGGAAGACGGCAGTTATGCTTCGGGCAATGTCGCCTCGTCAACGCGTCAGGATATTTCGCGCGTTTACGAGGATTATCTTTTTAATAATGTAACAATAAACCGCGATCTTAAAGTTGTCGTCGATGGAGGCAACGGCGTCGGCGGTTACTTTGCTGTTCCCCTGCTCAAACGTTACGGCTGCCGCGTAACGGCCATTAACTGCGAACCGGACGGAAACTTTCCCAATCATTTCCCTGATCCCACAGTGAAAGAAAACCTAACCCAGTTGATTGAGCTTGTTCGCGAACAAAAAGCTGATTTGGGTATTGCTTTTGACGGCGATGCTGACCGATTAGGTGTTATTTCAGATACCGGTGAAATCATCTGGGGCGATAAACTCCTTATTCTCTTTTCTCGCTATATCCTTAAAACTAACCCCCATGCCACGATTATCGGCGAGGTGAAATGCTCTCAAACCCTCTACGATGATATCGCAAAGAATTCCGGGCGCGCCATTATGTGGAAAGCCGGGCATTCTTTAATCAAAGCAAAGATGAAAGAAGAAAAAGCTCTTTTGGGCGGCGAAATGAGCGGCCATTTCTTTTTTGCCGACCGTTATTTCGGTTATGATGACGCGATATATGCTGCCCTGCGCCTGTTGGAGATTTTATCTCAATCAGGCAGTAAAATCAGTACTTTACTTGCTGATATCCCCAAAGTTTATTCAACACCGGAAATAAGAGTTGACTGCCCTGACGATAAAAAAGCGAAAGTTGTCGAAAAAATCAAAAAACATTACAAAATAACGCCGGAATTATCGACATTGACGGCGTACGAATACCCTTCACCGACGGATGGGCGCTGGTACGTTCTTCCAACACGCAGCCGGTTATTGTTCTTCGTTTTGAGGCTTCCAGTGAAAGCAGTCTGCAGAAAATCCGTAAAGAGGTTGAATCATTACTGTCAGATTAAGCGCATTAATCCATTAAATTTAATTAGTTTTTTCTATTGAATATTTTACTGATATTGTGTAATGTATTAACAATGTTAGTAGAATTTCATCAATAAAAGCAACTTGCCAAGCAAGGAGGAATATTTATGAAAATCGCATACCGCTTATTAATTGTTTTTTTAATAAGTACGTTTTTGTTTGCCTGCGGAGGCAAAAAAGAAGGTGGTGTTAGTGGAAAAGTTATTGATGGGCAAGATCAGCCCATATCCGGGGTCGTCGTAACCTTTAATCCCGTTCAAATGACGCCCGATGCCAAGCAGCCTCAAACAAGAACCGGCGGCGATGGATCTTTTAATATGACCGAACTGATGACTGCTTCTGAATATATTATCACTTTTGAAGGGGAAAAATGGACATCAAAAGTCACTAGAAATATTAAAGCTCCCGGCGGAAAACAACCTTTAGCTCTTGATGGTCCTGTGGTTATCCGCTTTCAACTGCTAAAGGATGGAACCATCATCGATACAAAAACAGGATTACAATGGCTTATTCATACCGCGCCAGACACAAACGCGAATAACGTAGCCAGTATTGTAGATAATGTTGAACAGGGCGGTTTTAGCGACTGGAGACTTCCTACAAAATCAGAAATTGCGGGACTTCAAGATCCGACCGCTGCGACTGACCAGGAAGGGCCAAAAATCTCTACAAGAGCATGCTGTGTTTGGACTAAAGAAATTAATTCAGATAAAATTGAATGGGATTTTTATATAGATGACAAAAGTGATCTTTGGACATCAAGCAGAATGCCGGCAAATGACAGAGTTGTTGTGGCAAGAACTTCTGGATTGGCTTCTTCGATAGCGCAGGCTCCGGCCGTTATAGTTTCTTCGTCCCCTGCAACGCCTGCCCGCGCTCCTGCGACATCAGCACCGGCACCTGCTCCAGCAACTCCCGCTCCTAAAGCTACTGTATCTGTGCCCGCACCTGCAGAAAAGAAAGAAGTAGTCGTGGTGGCAACTCCCGCTCCCAAACCCGAACTGGAAGAAAGAGCACCTGCGACTGCCGGATCCAGCACCGGAGTTCTCCACTTCAGAACGAACGAATTAGCAGTAAACGAAACAGCTTTGGCTGAACTAAAAGCTTTTTATAATAAAGTTAAAGACGCGTCCGGCAAAATGGTCATTGAAGGTCATACAGATGGCCATGGCAATTCTGCCGCTAATTTAAAAGCTTCCCTTGAACGCGCTGTTAATACCTGGACGAAATTACAAAGCATGGGTCTTAGCGATAAAATTAAAGTTGAAATTCGCGGCGCGGGAGGCGCAAAACCTGTTGCTGATAATAGCACCCAGGAAGGCCGTGATAAAAACCGTCGCGTAGAATTAACATTTACACCAAGCTGATAAGAAGACATAATTTTATCCATTAAAAAACCCTCTGGCCGTAAAAAGCCAGAGGGTTTTTTATCATTACAACATTTTTTATAATTGATATTTCTGGTCGGGGCGGCAGGATTTGAACCTGCGACATCCTGCTCCCAAAGCAGGCGCGCTACCAAGCTGCGCTACGCCCCGATTTTTTTATTAAGTATTTCCGCCAGGCTTTCTTTGAGCTTAGCAAAAGCCTGGCCGCGGTGGCTGACTTTATTTTTTATTTCCGGCGGCAATTCGGCCGCTGTTTTTTTAAATTCCGGCACATAAAATATAGGGTCATACCCAAATCCGTTACTGCCACGCCTTTCATCGATAATGATTCCGCGCCACTTACCATCAAAAGAATAATGAGTGTTATCAGGTTTATAAATCACCAGCACACAGCAAAAAAACGCGCCTCTTTTTTCTGTCGGAATATCTTTTAATTTTGCCAATAACTTATTGTTGTTGTCCTCATCTTTGGCTTGATCGCCCGCGTAACGCGCGGAATGAATCCCCGGTTCGCCTCCTAACACATCCACTTGCAATCCGGAATCATCAGCCAAAACAATTTCCCCGGTTATCTCCGATACTGTTTTTGCCTTTTTCAGAGCGTTTTGAAGAAAACTTTTTCCATCTTCAACTATTTCCGGAACATTTTTGTAATTGTTTAAAGAAACAAGCTCGATATCCATTCCTTCGAGCATGTTTTTTATTTCTTTTACTTTTCCCTCATTGCGCGAGGCAAAAACAATTTTCAAATTAAATTACCCACAATCTTTTTCTGCAGGGCAATTAGCTTTTCTATGCCCTGCCCGGCCAAAAACGTCATTTCGTCCATTTGCTTTTTATTAAAAGGAACATGTTCAGCCGTGCCCTGGACTTCTATGAATTTCCCTGAGCCAGTCATTACAAAATTCATATCAACATCAGCTTTTGAATCCTCTTCGTATTCCAAATCCAGAAGAATCTGATTATCAATAATCCCCACGCTAATCGCGGAAACGTAGTCATTTACCGGAATTCCTTTAACAATTCCGACGGCCTTCATCTTTTTAAATAGCTCCACAAGCGCAATAAATCCGCCGGTAATAGATGCTGTTCTGGTTCCTCCGTCCGCCTGGATAACATCACAATCCACGTAAATCGTCTTTTCACCAAAAGAATTGAGGTCGCAGACAGCGCGTAATGATCTGCCGATCAATCTTTGAATTTCGTGCGTGCGCCCGCCAACCTTCCCTCGCGTCGACTCCCTGACCGTTCTGGTTTGCGTGGAAGCCGGAAGCATCGAATATTCCGCGGTGACCCATCCTTTGCCTGTGTTTTTTAAAAAAGGCGCTGATTTTTCTTCCAATGTAGCAGCGCAAATAACTTTTGTGTTGCCAAATTCCACCAACGCCGAGCCGGCGTCGGTTTTGAGAAAATTATTAGTGATATTTATGGGCCTTAGTTCATTTAGCTTTCTGCCCGCGTGTCGCTGCAACATTATATCACCTGTAAAACAATTTTATGCTTTTGGCCAGTGCCTGAGCTATTTCTTTTTGGGTTTTTTCCGATAATATTTTTTTTCTGTCATCGGAATTAGAGGCAAAGCCGATTTCCACAGTTAAAGCCGGCACGGATAATCCTTCCATCTGGGGGCTATCCGCTTCGCGCAACCCTCTTCCTTTACGCGCGAATATTGAATCCAGATTTCTCTGGATAAGCTGGGACATGCGCACGCTTTTGTTGATTTGATTAATTTTTTCATTGCTCAAATCTTTAATTTCTTTTTTTCCACCCGTCGTGTCTTTACCAAAGCCGGGATAATAGAGTTCAAAACCTGAAGCATGCTTCCCGAAACCATTGTTAATATGAATGCTGATAAAAAAATCCGGCTTATTTTCCCGCACGATTTTATTGATCTTTTCCGCGGATATATCAGTATCAGAATCACGCGTTAATATGACTTTTATGTTGCTTTCTCGCGATAATTCCTTTTTCAGCTCAAGGGCGATTGCCAAGGTTACATCTTTTTCATTAATTTTATCTTTTATCTTAACACCAGTATCAATTCCGCCATGCGCGGGATCAATGATTATCGTATAAACATCTCCCGCCGCGTACAGATTAATCGTACACAAGAAAAAAGAAGCGCTAATCAAAGCACTGATTAATAATATTATTTTAAGATTTTTAAACATTTCTTTCCCCAATTTAGTTTGCGCTGCTTATAGCAGACTAAAGCATTTTGTCAATAAGCAAAGTAACTGTTTATGACCTGCCATGTTATTGACGCAAGCGCACAACGGCTTTTACGAAGCTCAGCTGCTTAATAGCCGATATCACCTGAGTGAGCTGATGCAGATCGCTTACATCGATAATAAAATTGCAGGTAACTACCATATGCGTGGTTTCTATCTGCGCGTAACTAATGTTAATATCAAACGAAGAAATAACCGAACTAACTTCCGTCAAAACACCTTTTCTGTCGTCACAAACAACTCTTACGTGCACGGGATAAGCTGTTTTCTGGCTTATATTCCATTGGACATCCGTGATTCTTTCCTTGTCTAATTTTTTCAGATGGGAACAGTTAACTGTGTGCACCGTAATGCCTCTGCCCCTTGAAATATAACCGGAAATCCCCTCCCCTGGAATCGGGTTACAGCACTTGGCAAACTTTACCATCACATTGTCTATGCCGGTAAGTGATACTCCGAGTGACGGAGATACATTTTTTTTCTTTTTTTCCTTTTCCTCAATTTGTGCCGCATCTGTAATTTCTTCTTTCGCAAGAAAATGATTAGCAACCTGGCGCGGCGACACACGGCCAAAACCGATTTGAGAAATCATATCATCCAACGTATTCACGGAATATTCTGAAAAAACCTTCTTGATTTCATCTGATTTAATATAAGTGCTTAATTTTAAATTATGCCTTTTAAATTCTTTTTCCAATAAATCCCGACCAAGATCGATACTATTCTTTTTATCTTCAGTATTAATCCAGTTTCTGATTTTGGAAATAGCCCTCGTGGTAACCACATATTTCAGCCAATCTTTGCTTGGGTGATGGCCGGCTTGTGTTATTATTTCCACACGGTCGCCGTTTTGCATCTTATACTTTAGAGGAACAATATTGCGGTTGACTTTGGCGCCGATACACTTATTGCCGACATCAGTATGAATGCTGTAAGCGAAATCAACAGGAGTAGCCCCTTTTGGAAACGATTTTACATCACCGTGAGGAGTAAAAACATAAACATCCTCCGGAAAAAGCGCTAATCTCAAATCGGACATGAATTCCTTGGGATTTTTAATCTCCTGCTGAATTTCCAGTATCTCCCTGAGTTTTTTTATCTGGTTTTCTTCTTCATCTTTGTAGGCTCGTCCTTCCTTGTATCGCCAGTGAGCGGCAATGCCCTTTTCCGCCCATTCATGCATTACTCGGGTTCGTATTTGAATTTCCAGCCTTTCTCCGTAAGGGCCGATTACCGTTGTATGTAACGATTGGTAATTATTGGCTTTTGGCATGGCAATATAATCTTTAAATCTTCCGGGAACCGGCTTCCACAGGGAATGGACAACACTGAGCGTTTCATAGCATCCTTTTTCCTGATCCGAATCAAGGATAACGCGGAAAGCGATTAAATCATATACTTCGTCAAAATTGAGATGCTGCTCGTGCATTTTTTTATAAATTCCATAAAGATGCTTTGCCCGGCCTTCGACTTCTCCCTCAATCTTGAACCTTTTCAACTCTTCGGAAATTAGTTTTTTTACCTCTTCCATGTAACGGTGGCGCGACTCATTCGATTGAACAATGCGCATGGATAATTCGTTGTAAGCATCCGGAGAAAGATACTGGAACGATAAATCTTCTAACTCTGTTTTCATCCAGTTTATGCCGAGGCGGTTGGCAAGCGGCGCGTAAACATCTATTGTCTCACGCGCTATGTAAATCTTTTTTTCCGGAGGCTGGTATTGCAGCGTTCTCATGTTGTGAATACGGTCAGCCAGTCTGACCAGCAAAATGCGGATATCCGATGACATGGCAAGAATCATTTTGCGAAAATTTTCCGCCTGCCTTTCTTCCTGTGAGCGGAAGGATATAAGACTGAGCTTTGTCAAGCCGCTGACCAGAAAGGCCACGTCTTTTCCGAATTCCTGTTCAACCTGTTCGATTGTGCTTAATGTGTCTTCAACTGTATCGTGCAACAAACCGCTGATTATCGTGGCGGCATCCATTTTCATATCGGCCAGAATACCCGCGACTTCCATCGGATGGGTAAGGTAAGGTTCTCCTGATAGACGCACCTGTCCCTGATGCACCGTCGCCGAATAAACATACGCCTTCTTGATCATTTCCAAATCTTCAGGCGACAGGTAAGACTGCGCTTTATCGAGAATGTCATTGATGCGTAACATTATTTTTCCCGGTTAATTTGTGTAAAGATAATTACGCCGCCGAGCTCAAAGCCTTATCAACAAATTCTTTTACTACATTAACGATTTCATCAACGGCAATCAGTTTATTTTCGCCGGTCTGTCTTGTTTTTAATTCAACTTTATTCTGTGCCAAGTTCTTTTGCCCGATAACCACTCTCAGAGGGATACCGATTAAATCAGCATCATTAAATTTAACGCCCGCTCTTTCATCACGGTCATCAAGAATTACTTCGACACCATCGTCGCGCATTTTTTTGTAAAGATTTTCCGCCACGTCGGAAATGTTCTTATCATTCATGTTCACCGGAGTGATAATTACATGATACGGGGCCAAAGGAACCGGCCAGACAATGCCCTGGTCATCATAGTTTTGCTCAATACACGCCGCAACGGTTCTACCGATACCGATTCCATAACAACCCATAATCATTGTCTTTTCCTGGCCGTCTTTATCCAAATATGCAGCCTTCATTGCTTTGCTGTATTTTGTACCCAGTTTAAAAACATGCCCCACTTCGATTCCGCGGGCAAATTTCACTTTTCCTGCGCAACGCGGGCAGCTATCATTTTCTTCAACAACGCGCAAATCAGTATAGGCTTCGACCTGAAAATCTCTTCCCACGTTCACATTCTTTAGATGATAGTCTTGTTTATTTGCTCCAGTTACAAAATTTATCATATTCATGATGGAATAATCGGCAATTACCTTTGTTTTAATGTTTACCGCTCCGGCGAATCCCCGGGGCGCTCCGGTCGCTTTATTAATCATTTCGTCATCTGCCAATTCCAATTGGGCCACGCCAAGATAGTTTTTTACTTTAATCTCATTTACTTCCTGATCACCGCGAATCAAAACCGCGCAGGGCTCGCCGTCCGCGTTGAATATCAATGTCTTGACTATATTTTCCGGTTTGACTTTCAAGAAAGCGCTGACTTCTTCAATTGTGCGAACATTCGGCGTGTGGACATTTTCCAGCGGCAGCCATTCATTTTTCGCAATATCTTTTTTCTCGGGTTGTACGATTTCCGCTTTTTCCAGATTGGCCGCGTAAGAACATTTTTCACAAAAAACCATCGCGTCCTCGCCGGAATCGGCCATGACCATGAATTCATGGGAATACTTGCCGCCGATGCTGCCAGAGTCCGCTTCCACCGGACGAAATCTTAATCCGCATCTGCGAAAAATATTATTATAAGCCGTAAACATTTTTTCATAACTATTTTGTGCTCCCGCTTCATCCGCGTCGAAACTGTACGCGTCTTTCATTCCGAATTCACGGCAGCGCATTACGCCGAAACGCGGTCGCACTTCATCGCGAAATTTTGTTTGAATCTGATAAAGATTAAGGGGCAATTGTCGATAAGTCTTAACATCATTGCGCACTAAATCGGTGATAACTTCTTCGTGAGTGGGGCCAAGACAATATGGCCGGTCGTGCCGGTCTCGAAATCTTAAAAGCTCTTTTCCGTAGTGCACCCAGCGACCGGATTCTTCCCACAGCTCGGAGGGTTGAACCATTGGCATAAAAACCTCCTGCGCTCCGGCCTTATTCATTTCTTCACGCACAATCTGTTCCACCTTCCGAATAACCCGATAGCCAAGCGGCAAATATGAATAAATACCGCTAGTTAATTTTCTAATCATCCCCGCTCGAATCATTAATTTATGGCTGACCACTTCAGCGTCGGAAGGAATTTCTCTTAAAGTGGGTAAGTGCATTTCCGAATAACGCATTAAACCTCCTTAACCTGTTTGAACATGGTATTAATTTCAGCCAGCAATACCGGCACAAAATCTTTTTCTTTAATTTTTTTTACAGCTTTGCCTTTTTTAAAAAGCATGCCAAAACCTTTTCCACCCGCGATACCGATATCAGCGTCAGCAGCTTCGCCCGGCCCGTTCACCACGCATCCCATTAGAGCGATTTTTAAATATCTTTTTTCACCGGTAAGCGCTTTTTGTATTTTTCCGGTCAATTGCACAAGGTCAATTTCACAACGGCCGCACGTGGGGCACGAAACTATTTCCGGACCAACCATTCTTATCTTTAAAGAACGCAATATTGAGTAAGCTACAGGAATTTCAAAAACGGGATTTCCGGTAACGGAAACACGGATTGTGTCACCAATGCCTCCATAAAGAAGCGTGCCAATTCCCACAGCCGATTTAACGGCGGAATCAACCAATGTTCCGGCTTCTGTAACACCCAGATGCAACGGGTAATCAGTTTTGCCCGAAATCGTCCGGTATGCTTCAATCATGGTCGGAACATCAGATGATTTCAATGACAATTTGATTTCGGAAAAACCCTCATCCTCAAAAATCGAGACATTTGTTAACGCGCTTTCCACGAGGGCTTCCGCTGTGGGACCGCCGAATTTTCGCGCAACATCTTTTTGCAACGAACCGGAATTTATCCCCAGTCGAATAATAACATTTCTCTCTTTAGCAACTTTAATAATTTCGCGAATTTCAGGAATAGTAATATTGCCCGGATTAATTCTGATGCCGTCAACACCGTTTTTTATCGCCTCCAAGGCCAAACGATGATTGAAATGAACATCCGCGATTAAAGGAATGTTTATCTTCTTCTTAATCGCTGTTATCGCTTTAGCGGCTTCATTGTCGGGAACCGCCACACGCACTACTTCGCATCCCGCTTTTTCTAAAGCTTTTATTTGACTTGTTGTGGCTTTTATGTCGCGGGTGTCGGTATTGGTCATCGACTGGACGATAATTGGCGAATGGCCGCCTATCCGCACGCCCCCGAGATTAATTTCTCTTGTTCTCTTCCTTTTTATCGGAGTTGAATATTCCACAAACGACCGCTTTCTCAGGATTTTTTTCCTTTTAATTTATAACACGTGAATTAATCTTCATCAATGGATAATTTCAGAAAAAGCCAATAAAAACAAAGAAAGTTAATCAGAAAGACAAATTTTGCAGTTATGTCGTCTTTTATTTCCCGAGCCAGCAATGCAGGCATAGCTGATCTGCCGGAAGGCCGATGGCGGCAATCATATCTTCAATCAGCATATATTTGAGAGATGTTACGTTTAAGTCGCTGCGTATCCAGTCAACCATTTTGGCATATTTTGCGGAATTAGTGTCCAAATAATCGCTGAGATCTTTGATGTCTTTTCCTTCCAGGGCGCGAATCGCCTTATGGCTCGCCAGCTCCGAGGTTGTTCTCGTAGAAGATGAATATATGCAGGGAAACATGAGTGGCGGACAGGCGGGACGAACGTGAATTTCCCTGGCGCCGTTTTCCCACAATTTCTTTATGGTGAAATTTTTTAACTGAGTGCCGCGGACGATGGAATCATCGCAAATTATCATGCGGTTATCTTTAATGACATCCTTTATCGCGATCAGTTTCATTGTCGCCACAAGATCCCTGATTTCCTGAGCCGGCGGCGTGTAACTGCGTCCGTATCCCGGAGTATATTTAACCAGCGGACGGCGATAAGGAATTCCTGATTCCATCGCGTACCCAATAGCGTGGCCAACACCGGAGTCGGGAACACCGGAAACGAAATCCGCCTCTACATTATCACGTCTCGCCAGAAAGCGCCCACAGCGCTCTCTGGCGCTTTCCACCGCTACACCGTCGTAAATTGACGGCGGGGAGCCGGTGTATATCCACAGAAAAGAACATACTTTTTTCTCTGAACCTTCGGGCTTGAGCTGCTTTACGCCTTCAGGTGTTAATAAAGCAATTTCTCCCGAACCTAAAAATCGCGCCAATTCATAGCCGAGATTCTCAAAAGAACTTGCTTCCGTGGCCACTACATATGATTTGCTTTTCTTATCTTTGCTTTGCCCGATAGCCAAAGGAAATCTGCCCATTTTATCTCTGGCGGCGTAAATTCCTTCCGTGGTTAAAACAAGCGCGCAAATAGAGCCTTCGATGAGAGCGCGCATGGAAGCAATTCCTTCCACAATGTTATCACCGCGATTAATCAGATAAGCGGCGATCTCGGCGTTATTTACCGTTCCTCCGGATGATTCTCCAAAAGATGCGCCATCATTTAGCAGATCATTAACCAGTTTTGTTTTATTGGTTATCAGACCGGAGACTGCAACCGCGTAAACTCCAAATTTAGAACGGAAAATCAACGGCTGGGGCGTTTCGTCATCAATAGCGCCGATGCCGAAATGTCCCTCCATTTTTTTATAGTCATCGATAAAACGAGATTTGAATTGCGCCTGCGAAATACTGTGAATCGCTTTTTGGAAACCATTATGCCCTAATACTGCCATGCCGGCATTTTCCGTCCCTAAATGGGAGTGGTAATCAATGCCGTAAAACAGGGTCTGAACACAATCGGTTGTTGATACTACTCCAAAAAGACCGCCCATATTGTTCTTATTCCTTAGTCAAGCTTGCTTACCGCGTTTTTGATACGCTTGATTCCTTCTTCGATATTTTTCATGGAAGTAGCATACGATAATCTGATGTGATCGTCACTGCCGAAAGCCGCTCCGGGAACCGCGGCAACATTAGCTTCATCCAGTAGAAAATCGATAAATTCAGCTGAGTTCGTTATTTTTTTCCCTTGAAACGCGCGTCCATAAACACCCGATACATTAGGAAACACATAAAAAGCGCCTTCTGGAGAAAAACATGTTATTTTGTCAATATCGTTTAGCGCCTCTGACAATAAAATCTCTTCTTTTGCTGAATTCATTCACCATCTGCAGCACCGCGCTCTGATCTCCGCTAATCGC
The DNA here is from genome assembly GCA_963813455.1 of uncultured delta proteobacterium. GTDB lineage: Bacteria > Desulfobacterota > Syntrophia > Syntrophales > Smithellaceae > UBA4810. The sequence continues at coordinate 209,760 of CAWEZF010000012.1, forward strand.
TTCCAGCGCGGCTTTTTGAGCGATTGATGTAGGGTTGGAAGTACTTTGACTTTGAATCTTGTTCATCGCTGACACTATCTCTTCCGAACACGCTGCATAACCGATCCGCCAGCCGGTCATCGCGTATGTCTTGGAAACACCGTTGACGATAATGGTTTTATCCTTGATTCTTTCCTCCGCGGAAGCAATATTGGCAAAAGCAAAACCCGCGTAAAATATTTTTTCGTAAATATCATCGGTGATAACCAGGATATCTTTATCTAGTAACACCTTGGCAAGAGCCTTCAATTCATCAGGAGAGTAGGCCGCGCCGGTCGGATTGGAAGGGCTGTTAATAATAACGGCGCGGGTGCGTTTAGATATTGCCGAACTTAACTGCTGCGGCTTCATTTTAAAACCATCTTTTTCGTCGGTTGTGACAAACACCGGCGATGCTCCGGCCAGAACAACAATATCAGGATATGATACCCAGTAGGGAGAGGGAATTATTACTTCATCTCCCTCCTCGAAAAGAGCCTGCGCCAGATTATACAGTGTGTGTTTCGCTCCGCAGGAAACAACAATCTGTGAACGTTTATATTCGAGAGAATTATCTTGCTTGAGTTTTTCCACAATCGCGTCTTTCAGTTCATCAGTGCCGCTTACCGGCGTATATTTGGTAAATCCGCCATCGATAGCCTTAATTGCCGCGTTTTTAATGTTAACCGGCGTGTCAAAATCAGGTTCTCCCGCGCCAAAACCGATAACGTCTCTGCCCTGCGCGCGTAGCGCGTTTGTTTTTGCCGTAATGGCTAAAGTTTCCGATGGTTTTATTTTAGCAATCCTTGCCGCTAATTTCACAAATTACCTCCTGTTATTAATGTCCTTGGGTTTAATATTGAATTTTTCCAAAAGTTTCTGATGTACATTATCCGGCACTAGCGCTTTCACCGAGCCTCCCAAACTCGCTACTTCTTTTATAAGTTTGGAGCTTGTATAAAACCATTTGAAACCGCTCAGCAGAAACACCGTTTCGATTTCCCGAGTTTGGCGGCGGTTCATCAGTGCCATCTGAAATTCATACTCAAAATCAGAAAGGGCGCGCATGCCACGCAATATAATACTGGCTCCGGACAATTTTAAATAATCAACTAATAATCCGGAGTGAGAATCGACCCTGACAGTTTTAACGTCACTTAGTGTTTCTCGAATCATCTGCATTCTTTCTTCCACTGTAAAAAGCGCAGCTTTATCAGGATTATAGGCAACCAGGACGATGATTTCGTCAAATATTCTACTGCCTCTTTTAATAATATCCACATGCCCATTTGTTATCGGATCAAATGTCCCCGGGTATATTGCTACTTTGGAAAATTTATCCTGTGCCATTTCAACTCCTTCTAAAAAAAGTTACCATACTTTCGCCGTACTTTCTTTGCTTAACCTGATAAATATTTTCAGGCAAAAATTCCTGATAATTTTCTTTTACCGAATGCTGAATTACTATCATTCCTTTCTCATCGAGAATCTGATATCTGCTCAAACATGCCAGTGTGAAACTTACCAAATTCCTGTTGTACGGCGGATCAGCAAAAACAATGTCTACTCGGTAATTTTTTTTTGCCAAATCTTTCAGCGCTGTCTCTATATCGAAATTAATTACAGTGCATTTTTCATCCAGGGCCAGAGATTTAACATTCTTTCTGATAACACCGGCCAGCTTTTTATCTTTTTCAATCAGATAAACATGTCTCGCGTCGCGGCTTGCTGCCTCCAGGCCGACACCTCCCGACCCGGCAAAGAGATCGAGAAAATTTTTACCTTCCAGCGACGGCAGCAAATTAAAAATTGTTTCCCTTAAAAAATCTGAAGTCGGCCTTTCTTTAATACCGGCAGGAAAATTAATTGTCCTGCCTTTTAAATCACCTCCAGTAATCCGCATATTGCCTATGACTGATTAATACCTGAATCAATTACTTTAGACAATATATCAGGTATTCGCTTTTCTTTCTTTATTTTTTTGATGTTTTGCCTGGCTGAATTTAAACATCCACCAAATCGGGCCGGAAATAGCGTAACCCACTATAGCCACAAAAGCTGAAATTACCGGTTCCGCCGCTACAATTATCAGCACCAAGACCAGCAAGAAAAAAGTCATGAAAGGTTTACGGGCGAAAAGTTTCAAATCTTTAAAGCTGTAATATTTAACATTGCTGACCATCAATACAGATAGAACAGGAACAAACACCAGCATTGAGGGATCATGAAATTTGCCCTGCACGCCGCCTACCTGATCAAAGAAAAGCGCGGTTGTCGCCACAACCGCGGCGGCTGCCGGAATCGGCAATCCATTGAATACTTTGCTTTCAATTAGACCGATTTGGATATTGTAGCGCGCCAGGCGTAAAGCTCCGCAAAGTACAAATAAAAAAGCGGCAAGCCACCCCCACTTTCCGTAAAAAGATAATCCCCAGTTATAGGCGAGCAAAGCCGGTGCCACGCCAAAAGCAATGACATCGGAAAGAGAATCATATTCTGAGCCGAACCTGCTCGTGGTATTGGTAAAACGCGCGATTCGTCCATCTAATCCGTCAAAAACCGCCGCAGCTAAAATAGCTATGGCGGCAATGACAAAATCTTCTGACAGTGAAGCAATAATCGAATAAAATCCGCAAAAGAGGCCGGCGGTAGTAATGAGGTTAGGCAGAACGTAAATGCCCTTTTTAATGCGTATCCTTTTCAGGGGAGATTCTTTTTTCATGATAAATAACCAAGGAGCGTCTCGCCTGCTCTGACTTTTTCCTTAAGATTGACCCGAACAACAAAATCCTCAGGCAAATAAACATCCACGCGCGATCCGAAACAAATAATACCGAAGCGTTCCCCTTTTTTAATCGTCATTCCGATATTCACCCAGCAAACAATGCGGCGGGCAATCAATCCCGCGATCTGCACCACCCAAATTTTACGGCCATCTTCCGCGCGGATCAGCACTTCATTGCGCTCATTATCTTCGGAAGCTTTATCCAGATTAGCGGCGATAAATTTCCCCTCATGATAATTGATAGCCTCAATTTTGCCGCTGTATGGCGCGCGGTTAACATGGACATTAAAAACATTCATAAAAATGCTTATTTTTTTGAATTTTCCGGAAATATTTCCGCTTAATTCAACATTCTCAATCTTAATAATTTTTCCGTCTGCCGGGGAAATTACCGCTTTTTCTTCCTCCTTGAAATATCTTTCCGGATTGCGGAAAAAACAAATGATAAATATTGTGATTAAAGCGAATATAAGCGTCAGCCAGGCAATGCCGAAAAAAGCAACAAAAACGGAGATGATCAAGGAAAAAACAATAAAAGGATAACCTTCGCGGGCGATGATGCTATCGTGTTTCATTTATTCACATCTTTCCTTAAAAATAGAGATTTTTTGATATATTAATTGAGCTCTCTTGTCAATAAATCTTTGAAGTTTCAATAGATTTGAACATATTAATCATTTTAGTTTTCGCGGATACCACTTTTATCGTCAATAAAAATTATCAGGGCTTTGAATCGCTTCATTTCTGCTTGAACTTTTAATAACCGCCACGGACCGCGAAGAAGGCATAACCAGTATTTACCGGGGATGTCTCGGAAAGCAACACGGCAATGCTGAAAACTTACGAAAAAAAGCCATTCCCCGCGTAAAAACAGCTGTTAGGATAACGGCATAGCGATTTCCTTTGAATCTCACTGAAAACTATAAAGTATTCCCGCGTTAATCATGTACCGTTGACTCTTAACGCCAGCGTCTATATAATATCATTAATGCAACTCATTAAAAGTCTCATTTATATGACTAAGACAAAACCATCGGTTATCTTGGGAATATTTGTCAGTATCGTTTTTTTAATCCTGCTGGCAATTCGTCTTGATGTTTTTACAAAAGACAATGAAAAAGGGGCTTTATCCCAAAAAGCGGAAATACAGCGTCCCGCGGAAAGCTGGATGAATATATACCAGAAAGACAAAAAAATTGGCGTGATTCACCGCCAATTCATTATCACGGAAACAGGAAAAATGCATAGCCAGGAAAATATGACGATGCAGATTTCCACTCTGGGAACCACCCAGGTTCTTCACCTGAAAATGGAGACAGATCTTAACCCTGATATGAGCTTTTCATCTTTCAACTTTGAGCTAAATTCCAGTCTTTTCAGTTTTAAAGCTCATGGCTACGCGACTGATGACAGGCTGATTCTCTTTTCCGGGCAACCTTCCTCTCAGCAAAGAAGCGAAATACCGCTTAAAGATATTCCCTATGTCAGCGGCAATATATATGAGGCAGCTTTTAGCGCCGGCCTGGAAAAAGAAGCCTCGCGTGATTTTACCATTTTTGATCCGTCCACAACTGGCATTCGTAAAATTAACGTCACCCGTCAGGCCGATGAAGTAATTCCAATCATGGGCAAACGCGTTTTAACGCAGAAATTCTGCGCTGATTTTATGGGAGCAAAAAATTGCGCCTGGCTCAGCAAAGAGGGAGAAGTTTTGAAGGAAACCGGACTTCTGGGGCTTTCCATGGAAAAAGTCAGCCCGCAAAAAGCCACTGAAGATATGGCCGTGGTTGCTGATGTTGATTTCGCGCAGATTGCCTCCGTGGAATCCAACGTGAAAATAAATGAACCTGAGAAATTAAACGAGATAAAAATCAAAATAGACGGGATTCGCAATACACCTTTATTTCTGAATGGAGGCCGTCAGGTATTCGCCCAAAGGATTCTGACCATAACAAAAGAAAATCTAACCGGAGCATTTTCTCAAGATCCCGCTATGCAGGAAAATATGCGCCGGTATTTAGAGCCGACTCCCCTGGTGCAATCCGGCCACGAACAAATAAAAGCACAGGCGCAAAAGATTGTCCGCCCGTCCGATAATCCTCTTCAAAAAACAGAAAAAATTGTCCAATGGGTATACACGAATATCAAAAAAACTCCCGTATTATCTGTTCCCAACGCGCTGGAGGTGCTGAATAATAAAATGGGAGATTGCAACGAACATGCGGTTCTGACCGCGGCACTACTGCGCGCTGCTGGCGTTCCCGCGCAAATCGAAGCGGGATTAGTTTATCAAAATGGGCGCTTTTATTATCACGCCTGGAACCTTGCTTACGCTGGAAACTGGATTACCGTTGATTCCGTTTTTAATCAGATACCGGCTGACGTAACCCATATTCGCCTTACTCGTGGTGAAGGCGGCGTTCAACTTGATTTGCTCGGAGTAATGGGAAAAATAAAACTGGAGGTTCTTTCCACAAAATATGATTGATCTGATAAATATTACCAAAGACTACGGCACAACTATCGCCGTAAATAACCTAAACCTGCATGTTGCCTCCGGCGAGATTTACGGTTTTATCGGCCCCAACGGCGCGGGCAAGACAACCACCATTCGCATGATGGGCGGTATTATTGAACCATCATCCGGCAGTATTATCATTGACGGCATTGATATGAAAGAAAATCCGGTAGCCGCCAAAAAAATTATCGGCGTCGTCCCGGACAGGCCGTTTCTTTATGAAAAGCTTACCGGAGCTGAGTTTCTGAAATTTATCGCCGATATCTATGAAGTTGACGCAAGGTCTGTGCGCCAGCGCTCGGATGATCTGCTTCGCCAATTCGCCCTTTGGGATTGGGCAAACGAGATAATTGAAGCCTACTCTCACGGCATGAAACAAAGATTGATTATTGCCGCAGCTTTAATGCATGACCCGAAAATTCTCGTCGTTGATGAGCCGATGGTCGGGCTCGACCCCTCCGCCGTGCGCATGGTGAAAGACATATTCAAAGACCTAGCATCAAAAAATGTCGCGATTTTTGTTTCTACTCACACATTGAGCATTGCCGAGGATATGTGCGACAGAATAGGAGTTATCCATAAAGGAAACCTTGTGGCACAGGGCACCATGGATGAATTAAATTCAGCCGCGCAAACACAAAAAGCAAGGCTGGAAGAAGTATTTCTAACTCTAATTCACGAAGCGTAATATGAGAAATGTTCTGCTGATATTATTAAGGCCGCGGATGCTTTCCAGCATTATCGGCATCAGGCCGGGAAAAAAAGGCAATAACTGGTGGCGGGTTTTTATGTTTTCCGCAATCGGCCTTATTTTCTGGATTGGCGCTTTTGCTATTTTTTTCCGTGTTCTTAACTATTTTAACAGCGTGGAAGATTTCGGCGACATTCTCGCCATGAAACTTCTTTCCATGATGATGATAACCTTTTTCGCGCTATTGCTTTTCAGCAATATCATCAACAGCCTTTCACATTTGTATTTAAGCAGAGACTTGCCTCTGCTTCACTCACTGCCTGTTTCATCCAGAGATATTTTCCTTTCCAGATGGATAAGCAGCGCCTTTGATTCTTCCTGGATGGTTATTTTATTCAGCATGCCTGTTTTTTTATCTTATGGGATAATTTACTCGGCCGGAATCGGTTTCTATCTGTTTGCCTTTTGCGCGATTATTATTCTATGCCTTATCGCCGCGGCAATAAGCAGCCTGCTGGTGATGCTGGGAGCGGTAATTCTGCCGGCGGGAAAAATACGCGCGCTTTTTGTCGTAATGGGTGTCGCGCTGGCGATACTGCTTGTTATATTTTTAAGAATGCTCAGGCCGGAGCAGTTGGTAAATCCGGAAACTTTTGCTTCTGTTGTTAATTACTTAAATACGATGCAGGCGCTTAATTCTCCATTCATGCCTACTACCTGGATAACCGATGCGGCAAGGTTTGCGCTTAAAAACAAATGGAAATCATCACTTTTCAATCTCTCGCTTTGTGCGAGTTTCGCTTACACCCTGATTTTTATTAACGGATCATTCGCCGGTTTTTCATATTTCCGCGGCTTTTCCCGAGCGCAGACAACAGCCAAACGGCTTTTCTCGCCGCTTACTTTTCACGACCGCACCTGGGACAGCTTATTAAACTTTCTTCATCGCCCGGCTAAAGCATTCGCTGTAAAAGAAATAAGGAGTTTTTTCCGTGATTCCACGCAATGGCCGCAGCTTTTTTTGATTTGCGCTTTGATTGTGATTTATCTTTATAATTTCTCCGTTTTGCCTCTGGATAAATCGCCGATCAAAACAATATATCTGCAAAACGTTTTTTCCTTTTTGAATATGGGGCTTGCCGCTTTTGTTCTTTCCGCCATTGCCGCCCGTTTCGTCTTTCCCGCGGTAAGCATTGAAAGTGAAGCTTTCTGGATAATTCAGGCCGCTCCGGTATCAATTAAAACTTTTTTGTGGATTAAATTTTTTCTCTATTACATACCCTTGCTGATTGTTTCCGAAATCCTGATTATCGTATCTAATATTCTGCTTGGTGTAACGCCTTTCATCATGGTTTTATCCATCATAACAATGTTTTGCCTTGTTCCCGCGGTTGTCGCTCTGGCCGTCGGATTAGGAGCCCGTTATCCTGATTTTAAATCGGAAAATCCCGCTTTGGCGGCTACAAGCTTTGGCGGACTCCTGTTTATGGTTTGCGCTTTCGGCCTGATCGCTTCGGTCATTATTCTGGAAGCGGGCCCCGTCTATTACACTTTTATGGCCCAAGTACACGGCAGAAATCTTTCCGTCTTCCATGCTTTCTGGCTGATTATTTCTTTTTCTACAGCTTTTATTCTTTGCGTTTTTGCGATTTATTTCCCCATGCGCCTGGGTGAAAAACACTTAAAAAAGCTTTAATTGCTTGCCGGAAATATTAACCCCTATCATCTTACCTAGCATAAGCCTTGCTCAAAACTTCTGAAAATTGACTTGATTTTACCTGCCGGATAAGCTAAACATCCGCACATTCAAGTGAATTCGCTTTTTTTAAAGATATCCCGAAAGGAGCTTTCATGGCAAAATACGAATCCAAATCCCTAAGAAATTTAGCAATAGTCGGTCACGGAGGAACGGGTAAAACATCCCTTTGTGAATCTTTTTTATTCATTTCCGGCAAAAATGAAAGGCTGGGAAGAGTGGATGACTCCACGTCTACGATGGACTACGAGCCTGAAGAACAAAAAAGGCGAGGATCAATCAGTTCCGCGGCAAATTTTGTCGAATGGGAAAAAAATAAGATTAATTTTATTGACACACCGGGCGACTCTAACTTTACCTATGATATAAAATGTTCTATGAGCGTTGTCGAAAACGCTGTTGTGGTCATTGACGCTGTCGGCGGCGTTGAATTCCAGACACAGAAAGTCTGGGAACTGGCCGATGAATTCAAACTCCCCCGCATTATTTTTATTAACAGATTGGATCGTGAACGCGCCAACTTTGACACCGCGCTGGACAGCATTAAAAACAAATTCAAGAGAAAAACCACCCCTGTCTGCCTTCCTATCGGCTCCGAAGATAAATTCAACGGCATCGTTGATTTAATCAGCATGAAGGCTTACCTTTTTAGTGATAATAAAGGCGTGGGTAAAGCCGTGGATATCCCCGCGGAAATGAAGGACGACGTAAAACTCATGCGTGACTCCATGGTGGAAGACATTGCCGAGTCCGATGATGAATTGATGAATAAATATCTGGAAGCCGGCGAGCTCTCCGACGAAGAATTAAAAGCCGGTTTGAAAAAAGGAGTATCCTTTGGCAGCCTGGTTCCGGTAATCTGTGGCTCTGCCATGAAAGGCATCGGTGTTTCTTTACTGCTTGATTTGATAGCTGTTTCTTTCGCTTCTCCTGTTGATCGCGGTCCTGTTAAAGGCAAAAAACCTAAAACGGACGATGTTGAAGAAAGGCAGCCTTCGGAAGACGCACCCTTCTCCGCAATCGTTTTCAAGACAATCGCCGATCCTTACGCAGGCAGATTGACCCTGTTCCGTGTTTATTCCGGCACACTCAATTCCGACACTCCGGTTTATAATTCCACGAGAAAAATTACGGAAAAATTCGGGCATGTTTTCTTCCTGGAAGGTAAAAACCAGAAACAGGCGGAAACGCTTATTCCCGGTGACATTGCCGGCGTGGCTAAATTGAAGGAAACAACAACCGGAGACACGCTTTGCAATGAGAAAACTCCGATTATCTTTGAAAAAGTGCCTGTGCCCCCTCCCATCATGTCTTACGCTATGGAACCAAAAACACGCGGTGACGAAGACAAGATTGCCTCATCGATACACCGCCTGACAGAAGAAGACCCGACCATCGTTTTCTCCCGCAATGTCGAGACCAAGGAAATGATTCTTTCCGGAATGGGACAGGTACACATTGAAGTCAATATCGAAAAAATGAAAAGAAAATTCGGTGTCGAAGTCAATCTGAACACACCCAAGATTCCCTACAAGGAAACCATTAAAGGCAAAACCAATGTTCAGGGCAAATACAAGAAACAATCCGGCGGACGAGGACAGTTCGGCGATTGCTGGATTGACATCGAGCCGCTGCCGCGCGGCGGCGGTTTTGAGTTTCATGACAAAATAGTCGGTGGTGTTATTCCGGGACAATATCGTCCGGCCGTGGAAAAAGGAATTGTGGAAGCAGCGGCGAAAGGCGTGCTTGCTGGTTTTCCTGTAGTGGATTTTAAAATAAATCTGACTTTCGGATCTTACCATACAGTGGACTCATCGGAAATGGCCTTTAAAATTGCCGGTTCCATGGCCTTCCAAAAGGGTGTCATGGATTGTCAGCCGATTCTTCTGGAACCAATCGTGAATATCGAAATCGAAATACCCGACGAATACATGGGCGACGTGATTGGAGATTTGAATAGCCGTCGCGGTCGCGTTCAGGGTATGGACGCCAACGGTTCCAATCAGATCATTAAAGGTCAGGTTCCATTGGCGGAAATATTGAAATACGCGCCCGATCTTCGTTCCATGACTAGCGGCAGGGGCAATTTCACATACAATCATTCTCATTACGAAGAAGTTCCTGCTTTTATCTCTGAAAAAATCATTGCCGCGTATAAGAAAGATAAAGAAGAAGAATAGCAGATGGATATGCGCGCCGGAATTATAACGGTAAGTGACCGCTCTTCTCAGGGGCTGCGTCAGGATGCCAGCGGCCCCGCCCTGGCAATAATGCTGGCGGCTGAATCTATCGAAGTATGCCATACAATAATTGTTCCGGATGAAAAACAGGACATTAAAAAAGCGATAATAAATCTTGCCGACAAAGAAAACATTGATCTGATTTTAACCACCGGCGGCACGGGGGTTAGCCCCCGTGATGTTACCCCTGACGCCACAATGGAAGTAATTGAAAAGCAAATTCCCGGCATGGCGGAAGTCATGCGCCGTGAAAGCTCACGCATTACTCCCCATGCCATGATTTCGCGCGCTATTGCCGGCATCCGCGGAAGCTCTCTCATTATCAATCTGCCGGGAAGCCCTAAAGGCGCCACGGAAAATCTTGCGGCAATTATGCCGGCGCTGAAACACGCCATAGAAAAAATCAAAGGCGATCCTTCAGAATGCGCAGCAACTTCATAATTTCGCAACAAACGTTTAGTTTAGCCAATCTCTATTTTTAGTTTATATTGATTTTATTCTTTTGCAGAAATCGCAAAGAATTGCGCTGATGCGTTCCTTCCCAGTAAATATTCTGACAGATAGTACACTGATTAAAGCTTTTGCAATGCTGAAAAACATATGGCGGAACTAAATCACGCGACTTTTTCCGCTTCAATCGGCTTAAGAATATTATTGCACTTGAGGCAGATCCCAAACAATTTTTCTTTTTCCGGCTTAAGCGAATATTTTTCGATTATCTCCTGAAGCTGCGCGGCAAGATCAGTCTGTTTGAGCAAATGAAGCCGCCCGGAAAATTGCCTTTCAATCATATCCCCTCTTCTGGTGAGCACAATTCTATCTTCTTCCTGTGCCAGCCGCAGCATTGCCCTGCCTGCTTCTTTAGGATAAACACTGGTATCATAACCCAAAATCCTCAGCCACTTCGCCAGTTTTGCTAACGTGGCATCGGTAAGAAATTTCGGGCGGGAAGACATTTGATTAGTAGCTGTCTTGTTTTTTTGTCTGATCTATAACCGGAGGCGGCTCATAAGAGCGAACTTCTTTTTTCAAATCACGTATAGCGCGGTTGAGTTTGCTTATCGTGCGGTTAAGGCGAAACCTCTCCACAACGCTGAAGAACCAGGTAATAATCACGCCAGCGAGCAAAGCCGCGAAAATGATCATGTAAACCGGCACGTTGATATCTTTCATGTAATAATATTTTATTGTCACGACTTCAGAATTTAACTGGGAAAAAGTAACGATAAAAAAAGCGAATATTATGGTCAGAATTAAGTATACTACTCTCATCTTATCTTCCCTCCCGATGATATTTTTTAAAAAGCGGCGCCAGTTTGGCCGCCGTTGTTTCCACGTCTTCTGGTATCACCCTTACGTTTCCCACAACGCTCATGAAATTAGTGTCACCTTCCCAACGCGGTATTACATGCAGATGAATATGCGCCTCTACTCCCGCTCCGGCCGCCTTGCCGATATTCATTCCCACATTGAACCCGGAAGGATTCAGGGACTCGCGCAGAGCTTTAATCGCGGTTTCCAGCAGGTTAAAGATTTCTATTCTTTCCACCTGGGTTAGCTCTTCGTACTTGCCGACATGGCGATTAGGTATAATCATCAGATGGCCGTTCACGTAGGGATATTTGTTCATCATTACAAAAACATTCTTCCCTTCATATAGAACAAATTCATCGCAGCGAACGGAGCATTTACAAAAAATACATCCATCTACTTTTTCGCCGACTAAATATTCCATGCGCCAGGGAGCAAATAATGTATCCATAATTTTAAGCCGATATTTATATGTTAATTATCCTACCTGTCAGTTCTTTGTCAATTTCCAAAATACCGATGGTTCTAGATGAGGCAAAATGCCTTTGCGCCGCGGAACCCGGATTAAAAAACAGCACGTTATCTTTTTTATGATTCGCGGGTTTATGCGTATGCCCGTAAACAACGCAATCCACCTTTCCTATACGCTCGAGTATCTTTTCTTCTATGCCGCATGAAGAACCCCATCCGTGAATCAGTCCGATTTTAAAACCTTTGATTTCAAAAATCAATTGCTCAGGTAATCTTTCACGCGTTTTATAGTTATCCATATTGCCGCAAACGGCTTTAACTTCTTTTTGTTCAAAAATGTCCAGCACGCCTATATCAACAATATCGCCCGCGTGAAGAATAATATCCGCGTCATTAAAGTGCCGGGCAACAATACTTTTCAGCTTATCGTCATAACCGCCCAGATGGGTATCGGAAATAACCCCAATTTTGACATTATTTTCATCGATCACGGCTTATTTATTAACTATAAGACCTAAAAAAAACAAGCTTTATTTATAAATACAAAAAGGTTTTGATTTGACATTAACCGTGATCTGAAGTTAATATTTACCGCATGAATAAGCTTGAAGAATCCTTAAGTAAAATAGCCGAAACGATATCCGGCATGGACGAAGCTTCCTTAAGTTCGCTTTGGGAAAAATACAAAATCAAAGCGCATAATTTCTCGCCTTCGCCTGAGTGGGAAAAGTCTTTAATAATTTTTTCTATTATCAATTCAATCCGCGTAAAAAACGCAGTTTTCAACGAACAGATATTAAAGAAAAACGCTTCTGAAAAGCCGGATTCTAACCGACCGCAAACCAGAAAACCTGATTTAAAACTGGTCAAATGATGGATAATAACAGCGCCCATAAAAAAATTATCGAGCTGCGTCAGATAATTGAATATCATAATCAGCGTTACTATCAGCAGGACGCGCCGGAAATATCCGATGCCGAATATGATCGGCTTATGCGCGAACTTCAAAATTTTGAATCACAATATCCTGATGATGACCTCGCTTCTTCGCCCACACAGCGCGTCGGAGCGGCACCGCTGGCAAGGTTTGCCTCTTTTACTCACCCCTCCCCAATGCTCAGCCTGGCAAACGCTTTTTCCGAAGAGGAAATAATTGATTTTGACAATCGCCTTAAACGTTTAGCTTCCGTAGATAATCTTTCTTATGTGGCCGAGCCAAAGCTCGACGGACTGGCTGTAAACCTTATTTACGAAAACGGTTTTTTTATTAAAGGGGCGACGCGCGGCGACGGAACCGTTGGCGAAGAAGTTACGCAAAATCTTAAAACCATCAATACTCTTCCCTTGAAAATAAAAAAATCAGGCCAAGCGCTGATTCCGTCCTTCATGGAGATACGCGGCGAGGTTTATATGGAAAAAGAGCCTTTTGAAAAATTAAACCAAAGACGTGTAAAGGATGGAGAAGAACCTTTTGCCAATCCGCGTAACGCGGCCGCCGGTTCACTCCGGCAGCTCGATTCTAAAATTACCGCGCGCCGCCCGCTCAGCATTTTCCTGTATGGAATCGGCAATATTCAGGGAGTTAATTTCCCTACGCATTGGGAACTCTTACAGTCGCTTTCAGCCTGGGGTTTTCCGGTAAATAAACTCATTGAACAGGCGAAAGATATTAACGCCTGTATTCGGTATTTTAACCGCATCGGCAACGCCAGAGACACCCTGCCCTACGATATTGATGGAGTAGTTCTTAAAGTAGATGGTCTTGCTCTGCAAAACACGCTTGGCAATATATCCCGCAACCCGCGCTGGGCTTTGGCCTGCAAATTTCCGGCTCAGCAGGCGACAACAAAAATAATAAAAATTGATGTTCAAGTAGGACGTATGGGCACGCTGACACCTGTAGCGATAATGGAGCCCGTTAATGTGGGCGGAGTAATGGTAAGCCGCGCCACACTGCATAATGAAGATGAAATACGGAAGAAAGATATACGAGAAGGTGACACCGTCGTCATTCAGCGCGCCGGTGATGTAATTCCTGAAGTAGTCAAAGTAGTTGATCCGGATAAAAAAGGCAGGAAGAAAGAATTTAGAATGCCGGATAAATGTCCGGAATGTAAATCTGACGTTGGGAAATTGGAAGGAGAAGTAGCTTATCGCTGCGTGAATATTTCCTGCCCGGCGCAGTTAAAGGAACACATAAGGCATTTTGCCTCGCGCGGCGCAATGGATATTGAAGGATTGGGAGAAAAACTTTCCGCGCAGCTTTTTGACGCTAAATTAATTTCTGACCCTGCTGATCTTTATTTCCTTACAAAGGATAAATTGTTGGAACTCGACCGCCAGGCGGAAAAATCCGCTCAGAATCTTATTGATTCCATAGCACGCTCTAAAAATCCACCTTTGGATAAATTTATTTACGCCTTAGGCATCCGGCACGTGGGGGAACGCACGGCAAAACTGTTGGCTGAGCGTTTCGGCAGTATCGAAAAGCTCATGGCCGCTGAGATGGAAGATTTAACCGCCATTAATGAAATCGGTTCGGAAATCGCCGCAAGCATTGTGGAATTTTTCCATGAGACTAAAAACAAAGCGGTGATGAAAAAGTTCGCCAAAGCGGGGGTGATTCCGCAGATGAAAGAAATTTCGCGTAACGCGCCGCTTATGGGAAAATCATTTGTTTTTACCGGTGCGCTGGCGAGCATGGACAGAAATAACGCCAAGGAGATTGTCGAAAGTTTAGGCGGCACAGTTCAATCGGGCGTCACCAAAAAAACAACTTATGTCGTGGCCGGAACTGACCCCGGCTCTAAACTGGACAAGGCAAATTCTTCGGGCATTAAGATTATCAGCGAAGATGAATTTTTAAAATTAATTGGTAAGTAATCTATGAAGAGAATGCATGTATTGATTTCCGGCAGAGTTCAAGGAGTGTTCTTTAGAGCCGAAACTCAACACGCAGCAAAAGGTTTTAACTTATCAGGATGGGTGCGCAATGTTCCCGATGGTAGGGTGGAAGCGGTTTTTGAAGGAGAAGACGAAAAGGTGGATAAAATGCTTGCCTGGTGCCATATCGGCCCGCCCGCGGCTCGCGTTCAGGAAGTTGTAGCTAATGAAGAAACTTATGCTGGTGAATTCAAGCACTTCTACATAAAATATTGATAAATATAGCTTTCAATGCACGGATAACTTGATTTGATGCACAGTGTTCAATTTAATCTTTTCTCTTTTATTATTAACACCTACGAGTCAATAACTCCTCTGAGCAAATATTTTAATTATTTACGTTTGAAATGTTTAAATTTTACTTAATCTGCACTGCTTAGCAATGTCAGGTTGAAGCAGTTGTTCGGTGTTACTTAAAATAACTTAACGATGTTGCTTTGGCTATTCTTAAAAATACTGTTTTCAAGATTTTTTATATGAAATGATTTCCCATGTGCAGTAGCAATAGTCACAATTTTAATATCTATCAGCTTCTTCCACGATTCATATACGATATTTATATCTTCGTTAAATAGCGTTAGATATTTAGCACCAGCCCAATTTAGAAAGTTAGATGCCAAGTCACCGCAGAAAGCAATTTTCTCATTATAAATGAATGTAGTAGAATCAGAAGAATGTCCTGGTGTGTGAATAGCTACTAGATCAATCCCAAGTATTCCTGATAAATCAAAATAATCTTTAACAATAACAATATCATTTTCACGGATAACATAAGGTGGAAAAGTTAGGTTCCAACTAGGAGTGAGTATTTGTTTAATTCTAAATAGAGTATAAATAGTTGAATTAACGATACCTCCTCCATTTTCCAAATTGTTTTTACCTTTTCTGAGTAATTTAGCAGTTTCTTTAGCTAATACAATTCGAACATTTTTATTTTCGGCTACTATTTGATTCAAGAAACCAACATGGTCATCGTGATGGTGCGTTAAAAGAATATATTTAATATCTTTTATGGAAATATTTTTATCTCTTAAATAATCAAGAAATAGATCATATTCTTTTTCATAAGCATTATCAATTAATACATATCCATCTTTGATGGGAACCAAAAAAACATTTGTAAACTCGAACTTTAACACGATTACTTCTTTTGGAAGCTCAATTGTATTAATATTATCTGATGATTTAATGTAAATGGTTAAAGCAAGAACTAATAATCCAATAAAAATAAATACAGCTGAAAATATTCGTCTTTTCATTTTCTCTCCTTTGCGCCGAGTATTATTTAAGATCCAAGAGTGGCCACCCAGTCGCCAACCACATGTGTAATGGCAATCACAATAACGGCGATTAATACATGCTCTCCAACCACTTTCCATGGCCGTTCGCCTTGAGCTTTTGCAATAATATAACTTAGAACTGTAAGAATGGACAATCCCCATACGAGACTGACTATAATAGCTGTTAAGAGAGGAAGAAAAATAACCGGGATTATAAATGTCAAAGCGAAAATAAATTTTGCCATGAACGTTGCGATGGTAGAAATCCAGATTTGCTTGGTTGTGTGAATGTTTTCGGACTCTTCCGAAACATGAATGCCAAGTGCATCGGAAAAGGCATCGGCAATAGCGATTGTTAAAATACCGCCGAGAACGACCATTCTAGAACCTGTTCCAGAATGCAAACCGATCATCAAACCAAGTGTAGTTATTACCGCTGATGTGAGTCCAAAACAAATACCGGTGCGCAACGAGTCTTGCATGTTTATTCTCCTTTTTATGTCCATACCAAAGTATGATTCACTTGATATATTTGAAATTAATATTACTGGTTTTCCCCTGAAGTTCCGTCAGCAAATCGTGTTCAAAGAAATTTACTTTTATACTATGATCATATAATTCCTGTTTTAATTCATCGAAAAAAATACCGCTTTTATTTACTAGACATTTTTTGTAACAATTCTCGTTAAAATATTCCTTGTTGAGTTTTTCAATCTCCAAATAAGCGGCAAATTCCGCAGATTTTTTTAAATCCAATGCGGCGGATACTCCACATGAAGGTGAACCCTTAATTCCGACAATTCCCACCACGTCAAAACTGGAATCAATGTAGTCTTTAATTTCTGATACAACTTCTTTCGCAATCTTTCTAAATGATCTCCTGCTCTTCCATAAGAAAAAAAGCATATATGGTTTGCGAAAAGCATTCAGGAGTGTTCCGCTAATTCCATACCCCATAAGCATTTCACGCTTTAGAACACCACCCCACGTTTTTTGTTCGGGACACTTCATCTGAACAATACCGATGCCTTGTTTCTGTAGCTCATCGATGAGTTCATCTATGCCGGCTTTTCGAAAAGCGCCCCCTAAATAACGGGTATTTTCATTCAGCAAACAATGGGAAAGAAAAATTACTTTTCTTCCTCTTTCATCTTTCAGTTTTTCCTGCAATAAATGAATTTTTGCCATTATATTTATTTCCTAAATCAAAAAGCTTGCCCATACATTACAGAAATATATATCAAACTCATTTTGATTCTCCTTAAAACTAGATCAACCTAAATCTCTTTCTCTGACTTTGTTTTGTATGATTTTGCGGACAGTCGAACTGTGCAGAATAATCCATTTAAGCAGACGCTTTTTCCAGCCTGGGATAAAAACAATCTTCTTATTTATTTCCATGGCCTTCAGAGACAATGAGGCAACTTCATCCGGCATCATCCATAATGAATTGGGGATCACACTTCTGTCAAAATTCTTGAAATCACCAACCTCATGAAATTCCGTGCGCGTGAAGCCAGGGCATAATGCCTGAATCCTAATTCCTTTGTCTTTTACTTCCAGTGCGAGGTTTTCCGAAAATGTGACAAGATAAGATTTCGTTGCGTCATATAAAACGTTGCCGGGTGTCAGCAAAAAAGCACCCATGGATGATACATTGATGATTGCTCCGCGTTTTCTTTTCAGCATACCCTGAAGCGCGGCATAGCTGAGTTGCAAGGATGCGGTCATATGCACGTGAAACATACGCATGGATTTTTCAAGAGGGACATCAGCGAAATAACCGACTGTAGCAAATCCCGCATTATTGATCAGAATATCCAGATTATCTACCTGATGAATATAATTAACCACTTTATTAATTTCTTCGCAGTTCGCGAGATCAGCCGATATTATTTCGCAACGGATAGAATAATCAGTTTGTAGTTTGTCCGCGAGAGATTGAAGCCGTTCCTTGCGGCGCGCAAGTAAAATCAAATCAAAACCTTTTTCCGCAAGCAGCTTTGCGTAGGAAGCCCCTATGCCCGATGATGCACCGGTTATCAGAGCTTTCCCTAGATTGTCCCAGCCTAAAAATAGTTTATAGTGCTGCATGCTCATGGTTCCTCCTATAGCATTAGAACATGGTTTGGTAAAATCTTCGAATCTTACGATCCCCTAAATTTTAAAAATCATTTCTTTGACAACATTTCAGCTAATTTGGGAAACTCCTCCTGAGCGTGAGCATTCAGGTTGGCTTCATATTCGTCACTTAAATATAATCGGATTAAAGGATCAAATATTTTTCCTATCCCATTAAATCCTGCTTCCACAATATGGACAATATTTATTCCGCCTTCCACGTCTTCGAATTTCATGGTGAACCGTGCCGGCAGTTTGACTATTTTTTTGATTTGATAAACCATCTCGAGTAAGGCACTAATCTGGTGATAACGGCGTATCCCTTAAGTCTGTATTTACCCACATATTCGTCCACATATATAACATTCCCGATATTGCCGGGATATCGTTTCACTGTATGACAAGACAAATGAGTTCCTTGCCACCATTGCTGATAATCCGCGTCTGTGCAGTTCAGCATAAAATTGTAGATATCCTTTGAGGTAATGCCTTTGACTTTTACTGTCGTTTTTAATGTAATCATGTTGAAATCTCCTTACTATTATTTTTTTTGATTAAAGTCCTTGCAAAAAAATGAATCATTGTTTAACTAAATCCACCTTCTTGTGAGTGACTTATATTCCAGATAATCCTCACCGAAGATGTCTTGCACCATCTTTTCTTCTCTCGGAATAACCGATTGATCCATGATCAGGAAGAACAATAACGCAAAGATGAGTCCAGTCACTGACGCCATAACAAATGGAACACCAACAAGAATCAGAAGCATTCCCAGATACATTGGATTCCTGCTAATCCGGTAAATACCTTCTGTCACGAGCTTGTCCGGTTCTCTCGTCGGCATCACCGTTGTTCCTCTCATCAGAAAATGCCCAAGGGAAACAGCAAGTAACACAATACCGCAAATCAAAGCAGTCCCGCCGGCAATTTGCCCCAATAAGCCGATGCCGGGATTTAAAGGATAAATTCGATTCACGCCCAGCGAAAGGCCTAGAAAAATAATCACTATCAACAAAGGGTATCTATCCATACGACCTCCATATATTTCGTTGATATTCAATATTCTTTCACGCGTTAATCATGGCAATGAATTGCCACCTTCTTTGCCTATGCTTGTAAAATGACTTGGCCCACCAGGAAATTAAGCCGGTCAGCAATCCGCCATAAATAACGATTTCGTCTTCATAATGGATGGATCTATCACTCAGTTTTTTCATCGATATTTTGTGGTTCCATACTTTTGCACAATCATCCCATTCCTTTGATTGAATGACTTTGTTCTTGCCGTCTATTTTCTCAACCGTTAAGGTATGAATGCCTCCAAACGGTATTAAACCGTAAACATACATAGTCGTTTTTACGCTCGCTCCTTCTTCCCATATTTCCGGGAATTCGCCTTCGAGAGGCTGAAATGTTAATTTCCCCTTCGCAACGAATTCCAGCAATGCACTGGTTTGAACCTTCGCCCATGCGGTATTTATATCGATGGGAATATCCGATGATACGGTCAACCTATGGGCTGTTACTTCCTTCCCTTTGTATTTGATCTTGATCTTTTCAATATTTGATGTCATATGCCCTCCATTATTTAGTTCGTATTAACTAACTATATTGGTAAAAAAATTACACTTTGGAAACCACTTTATTCAACAAAGACACAAGTGCTTTCAGGTCTTTTTTATCCAGATTAGCGGCGAGTAAATCAGCGATTTTATCATGCGTCTGATTATGCGCCTGCACGAGCTTTTTTCCCTTCGCCGATAAATGGACATGAAAAGAACGCCTGTCCTCATCCGACTGGAATTTCTGAATATAGCCTCCTGCCGCCAGCTTATCTACAATAGCCGTAACCGAGGGTTTGCTCAGCTTTAGAGCTTTGGCGATTTCTCCAAGATTGGGATTGCCAAAGCTGTTTATTACATCCAGATATTCCATCTGGCGCGCCGTAAACCCTTCCGCTTCATATTTTTTGATAAATTCCATCTCCCAGTCGCCGATATGCCTGGTGAGGATTTCCACTATCTCTAATAAGGAATATTGCACGGTCGCTCCTATTAATTAGTTAGTGTGAACTAATTATATAATATGTATTCTTTTGTCAAGAACTAATTTTAAATATTTTTAACCCACCATTTTCAATGTTATTTCAGCTGATTACTGCGCCATCGGCGGCGAAACATTTCTCTGGGTGACAGTGCAACCGGATTGATTTATCAGAATGCCTTTGTTGGTTTACAAATGAGCAATAGAAGAATAACCAGCAAAATAATGCTTTCTTCACCTACAATTCAATAAGCCTTAAGAATAAATATTTTGATGATTTACGTTTGAAATATTTAACGACCAAGCTCAGCGACCTGGTTAGCCATCCGATCTCCCCTTCTTGGAATTCCTTGGCTTGGATATCAGTCCTGCAACCGTAAGGGCTAGACCCGGCAAACCGATGAAAATGAAAATCAGCGTCCCGAGCATTCCTGCTGCCTCATTCCCCGGCCGACCACCAGTCAAATACGAAGTGTAAAGCCACGGGCAACCCCCAATAACCAACATCGCTAAACCCATCATCAGCACGGCACTGTGGGAGCACGATCTTTCTCCCCATGCGAATCCTCGCAGGCAGATCGCGCATCCGATCGCAAGCAGGATGGGACCAAAATAGATCATCGATTGGAGTTGAAGCGGAAATATCCTTTCGGTTGCAGGGTGCATCAAGTCATACGTGGCAAGGACCCCAAAACCGGCCAGGATCAGGCCGCCAAATATTATCACTCGCGAACTCCGTTTTTTAGGCTGTTTCATTGCTGCACACGCTTTCAAGACTAACGAATTGCTCACCGGGGAAGGCCGCCCTTTGGACCGAATCCGGTGGAGTAAATTGTTATATGCATTTTCTGCAATATTAAAGCCATGGATAGCACTTGTCTCTATATTTTGACCAAGCCGCAATGCCATGCTTTTTTATTATTCTTAAATTGCTAATAATGCTATCTCCATGAAAAGGTATTAAGAAATATAACTTGTCACACCTTTCGAAATTTTTACATTCCCAACAGCCATCCAGATTCATTCCCTTGACACACTTTATTATTTTACATGCTCCCCCGCAACCATCACCGCCTGCCCCACATGGCTTCACACACTTGATTCCTGAAATCGCCTTTAAAGAAGCAATCAGTGAATCGAAGTTTTCAAATTCCTTCGTATGAGCACGCTTAACATTTGAATAGTTTCTAAAATGATCATTATCGACTTCATCTAATAATGCATCCGCTAAGTCAGAGGCTTTGCATTTGTAACGAATGCAATCTGCGCAATAAAGGCCACAATATCCTGTGAGGTCTTTTTCTGTCATAGATTTTTCCATATAACAATTAATATACTAACTTCGCTTTTCCCCGATGATTTTAATTTCATAATAACACTTTCCCCCTTTTTTGCAAAGAGGAAAATGCACCTTTTCATCTATTTCGGATTGAAGTCCGGTATCTTTGTCAAAACTGACGTTTTACCGACTACAGGAAGTTAATGCCTACCGAAAACACCTACAAATTAAAAAGCATTGTGAATAAACATTTTGATTATTTACGTTTGAAATGTTTAACAAAAAATTTACCGGGCGCGGTCGCGCTCTGGTGAAAAAATTATGTTAAAAGATCTTTTATTTACATAATTCTGCGGTTGGTAGATATTTCATAAATCCCGCGAATGAAAGCTGAAAAAAAATAAACATTGAATTTTTCATAGTCCGTGACATTAAAAATAACATTCATTATTTTTTCTTTCATTCTCTCCCATTTTTCCGCTTGACCTTCCTTCCCGTCAATGCCAGTCTTATCAAATATTCTGCCGGCGGTGAATCTATTGAAAAAGAAAAAAATAAACGGTCAGCGCTATGTACTCACTGTTGATCTGGGCACATCCGGCCCCAAGGTAGGGCTTGTATCTGAAAATGGAGAGGTGATAGATTACCTCTTTGCCGAGATTCCCCTTGTGCTTCTGCCCGGCGGAGGCGCTGAACAGGAACCCCATCTCTGGAAAAAGGCAATTCTCTCCCTGGCAAAAAAGATTCTTAGCCAGCACCGTGACCTGAAGGCCTCGGTAAAGGCAGTCTCATGCACTGCCCAGTGGTCAGGCACAGTGCCTGTAGACCGGCAGGGTGAACCCCTCATGAACTGCCAGCTGTGGATGGACTCCAGGGGCGCGCCCCACATAAAAAAACTCATGAAGGGACTCATCACCTTTGAAGGCTTCGGCCTCACGAAACTGCTTCGCTGGCTCTGGATCACCGGAGGCGCGCCAACTCAGTCAGGCAAAGACACCATCGCCCACATACTCTACATAAAAAATGAACTTCCGGGCATATATCAGAAGACCTGTAAATTTCTCGAGCCCCTTGACTACCTGAACATGATCTTTACGGGCAATATAAAAACCGCATATGAGACCGCCACCCTCACCTGGCTCACCAACAACCGGGACATAAACAATATCTCTTACTCGCCCGCACTCATGAAAATGTCGGGCCTTGACATCGAAAAGTTTCCTGAACTGGCTGCTCCTGACGCTATCCACGGAACCCTGCTGCCGGGCCTAGCAAAAGAGCTGGGCCTCTCACCTGACACGCCGGTGACCATGGGCGCGCCTGACACTCACTCTGCCGCAGTAGGTTCGGGAGCGGTGAAAGATTTTCAGGCCCATGTGTATATCGGCACATCATCATGGATGCTCTGCCACGTTCCCTTCAAGAAAACAGACGTGGCCCACAACATGGCCTCAGTTCCCTCGGCCATTCCAGGCAGGTACATTCTCATGAACGAACAGGAGACAGCCGGGGCCTGCCTCAAATACCTGCGGGACAATATTCTCTACCATAAAGATGAGCTGCTGAAAGAGAGCCGGGTACTTGACGTGTACAAGATCTTCGACAGGATGGCGGCCTCTGTGCCAGCAGGCTCAGAGGGCCTTATATTCACGCCCTGGCTCTACGGGGAGCGCACCCCCGTTGATGACCACAGGGTACGGGCATGCCTCTTCAACCAGTCCCTGTCAACCACCAGGGCTCACATTGTGCGGGCCATATTCGAAGGAGTGGCCTTTAACTCCAGGTGGCTCATGTTCTATCTTGAAAAATTCATAGGCCGCAGCCTTGAGGCAATAAATATAATAGGGGGAGGAGCCCTCTCAGATATCTGGTGTCAGATATACGCTGATGTGCTCAACAGAAAGATCAGAAGGGTGGGTGATCCTGTTTCGGCGAATCTCAGGGGCGCTGCCATGATAGCAGCGTCCGCACTTAAATGGAAGAGCTTCGAAGAAATCGCGGATGCTGTAAAGATAAACCGGGAGTTTATCCCCAACGAAAAGAACACTGCCCTCTATGACAGAATGTTCAAAGAATTCATCACCATATACAAAAAAAACAAAGATATTTTCAGAAGATTAAACAGCAGCCATTAGCAGCGGCTGAAATGAAACGCAGGGAGAGTAATAATGAAACAGAACGTGACAGATAAAATTAAAAACTTTTTCCTGGGAATATTTCTCGCCGGGGCCAAAAAGATTCCGCCAGCGAGAAAAAAAATCAGCGCCCAGTACCAGAGCCTCATGAAGGAGCTCGAGCCCTCCCTGAAGCCCTACAGGTCTTCCCACGAGAGCTTCAGCCGCATCCCCGGCAAGGGTATGGCGAAAACGAAAATTCTTACTCTTATGAAAGATCTTCAGAACCGGGAGCGGCTGAAGTGGCAGAAGGGCTTTGTGTCAGGCACGGTCTATCACGGGGCGGATGACCACGTGGAGTTCCTCAACAGGGTCTACTCCCTGCATTCACAGACCAATCCCCTCCACTCTGACGTGTGGCCCAGCATAGGCAAGTATGAGGCAGAGATCGTTTCCATGACAGCGGGCATGCTGGGCAGGGAGCTATCCCCCCATCCTGAAAATATCTGCGGAACCGTAAGTTCAGGAGGCACTGAGAGCATTCTTCTTGCCATGAAGGCCTACAGGGACCAGGCAAAAAAAGAGAGGGGGATATCAAAACCTGAAATGGTTGTGCCTGTCACGGCCCACGCCGCCTTTGACAAGGCATCACAGTACTTCAACATTAAAATGATTAAGATACCTGTTGATTCAATGTTCAAAGCAGACCTGGCAGCTGCCCGAAAAGCAGTAACGAAAAACACGGTCGTCATCGTCGGCTCAACCCCCTGCTTCCCTAACGGAACCATTGACCCCATAGAGGGGCTGGCCGCCCTTGCCGCAGAAAAGAAGATCGGCATGCACACAGACGCCTGCCTGGGCGGGTTTATTCTTCCCTGGGCCGAAAAGCTGGGATACCCTGTGCCCCCATTTGACTTCAGGGTACCGGGCGTGACCTCAATCTCAGCAGACACCCACAAGTACGGCTTCGCTGCAAAGGGAACGTCCGTGCTGCTCTACAGCAGCCCTGAGTTGCGCCACTACCAGTTTTATAAAACAGCTGACTGGCCCGGAGGCCTCTACTTCTCGCCCACCTTCGCGGGCAGCAGGCCCGGCGCCCTTATTGCCCAGTGCTGGGCTGCAATGACATCCACAGGCGAGGCAGGATACATGGCAGCGGCAAAGGCCATTCTTGAAACAGCAGAGCAGGTAAAAAATGGCATCGCCTCAGTGACTGAACTGAAGGTGCTGGGGGATCCGCTCTTTGATATATCATTTGCCTCAGAGACTCTCGACATTTACCGCATCATGGAACAGATGTCTCATAAGGGCTGGAGCCTCAACGGACTCCACAGGCCTGCATGCGTGCATATATGTCTGACCCTGCGCCACGCTGCTCAGAAGAACTTCGCTAAAAAGTTCACAGCTGACATGAAGGCCTCTGTTGAGCACGTGAAAAAGAATCCGTCAGACAAAGGAACCATGGCCCCGGTCTACGGTATGGCCACCACCTTTCCTGACAAAGGGCTGGTAGAGGATCTGCTGGATGTTTACATGGACACTATTTATAAGGTGTGACAGCGAAACCATTACAAAAATTTTATAATGAAATGATTCCCCTGTCCGGAGTACCTCTCTAAAAATTTAAAGATACTCCGGGCAGGGCTGCTTGAAGCAGAACTTCTGAGGGAGACGTCCGCAGCCCCCCCTTCACCCGGATATAGAGTAACTGAGAAGATCAGGTTTATTTGTTGACATAGCCCCCTTTCTTATGTCTTATGTTTCTAATCAACAGATCAAGGAGAAAAGCTGATGCAGAAGGCGACGGCGAACATGAAACAAAGCCGTCGTAAAACCACAATTTCCGATTGAAAGGGTGCACGAGAGGGCTGATTGGGAAAAACAACAGCACAGGAAGAAGTGATTATAAATATTTATCTGCCTATTCCCAAACTATAACCTGTTTTGCCATGTCCACGCGGAAGGAATATTTGCCCAGCACATCCATACCGAGCAATCCGCCATAATCCAGAGCGTAACTTTCCGGAGGAAGAACGGCAATTGTTCTGTCACGTATCGTGTGCGGCCCAATGGTCATACTGGTCAGTTGAACCAGGCTTACCTCGATAACACCGCCGCCGGCGACTCCCGCTTTTTCTTTTCTTGCCTGGTTTAGATTTATGTACAGATCGTCGGCCACATTGCTGTTTATGGCTGTCCCTGTCGCTCCAGTATCCATCACCAATTGAACATCGACTTCTTTATTTCCATAAGCAAGAGTTACGGGAACCAAAACGCGATTTCCCTGAACTGTAACTTTTGTTATTTTTTCATCTGAAGAAGCATCTTTTGATTCCAGGCGTCGAGGCGTGACACTCCCTTCTTGTGTACTTTCTGTTTTTTCAAAACCGCCTATCGGCTTGCATTTTTTCTCGCCCACAGGATAATCGGAAAGTGTTTCGTTGCCTTCACTATCCACACATCTGTAAAAAGTGCCCGCTTGGATAATTGCGGGCATAAAGAATAAAATAACAGCGGCTAATACCACGATAAATTGAAAATCAATCGGGAAAAACTTTCTTTTATTCATTTTTACCTCTGAATATTTTTCGTTTTTATTGGAATTATGCCGATAGTAAAAAGACAGTAAGAACAATAAATTACCAGTCTTTACCCATCTTTTTCAGTAGATCCCGCGCACCTTTGTGGCCGAGTCGAGCGGCTGCTTTCACGTCATCCAATTCTTTTTTGTAATCGCCTGTTTTACCGTGGGCAACTCCGCGGTTATAATAGGCCTCCGCGTCTTTCGGGTTTTGTTCAATTACCTTATCAAAATCATCTATCGCCTGATAGAAGTTTCTAAGCCTGCAGTGCACGTAGGCGCGGTTATAATAAACAGCGGTAAATTTCGGAGCAAGCTCAAGCGCTTTGTTGTAATCCGCCAGTTCCTTTTCGTGTTTGCCAGTTTTGCCGTAGGCGATTCCCCGGTCGTAATATACGACAGGGTCTTTGGGATCAATCTCGATGGCTTTGTTATAATCCGCGATTTCTTTATCATGCTTGCCCAACTTTCCATAGGCAACACCCCGGTTATTATAAGCGCCGGAGTATTTCGGGTCTATTTTAATCGCCCTGCTGTAATCAGCAATCGCCTCTTCAAATTTGTTTAGATGGCGGTAAGAATATCCGCGGTTGTTATAAAACAGCGCGACTTTACGATTAAGCTCGATAGCCTTAGAGTAAGCATTAATAGCATCTTGATATTTACCGGATAAAAAAAGGGCGTTTCCTTTTTCGAGCCATTCCCATTCCGGCGCTTTTGCTTCCTGTGGTTTTTTCTCATCAGCATAAGCTGAATTATTTACCAGCAACGCGAAACATGCTGCTAAAAATATTATAGGCAGTAATTTTGAAATTTTGCGCGTAATCATTTCCGGATTCCTTTCTTTTTTAAATCACTTAATTTCGGGAATTTCTTTTATCGCCTCGGCGAAACCGGGCAGGGAATTTATTATTGTCGCGTCATCCACGCAATACGCGGCGCGGAAATAACCCGGGCCCCCAAAGCCGCTTCCCGGCACTACCAGAATATTTTTCTTCAAAAGTATTTTGACAAATTCCACATCATCGGGCATCGGGCTTTGCGCGAATAAATAAAACGCGCCTTCCGGCTTTTCAAATTTGTATCCCGCTTTTGCCAGTCCATCGCACAGCAGATCTCGTTTTTTCTGATATACCGAGGCATCAATTTTCGCGTTCTGTAGTTTAGCCACGATTCTTTGCATCAGCGCCGGCGCGTGAACAAAGCCCAGTATTCTGGTGCACAGGATAAAAGCGTTTTGTAAATCATTTGCGTGGTCAATATCCGGATTGACGGCGATGTAACCAATTCTCTCTCCCGGCAAAGAAAGTGTTTTGGAATATGAATAAGCGATAATCGCGTTTTTATACGCTTTTAAAATGCTGGGCACGGGAATATTGTCATAAACTATTTCGTTATAAGGCTCGTCCGAAATCAGATAAATTGTCTTGAGGAGTTCTGCACTCTTGCGGTTGAGCATTTCGGCCAGGTCAGCTATATTTTTTTTATCATACACCTTTCCCGTGGGATTATTGGGCGTGTTAATTAAAACGGCCTTGGTGTTTTCGGTTATCGCTTCTTCTATGGCATTGATATCTAAAGAGAAATCCTCATTGGTATTTACGAATTTTACCACGCCACGGTAATTATCAATATAAAAAGGATACTCAACAAAATAAGGCGCGGGCACGATAACTTCGTCCCCCGGATCCAGGATAGACTTAAAAATAACATTAAGCGCCCCGGCCGCGCCGCACGACATGACAATATTATCAGCGCCAAGCGTGAGCCCTTGCGCTTTATTGATTTTTTTTGCTATCGCCTGGCGCGTATCCGCGAAACCCGCGTTGGGCGCGTAGCCGTGCTTCAGCGCAATATTTTCCGCGGCAATATTAATAAGCTCTTTTTTAAATTCTTCCGGCGGCTCAACGTTGGGATTGCCCAAACTGAAATCGTAAACTTTATCCGCGCCGAATTTCTTTTTCATCGCCGCGCCTTCTTCAAACATCTTTCTGATCATGGAAGATTTCGTAAGAGACGCTTTAATCTTGCGGGCAACAGTCATGACAATAAGACCTCACCTTTCGCGGCAAAACCCAAATGCCAAAGCAATTATTTAAAATGATTTACCGTTTTTTTGAATTGCCTATTTTTTGCGTTTAAGCAACACAAACGCTCCCAGCATAATCAGCACTGCCGGCAATATATACTGGGAATACTGATAGAGCTGTAAGCCGTAAAATTCCGTAATCAGAAACATTACGCCGACAACGGTAACAAACCAGCCGCCAATATCCTTGAATCTCTGAATAAGCGTGCAGATGCCGACAACAATGAGCAATATCGGCCATGTTTTGCTGAAAGAATAAATCTCCGCCTTGGAAAGATAAATCAAAACGCCCAAAGTAATTAAAATCATGCCGCCGGTAAGAATGTTCAATTTGTCTTTAGCCATAAAACATAACTCCTTATTTTTTCATCAAAAGCGGCCGGATTATTTCATCCGGCCGCTTTTCTTCGTAATTTATCCGTCTATTTAAAAAACTGCTTAATCAAATCAATGGGCAGGGGAAATACGATAGTGGAGCTGTTTTCCGCCGCAATCTGATTCAATGTCTGCAAATAGCGCAACTGCAGCGACATCGGCTGTGTCTGCATCACAGCGGCGGCATCAATCAGTTTTTGCGCAGCCTGGAATTCGCCTTCGGCGTTGATGACTTTTGCTCTTCTTTCTCTTTCCGCTTCGGCCTGTTTGGCCATCGCGCGCTTCATTTCCTCAGGCAGGTCAATATGTTTTACTTCCACCAGAGACACTTTAATCCCCCATGGCTCCGTGCTGCGGTCTAATATTCCCTGCAGGTGCATATTGATTTTTTCACGCTCAGAAAGAATTTCATCCAGCTCCATCTGCCCGCAAACGCTGCGTAGCGTTGTCTGAGCCAACTGTGAGGTGGCGTATAAATAATTTTCGACGTTGACAAGCGCCGCGTTCGCTTCTGTGACCCGGAAATACACGACGGCGCTGACCTTGATGGAAACATTGTCTTTGGTGATAACATCCTGGGGCGGCACGTCCATGGTAATTGTCCGCATATCGACCTTGACGATTTTATCGATGACGGGAATAATAATAATCAACCCCGGTCCTTTTACGTCCCGAATGCGGCCCAGACGAAAGATAACCGCTCTTTCATATTCATTCAAAATTTTAATGGCGGAGAACAAAAACATCACCACCAACGCTATGATAAAAATAAACGGCATAGATGCTCCAAACATTTTACTTACCTCCTTTTATAATTATTTATTTTTTATACTTCTTTTTTTATTTCTTCAACGGTCAGCTTTAACCCGTCTACTTTTAAAATTTTAACTTTTGCCCCTTTGGGTATCGGGCTTTTACTCTGAGCGCTCCAGTATTCACCCTGAAAGAAAACTTTTCCCTCAGTTGCGATATCCGTCATTGCCTCACCTTCTCCCTCTGCCATCGATTCCACCCCGGAATAAGGACGGCGCATCTGCGCTTTCATCGCCATCCAGATAACCACAACGAAAAATCCTGAAACAAGTAAAAGCGCGGGAATAAAAACCTGCAATGATATGCGCAGTGCCGGCTCCGGCGTTTCAAACATTATTAACGAACCCATCGCCAATGATATAATACCGCCTATCGTCAATATACCGTTACTCATAACTTTTATCTCCGCGATAAATAATATAATGCCGAAAAGTATCAGCAGTATTCCCGTGTAATTTACAGGCAGCGTGGCCAAGCCGAAAAACGCCATCAAAAGAGATATGCCGCCGATAACGCCGGGCAGAATCGCGCCGGGATTGGAAAATTCAAAATACAGTCCGGCCAGACCAATCAGCAAAAGAATGTAGGAGATATTCGGATCGGAAATCGCCGCCAGAATCTTTTGCCTTGTGCCCATTTCTATTTTGTTCACAGCCGCGTTTTTTGTCGATAATTTTATTTTCTTCCCGCCTTCCAGCGTAACTTCTTTGCCGTCAATCATGGCTAGAAGCTTATCGATATCAGCGGCTATATAGTCAATAACATTCATCTTTTTTGCTTCTTCGGCGGTGATGGATTCACTTTTGCGCACCGCTTTTTCCACCCATTCCTCCGAACGGCCTCTTATTTTCGCGATACTGCGCACGTAAGCGGCGGCATCATTTTCCATTTTTTCAGCCATGGTTTTATCCACGCCTCCGCTGCCGCCAAGGCCGATAGCCACGGGATGTGCCGCGCCGATATTCGTGCCGGGCGCCATGGCCGCCACATGCGCGGCGGTGGTAATAATCACACCGGCTGACGCGGCTCGCGCGCCGGAAGGATACACATAAACAATTACCGGTATGGGAGAGTTAAGCAGGCTTTTGGCAATCTCTCGCATTGCTGTGTCCATACCGCCGGGCGTGTCCAGCAAAATAATTAATCCTTGAGCGCCTTCTTTTTCCGCTTTTTCGATACTATCCGCGACATATTTAGCTGTGGGAGTAGTAATAACACTGGCAACAGTAATCACATTAAAGACGTTCTTTTCTTCATTAGCCCAGGCAACGCCGGTAAAAAGTATGATGGCTGCTAACAGGCAAACTATTTTTTTTATCATATATCCTTCCTTATATTTTTTAATCAAGGCCGATTTCCCTGATAATCTTCTGCACGTCATCCCACACGGGTTTTTTTGCCGAAGGATTACGCAAAAGATATGCCGGATGATAAGTGGGCATTAATTTAATTCCTTCATAATCATGAAAGCGTCCGCGCAAAGCGGTTATCGGAGTTTCTGTTTTTAAAAGTGTTTGCGCCGCGAATTTTCCCAAGGCGCAAATCACGCGGGGCGCAATAATCTGCAATTGCTTTTTTAAAAACGGCTCGCATTCGCATATTTCTTCGGGCAAGGGATTGCGATTGCCCGGAGGCCGGCACTTGAGAATATTACAGATATAAACATCCTGACGCGAAAGCTTCATTCCCTTAACAATAATATCTGTTAAAAGCTGTCCGGCTCTCCCGACAAAGGGCAGACCCTGTTCATCTTCATCCGCGCCCGGAGCTTCACCGACAAAAACAATCTTCGCCTCCGGATTGCCCTGGCCAAAGACAAGATTTTTTCTGGTTTTCGCCAGTGAACATTTATCACAGCCTTTCATCTTTAAATGAAATTTTTTCAGTTGCTCTTCTTTATTTCCGGAAACAACTTTCATTATCTCTCCCGCGGGCTGCGACTTTTCCCATTTAATGCCGACCGAAAAACTTTCGTGATTGACAACCTGCCCCTTCAGAGCTTTAACCGCTGATAATAACTCGTCTTTTATCTGATGAACTTCTTTGGGCGATAAAGATTCCGGCATTATCCACTTCTCCCGCCTTTATCCTTAAGCATCACTTTGACGCGGTCAAGAATTTTATCCGCTGCTTCAATTTTAGTCATTTTAGAAAGATTTTCTGTTTTGCCTTTTTTATCGATGATGGTGATAACAT
Source organism: uncultured delta proteobacterium (assembly GCA_963813455.1). Taxonomy (GTDB): domain Bacteria; phylum Desulfobacterota; class Syntrophia; order Syntrophales; family Smithellaceae; genus UBA4810. The sequence continues at coordinate 241,384 of CAWEZF010000012.1, forward strand.
TTGTGTCTGTCTGAAAGCCTGCGCCTTCCTCACATAAGTTATTGGCGATAATCAAATCCATATTCTTTTTTTTGAGCTTTTCTTTAGCATTGGCCAAAAGATTCTGTGTCTCCATCGCGAAACCTACCAAGATTCTGTTTCCTTTGTTTTTACCTATTTCCTCGATGATATCAGGATTTTTTTCCAGCATTATCGTCATTTGCTTGCCGGTTTTTTTAATTTTTTCTTTTGAACATTCCTTTGGCCGGTAATCGGCAACTGCTGCGGCTTTGATAATAATTTTTGCTTTCTTATAATTTTCGATAACCGCTTTATGCATCTGGCGCGCGTTGCGCACCTGTATCAATTTTTGCACTTTAGGTATATTTAATGTGGTCGGGCCGCTGACCAGGCTAACATGAGCGCCGCGGCGCTTTGCTGCTGTAGCCAGAGCGTAACCCATTTTCCCGGAAGAAAGATTGGTAATGTGCCTTACCGGATCAAATGGCTCCTGCGTGGGGCCGGCGGTAATGAGAATTTTTTCACCAGCTAAATCTTTGACCGTGAGCATAGATTCAAGCTCTTCGATTATTTCCGGTGTTTCCGGCAGGCGTCCCGCTCCCTGAGTTTTGCAGGCAAGTTCTCCCACGCCGCTTTCCATTATAAAATAGCCATGTGTTTGCAGTTTTCTTAAGTTATCCTGCACAATAGGATTTGCCAGCATTTTATCGTTCATGGCCGGACAGATCAAAACCGGTTTATCCGCGGCCATAATTGTTGTGGAAAGTAAATCATCCGCCACGCCTGAAGCGATTTTCCCGATAATGTTGGCAGTCGCCGGCGCGATAACAAAAGCATCGGCAAAATCGGCCAAAGCAATATGCGCGATATCGTATTTATGCGTGGGAACATACATATCGATGTAAACCTGGTTTTGCGAAAGAGTCTGCATCGTCAAGGGAGTAATAAATTCCGTGGCGCTTTTGGTCATAATGACTTTAACCTGCGCGCCTTCTTTAATCAGCGCGCGGGTAAGCTCCGCCGCTTTGTAAGCGGCAATTCCCCCGGTAATTCCCAAAACGATTTTTTTACCAGCAAGCATGATATCTTTCTCATTGGATGATTTCTCAGGAATATAGCAGTGTTTTCGGGCAATATCAAGGCATAAACTCCGGCCAAACATGCTTTATAAATTAGTTTCCCTTGGTTATCTTTTTATTTTAACACTTACACCAACACGAAATAAAAATAGCTCTTTTAAATATCGATATTCAAGTAATCGTGTTAAAAGAAATCAAATTTGCCTTGCAAAAGCCAGTAAAAGCCAATAAGAAAAACTCGCCGAATCTTTCGGCCGCGGGAGAAACAATGAAAAAGACTCATCTGTATATGATAACAGGTGGCGCGGTTTTGCTGGCTTTCTTATTCGGCTGGTTGTTTTTTTTAGGTTATCTGGAAACAGAAAAACCACAAATCGAACTGGCTGAGGAAATTTATCTCTTATTGGAAAAAATAAAAAAGCGGAAATTATATTTTCCGATAAAAAAAGCGGCCTTGCCGATTTAAAAGTTGAACTTTTGCAGGATGAAAGAAGAAGTATTGTTTTTGAGGAAAAAATACCGGCAAGGAGAAATAATCAGAAAATTGTTTCTTTGACAATTAACGCCCAGGAAGCTTCTCTTAACGATGGGCCGGCGACGCTTTATATTTCCGCCACAGACCATTCACTTTTTAGAAACGAAACTGTATTTTCCCGGCAGGTGATAATTGACACAAAACCGCCGCAGATTGTTATGTCCGGCCAACCAGGTTATTTCAGCCAGGGAGGCACAGGCTTTTTTGCTTATCTTGTTTCCAAACCGGCGGAAGAAACAGGCATTTACGTTAATGATTCTTTCTTGCCCGCTTATAAATCAATTATAAATAATAAAACCGCTTATGTGGCTTATCTTGCCATGCCTATTGAGGCGACCAAAGAAAACACGCGTGTAATTATTTACGCCCGCGATGAGGCGGGCAACGAAACCAGAATCGTTCCTTCTTTTTTCATTAAAGTTGTAAATTTCCGCAGTGACAGTGTTGTCTTGAATGAATCTTTTTTGCGCGTCAAAATACCTGAATTTCAGGCATCCTTTCCGCAGCTTCAGGAAAAGTCGCTCGCGGAATCTTTTGAATACATCAATTCGCGAATGCGCGCGGATAACGACAAAAAAATTCAGGAAATCTGCCAGAAGTCCGCAGCGAATAAACTATGGGACGGGACTTTCTTAAGAATGAGAAACGCCGCCACCATGGCCAGGTTTGGAGACAAGCGCAATTACGTTATTGACGGCAAAACATTGGGCAATTCAATCCATTTGGGAGTTGACCTTGCCTCGATAGCCAACGCGCCGATTGAAGCAGCCAACAACGGAATTGTTGTTTTCGCGCAGGAGCTGGGAATTTACGGAAACGCAGTGATCATTGACCACGGCCAGGGGCTGTTTAGCTTATATGCCCACCTTTCATCTATCGATACAGCGGTGGGAAAAATCGTAAAAAAAGAAGAACGCATTGGTTATTCAGGCCTTACTGGCCTTACCGGAGGCGATCATCTTCATTTCAGCATTATTGTGGCCGGACAATTTGTCAATCCGCTGGAATGGTGGGATTATCAATGGATAGATAATAACATCACTAAAAAAATGTGGTTTTAAAAAAATCTTTAGAAATGCCTGCCGCGCGGTTAACTTTTAGCGATATCCCGATGATTTAGATAGATGCGATATTTCATCTTGGATAACCGGGAACTAAGTTCGTTGGCCATTACCACGGAACGGTGCCTTCCGCCGGTGCATCCAATAGCGATATTAAGACGTGCTTTTCCTTCTTTATCGTAGAGAGGTATGAGCATTGATAGCAAATCCAGAATCTTCTGTAAAAAGTTTTTGCTTTCCCTGTTTTTTAATACGAACTTTGTCACTTCAAAATTATGGCCGTCATATTTTTTTAGTTCCTCGATAAAATAGGGGTTGGGCAGAAATCTCACGTCAAACACAAGATCGGCATCCGCGGGCATACCGTAACGATACCCGAAAGACGAGATGCTGATAATCATCCTTTTATAATCGGAGGCCGGCAAAAAATACCGCTGAACAATGTCCTTTAATTGATGAACATTGGCGGAAGTCGTGTCTATTATCCTTTCCGCCATTTTTCTCAAAGGCAGCAACTTTTCCTTTTCCAGAAGAATGCCATCCATAATCGAGCCTTTTTCGGAAAGCGGATGGTTGCGCCTGGTTTCACTGAATCGGCGCAGTAAAGTCTCGTCACTTGCTTCCAGAAAAAGGATTTCAATTTTAAAGCCTTTTTCCTTCAATTTTCCGAATATCCGCCGATATTTTTCCAGGAAGCTTTTTTCCCTCAAATCCATAACCATGGCTACCCGGTCAATTTTAGGCGAGGAAACAATCGTTATATCCAAAAACTTCGGCAATAAAACAACAGGGAGATTATCAACACAGAAGAAACCGATATCCTCCAGAGCTCTGAGCGCCGTACTTTTGCCGGAGCCGGAAAGTCCGGTGATGATTACCACGCGTAAATTTTTCATCGCGTTATCCTTCAGCTGATAATTAATTGTAATACTTAATTGTTTTTAACAGATTTTCAGAAAAATAACCAGTGGCAGTAAAATAGCCATTTAGAAATGTATGAATTAAAATATCTTAAACAAAAGATTTACAACTGACAGTTCTGATCTTGAGAAATGATTATTTGATGCAGCTCGTCGTGGTTTTTCGCATCCATGAGCTTTTTACGAAAATCAACCACTTTCAGCATTTTAGAAATTTTTGCCAAAACCTTCAGGTGCTGACCCGCGGAATTTTCCGGCGCCAACAGCAGGAAAAAAATATGGACTGGTTTGCCGTCGATAGAATCAAAAGAAATTCCTTCTTTGCTGCGCCCAAAAGCGACAACAAGTTCCGGAAGCAACGGGATTTTACCGTGCGGGATGGCCACACCGTCACCAATGCCCGTGGAGCCAAGCTTCTCTCTTTGCTGCAAAACCTCCATCACCGCGGCCAAATCCAGCTTTAAACCGCCGTCAATTATGGTCTGCACCAATTCCTGCAGGGCATCTGTCTTATTTTTTGCCTGCAGGCTTTCATTGATAAAACCGCCGATTAATATCTGGTCCAGTTGCATAATGCACGCCTATGCTTTGTAAAATAAGTGAAACGTTTATCTTAGCTGTTTGTTTCTATTACTGTGTAGTTGCCGTCATCGCGGCGGTAAACCACGCTCACATTTTCGGATGATGAATCACGATAAATTATAAATCCGGCTTTCGTTTCTTCTATCTCCATCACCGCTTCATCAACCGACATCGGTTTTAATATTATTTTACGCGTTTCCACCACTGGGCTTGCCGGTTCTTCCATTTGAGACGCGTCTTCATTTTTTCTTCTGCCGTGCCTTATGCTCACGGGTTTTCTTTCACGAATTTTTTCTTTTTGCTTTTTAATCTGCTTTTCAATTTTATCCACGCATTTATCAATGGCCAGACGCATGTCCTTATCTTTTTCTTTGGCGTTAAGATTCCATCCGTTAGCGCTGAGATTTATTTCCACCAGGTTTCTGAATTTTTCCACGGAAAGAACAATATGGGCTTCCGCGGGGGTATCGAGATACTTATCTAATTTATTGATTTTCTCTTCCGCGTAATCTCTTTGTCCTTTTTCACCTTCAGTATTTCTGAAAGTCACAGAAATCTTCATTTTTTTCCTCCCTGTTTTGCCTGCCTTTCGGACTCACTCGAGCCGTCTATAATCCGGCCATTGTCCACAAGGGCAAGTCATATAGTGATATGAAAGCTAAAAGTCAACCAGTTTTTCACCTTTTTTATTGTAACCTATTTAAAGATAATCCGCGTTTAAAAATATTTTTTCCTTTTTGAAGACGGCAAAATACCCATCATTTCCCTGTATTTTGCCACTGTGCGGCGGGCGATGTCAATACCCCTGTCTTTTAACATATCCACTATATCGCAGTCGCTGTATGGCTTTTTCGGCTGTTCCTCGCTGATAATTTTCTTGATTTCTTCCTTAACGCTTTTGGAAGCGATGGTTTCGCCGGATACTCTTTGAATGGAGCTGCCGAAGAAATACTTAAGTTCAAAAATTCCTCTTGGCGTGTGCATATATTTGTTGTTTACCACGCGGCTGATCGTCGATTCATGCATCTCCACATCCGCGGCAATATCGCGCAAAACCAGCGGCTTCAGATGCTTCATGCCTTTATCAAAAAAATTCTTCTGATACTTTACAATGCTCTCTGTTACCCGATAAATTGTCTTTTGCCGCTGCTGAATGCTTTTAATCAGCCATGTTGCCGCCTGCACTTTTTCCCGGATATATTTTTTTCCGTTTTCCTGCTCATTATTGTTATGCGAACCGAGGCCCCCCATAATCTCGCGGTAAAAATTGCTGATCCGCAGACGCGGCAATCCGTCGTCATTTACTATTATTTTATAATCATCGCCGGATTTAACGACATAAACATCAGGAATAATTGCCTGCGTTTTTTCCTCGGCGTAACTGCTGCCCGGCTTGGGATCCATGCTGCTGATCAGCAAAACGGCCTTTTCCACTTCGCGTAAAGATACTTTTAATTTGCGGGCGATATGCTGATAATTCTTTAGCTCCAAATCCTTGAGGTGATTGCTGATAATTTCTTCCACGATAGGATTTCTTTTTACGCCCATCATTCGCGCCTGGATGAGCAGGCATTCCTGAAGGCCGCGGGCGGCAATACCGGGAGGGTCAAATTCCTGAACTTTTTTTAAAACATTTTCCGCGAATCCCACTTCGACATTCTCCAGAGAAGCTATCTCCTCCAGCGTGGCGCACAAATAACCATTCTGATCCAGATTGCCGATTATCTGTGTTCCCACTTTCAGTTCAGCTTCGCTCATGGGCGAAAGCTTCATTTGCCACATCAAATATTGCGTAAGCGATTCACCCTCGCTTACCATATTATCCCACGCGGGCGCTTCGGCATCTTGACGTCCGTAGGTTACACCAACGGGCCCATAATCTTCCAGATAGTTGTTCCAGTCAAACTCTTCGCGTCCGTCACCTTCGCCTGTAATTTCTTCCGTTTTTTCCAGCGGCTTTACATCGGCGCTCTCCACCGGCTGCATGTTTTCTTCGGCTTCGGCACTAACCTCTTCGCTGCTGATTTCATCCGTGGAAATCTCTTCCAGCAAAGGGTTTTCTTCCATTTCCTGATTTATTGTTTCGGCAAGTTCCAGGCGGGATAATTGCAGCAGCTTAATGGCCTGCTGCAGCTGCGGCGTCATAATCAATTGCTGCGATAATCTTAAATTCTGTTTTAATTCAAACGCCATAACAATTAATCATGCCTTAAGGATTTTTATAAATTGAAATTTTCACCAAAATAAAACTTGCGGGCAAGTTTGCTTTTTGAGATTTCGGAGGGGCGACCTTCAACAAGTATTTTACCTTCGTTGACTATATAAGCGCGGTCGCAGCACGATAATGTTTCCCTGACATTATGGTCAGAAATAATTATGCCAATACCCTTATCTTTGAGTTTTCCTATTATCCTCTGGATATCGGCTACCGCGAGCGGATCAATGCCGGCAAACGGTTCGTCCAGCAGAATGTATTTCGGAGAAGTTACCAACGCGCGCGTAATTTCCACGCGCCTTCTTTCGCCGCCGGAAAGGGAATAAGCGTAATTTTTCGCCAGCGAGGTGAGATCCAGTTCGCCCAGAAGTTCGTGCAATCTTTCTTTTCTTTCTTCTTCTGAAATATCGAGCGTTTCCAATATGGCCATGATATTATCTTCCACGGTAAGTTTGCGGAAAACAGACGGCTCCTGCGGCAGATAATTCAGGCCTTTTCTAGCTCTCTGATACATCGGATGAGTGCTGATGTCTTCGTCATTGAGAAAGATTGAACCTTCATCCGGCCTGATCAGCCCGACAATCATATAAAAGGTGGTTGTTTTTCCGGCGCCATTGGGGCCCAAAAGGCCTACAACTTCTCCGGGTGATATGGATAAATCAATCTGATTAACTACTTTCCGCTTATGATAAATTTTCGTCAGACCTTTTGCCGATAATTCGCTCATAATTTTACAATGCCTGATTCCTTCTAGTTTATTTCCTCTTTTTTTATTTCCTGCGGATATATTTTCAGATGCACTCTTTGATTTTTCCCGGGCTCGCATTCTTCCAGCTTTCCCCTGTTTTCGTTTAGATAGATTGTTGCCTTGCATCCCTTAATCACATTATTGCCTTCGCGCATTACGACATTTCCGGTAATAATAACCTGGCCGCTTTCATGATAATAAGTGGCTTCATCACCGATGACCGTCCTTTCACCCTGCGTTGAAGTGACATTTCCAACTGCCGTTATCTTTTCCATCATGTTACCGGTTTCAAAAGGCGCTTTGCTTTTATTCTTGCTTTGCGCGTTGGGTTCATTTTTATAATGTATTTTCAGTTCATCGGCTTTTAGGACTTTATCGCCCTGTTTCACAACGGCGTTGCCGCTGAACGTTACCATTTTTTCTTCATTATACGCGTCCATGCGTTCGGAATTTATTTCTATCGGTTCATTTTTATTAATTAGTTCCCCTTTATTCAGAATGCCGTCTTCCGCTAAAAGAACACCTGGAATAATTAATATGATGGCCGTAATTAACCAGAATAATTTTCTATAAATCATCTTTTTGTTTTCCTTTTATTTTATCTTCGCTTTCACCATGGAATTGAGATTTAATTTACCACTCTTAATGAAAAGAGTGAGACCCTTGCCTTTAATAATTATGCGATCACTTTCCATTGTTACCGGCGCGTCGGTATAGAATTTTTTTCCTTCATCGCTGTAATTAAGATAATCGGTGGTAAATTTTTCTCCCTCGCTTGAAGTAATGATAACGTTGCCCTTTATCTCAATATCTTTTTTCTCCGTCTCCATCCGGCCTTTATCGGCGGTCATATTATAAACTTTGCCTTCAGCTGTATCGAGTTTTATTCGAACTTGATCAAAAACCGCCAGATTTTCTTTTCTTTCATAAGTTGCTTTTTCCGCCTTTACTTCCCAGCGGGAACCGGATTCCCCCACTTCGGTAAACACGAATCCTTGAATCTCCAAATCAACCTGTTCGGGCATTACTTTTAAAAGGTTTTTCGGGTTTAAGCTGTTCATGCCGATAAACGCTACGACAATCACCAATAAAACCGAGACAACGATCAGAGCGATTATTTTTGTTTTTTTTGTTAATTTCATTTTCACCATTGCCGCGTTTTATATTTTGAGCGGCGCCATAAGCATAAGTTATACCATTGTGCTATGATCAAGTAAAGACATTAGGGCAAACAAGAAAGATATAAACAAATACTGCTATGTTATAAGATGGTTAGCTTTTCTTTATTTTTTTTATTTTATGGTCAAATTCGTATCTTTGGGCGACTTTCGGCCAAATGTCTTGCGCCTGCAAAATCATTTCACAAATTTCTCTAACCGCTCCTTTGCCACCTCTGTTTTTTGTAACGTAATTGGCTGATTTTTTTACTATTCCCAAGGCATCCGCCACCGCCGCGGAAAACCCGACTCTTCTCATAACCGGTATATCAACTATATCGTCTCCCATATAAGCCACGTCTTTTGCGCTCAATTTGTGTTTTTGCAGAATTTTCTCCAAAATTATTTCTTTGTTGAATGCCTTCTGATGAACTTCGGCGATCTCCAAATCTTTCGCCCTGTATTCCACAACTTTTGATTTGCGCCCGGTCAATATTGCGACGCTGATTCCGTAACGTTGGAGCAGTTTAATTCCATGTCCGTCACGAACATCAAAATTTTTCAGCTCGCGTCCCTTGTCATCCATAATGATGCGCCCGTCCGTCATCACGCCGTCCACATCCAAAATAAGCATTTTGATTTTCCGCAGTTTATCATTCAGGCTTTTCTTCATTATTTTATTTTCCCTTAACCAGAGTATCAATTTTTTTCAGAACCGTCAGCAATTCTTCCAGCGAATTAAGGTAGAGCGAGTTGGCGCCGTCGCACAAAGCTTTTTCCGGATCCGGGTAAACTTCAAAAAATATTCCGTCCACACCCGCGGCCACCGCCGCCCGCGCCAGATACGGCACCATGTCGCGCTGCCCGCCTGATGATGTGCCTTCTCCGCCCGGAAGCTGAACAGAATGAGTCGCGTCGAAAATAACCGGATATCCCATGTTTCTCATAATAGGCAAACCGCGCACGTCAAAAACAAGATTATTATAACCGAAAGAAGCGCCGCGTTCGGTAATTATAATATTTTCATTGCCGGCGGATTTTACTTTCTCGATAATGTTGGCCACGTCCCACGGCGCGAGAAATTGTCCTTTTTTAACGTTTATTATCCGCGCCTTTTTCGCTATTTCGGTTACAAAATCAGTCTGGCGGCATAAAAAGGCGGGAACCTGCAAAACATCAAGAACTTCCGAGGCGGGATCGATTTCTTCAAAGCGGTGCACGTCGGAAAGAACGGGAATTTTCAATTTATCTTTAATATTTTTAAGCATTGCCAGCCCGTCTTTAAGTCCGGGGCCGCGGTAGGATTTAACTGAAGTGCGGTTAGCTTTATCGTAGGAGGCTTTGAAAATAAAAGGAATGTCTAAGCTTTGCCGTGAGGTCTTTAAGATATTTGGCTATATCCATCGCGCCATCTTCACTCTCCAGCACGCATGGACCGGCGATCAAAACAAATCCGGTTTTATCTCCGATAAAAAAATCCCCCAGTTTGATTTTTCGCATCTTTGCTACTCCTTGTCCTGTGTTTGCGCCTTTTGCTTTAAGAGTATAATCCTGATGCGGGGAATTCCCCTTCCCGCTTTTGCCGAATCGGGATTAAGCTCGTAGGCGGTTGTATAAGCTTTCAGCGCCTCTTCGTAAAGTTCTTTTTTTTCATAAGCCTCGCCCAGGTTCGCGTGCGCCTCGCTGTCTTCGCGATCATGTTTCAAAGCTATCATATAATTTTCAATCGCTTTATCCAGATTGCCGGAAGCCGCGTAAGCGTAGCCGAGGCTTGAGTAAGATGATGATTCTTTCGGCGCGAGTTTTACAATGTTCTGAAAACAGCTGAGCGCTTTTTTATAGTTTTTTGTTTTGAGATAGTAATTGCCGACGTAGCTTAAAGTTTCTTTGGTTTGCGGCGATACTTTCTCATACAGCGCGACCGCTTCTTTTTCGCGTCCCAGCTGATTATAAGTATAAGCCAGATTGTAATTCAGCATCGGATGCTTGGCGCCCAGCTTCATCGCTTTTTCATAATTTTTCGCTGAAGAGGCGTATTTTTTCAGCTCGCCATAAGCAAAACCAAGGCTTAGAGAATATTCGGCTTTTAGCGTAAATTTTTCCATTAATTTCTCCAGGTAAGTAATCGCCTTCGCGTATTTTTTCCCTTTTAAATAAAGATCGGCAAGCCGCTCCATTGCGTCCGTGTCCTGCGGATTAATTTTCAAAACCTGCTCGTATTCCTGAATCGCGGGCTCGTCCATTTTTCTCTTTTCATAAGCAACGCCTAAATTAAAACGGACAACCGGCTCGTTAGGGGCAAGCGCGACGGCCTTTTTAAGATTTTCCATTTCTTCATTTGACTTGCCGAGGCCGGCATAGGCGGAAGCGAGATTAGCGTAAGCAGCAGCTATTTGCGGATTGCTTTTTAAAAGCTGGGTATAATTTTTAATCGCTTCATCATATTTCTTTTCTCTTAAATACGCGTCGCCCAGCGCCAATAGCGCCAAATCTTTGTCCGGGGAGCGATCCGCGATATACTTATACTGCTCAATCGCCTCGCTGGTCATTTTTTCTCTTTCTAATGCTTCGCCCAATTTATAGCGAGCCGCGAAATTATCCGGTTCAAGTTTTATCAATTCACGGTAATTATCTATCGCCTGCCGCCATAATCCTTTTTCGGCCAGAGCGATGCCGAGATTCGTGTACGCCTGCGCCTCGCGCGGATTTAGCTTAGCCAATTTTTTCGAAACATCTATCGCGTTGTCATAATCTTGTTTTTTAATATAACATTTAGCCAGTTCCTCCAGCGCTCCAGTATCATCAGGTTTAATCGACAAAATATACTTATACTGGGTTATGGCTTCATCGATTCTTTCCTGGCGAAAATAAATTCCGGCCAAAATCTTACGCACGCCGATATCATCTTTATTAGCCGCGATGGCTTTCCTAAGATAGTTGATTTGTTCAGCAACGCTTCCGGATTCTCTGGCCGATCTCAGCCAGTCCTGCGGCGTAATGACCACCTTCATCGGCACAACGCCTATTTCTTTATCCAAATAATAAACTCGAATTTTATAATCATTTATTTGGGCGGCATTTTTCGGCGTGGAACCTCCGGACATAATTTTATTGACCAAATCAATGCCGCGCAATAATACACGAATGTCATTTTCGCCTTTACCCAATTCCTGCACTCTGACCGATATTCGCCTACCGGTTAAGTCGTCACTGCCCACGGATATAATGCCGAATTCATCGCGGTAGGTGACTTCCAGCATCTCATGCGCCCACACCCGCAGAAACTGCCCGTTTTTTTCCACGTTCAGATAATAGAATCGTGGGGTTTGCTTCAATAAATAATGAGAAAAAGTGTTTTTTACCCGTGCGCCGAAAAAAGCGACGGAGCGGAAAGCCTGAGGAAAAATTAAATATAACAGCCCGCCAATCAAAATTACGGCGAGCGCAACAATAAATATCTTTTTAAAAGTATATTGCTTTTTTACCGGTTCAATATTTTTACGCCTGATTGTCATTTAGCACTCTGCTATTATTTATTTCCCGCGGATACAATTATCCCCGCGGGTGATATTTCTGATGAATTTCTTTTAACCTGTCACGCGTGATATGCGTGTAAATCTGCGTGGTGGAAATATCCGCGTGCCCCAGCATCACCTGAACGGTGCGTAAATCCGCGCCGCCTTCCAGCAGGTGCGAGGCGAAGGAATGCCGGAAAGTATGCGGATGAACTTTTTTCATCAAACCTGCTTTAGATGAATAACGGATTACCATCTTCCAGAAACCCTGCCGGGAGAATTTTCCTCCGAAGCGATTCAGAAACAATACCTCCGTGCTTTTCTTCTGCGTCAATTGCGGCCTCGCCTTATCCACATACAATCTTACGCAATCATAGGCGGTTTTTCCTATGGGAACAATTCTTTCTTTACTGCCCTTGCCCATAACCGTTAAAAAACCCACCTGCCAGTTAATACTGTTCATCGTCAGATTAATCAACTCCGAAACACGTATTCCTGTGGCGTATAAAAGCTCCAGCATCGCCGTGTCGCGCAGGGCGGCGGGTGTTTTATCCCCGGGCTGGGCTAAAATAACTTTCATTTCCTCTTTGCTGAGCGTGTCGGGGAGGCGCATCCACACTTTTGCGAGCTCAATATTAGCCAGCGGCGTCTGTTCGATGAGCTTTTCCATGAGCAGATATTTATAAAATCCCCGCAGCGCTGCCAATGCCCGGTTCATGGAATTCGCTGAAAGCCCTTCATTCTTAATCAGCACCAGATATTCAACGATAATCTCCGGAGTCGCGTCCTTAAAATGAGACAAACCTTTTTGCGTGATAAAAGCAAGGTAGCGTTGCAGGTCACGTCCGTATGCCTCCAGCGTGTTTTGAGCAACTCCCCGTTCAATTAATAGATAATTTAAATACCTTTCCAGCATTTCCAGCATGCGACTTTTTAACGTAAATATGCCCCTGAAGCAAAGTTTTTTTATTGACTTATTTTATAATCCTGTAAAAATAGAGGCACAAAATAATCAAATCAACACTTGGAGGAAATATCCAATGAAAAATATCGTTATCGCCTCTGATCACGGCGCGGTTTCCCTGAAAAAGGAAATCATATCCTTTTTAAAAACAAAAGGTTGCACACTTAACGACATGGGCGTGCACAATGAAGATTCGGTGGATTATCCGAATATTGCCGTTGCCGCCTGCAAGGAATTCAATAAGGGCGGTTATGATTTTGGCATTTTGCTTTGCGGCACGGGCATCGGCATGTCGATTGCCGCCAACAAAATCAGGGGAATCCGCTGCGCGCAGATATTCGATCTTTACACCGCGCGAATGGCCAAAGAACACAACAACGCCAATTTTATCGCGTTGGGCGGCCGCATTAAATATAATGTTCCGGTCACGGAAATTGTGGATACTTTTATGATGACAACATTCGCGAATGAAAGGCACACTAGAAGAGTTTCTCAAATAATGGATTTGGATAAAATCCGTTAACACAGCGCATTTCTGTCAGGTGATCAGGCATGGCGGAAGTTTTGGACAAAAATCAAATCAGTCGTATATTTCGCGACGCGCGAAAACATCAGCGCATCGGTCAAATCATCCGCCGTTTTTCCACCAACAAAGATGATGTTAGACAAACCGCGCTTAAAAATCTCGATTTATCTGACCGCCGCAACGTATTGGAATTAGGATGCGCGTTTGGCGCTTTTACCGAAGCGCTTAAAGGCAGGCTGCACCCGCAGGCAAAAATCACCGGCCTGGACATGCTTGCCGAATATGAATCTTTTTTCCTCGATGCCTGCGCGCGCGCGGGTTACGCGGGAGAATTTTCCGCGGGCGGAGTGGAACAGATTATAAAATATCCCGCGGCGTCTTATGACCTGATTATCTGCAGTTACGCTTTATATTTCTTTCCCGATTTGATTGAAGATATCGCGCGCGTTCTTGCCGGTGACGGTTTTTTTATCACCATCACTCATTCCGAATGCGATATGCAGGAATTGGTGGAGATCACCAAAACAATACTCAAACGAAATAACCTGCTTGCAGACAATCAACCTTTACCCATTGAAAATATTGTCGGCAGATTTAACGCGCAAAACGGCACCTCCCTGCTGCAAAAACATTTTAATCTTGTGCAATCCATAGATTTCAAAAACACGCTGATTTTTCCGCCGCAGGAAATCAATCATTTCCTGGAATATTTTCATTTTAAGCAGTCATTCTTTCTGACCGAGGCTCAGGCAAAAAAACATGATATTATCGATCAGCTATCAGGCGAACTTCAAAGCACAACTCAGCAAGGTAAATCCATTGATATGTGCAAGGATGATATAATTTTCATTGCCTCTCAACCTCTGAGGCCAAAGGAAACCGTATGAAAAAACAGCGCAAGCATTGCCTCTACTGCGGAGAGATAATAACTAAAAAATACGAAGACGGAGTTCAGCGCGATTACTGCGGAGCCTGCCAAACTTTTTTTTATGAAAACCCCCTGCCTGTGGTTTCCTGCATTGTGGAAGCATCGCGAAAAATACTTTTAGTTAAGCGCGACCGGCCTCCATCTAAAGGTTCATGGTGTCTGCCTTCGGGATTCGCCGAAGCGGGTGAAAGCATTGAAGGCGCGGCACTGCGCGAACTGCGCGAAGAAACAGGCATAAAAGGCAGAATTGTCCGCCTGTTGGATGTGGATTCCTACAAAAGCCGCTTTTACGGCGATTTGCTTTTTCTGACATTTGTTGCTGAACAGGCAGGGGGAAAACTTGCCGCCGGAGACGACTGCGCCGAGGCAAAATTCTGGCCGCTGGCTAAACTGCCGCCGCTCGCTTTCAGTTCCAATAAAAAAGCGCTGGAGACCTACATAAAAAGCAGAAAAGATTACTGGGCGATATTCGATTCCATTGAACATGCCGAAGATAAAAAAATCCCGCACAAAATCGCGAAAAATTCTTTAACGCGGCGTCTTGCCAATTTTATCGTCAGTAATAAAGAAGAAATTATCGATCAATGGCTCGCGGACGCGACAACAAATCCCTCCACAACCGATTACCATAATTACGACCGCTTGGTATTACAAAAAATAAGCGATAAGATTCTTTCGCAATTAACGCTGTGGCTGGGCGGGCTTTACGATGTTAACCGAATAAGAAATTTTTATATCAAACTGGGGCGCGAAAGAAAAACGTCCGGCTTTAAAATCAGCGAGGCGCTCAGCGCCTTGAGCCTCATCCGCAAGCACATCTGGAAGCTCGGCCTCGCGCATGACGCGTTTGCAAAAAGAACGGAACTCTACATGACTTTTGAACTCCAACGCCGCATGACCATCTTTTTTGACCTGGCCACCTTTTATCTCACGCGGGGGTATGAAGAATAATAATAATTTCGACTACATATCAAATATTTATGCTATTCAAAATTGAATTATTAATCATAGCGTATCTTTAGAGCAAAATTCCGAGGATAGTATACTTATTTATTGACAGAGGTAAATTACCTGAAAGGATTATTATAAAATGAAACTTCTCACAATATTTTACATACTCAACGCGACATTGTTGCTATTGCATGAAATTGAATCCGCTTATGAAAAAGAATGGGAAATACTAAAAATCCCCGGCAGGATAACTTTTTTCCTTATTTTACATATACCGATAAGCTTAATTCTTTTTTACGGACTGCTGGAAATTGAAAAACTCTCTCCAATCGGTTTGTGGCTGGGCGTGATCACGGGAATCGGCGGAATGATTCCTTTCTTGGTTCACAAGATATTTGTGAAACGAAAAGAGAGCTTCAATTTACCAATATCAAATATCATTATATACTTGAACATCATAACAGGTATTGTAACTATTATTTTATCGGCGGGTCTCCTCGCCTGAAAATT
This sequence comes from uncultured delta proteobacterium, assembly GCA_963813455.1. Lineage (GTDB taxonomy): Bacteria > Desulfobacterota > Syntrophia > Syntrophales > Smithellaceae > UBA4810. Next base: position 257,075 of record CAWEZF010000012.1, read on the forward strand.
ACGCAAGATGAAAAACCCGATTATTACCCAAGCTGTAAAAGAAGATTTGCCAGCTATCTTAGAAGTCCAGAAGAAAGCATTTATGGAAGTGGCCAGGATATTTCATCTGAAAACCATGCCGCAGATAGAACAGACGTTGGAGAGCATCACAGATGAATTTGATAAATGGATTTTTTTAAATGCTTCCGCAAATGTTAAAATAGTCGGCTCCGTGCGCGCCTACAAAAACGAAGATACCTGCTATATTCACCGGCTGGTTGTTCTGCCCGAATATCAAAATAAAGGAATCGGAAAAGAGCTGATGGCCGCTATCGAAAAGCGCTTCCGTGGTCAAGTGACGCGTCACGAGCTATTCACCGGCTCGCAGGATCACAGAAACCTCTATTTCTATAATCAATTGGGATACAATGCCTTCAAAACTGAAAAACACAACGATGAAATATCTTTTGTGTATCTGGAAAAAAGAGTTAAGGATTAATAAATGATGGAATTACTTTTTTTACTGGGTTTTTCTCTGCACAATATCGAAGAAGCGCTGTGGCTGCCTGGGTGGTCAAAGCATGCCCGCAAATACCACAAAGAAGTTTCGCCCAACGAATTTCGCTTTGCCGTAATTATCGTCACCGCTATCGGTTATTTGCTGACGTTTCAGTATTTTGTCTTCGGCTCTTCTTATACCGCGGCAAAATATATTTATCTGGGCTTTATTCTAATGATGGTTGTAAACGTCTTCTTTCCTCACCTCATCGCGACAATCGTCCTGAAAAAATACGCGCCGGGCTTGATTACCGGGCTTTTGCTCAACGCTCCTCTCGGCATTTATATCCTGCTCAAAAACATTGATGATACGGATGAGCTGATTTTTTTCGTTATCGCCGGAATAATCCTCGCTGTTGTCTTTCTGCTAATCATCAATCATCTCTTTAATCTGGGAAGGATTTTATTTGATTAATCATAAATCCACCGACATTCTTGTGTTACCGATACAAATCCGCTCCAAAAAAAATTTAAAAATAAGTTAAAAAAGCTTATTTAAAATTGTTATGCGTATAAACTTATGTTATAATTAAACAAAATAGTTAGCGGCGGGACGTAACCGAATAATAGTAGCTAAATAACTTTCATATGTATTAAACAAAAGGAGGAAATGATGCCTCATATTATTGTAAAACTTTATCCGGGAAGGTCCGAAGAGCAAAAAACCGAACTTGCCGAAAAAATTGCCGAAGACGTTGTCGCCATAGCAAAATGCGAAGAAAAAACAGTTTCGGTCGCTTTTGAGGAAATCCTGCCGGAAGATTGGGCGCAAAAAGTTTACAAACCGGATATCCTTGACAAGAGCGATAAACTATACAAGAAGCCTGGATACAATCCCTTTAAATAGCATGCAAATAAGTTTTACGGAGGGCTGAGATGTCTTATTTAGAAATTTTACTAAATACAGAAAACGGTATCGCGACGATAACGCTGAACAGGCCCGAGGCTTTGAATAGCTGGACGCCGCGGATGGCGCGCGAAATGAGCGCGGCGCTTCTTTCGCTGGATAGAGAAGATTCCGTGCGCGCTATTGTAATAACCGGAGCCGGAAAAGCGTTTTGCGCGGGCGCTGATTTAAGCGGCGAGACAGCCTTTGAAGTGGGTGCAGCCGAAGAAGAAGAAGAAAGCAGGCGCGATTCGCTGGCCTTTCCCGCCGTGATGCCGTGGCAGATCAGAAAACCAGTAATCGCGGCGATTAACGGACACGCCATCGGCGTGGGAATAACTTTTGCCATGAACTGCGATATACGTCTCGTCGCCAAAGAAGCGAAGATTCAATTCGCCTTTGTGCGCCGCGGAATCACGCCGGAGCTTTCATCTCATGTGATTGTTCCCAGAGTGGCGGGGTTTTCCCGCGCGGCGGATTTAATGCTTACCGGCAGAATGATTAGCGGAGATGACCTTGCTGAAATGGGACTGGCGTCAAAAGCGCTTGGCGCGGATGAGGTTTTGCCCGCCGCACTGGCGCTCGCCCGTGAATTTCATAAAGCCGCGCCCGTATCCGTGGCTATATCCAAAAGGCTTTTGTGGGATTCTCTCACGTCTTCAGTTTCCGAAGTTGACGCGAAAGAGTTTAAGCTCTTCGAATGGGTCTGCACAAAACCCGACGCGCTGGAAGGAATAGATTCTTTTTTGCAAAAGCGCGAACCAAAATGGAAAATGTCGGTCACGCGTGATTTTCCGGATTTATCTTAAATAAGATATCTCTACTTTGTCTGCGGGCCAGTCCACGGCCTGGTATTGTCTAAAAGATAATCGTCACTGTTCTCAATCATGCATTCGGGGCAAAGATGAACCATCATCTGGCTTTCTATATGCCTCATGATAAGTAACCGCTCGGCTTTTTGGCTACAGCAAAAGCATTTGTCGGGCACATCTTTTTTATGAAAACGATAACTGTCTTCATCGTAATATTTCATAATAATTACCTTAAAAGCTTTCGCATTATATATGAAATCAGCAATTTTTCAAATATGTTATAAATTTTATTTCTGATTTACTTTTTTGTTTTTAAAACGGCGGGGAATGTAAGCAGGCATGTTGTTCCCTCTTTTTCTTTGGACAATATTTCTATCCTGCCGTTATGAGATTCCATTATCTTTTTGCAAAATGCCAACCCCAGGCCTGAACCTCTTTCTCTTTCTTCTTTTCCTTTAACTCTGAAAAAAGGCTCACAAATAAAAGGGAGCTTATCTTGCGGAATACCACAGCCGTTATCCGCCACTTTCACTATCGTGTAATAATCGTCGCTTTTCGTGCTGATTTCGATTGTGCCGCCTTCCGGCGTGTATTTTGTGGCGTTGCCGATCAAATTGGTAAAAACACGGACAAGACTTTCTTCATCACCCACTATGGCAGGTATATTCTGCGGGATATCTGTTTTGAGAGTAATGCCCCTTTTGCGGCAAAGCGGGGTCATTTCTTCCATGGCGCGCTGCATGATAGAAATAAGGTTCACCGGATCTTTTTGCTTCGCGAACGTGCCGTTTTCAATCCGGCTGATATCCAGCCAATGTTCGACCATTTCTTCCAGGTTCTGCAGTCGTTTGTTGCACCTTTCTATGATCTCTTTTACATCTTTATCGAATTTATCCGAAGCTATTTCCTTGAGCGTTTCAAAATACTGGCGGACAACAACAAGCGGTGAACGCATTTCGTGACTGACAAAAGTGATGAAGTTTTTCTCCATCATCTCTTTTTCTTCTTTAAGTTTTTTTGCTTCTATTTTAAGCGTGCGGTGTTCCAGTGCCCTTTTCGTAATCGCCCGTAGCTGATCGGGGCTGAAAGGCTTGGGTAGGTAATCATACGCGCCTTTTTGCATGGCTTCCACCGCGGATACGATAGAAGCGTAACCGGTAATCATCACAAGAATTGTATCGGGTATATCACGGGAGAGAATTTCCATTATTTCCATTCCGGACATATTCGGCATTTTAAGATCGACAAACACCATGTCCGGCTTTTGTTCGCGGGCGAGCTTTATGCCTTCGGCGCCCTGCGCGGCGGCAATAACTTTGTAACCACTTTTTTCCAGAACCTGAGAGCAGCCATCCCGCAGTGCTTCTTCATCATCGATTACTAAGATTAAAGATTTTTCCGGTTCAGCGGACATTTATTTGTCGCCTATTTCCTGAGCTATAATTCGCAAAAGTTCGTCAGCTTTGATCGGCTTGTGAAGTACGCGGTTTACTTTGGGAAATTCAGGAGGTGGTTCAAACGAGCCATAAGGGCCCTGCAAATCGACAGCGCTGAGCATAAACAGAGGCGTGTCTTTTCCCGTATCGGTGGCGCGGATTTTATTAAGAACTGAAAATCCCTCGCCCCACGTTTCCATCATCATATCGATAATGGCGAGATCGGGGTTAATGGATTTCCACATATCCACGCCTGATTTGCCGTCTTCAGCCATGAATACTTCATAACCGCCTTTTTCCAGAATGAGTTTAGTGGCAAATAAAAAGTCCTTATCGTCGTCGATCAGGAGTATCTTCTTCTTAATCGTCATGATTAATCACCTCCATTACGCTTTTATTACTTTATATGAGCAAAGATGATGCCAGATTATAAGTGCTTGATATTAATAAAATAATTAGTGGTAGAGCTTCTGTAAAAACGAATAAGGGGCAAAATACCCCGCTTTTATGAGTTGTTTTTCAACGCTGTGTTTTTATGCCGTAGTTGCGCATTTTTATGCGCAGTGTTTTTCTGTCGATACCAAGAAACATTGCCGTTTTGTTAATCTGAAAATTAAAATGTCCCAAAGCTTTTTCAATATGTTCTTTTTCCACATCCACCAGGGTCATCCTTCCGGATGACGAATCAACAACCGGCGCTTTCGCTCCCCCGTCCTGCCCGTAATACAGTATATCAGACAGGTTGACCGTGTCGTGATCAACCATAACACATAATCTTTCTATCGTGTTTTTAAGTTCACGAACATTTCCCGGCCACTTATAGGCTAGCAAAGATTTTTTCGTGTCTTCAGACAGGTAGCGAACTTTGCTTTTATGCTTTTTTTGATAATATTCCAGGTAATGTTCGGCGATAGGAAGAATATCCGTCTTATGTTCCGACAATGGCTTTATATCCAGAAGCACAACGGAAAGCCGGTAAAACAAATCTTCGCGAAACCTGCCTGCCGCTATTTCGGAACGCAAATCTTTATTGGTCGCGGTAATCAAACGCACATCCACTTTTTCCGGCGCCGATTTTCCCACGCGCGGCACTTCCTGCTCCTGTATGACGCGCAGCAATTTTGCCTGAGTATTGAGATTGATATTGGAGATTTCATCAAGAAACAAAGAGCCTTTATCGGCTATCTGAAAACGGCCGTCGCGTGATTCTATCGCGCCGCTGAAAGCGCCTTTCACATGGCCGAAAAGTTCACTCTCCATAAGATTTTCCGCAAGCGATGAACAATCAACGGGAACAAATGGCCTGTCCGCCCGCTTACTCAACTGATGAATTGTGCGCGCGACAAGCTCCTTGCCTGTGCCGCTTAAACCGGTAATAAGAACCGTACTGTCCGTCTGGGCGATACGTTTGATGGAATCTTTCAATTCCTTCATATAATCGCTGATGCCGATGAGCATGGGGATATCTTTATTATTTTCGGCATCATTATAACCCTGCAACGCTTCACTCACCGCTTCTCTTAACTGCTCGGCTGAATACGGCTTTGATAAAAAATTTATCGCGCCGTATCGCATGGCTTCAACAGCAAGCGATATCGTGGCATATCCGGTGATCACGATGATTCTTGCGGAAATAAACTCTTCGTCTTTTAATTTTTTTAAGATATCCAGTCCGCTCATTTTCGGCATGCGGACATCAAGCAATATTAAGTCATAAATATCCTTTAGCGCCAGCTTCAGCCCTTCCGCGGCGGTGCCCGCGCAATCTACCTGATAACCCTGCCTGGAAAGAATTTGACGGCATCCATCACGAATTGCTTCTTCATCGTCAACAATCAGAATTTTAGTTTTTTTATTTTTCTTTTCTTTCACCTGGCCTCTTTAAATCAAAAACACTTATTATTACATATATTTACGATATTTTTCGCGCATATTTTGTTATGTTAATATCAATAAATCTAATCTGCAAGAAAAAACATCAACCTTATCTCTTTAAGATCTTTTGCCTTCATTCGCAAGATGAGTCATCATGCGCCATGCTATTATTATTTTTATGCACGGGCAAAGTTATTATAAAAGTAGTGCCCTTATCTTTTTCGCTTTCCGCGTCAATTGTGCCCTTATGCCTTTTTATTATTCCATACACAATGGAAAGGCCCAAGCCTGTTCCCCTGCCCGGTTCTTTTGTCGTGAAAAACGGTTCAAAAATATGGACCAAAAGCGCTTTATCCACTCCTTTGCCTGTATCGGATATCGAAATTCGGACACAATTATTTTGCGCCATTTCGGTTTTAATCATCAGCTTTCCTTTTCCATTCATGGCATCCGCCGCGTTGATAAACAAATTTAAAAATACTTCTTCAAGCCTGGATCTATCTCCCATAATTTCCGGAAGATTTTTTTGAAAACGGCTTTCGATTTGGATGCCATGGAACATCGCCTGATCCTTTACCAGATTCAACGACGTGGTTATTACCTGATTGGCCTGAAGGGAAACCATCTCACCGGTGGGAGTGCGTGAAAAATCAAGCAGACCCTGAACAATTTCTTTACACCGGTTAGTCTGATAAATTATTTTTTGAATATTATCGCGCGCCGGACTGTCTTGCGACAAGTCTTCCAGAACAAGACTGCTGTATAAAAGAATCCCTCCCAGCGGGTTATTGATTTCATGAGCGACACCCGCCGCCATTTCCCCCATGGCGGTCAGTTTTTCGGTTCTGGCCAGATGTTGATGCATCCTTTGCAATTGGTCGTTGTGTTCTTTGAGTGACCTGGCCATGTCATTGAAGGCTTCATCCAGCATATCAAAACCGGATACTTTGTCCGGTGATAATTTGTAATCCAGATTACCGGACGCGATAGCTTCAGTGCCCCTTTTCAAAATTTTTATTCTTTCTATGATATTATTACCCAGGCGCAGCGATATAATAAACGCGATGAGCATACCGTAAACAGTTATTCCAAGGTTAATCCAGATCATTTCCCACTTAATATCACGGTACTTGGCCTCTAATATTCCCGTATAGAGAACACCGATAATTTTTTTGTTTATATTGAAAATCGGCGTATAAGTGGTTATATACCAGTCGTTGACAACAAAAGCCCTGCCCGCCCAATCTTTCTCTTCCACAATGACTCTGTCGTAAACTTCCTTGGAAAGAATAGTCCCGATAGCCCTTTTGTTATCTTCGGTCATAACATTGGTGGATATCCGGACTCCGCCCTGAAAAATTGTGGCGACGCCCATTTGCCTGCCCTGATATTTTTCTCCGTGGTAAACTGTTTCTTTTATTTGGTCTACTATTTCATTATCGTTATTAATAAGAACGCCCCCGATTAAGACACCCAATAACATATCCGCGTTTCTATCCATTATCGGATAAGCCGCTTTCATGACCATGCCATCTGTTAATTTATCTTTATCGATTTCAGCAGCCAAAGGTGTTTTGATAATATCAATGGTGGCCTTTTTCGCGAGGGAGGGATTTTCTTTTAATATTTCCTTCAGCGACATCAACTCCGTTGACGCCACGGGTTTCTTATTTTCTATACATGTTTTTACTAACGAATCATGAAGCAGACTATCCCCTGCTGCCTTCGGATTGGCCGCTCTGTGAATAACTCTTCCTCTGGCATCAACAAGTGTCAACATATCAAGAATAACGTTTCCATTACCAGAATTGTTTTGGGCATTCTTTCTAATTTGCCCCGCCATGTAACCCATGCCGTATACATCATTCCTGTTTATCAGGTCTTGAAGATCGCTGCCTTCCGCGGCAAACTGAATTACGGATTTTATTTGTTCGCTTTTGTAGTTATAGATTAACTTGGCCGTGTTGATATCCTGACGAACTCTGTTTTGAACCTCGGCTATTGTATTGCGGTTAATTGTCCACAAACTCACGAGAGTCGCAAAAACACCCGTCAGACAAGTGGCAACCAAAAAGCCGACAGCCAGACGGCTTTGCAGGTCTAACCTGAAAAGCCGTCTAGTGTGAATATTTTTGATTTTCATTGTGTCAGCCCGTTTTTGAATAGTTATCAAATACTAGCATGGATAACCTAGCATTATCAAACATTCTTTACACTCATCGGGCCGAATATGGAAGGAATCAGTTGAGCAGTTTTTTTACCCTATTCAGCAGCTCTGCCGAAGCCACAGGCTTGGAAATATAATCATCCGCCTGCAGGTATTCGCCGTCTGTTTCCGGAGAAAATTTAAAACCGGTTTTCCCAGTAACGGCTGTAACCATTAAAACAGGAATGTTCTTGCAAGTCTCATCATGCTTTAAGTCATAGCACAAATCGAATCCGTCCGTGTGCTTATCCATCATAACGTCAAGAACAATAAGCTCGGGCTTTTCGGCTTCAATGGCTTTGCGCCCATCCTGAACGTTTAAGGCATGCTTTACTTCAAAACCGTTGCTCTCCAAAACCATTTTAATCGCTTCGCCATAATCCTGATCATCGTCAATAATTAATATTTTTCTTTTTTCCGGCATGGAAACCTCCGCTAGTTTTTATTTTCTTATCAGCTTATCCGGCAATAGCCTTAACAACTTCCAGCGTTCCGATATGCACCGGGCAATAATCAGAACAGCGTCCGCATCCGACACAACCGCACAACCCATCCTGAATATCGGTCTTGTTATAATCCAGCAATTTATGCTCGTGCCGTCTTTTGAGGCGCAAGGCCTGGCTGGTGCGCGGATTGTGGCCTGACGCTTCACGGGTAAATCCGCCGTAGAGGCATGCATCCCAAGCCCGCAGACGAAGGCCATTGCCCGGAGAGCTCTGGTGATCATAAACATTGAAACAGGTACAGGTGGGACACACAAAAGCACAGCCACCGCAAGTGATGCATTTTGCGCCGAAATCATCCCACACTTTTTCCGCGACTTTTTTATCATTTAGTTTATCCATCGCGCTCGCAACCGATTTTATCTCCGGAATAGTTACACTTGCTTTTTTTAAAAATTCATCGATTTTTTGCTTAGCTTTGGCCTCTTCCATTTCGGCCAGCGGTATGCCGGCAAGCAGCTCTTCACCCCGTGGGCTGCCTACTTCGACAAGAAAAACATCACCCGTATCGTAAAGCTGTAAATCAAATCCTTTTTGGGCGACAGGCCCACTCAGTGTTGTCGTGCAAAAACATGTTTCATTTTGCGCGTGCGGGCAGGCCATAACCACCGTAGCCGCGCAACTTTGCTTAGCCTTATAATAAATGTCCTCGTTATCACGGGACATAAAGCTTGATGCCTGGTTGATGCCCATCATATCACAGGAACGCAAACCGAAAATCAGGCCTTTTTTTGCCGCGACAACCTCATTGTATTTGTTATTTTCGACACGGAAAATAACTTCGGACTGGGGAAAGAAAAAAGATTTAGGCGAAAGCGGCGGCTTTTTATAATCTAAGGTAAATGTTTTTTCGTCAAACGCGCCGAAGATGCAATCGCCGTTATCCATCTTTATCGGAGCTAATACCGCGTGCTTCTGCGCCCATATACCGAGTATTTTATTAATGTCTTTCTTGGCCAGTGTCTTCATGCGCATCTCCTTATTTTTACCGCACAACCTTTGTATTCCGGAATTTTCGCGATAGGATCAAATGCGGAATTGGTCAATAAATTTATGCATGCTTCGTTGAAATGGAAGGTGGAAAAAACAACTTTCTGCGGCACGCGTTCGGTAACTTCGGCTTTGAGCTGAACCGATCCCCGGCGCGAACTCACTTCAACCATCTCTTTATTTCTGATGCCGAGTTTTTTGGCGTCATCCGGATTTATTTCCAAAAGCGCTTCCGGCGCCTCCCTTTCCAGGATACTGACACGCCGCGTCATCGTGCCGGTATGGAAATGATAATAAATTCTTCCAGTGGTCAGCATAAAGTCATATTCTTCATCAGGCATTTCCGCGGGCGGCCTGAATTCGCACGGCATGAATGTTCCTTGCCCTTTGCTGAATTTATCCTTATGTAAAAAGGCCGTGCCCGGATGCTCCACGTTGGGGCATGGCCATTGCAGACCCGTATTCTTGCTTAATCTTTCGTAAGTTATGCCGCCGTAAGAAGGAGACAACAAATTTATTTCCTTCATTATATCAGCGGGCGAAGAGTAATTCATCGGATAACCGGCAAGCTTGCTTAGTTCACAAATTATCTGCCAGTCCGGACGCGCCTCACCGGGAGGGTTAACAGCCTGATAGGCGAGCTGCGCCTTTCTTTCCGTGTTGGTATACGTGCCTTCTTTTTCCGCGAAAGAAGCGGCAGGCAAAACAACATCAGCTTTTTTCGCCGTTTCCGAAAGGAAAATATCCTGAATAACGAGAAAATCAAGGTTGGCAAGAGACTGTTCAATATGCGTTGTATTCGGATCGCTCATCAGGGGATTTTCTCCCATGATGTATAGAGCCTTGAGATCGCCTTTTTGCGCGGCGTCCATCATATCGGTTATGGTAAGACCAGGTTTGTCATCGAGCCCTTCCACTTTCCATGCTTCTTCGAATTTCTTTTTTACCGCCGCGTCGATAACCGGCTGATACGAGCTGTAAACATTGGGTAGCCCCCCCATATCGCATGCGCCCTGCACGTTATTCTGGCCGCGCAGAGGATTTACACCGACAGCGGCACGCCCCAGGTGGCCGGTGAGCATGGCCAGGTTCGCGCATGATTTCACATTATCCACTCCGGTAGTATGCTGAGTGATGCCCATCGCGTAAGCAATCATCGCTTTATCCGCCTTGGCATACATCCGCGCCGCCGTTTTTAAATCCGCGGCGGGAACACCGGATATTTTTTCGACTGCTTTCGGCGGATACTTGCTCACAACTTCCTTTAGCTCTTCAAATTTTTCCGTTCTGGTCGCGACAAATTCCTTGTCATAAATACCTTCTTCAATAATCACATTCATCATGCCGTTGAGCACCGCCACATCCGTGCCGATATTCTGCCTCAGATGCAAGTCAGCGAATTTTGCCAGCGGTATCTCTCTCGGATCAATAATCAGCAATTGCGCGCCTCTTTGTTTGGCATTGATAATGCGCGAACCGATCAGCGGGTGCTGTTCAGTTGTATTTGACCCCGTAACCAAAAACATATCGGCTTCATCGAAATCATTTATCGAGTTTGTCATAGCGCCCGAACCAAATGTTGCGGCCAGACCGACCACAGTTGAGCTGTGTCAAAGCCGGGCACAATGATCGACGTTATTTGTTTTAAAAACCGCCCTTGCCAGCTTCATGAAAAGGAAATTTTCTTCATTGCTTACTTTGGCGGAACATAAAAAAGCCAGGGCACGGGGCCCGAATTTTTCTTTTATACCCAGAAGCTTCTGCGCGACCAGCTTCAAAGCTTCTTCCCAGCTTGCCTCGACAAGCTCTCCTTTTTTCCTTATCAACGGTTTAGTCAACCTCTCGGGCGACTGAATAAATTCATGCGCGTTCCAACCTTTGACGCACAGCATGCCTTTATTCACCGGATTTTCCGGGCTGGGCTCGACACCCACCACTCTGTCTCCTTCGGACAGTATGTAAAAACTGCATCCGCATCCGCAAAAGGGACAAACGCTTCTCGTCCTTTTCATGATCAGATTGCCTCCTTAATGTTTTCAATTTCCGGATAAGGGAAAACCGGCCCTTCAATGCAACAATATTTGTCTCCGAAAGCGCAGTGTCCGCATTTTCCGACACCGCACTTCATCATTCTTTCCAAAGACATGAAAATATGCTCTTTGGCAAAACCCAATTTCAGAAGTTTTTGTAAAACGAATTTATACATAACCGGCGGCCCGCACATGACAGCATAGGTTTCTTGCGGGGAAAGGTCGGTACGATCAAACAAACCGGTGACCACTCCCACATACTGTTTCCAGATGCCTTCATCATCTCTGTCAACACTATAGAGATAATTTATGTCGTCACGGTCAAAGAAGCTCAACAATTCATATTTAAACAAAACATTATCCGGATTGTTTGTTCCGTACATCAAGATGATATCTTCAAAATCTTTTCTTTTATCGAGAGAATAAAGAAGAAGCGAACGCAAGGGCGCAAGTCCCAGGCCTCCGGCAACAAGCAGCATTTTTTTTCCTTTAAGTTGTTCGACGGGGAAACCTCTGCCGTATGGGCCTCTTATATTAAAGGTCGAACCTTTACTCATTTCAAAAAGAGCATCCGTAACCTTTCCGGTTTTTCTTACACAGATTTCCAGAGTATCCGGTCTTGTGGGAGGAGAAGATATGCTGATCGGTGCTTCACCTTTACCAAAGATAGAAACTTCAATAAATTGTCCCGGCTGATGCCCAAAATCCTCCCATGTTGTCCCGTCTTCCAATTTTAACTGAAAAAGCCGGTGGTCTTTAATCTGTGGCAATGTCCTGACAATCGAAACAGGTCTCAGCTTATATATATTGCCGCAATTTTCACCCATAACCGCGCCTCCTTCCCCCGCTAGAGGTTTCTTAAATAATTAACCCATTACAGCAATTTTAATACCAACTGGTCTAAATGACTGATTTGAAAGAAATATTAACAATGTTAACTGATTTTACTAATAATTATGGGGTAGGATACCCCAATTTCGGGTATATATTACCCCTAGTACGCGCCTCACAAATATATTGATTATAATTTACAATTTACGGTAATTTGAGTATCAAATCTCATTAGACAAAAATATTTTAGGCATTCAACCCGATTTATTCTAGCTGAATAATTTTGCCGTTCGGTCAAAGTGAAAAAAATACAAATTTGTTTCAAACTTCCAAAATCACCTTTCACAAATTCAATATTTTGCTGACTTTACATCATAATTTCATTGACATTAAAGTTTATAATATGATACTCGAAAAACAATAAAAGATGAGCTTGGTATCATTATTTTTATCAATAATATCAAAAGCTTTTTCTTATTTGAATTTTTACCGTGTTTAAAAAAAGAGGAGCGCGAATTGAAGCTAAGAGAAGTGCAGGAAATCCTTGATGCCGAAGTCATTGCAGGCCAAGATAAACTGGACATGGAAGTAAAAACGGCCTTTGGTGCTGATTTGATGAGCGATGTTCTGGCTTTCGCCAAGGCGGGCAGTCTTCTGCTGACCGGCCTGACCAACACGCAGGTAATTAGAATTGCCAATGTTCTGGACATTGCCGCTATTATTTTGGTTCGCGGAAAAAAACCGCCTGCCGAAACCCTCTCTCTAGCCAAAGATCTTAAAATTCCAATTCTAACAACAAAATATATTTTATTTGAAACGGCGGGCCGGCTTTACGCAAAAGGTATTGTTGGTTGTCTGGAAAAAGTTGAAAGTGGCAGTGCTCGAATCTGATAATAATTTACATAAACACAGCTTTGATATTGAAGGCGGAAATTTTACAAACGCGGGAACGGTTTCCACTCGCATAAAATCTATACTTAAAGAAATAGGATTGCCGGATACGGTTGTCAGAAGATCGGCTATTGTCTGCTACGAAGCGGAAATCAACATAGTTTCTTACGCGAAAAAAGGAGTCATCAGCCTCACCGTCACACCTGAAACCGTCGAAATTGAAGCAATCGACGAAGGACAAGGAATTCCTAATGTAGAATTGGCCAGGCAGCCGGGATATTCCACGGCAAACCAGCAGATAAGAGAAATGGGTTTCGGCGCGGGCATGGGGCTTCATAATATAAATACTTACGCCGACATTTTCGATATTACTTCTGAAGTGAACAAGGGAACTCACTTAAAAATGATTATCAAAAAAAATTAGCACAACCAGGATTTAGTTTATGGATATTGAAACAATAGTAAATCAATTGAACTTGAAAGTAAGGTCTGGAAATGACAGACTCAATAATAATGTTACAGGAGGTTACACGGGAGATCTCTTAAGCGATGTTATGGCAAATTCTTCCGCGGGAGATGTCTGGATAACAAGGCAGATTCACCAAAATATTGTTGCCGTTGCCACTTTAAAAGAACACGCGGCCATAATTCTGGTAAGTTCCTGTGAGCCGGCCAAAGAAACACTGGAACGGGCCGCGCAGGAAAACATGCCGCTAATGGTTTCCGATCTGCCCGCGTTCGAGCTGACGGGTAAGATATTTAATTTACTGGCCGCGGAAAAATAGCAAAAATATTTTTCGCGCTCCGGTGAAGCAAATGGCCATTTTGGGTTAATTCCTAAAAAAGACAATGCTCAAAGCTTTTAACTGTGATTTTCATATTCACACATGCCTCTCGCCCTGCGCGGAATTGGATATGCATCCCCGGGCTATTGTGGAAAAAGCCCTCGAAGCAAAACTCGACATCATCGCTATTTGTGATCATAATTCTTCCGAAAACGCGCCCTACGTTATTAAGGCCGCCCAGGGGAAAAATATCAAAGTATTTCCCGGAATAGAGATAACAACAAGCGAAGAAGCGCACATCATCGCCATTTTTGATTCTCTTTCTGATCAGGACCGGATGCAGAAATTGATTTATGAACGGCTAAACGGGGTAAATGACGAAGACCGCTTCGGCGTGCAGGCAGTTGTTAATGAAAAAGGAGAAGTGGAAGGAATAAATGAAAAATTATTAATCGGGGCGGCAGATATTTCTCTCAACGATTTATTGAGCCGCGTGCATGAATATAACGGCATCGCCATCGCGGCGCATATCGACAGAGAAAGTTTCAGCGTGCTCGGCCAACTTGGTTTTATCGATAAAGGCACTCCCTTTGACGCTTTGGAAGTAACGCCCCTGATGGGAATTGGACAAGCAAGAATCGAATATCCCGAATTGGAGGATTATTCATTTATAACTTCTTCTGACTCCCATTATTTAAAGGATATCGGAACCGCATTGACAAAAATTATGATGGAAGAACCGACACTGGCGGAATTAATAATGGCTTTCTCCCGGCAAAACGGCCGCAGGATTTTGGAGCAATAATGCTGGAACTGGCCGCGCATATTCTTGATATCGCGGAAAACTCTATCCGCGCTGGAGCAAAGCTTGTGGAAATAAATATAAATGAAAACAAAATAAAAGATTTGCTTTCTATTGAAATAAAAGATGACGGCAGCGGAATGACGAAAGAGGAAATTAAAAAAGTTTTTGATCCTTTTTACACCACAAAAACAGTAAGGCGTGTTGGTTTAGGTATTCCTCTTTTAAACGATGCCGCGCAGAGGACAGGCGGTAAACTAAAATTAAAATCAGCCAAAGGAAAAGGCACAAATGTTACCGCTACGTTTCAATTAAGCCATTTAGACAGACAACCTATGGGAAATATTACAACTACTCTGATGGCGCTTATTGCCGGAAATTCTTCTGTTGATTTTCTTTACAAACATAGGCATAATGACCGGCAGTTCATATTTGACACACGTCAAATACGTAAAGAAATCGATGATTTGCCTATAAATCATCCGGAAATATTAAAGTATATCAGGGGTGTCATCGGCGAAGGTTTACAGGATGTCGCCAGCCGCGCCTGATAAATGCTCATAATGAGGAGGAATTTGATGAAGGCGGAAGATACAGAACTTTTAAAAGAATTTACCTCGGAACAGGTAAAGAAGCTCAACGAAATTATCGACAAACACAAAGGCAAACCGGGAAGTTTAATTCCTGTTTTGGAAGAAGCACAGGTTGCCCTGGAGTATCTGCCCATATCCGTGCAGAAAAAAATTGCCAAAGATTTGAACTTACCCTTGAGCCGCGTTTACGGTGTAGTCACTTTTTATTCTTTCTTCACCATGACGCCGCGAGGCAAGCATACTGTCCGCGTTTGCCTGGGAACTGCCTGCTACGTACGCGGCGGGAAAGCCATTACGGAAGCCCTCCAGAAAGAATTCGGCATCAGTGAAGGTGAAACAACTCCAGACAGAATGTTCACATTGGAAAGTATACGTTGCTTAGGCGCGTGCGGGCTTGGTCCTGTTGTGGTTGTAGATGAAGATGTTCACGGCAGGATAAAACCGTCAAAAGTAAAAGAAATCCTGACTCAATACAAATAGAAGTATAATCAAGGGAGGAAACGCCGATGGCGAAATTGACCATAGATGATTTAAAAAAAATAAAAGAAAAAGTTCACAAAGATATGTCTCTGCGTGACGGAGAACGCCGCGTCAAAGTGACCGTCCATATGGGAACCTGCGGCATTGCTTCGGGGGCAAAAGAAGTCATGGACACATTGCTTCAGGAAATTGAAACGGCTGGAGCAAATGACGTGGTTGTCACAACGTCAGGCTGCATGGGGCTTTGCAGCCGCGAACCTTTGGTTACCGTAGAAATGCTGAATCAGGAACCGATAAAATATGAATACATGAACCCCAACAAAATGAGGCAGGTTTTCAAAAGACATATTATGGCAGGAGAAATTCAGACGCCGTTTGTTTTGGCAAAAGGCGCTGAAGTCATCAGATAATTTTTTCTCACGATCATGCGCAATATACCGGCATGACGATATCTTAAGGAGGATTTAGGCTAAATGAAGGTTTTTCGTTCACACTTATTAATCTGTGGAGGCACAGGTTGTCAGGCTTCCGGCTCTAATGCTGTAAAAAAAGCTTTAGTAGAAGAAGTTGATAAAAGGGGATTGGCCGAAGAAATAAAGATCGTAGAAACTGGCTGTAACGGATTTTGCGCTTTGGGACCAATTCTTGTCGTTTATCCTGAAGGAGTCATCTATATAAACCTGAAAGCCGACGATATGCCGCAACTCGTTGAAGAGCATTTGATCAAAGGCAGAATCGTCGAAAGGCTTTTATACCGGGAACCGGGCACAGATCAGATTATTCCCACTATGCAGGACATTCCCTTCTTTGCGCTTCAGGAACTGCGTGTATTAAGAAATCGCGGACTAATTGATCCGGAAAAAATAGAAGAATACATAGCCCGCGACGGCTATGCCGGCATGGCCAAAGCGCTCACGGAAATGAAGCCTGAGCAAATTGTGCAGGAGGTACTTGATTCTGGTCTGCGCGGACGCGGCGGCGCCGGTTTCCCCACCGGATTGAAATGGAAGTTTGCCGCCCAATCACAAAATGATGTCAAATACGTGCTGTGTAACGCCGATGAAGGCGACCCGGGCGCGTTCATGGATAGAAGCGTGTTGGAAGCCGATCCACACGCCGTTTTGGAAGGCATGGTCATTGCCGCCAAAGCCATCGGCTCCAGTCATGGCTACATCTACTGCCGCGCGGAATATCCGCTGGCCATTCATCGCTTAAATGTCGCCATCGCTCAGGCCAAGGAAGCTGGCCTTTTAGGCAAAGACATCCTTGGCACCGGATTCGATTTTGATCTCGAAATTTATCAGGGCGCGGGAGCGTTCGTCTGCGGTGAAGAAACGGCGCTGATGACTTCTATTGAAGGTAAACGCGGCATGCCCAGGCCCAGGCCTCCTTTCCCCGCCGTGGCCGGTCTTTGGCAAAAGCCGAGTATTTTAAATAACGTGGAAACCCTGGCCAACATCGGACAGATTATTTTACGCGGTTCCAAATGGTACGCGTCTGTCGGCACGGAAAAAAGCAAGGGAACAAAAGTTTTCGCTCTCACCGGCGATGTGGCAAACGTCGGCCTGGTGGAAGTTCCCATGGGCACGAAGCTGGGAACCATTGTCTATGATATCGGCGGCGGCATTCCAAAAGACAAAAAATTTAAAGCCGCGCAGCTGGGCGGACCTTCCGGCGGTTGCATACCAGTTCAGCATCTCAACGCTGCTGTAGATTATGAAAAAGTTGCGGAACTCGGCGCCATCATGGGTTCCGGCGGTCTGATTGTCATGAATGAAGATAAATGCGCCGTGGATATGGCGCGCTTTTTCATGGATTTCTGTCAGGACGAATCCTGCGGCAAGTGCACGCCGTGCCGTGAGGGCACCAAACGGATGCTCGATATTCTTACCAGAATAACCCAGGGCAAAGGCAAAGAAGGAGACATTGAACTTCTCGAAGAAATGGCGGCAGTAATTAAAAATGCCGCGTTGTGCGGCTTAGGTCAGACAGCGCCAAATCCCGTTTTAAGCACAATCCGTTATTTCCGCAAAGAATACGAACAACATATTCGCGACCACAGATGCGTCGCCGCTGTCTGTTCAGCGATGTTCAAATCCCCCTGTCAGCACACCTGCCCGATTGAGATGGACATCCCTTCTTATATCGCGCTGGTCAGAGCGGAAAGATTTGATGACGCTTACAAAATTTTATTGCAGACCAACCCCTTCCCTTCCGTCTGCGGCAGGGTCTGTGACCACAAATGCCAGACAAAATGCCGCCGCGGTAATCTGGATGAACCTATCGCGATTAAATTCTTAAAAAGATTTATTACCGATAACGCGCCTCGTCCGCAAATTGAACCTGTGCCGGTAACCAGAAAAGAAAGAATAGCCGTAGTGGGCGCGGGCCCGGCGGGACTTACCGCCGCGCGCGATTTAGCCATTCGCGGCTACAAAGTCACCGTGTTTGAAGAATTAAACAAACCCGGCGGCATGCTTTATTGGGGCATTCCTTCTTACCGTCTGCCCCGCAATATTTTAGATGGTGAAATCGACGATATCCGCAAGCTGGGCGTGGAAATCCGCCTCAACACGAGAATCGGCAAAGATATACCTGTCGCGCAGCTCCAAAAAGATTACGATTATATATATCTGGCCACCGGCGCTCACAAAAGCCAGAAAATGGGCGTACCCGGTGAAGATATGAAAAATGTCTTCGGCGGCGTTGAGTTTTTGCGCGATTTCAATGCCAATGAAGATAAATGGTTTAAAGGAAAACTTTCATTGGGCAAAAACGTCGCGGTAATCGGCGGAGGCAATTCCGCTATTGACGCGGCACGCGTCGCCTTGCGCCTGGGCGCTAACGTCACAATACTATATCGAAGGCTCAGGCAGGATATGCCCGCTGCCGAAGAAGAAATCAAGGCCGCGGAAGAAGAAGGAATTAAGATTGAATACCTCGTCGCTCCTTTGAAAATCGAAGGCAACAGAGGAAAGGTTAATTCCATAACCTGCCAGCGCATGAAGCTGGGAGATTTTGATTCCAGCGGGCGCAAAAGACCGGTTGCCGTTGAAAATTCTGAATTCACGCTTAATGTCGATGCCGTAATCGCGGCTATCGGCCAGGTTCCGGATATGAGCTTTATGGACACGAAAAGCGGCGTGGAAATCAACAAATGGGATTGTTACAATGTAGGCAATGTATATAAATCACGCACGGCCAATCCAAAATTCTTTGCCGGCGGCGACGCGGTTACCGGCCCTGATACGGTTATCGCCGCTATCGCCGACGGACATCAGGCGGCCGATGATATAGATACTGCTATCCGAAAAGTCAACAATGAACCCGCTTATGAAAAACCGGCGCAGGAAAAAATTGACGTGCCTCTGGTTATTGATGAAGAATCAACAGAAACACCTCAGTCCCACATGCCGGAAATGAACCCCGAAAAACGTAAAATGAGCTTTGCCGAAGTTGAACTTGGTTTCAACCGCGAAGGGGCTATAAAAGAAGCTTGCCGCTGTCTGCGCTGCGACGCGGAATTATAAAATAATGGAGAAAAAAGGATGTCTAATAATATAAAACTGAATATAGATAATAAAGAAGTAGAAGTGCCTATAGGTTATACCGTTCTGGAGGCGGCCCGCGTTGCCGGAATTAAAATTCCCACGCTTTGCGCCTGGCCGGAAATTCATCACACGCCAGGCGCCTGCCGGGTCTGTATGACGGAAGTGGAAGGCCAGCGATCGCTCATCGCCGCCTGCGTCTTCCCCGTATTCGCAGGCATGGTGGTTCGCACAAACAGCGAAAAGGTTCGTCAGGCCAGAAAAATGGTCGTCGAGCTCCTTCTAGCCAACCATCCGCAGGAATGCAACTATTGCGTGCGCAATGGTAGCTGCGATCTGCAGAAAGTCGCCGAGTTCGTCGGTCTCAAAGAAGTGCGCTTCCCCTATACCGAATTCCCCAAAGAAGGGGTGATTGACCGTTCCAGCCCGTCGATCGTTCGTGACGGCCGCAAATGCATTGAATGTCATCGCTGCGTGGCGGTTTGTGAAAACATCCAGACGGTGAGTGTTTTAACGCCAGCCTATCGCGGCAGCAACGTGAAGGTTGTTCCGGCTATGGACATGTCGCTTATTGAATCCAACTGCGTGACCTGCGGACAATGCATTCTGGTTTGCCCGGTCGGCGCGCTTTACGAAAAGGACGAGGTTGACGAGGTCTGGAAAGCACTTCAGGATCCGACCAAGCATGTGATCGTGCAGGAAGCGCCAGCCATCCGCGCGGCGCTCGGCGAGGAATTCGGCATGCCGCCGGGCACCCTGGTGACCGGTAAAATGATTGCCGCCCTGCGCCGTCTGGGTTTTGACAAAGTTTTCGATACTAACTTTACTGCCGACCTGACGATCATCGAGGAGGGCAATGAGTTGTTAAAACGCGTCAAAGAAGGCGGCAAGTTGCCGATGATCACATCGTGCAGCCCCGGCTGGATCAAATTCTGCGAGCATTTTTATCCGGACCTGCTCGACCATCTGTCCACCTGCAAGTCGCCGCAGCAAATGTTCGGAGCTTTGGCAAAAACCTATTACGCCGAAACGGCCGGCATCGATCCTAAAGACATTGTCTCAGTCTCCATTATGCCCTGCACGGCCAAGAAGTTCGAGGCCCAGCGTCCGGAAATGGCCAGCAGCGGGTATCGCGATGTGGATTATGTACTCACCACCAGAGAACTTGGGCGCATGATAAAGGAAGCGGGCATCGATTTTGAATCCCTGTCTGACGAAGACCATGATGCCCCGATGGGTGAATACACAGGCGCCGGCACAATCTTCGGCGCCACCGGTGGTGTTATGGAAGCGGCTCTGCGCACGGTTTATGCCGTGGTTACCGGTAAAGATCTTCCCAGCCTGAATATCACGCCTGTTCGCGGTCTGGAAGGCGTCAAAGAAGCAGCCGTGGAAGTTGGTCCTTTAGGGAACGTGAAAATAGCCGTCGCGCACGGCCTGGGCAATGCCCGCAAGCTGATGGACAAAATCCGTGAAGACAAGGCCGACTATGCGTTTATCGAAGTGATGTGCTGCCCGGGCGGCTGCATCTCCGGCGGCGGTGAGCCGATCCCGACCAACAACGAGATTCGTCTCAAGCGTTCAGCGGCATTGTACAAGGACGACGGTTCTGTGCAGAAGAAACGCCAGTCTCACGAAAATGAATCTGTCAAGAAGCTCTATGAAAAGTTCCTCAAAGAACCGCTGGGACACAAGTCCCATGAGCTTCTGCATACACACTACACAAAGCGAGGCGCCGAAATGCCTCACAAGAATGATGAGTAATAACTACCACATTTAATCAATTCAAAAGAGGTTTGCCCGAAAACGGGCAAACCTCTTTTTATTTTTTGCATGATTGAATCGAGCATGACCGATTTTCGAAAAGAAAAAGATTTTTTAGGCGAGGAAAACGTCCCGGCTTTCGACTATTGGAGCATCCATACATTTCGCGCGATTAGTTATTTTTGCGTAAGCGGCTCTTCAGCGGTCATTTCAGGAAAATGAAAAGCCTTTGTCGCTATCGGCTAAGACCGCGCAACAGAGAGCCTGAAATCGTTTTATGAATGCCGGGAGAAGAACATGAAATCATTTTTGGAACAAAAACATGGAAAGGTAACGGTTGAAAAATATCACACCCCGCTTGCCCTCACCGCTTTGGGGTATAAAGACCGTGGATAATACACCAAAAGCCAATCGCCTCCATATCGCCATTGTGGGACGCACCAATGTCGGCAAATCGAGCCTGCTCAATCTGATGCTGGGCCAGGACATCGCCATCACCTCGCCCGTGGCCGGAACGACCACGGACATCGTAGAAAAAGCCATGGAACTATTGCCTTTTGGGCCAGTGCTTTTTCTGGATACGGCGGGTCTTGACGACGCCTCCGAGCTCTCAAGCAAGCGTCGGGAAAAAACGGCTAAAGTTTTCGACCGTGCGGACGTCGTCATTCTGGTTACTGAAGCGGACGTCTGGACCGATTACGAAGAATCGGTGCTAATCGAAGCGTCAAAGCGCAAAATTCCCGTACTGACGGTTGTCAATAAAACAGATGTTCAGCCCCCGTCACCCGATTACCTGAAATCCCTGGCCGCCAAGTCAGGCTGTGTCCTTTCTGTCTCCTGCAGCAACGTCTCCGCTCGCAACCTTTACCTGGACGAGTTGAAGCGACATCTGTTGGAAATGGCTCCCGCCGATTTTCTTTCCACGCCTTCGCTCATAAGCGATTTATTGCCGCCCGGCGGCACCGCGGTTCTGGTCGTGCCGATTGATCTGCAGGCGCCCAAGGGTCGTTTGATTCTGCCGCAGGTGCAAACCATCCGCGACATTCTGGACAATGACGCGCAGGCGCTTGTCGTCAAAGAACGGGAACTCGCCCCTGCGTTGGCCAATCTGAAAACACCGCCCTCCATCGTGGTGACCGATTCCCAGGCCATTTTAAAAGTAACAGCCGATGTCCCCAAAGACATTCCCGTAACGACTTTTTCCATTTTGTTTGCAAGACAAAAGGGAGACCTATCCGTCATGGCGGAAGGCGTTGCGGCAATAGACAAATTAAAACCCGGCGATCGGATTTTGATCGCCGAGGCCTGCTCACACCACCCGCTCGAAGACGACATCGGCCGCGTCAAAATTCCTAGCTGGCTTCGCCAGTATGTGGGAGGCGATTTGCAAATCGACACGGTCTGCGGCCGCGACTATCCCGAAAATTTGAAAGACTATAAACTCATCATCCACTGCGGCGCCTGCATGATGAACCGACGCGAAATGCTCTCAAGACTGCGCAAGGCTAAAGATGCCGCTGTTCCCATTACCAATTACGGTATCGCCATCTCGTTTCTACGAGGCGTCTTGAAACGCAGTCTCTCCCCTTTCCCATTCGCGCTCGCGACATTTGAAAAAAAATCGTCCTCAAATTAGACTACTTTTAAAATTATTCACTTCATTTTCTGTAATTAAGCAATGCTTGGACTCATGTAAAAATTCTCTTTAATATTTCTTGACAAAGTATCTTATTACGTGTAAAAAACACACGAATTTTTTTGAAACTGGCTTTTAAAAAGTCAGGAGCGGAAGAAATTCACATGAAAAAAGCTTGAATGTTGGAACGATCCCTAAATAGTTGAATAGGGACGCGTAAAAAATCTAAAGCTCCATTAGTTAATAAATTAACTAATAGGGGCTTTTTTTATTGTTTAAGGATATTGAAAATGCTAGAAAAATTGATAATACCTGAAGAAATTACTGCAATATTTACCAAAACTCCGTCCTTGGTCTTTGCAAACGAGATTTCCGACTTGGAAAATCTGGCCTACGGCGAGGGAAAAAATTCAATATGGCAAGTAGCATATGAACTTCCCAATGGCGAGAAAATAGTGGAGGCAGAGGTCGTACGTGTTAAAAACGGTGTCAGCGCTAATTACACTGACCCGTATATGCGTCGAAGAGACCCTGACTGCATGTTTATCGCAGATGACAGCCCGTCCGACAAACCCCGCTTCCATGATCAATTTGGATTTGCCTTCTCCTACCTGCGTAGCGAAACATTCCAATGGCTGGCTTCACAGCCTCTGGCTGCCTTCGTCTTTGAAATCGGCCAACCGGGAACGGGTGGCATGGCATTGGCTGTCTGTCCGGCTAACGCAGGGTTTTTCGCCTTTGGTCTGGGGCTCCTACAGGGAATTACCAACCTGAAGAAGACTGAAAAGCCGATAAAGCCAACGACCATTCTTTATGTGGCGCCGCCATTCCGCCACACACACTTTGGCGGCAAACAAGTCGTTGTCCATAATCGCGTCGGAATACACGAAATATTTTCCTACAATCTCTACCCAGGTCCCAGTGCGAAAAAAGGCGTTTACGGCGCTCTGATTAATGTTGGTGCGCATCAGGGTTGGGTGACCGCACACTGTTCCGCGGTCCAGGTGGTCACACCTTATGACAACATAGTGAGTTTTATGCACGAAGGCGCAAGCGGAGGCGGTAAAAGCGAAATGCTTCAGCAACCCCATCGGCTTCCGGATGGCCGCCTGCTTGTGGGTAAAAACATCGTCACAGGTGAAGAGCGCCACATCGAAATCCAGCGTACCTGCGATCTGCATCCCGTCTGTGATGATATGGGATTGTGCCACCCTGATTTTCAGGAAACCAACGGTAAATTGTTTCTGATGGATGCAGAAGATGGATGGTTTGTCCGCGTGAACCACATTACATCCTATGGAACCGATCATGATATTGAGAGGCTATCTATACACCCCGGACGGCCGCTACTTTTCCTCAATATTGACGCGGCGCCGGGAAGCACGGCACTGATCTGGGAGCATATCGAAGACGCACCGGGCAAACCCTGCCCCAATCCGCGCGTGATCATCCCCCGCAACATTGTGGCGAACGCGGTTTCCGAGAAGGTCGCCGTGGATATACGCTCGTTCGGCGTTCGAACGGCGCCTTGTTCTTCTGAACAGCCCAGCTACGGCATTCTTGGATTGTTTCACGTTCTGCCAGCGGCTTTAGCTTGGTTGTGGCGGCTTGTTGCTCCGCGCGGATACTCCAACCCCAGTATCGTTGGCGGCGGCGAGCTGGAAAGCGAGGGAGTCGGTAGTTACTGGCCTTTCGCCACCGGACTCCGCGTTGACCAAGCTAATCTTTTATTAAGACAGTTCCAGCAAACGCCCCGCACCCGTTATATTCTCATTCCTAATCAATATATTGGTGTTTGGGAAACCGGCTTCATGCCCCAATGGCTGGCGCGCGACTATCTGGCGAGACGCGGACACGCTCGATTTCTGTCAGATCAGTTGATCCCGGCGCGCTCATCCCTGCTCGGTTACGCGCTCAAAAGCATGCGCATAGAAGGCACTATGATTCCGCCATGGCTTTTGCAAGTTAATTTGCAGCCTGAAATCGGTCCCGCCTCTTACGATGAAGGTGCGCGCCAACTCCGGCAATTCTTTCATGAGCAGCTGAAAACCTTCCTTGTGCCGGATCTGGATGCCGTCGGCCGCCAAATCATAGAATGCTGTTTATCCGATGGAAGCGTGTATGACTATGAGCAGTTTCTTGGCCTTTCCGATGGATAACCTCAAACCAGCCGTATTCTTGGATCGCGATGGCACTTTAATCGAAGATGTGGGCACACTTGCCCACCCTGAACATATCCGGCTTTTTCCCGATACGATCGATGCGTTGCAGACGCTAAGCAGAAATTACGTTTTATTTGTCGTCAGCAACCAACCCGGCATATCCAGAGGTCTAGTGACATCTCAACAGGTCGCCAGTATAAATTTTGCTTTAGATGACCAGTTCAGAAAAAAAAATA
Organism: uncultured delta proteobacterium; assembly: GCA_963813455.1. Lineage (GTDB taxonomy): Bacteria > Desulfobacterota > Syntrophia > Syntrophales > Smithellaceae > UBA4810. The sequence continues at coordinate 282,078 of CAWEZF010000012.1, forward strand.
TCAGGATTAGGAAATGGTATATTTGTCCGCATCAAAGAAACGAAAATTGCCGTTGTATAAAACCTAATCCCTTCTTTCTACAAGAGGCGGCCTCTCGTTACGGAATTGATTTGACTCGGTCTTTCATAATAGGCGACCATCCGCATGATGTTTACACCGGAGATACTTTGGGTGTTTTCGGTTTATATCTACTTACCGGTCACGGCGCCCGTCATCTGCCGGAGCTACCTGTGGATCGTCTTGTCTTTCATTCCCTTCTGGAAGCCGCCCATTGGATCAGCAAGCACCCTCAACCGGCGGAGCAACTTGACGCATCCGTCAGGCGCGCGGCAGCCGTCATCAAAAAAGGCGGGGTCGTAACCTTTCCAACGGAAACTGTCTATGGGCTGGGCGCGGATGTTTTCAATCCCCAGGCCGTTGCAAAGATCTTTAAATCCAAAAGACGCCCGCTTTATAATCCTTTGATCGTCCACATCGCGGAAATAGGACAGCTTGCGTCTTTGGTGGCCGATATCCCGGATGTTGCATGGCCGCTCATCAGCCGGTTCTGGCCCGGTCCCCTGACGCTCATTTTTCGCAAGAGACAAATCGTTCCGGATATTGTAACCGCAAACCACCCGACTGTTGCGGTGCGCATGCCGTTACAGCCGCTTGCCGCAAAACTCATTCGTTTCTCGGAAACGCCTATCGCCGCACCAAGCGCCAACTTTTTCGGACGAACAAGCCCAACTTCAGCTACACACGTCATGGATCAACTGCAGAACGTTTGCGACGCTGTGATCGACGGCGGTGCATGTCGTATTGGTCTTGAATCCACCGTTTTATCCCTCACTGAAGCCAGACCGCGTCTTCTGCGCCCCGGCGCCATCACGCAAAGTGACATCGAGCAGCTTACTGGTCCGCTTGCGATTCCAATGACTACAACCGATCGGGAAAAGTCGCAGGAAAGCCCTGGAATGCTGCCCTCTCATTACGCGACAAAGACTCCGCTTTATCTAGTCGATACCTTCGATGAATTTTTCTGCAGGCCGGATGTCGGTGCGCTGCTTTTTTCACCGCCTGATCGATCGTTTGAGGGACCGGTCAAAATACTGAGCTTGTCAGGCAATATGACCGAGGCGGCAGCCAACCTCTACACGGCCATGCAAGAACTCGACGCAATGGGGCTTTCCGCCATTATTGCCACGCTTCCGGAAGCAACCGGTATTGGTAGCGCCGTCAATGACCGCCTTCGGAAGGCTTCCTTTAAAACCGGCCAACCGCAAACTGAACATGCAAAAACACCAACCCGGAGTCCGCATTCATGAATCACGCTTTAGAACAGTGCCCGGCAGCGCCTATTAGGACAGAAAACGTAAGAGCTTACGGTGTAGACTATAAATGGATTCATATTGAAAACAGCGGAGACCTGTTTGTAACACGTTTTGGAGAGCCGTGGCTTGATTTCCTTCACCCCAAACACTGGTATGATAACGAACGCTACCGCCATGAAGGCCAAAGACAATCGGCGGGAATCGGCGCCGTTTACCGTGTTCCTGTTTACCGGAACACTCGCCAATTGAATCTCGTCGTTAAATTTAGCCGGCTGGCTCAAAAGACCATGCTTTACATCGCCAGCTGCGTTCCGCATGGCATGTCTTATAGCTCATTATCTGCTTTACACATTAACAATCCTTTTGAGGAATTTGGACTGCTGTTTAAATTACGAAGCTACGCGAAACTACGGGGTATCCCCGTTCTTACTAAAAGGCCTCTGGCAATTTTCTCACCACAATACCTCTGGCCACCCCGCATGTTCGACCGATCTCCTTGGCGTTTTCAACGATGTCGTGACTCTCTTGCTCGAAACCAATTCGATTCGCCTTCGGGAACGCGCATTGAACTGGATATCTCGCGTAACTATATTCTCCTCTTTCAATGGGTCAAAGGCGAAAACGCCTGGGATCTTCATCGCCAGGGATTATTAACACAAGAACAAATAGATAAAATTACGCTCAGAGTTCAAAACGACCTCGCACGTACATCATTTCGCGTCCTGGATCATAAACCACAGCACATTATTCTCCGGCGGCAAAAAGGCGGATTGCTTAAGTACCGTGATTATCTGGCCTATGCATTGGTTGATTTTGAAATGCTGGAATTTAAACCCGGATTGTTATAAGCTTTATTACAATTAGTGCAATTGTCGAAAAAAAAGGACTGAATAAAATATGTTAAAAACAAAAGGCCAAATTGAATCGGAAATTAGCGATGCCGTCACCAAATTTGAAAAGGAATACATGGGGCGTGGTCCTTTAGAAACAAAAACTTATATCATTGAAGACCTAGTATTGGTTAGGCTAAAAAAGGTGCTTACCCCCGCCGAGCTTCGTTTATCCTCTTTGCCCGATCCAAATGATGGACGCAACCTAATAAAACGCGTCCGGATATCATTGCTAGAACAGGGCCGCCCTATTCTTGAGGACGCTGTGAAAAATATTCTCGGCGTCGAGATCAGAAGTCTGCACACCGATATCAGTACTTTAACTGGTGAACGGATAATTATTTTTTCGCTGGAAAAACCGCCGAAGTTTGCAGAAAAAAACAAACAGGCAACAATATAAACTTAAGGAGAACCATCCATGATCCCAAGTGAAAAAGAAGAAGAATATTTCGCGCGACTGGAGTATGAAAAGCGGCAGAAAATCGAGCGTGAAAAACACGAAAATCTCAAAGCCGCAGAACTCACAAAATTGAAGAAACTTCATTTCATGCGTTGTCCGAAATGCGGCATGGAGCTAATTGAGATTGATTACAAAGACATCAAAATCGATAAATGTTCGGAATGCGAGGGCATCTGGCTGGACGCCGGAGAGATGGAGGCTGTAGCCAAAATGGAAAAATCAGGACTGGATAAATTTTTCGGTGTCTTCAGAAAGCAAACATGACTACACTAGCTTTACCAAAGATTTTAACAATCTTATTTTATGCTCGACAGAAAAATGGAATTTATATAGATTAACTATTAGTCAGTTTTAAGGCGCTGAGGTGAAAAAATCATAGCGCCAGCGAAAAGACCTGCCGTAATCGGCAAGGCCGAGAGTTTTAATGGGCTCTTTAGTTTGCAGGCAGAGAGAACAGAGAAAGTCATCAGGCCTAGAATGATCAGCTGATCATTCTAGGCTTTTTTTCGATGTCGCAGGAAAGCAACTTTTAAAAGATACGGTAATGAATATATTTAATCTTTTTCAAACATGCAAAAAAGTATCGACGGACTCACGCTTTGTCAAACCCGGAAGCATCTTTTTCGGTTTGAAAGGCCCCAATTTTGACGGCAGCCGCTTCGCAGCCGAAGCCTTAAGCAAAGGCGCAAATTACGCCGTCGTCGATCGTCGCCTGGGCTATAACAACAGCCGGATGATCCCTGTTGATGATACATTAACCGCCCTGCAGCAGCTTGCCATTGACTATCGTCATACTCTTCGTCATTTGAAAGTGATCGCCGTGGCGGGATCTAACGGAAAAACAACCACGCGGGAGCTCATTTTTCGTATATTAAAAACCAATTACAAGGTTTACGCCACCAAGGGCAACTTGAATAATCATATCGGTTTGCCTCTGAGCATCCTAGCGCTGGATAAAACCGATGAGTTTGCCGTCATTGAAATGGGGGCCAGCAGTGCAGGCGAACACACCCTGCTTTGCAAAATCGCCAAACCTCAATTCGGTATTCTGACCAACAACGGGAAGGATCATCTGGAAAGCTATGGTTCGCAACAGGCCGTAATCGATGCCAACAAAGAGTTGTATAATTACTTTGAGCAAAACAACGGAACGGCTTTTGTCAACGCGGACGACCCTGTCTTGATTGAAGCCTCAAAAACAATCAAGCGAGTTTTTTACGGTACGCCCGCATTGCCGCAACAGGCAAAAAAGATCGCTTCCGGATACATAACAAACAAGTTCCCAACTCTGAACGCGTCCGTTGCAATCAACCGGGACGCCGGTTCGTTCGAAATACAATCCAGGCTTTTCGGATCATTTCAGTTGTACAACATACTCGTCGCCGCGGCCGTTGGCGCCTACTTTCAGGTCGCCCCGGACAAAATCAAGCAGGCGATAGAATCCTATGCGCCCGCAAACAACCGTTCGCAATTCATCACCTGGCACGGCAATCGGGTCTTGCTTGACGCCTATAACGCCAACCCGACAAGCATGGCCTCAATGATCCGGGATTTTATCGACTTTCCGGCTGAAAACAAAGTGTTCGTTCTTGGCGACATGCTCGAACTGGGCATAGCCAGCGAAGCAGAACACATTGAAATTATTAGTCTCTTAAAAAGAAATCGCGTTCATCAGTGCATATTTGTCGGCGACGCGTTCGGCAAATGCCGCGGCGCGACTCAGGCTGCGTGGTTCGCCAGCGCCGCGGAGGCAAAACTATATATAACACCGGCAAAATTTAAAAACTGCTTTTTCTTCGTCAAAGGCTCGCGGGCATTGGCGCTGGAAAACATTTTCACATAAAGGAAAGAATGATTTTATGGAACAACTCATCAGCAAACACTGGCATCACTGCCCGGCGGACGAAGTGGCAACCCTGCTGAGCAGCAACACGACAAAAGGCTTATCCATCTTTGAGGCTAAACATCGTTTGGAAAAATTCGGCCCCAACATGGTCAGCGCAAAAAAACAAAAAAGCCGCATCGTGCAGTTCCTGCAGCAGTTTAACCAGCCGCTGGTTTATATTCTGCTCCTGGCCGGTTTCGTCACGCTGTTTCTTCGCGAATTGGTCGATTCCTCCGTGATTTTCGGTGTAGTGATCCTCAATGCTATCATCGGTTACGTTCAGGAAGCAAAAGCCGAGCGCGCCATTGAATCGCTCAAACAGATGATGACAACCCAAGCCATCGTGCTGAGGGACGGAAAATGGACGTCTTGCGACTCCACACAACTTGTCACAGGCGACGTGATCAAGCTCCAGTCCGGCGACAAGGTGCCGGCCGACGCAAGGTTGTTCAACTGCCGTGAACTGCAGGTTGACGAATCCGCCCTCACCGGGGAGTCCGTCCCCGTTCTTAAAAAAGCGGAAACGCTTCCGCCGGAAACCGTTCTCGCCGACCGGCATAACATGGTGTATGCGGGCACGCTGGTAACTTACGGACAGGCCCAGGCGCTCGTCGTCAGCACGGGCGACAAGACGGAAACCGGCCGGATTAGCGAGATGCTGGCTTCTGCGGCGGATCTCGCCACGCCGCTGACCAAAAAAATTGCGGACTTCAGTAAGGTCCTGCTGATCGTCATTCTGGCGCTGGCCGCCGTGACTTTCGCCGTCGGCATGATCCGGGGCGAGGCGGCAATCGACATGTTCATGGCCGGCGTCGCTCTGGCCGTGGGCGCCATCCCGGAAGGGCTGCCTGCTGCCGTAACCATCACACTGGCCATTGGCGTCAACCGTCTTGCCAGAAAAAAAGCCATCATCCGGAAACTGCCCGCCGTGGAAACGCTGGGCAGCACGACCGTGATCTGTTCGGATAAAACAGGAACGCTCACCGAAAACCAGATGACCGTTCGCAAAGTATATTCGGGCGACTCGCTTTACAGCGTTGAAGGCAACGGTTATGCCCCCTCAGGCGATATTCTTTCCGGAAAAGCGCCGTTAAAAACGCTTCCTGCCGCACTTTACGAAACGCTTTTGGCCGGGCTTCTGTGCAACGATTCGCGTCTGATCAGCGCTGGCAATCTCTGGAGAGTCGAAGGAGATCCGACCGAGGGAGCGCTGCTTTCCGCCGCCGGAAAGGCGGGCATGGATTCCAATGCCCTCCACGCAACGCTGCCGCGTATGGATGTCGTGCCTTTCGAGTCCGAGCGGCAGTTCATGGCAACATTGCATCACTCGGCAAGCGGCGAAAACGTCATTTACGTGAAGGGCGCCCTGGAAAAGGTCCTGGCGGCCTGTTGCGACGCCATGGCGTCAGACGGCAACACGGTTTCCATCGACAAGGCCGCCGTTCTTTCGGAAGCAAACCGGCTTGCCTCCGAAGGCCTGCGCGTGCTGATTTTCGCCCGCAAGACCTGCAAAAAGGATCACATCACTGCCGAAGATTGTCATTCCGACCTGAAGTTTTTAGGCCTCCAGGGCATGATCGATCCGCCGCGCAAGGAAGCCATCCGCGCCGTCGCCGTCTGCCGCGAAGCAGGCGTTCACGTAAAAATGATTACCGGCGATCACGCCGCGACCGCATCCGAAATCGCCCGGCAGCTGGGCATCGGAAGCCATCACGATTCCCCGAATCAGAGGCCCGCTGCGATGACCGGCGCTGAGCTCGAAGCCCTGACGGATGAAGAACTGATTGAAGCCGCTGAAAATGCGAGCGTCTTCGCCCGCGTTGCGCCGGAACAAAAACTGCGTCTGGTGGAAGCCCTTCAGTTTCGCAATCATATCGTGGCGATGACCGGCGACGGTGTCAACGACGCGCCAGCTCTGAAGCAGGCCAATATCGGCGTCGCCATGGGCATCACCGGCACGGATGTGGCCAAGGAGGCTGCCGATATGGTTCTTACCGACGACAATTTTGCATCCATTACGGCCGCCGTGGAAGAGGGGCGCCGGATATTCGACAATCTCGTCAAGTTCATCGCCTGGACACTACCGACCAACGGCGGCCAGGGGCTGGTCATCCTAGCCTCCATTTTCAGCGGCACAACGCTACCCATCCTGCCGGTGCAAATCCTCTGGGTTAACATGACAACAGCTGTGTTTCTCGGACTGATGCTGGCCTTCGAGCCGGGTGAAACGGACACCATGAAATATCCGCCGCGCCATCCGGACAGCCCGATCCTTTCCGGCGTCGTGGTGGGCCGGATTGCTCTCGTCTCCGTGCTGCTGCTGATTGCTGTATTCTCTGTCTTCGCGTGGCAGAAAGCCAGCGGGTATTCCCTGGAAGTGGCGAGAACAGTGGCGGTCAACATATTGGTCATGGCCAGCATGGCCTATCTTTTCAACTCCCGGTCTCTGACCAAGTCCATGTTCAGGCTGGGCGTGTTTACGAATCCCTGGTTGCTGCTGGGCTGCGGCCTGATGATTGTTTTGCAGATTCTTTTCACTTACGCGCCCTTCATGAACAGGCTTTTTTCCAGCGCACCGATATCCGTGCAGGACTGGATCATTGTGATCTGCGTCTCTCTGGCGGTTTACGGCATCATCGGAACGGAGAAGTGGCTGCGCCAGCGCCTGTCTGCGCGTCAAGGAAATAATGGCATGGAATAAGATGATTACGAAACATGAAATGTTAACAAATTTTATAAAGGAGTTATTACCATGATCCCAAGTGAAAAAGAAGAAGAATATTTCGCGCGACTGGAGTATGAAAAGCGGCAGAAAATCGAGCGTGAAAAACACGAAAATCTCAAAGCCGCAGAACTCACAAAATTGAAGAAACTTCATTTCATGCGTTGTCCGAAATGCGGCATGGAGCTAATTGAGATTGATTACAAAGACATCAAAATCGATAAATGTTCGGAATGCGAGGGCATCTGGCTGGACGCCGGAGAGATGGAGGCTGTAGCCACAATGGAAAAATCAGGAATGGATAAATTTTTCGGTGTCTTCAGAAAGCAAACATGACTACACTAGCTTTACCAAAGATTTTAACAATCTTATTTTCTGCTTGACAGGAAAATAAAATTTATATAGGTTGACCGTAAGTCAGTTCTAAGTCCCTAATAATAATAGGGCCAGCGAAAAGACCAGCCGTAATCGGTAAGGCCGAGAGTTTTAAAGGGCTCTTTCTTTAAAAAATAAAAAGAAAGGGTGCAAAAGAAAAGTTAGGCCGTGAGCGATTTTTTTAAATCGCTCACGGCCTTTTTTTATTGCCAAAAGGGTAAACGATGAACAATACATCACAAAGATTTCAGTTTCTCCGTAGCGGCAAGGTACGCGATGTCTATGTCGCGGCGGATCGCAACTTTCTGCTAATTGTCGCCAGCGATCGCATATCAGCTTTCGATCATGTACTTCCTAACATTATCCCAAAGAAAGGACAGATTCTTACAAAGCTGTCAAACTATTGGTTTGAAATAACTCGGCACATCATCGCCAATCATTTAATAGATACAGACCCATTGATTGATAGATGGACGGACCACGTGCGCTGGAGACAAAGCGATCTCAAAGGAAGAAGTGTTCTTGTCAAAAAAGCTCAGCCTCTGAAAATTGAAGCCATAGTCCGGGGCTATCTAGCCGGCAGCGGATGGAAAGATTATTTAAAAACGGGCCGTGTTTGCGGAATTTTGCTTCCAAAAGGACTTCGCGAAGGAGACAAGCTCCCCGAACCAATCTTCACGCCTTCCACCAAAGCGGAAGCCGGCGCACACGATGAAAACATCTCCTTTTCCGAAGCCAAAAATATAGTTGGTGCCGAAGTTGCACAACAGGTTCGTGACGATTCGCTTGCGCTGTATGAATTCGCCGAAACGCATGCGAGAAAGCGCGGTATCATCATTGCCGACACCAAATTCGAATTCGGTCTGACCGATGACGGGCTTATTCTGATCGACGAACTTTTCACGCCCGATTCTTCGCGGTTCTGGCCCGTCAGTTCCTACGTTTCCGGTTCATCGCCACCCAGTTTTGATAAACAGTTTGTACGGGACTATCTAGAGGAACTTTGCTGGAACAAACAGCCGCCCGTGCCCCCTCTACCATCACACACCGTCTTCAAGACGGCGGAAAAGTATAAAGAGGCGCTCAGGCGCCTGACCGAAAACCCGTAAGGAGGTTCATCATGACAACATTGCCCAAGCCACAAACACCCGTGGTCGCCGTTGTAATGGGAAGCGCATCGGACTACGGCGTGATGGAGGGCCGGGGCTGCCCGTGCTGGCCGATTTCGACATTCCACATGAGGTGCGCGTCATCTCGGCGCACCGCACGCCTGACGTCGCGCATGCGTTCTGCACGGGCGCAAAAGATCGGGGGCTGGAGCTGATCATCGCCGCCGCCGGAAAGGCAGCCGTAGGACATTTGCAGCATCAACTGGGTCCAGTCATCGGCGTGCCAATAAAAACGTCGGATTTGGGGGGAGTCGATTCGCTTTTGTCCATGGTACAGATGTCCGCCGGCATCCCTGTGGGCGCGGGTGGGGCCGTCGGCAAGGCGGGAGCGAAACGCCGCTTATTTCGCGGTAGCCATTCTGGCGCTGTCCGACATGACTTTGGCTGGCAAACTTGAGGATTACCGGCGCAAAATGGCCGAAGAAGTAGGCAGGCAGATGAAAAAGTCCGAAACGAGCACAGGTTAGAAACTCTATGATGATCTCGATGTTTCAATCTATTTTTTAACACCTAGTTAGAAGAGGCTACTGTATAATTGATACCGAAAACGGACACACTTGACATCAGACATCCATTGCTTGTGGAAGAAAGCGGTCGCCAGATGCTGCTTTCAGGCAACGAAGCGATCGCGGCGCGCTGGAAGCGGGCGTGGCGTTTGCCAGCGCCTACCCCGGCACGCCGTCGTCTGAAATCGCCCTGCATTTTTTTTCCATATTCCCGGGAACAAAGCGAACATGTTATTTCGAATACAGCGCCAATGAAAAAGTCGCGCTTGAAATGGCGGCGGGCGCTGCCATGTGCGGCCTTCGCGCCATCGTCAGCATGAAGCACGTGGGACTCAACGTCGCCTCCGACGCGCTTTTAACGCTTGCCTACACCGGAATCACGGGCGCGCTGGTTGTTGCCGTGGCGGATGATCCATTCATGTATTCGAGCCAAAACGAACAGGACAGCCGCTACTACGCGAAGCTTTCCATCCCTGCCCATGCTGGAGCCGTCATCCGTAGGAAGCCAAGGAGATGACCCACTATGCCTTCGACCTGTCCGAAATACTGCGAAGCCCAGTCATTCTTCGAACCACAACGCGTATCAACCATGCCAGCGGCGTTGTGTCGCTCGGACATTTGCGCAGGCGAGTGACAGCTCCAGATCCTCCACAAAGACCCTTTCTCCTACGTCTGCATCCCATCGGTGTCGCGCCATTGTCCACCCGATACTCCTGAAAAAGACGGCTCAAGCCGCCAACATCGCCGACGAGTCCCGCTGGAATTTTATCGAAGGGAACGGATCATTCGGCGTCGTCTGCAATGGCGTGAGTTATGGATACGTGGTGGATACGATCACTGAAAGCGGCTATAGGGATAGATTTAAAGTCCTGCATCTCGGTTTTTCGCGTCCAATTCCCCGAAAAACGAATCCTGGAGGTAATGTTTGGAGGGTTGCGAAAAAGCGCTGGTGGTTGCCGGGAGAGCCGTATCTCGAGGAAGCTCGTCGCATCGTGTGGCGCATAAAAACGGTTTGACCACGCCGGTTCTCGGCAAGGGCGACGATTTATTTTCACGACTGTTGAACTCAACCCCAGGCCTTGTCAAAAACGTTCTTGCAAAAGTTTTTGATATGCCCTTTCCGTTCCAACACCCGTCATTACGGCGATTTTCCCACCGCGCCGCCCAGGCCGCCAGATTTTGCGCCGGATGTCCGCATCGCGCGGCTTATCTGGCCGTACGCGAGGTTCTTGGCGATTCGGCGATCTATCCGCCGATATCGGTTGCTACACCCTGGGCCTGCACGCGCCGCTCAACATCGGCGATTTTCTCATCGCCATGGGCGCGGGACTCGGGACCACGGCGGCTTCGCCCGAGCAACCAGAAAAAAAGTTGTCGCCTTCATCGGCGATTCCACCTTTTTCCACAGCGGTCTTTCGCCACTGGCCAGCGCCGTGTTCAACCGCCATGATTTTCTGCTGGTGATCCTGGATAACGGCACGACGGGCATGACCGGTCATCAGCCCCATCCCGGCGTGGACGTATCGCATCTCGGTCTCGATAAAACGCAAATCGACATCGAATCCGTTGTGCGAGGCCTGGGCGTAAAATCCGTATTGACGGTCAACCCGCTGCATTTTGCCAAAGCCGCAGAAGCGGTGATGCGGACATCCGCCGAGCCCGGCGTTTCGGTTCTCATCATGAAAGCCCCCTGCCCGCTCTACGATAAAACGCTGCCCGGACATAAAGCCAGACGCCCATACGAGGTCAGACCAGAGCTTTGCAAAAATCACCGGATCTGCGTGGATAAAACTGGCTGCCCGGCGTTCCACATTGAAGAAAATCGGGTCAAAATTGATACGCACCGTTGCACGGGTTGCGCTTTGTGCGCGCAGCTTTGCCGGAAAAATCCATCCGGTCCGCAGCCAGGGAGGACAACAAACGATGAAAACAACGCGCATCATGATTGTGGCCGTAGGCGGACAGGGCAATATTCTGGCGGCAGAGCCTGGGCGAAGCGGCGCTCACCTGCGGTATCGATGTCCGCATGTCGGAATTCCACGGCATGGCCCAGCGCGGCGGCGTCGTGGAATCAATCCGGTTCTCCTGGGCGACGGCGCGGGTTACTGCATCGCCGACGGAGAAGCTGACATTCTTCTGGGGTTCGAACCGGTCGAAACGATCCAGCCCGGCTGCGAAAAAATGCTCTTCCAACACTCTGGTGATCACCAACACAGCCCCTGTTTTCCCGTTTACAGTCGCGCTGGGGCATGCGGTTTATCCGGATATTCCACCTAGCCTTGCGGTCTCTGGCCTCCCGGGTGGGCGGCCTGGAGCGGATTTGGACGCGACCACGCTGGCTCGCCTGGCTGGCTCCGTCCAGTCACTCAATGTTGTGATGCTGGGGGCGCTGGCTTCCTCGGGCGTCTTGTCCGACATTGGAACCGGGGCTTTTCAAAAAGCGATTCAGGGAAAAATGAAAGCGCCGCTGGCCTTGCAAAACCTGCGGGCGTTTCAATCAGGATACGAGGCGTGTCAAAATGAAGTCAGGGGGAATTCAGCATGCGCCGTGGAATGAACAGGGATTACAAGCCCGCCCTTCTGGCGCTGGAGGACGGAAGCGTCTTTTCCTGCCGCTCGTTTACCGGACACGGCCAGGCCCAAGGCGAAATCGTCTTCAACACGGCCATGACGGGCTATCAGGAAATCCTGACCGATCCTTCCTACTCCGGGCAGATGGTGGTGATGACGTATCCGCTCATCGGCAATTATGGCGTATCTCGCGAAGACATGGAGTCTGGCCGCATCCAGCCGCAGGCGATTCTCCATTCAGGAATACACCAAGTCCGTCCCAGCAATTTCCGATCATCTTCTTCGCTTGGGGAATTCCTGGCGCCTAGGGAATTTTGGGCGTGTGCGAACTGGACACACGCGCGGTGACGTTGCGTATCCGTCAAGCAGGCGCGATGCGGGCAAAGCTCTCCACCACGCAAACGAATGGACAAATCCTTGTCGAACAGGCGCGGAACCTGCCTTCCATGACGGGACTAAACCTGAGTGCCGCCGCTTGAGCCAAAGCACCCGCCATCGCGCCAGAACCCGGAATGTTGCCGACGGCGGCAATTTTACTCAGCCAAAAGCGCCTGGCAAATTGCGACATGAAACCATGCATGCTGGCGGTTACTGATTCCGGCGTTAAACACAACATCTTACGGATGCTGGAGGAAACAGGCTGTGAAGTCTTGCTTCTGCCCGCGTCAACGGATGCAGAGACCATTATGAAGCTTTGCCCCGACGGCCTTCTTTTATCCAACGGGCCGGGCGATCCCGAACCGGTGGTTGAGGCCATTTTGACCATCCGGACGCTTCTGGGTTCAATGCCGATGTTCGGCATCTGCCTGGGACATCAACTGCTGGCGCTGGCGCTCGGCGCGAAAACCTACAAACTGAAATTCGGGCATCGCGGATCGAACCAGCCGGTGCAATACATTCGAACCGGTCGTGTTGAAATCACCTCCCAGAACCACGGGTTTGCCGTCGATGAAGAAAGCCTCGGGCGAACGGGCGCAAAGATAACCCACATTAACCTCAACGACCGCACGATTGAAGGATTCAGGCATGAACGATATTCGATTTTGTCTATCCAGTACCATCCGGAAGCCGCACCCGGTCCGAGGGACGCGGCGCATATCTTTACGGAATTTTATCATCTACTGAGAAAATAATAGTGAGAATAATAAGGAGACTAAAAACATGTATCGAACCATTGAAATCCGCTGGCACGGCCGTGGCGGTCAGGGAACCGTCACCGCGGCCAAAACGTTCGCCGACGCCTGCCTGCACAGCGGCCGATACGTCCAGGCCTTTCCGGAATACGGACCGGAACGCGCCGGAGCGCCGCTTCAGGCTTACAACCGGATCAGCCCCAAAAATGTTGCGCCACTGCCCCGTGTCGCATCCGGATATCGTCGCCATCGTGGACGCGAGTCTGATTCCGTTGGTCAACGTGTGCGCCGGGTTGTGCAATGAAGGGCTTTTTCTGGTGAACACCCAATCAACCTTGACGCGGTTAAAAAGCTTGAACCTGAAACCCAAGCAAAAACTCTACTGCATTGACGCAACCGGCATCGCGCGGGCTTGTTTCGGCCAGCCTTTTCCCAATTCCGCGATGGTCGGCGCGCTGGGAAATATTTCGGGGCTTGTCAGTCTCGATGCGCTGTTGACCGACGTCGAAAGAAGTTTCGGCAAAAATGTTCGGTCAAGGTGATCGACGGTAATCTCGAAGCCGTCAGGCGAAGCTGGAACGAGGTGGTCCAGGCATGAAAACACGCATCATCACAAAATCGACGTGCAAACCCGTTATTTGCGAGCCGGGAAATTCCGCCGCGTTCAAAACCGGCACCTGGCGGTCGCTGAGACCGGTTTTCGAAGCCCCTCATTGCAGCAACTGTCTTTTGTGCTGGCTTTACTGCCCGGACATGTCCGTTAACGTGCGCGACGGGCGAGTATCAGGGATTTGACTTCGACTACTGCAAAGGGTGCGGCATCTGCGCCCTGGAATGTCCGGGGAAAAAAGGCGCAGAAGGCCATCCGGATGGAGAAGGAGGGCGATCCCATGAAAAAAATGACCGCCGTCACCGGCAATGAAGCGCTGGCGGAAGCGTTAAGGCAGATCAATCCCGACGTGTGCGCCGCGTACCCCATCACGCCGCAGACGGACATGATGCAGCAATTTTCCGATTTCGTGGCCGACGGCCTGGTGGATACGGAAATGATGCTCGTCGAAGAGCGAGCACAGCGCCATGAGCGCCTGCATCGGCGCCTCGGCGGGCGGCGGGCGCGTGGCCACCGCCACAGCGGTCCGGGACTCGCGCTGATGTGGGAAATGCTCTACGTCGCCTCCGGCATGCGCTGCCCGATCGTCATGGCCGTGGTGAACCGCGCGCTTTCCGCGCCACTCAACATTCACTGCGACCATTCCGACGCGATGGGCGCGCGCGATTCGGGCTGGATTCAGTTATGGTCGGAAAACCAGCAGGAAGCTACGACAACCTGATCATGGCGTTTCGTATCGCCGAACATCCGGCTATCCAGCTGCCCGTCATGGTCTGCATGGACGGATTCATCATCAGCCATTCCGTGGGCGTCATGGATTATCTCTCCGACGACGCGGTGCAGCGCTTCGTGGGCGACTTTTCCGCGCAGGACGCTCTTCTGGACATCGATCGGCCGGTGAGCTACGGGCCGTTGATTGTGACCGACCAGTACCACGAATATAAAAAGGCGCAAAACGATATCATGGATTCCGCCTTTGCCGTGACCGAGGCGGTCGCCTCGGAGTTTGAATACCTCTCCGGACGCCGTTACGGACTTTTCGAAAGCTACCGTCTGGAAGATGCGGATATCGGCATTGTGGTTCTTAACTCGGCCGCGGGAACCTGCAAGGACATCATTGACGAGGCGCGTGAAAACGGCGTGAAAGTCGGTCTGCTCAAGCCCAGGCTTTTCCGTCCCTTTCCCTATGCCGCTGTCGCCTCAGCGCTTTCGCATCTGAAAGTCATCTGCGTGCTGGACCGCTCCGATTCCTTCGGGGCTTTCGCACCCCTGTATGTCGAAATCGCGGCGAGTCTCTACCCCCTCGAACACAGACCGGTGCTTCTCAACCGGATTTATGGCCTCGGCGGGCGGGACTTCATGCCGGAACATGTCGAGGCGGTCATCAATGAAATGGTGGACATCTTAAGCCGCAAGATCTCCGCACCGCCCAAAAAATACATCAGTCTTCGTCAATATGCATAAAGGAACCTTATGACAACTACTCTCAAAATAAAAGACCTTGCCGCTAAAGACATCCGCCTGTCGCCGGGGCACCGCATGTGTCAGGGATGCGGCGCGGCCATCGTCGTCAAGATGGCGCTTTTGGCGATTGACAAACCGGTGGTGGCCTGTTCGCCTACCGGCTGCCTGGAAGTCACCACCTGCATTTCCGATTATACGGCGTGGAAAATTCCCTGGATTCATTCGGCCTTCGAAAACGCCGCCGTTACGCTTGCCGGCGTGGAAACAATGCACCGGGCCCTTAAAAAGCGCGGCAAAATGTCGCACGATATGGCGTTTGTCGTCTTCGCGGGAGACGGTGGCACCTATGATATCGGCCTGCAGAGCCTCTCCGGCGTGATGGAACGCGGGCATGATCTGCTTTATATCTGCTATGACAACGGCGCCTACATGAACACCGGCACGCAGCGCTCCGGCGCAACGCCGTTCGGTGCATCGACCACCACCTCGCCTGCGGGAAGCGCCGTGCCGGGTAAACTCCAGGCGCGCAAGGACATCGTCAAAATCATGTCGGCCCACAACATTCCCTACGTGGCGCAGGCCTCTCCCAGTCATCATCTGGATCTGATGCGCAAAGTTCAAAAAGCCGTCTCGATTCCCGGCCCGAAGTTCATTAATATTTTGTCCCCCTGTCACCGGGGCTGGCGCTCGAAAGCGGACGACGCCATTTCCATCTCCAGGCTGGCGGTCAACACCCGGTTCTGGCCTTTGTATGAAATTGAAAACGGCAAAACAAGACTGACGCACATCCCAAAGGAAAAGCTGCCTCTGGAGAGCTTCCTTCGGCCACAGGGACGCTTCGCGCATCTGTTCCGGCAGGAAAACGCATGGATGTTGGAAGATGCGCAGCGCCGTGTGGATGCAGAATGGGATGCGCTTATTGCATCGGGACCGCCCGACACCTCTGAAAGGTAGCCATGCCACGTAGAAACGACCTGCACACGATTATGATCGTCGGGGCCGGACCCATCGTTATCGGTCAGGCTTGCGAATTCGACTACTCGGGCGTTCAGGCCTGCAAGGCGCTCAAGTCCAACGGTTATCGCGTGGTGCTGGTCAACAGCAATCCCGCGACGATCATGACGGACCCGGAGATGGCCGACCGCACTTACATCGAACCGGTCACGGCGGATGTGGTGGCGGACATCATCGCGCGGGAACGCCCGAACGCGCTTTTACCCGACGATGGGCGGACAGACCGCGCTCAACGTTGCAATCGAACTCGACCGCATGGGAACGCTCAAAACCTTCGGCGTGGAGTTGATCGGCGCGTCCCTTCCCGCCATCCGCAAGGCGGAGGACCGCGAGCTCTTCTGTCAGGCCATGGAGCGCATCGGTTTATCGATGGCCGCAAGCGCCGTCGCCACGAATCTGTCTGATGCGCGCGCCGTGGCCGCAAAGCTCGGCTATCCCGTCATCATCCGCCCCGCCTTCACCCTGGGCGGCACAGGCGGAGGCGTCGCCTACAATCCTGAAGAGTTTGACGCCATCGCCGGCTCCGGTCTCGATGCGAGCCTCATCGGCCAGATCCTCGTGGAGGAATCCCTCCTCGGCTGGAAGGAGTTCGAGCTGGAAGTCGTGCGCGACAACCGGGACAACGTCATCATCGTCTGCTCGATTGAAAATCTCGATCCCATGGGTGTGCACACCGGCGACAGCATCACGGTCGCCCCGTCTCAAACGCTTTCGGACCGGGAATATCAGACCATGCGCGATGCGGCTATCGCGATCATCCGCGAAATCGGCGTGGATACGGGCGGCTCCAACGTGCAGTTTGCCGTAAACCCGAAGGATGGCCGGCTGCTTGTCGTGGAGATGAATCCGCGCGTGTCGCGCAGCTCCGCGCTCGCCTCCAAGGCAACGGGCTTTCCCATCGCCAAGGTTGCGGCGCTTCTGGCCGTGGGCTACACGCTCGACGAAATCCCAAACGACATCACGGGTAAAACGCTGGCCGCCTTCGAACCGGCGATCGACTACTGTGTGGTGAAAATCCCGCGCTTCGCGTTTGAAAAATTTCCCGAATCGCCCGACAGCCTGACCACTTCCATGAAATCAGTGGGTGAAGCCATGTCTATCGGACGCACCTTCAAGGAAGCCCTGCAAAAAGGCCTGCGGTCTCTCGAAACCGGCCGCTTCGGCCTGGGCACCGACGGCCGCCGTCCTTTATCGGAGCCACCGCCCACACCGGAGACGATTCTTGAAAAACTATCCATCCCCCATTCTCGGCGCATTTTCGCCTTGCGTGACGCCATCGGGCGGGGACTGACCACGCAAAGGATTCATGAGCTTTCCGGCATTGATCCCTGGTTCATCGATCAGATCCGGGAAATCGTCGAGGCGGAAGCGCAAATCGCGCAGGCGCCACGACCTTTAAGTGAAGAAACGCTGCGCCTGGCCAAAACCTTCGGCTTTTCAGACCGGCAAATCGCGCATCTGGCGGCCTCAACCGAAGAGGATGTGGTGGCCTGCCGCCGCAAGGACCTGGGCATCACCCCCACCTATAAGCTGGTGGACACGTGCGCAGGCGAGTTCGAGGCACAAACCCCCTACTACTATTCCACCTATGAAACCGAATGCGAGGCCCGCCCTTCAGACAAGCAGAAAGTCATCGTCATCGGCGGCGGCCCCAACCGCATCGGTCAGGGCATCGAATTCGACTACTGCTGCGTCCACGCTTCTCAGGCTCTGCGCGAGGAGGGCGTGGAAAGCATCATGATCAACTCGAATCCGGAAACCGTCAGCACGGATTACGACACGTCCGACAAGCTCTACTTCGAGCCGCTGACGCTTGAGGATGTTCTGCATATCGTCGCCGTGGAGAAACCCCGAGGCGTCATCGTTCAACTGGGCGGACAGACGCCTCTCAATCTGGCCATGCCCCTGTCGCGCGCGGGTGTTCCCATCCTGGGCACGAAGCCCGATCAGATCGCCCGGGCGGAAGACCGGGGTTTGTTCCAATCGCTTCTCCATAAGCTAAAATTACTCCAGCCGGCAAGCGACGCCGCGCTCTCACTTTCCGAAGCGTTGAAGATCGCGGCGCGCATCGGTTATCCGGTGCTGGTTCGCCCCTCTTTCGTCCTGGGCGGACGCGCCATGAAAATTGTTCAATCCCCATCCGAGCTTGAACAATTCGCCGCTGCGGCGTTCGAGGCGGCAGGCGGCCATCCGGTGATGATTGATCAGTTTCTCGACGACGCGCTGGAAGTGGATGTGGATGGTCTGTCCGACGGAACACAGGCTTGCGTTGCGGGCGTTATGGAACATATCGAAGCGGCGGGTATCCACTCTGGCGATTCGGCCTGCGTGCTCCCACCGCAAACCATTGCCCCGGCCATGATCGCGCACATTGAGGCCGCCACCCGCGCCATTGCGCTTGAGCTGCAAACCGTGGGGCTGATCAACCTTCAGTTCGCCGTGCGCCAGGGCCGGCTTTATGTGCTGGAGGCCAATCCACGGGCTTCGCGCACCGTCCCGTTTGTCAGCAAGGCCACAGGCGTGCCGCTTTGCAAGCTGGCCGTCAAAATCATGCTGGGCCGCACGATTGCCGATCTGGGACTGGCCCACGGAATCCCCGCCCCAAGGCATGTCAGTGTGAAGGAAGCAGTGCTCCCCTTTAAGAAATTCCCCGGCGTCGATCCCCTGCTGGGGCCGGAGATGAAATCCACAGGCGAGGTCATGGGGATTGCCGATCATTTTGGCCGGGCGTTTGCCAAGGCCCAGCTTGCCGCAGGGCACAGACTTCCCGTTTCCGGCCGTGTCTTTTTGTCGCTGGCCGACAAGGACAAACGGCAGGCGGACATCATCGCCCGGTCGCTTGCCGCCTCCGGATTTGACCTTGTGGCGACGGCGGGCACCGCCCGATATCTTAACGCCCTGGGCATCGGCTGCCGCGCCATTAAAAAAGTGTCCGAAGGTAGGCCCAACGTGGTGGATGCCGTCAAAAATAACGAGATCCGATTGATCATCAACACCGAACACGGCCGCGATTCGTCCCGCGACGGTTACGCCATCCGCCGGGCGTCGCTGGTGCAGGACATCCCGTATGCCACAACGCTTTCCGCCGCGCTCGCGATGTGCCTGGCCATTGAGAGTATCCAGAAAGAAAAACCGTCCGTTTACAGCATTCAGGAATACCACGCGTCCGCGCGTTTTCCTGTTTATAACCGAAATAAGTAAATCACGGAAAGGAGTAACAAAATGAACGCAGTAGCAAAAACGTATCAAAAGGGTGAAATCCCCGGCGTCATTGCCATTCGGGCATCCGCCTGCAAGGGTTGCGATGCCTGCAAGCGGTACTGTCCGACCGGCGCGATCACGGGCTCGTTCGGCGCCACGCACGGCATTGACGTCGATCTTTGCCTAAGCTGTGGCCAGTGCCTCATCAGCTGTCCCTTCGACGCCGTTTACGAAACGGACGACGCTGTGGACCAGGTGATCGCCCGCCTGCAGGACAAAAGCGTTTCGGTGGTCGGCATCATCGCGCCGGCTGTGCGCGTGGCCATCGGCGAGGAGTTCAGCATGAAAACAGGGTCGCTGGTGACCGGCAAGCTCTACGGCTCGATGAAGAAAGCCGGTTTTGAAATCCTCGACAACAATTTTGCGGCAGACCTCACCATCATGGAAGAAGGTTCGGAATTGATCTCCCGCGCACGCCACGCCGTCTTCGGCGAAAAGAGCGCGCACGGCGAATCGATCGGCCCTCTGCCCCAGTTCACCTCCTGCTGCCCCGCCTGGGTCCGGTATGTGGAAACCCAGTGCCCGGCGCTGATTCCCCATCTGTCTTCAGCAAAATCCCCTCAGCAAATGGCCGGAACCGTCGCCAAAACCTACGGGACAAAAGTGTGGAACAAACCGGCTTCGCAGATTTTCACCGTCGGCATCATGCCCTGCACGGCCAAGAAGTTTGAAGCCTCGCGACCCGAGTTTACAAGCGCTTACGAATACAACAAAAAGCAGAATCGTGAGGCAGGCCCCGCCTACCCGGACGTGGATGTCGTGCTGACCACGCGCGATCTGGCGCGCCTGTTCAAGAAGATGAAGATTGATCTGGCCAAAGAAGCCGACTATTCCCCGGATATTCTGTTTGCGGAATATTCCGGCGCGGGCACGATCTTCGGCAACACCGGGGGCGTCATGGAAGCGGCGGTGCGCACCGCCTATGCCGTGCTGACCGGCGAAGAACTGGCAAACGTCGAGTTCAAACCCGTCCGCGGACTGAAAGGGGTCAAAAGCGCCTCGGTCACGCTCAAAGACGCCAAGCACAACAAGGAAGTCACAATCAACCTGGCGGTCGTCCACGACATGGCGCGCAACATCAAGCCGATCGTCGATGACGTTCTGGCCGGCAAGTCTCAGTATCACTTCATCGAGGTAATGAACTGTCCCGCCGGATGTATCAACGGCGGCGGCCAGCCGATTGACAAAAGCGGTTCATCCTGGGTCGAGGCGATCCGGCCTCTGTTTGCCTGGAAATAACATATCAATGAAAGGAGCTCTCTATGTCTGAACAAAAATATCAATATACGGAAAACCCCTTTGCCGTCACAAGGCGGGAATTCATCACCATCACCGGCGTCATCACGGCATTTCTGACTCTTCCGGCCATCTGGATCAAGTCGGTTGCGTCCTCGAACAACGCCTACATTCAGGCCAGAACCCAGGGGCTGTATGTCGACGACGTCAAATCGACCATCCGGGTGAGTCACGCCAACACTGCCGTAAACCGCTACTACAAGGAATTTGGAGGCGAGCCGCTGGGACATCTTTCTCATAAACTTTTGCACACCCATTACATTAACCGGACCAAAGGTCTTGGCTGAAATAAGGAGGATAAACCATGAGCCACGATAAAATGATTTTGAAGCACCCGTTGAGCGTCCGTATGTTTCACTATTTTCTGATTTTGAGTTTTCTGCCGCTTGCCGTCACGGGCGTTCTTCTTTACTTCAAGCCCCTGTCGGATGCCGCTATACACCTGACCATGCAGATCCACGCCGTGGCGGGCGTCGTATTGACCATTGCCTGCGCCTCGTTTTTCTTTCTGGTGTACGACCGCGTGGTGCTGTTCATCAAACGCGTTTTTTCGTTTTCCCTCGCGGATCTGAAATGGTTTGCCGTACTGGGCGGCTACCCGCAGAAACTGATCCTTCGCAAAAAAGTACCCGTGCCGCCCATGGGCAAATACAATTCCGGGCAAAAGCTCTTCGGCATTTTTGTCCTGATCGGAGGGTCGCTTTTGATTCTCTCCGGCTGGATTCTCTGGGGATACCCGCATGCCCTGCCGCGAGGCTTTGTCGCCCTGATGGGAAACGTGCACCTGATTGCCGGCATCGTGCTGACGTTATTCCTTTGCGTCCACCTCTTTCTGGGTGTTTACATGTTTGATGATTTCAAAGCCATGATCCTGCACGGTAAAATCCCATATGAGGAAGCAAAAGAAATGTCGCCGCTATGGGTGGAAAAAGAAACCATCCCCATTGCCAAGAATGCACGTTGACAAATTCGGTATGAGAAAGCTATGAAATATACAAGTTAAATATCAACCTGAGAGAAAGGATTGTTCTGATCTTGAGGGGAATCTGAATTCTTTAATCTAAAGGTTTGATTCTTCCGGGGATCAGACCTTTTGTTTTTTATGGACAAACGCATTGGAACTATCACGATTATTATTACCAACAGGATCGAACAGGCGCAGAACATTAACCAAATTCTATGCGCTTTCGGTGAGATTATCATCGGGCGCATGGGCTTGCCTCACGCGCCGGGCGACCTGCATATCATCGCGCTGATCGTGCATGCCTCAACCGACGAAATCGGCTCGCTTACCGGAAAGCTCGGCGCGCTTGCCGGCGTCTCCGTCAAAGCCTCTTTAACCAAAGTGTAAGGATTCTCATGAAAAATTTTATTGATGACAACGCCATTTTAGCCCTGCTAGACCGGGCGAAAAATCCCGATCCGCTGCACGTGCGCGAAATTATCGACAAGGCCTGTGAACTTCAAGGGCTCTCTCCCGAAGATGTCGCCGTGCTTCTTCAAACACAAGACGAAGACCTCATCGGCGCGATTTTGAAGGCGGCGCATAAAATCAAAGAAGACATCTACGGCAACCGTCTGGTGCTCTTCGCGCCTTTATACGTGGCCAACCACTGTTCCAACAACTGCCTGTATTGCGGCTTCCGCCGCGACAATCGTGAACTGAACCGCGTGGCGCTTTCGATGGATCAGATCAGGAAAGAGGTGGAGGTTCTGGAGCGAGAAGGCCACAAACGTCTGTTGATGCTTTGCGGCGAACATCCGACACGATCGAGTCTGGATTACTTTATCGAAGCCATTGAAACCGCGTATGCCGTCAAAACGGAGCATGGCGGTCAAATCCGCAGGATCAACGTGGAGCTCGCGCCGCTGGAGGTGGACGAATTCCGCCGTCTGAAGAAAACGGGCATCGGCACCTACCTGCTTTTTCAGGAAACCTATCATCACGAAACCTATAAAAAAATGCATCCGTCCGGCCCGAAAAAAGATTATACAAATCGCCTCACCGCCATGCACCGCGCCCAGGAAGGCGGCATCGACGATGTGGGCATCGGCGCGCTGTTCGGGCTGTACGATTATAAGTTCGACTTGCTGGGCCTGCTTTTTCACGCGCTGCAACTGGAGAAAGACTGCGGCGTGGGCCCGCACACGATATCAATTCCGCGACTGGAACCCGCCTTCAACGCGCCCGCGGCCATTGCGCCGCCCATGCCGGTAACGGATACCGATTTCAAAAAGCTCGTCGCCATTTTGCGCCTGGCCGTTCCCTACACGGGCATCATTCTGACCACGCGGGAAAACGCGGCGCTTCGCTCGGAGGTCTTCGCCTACGGCGTCTCGCAGATCAGCGCGGGCTCCCGCACAAATCCCGGCGGGTATTCGGACAAAACCAGCGACGCGTTTCGCGCCGCGCAGTTCAATCTTGGCGATACCCGCACGCTCGACGAAGTCATTCTGGACATCACCGAACGCGGACATATTCCCAGCTTTTGCACGGCCTGTTACCGCCTGGGCCGCACGGGAAAAGATTTTATGGACCTGGCCAAGCCCGGTCTGATTCGCAAATTCTGTCAGACCAACGCAGTTTTCTCCTTCAAGGAGTATCTGCTCGACTATGCCAGTCCCGAAACCTGCGAGGCCGGTGAAAAGCTCATCGCGGACATGCTGGAAAAATCGTTTAAAACCAAACGAAAAAAAATGGTGACCGATCGGCTGCAAACCATTTTAGAAGGAAAACGTGATGTCTGTATCTGACCGGATTGAAAAACTGCTTTTAAATGCCGAAATCGGCAAACCGCTTTTGCGCGATGAAATCCTCGAGCTTCTGAAGATGCCCGGTGATTTCTCGCCGGATCTTTTCGATGCTGCCGACCGCGTGCGTAAAAACGATGTGGGGGATGAAATCTATCTGCGGGGTATCATCGAATTCTCAAATTTTTGTGAACGCAACTGCCTGTACTGCGGCCTTCGCAAAGGCAACACCCGGGTTGAGCGCTACCGCATGACCGGCGATGAAATCCTCAAAACGGCCGAAGACATCAGGAAAACGGGAATTTCCACCTGTGTTTTGCAATCCGGCGAGGATTCCTTCTATACCGCAGATACCCTTTGCGCCCTGGTGGAGTCGATCAAAAAAGAAACGGGGCTGGTCCTGACGCTGTCGATCGGCGAGCGGCCGATGGAAGATCTGCGCGCCTTCCAGCAGGCTGGGGCGAATCGCTATTTGCTCAAGCACGAAACCGCCTCACCTGAGCTTTACTCCTATCTGCGACCCGGCTGTAAGCTCAGCGAACGCGTCCGATGCCTGAAAACTCTTAAGGAACTGGGATTTGAAACGGGAACGGGAAACATGGTGGGCCTCCCCGGCCAGACAAATGAAATTCTGGCCGATGACCTCCTGCTGATGAAAATGCTCGATGCCGACATGCTGGGCATCGGCCCCTTCATCCCGCATCCCGACACGCCGCTTGACAGCATCGACCATAATGGCATTGAGATGACGCTGCGCGTGATCGCGCTGGCACGTCTCATTACCCGCAACACCAACATTCCGGCAACCACGGCGCTGGCCACGATACATCCCCAGGGACGCCTGCTCGCGCTTCGCGCCGGCGCCAACGTCGTCATGCCGGATTTTACGCCCGAGCAATACAAAAACCGGTACGATATCTATCCGGGGCGGGCTGATATTGGATCGGCCACAGAAATTAAAAAACGCCTAGAGCAAGATTTGTTGGATACCGGCAGAAAAATTAGCAATTCAGATGGCTTTCGCCCAGTTAAGCTTTAAACAACTTGTCGTATACGACTCCAGTCTTTTCTTGTTGCCCTAATCTACTTGAATTGTTGATGTTTCTTATTTCTTTGGATAATTATAAAAAAATAAAATAAAATATCTTATTGAATTTGACAAATTTCTTCCTTAGTAATATAAGGCAACGTTATTTAAAGGTGGTTATCTTAATGCTTTTCCCCGAAAAGCTGGTGACTATTTTAATATATACTAGGAGAATAAAATGAACAACAAAATACCTTTAACAATAGATGGGAAAAATGTCGAAGCCAAAGCCGGCCAGACTGTTCTGGAATGCGCCAGAGAAAACGGCATCTTTATTCCCACTCTTTGCCATTATGAAAAAACCACAAATGTCGGCGCCTGCCGCGTCTGCGTTGTGGAAGTGGAAAACGCGCGATCCCTGGTCGCCTCATGCTGCATGCCGGTGACCCCGGGCATGATCGTCCGCACAGATACACCGGCGGTGCGCGCCGCCCAAAAAATGATCGTTGAACTTCTATGGTCATCGGGCGATCATAATTGTCTGACCTGCGAACAAAATGGCGCCTGCGAACTGCAGAACCTTGTTTACTGGTTGCAGATCGAAAAACCCCGTTTCGAAATAGAGCCTCCTGGTTACGCGATTGAAGATAATAATTCCATGATCCAGCGCGACCTGAACAAATGCGTGTTGTGCGGCCGCTGTGTGCGCGCCTGCAATGAAATTCAGGTAAATGAAGTCTTGGATTTCTCCATGCGCGGTTCAAAAGCCAAAGTAGGCCCCGCTTTTGATGCTGATTATATCAATTCATCCTGCGTTTTCTGCGGCGAGTGTCTCCAGGTATGCCCTGTCGGAGCAATCACCTTCACGCAGGCGAAATTCGCCGGCAGACCGTGGGAATTACAAAAGACGCGCACAACCTGCACTTACTGCGGTGTAGGCTGCCAGATGGATGTTTTTTCCAAGGACGGTAAAATTATCAAAGTTTCGGGAAACCGTGAATACGGAAAACCGAACGACGGCTCTCTTTGCGTTAAGGGCCGCTTCGGTATGGATTTTATCCAGCATCCCGACCGCCTGAAAAAACCACTCTTGCGCCGTCATAAAAATGATGAATTAAAGGAAGTAAACTGGGATGAAGCGATCTCTTTTATCTCGGAAAAGCTAGCGGCAATAAAGAAAGTCAGCGGCTCCGACAGCATCGCGGGTTTGGCTTCCGCCCGCTGCACCAACGAAGAAAATTATCTTTTCCAGAAATTCATGCGCGCGGTGATCGGCACTAATAATGTCGACCATTGCGCCCGGCTCTGACACTCCGTAACTGTGGCCGGTCTGGCCGCATCATTCGGTAGTGGCGCGATGACTAATTCCATTGAAGAGCTGGAATATACAGATTTGATTCTGGCGACAGGAACGAATACCACGGAAAACCATCCCGTAATCAGCTCTTTTATAAAGCGGGGTATCCGCCAGCAGGGCGTTAAGCTGATTGTAATTGATCCGCGGGAAATTGACTTGGTCAAATACGCGGACATCTGGCTGTGCCAAAAGCCTGGCACGGATGTTGCTGTATTAAACGGGCTGATGAATGTAATTATTTCCGAAAATCTTTACGCGAAAGATTACGTGGCCGAGCGCACGGAAAATTTTGAAGCCCTCAAGGCCGTGGTTTCTAAATACACGCCGGAATACGTGGAAAAAATTTCCGGCGTGCCGTCCGAAGATTTGAAAAAAGCAGCGCGCATTTATGCCCAGGCCAAGCGCGCCAGTATTATCTATGCTATGGGAATTACTCAGCACATAACCGGTACGGACAATGTTAAGTCTATCGCCAATCTGTCCATGCTTTGCGGCAATGTCGGCATAGAAGGCGGCGGTGTCAACCCACTACGCGGCCAGAACAACGTGCAGGGAGCTTGTGATATGGGCGGCCTTCCCAATGTCTATCCTGCTTACCAACAGGTTGCCGCAGAAGACGCGCACAAAAAATTCGAGGCGGCATGGGGGGCAAAACTCTCCACCAAACCCGGTTTAACGCTGATGGAAATTATGGCCGCCGCCGGAAAGGGCGAAATTAAAGCCCTTTACATTATGGGCGAAAATCCCCTTCTTTCCGATCCTGATTTAAAACATGTGGAAAAAGAGCTGCGCAACTTGGAACTGCTGATTGTTCAGGATATTTTTAACACCGAAACAACAAAGCTCGCGGATGTTGTTCTGCCTGCGTCGAGCTTTGCCGAAAAAGAAGGAACTTTCACCAATACGGAACGCCGCGTCCAGCGCGTCAGAAAAATTGTTGACGCGCCGGGTGAAGCGAAAGCGGATTGGGAAATTATCAGTGACATCTCCACAAAAATGGGCTACCCGATGAAATATGCCTCAGCAAAAGATATTTTTGACGAGGTCATCAAAGTAACGCCAAGTTACGCCGGTATAACTTATGAGCGCCTGGAAAATGAGGGCATCCAGTGGCCCTGCCCCACCGCTGATCATCCTGGCACCAAATTTTTGCATAAAGACAGATTCTCGCGCGGCTTGGGTTTATTTAGCGCCATTGAATATATTCCGCCTGCGGAATGGCCGGACAAAGAGTATCCCCTGTTCCTTTCCACCGGGCGCGTTTTATACCATTACCACACAGGCACCATGACCATACGATGCCAGGGGCCTTCCGAACGCTATCCGGAAAGTCTGGTGGAAATCAATCCTGCCGAGGCGGAAAAGCTGGGTATATCCGACGGACAAATGGTAAAAGTGACTTCCCGGCGCGGCTCGGTGCAGGCAAAAGCCCAGATCACGCAAAAAAGCGTGCCCGGCACCATTTTCATGAATTTCCATTTTGCCGAGGCAGCGGTAAATTTGTTGACAAATCCAGCTCTGGATCCTGTAGGAAAAATACCGGAGCTGAAAGTTTGCGCGGTTAAGCTGGAAGCAGCTTGATATATAGCAATTTCAATAAATCTTGATTTTAGGAAAGGGGAAAAATTTTTTATGGCAAATGAAAATTTGGAAAGTAAACGATGGGGAATAGCCGCTGCCGCGGTTGTCATTCAGCTTTGTCTGGGCACCGTTTACGCGTGGTCAGTTTTTAAAATCCCATTGATGAAAATGCACGGTTGGGAAGGTAAGAACTGTCCAGTACACTTTCATGATTCTGATGGGCATCATCGGATTGGCTGCCGCTTTTGGCGGCACGCTTGTTGACAAAAAAGGCCCCCGCTTTGTAGCGACAATCGGCGGTATACTTTTTGGTATCGGCACACTTGGTTGCCGGTTACGCCGACCAGATTGGAAACATTTTCTTCTCTATTTGGGCTTTGGCGTGATCGCGGCTCTGGGTAACGGCTTTGGCTATGTAACTCCCATTGCCACCTTGATTCGCTGGTTCCCGGATAAACGCGGCCTGGTCACAGGTCTTGCGGTTATGGGTTTCGGCGCTGGCGCTTTCTTCATGGGAAAAATCGCTCCGCTTATGATTACTTCATTCAGAGAAATTGACGCTGCTGGAAATAGTAATCGCCTCCGGTGTGGCTAATGACCTGGTATATATGGGGCGTAATCTTTCTTGTACTCGTAGCGGGTGCCGCGCAGTTCTTTAAAAATCCTCCTACAGGGATGGCTGCCTGCCGGATTTAAACCTGCGGCAACCACGGTTTCCGCCGCTGATTCCTTTAAGTTCGGCGAAGCGGTTAAAACGACCTCAGTGGTGGATGCTTTGGGCCATGCTTTGCCTCAACGTTTCCGCCGGCCTTGGGTCTGATTTCTCAGCACTCTCCTCTGGCTCAGGATATTTACAAAAAGACCGTATGGCTTGATCGGTGATTAACTCCTGAACAGGTCGCTATTGTTGCCGCCGCCGGTGGAGCTGTTGTCGCCTATGCCGCCATCTTTAACGGTCTTGGGCAGACTTTTCTGGGCAAAGATTTCCGATAACATCGGACGCAAAATGGTCTTCATGATCATGTTTGCGTCACAGGCCATTCTGTATGTTCTTGTTGCCAAAGGGCTATGTGTCCAGCTACTGGCCTATTCGTTGTCGTTTCCTGTTATCTGCTGGCCTGCTACGGTGGCGGCTTCGCCACCATGCCCGCTTTTGCCGCGGACGCTTTCGGCCCGGCTTATATTGGCAAGGTTTACGGCTTCATGCTGACCGCGTGGAGCGTCGCCGGTCTTATCGGCCCCTATGTGTTTGAGGTATTCAAGCCGACAGTCGCTGTTTATCGCTGCGGGTCTTTTGACCTTGGGCTTCTTCATCGCGTTGGTTTATAAACCGCCCAAAGGCAAAAACGCGTAATTTAATTTTACGCCACCTTGTTTTTTCCACAAAGACCCCTTCAGATGAAATTTCTGAAGGGGTCTTTTTTATGTTCGGAAATACTAAAAATAATGTTTATCTTTATTTTATACACTTACATCATCTATGCCTTATTTTCTTGACTTAGATATACGGTTATTCATATACTACACCTCAATACTTTTTATCGAAATGGAATAATCATATGAATACTTTCAGTATTATTGCCGGACTCATCGGCGGGCTTGGTCTTTTTATTTATGGCATGTATCTGCTGAGTGACTCGCTTAAAAAATTATCACTTGGTCTGCTCAAATCTCTTTTGGAGAAAATAACATCCAACAGATTTAAATCCATGCTCGTAGGTGTCTTTGTCACTTCAGTTATTCAAAGCTCCAGTGCTACCTCTGTAATTCTTATCGGATTTTTAAACGCCGGGCTTCTCTCTTTAGCCGGCGCGGTTGCCCTTATGATTGGCGCTAATGTCGGCACTACCGTTACCGCCCAATTGATTGCCTTCAAACTGACAACCTTTGCGCCGATATTCATATTCTTTGGCGCTCTCTATTTCTTCTTGGCTAAAAAAGATAAAAATAAAAACAAGGGATTGGCGGTCTTGGGCTTCGGTATGCTTTTCATGGGGTTGGCAATGATGAGCATGGCTGTCGCGCCGCTTGCCGAAAATGAATCAGCTAAAAACGCGTTTCTTGCTTTCGGCAAATACCCTCTTCTCGGAATTCTGACCGGCCTTTTACTCACCATCGCGTGGCAAAGTTCCAGCACGACTACAGGCATGCTCATCGCGTTTGCTTCCGCCGGTCTGATGAACCTCACCTCTTCCATTTATATCATCTTCGGCATGGAAATCGGCACCTGCGTCACTGCGCTTCTGGCCAGCATAGGCGGAAAACTTTCCAGCAAAAGACTTGCCGTGGGTCATACTTTATTCAATGTCATCGGGGTTATCATTGCCTTATCCATGGCGCCTCTTTATTTAAAATACATTCCTATGCTTACTGATAATGTTGCCAGACAGGTGGCAAATACTCATACTATTTTCAATTTATTAAACGCAATTTTATTTTTGCCTTTCATCCCGCTATTCACAAAATTTTTAACAAAAATCATTCCGGGGAAAGATTACGTTAAAAAAGAAACAAAACATCTGGATAAAAATCTTTTGGCCCTGCCCCATATGGCCATACGCGCTGTAATAAAAGAATTAGTAGTTATGCTGGAAACCTGTATGGAGATGCTCAAAAAATCCAGAGAATGCACCATTGCTTACAGACATAAACTGCGAAACGAAGTATCTATCGATGAAGAAGCCGTGGATGAAATGCAAAAAAATATTACCGAATACATTGTTGAAATTACCAGACAAGAATTACCGGAAAAACAATCCCGTCTTATCCCGGCAATCCTGCACAGCGTCAACGATCTGGAAAAAGTCGGCGACTATTGCGAAAGCATCGTTATTCTTGCCCAACGGGCGTTTGAAAACGACTTAATTTTTTCCGAACAGGCACGCATCGAATTGGATAAGCTTTTCGATAAAACAGAGGCGGTGATGAGGCAGACAAAAAAAGCGCTCCAATACGACGACCACGACGCGGCCAACATTACTTTGAATATCGAAAAAGAATTGGATCAGTTGATTGAACAATATAAACTCAACCATATCAAACGGTTGGAAAATGATGTTTGTATCAGCAATGCCGGCCTCGTTTTTAATGATATCCTCACCGACCTGGAAAGAATGAACGATCACCTGTGTAACATTACCAAAGGTATTCTTCACTTGGGGAAAAGGTAAATTTATTTTTCCGGTCAGGGAGTGATAAGAAAACACAGCTTAAAACGTTTCATGCATCAATCGAAAGTATATGATATTCGACATTTTTTCGCGGATAGAGAGATTTCATAATTTTGGTATAACGCCTTTGCTGTTCCTCGTATTTTTGCCTTAACCCTCTCATCGAACCGGATTTATAATCAATGATGGTCACCAGGTCATCGGCTACAATCATCCTATCCACTATACCGAAACTTTCTTTATCCGATATCTGTTGCTCCGCGTAAACTTTCCCCGGACGAAAGATTATCTTTGATACATCTTCCCTTTCCAGGAACCGGATGGCAGTTTCATATTCTTCCGTATTCAGTTCCCCTGGTACAGGAAGTGTTTCTCGGTTAACAACCTTTGCCAGCCAGCGATGCATACGCTCACCGCGCATAATACCCGTTTTGATATTTTTAGAAAGCAGCGTTGGGTCAACTTCGCCGTATTTTCCCGGCTCTTCGGCGCGCTTTACGGGCACATCCAGTATGTCTATGGTTTCGGTTTTTTTCTTTCCGCGCGAAGATGAACATATCTCTTTTTTGCTGCCCTCCGGCGCGAAAGAAGAAAAAGCATTGAGCACCGCCTGATGCACGGGCTTATAATTTTCATCCTTTTTCTTCGGCAGAAATACCGTCAGCGTTCTTACTGGCTCTTGTAGCGGCAACATAAAAAACATTGGCTCTTTCCCGGCGCAGACGTTTCATATTTTCATGGTAATTATTAATTATCTCTTTAGCCTGCGCGGAATTGCCGGCTTCCAATAATTTAATCTCCGGGCTGGAAAACTGCACATGACATTGTTCTGATTCCAGGTAAAACGGAGCGCCTCTTTCTTCCTCATTCCAGAAAACAAACACATGTTTAAACTGAAGGCCTTTTGTTCCGTGAATGGTATCGACCTTGATGTTTTCGCTTTTTTCCGCTTCCGGAACTTTTATGTTGAAACGCGTGTTAAACATCCGTAGCAAAAATTCATCAACGTCAGCGCCGCCTTCGGTAAAAAAAGTCTGCGCTTCATCCTGCCAGATATCCAGTATGTTCGCAGATACTTTTCCGCGCAATAGCTCAATGGCGCGGCTGACAGCCATCAGCCCATAGGGACGGGGATATTCCTGCGCAAACTTCGTCTGTAAATCCTTGATTTCTCCGAATATTTCTTTCCACAATATAGAGTCCGCTGCTGAGGCGATAAATTGCGTCTCGTCCTCGCGCAAAACAGCGGCAATAAAAAGCATTACCGCCACCCCTTCCTGCGTGGAAAGAAGCTGTCTTCCTTTTACCGCCGCCACGCCGATACCGCTTTTTAAAAGCTCGGCTTCAATCTTCTGAACATGGTTGTTCGTCAGAGCCAGCACAGCCATATCGCCCCAGGCACATTCATATTCCGCCTTTTTTTTCTTCAAGTATTCAACCATCGCGGGATAAAAAGATGCTTCCGAAGCGCCGTCTTTTTCCAGTTCCACAAGATTCACTTCCGTCGCGCCGTCAAAAGATTCTAACTCTTCGGGCGGCTTTTGTGTTTCCTTTTTTTCTTTTCCTTCATAAAGATGGCCGACAAGTTCGTTAAAAAAAGAAATAAGCAGCGGCGTGCTGCGATAGTTGTAGGCGAGCGAATCTTCAGTGATTATTTTGCTTGTGATGTATCTGCCAATTGCTTCTTCCAGCGCATCGCGGTCCGCGCCGCGCCAGCCGTAAATCATCTGTTTCCAATCACCTACCGCGAAAAAAGACCTCTCGCCTCGCTCGCCGCTCCCGGATAAAATCTCGTCAATCAATGGCATCAATATCTGGATATCACCTTTCGATGTATCCTGAAATTCGTCAATCAGCAGATGCTCTGTGCGGTCAAGCCCCAGAGAAAAATATTGGCTCATAAGTTTCGGGCGTTCCCCTGTTGCTTCTTCGTCTAAAGCAAGAAGGTTTCGGCGGACATCGTGGAATAATATCTTTCCCTTCTCCTTTTTTACCTGCTCGGCAGCCTCGAGATACAATTCGCAAAGAGAAGCAACAGCCAGTTCTCTGAGGAGCGCCTTGTTGACAGCAAGCTTCTCGGCGATTTTCCGGTATTCTTTAAATATTTTGTTCAGTTGCGCGTATGGTTTTTCATCCCACTTAATATTTTTACCCAGGCTCGTATAATTTTCCAGATCGGCATGAGAGGCAGCAGTTTTGGATATAAAATTATCGTAATCGCCTAAATAATTAATAACTCGATTTTTCACGGCAGGCGCGACCTGATCGGACAAGAGCCGTGGCCTTTTCCGCAATCGCTACAAGCTTATTTCTTAACACACCGTTTTCTCTCATCAGATCATCAAGGTCAGCGAGCCTTTCTCTATCCAGTAGGCAGCGCTCAATGGTCTGCTCATCCGCCAGCGGTTCCCAAAGCGTATCTATGTCGGTTCTTAAAATTCTGGCCGCGATAATTATTTTATCCGCCAAGGCGTTTTGTCTGACGCGGTCACGGAAAACAGTTTCTATTTCATTAAGCAGTTCTGTCTGGGCTTTTTCATCCGCGAGCTGCGGCACAAAGCCAGTCACCGACCCGGCGGCAACGAAAAGTCGATAGAAAAAGGAATCAATTGTTGAATAACCGACACGTCCCGCTTCCATAATCAGCCGCAGGCGTTCCAGCAGGGGTAATTCTTTTTTTTCGGCAATCTCCTTCATGATGCGTGAGCGCATCTCGGTAGTGGCGGCGCGGGTGAAAGTCAGAGCGGCGATAAACTTTCCGCCAATGAGGATTCTACGGAACACCTCCTGAGTTAGTTTTGTCGTTTTTCCCGAACCCGCAGAAGCTTTTAGCAGAATACTTTTCATCAGCTTCCTCTCCGCGCGGCTTTGTAATAATCTTCTTTGCCGCACAAAGCCTGATATTGACAATATTCACACTCGCCGCAATCATGCGCTGGTATTATTTCATCGCTGCCGATAATCTTATCCAGACGCTCCTTGATCGCCAGCATCAACTCTTTTGCTTCCTTGCTTTCTTTCTCGGGCAGCTGGATTTGCCGATCTTGCGTCGGTTCCTTTATAAAATAAAAACGCGCGGCCTGCGCCTCATTAAAATGCTGATAAATTATAAGCTGCGCCGCCGGATGAAGAATGCCCTTTTCCTGAAAACGCTCACGCACGGTTGTTCTGGTGGGAATCTCATATTTTCCCTGTCTTTTCGAGTACTTAAAATCAACGATATCTGTATTTCCGTCTATGCTTGCCAGCCTATCCACGCGCCCGGTTATCTTATAGGCCCCGGCAATGGTGCCATGAAATTCTTTTTCGCTTGCCAGCGTGTTATCGGCAAAAACCACGCGCTCGCTCGCCTCCTTTCTCATCCTCATAAATTTCCCGTAAAAATATTTTCGCGTTTAGCATGTATATATCTATGCCCGGAATATTTCGGATAGCAGCGTTTCCTTTGCTTTGCCACATTTCATCAAAAAGTTTTTCCCAGTCATCGAATTTATCACGGGCTGCCTGCCAGCTGCTGCAGAAATTTGTGCACAAAATCTCCCATGTGCATGTTGATTTTCTCTTCGTCATCCATAAATGAAGGGGGCTTAATTTTCAGAATATATTGATGGTAAAACAAAAACGGACAGGCCAGTATCTTGCTGAGACTCGAATATGAATAGGTAAAATTCTTTAGCTTGTCTCTCAACTGTTCATCAATTTTTATCACTGGTTTTTCCGCTTTTTTCATGGCCGGCAGAAATTCTTTAAAAGCTTTGGCCTTAACCGGCCTGGCGAATTCCTGCGCCAGCAGGCTCATGTAGTAACTGGGCGTTCTTTCCCGGATGACGTCATTTACCGCGACGATTTTGATATTGTCGCCCTGCGCCAGAATCTGCCTGAATATCAGGTCTTCATATTCAAAAACAGTTTTTCTCAACTGCGGCACATGCACCGGATTGATAAAAGGTCCCTCATACGGCTGGCTGGGCATAATGCCGCTGTCCAAAGAAAGAATTAGTCCCCTGCTGAATCTTTCTCCCGAAACATGGCCGAAGCCGACAACCTGCACCGGCGCCGACCTGCTTCCCGTAACGCGAAACTTTTTTGCCTGAATGATAATTTCCGCGGCGTCGGACAAATTTTGCCCGAGCCTTTCTTTCCATTCATCAAGGATGGTGGAAAAAGATATTGCCACCTCCAACGCCTCGCACTCCTCGCGCACGTAAATTTCCGCGTTTTTAGTCAGCTCCATTGCGCAGGCCGTGGCAAAATATTTGAAATCGGGCGCGCGTCCTGAATTTTTAGCCTTTTCTATTTCGGCCATCAGCCTTCTTGCCGCCGCCGTAGTCGCAAAAGGAAGCCAGACGGCCAGGTTTACGGCATTGCCAAAATGGCGCAGCGCTCTGTTCCAGAGCATTGGCGTGAGCGATTCATCAAGCAGAAAAATCATCAACTGCTCATTTTCTGAACGTTCATCAAGAAATGAGGAGACTTCGAGCGTCACCAGGTCAGCCAGGGCATGCAGTCCTTCCAGCGATACCAGATCAATATTATTTCCTTCGCCGCTTTTTATTTCTCCGCCGAAGGATAAAACCAGATTTTTGGCCGAATCAAAAGGCAGCGTTTCCAAAGCGGATAAATCAGCTCCGAAAAGCGGCTGGTCGATAAAGAGCTTGTCCTTGCTTATCTTTCTATAAAAATCTTTCGTAACGGGCGTCATCGCGGGAAGCCCGATGAATATTTCCTTTTCCGCGGGAGTTACACTCTCGAGCAGCGATACTTCCAGCTCCGGCAAAAACAGGTTTTTTTTGGAAAGCCATTTGCGGAAAGCCTGCGCCGTTTCAAGATAATCTTCCAGCCTGTTCCATTCATCCTCGGTAAATCGCTCCGCGCCGAATATCGTCTTGCGGCCAATATTATATTCCGCCAGCTTCAGAAGCAAAGGCAAGAGATGGGCGGCACGTCGGGCAGGATACGGCTCATCCGGAAATCTCTTAGCCAGAAACTCAATGAATAATAATAGTTGCTCATCGCCGGCCACCGGATGCAGCTTCAGTTTGCCGCTGATTTTTCCTGTAATGTAGGCGTCAAGGCTTTCCACACGCGGCAAAATACCACCCAGCCGGCTGTGTATATAGTGCTGCACCGGATCTACCGCCCTGTCATTGGCGCAAATTATCGTCCAGGCAGAAAGGTCGGGATAATCAGCGCGCAGCAGCTCAATTATCTTTTGCGAATATTGCGGCACGCCGCCTCCCAAGCTTTGATAATCATTTTTATCTGGATTCTATTTATGAATATTTTCATGGCTTTTTTTCTTTATCTAAATTAAGTATTTGAATATCATAATTTTCACAAAAACCAATATTAATTTTCTATGAGCTATCGTCTGAACACAACGGAAAACTATCATGCCCACGAGTTACAGACTCTTGGCTGGGAGCTGACTGTCTGCAACGCGCTTTATCCTGAAAACAGCCCCTGCCGGCGGATACTGAAAACAAAAGCTTCACTTGGCGTCAGTCTCTATCGTTTTTTGGAAAAATATATCCCTTTTTCCGCAGTTGCGCGATATTCTGGAAATCGGCGGCGGAATGGGCTATCTGTTACGTGATTTTCTGGAGCTAAATCCAAACATTCGCGCCACGGCGCTGGATATTTCCCCTTATCTATTAACCCGGCAAAAAGAGACGCTGCAAAAATACAACGTGGAATTTATCCAGGCCGATGCTTTAAAAAAAGACGCCACTTTTTTCTCACGCTTCGATATTATTATCATGAACGAAAACCTGGGAGATTTTCCTGCTTTAATTCCTCAGGATAATACTGCTTCGAATAAAACCGAAGAGCTCATTTATTACGAAAACAAAGCGGAGCATTTCACACAAGAATATAACATTCATTTTGCACCGGACGAGGTAATCAATATCGGCGCGTTGATTCTTCTGGAAAATATCTGCCGGGCGGGTGTGAAATACATATATCTAAGCGAGCATAGCTGTGAGGCCGCCGCGCCCGATAACCTGCGCGAAATGCTGCGCATCACTCGCACAGGCATGCCCGAAAGAATTACTCTGAAAGGGCATGACGAATTCACCATCAAATTTTCCTACTTGCAAAATATTGCCGAAATATTTAATTATAAAGTCCGGCGCGGCCCGATCGCCGATTTTTTACCAATTGAGTTTAAGTGATAAGTTAACTACAATACTGCGCATGAAAACACCTGCTACCGACGAGCAGGAAATTATCCAGCAATTTGTTTATGATTTGTATAAATACGAATATCTGCTGCTAATTAAATAAGAAGTATTAATCAAAGAAACCGCCGCTGGCCGCGCCCACGGTAGTTCCGAATGCACAGGGATAAAGACAACAAGGGCAAAATAAATAAAGTTTTGTGCGCGGTTTTTTTATCGCAGCAATTTGATAAATTCTTCCGCGCTTTCGGCTGGTTTCCGGCAGGAATAATTGGTGCAGATATAGGCTTTTGCTTTAGAATCCGCGGAGGAAAAGTCTTTCAAGAACGGCGCGATTTTTAAAATCTCTTTTTTATCATCAGTGAGCGGCAGAAAAAGGACAACTTTGTTCGGCAGATAAATATGGCGCAGCGCTTTTATCATTTCTTTGGTGACATCTTTGTCCGGCTCTCCCGCGATGATTATTTCATAGGAAGGGCCGAAAGCGAAATCGAGCGCGACCAGAAACTGCGTGTAGGCGGCGGGATATTGCGCGATCTGCAGCGGAAAAAGCCTGTGCGCTTTGCTCCGCTTTTCTTTCCAGCTCGGTATCCGCTGTCATGCGTGCCAGGCGCAGGATGTTTAGCATAGCCACGGAATTGCCGGAAGGAAGCGCGCCGTCCTGTGCCTCTTTTTGCCGCAGCAAAACCTCTTCGGCATCGGAGGACGTAAAAAACATGCCCCCTTCTTTTTTATCTTCAAAGCGCTCCAGCATCTGCCTGGTCAGTTTCAGCGCGGCATCCAGATATTTTACCTCGTAACTCGCTTCGTAAAGCTCAAGCAATCCCCAGACAACAAAGGTATAATCATCAAGCATTCCCGTAATCGAGGCATCTCCGGCGCGCCAGCGATGCAAAAGTTTTCCTTCTTTGTCTGTCATGTGCGTAAAAATAAAATCCGCCGCATTTTGCGCCGCTTTTAAATACAGTGGTTCATCAAGCACCTGCGCGCCTCTGGCCAACGCGGCAATCATCAGGCCATTCCAATCCGCCAGAATCTTATCGTCTTTCAGAGGGTAAACACGCTTTTTGCGCGCGGCAAATAATTTTTGCCTGATTTCTTCAGTGATTGGATTTATTTTTTTGGAAGCCGGCGCTAGATGGCCAATAAAATGCCCCGGCGGCATCTCCTGCATGCCCGTGCATTTCCCAATCTTCAGGATGATAATAATGAGATAAAAACAGATCCGCATCGTCGGGCGGTAGAATCTTTTTTATTTCTTCCTGCCTCCAGAGATAATATTTTCCTTCCACGCCTTCGCTGTCCGCGTCTTCAGCGCAGTAAAAACCGCCCTGCGCGTCCGTCATATCACGCAGTACATAAGTAAAAATTTCGCGCGCTGTTTGGGCGTATTCTTCCTTACGGGTGAGCTGATAAGCCTCGAGATAGGCCAGCGCCAGAAGCGCCTGGTCGTAGAGCATTTTTTCAAAATGAGGAACAATCCAGCGCTCGTCCGTCGAGTAGCGGTGAAATCCGAAACCGATATGGTCGTAAATTCCGCCCCGGCGCATGCCTTGCAGAGTTTTTTCCACCATCTGCAGGGCAGAATCATTTTTGCGGCGGTGAAAATAACGCATCAGAAAATAAAGATTGTGCGGCGTAGGAAATTTTGGCGCGTGCCCGAAGCCGCCGCAGGCGGTGTCAAAACTGTGCGCAAAATATTCATAAGCCTTATCCAATATATCCGCGGATAGTTTTTGCGCCACTGGTGTTTGCTTTATTTGCCTGAGCGCGTCCTCTATCTCACCGGCATTAGCATCCAGCTCCGCGCGTTTTTCTTTCCACAATTTTTTAATCCGGGGAATCAGCTCCGTAAGCCCCATTCTTCCGTAGCGGGTTTCGCGCGGAATGTACGTTGCGGCAAAGAAAGGTTTTTTATCAGGCGTCATCACAATGGTGAGCGGCCAGCCGCCGGATTGCGTCATCAGCTGGCAGACTTTCATGTAAACGCTGTCGATATCCGGGCGTTCCTCGCGGTCAACTTTAATACAGACAAAAACATCATTGAGCAGGCGCGCCGTTTCTTCATCTTCAAACGATTCGCGCTCCATTACATGGCACCAGTGACAGGTGGAATAGCCAATGGAAAGAAAAACGGGCTTATCTTCGCGTTGCGCAAGTTCAAATGCCTCTTCGCTCCAGGTATACCAATCGACGGGATTAGCTGCATGCTGTAGGAGATAAGGACTTTTTTCATCCTTTAGGCGGTTTTGCCGCATGTGATTACCTGTTATATGTTTTTGAGAATCGTCCCGGTCAGATTACTCTGGGAGCAGCTGACGGGCAATCGCGGCCAGTCCGGCTTCATCCGTAATCAGCGAAATATGCCCGACATCCGGCACGATGTTTATTTCCGCGTGCGTCTGCCATTTGGCAAAAAGCGGCAAATATTCCTGAGGATACATGAGCTCATCATCTTTACCCACCAAAACAGCAATGGGTTTTTTTGCGTTTTTCATATCTGTTTTGTAATCATAATGCGCGCCGAAATTTTTCGACAACCTGTAAGAATAAACCGGGGTTTGATTCTGCGCATTCTGCGGGTCAACTCCAAAGGCCAGCACGGGCAAATGGCCAAAATACTTTTCTCCGATTGCCCCCAGTAAAGTAATCCCGATAATACGTGGAACGCTTGCGTTTGCCCACTTGCTGGTCTCCGGCTTTGTTGTCGGCGCGTCATGGCTGATAAAAGGCGTAAGTAAAATATAACGGTCGAAATAATTCTGTTTGTCACTTGCGGCAAATCTCAGTGCAAAACCGCCGCCTGAAGAAAATCCAACTAATGTCAAATCAGCCCTGTCCTTTAAAACTTCGTGGATAAAATCTTCAATGTCATCTTCGAGCTGACCTATATAAGCGATATCGCCTTTTTCTCCCGATTCACCATGCCCGCGCATATCCGGAACATACACCTTAATTCCATGCTCCTGTAAATATCTGGCAAGATAATGCATCATTACACTTGAACCTGAAGAGCCGTGAATCAACACTACTGTTTTGGCTGAAGGCGAAGTTGAAGGATATGATCTGTAAGCAAGCTTGATCCCGTCTCGCGATTCAAATTTATTTACTGGCGGTAATTGGGATAAATCAATGGATTGGAACGCAGCGGCAACAAATGTGAGCGGAGGAGGTGCCACGGGTCCAGAAAATTTAATCGCCGCTGCAAAAACGATCAGAATAACAATAATTGCACCGGCCAAAAACAGCGTCCATCTCTTCTTTTGCATGCGCTTTTCCCCTCCTTAACTTCTAAGTGTATTGGATACAGGAATTAATAAAGTTCGGTTAGGGTATAGCAACTCAAACATGTTTGCAATTGTTATCTGTGATGGCAGTGATAAACAAATACAAAACAACTGAAATATAAAATTTTATTTGCTGTTTTTAACCAGCATTGTGGCGGGATCCAGCAGTAAGGTTTTTTTGGAAGAATCCGCTGTTTTCCCTTTAATGGCTTTAATAAAGACTTCTTTGTCTTCCGCGGCCAATTCAACGATAACTTCAAATAAATCAGCAACATGCAAAAACCACACGGGCAATTCATTTGTCGCTCTTTCTTCGTGACGGTGAGCGTGAACGGTGAACCATATTCTTATCGCGTGTTTCGCGGCCAGCTCTTTTAAATGCGCGAGCGGCTTGCGGCCAATTTCATCAAATTTGAAACCGTCAATAATCATCGTGTGCGGTTTGAAAATATTTTGTTCCATTAATTCGGTTAACCGTTCTTCCAGCTTCGGCACACTGAAATTTTCCACTTTGAAAATCATGATAAATCTGTATGGCTGAATTTTATCCCAATATTCTTTAACTTCTCCATCGCTAAATGTATGGGCGATATTCTGGAAAAGCTCGTGATACCAGACGTCAACTTTTCCAACAGCGTCATGCAGGCTTATATGCAGAATATTTTTTTCTCTGATCATTGTGTTTAAAGCCATCTGCACTAAAAGCGCTGTTTTGCCCACGCCCGCGTAAGCCATGACCGCACCAAATCCTCCATCAGGCAGAATGTCTTCGGTTTCATAACCCAGGCTTACCAGCGGATTGCGATAGTTTATTTCTTTTTTGAGCATTGAAATATCCTCATATGTTAAATGAATAATGTTTTCTTCACGTTTTAGCGCAACAATATTTATCGACATTTTTCACAAAAATCACGCGGCTGATTTTTTGTTTTGCGCCACTTCGAGAGCGATTTTCTCCGCAATTGACTGCGGCACCTGACGATAAAGAGCAAATTCCATCGTGAACTGAGCTTTGCCCTGCGTGGATGAACGAAGCACCGTGGAAAAACCGAACATTTCGGCCAGCGGCACCTGAGATTCAATCACGCACATGACACCCTCATCCTGTGAACCGATAATCATACCGCGCCGCTGATTGAGCAAGCCCATCACCGCGCCCTGAAATTCCGGCGGCGTTTCCACAACTACCTTCATAATGGGTTCATGAATCACGGGTTTGGCTCTCAGATAAGCTTCACGGAAAGCGCCGCGCGCCGCCGCCTGAAACGCCATATCGGAAGAATCTACCGCGTGAGACGCGCCGTCATTAATAACTACTTTCACGCCGGTTATCGGAAATTCCAGCTTCGGCCCCTTGGCCATGCTCTGCTTAAAACCTTTTTCGCAGGCGGGAATATACTGCGTCGGAATCGAGCCGCCGTGGATTTCATTTTCAAAAACAAACTCGGCATCGCTGACCGGTTCAAGGTAGCCGGCAATGCGCCCGAATTGCCCGGACCCACCGGTTTGTTTTTTATGTGTATAATTGAAATCGGCGCGCTGTGTTATGGTTTCGCGATACGCGACACGGGGATTTCCCGTGGTTACTTCCGCGTTGTATTCGCGTTTCATTCGTTCCACATAAATATCCAGATGCAGCTCGCCCATGCCTTCAATAATCGTTTCATTAGTTTCGTGATCAACATATGTTTTAAATGTCGGGTCTTCCTTGGAAAAACGGTTCAGCGCCTTGGCCATGGCCATTTGCGCTTTGTTATCTTTGGGAACGATAGCTAATGAGATTACCGGTTTGGGAACATACATTGAAGTCATTGTAAGATTAATTCCCGGCGCAACAAAAGTATCGCCCGAAGAACACTCAATGCCGAACAACGCACCGATATAACCTGCCGGCAACTGCTCCACATCCTCCATCTGATCCGCATGCATGCGCACGACACGGCCTACTTTTACTTTCTTGCCGGTGCGCACATTAACTATTGTCGAGCCTTTTTCTACAGTTCCCTGATAAACACGAATATAAGTAAGCTGGCCGTATTGTCCATCCTCAAGTTTAAAGGCCAGGGCGACAATTGGTTTTTCTGAATCATTGTTTAAAATAACGCTCTCTTCATTTTTATCCATATCAAGCGCCACGTTTTCCACTTCTGACGGACACGGCAGCAAATAAGTTACGCCATCAAGCATAGGCTGAACGCCTTTATTCTTGTAAGCGGAACCCATAAAAACAGGAGTTATTTCTCTTTTTAGCGTGCCTTTACGCAGCGCGTCATAAAGCATTGCTTCGCTTACTTGACGCTCTTCCAGGATGGCTTCCGTCAACTCGTCGGAAAATATTGAAGCCGCCTCGACTAACTCTTCTCTTTTTAACTTTGCTTCTTCCAAAAGATTTTGCGGAATATCTTCCACGCGAATATTTTCTCCGCTTTCTCCGTCAAAATAAAACGCTTTCATCGAAACTAAATCCACAACTCCTTCGGCCTCTGTTTCCAGGCCAACGGGAATCTGCATGGCTACGGCATTGTGTCCCAGCTTGGATTTAAGCTGGTCGATAACGCGGAAAGGATTGGCGCCGCTGCGATCGCATTTATTGATAAAGGCGATACACGGCACTTTATATCTTTTCATCTGCTGGTCAACGGTAATGGACTGCGACTGTACGCCGCCCACGGCGCACAAAACCAGAATGGCGCCGTCGAGCACGCGCAGTGATCTTTCCACTTCAATCGTGAAATCGACATGGCCCGGAGTATCAATTATATTTACTTCATAACCTTTCCACTCGCAGTAAGTGGCCGCGGAAGCAATGGTTATGCCGCGTTCTTTTTCCAGATCCATGGAATCCATGGTCGCACCCACGCCGTCTTTACCTTTGACATCATGAATGGCATGGATTCTTTTAGTATAATAGAGAATTCTTTCCGTAAGCGTGGTTTTGCCGGAATCGATATGCGCACTTATGCCGATATTGCGGACTTTTGTATCATCTGCCTTCATTTTAAAACACCTTCTAATAATTGCGTTAATATTTTCTTGTTTATCACGTCCGGCCGTAAATATCTTATTCAGCTCCAGAGATTAAAGAAGTGCTTCTTTTTAATCACTGATGCTTCTGACTTCACCTGGCTAGTTTTTCGGAATTTTCATCCAACAGATACGCAAGCCGCTATAGACCAGCCTCAATCCCGCGTGAAGAAACAAGAGTGGCGCTTTATATACGATAGACAACTATATGTCAAGATTTTATTTAATATTAGATGGATAACGGCTTATACCTGCTTGCCGAAAATATTTTTCTTGAATTAATCAAAGATGAACAATAGTCTTGACACTCAATTAAAAAGCCATATATTGAAAGTGAAATTAAATAATAGGAGACGTATAATGCCTCAAAAAGTTAAAATGTATACTTTAAGTACCTGTAGTCATTGTAAAGCAACAAAGAAATTCATGTCCGACAACAACATTGATTTTGAGTTTGTGGATGTTGATTTACTTGAGGGTGACGAGAGGGAAAAAATCATAGAAGAAATTATAAAAATCAATCCTAACAGGGCTTTTCCCTGTATTGTCGTTGGAGATAAAGTTATTATCGGTTTTCGGGAAAAAGCCATCAGAGAGTCATTGGGTATATAATGACACCTGAAGAACTCTACGAAATGCTCAAAAAAGTTCAGGAACCCAAGGGTTATTTCTTCAATAAAAACAAGGAATGGGTTTTGACCATTTTGAAAGACCTGCTTATCAACAAGGAACGCTACGGCTACATGTGCTGCCCCTGCCGGCTGGCCGCAGGCGACCGGGAAAAAGACCGGGATATCATGTGCCCCTGCTTTTATCGCGAAGCAGATGTAAAAGAATACGGCTCCTGCTATTGCAATTTATATGTCTCTCAAGACTGGAATGAGGGCAAGGTTGAAAACCAGTATGTGCCCGAAAGAAGACCGCCTGATAAAGCGTTTTTTTAATGTTTTTCATATGATAAGCGAAATCGGCTTATCTGATTTAATCTATAACACGCTAAATTATTTTGATAATTTCTCTTGATTTTCCAGAATCAATCATTATATTTACGTCAAGATATGAATTATTATTCCCACAAAATATCCGCAAAATCAGAGGTTTAACTCCATGATCAATATATACCGCTGCAAAAAGAAATCACTTTTAATCAGTGAAATCTGCACAGATACCACCTGTGAATGGCGCCTTAAAAACGAGGCCTTTCTAAACTGCACATGGGTTGCCTGTAATTACGGTCCTTTCACTCTTGAAGAAGTTGGAGACATGATGGGCGTTACCCGTGAAAGAATCCGTCAGATCGAAGCCAAGG
Source organism: uncultured delta proteobacterium (assembly GCA_963813455.1). Lineage (GTDB taxonomy): Bacteria > Desulfobacterota > Syntrophia > Syntrophales > Smithellaceae > UBA4810. The sequence continues at coordinate 326,435 of CAWEZF010000012.1, forward strand.
CTCTCAAGAAATTGCAGCACAAGAAACGAAGGGATCAGCTTAAGGATTTCGCAGCGCCGGGAAGCGATTGGGACAACATTTGATATTATGTTTTTGAAATAATTAGAAAATAAATTTTTAATTTATTTTTGCTGCTTTTTCATCTTCTGCTGCGACAGCAGTTCTTCCATCTGCACTTTTCTTTCATCACGGGCAAAAAGCAGGGAACATATCGAAGATTCAATATCCAATGCCGCTATTTTATCCATACGCGGCACAATGGAACAGAGATTTTTTAATTCCTCCAGCGCCCTGGAAGAACGTGTTGCGAGCTCCGTCGCCATATTTTCAGCTACCTGCATAAATTTTTCCGGTGAGGCAACTTTGTTAACCAGTCCGATATTTAAAGCTTCATTGGCGCCTATCGGCTCGCCCAGCATAACTATTTCTTTAGCTTTGTTTATCCCGACAATCTGGCTTAACGGATAAAAAAACGGATTAAAACCGAACTTCAGTTCCGGGTGACAAAAAATCGCGCTTTCCGAGGCGACAACTAAATCACAAATAGTCACCAGATTAAAACCGCCGCCCAAAGCCAGACCTCCCACCGCGGCAATAACCGGTTTTTTACAGGAGTATATTTTTTTCAGGTAGCGCATCATCGATTCAAGAAACTCATCACCTTCATCAGCGCGAAGGCTGGTCATTTCTTTTATGTCCATTCCTGCGGAAAAAATAAATTCTCCGCCGGTCAGAATAATTATTTTAACATCCGGCTCCGCTTCCATCTCTGAAAAAACGCTATACAGCTCCAGGCGCATATCTTTACAAATCGCGTTCATCTCGTGAGGCCTATTCAATCTCACAATGGCGTAACCTTTTTTCTTTTCCAGAATGATTGTTTTGTAGCTCATTTTTTATTATCTACCATCAAACGAAGGTCCTTGCCTGTTTTAAAAAAAGGAACTTTTCTTTCCAGAAGCTCAACCGGCGCGCCCGATTTAGGATTGCGGCCTATTCGCGGTTTTCTCTCCCGAATAGTAAAATTACCAAAACCCCTTATCTCAATGCGTTCGCCTTTTTGAAGCGCTTCAGCCATAGAATCAAATATAATGTTTACGGCCTGATACATATCCCGATAGGTATAGGTTCCGAATTTTTCCTGCAGTTTTTTAATTAAATCATTTTTTGTCATCATCATAGACGCCACCCTTTATCTGAAAGGATAATATAAATAACTAACGCCGCTCATCGTTTCCATTTTTTCATTCAGCGAATCGCTCAGCTGATTCGCTGCGCTCTCCAAAAAATAATCAAAAACCGAAGCGCGTTTTTTACGGGGATAAATCAGGTCATATTTTCCTGTTTTTCCCGCTAGCTCAACGGCCAGTTTCGCGGCGTAACCCATATCGCCCAGGTGATCGACAAGCCCGTATTCTTTCGCCTTGCGCCCGGAAAACACGCGCCCATCGGCGATTTCCAGAACTTTCTGACGCGTTAGCTTTCGATCTTTCATAATAACGTCGACGAACTGATTATAAATGTCATCCACCAATTCCTGGATGATTTTTCTTTCTTCAGGCGTCATGTCCCTGAGAGGCGAGCCAATATCTTTGTATTTACCGCTTTTCACCACGGCTGATTTCAATCCGATTTTTTTGAGCAATTCCTCGAAATTGGCAAACTGCATAATAGCCGAAATACTGCCTGTAATCGTGCCCGGATTGGCAACAATCTGATCAGCGGCGCAGGCGACCAGCAATCCACCCGAGGCCGCTATCGAACCCATGGAGGCAACAACTTTTTTCTTTTTTTTGAGTTCCACAACGGCGTCATAGATTTCCTGCGACGCGGCCACGCCTCCTCCCGGAGAATCCACACGCAAAATAACAGCGGTAATTGAACTGTCGCGGCCAAATTCATCAAGCTGTTCGGCAATTTTTATAGAATCATTTATGAGCCCGTCAACGCTGACCACGCCTATCTTGTTGCCCGAAGTGAAAGTTGTAACTTTACCCGCGTTGGAACCAGCTTTGTAAAAAAACACATAAAAGAGTATGGCCATGATAAAAAGAATGGCCATACCCAATATCACCGGATGTTTTCTCATTTTTTAATCGCCCTTGGACTGATTGTTTATCTTTACTTCCGCCAGTGCCTGCGCGAGACTAGAGCCTAGATTTTCTTTATTATTAAGATACTGATTAGGAGAAGATGAAGATGACGCGGGAGGCGCCGGAGCTTCCATTTCTTTTATGCTTAATCTTATTTTTTTTGTTTTGGGATCGATGCTTTTTACAACTGCCGATACCTCATCACCCACCTTGTAGAGCTCCGAGGAAGACTTGACGCGCTTCTGGCTGATTTCGGAAATATGCACCAGGCCTTCAATGCCTTCTTCAATTTCCATAAAAATTCCAAAATCGGTAAAGTTAGTCACTTTACCGGTGACCACGCTGCCGGGCGCGTATTTCTGAGACAATTCATCCCAGGGATTTTTTTCCAGCTTCTTTACGCTAAGAGAAAATTTCTCGTTTTCCACGTCAACTTTTTCTACTACCGCTTCCACTTCCTGGCCTTTTTTGAAATGTTCAGAAGGATGAGCGACTCTGTGTTTCCAGGAAATATCAGAAACGTGAACCAGGCCGTCAATACCTTCTTCAATTCCGATGAACACGCCAAAGTTCGTAATGTTTCTTACTACCCCTTTGACCACCGTTCCTTCCGGATATTTCTCTTTTAGTTTTTCCCAGGGGTTGGGGGCTGTCTGCTTCAGGCTCAACGAAATTCTTTTCGCTTCCGGATTTACATCCAAAACCACGACTTTTACGACGTCGCCCATATTTAATACTTTTGAAGGATGCTTTATTTCGCGGGTCCAGTACATTTCCGAAATATGCACCAACCCCTCAACTCCGTTTTCCAGTTCCACAAACACGCCGTAGTCAGTCAGATTTACAACTTTACCTTCCGTGATTGAACCAACGGGATATCTATCAGTAATATGCTCCCACGGATTATCCGCTAACTGCTTCAACCCCAGAGAAACTCTTTCTTTTTCGCGGTCAAATGTGAGAACGCGGACTGTTAATTTGTCACCCTTATGAAAATTATCCGAAGGCTTGGCGATTCTGCCCCAGGAAATATCGGTCACGTGAAGCAATCCGTCAATTCCGCCCAGATCAATAAAGATACCGTAATCCGTGATATTTTTTATAATACCCTCAATAACAGAACCTTCCTGAATGGTGTTGAGAATATCCTTTTTTTCTGTTTCTCTTTCCGAGGCCACAATAGAACGCCTGGATAAAACCACATTGCTTCTTTTCCGGTCATATTTTAATATCTTGAAATCCATTTCCTGACCGACAAATTTATCCAGATCTTTTACCGGACGAACGTCAACCTGGGAACCGGGAAGAAACGCGATAATTCCGATATCTACGGAGAGGCCTCCTTTGACTTTTTCAACAACCTTGCCTTTAACGGGGATATTGTTTTCACAGGCATTTTTTATATCATCCCAAACCTTGAGTTTAGCCGCTTTATTTTTTGATAAAATCAGATTTCCATCCGAATCTCTCTTGTCGATAAACACTTCAATTTCGTCACCCACAGAAATGTTTATATTTCCCTGCGCGTCCTTAACTTCAGAGGCGGGAATAAAACCTTCTGTTTTCCAACCGACATCAACCATCACCATTTCGTTGGCAATCTGTACTACTTTGCCACGGGCAATATCACCGTATTGAAGCTGATTGAGACTTTGTTCATAGAGTTCTTTGAACCCCATGCTCTCTTCTTTAACCTTAGATGAATGCTTGGCTGAATCTTTATCAGAAAATTTAGCGTCAACCTCCTTTTCTTGTGTTAGGTTTGTGTTGTTATTGTTAACCATTAAACAAATACCCCCCTGTTTTTATAAATCGCTGTAATTTTTGAAAGTTAACACACTGAAAGTCAAATAGCAACCTAAAAACAAAGGACTATTTGCCGCGCATTATTCTACATTCAGGATTATTTAGTTAAAATATATTTGAGAATTTCATCCACAACCTGGTCTACCGATAAGTCTGTGGAATCGATTATTATTGCTTCTTCAGGCACCTTTAAAGGAGAGTTCTGTCTTTTGCTGTCCTGCTGATCTCTGGCAATCATTTCTTTTTGTACAGACTGGTACTTTGTCGTTGTCCCTTTGGATAAAATCTCGTTTAGCCTTCTTGTTATTCTTTCATCAGCCTTTGCATCAAGATAAAACTTATAATCCGCATCAGGAAAAACAACACTTCCCATGTCCCGGCCTTCCGCCACAAGCCCTCCCTGAGCGCCAGCCCGCCGCTGCAGATTGAGAAGATATTTTCTCACTGTGCCATAGGCGGATATTTTTGACGCGGCGGACCCCACTTCCTGCGTGCGTATCTTTTCGCCGACATCTTCACCGTCCAGGTAGACATTCATTTTCCCGCCGACATTTTTTAATTCCACCTCGGTACGCGAGCATAAATCAGCTACTGCCGATTCATTGTCTACGGATATGTTATCTTTTAAAACCTTATACGCCAGCGCCCGATAGAGCGAGCCTGTGTCAAGATAAATATATTCCAGTTTTTCAGCGAGCGCCTTGCTGACTGTGCTTTTTCCGGCCCCGGCCGGCCCGTCAATAGTTATAATCATTTTTCTGTTCATATTTTAAATATTTACAACTGCCTGCGTGTTTTAAAAGCTGGACTTGCCATAATAGCTTAAAGAATATAATATAAAAAAGTCCCGCAATTAGAAAGTTTTTTATGCGTAAAATTATGCAAAATCAATACAAATCTTTATTCGCGGCTATCGTCGCTGTCTTATTTTTTGCCAACACTTGCCTGGCAGCGTTCACCCTGGAAGATGAAAGAAAAGTGGGCAAGGAATTTTACGACAAGTTAAATGAAAATAATTTTCTAATTAAAGACAGGCAACTCAATGATTATATAACGCAAATCGGCAATCGTATTTTAGCACAAAGTAAAAAAGCCCCTTTTAACTATACTTTTTCTATCGTTGATAGTTCCGCGATAAACGCTTTTGCCACTCCCGGCGGCTACATTTACATTCATAAAGGATTAATCAGCGCGGTGGATACAGAGGCGGAACTGGCCGGAGTTATCGCGCACGAATTGGCTCATGCCAACGCGCGGCATGTTGCCAGCATTGTAGATAAAGCGAGAAAATTAAATATTGCCGCTTTGGCCGCCATCCTTGCCGCGGCATTTCTGGGCGGAGGCGGTGAAGCAACAGCGGCCATTGCCGCCTTCTCTATGGCCGGCGCGGGAAGCTTAACATTAAAATATCAGCGCGAACACGAGGAAGAAGCTGACCGTTTAGGCATAAGTTATCTTTCTAATGCCGGATATAATCCCGAAGCCATGGTAGCTTTTCTGCGTCTTATTAAACGGCATGAGTTTCTTTCCAGGAGCATTCCTTCCTATCTGCGCACGCATCCGGGAACTGACGAGCGTATTTTTTATCTGGAAGGCCTCCTGCTTACACAATATACCCAACCCGGCAAAGACAATATCATCGGCAATCTAAAAAGAATGCAAGCGCTGCTTCCTTTAAGTATGGCCGATCTCAATCTCAGGCAAAGACAGTTAAGCGCTTCTTTAACCAAGGAACCAAATAATGTAGATTTACTTTACGCGCTGGCCATAACGGAAGATAAACTTGGTCGATCAAGCGCCGCTCTGGCTCACCTGCAAAAGGCTTTAAGTTTGGCGCCTTCTGATAAAGATGTTTTAAAACAAACTGGGCTGATATATTTAAAAATGAGCAACGCTGAGCAGGCCAAAATTTATCTTCAAAAAGCGGCAAATATCGATAATAACGATGACGAAATTAAACTGGCTTTGGGTAAAGCTTATTTTGCTTCGGAAAATTTCCGCAGCGCCTTGAACAATTTTCTGGCGATCAAATACGCACCCGCGGATGATGTCGATATAAATTATCATATCGCCATGGCTTACGGAAAACTGGATTATCCGGGGGATTCGCATTATCATTTTGGTCTTTACTTCAAAAATGATAAAAAAACTCAAAGCGCACTTTTCCATTTTAAAGAGGCCCTGAATTATTTTCCGCAAAATTCAGCAAAAGCGGATATCATCACCAAAGAGATAAAAGAATTATCCGACCCCAAAGCGGCTAAGCCGCAAGTCAAGAAAAGCAATTAATAATACTTGTTTTTCTCTGCCGTCGTCGGGCATTTTAAAAATATCCAAAAATTGGCCACCTATCTTTTATCATTGCTAAAAAATGGACAATACATTATAAGAGGCGCACTTCAATATTTTGGAAAGGAGCATCAACGTGAACATTTTAATTTTTGGGCCCAATGGGAGCGGCAAAGGAACTCAGGGAGCTATCGTGCAGAAGAAATACGGCGTACCGCACATTGAAACAGGCGTGATTTTCCGGCAAAACATTTCAAAGAAAACACCGCTGGGAGAAAAAGCAAAAGCTTATATCGACCGCGGCGAACTTGTCCCCGACGATATTACTATTCCCATGATTCTGGACCGCCTTAAGGAAGACGACTGCGCAAAAGGATGGCTGTTAGACGGCTTCCCCCGCAATCTGGCACAGGCGGAAGCTCTCTGGATCGCCCTGGAAAAAGAAAAAATGAAACTGGATTATGTTATCGAAATAGACCTAGGCAGAGACACGGCAAAGAAACGCATCATGGGGCGCCGTCTTTGCAAAACGGACAACAATCACCCGAACAATATTTTCATCGACGCGATTAAACCGCATGAACACGAAGGCAAAACCGTCTGCCGCGTATGCGGTTGCGAAGATTTATCTGCCCGTGCTGATGATCAGGATACCAGCGCCATCGATAAACGCCACGGCATCTATTATGATACCAAAACCGGCACACTGGCCGCCGTTAATTATTTCAAGGAAAGAACAAAAGTAATTGCTGTTGACGGCAGCAAGGGTGTAAAAGAAGTATCCGAAGAACTTATGAAAAAACTTGCCTAAATTAACGGAAAATATCTATTATAAAAGCCCGCCAAATTACTGGAGGGCTTTTTTAACATATAAAATATGAAAAACATAAGAAACTTCAGCATTATCGCGCATATAGATCATGGCAAATCGACTTTGGCCGACCGATTGATTCAGTTTACAGGTGTGTCCGATGAAAGAACATTCAAGGACCAGATTCTGGACAATATGGATATTGAACGGGAGCGCGGTATTACGATTAAAAGCAATGCCATTTCTCTGCCTTACCGGGCAGCCGACGGCAAAGACTACACGCTGAACCTGATTGACACTCCCGGGCATGTTGATTTTTCTTACGAAGTTTCCCGCTCGCTCGCTTCGTGCGAAGGAGTTCTGTTAATTATCGATGCCGCCCAAGGTGTTCAGGCGCAGACACTGGCCAATTTGTATCTGGCCATGGAACACAATCTCGAAATTATTCCGGTAATAAATAAAATTGATCTTCCCTCCGCCGATGTTGACCGCGTTTTGGAACAAATTGATTCCGAGTTAGGTCTCGATCACGATACGCATATAAAATGTTCCGCCAAAGAAGGAACAGGAATTGAAGAAATACTTGAAGCCATAGTTAAACGCATCCCTCCCCCCAAAGGAAACGAGGATAATCCTCTGGCCGCGCTGATTTTTGACGCGCAATATGATCCTTTTCGCGGCACGATTATTCACTGCCGCGTCTTTGACGGAACACTGAAAAGCGGTGACATCATAAAGTTCATGTACAACAACTCTACCTATAAAGTGGAAGAAGTCGGGCATTTTCTTTTACAGCGTACTAAACGTGAAAAACTTTACGCTGGCGAAGTGGGTTACGTTATCGCCGGTGTAAAAACAGTGGCCGACGTGCGCACGGGTGATACGATTACATTGCAAAACAAACCTTGCTCTGAGGCCCTGCCGGGATTTAAGGAGGTAAAACCTGTTGTTTTCGCTTCTATTTATCCCATTGCTTCCGACGATTATCAGGATCTGGCGGATTCGCTGGAAAAATATAAACTCAATGACGCTTCGTTTATTTATGAAAAAGATTCCTCCGCCGCGCTGGGACAGGGTTTCCGCTGCGGTTTTCTGGGGCTTTTGCATCTGGATGTCGTGCAGGAAAGACTGGAAAGGGAATATGATTTATCCATTATTCTTTCCGTGCCCAGCGTGCGTTACCGTTTCACGCTTAATGAAGATTCAATTATTTACGTGGATAATCCCGCGCATTATCCCGATCCCATGTTCATCATCAAAGGAGAAGAACCCTACATTCGCGCGATGATGATGCTGCCGGAACGTTATCTGGGCGCGGTGATGAAACTTTGCATGGAAAAGCGCGGCATCAATTCCAACATGCACTACACCAGCCCGGGGCGCGTTGAGTTATCATACGAAATGCCGCTGGCTGAAGTTATTTACGATTTTTATGACCGCTTCAAATCCGTTACGCAGGGTTACGGCTCTTTTGATTATGATATTATCGATTACAGAGAAAGTACTCTTGTTTTGATGGACATTCTGGTCAATGGCGAAAAGGTTGACGCGCTTTCTCAGATTGTGCATCGCGACCGCGCCCGTGCCCGCGCTCTTCTGGCCTGCGACAGATTAAAAGAAGAAATTCCACGCCAGATGTTTAAAATAGCTATTCAGGGTGCGATCGGCTCCGAAATCATCGCGCGCAGCACCATCAGCGCTTTCCGCAAGGACGTTACGTCTAAATGCTACGGTGGCGATATCACGCGTAAAAGAAAGCTGCTGGAAAAACAAAAAGCCGGCAAGAAACGGATGAAGATGATCGGTTCGGTAAGCATTCCGCAAAGCGCGTTTTTGGCCGTACTGAAATCGGATAACGATTAACGATCACATCTTCTTGTAATTTGCGTGTTCTCGGCGAGAAACTGCGGCTTAATGTCTTTGCGAGCTAGCGCAATGAACGAAACCGACGAAACTTTCGAGATTGCCGACGGGCTACGCTTTCGCAACGACATTTATCTGATTGCCGCGTTCGCTTTCGCGAACTCGCACTGACACAAATAGTTCTTATGAAAAACGAAAAACCCGGCCTTTATATTCACATTCCTTTTTGCCAAAGCAAATGCGCTTACTGTAATTTTTACTCGATTACCTCCGTAAATCTTATTCCGCAATTTGTCGCGGCGCTGATTAAAGAAATAAAATTATCCAAAGGTATTTTGGATTCATTTGACACGATCTATATCGGCGGCGGGACGCCTTCTGTGCTTACCTGCGGACAATTGGCGGAAATTATTGTCGCCATAAACAAGTTTTATAAAATTGACAGCAAAGCGGAAATTACTCTTGAGGTTAATCCGGGTGATGTTTCCGTTGAATACTTAAAATCCCTTCGTTCGCTGGGTATTAACCGGCTGAATATCGGCGTACAGTCTTTTGATGACAAAATATTGAAATTTTTAGGGCGCAGGCACAGCGCCACGGAATCGCGCCAGGCTATTCTAGATGCGCGCGCGGCTGGTTTTAAAAATCTGGGGATTGACCTTATTTATGGTATCCATGGCCAGAGCATAAATCTCTGGAAAAAAACGCTGGCGGAGGCAATATCTTTTAGGCCGGAGCATCTTTCCTGCTATCAGCTTACTTTAGAGGCAAGCACCCCTCTTTACAAAAAATATCGCGAGAAAAAAATAAAGGAATCCTCGGAAAATCGGCAAAGAAAATATTTTTTCACTACCGCCGAAGAACTGGAAAAAGCGGGTTACATTCACTACGAAGTATCCAATTTTGCGCGCAATAATAATTTTAGATCCAGGCACAACATGAAATACTGGAGGCACATGCCCTATTTAGGGTTGGGCCCCGCGGCTCATTCTTTTTTAGAGAACAGGCGCTGGTGGAATGTCGCGTCCGTTAAAAATTACCTGGAAATATTAGCGCGAAGAAAAATGCCGGTGGAAAGCGAAGAAATGCTTACAGCGGAACAATTGAAACTCGAGATGCTGTTTCTGGGCCTGCGCACCGGCGAGGGCGTAGATTTGAAACTTTACAGGCAAAGATTCGGCGCTGATTTACTGACAGATAAGAAAAATATCATTGAACCGTTGATAAAAAATAAACTTTTGGAAGTGAAAAACGGCCATTTACGCCCAACGCTTGCCGGCATGGCCGTGGCGGACAGCCTGGCGTTAATATAAATTAGCATTAAGCCAATTTGAAATTTCACGATTAAATATTAAACCCCATACACCTTATTCCCTTCGCTGGTATTTGAACCGCCATATTCTTACAGAAAAACTAAATTACAAAACAAAACCAGCACCAATTATAGAGATTACAGGGAATCGTTCATAACCGATACTCAAAAAGATACTTGTGAATAATAAAACCATTAATATTAAGATGATACCAATTGGCGATAAATATCTATCATTTACGAGTACAGTAATGGAAATAAAAAGAATTGCTAAATTTAGAATTACTATCCATACAGGAAATACTTCGCTTAACCACTTCGCTCCTTGAACTATTCAATGCCCTTACCAAAATAAAGTAGCCCATATTATAACAATGCCCCAAAGCACAAACTCTTTTTTTCCCACATTTTTTTAAATTTATTCTTCAATTTTGAATACTTTTTCACGGCTCTTTCACTTTATTATTTTTTACATGTTTTGATAAACTTTTTCCTTAACAAATAGCTCAAAGAGATTGGCGTCGATATGATTGCTTTTGACCATATCTTTCATAATTTTTATAGCCTCGGTGACACTTTTGCCCTTTTTGTAAGGCCTATCTTTTGCGGTGATGGCCTCAAAAATATCCGCAATGGCAATAATGCGCGCTTGCAGAGAAATATTTTCTCCTTTTAGGCCGGAAGGATAACCGGTACCGTCTATTTTCTCATGATGCGCGGAAGCGTAAGCCGCGATACGGCTCATTTTTTTGGGAAAGGGAAGATGGGAAAGCATCTTTTTTGTTACAGCCGCGTGATTGGTAATAATTTTTTCTTCTTTTTTATTAAGCGTTCCCTGAGGCACGCTGAGATTGTATGTTTCGTCTTTAGTCAAAAGCGGCATAATCCTGCCGTTTAATTTCCATTTGCGCTTTGCTATTTTTTTAATCTTCGCGATATCTTTATTATCTGTATATTCTGTGCCGGTATTTATTTTTTCCAAAAACCGCATCTCCTCATCAAGCGCTTTTATTTCTTTTTGAATCCTTTTTACATCTGCCTTGCGCTGGGCTCTGCTTTTTACCGCCTCGTTGGCTTTCATCTGATAATCTCTTTTAATAATTTCTATTCGCGCTTTAATCTCGTTAATCCTGTCATATACTGTTTCGAGCTTCTTTGCTTTATCTACAATATGCTCCGGTGTGGTAATCTTGCCGATATCATGCAGCCATGCCGCCATGCGCAATTCCTTCAGCTCGTCCATCGAAAAGCTGGTATCCGCGAAAGGCCCGCTTTTAACCTCGTTTATTTTATGCGCTACGGCCATAGTCAGCTGCGCGACACGGCGGATATGGCCTCCGGTATATGGAGATTTTTCATCAACAGCAGAGGCTATTGCTTTGATAAATGATTCCAAAAGGATTTCTAAATCGTGAATCAGCTGATTGTTAGTCAGCGCTACCGCGGCCTGCGACGCCAGGGATAATGTCATCTCCTGCGATTGCCGGGAAAAACTTATTACTTCTCCCGTTTTTGGATCCAGCGCGTTAATCAGCTGCAGTACTCCGATAATTTCGTTTTCATGATTACGCATAGGAACAACCATCATCGATTTGGAACGATAACCGTTTTCCCTGTCAAATTCCCTTGTTCCCGAAAAATTGAAACCTTTGGCCGAATAAACATCATCTATATTGACCGCCTGGCCAGTAATTGCGGCATGTGATGAAACATTTGAATGATTGGGGGAGCCATCATCATTCTTCATTTTAACACAAGGCCAGGTAATTCTGCCGTGCGTTCCCCCCATCCGAACATTTATGGAATCATTTTGAATAATGGTAAAAAGAAGTTCCGATTCGTCATCGGAGATGATATAAAGCGTCCCGCCATCCGCGTTTGTAAACGAGCGCGCCTCCGAAATAATAATTTCCATGAGCCGGTTGATATTTTTTTCCGCGGAAAGTGCTACGCCTATTTCGGTTATCCGCTTAATATGATCAGAGTAGGTATAACTGCTGCTTTGACTTTCTTTTTCCAGCCGCATAACGCACCTTCATGATTCATATTTGATGCTATCTGACTATAACATAGGGTATATCTTTTTCAATGCGTTTTTTGAGTTGTTCCAATTCTTCATCGGATAATGTTTTTTCTTTCAGGTACTTTTTATCCAATGCTTTGGTGGGAATAAATTTCTGCAGGACATAGCGTTGGGCGCCGGAGATTAATTTTGATATTTCCATGATATCATTGGCGTTTAACCGCGACTCTACTACGGTTGTACGAAATTCATGAGAGATTTTCGATTGTAAAACAAGACTAATGCTTTCTTGAATCGAGCGTGTATCCGCGGGAACTCTTGTCATTTTCCCGTACTTTTCCCACGGCGCTTTAATATCGATAGCTATAAAATCAAGCAGATTAGCCTTGAGCAGATTTTTCAGCACCTGCGGCTGAGAGCCGTTGGTATCAATCTTGACGGCAAATCCCATCTTTTTGATTTTTTTTACAAATTCAATTAAATCTTTTTGGATAGTCGGCTCACCGCCGGTAATGGATACGGCATCGAGCTTGCCCTTGCGCGTAGCCAGGAATTCCATGATTTTTTTTTCATCGATACATTTGCCGAATCTCTCCGGATCAACCAGTTCCGGATTGTGGCAATATCCGCACTTGAAATTGCATCCCTGTAAAAAAACAATTGCGCAAATCGCGCCGGGGTAATCAATGAGCGATACTTTTTGTAAACCACCAATTTTCATAATAATTTACTCTGAAATCAAATATTAAAGCCCTTCGTGCAGACAGGGCTTTATAAGCATTTATTTCTACTGATCTCTTCTTACTGAAACCGAAATACCTGACGCGCGTTAAATTCCGCCTGCTTTCCCTTATTCCATTGTTTAACCGGCCGCAAATAACCAACCACCCGCGAGTATACTTCACAATCTTCATTACAGGTCGGGCATTTTGGATTTTCGCCCTTAATGTAGCCGTGCGACGGACAAACGCTGAAAGTCGGCGTGAATGTCACATAAGGCAGATGGTAATTGGAACATATTTTATGAACCAACGATTTTACAGCCTGCGGATTATCCACGCGCTCTCCGGCAAAAGTGTGGAAAACGGTACCGCCGGTATAACGTGTCTGAATTTCATCCTGCAAATCAAGAGCTTCAAAAATATCATCCGTATAATTAACCGGTAGCTGAGTGGAGTTGGTGTAAAAAGGCTCGCATTTTTTCGATCTACCGTTACCGTTACCATTGCTGGCGCAAATAATACTCGGATACTTTTCCTTATCAATTTTAGCCAGACGATATGAAGTTCCCTCGGCCGGCGTTGATTCCAGATTGTAGTTATTCCCTGTTTCCTTCTGAAAATCTATCAGTATATTTCTCATAAAATCGAGAACATTTTTCGTAAATTCCTGCCCCTCTTTAGAAGCAATATTTTTACCCAGCAAATTCAGGCAGGCCTCGTTCATGCCGACCAGCCCGATTGTAGAAAAATGATTCTTCCAATATTCATCAAATCTTTCTTTAACATTGCGTAAATAATACTTGGTGTAGGGGTAAAGATCGCTGTTGGTAAAGTTTTCCAGAACTTTTCTTTTGGTTTCCAGGCTCTCTTTGGCTGTGTCCATTAAATTTTCCAGACGCTTCATGAAATCCTTTTTTGATTTGGCAAGAAATCCGATACGCGGCATGTTGATGGTGATAACGCCGATGGAGCCGGTAAGCGGATTGGAACCGAAAAGCCCGCCGCCGCGCATTTCCAGTTCACGGTTGTCGATACGCAGACGGCAGCACATGCTGCGCGCGTCTTCCGGATTCATATCGGAATTGATAAAATTGGAAAAATAAGGCACGCCGTATTTAGCCGTCATCTCCCACAAATCTTTCAAATTGGGATCGTCCCAGTTAAAATCGCGCGTGACATTATAGGTAGGAATAGGAAAAGTAAATACCCTTCCCTTGGCGTCGCCTTCGGCCATCACCTGCAGAAAGGCCTTGTTGAAAAGATTCATCTCTTCCTGAAATTCTTTATACGTTTCCTTCTGGGGAACGCCGCCGATAATCACGCCCTGATCGGCGTAATACTTGGGAACAGTCACATCCAAAGTTACATTGGTAAAAGGCGTCTGAAAACCAACTCTGGTGGGAACATTTATATTAAAGATAAATTCCTGCAGCGCCTGCTTGATTTCCGTAAAACTTAACTTGTCATAACGAATAAAGGGCGCGAGTAAAGTATCAAAATTAGAAAAAGCCTGCGCTCCGGCAGCTTCGCCCTGCAACGTATAGAAAAAATTAACCACCTGACCTAAAACACTGCGTAGATGCTTGGCTGGTTTGCTTTCCACCTTACCGGAAACACCGCGGAAACCCTGCAAAAGCAAATCGTACAAATCCCAGCCCACGCAATAAACGGAAAGCAGGCTCAAATCATGAATATGAAAATCTCCCTCGTTATGGGCCTTTTTGATTTCCGGCGTGTAAATTTCGTTAAGCCAGTAAACTTTGCTCACTTCCGAGGAAATATAATTGTTCAACCCCTGCAGCGAATAATCCATATTGCTGTTTTCGTTTATTTTCCAATCGGACTTTTTTAAATATTGGTCAACGAGATCAACTTCCATCTTATTGGTAATTTCTCTTAAGCGAGCGTGTTGATCGCGGTAAATAATATATGACTTGGCGGTCTGCCGATAAGGAGACTGGAGCAAAACCTCTTCGACAATATCCTGAATTTCTTCCACGGTTAAAATCTTGCCGTTAAATAATTGTTCGGCAAGATTCAATACCTTGATGGTGAGCTTCCTTGCTTCTTTATTATCAAATTCTCCAGTGACTGTGCCTGCTCTGGCAATGGCTTTGGTTATTTTTTCCGCGTTGAATTTTACTAAGCGGCCGTCCCTCTTTGTGATCTTTGTTCTCTTTTCGTTCATTACCCCTCCGTAAGCATATGAAAAAGAAATTAATATTTTCCGAGCGAAACGCTACATATTGTGGTTTTATAGCACACTACCACTATATATAGTTATTTTCAAGGGGAAAGTTAAATTTTTTTCCGGCAATAGTTAAAAAACAGCTCTATAAACCTTGCTTTTTACGCTTTTGAAGTTTATTCAAACTAAAATCATTTTCACGCCGGAGTCGCGCCTAATTGAAAATAGACAAAACAAAAATTGATAAAATAAAGGGGTTTCTGGATGAACGTGAGTCAGAATATCTCTATGAATTGGCGTTTACGGCCAGCAAAAAAGGCCCCTGTCTGGAAATCGGCAGCTACTGCGGCAAATCCGCAGTATTTATAGGAAGAGCCTGTAAGAAAAATAATGCCGTATTGTTTTCTCTGGATCATCATCGCGGTTCGGAAGAGCAGCAGCCCGGGCAGGAGTATTTTGACCATGATTTACTTGATGAGCAAACCGGCCTCATCGACACACTGCCGTTTTTCCGACGAACACTTTTAGACTTTGGCCTGGAAGATACGGTTATTCCAATTATCGGACGCTCGGAAACAGTCGGGCGCGATTGGCAGACTCCGCTCGGTTTGATTTTTATTGATGGCAGCCACGCCTACGAATCCGTGCTCAAAGACTACGAGGCTTGGGCAAAACATCTGATGCCCGGCGGTTATCTCGTCTTTCACGATATTTTTCCCGATCCGGCAAAGGGCGGCCAGGCGCCTTACAGGGTTTATCAGCTTGCCGTTTCCTCCGGGCAATATGAAGAAATGCCAATGTTTGTTTCTTTGGGAATATTAAAACGCAAAAAATAGCGGTATCGCGCGATCAAATATCGTCAGACCACATCCAGCGGCATCCTTCATCAGACATTTTTGCCGTTATGTAACCACGCCGGGCAAAAATCAGTCATCGTGTGATTCACGATTTGCGGTTCAGCTCCTGTTTCAACAATTATTCTATTACTCAACTCCCTCAGCGCGTTTTCCTGAGAACCGTTGCACAGCGCCGTTTCAATCAGGCCGTATTTTTCAATCAAATCATTTTTCAAAATTTTATAGGTCAGCTGCATGCGCCAATGACCTTCGACGCGCATGTTCTCCAGCGGCTTGTTGGTTTTGTTCACGTATCCCACCAGTAACTTTTCCCAGTCTGTATACATTTCTTCGTCATAACAGGCGACAAAAGCGCGTATATCTTCCGGCGCCAGGGCTTTGGTGCGAACAATCGCGTCGTTGGCGTCGTACTTTGTCCCAATCATCGGTGAGTATTTCCAGATCGTACTTCTCAATCTGCTCCCGCACCGTAGTGCCGGGAAACGGTGCCAGATAATGATATCCGTAAAGCACATCCAGGCTGCGCGCCAGCCGGTCAGACGCCTGCATGGTTTCCGGCGTTTCGCCCGGCAGGCCGACCATAAAAGAAACATGGGGAACTATTCCCGCATCTTTGCACATCTGCACGGCGGGAGCGGCGTGCTCTAGTTTAATTCCCTTCCTGATGCGTTTGAGCATCTGCGGATCGCCGGTTTCCACACCGAAACTGACTGAATCACACCCGGCACCAGCCATCGCTTCCAATACTTCCGGATTAACCGTATCGACGCGGGCAAAAGCGCTCCAGCCGAATTTAAGGCCGCGCTTATTTATCCCCTGGCAGATTTCCAGAACTCTTTTCTTATCGGAAGTGAATAAATCATCAGCGATGTTAACGCGCTCAAAACCCAAATCAAGTATCTGCTCAATTTCGTCAAGCACGCAATCTGACGCACGGCGGCGGATTTTCGCGCCGACCATTTTACGCCCCAGGCAAAAAATACAGGCATTGGGGCAGCCGCGGCTCGTAATCATGCTGACGGGAAAACCCAGCGCGCGGTAACGGAAAATTGGCAAGAGGCGCCTGGCCGGCAGATTAATTCTGTCCACATCGTCAATAAAAGGCCTCTTGTCCGTAATGATAACATCGCCGTTTTCTCTATAGGCAAGGCCGCGGATATCACGCCATTTATTTTTCTGCTTTAATACAGGGCGTAAGCTCGGCGATAGTGTCTTCCGCCTCGCCGATAACAATCAAATCAATTTCCGGATACTGGCGTAGCGTCTGCTCCGCCGCAAAAGAAACATGGGGGCCGCCCATCATCGTAATAATTTCGGGGTTGCAGCTTTTTACGTCGCGCAGAATTTTCTGCGCGACGTAAAAATTCATGGTGACGGAAGTAGCTCCCACCGCGTCGGGACGAAAATCATCGAGTTGCCTGCTGATTTTTTCCCGGGAATAGCCGCTGACAATATAATCAAAAATGCGCACATCCGCGCCGGCCGCAAGAAATGCCGCCGCGACATAAGTCACACCCAAAGGCGGTGAGGGATTTTCTTCCAAAGGATAGGGAGTAGCCACCAACGCAACGCGCAAGACATCAATCTCCTTTGCGGGGGAAAAATACCGTCCGCAGCCATCCGAAAAGTGTGTTTCCCTCACGCATGACGCGTTCAACATTATCGTAAAAATTAGTTAGCTTGTCCGGTTCGTCCATCCATTGCGATCTTGATTTCAATGGTTTTTCGGCATCCAGATACCTGATCACCGCCGCGGGATTGCCGGCGGCAATGGCGTTGGCGGGAATGTCTTTTACCACAATCGCTCCCGCGCCGATAACGGCGTTATCACCGATCGTCACTCCCTTGCCGACAATGGCGCTATCGCCAATCCAGACATTGTTGCCGATTTTCACCTCGTAAGTATTGCCCACAGATGAAGTGCGGTCATATAAATCATGCCAGTCGGAATCGGTGATGTAAACATCCTGCGCGAGCATGCAGTCATCGCCCAGCACAACAGAAGTCGCGGAAGTGATTCTCACGCCGGGGCAAATCAGACAGCATTTGCCTATTTCAATTTTGCCGCTGAGATCATCTTTTAACCAGGCGCTTAGACGCACTTTTTTATCAGATGTGGCGATCAATGTGTTAAAGTCTCCGATAGAAATCGGTGAACCAAAAAATTCCATATGCCATGGTTTCATAACTGCCATGCCGCGGCCAAAGTATTCGCACTGTGGCGCCAGGAAATGATACGCGTACCATTGTTCAAATTTATAATTTAATTTTTTAAGATAATAAGGCCGGTGGTCTTTTTTCACATGCTTACCTTTTGCGAAAAAAATTTACAAATAAACTGCTAAAGCTTTTGCCTTCGCGCGTTTGAAATATTTTTAATTTTCTAGCTTTTCCACAAATCCCAGAATTTATGATTAAATATTTTACCCGCCGGCGTCTCTGCACTCAAGGCATCCCAGGCCAGCACAACCGCTGCTGCCGTCCAACTGGATTTTTCGTCCGGCCAGATAATGGCGTCCGGATAGGTCACTCCCATCCAGTAGGTATCATCAGGATATCTCTTATCCGCCAGCCAGCTAAAGACCGCTTTCGCGCGCGCGTAATCATCAATGGCCGCCAAGGCTAAAACCAATTCCGCCGTTTCCGCCATGGTTATCCACGGCCGGTCGCTCACGCAGCGCACGCCCCATTGGGGGACAATAAATTTTTCCCAGTATTTGTCTATTCTATTTTTCGCCTCTTCGTCGCTGACCGCGCCGCATAAAACAGGGTAATACCAATCCATGGCATAACGGGACTTGAGCATATTGAAAACATCGGGTTTGTATCTTATTGCCTCACCGAGGGAAATCATGGCCTTCTGCCAGCGCGTGCGCTTCTTGCCCAAAAGCGAGGCTACAGCCAAGGCGCATTTCAGGCTCATGTAAATAGAACTTGAACCGGTCAGCAAAGACATCTTATCTGTTTTGCCGTCTTTATTTTTCGCCCAGTATATATCCCCCTGTGGCGATTGCAGTTTAACCGCGTAATTAATGCCGCCCTCCATCACCGGCCACATCTGTCTTAAAAAATCCAAATCTTTGGTGATGAGATAATAATGAAATAAGCCCACCGCTATGTAGGAAGAAAAATTCGTCTCTTTGGTGGGGTTGATTATTTCTCCGTTCAATATTTCCGACCACCAGCTGCCGTCGGCAAGCTGCGTGTCTGCCAGCCACCGGTAAGCGCGCCTCGCCTCTTCATAAAAGCCGCCCACGCACAGGCCCATCGCGCTTTCCACATGATCCCAGGGATCTGTTTTGCCGCCTTCCGACCAGGGTATTTCGCCACTTTCTTTCTGGAGAGAGGCGATAAACGTGCCCATTTTCTCCACCGAAAAGGGGGATTCCGCAATTTTTCCCTCAGCCAGCCGGGGGGTGGGGGTAATAATTTCCATCAATTTCAACCCTTCTTAAAATAGAAAACAATACTTTTGCCCATGAGGGGATTCAAAAATTCCTCGAGTCGACGCACCCAAAAAGGTTTTTTCATAATATCCCATTCCAGGAATTTTTTGTAATATTTTACCAGCAGATTTTCCTCGTTTTTGTGGCCTACCAGGCACTTAATCCACCAGTAAGGCACGTGCAAAGCGTGTTTGTAATTTATCTTCCAGCATTTAAATCCGTGACTTTTCAGCATGTTCAGAATTTTATCTTTTTTGTATATCCGCACATGCCCGCCTTCTTCATTACGATAGGCGCGCGAAAGAAACCAGCAGATCTTTTCGGGAAAATAACGAGGCACGCTGATAACCAGCAAACCTTCGGGCTTTAAAACGCGCACCAGTTCCCCTACCGCCTGATCATCTTCCGGGATATGCTCGAGCACTTCCGAGCAGATCACGCAATCAAAAAAAGCGTCGGCAAAAGGCATCTGCCGTATATCGGCTTTTTGAATCTGACAATTACCTGCTTCAACGCCCGGAATTTCATTAAGAGACGCGGCCGCCTTATCCAGGTCTTCCTGCTTTGTGTCGATGCCGAAATATTTAACACCGGATATTCCCGCGAGTCCCCGCAGGTGTCTTCCCGTACCGCAGCCGGCATCGAGCACCACATTCCCTGGCTTCAATTTCAATTCATTAAAGTCGACGGTGAGCATCAATTGCCTCCCGGTAGACTGCGGTAGCTTCTTGCGCGGCCTTGGGCCAGCTGAAAACTGAACCGACGCGCTCAAGCCCCGCTTTGGCGTATCTTTCCCGCTCCCGCGGATTATTCAACAAGTAAGTGATTGCTTCGGCCAAAGATGCTGCGCTTGCCGGCGGAACAATCATCCCCGCGTCTCCCACCACTTCCGGCAAAGCGCCGCCCGAGGTGGAAATCAGGGGCACGCCGCAGGCCATCGCCTCTAGCGCCGGTATGCCGAATCCTTCATACAGCGAAGGAACAACGGCAATAGTCGATTGGGAATAATAATCGGCAAAATCTTCATTGGCAATGCGGCCGGTAAAATGGACAATGTCGCCGATGCCCAGTTTTGCCACCAGCTTTTCTATCACACCTTCTTTTTTCGGCTCGCCGATCACCGTCAGCTTTATGGGCTGTTTTTTTCTTATCTGCGCCACGGCCTGGAGCAGATATCTTAATCCTTTGAGCGGCACGTCCGCACTGTTGGTGACAATAATGGTATTGTCCGGACGCGCGGCGTTTTGCACCGGGTAGAAAAATTCGTTGTTGATTCCGTTGTGGACAACCCTGAATTTGTTTTCATCGATGGAAAATTCCGCGGCGATGTCTTTTTTGGTAAATTCCGAAACGGTGATAATATGCGACAGGCGCCTGGCCACTTTAAGCTGCATGCCGATAAAAGTGTACCAGCGGTAGATTTTGAATTTCTGATACAATTTACGCGCCGCCTTATATTCTTCGCGGCGGTCGACGGTTATCGGATGATGAATGGTCGCGATGGTGGGGTAAAGTTCGCGCGCGATTTTTCCGATGCCGTAAGCTAGGCACTGGTTATCGTGGACGATGTCATAATTTATTTTATTTTCGCTCAGATATTTATAAGCGCGTTGCCCGAAAGTATAGGGCTCCGGAAAACTACCCGTGCACATATTCATAAATTCATACATGTTTAATGGATTAAGAAGGTCGCTGAATTTTTCCGGGCGAAAAAAATGTTCTAAATTATAAAGATCAAGGCTGGGCAGTTTGTGCAGGCGAACCTTTTCATCCAGATGCGGATAAGGCGGCCCGGATATAACGTCGACTTCATGGCCGATATCCGCGAGCGCCTTGCTTAAATGCTTGATGTAGACCCCCTGTCCGCCGCAGGTCGGATTTCCCCGATAGGTGAGCAGACAAATTTTGAGCGGACGGGAATTATTTTTCTGGATCACGCACTTATCCTCTGTACTATCCGGCGTGAATTATCCAGCATGACGGCTATTTCGTTATTAGTCAGTCCTGCGCCGCTCGCGATTTTCATCGCCATGGCCTCTCCGACAAAATCCGACACGGAGTGGGCGTCGTTATCCAGGACAAGCTGCGCCTGATGCTTTTTGGCAAGCCCCGCTACATGGCCGTTGGTAAGACTGTGCCCGCGGCGGGTGGTAATTTCCAGATACACATTTTTCTTCGCGGCAAGCTGCGCTTCCTCTTCGGTAATCAATCCCGGATGGGCGAGAATATCCACCCCCGCTTTGATCGCCGCCAGATTAGTTCCGGGAGGCACCGGCTCCGTTATCGTCTGGCCGTGCACAACAACAATTTTTGCTCCGAGTTTTCTGGCCTCTCCGGCAAGCGCGGCTATATCATCCGGATGAACGTGTGTCAGCTCAATGCCGGGAATAACTTTGATGCCGCCCTTTTCCGTTATTTTGGAACAAACCTTGACCATGCGGGGAATAATGAAATCGATATTGGAATGGTCGGCATGGTCGGTAATGGCAATTGCTTTATAACCTGCCGCCCAGGCGCGCTGGGCCAGCTCCGCAGGCACCAGTTCACCGTCACTGAATAAGGAATGAGTATGAAGATCAATCACTTGGCATGTCCTTAACGAGAAATTTGCAGAAAAACCAATTACATGAAGAACTTACTAACAAATTTCCGACTGATAGTCAACTGGGATATATTTGATTTAACATAATTAATTCATTGATTTTTCAAGATGTTAAAAACTTTTTAACTTCCTCTTTAACAGATAATGAACCTCCCCGCCGCAAGCAGCGGGGAATTATACCCTATGAGATTAAACACAGCTAATCACTGCGTTTTTAATTGACATGTCATGGAGTTATTTTTATACTCTCTCAAATAAGTTTTAAACCATCAAGAAAATAGAGGTGAAACATGCTTGATAATCCCACCGTCATACAAAGTAACGCCAAATATTACCGCAAAGCCATCAGTATATTTTTTGTGCTGATTTTATTACCTCTTTCGTTGAGCCTTATCAATATTACTTTCGCTGAAAGCTGGAAGATACACTTTTTTCCAGCAGCAGTAATTTTGGCCGCTATAGTCTTTGGTCCCATGGGAGGCGTTATCGCGGGAATTTCCGGATCTCTTTTCACCGCGCTTTTTTTAGGGAATCCCTATATTATAGTTGGTAACGCGCTTTTTGGTTTGCTTACCGCGATCTTTTACAGAAAAACCGGTAAAATTGTTTTTTCCGTGCTTTTGGCCTATCTTTGCGAATTGCCGTGGCTTATATTGACAGATTATTACCTTGCCCACCTGACAGCAGATTTTATCGCCAAGCTGGTCATTGTTTTATTGCTGGGCAATCTTCTCTGGGCCGCAATTATTGAGTTGAGCATTAAGCCGATACGAAAATTATTTAATGTATAGTTCTAATTTCTGTTTAACTTAAAAAGATGTCCTTTTCGGAGATTATATTATGATCGACGAAAACAAAACTAACAGGCGGGAGTTTCTCAAAAAAGGCCTGTCTCTGGGACTGATCGCGGGCAGCGCCACTATTTTAGGCAGACCGGATTTTCTGCTGGCGCAAAATGCCCCGCAGGGTTTGCCTGATCTTGTCGCCGTGCGCAACGGCGAGCCGGATGCGCTGTTCAACAAAGGCATTGAGCTCATGGGCGGCATGAATCAATTTGTCAAAAAAGGCCAGACGGTTGTGGTAAAACCCAACATCGGTTTTCCGCGCCTGCCGCAGGCCGCCGCGACCACCAATCCGCTTTTGGTAAAAACCATCGTGGAGAAATGCTACGCCGCCGGAGCCCGTCGGGTTTACGTTTTTGACAACGTGGTCTTGCCAACCTCCGCCAACGCCAGGAACTGCTACAGGTTAAGCGGCATCGAGGAAGCGGCCAAGGCAGCACGGGCAGTTGTTGTTCCGGTAGATGACTTCAGCTATCGCAAAGTGGAAATACCCGATGGCAAGACATTGAAAACAGCGGAAGTACACAGCCTGATTTTTGATGCCGATGTCTTTATCAATGTACCGGTGCTCAAACATCACAGCTCCGCGCATCTTTCCATCGCCATGAAAAACCTCATGGGCATTATCAAAAACCGCATGGAATATCACCTGACTGGTCTGGATCAGTGCATTACCGATTTCTGTCTTTACCGCAAACCTGATTTAAACATTGTCGATGCATACCGTGTGATGATGAGCCACGGCCCTTCCGGCCAAAATGTGGAAAATCCGACCAACGTGCAAATGAAAAAAACTATTTTGCTTTCCCGCGATATCGTCGCGGTGGACGCGGCGGCGGCCAGAATATTCGGCAGGGAACCGGAAGAAATCGGCTACATTAAGATGGCCCACGCGCAGAAAATCGGCAACATGAATCTGAAAGAGCTTAAGATAGTAACTTTCGCCATGTAAAGGATATCTTCATTGCGCTTGATCAAAACCCGCATCGTATTTTCCGCGTTTATTTTCACGTTATTTCTTCTTCTTTTTTTCAGCGGTGAAAAAACAGCCGCCTTGCTTTCATCTGTTTTGCTCTCTTTTCAGTTTGTTCCAGCTCTGCTTAAAGTTATCAGCAATCCCGGTTTCTTGGTTATCACGGGACTGATTTTTCTTTTGGTCATCACCCTGCTTTTCGGCAGAGTCTACTGCTCGTTTCTCTGTCCACTGGGGGCATTGCAGGATTTTTCTATCGCCCTCTCCCGCCGGTTCGGCTGGCGCAAGAATCATTCTTTTCAAAAACCGGTGGGCTGGCTTCGTTATTCAATACTGGCTTTGACGATTGCCCTGGCGCTTTTCGGCTCTTTTGTCCTGGTTAATCTTTTGGATCCATATTCTGTGACAGGCAGAATAATCAATCATGTACTCGAACCTGCCTTTGTCTGGCTTTATAATACCGCTATCGAAATTCCAAAGTTCTTCCATATGTACCTGTTTCAGAAAGAAACAGCCTACATTCCACCGCTGGCGCTGGTTATCACCCTTCTCTTCTTTTTGGGTATTTTGTTTATCTCGGCTCGCTACGGAAGGCTTTACTGCAACACGGTTTGCCCCGTGGGATCGCTGCTTGGTCTGATTTCCCGCTTTTCCATATTTAAGTTCACGCTCGATGAGAACCATTGCACTGAATGCCTGCGGTGCGAAACGGTCTGCAAGGCGGGGTGCATAAATCCGGATGACAAAACCATCGATATGACCCGCTGTGTTGCCTGCTTCAACTGCGTTGCCGCCTGTCCTCAGCCAGCAATCAAATATCAATACGCTTCGTCATTCAAAACGCAAAACAGATGGTCGGCGCAGCGCCGCGGTTTTGTCATCGGCAGCGCGGCGGCCATATTTTCTGTTTTACTTGTTTTTAACGACAGAATGCGCGCGGCAATCGCCTCCACGCGCCGGAACCTGAAACCGCCGGTAACTCCACCCGGAGCGTTCACACTGCAGCGTTTTACGCAGTCTTGCAGCGCCTGCCATCTTTGCGTGAGCGCCTGCCCGACCAAAGTTTTAACCCCTTCTTTTTTTGAATACGGCGCCGCCGGATTAATGCAGCCCCTGATGGATTTTGAAAAAAGCTTCTGCGATTACGAATGCAATGCCTGCGGGAAAGTCTGCCCCACCGGCGCGATACTGCCGCTCGCGCTGGAAGATAAAAAACTGGTGCAGATAGGAAAAGCAGAAATTTTTGAGAACATCTGCGTGGTTTATGTAGATCATAACAACTGCGGCGCCTGCGGCGAAGTTTGCCCGACTCATGCCATCAGCTTCATCGACGAAAAAAACATTCTTTACCCCAAAGTGGATGTTAGATACTGCATCGGCTGCGGCGCCTGCCAGCTTGTTTGCCCGACAACGCCCAAATCGATTATTGTTGAACCAAATGAGGTTCATCAAACAGCGTTTAAATACCAACATCGCAAAAGACATAGACGCGGGCAAGAGACACAGGAAGGTTTTCCTTTTTAATTAAATAATTTTTAAATTATTCACGCCCTTAATAAAATCCAAATAATGCGCCGCTTCCGGCTTTATCAATTATGGAGCCCGCTGTTTTTTCAAGAAAAACATAATAAACTACAACAATGGCGAAAACCGCGGCAACAATTAATACCGATATGGCCATTAAAATCTTTTTCATGTTGACACCATCCCTGGAAACCTTATATAAGATTTACGCGTTTTTAATATACTTTTTTTGATTTGTTTATTTAAGGAAATAATGAAATTTAAATTAACCGTTATATTTTGCCTTATTATATTTTTCTGCTTATCTGTTCCCACAGCCAGGGCAAATAATATTATTAAAATCGGATCTGATGCCACCGTAGAAGAAAATCAAACTGTCAACAATATAATAACTATAAACGGCCAGATAACCGTTAGCGGCCTTGTGGAAAACAACGTAATCGCTATCGGCGGTCCGGTTGTTTTAACCGGAAAATCAGTTGTGCGCGGCAATGTATTTTGTATTGGAGGAATTATTGCCAGGGGCAGCGGTTCACAGGTTTTCGGAAAGATAACAGAAATAAATTCAGCCGGCATTACCAGAATCATTGCGCTCGTTTTTCCACGGCGATACTGATGACTGGTCAGCTATCCTAAATATTCTTTTTCTATTTTTTCAAGTTGTCATTGTAATTTTTGCTATACTGCTGGCGCTTATTTTGCCGCGGCAATTAACCAGATTCAAGCAGACAATCCAAAGCAATAAGTTGAAGTCTTTTTTCTACGGCTTGCTGGCTTCTTTAATGATTACCCCACTGCTTATCGTATTAGTGATTTCAATTATCGGAATTTACCTTATCCCCGCGGTTTGCATCGCGATCGCGATAATCTTCTTGCTGGGTTATATTGCGGTGGCGTCTGTTTTAGGAGATTTTACGCTATCAAAAATATGGGATTCTAAAAACAAGTCCCTTGTGGGTCAAACAATTTTAGGTCTGGTTCTGCTAATGATTTTAGGGTGGATTCCCTATGTCGGCTGGTTAATCAAATCTATTATCGTCACAATCGGATGGGGCGGTATGCTTTACTTCCTTTTTAGCCACAGAAAACGGAGAGCTTAAAAATAATCGCAAAGCGAAGCGGTTTTATTTTTTAAAATAACTCCCGTGTTTTTTTACTGCCAACACGTAAAAAATAATATTTATAACAACGACTAATAAGCCCAGCACGATTTGAGTTTCACGTGTCAGATTTTCCGGATAAATCAAAGGTAAAAAGTATTGCGCGACAAAATCACCGCTGTAGGTAGCAGAGCCGGCAAGAGCACGGAAATGGTTTTCCAGCGGCGTTAAAGGACAGATCCAGCCGGCAAATTCCACTACTGCTCCCCATAATGCCGCCGGAAGGTGCAGCCAGGCCGCGCGCGGGCGATAAAGAACCAGCGCGCCTCCGGCTACGACAAAAACAATAAACAAAAAATGCGCCATAACCAGCGCATCTGCAATAAATTTATACAAATTACCTCCATGCCATGTTGTATAAACTACCAGCAAGGGGAATAATACTATTTAGTTAACCCATTCATCGGAAAGAACATCACCGCTGATACCTATAATCACCGCTTTGAGCGGCACTTTTCTTTTGGCTTTTTGCAGTCCCGCCTGGGCAATCTGCATCAGACCACGGCAGCAGGGAACCTGCATCATCACCACACTCAGCGTGTTGATTCTGGCCTCATCCGCGAGGCGGCTGATTTTTTCTATGTATTCATCCTGTCCATCATCGAGCTTCGGGCAGGCAATCGCCAGACTTTTGCCTTTTAAAAATCGCTGATGGAAATCACCCCGCGCGTAGGCAACGCAGTCGGCAGCCAATACCACATCCCGACCGCGGAAAAAATCAGCGGCGGGATTCACCAAGTGCAGCTGAACAGGCCAGTGCGTAAGCTCGGAGGACTGCGCAACGGCAGGCGAAGCAGCGCCTGCCGGTTTTTTTTCGAAAACCGCGTGCGCGGAACCGGGGCAACCGGGCTGCGGCATCACGGGTAAACCGTGCGCCGGTGTTTTCTCTGAAGTCTTCGCCAGATGCTCCTGAACGAGCTTTTCGTCAAAAGGTGGCGCATCACGCTCTATAATAGATAAAGCGCCTTCGGGACATTCACC
This sequence comes from uncultured delta proteobacterium, assembly GCA_963813455.1. Lineage (GTDB taxonomy): Bacteria > Desulfobacterota > Syntrophia > Syntrophales > Smithellaceae > UBA4810. The sequence continues at coordinate 353,927 of CAWEZF010000012.1, forward strand.
CAGACAAGCGCCCAAGCCATCGCAGTATACATCGCTGACGAGCTTCGCTTTGCCTTCGATTATCTGAATGGCGCCTTCCGCGCAGCCCGGTACGCACAAACCACAGCCCGTGCATTTTTCTTCGTCAATTTTGATTATTTTACGTTTCATTACATTCTTTTCATAGAGACTACAAGTACCTGAACGACACGGCATTCCAGAGAGTTTCATAATGTCATGGCGAGGGAGTGAAACGAGCGAAGCCATCTCATAAACCTTCGGAAAACAGAGATTGCTTCATCCCGATAAATCCGGATTCGCAATGACAATAAAATTAAGCCATTTTTTTCATAGCATCTAAAAGTTCCTGAACGGCCGAGGCTGATTTTTTCAGCGCCTGCTGTTCTTGGGCCGAAAGCTTAAGCTCAATAATTTGTTCAATGCCCTTGGCACCGAGCTTTACCGGTACGCCGACAAACAAGTTGGAAATGCCGTACTCGCCCGTGAGATAAGCGGCGCAGGGCAAAATTTTCTTTTTATCTTTTAAAATGGATTCGGCCATCTCCACCGCCGCTGAAGCAGGCGCGTAATAAGCGCTGCCGGTTTTCAGAAGGCTGACAATTTCCGCGCCGCCGTTGCGCGTACGCGTAACTATCTCTTCAATGCGCGTGGTCTCGATAAGCTCCGTAATCGGCACTCCCGCCACGGTGGAAAAACGTGGCAGGGGCACCATTGTATCGCCATGCCCGCCCATAACCAGCGCGTGAATATTTTCCACGGATACACTTAGTTCCATAGAAATAAAAGCGCGGAATCGCGCGGAATCCAGAACGCCCGCCATACCGATGACTCTGTGCTTGGGAAACCTGCTTTCCTCGAGTGCCACGTGGCACATCGCGTCGAGCGGATTGCTGACGATAATTAAAATTGCGTTCGGTGAATATTTGACAACTTCCCCGGTAACGCTTCTGATAATTCCGCGGTTGGTGGACAAAAGATCATCGCGGCTCATGCCGGACTTGCGTGGGATTCCCGCGGTGATAATCACTATGTCGGAATTCGCCGATGCCTCGTAGGAATTGGCTCCCGTCAAGTGGGCATCGTGTTTTTCAATCGGCGCGGCTTGCGCCAAATCCAGGGATTTGCCCTGAGGCACTCCTTCAATAATATCAACCATAACAACGTCACAAAGTTCTTTTTCCGCCAACCTTTGCGCCGCGGTCGCACCAACATTCCCCGCCCCGACAACAGTAACTTTCTGTTTCATTTTATTATACCTATATTTGGTTAATTTAATTTAAAATGTTATTTATCCACCCTGATCAGCATCGCGTCTCCCTGCGCGTGGCCGGAGCAGATTCCGCAGACACCCCAACCGCCGCCGCGGCGGCTCAGCTCATACCCCAATGTCATTGCAATCCGGGCTCCAGTTGCCCCGATGGGGTGACCGTAGGCCACCGCGCCGCCGTTTATGTTAACTTTTTTAAACATTTCTTCCTTGGACATACCTAAAATGGAGCGGCAGCTCACTAGCGCTACCGCGGCAAAAGCTTCGTTAATTTCTATAACATCCATCTGATCAAGCGTCATGTCGTTTTGTTCCAGAATTTTTTTAATCGCCAATCCCGGCACGGTAGCAATATCTTTTGTCGGCTGAGATACCTCGGCATAATCCACAATGGTAAAAATTGGTTCCAGTCCCAACTCGTCGGCTTTTTCCCTGCTCATAATAAGGCAAACATCACCGCCGTCATTTACACCGGGGGCGTTGCCCGCAGTCACACTTCCGGGTTTTCCGGTAACGGTACTTAAATGGCCGAATACCGGCGGCAGCTTGGCCAATCCTTCCATGGTTGTATCCGGACGCGGACCTTCATCCTTATCTATTATAGAAACTTTCTTTCCTTGTTTGACTTCCACGGGAAAGATTTCGGCATCGAGTTTTCCTTCACTAATGGCTTTTACGGCATTCATTTGTGAATTTAATGCCCATTCATCCTGTTCCTGTTTTGTAAACCCGAATTCATCGGCGACTTCCGAGCCGTGAATTGCCATATGGCGATCATAAAAAGCGTCCCACAGGCCGTCATAGACCATGGAATCAATCACGCGTCCGTTAGGCAAGGCCATCTTCGCGCCCCAGCGCATATCCGGCAAAACAAACGGACAGTTGCTCATGCTTTCCTGCCCACCCGCGATGCAAATGTCGGCGCGGCCTAAAAGAATCATCTGAAAAGCTAAATCAATTGTTTTAATGCCGGAAGAACAAACTTTGTTTACCGTGATGGAAGGAACGTGTTCCGGCACACCGGCTAAAATAGTCGCCTGCCTACCGGGAATCTGACCGCAGCCGGCGGGAACAACCTGCCCCATAAAGATATAATCAACATCGCCCGGTTTTACCTTGCCGTCCGTCCGGCGCAGAACTTCCTTAATCGCCAGCGCGCCCAATTCCATCGCGGTTAAATCTTTGAGCGCCCCGCCCGCGCGGCCGTAAGGAGTTCGGCACGCTTCCACGCAAACGACCTCACGGAATTTTTTATGCGGGTTTTTCATCTTCTTGCCCATGGTACTGAAATCCGGCTTTCTTTGCCCGAATTTGGCAATGGGCGCGTCTTTGTATATTTCCGCTCTTGTTTTTTCCAGTTTCTGCGCTTTGTTGGACATTATATATCTCCCCCTTTTTACGCTAAATGATTAATGGGTATGCCTTTTAACGGCATTTTTGAAAATGTATAAAAGAATCGCGTTTTTTTCGCATATAGATTGTTTTTAGTCAAACAATTTTGCGCAACCATAATATATTAATTAAATTGACGAAATAAGAATATTGGTATAAAAATGCGGCACAATTTACAATAAAGATTTCAAGACTTTTAATGAAAAATAATATTGCTTTTAGAATAATATTACTGATTCTTCTTATAGCGTTGGGCGCTTACTTTTTTTATTATTATGATCTGCACCTTTATTTTCAAGACAAGACAAAATTAACTTTATTTATAAAATCATTTCACCCCTACGACGCGCTGGTTTTTATTTTACTGCAAATAATACAGGTGGTGGCGGCTCCCATTCCCGGAGAAATCACCGGTTTTATCGGCGGATTTATTTATGGGCCGCTTTGGGGCACAATTTATTCGACGATAGGCCTCACGCTCGGCTCCTGGCTCGCATTTATGTTGGCGCGTTTTTTCGGCATGCCCCTTTTGGAAAAAATCATTAAAAAGGAATTTTTTGAAAAATTCGAATCTTTCATGGAACATAAGGGAATGATCGTTTCCTTTTTGCTTTTTCTGATTCCAGGGTTTCCCAAAGATTACTTATGCTATCTTTTAGGGCTTAGCCGCATTCCAACCTGGACTTTTCTGGTAATATCCGTGGCTGGCCGTTTAATCGGCACAATCATGCTTTCCATTACCGGCAATGTCGCCCGAAATGAACAGTATTTTTTGCTGGCGGTCATGGTGGGCATCGGGGCGATTATCTTTATCTTCGCTTATTATTTCCGCGATAAAATTCTGGATTTTCTCAAAAAAAATAAAATCTAAATTTGATATCCGCTGTTTTATAAATTCCAGGACTATCAATAATCCTGTTTATCAAATCTCCCTTTTATCGATTACGCGCGTGATTTTTCCATTGTGGCGCGAAATACTTTTTGCTTCGACCAGTTTCACATCAACATTTATGCCCACCTGCGCGCTGACGCGTTTTTTGACATTTTCCTGAAATGAGCGCTGTTTTTGCAGTTCCAAAGAAAATATTTTATCAGTTATTTCGACAATTATCTCCACGCTGTCTTTGCCGCTTTTTCTTTCGACAACAATTTGGTAGGGGGTCTCTCCCCGCGCCACGCTGTAAATAATTTCTTCAATTTGCGCCGGAAAAATATTAACTCCCCTGATAATCAGCATATCATCGGAACGCCGCATTATTTTCTTCATGCGCGCCAGTGTCCGTCCGCATTCACATTTCGTATAATCCAGACAGGTAATGTCGCCTGTCCGATAACGAATCATGGGAAATGCTTCTTTGGTCAGAGTCGTGAGCACCAATTCTCCGGCCTGCCCCGCGGGGAGAACTTTACCGGTTTCCGGATCAATAATTTCCGGAATAAAAGCGTCTTCATAAATGTGCAATCCGTTTTTGCATGAGCATTCTCCGGCCACGCCAGGACCGATTACTTCAGAAAGACCATAATTATCCGTGGCGGAAAGCATCAATCTGCTTTCAATTTCTTCGCGTACTTTCTCCGACCACGGCTCGCCGCCGAAAAGACCAGCTTTAAGGGAAAGCGCGTTGGGATTAATGCCCATCTTCTCCAGTCGTTGGGCCAGCGCCAGAGCGTAGCCGGGCGTGCTGACCAGCACCGTGGTTTTATAATCCTGCATGATCATAATCTGTTTTTCAGTATTCCCCGTGCCCATCGGAATCACCGAAGCGCCTATTGCTTCCGCTCCGTAATGCATGCCGAAACCTCCGGTAAAAATACCGTAGCCAAAGGCAATCTGCACCAAATCGTCCCGTGTGACACCTGCCGCAGTCATTAAACGCGCCACGAGGTTTGCCCATATTTTTATATCATTTTTCGTGTAACCGACAACTATGGGCTTACCCGTAGTTCCCGATGATGAATGAATGCGCACAACTTCTCTCAGCGGCACGGCAAACATTCCATAAGGATAATTAAGAAGAAGATCGCTTTTTGTCGTAAAAGGGATTTTGGAAAGATCTGACAGCGACGCAATATCTTCAGCGATAATACCTAACATATCAAAAGTTTTTTTATAATGTATAACATTTTTATGAACCCTGTTCATGACCGCCTGCAATCGCTCTAACTGAAGCTGCTCAATTTCTTCTCGCGACATACATTCGTTTTTTTCATCCCAGATATTCATAACAGCCCTCCCGCAATGTTTAAAATCGGTTTGACTAAAAAATAATTGATCAATCGCTTAATTATTCAGCGCTCCCAAATTTCTTTTTTATCTTTTCCTAAATAAGCTCGCTGCACTTCCTTGTTTTCCAGCAGATCAGCGGCCATGCCTTCCATTATTAATCGGCCGGTTTCCAGCACGTAGCCTCGATGCGCCATTTTCAGCGCCGCGCGTGCGTTTTGTTCAACCAAAAGAATCGTTGTTTCGCTTTCGCGTGAAAGATTCGCTATAACCTGAAAAATTTCCTGCGCCACTATCGGCGCGAGCCCCATGGAAGGTTCATCCAAAAGCAAAAGGCGCGGCCTCGCCATTAACGCTCTACCTATAGAAAGCATCTGCAGCTCGCCGCCCGATAACGTGCCGGCAAGCTGTTTTCTTCTTTCTTTGAGTATTGGAAACAATTCATAAATCATATCGGCTGTCTTCTTTGTCCGTTCTTTTTGTGCCTTGGTCTTATGGTATAAATAGGCGCCCAGTTCCAGGTTATCCTCGACGGACAGGGGTTTAAAGATCTGTCTTCCTTCCGGGACCTGTGAAATGCCCATTTTCACTATCTTATGAGGCGCGAGATTGGTTATCGGAACATCCTGAAAAAGTATTTCGCCGCCGCGCGGGGGCACGATTCCCGAAAGAGAATTAAGCAACGTTGTTTTACCTGCGCCGTTCGCGCCGATAAGCGTGACGATCTCTCCCGCGCTCATGTGCAAAGAGACATTTTTCAGCGCGTGCACCTGACCATAGTACGTGTTTACGTTTTTAATTTTCAGCATAATGTCAATTATTCAACGTTTTTCTGCCATTCAACTAACGCCTAAATAAGCGGAAATTACCGCGGGGTTTTCCTGAATTTCCCGCGGCGTCCCCTGGGTAAGTTTCTTCCCCAGATTAAGAACAACAATGGTTTCACAAATATCCATGACCAGATCCATATCATGCTCCACCAGCACAACGGTAATTCCCAATTCCTTGATTCGCCTTATAAGTTTAGCGAGCTGCAGTGTTTCATGGCTGTTTAATCCCGCCGCCGGCTCATCCATTAAAATTACACGAGGCTCCAAAGCCATCGCCCGGGATATTTCCAGCAGACGGCTTTTACCAAACGGCAAATTATCCGCTCGCATTTCGGCATGGTCATCCAAATCTGTGAATTCCAGCCAGCGCATGCTTTTTTCACGGATTAACTTTTCTTCTTTGATTTGTCGGGGAAATTTGAAAGCGCAGCTTAAAAAACCGCTGCTGCTTTTTGTGTGCGATCCGACCATTACATTTTCTAAAACCGTCATTTGACCAAATAATTCCACATTCTGAAAAGTTCTCACCAGACCAAGTGTCGCCAGCGCCTCTGGCGCAAAAAAAGAAATATTATTATTCTCCAGATACACTTCTCCGGAAGTCTGTGTATAAAGGCCGGTAATAATATTAAACAATGTTGTCTTACCGGCGCCGTTAGGGCCGATAATGCCTGTAATTGAACCTGCGGCCACGCCCAACGAGACATCGTCCAGCGCCGTCAAGCCGCCGAATGCTTTGGTTATATTTTCTACTTTAAGCATCATCGGTTATTTTCCTTTTATTTTTAAAGCAACTTTCTGCGCAAGAAGCTGAAAACCGCTGATCAGGCCGCCCGGCATAAACATATTTATCAGAATGAGCATCAAGCCGTAAATAATAATATCAAAATCCTCAAAAACGCGTAAAAATTCGGGCAACACAGTTAAAATGGCGGCGCCCAGAAATGAACCGTAAATACTGCCCAGGCCGCCCACTACAACCATGGTGACCAGTTCTACCGAAAAGTTGAAACCGAAAGACGCGGGTGAAACAAAGGTCATCGTGTGCGCGTAAAGGCTTCCGGCGATTGCTGATATAAAAGCGGATACAGTGAAAATCTGAACTTTTAACACCCAGGCGTTTATCCCCATAACGCGCGCGGCGACTTCCGAATCGTGAACGGCTCTTAACGCTCTGCCGATGCGCGATTGCGATAAATTAATTGATAACAGCATCACGGCAATGGTAATTATCCATACTAAATAATAATTACACATGTCGTTATCAAAAATTATCCCGCCGATTTGAAGATTCGGTATGCCGGACAACCCCGATGGTCCGCCTGTCCAGCCAACGGTTTCATTAAAAATAATATAGAATATAATTCCGAAACCTAAAGTAGCCATCGCCAGGTAATGGCCTTTTAGTTTTAAAATGGGGAATCCGATGAGAAAGGCAATCGCCGCGGCGGACAGAGCCGCCACAATAATTACCAGCCACGGGTCAAGCCCGAAACGGGTGGTAAGTATGCCGGATATATAGGCGCCGATTCCGAAAAAAGCGGCATGCCCCAGAGAAATCTGTCCCGCGTAACCTAAAAGCAAATTAAGCGCTACGGCAAGCATGGTATGGATGCCGATAAAGACCATCACGTTTAACAGGTAACTTTCCCGGAGCAAAAAAGGTATGGTCAGCAATACCAGCGCGAAGATTAAAAAAATAAATATTTGACGTTTTTCTTTAGTCATTTTTTCACATTATATCTTTTGATAAACCCGGCTTGATAAAATATTTGATACGCAACAAATTAATTCTGTTTATTTAAACTCTTTCTGTTTCTTTCTTTCCGAATAATCCTTCCGGCCGGAAAAAAAGAATCAGCAATAGAATAATAAAAGCTATAGCGTCTTTATAACCGGCGGAAATAAAACCGGCGCCTAACGCCTCCAATAAACCCAATAAAAGTCCACCCATCACCGTACCCAAACCGCTGCTCATGCCTCCGATAATTACCGCGCAAAATCCTTTCAGCCCCAGCATAATGCCCACGTCATAAGATGTCATCGTGAGCGGAGCGATAATAATTCCTGCCAGCGAACCAATAGCCGCGCTTATGGAAAAAGAGAGCATCACCATTATTCTTACGTCGATACCGACGAGGCTGGCAGCCTGAGCGTTATAAGCGCAGGCACGCATCGCCTTGCCGATAATAGTGTGATTAAAAAATAGTCTGCTGGAAAAAATAACCAGAATTGTTACGGCAAAAATCCAGAGGTGCTGCGGCATAATCGTCGCGCCCGCAATATAGAGCGGATCATTACCCGAAAAAGCGGGCAGCGCGTGAGTATCTTTTCCCCAAATAAGCATTGCCGCGCCGCGGATAAAAATGCTGGCACCGATGGTAATTATAATCAAACGGATGGGTTTCGCGTTTTTCAGCGGTCTGATGGCCAGACGTTCAAAAATAATTCCCACGACTGTGGCGATAAGAATGGAGAGAATAATCGACGGCGCGAGAGGAAACCCGCAAAATACCAGAAAAAAGAGGGCGAGCATTCCACCGAGCATTACAAACTCGCCCTGCGCGAAATTGATAATGCCGGTCGCGTTATGAATAATGGCAAAACCAAAACCAATGAGCGCGTAAATAGCGCCGTTAGAAAGACCGGATAAAAGATACTGATATAAATTTTCCATTGCCAGAAAATTTGTCCTGCATATATTAATACGGCGCGAACAATTCTTTTTGCTCGCGCCGCACTTGTAAAATTAACTTAAGAATTTACGCATTCAACTCTATTTAATAAGTTTCCAATCGCCCTTTTTAATTTGTACTAAAACAAAAGCGTCTTTCGTTAACCCGGCATGATCCTTATCGGAATAATTGAATATACCACCGATACCGGCAAAATTGTTAGTTTTTTCCAGCTGCTCACGGATAGCCGCGGGGGTAGCGCCGCCGCGTTCAATGGCTTCCTTAATTAACATAATGGCGTCCCACGCGTGACCACCAAAATGATCTCCTTCGACTTTAAAATGCTTCCGGTAATTATCAACATAGCTTAACAAAGCTTTTTTCTGCGGGTCAGTGTCCGGCAGCTGGTCCGCAACAATAACTCTTCCGGAAGGAAGAATGATGCCTTCAGCGCCTTCTCCCGCCAGTTCAATGAATTTTTTTGAAGACACGCCGTGGCTCATGAACAGAGGCATTTTTATTCCAAGCTGTTTAACGTTTCTGGCCACAACCGCAGGACCGGGGTTTGTTCCCCAGCAAACAATTGCCTGCGCCGCGCTGCCACGTATCTTGGTAAGCTGCGCCGTCATATCCGTATCTTTTGGCCCGTATGTTTCATCCAGCACTATTTCTATGCCGAATTCTCCCGCTTTTGATTTCAGCTGTTCACGGCCAGAAGCGCCAAAACCATCGGACACAGTGATAATGGCAATCTTTTTTATTTTTTTATCATTCATGTGTTCGAATATTTTCATCACGGCGAGAGAATCGTTTTGCGCAGTTTTAAAAACCCATTTTTTCACCGGGTCGGTTATTTTGATTCCCGCCGCACAGGAAATAATCGGCACTTTAGCTTTTTCCACCACAGGAATTACCGCCATACTGTTGCCCGTTGTGCTGTCACCGATAATGGCCACAACCTTGTCACTTTTAATTAGACGATTCACCGCCTGCACGGCCTTTGTGGCATCTCCTTGAGTATCGTAAACAATCAATTCAATCTTACGGCCATTAATGCCGCCGGCCTTATTAATTTCTTCTACCATCATCAGCGCCGTATTGCGTTCCGGTTCACCCAAAAATGAAGCAGGACCGGTTACGGACAAAATCGCTCCAATTTTGATGGGAGGCGCGGCAAAAACCGTGCCCGCGAACAACACAAGAACCATGGAAATAAAACACATTCTAAAAATATTTTTTATCATAACCCCCTCCTTGTAATGACATTATTTACTGGAAAATAAACAAAAACCATTGAGATTTTCAGCCGATTCTTAATCATAGATAAAATTTTGTGTCAAACAAAAAAGTTGAAATATTAATTATATAGGCGAACTATTTTGCTAAGAACTTTTACAGATTATAAAACAACGGGGAGTCTAACGATGAATGTTGTTCCCTGCCCTTGCCTGCTTTCAAACGAGATATCGCCTTTGTGTCTCTGAATTATTTCACAAGAGATACCCAAACCCAATCCGGTTCCCTTGCCTACTTCCTTGGTTTAGTTCATTTTAATTTACGTTTCTTCCAACTCCGGGCTTGCTTCATTCTCTATTGTTACTTCACTTGCGATTAACGGCACCTCTTCCACCGCCCGTAATTTGCTCTGTATTGTTCGCGATTTGCGCTGCGCGTCGTCCACTGTGTTAGCCGCCTGCTCCAGTCTTTTACGCACCGCGTCCAGAGATTCACCGAATTTCCCGAACGCCGTTTTAACTTCAGCCAAGACCTTCCATACTTCGGTTGAGCGATTCTGTATTGCGAGCGTGCGGAATCCCATCTGCAGGCTGCTTAAAAAAGCGGAAATCGTTGTGGGACCGGTTATTGTTATTTTGTGATCACGTTGAATTTTTTCAAAAAGGCCGGGAATGCGCAGGACTTCGGCAAAAAGACCTTCAAAAGGCAAAAACATTATGGCAAAGTCCGTGGTATTAGGCGGATCGATGTATTTTGCACTTATATCCTTAGCGAATCTTTCAATCTTTGCTTTGAGGCTTTTCGTGTAAGTCTCGATTTCACCAATATCACCTTTTTCATAGGCATCGATTAAAGACATGTAATCTTCTGTCGGAAACTTCGCGTCAATAGGAAGCCAGAGAAAGCTGCCTGAATCATCTTTACTGGGAATCTTTACCGCGAATTCAACATGGTCACTGCTTTTTTCTTTTGTTTTGACGTTCTTGTCATATTGAGCGGGAGTCAGAATCTGCTCGAGAATGGCGCCAAGCTGGCCTTCACCTAATACCCCTTTTGTCTTAACGTTTAGCAAAACTTTTTTCAGATCACCGACCCCGCTAGCCAGGCTCTGCATTTCGCCCAGGCCTTTCTGAACCTGTTCCAGCCGCTCGCTTACCAGCTTGAAAGCTTCCCCCAGCCTGTTTTCCAAAGTAGTATGAAGTTTTTCGTCGACAGTCTCGCGCATTTTTTCCAGCTGACGGGTATTGTCTTCCTGAATCTGTTTGAGTTTTCCGTCCACAACCAGGCGCACGCTTTCCATTTTTTGTTCCACGGAATCACCAAATCCTTTAAGCGACCCGGATAATTCTTCTCTTTGTTCGCGGGACTGATTTTGATATTCGGCGCGGAATTTGACTATTTCATCCCGCACGGATTGTTCGGTTCGCTCCTGTAAGTTTTTTAAAATTTCCAGTTTGCTATCCAGTCCTGAAGACGAACTACCGCGCCTTAACTGCCAGATAAGCAAAAAGACAACGACAATCAGCAATCCAATAATTATGTAGATAAATATTTCCATCAAATACGCCGCCTGTTTATTCGTTCAACTTATTAATATCTTAACCGATTTTTATGCCGGCAAAAAAGAGCGCCCGCGTTTCACGCATCCCGATTAACGCTTCACTTTTTTTAAAACACTCTGCGAAAATCTTTGTCCTTAATTATCGTGGTAAATGCCGCGTCCACCAATCTATAAGAACGTCTTTCTAAATCAGGAATTTTATCCGTTCCCGCCGGCGGCATTGTCACGGCAAATGACTTATCCAGCTTTGTTTCACCGTTTTTAAAGATAAGGACTTTGAATTTGAATTCCTGATCGGTCATGGACGTAAGAATCATCTGAAATTCGGAAATACCCTTGGGCGCCCTGTGTGCCCCCGGTCCCGGCGCTCCCCACCAGTAGCGGTGATGGTCGTAGCGATCATCGCTCAAATAATCGACTACGTTTACCCCGATATGCCGGAATGCTTTCTGGAAACAAGACCAGTAATAGGTTTCCAGCGTCGCGTTTCCTTCATACATGTATTTATTATCCGCGCTGTAATAACCCCAGGACTTGGTGTTTTGCGCCTGATTTTGAAAAGAAGCCAGAACCACTTTTTTGCCTTTCAAGTAACTGTAACTTGCCGCCTTAAAAGACGGAGAATATTTGTCATAGCTCATGCTGACTTTGGTGCCGCCGGTAGTCGCGCAACCGGCGAAAAAAAGGCAGCAAGGATGCCTACAAGGAATATTTTAAGACATAAAACTTATTGTTTTCATAATTTAGACACCTCCTTTTGCTTGTTTACGAAATACTATATTAACAATTAAAGTTTGCTAATTTCTGATAAATATAACGGCCAAAAGACAGGCGTGTCAAGCAAAATGACTTTTACGTAAGTATTTGATAATTTAACTAAATCTGCTGATAAAGGTCTGGGTATATTGAAAGTTGCATAATTCACCTCTTTTGGGTATAAGCCGAACATCTGTTTTTATTTTTACACAGACGCAAAACATTCAGAAAGTTCAAGGAAAATCATGGCCGACAGAATTGAAGTGGGGTTTAAAAAGGGCGTTCGTGACGCGCTGGGCGAAAAGACGAAAAAGCGTATCAGCGAGAACCTGGGCCTGCCGGTCGATCATGTGGCCACCGTCGAGGTCTATACGATCGAGGGCAATCTTACCGCCCCGGAGCTTCAGACGGCGGCCGCAGGGCCGCTTTCCGATCCGGTGATTCAGGAATACAGCCGTCAACCGGCCGCTCGCGAGTCAGTTTTGACTGGCTCATTGAAGTGGGCTTTCGCCCCGGCGTGACCGACAATGTCGGCAAGACCGCGCGCGAGGCGATTATCGCTATTGCTGGGCGAGAACCTCGGAGATCGCAAAATCAGTGTTTATACCTCGCGGCAATATCTGATTTCCGGCCCGATTTCCAAAGCCGACGCGGAGCGGATCGCCTCCGATCTTCTGGCCAATGATCTCATCGAACGTCACCAGATCGTGCGCAAAGCCGACTTTGATTTTAAAAACGGCCTGCCCGCCGTCGTGCCGCAAGTGATGGGTAAAGACCAGCCCTATGTGGAAGAAATCAATCTGACGAACCTCGATGCAGGCGCGCTTTTGAAAATCAGCTCGGAAAAGCTCCTGGCGCTCAATCTCGAAGAGATGCAGGCCATTGCGAAATACTACACCGATCCGGCCGTCATTAAAGCCCGCAAAAAAGTGGGCTTGGACGAAAACACCACCGACGTGGAGCTCGAATGCCTCGCGCAGACCTGGTCGGAGCATTGCAAGCATAAAATCTTCAACAGCCGCATTGAATACAACGATGGGCGGACGAAAAAAATCATCAACTCGCTTTTCAAAACCTATATCAAAGGCTCGACGGCGAAAATCCGCAAAGCCAAAGGCAAGAAAGATTTCTGCCTGTCGGTGTTTGTCGATAACGCGGGCGTCATCAAGTTCAACGACGACCACAACCTGGTCTTTAAAGTCGAAACGCACAATTCGCCCTCGGCGCTCGATCCTTACGGCGGCGCTCTGACGGGCATCGTCGGCGTGAACCGCGATCCGTTCGGCACGGGAATAGGCGCGAAACTCATCTTCAACACGGATGTGTTTTGCTTTGCCTCGCCCTTCCACAAAAAGAAACTGCCGCCCCGCATTCTGCACCCGCGGCGCATTTACGAAGGCGTGCGCGAAGGCGTGGAGCACGGCGGCAACAAAAGCGGCATTCCGACCGTCAACGGCAGCCTCGTCTTTGACGAGCGATTTTTGGGAAAGCCGCTGGTCTATTGCGGCACGGCCGGCATTATGCCCGCGCGTCTTAACGGCAAACCCACGCACGGCAAGGAAATTAAACCCGGCGACGTCATCATCATGACGGGCGGCCGCATCGGTAAAGACGGCATCCACGGCGCGACGTTTTCCTCCGAGGAGCTCCACGAAGGCTCACCGGTCACCGCCGTGCAGATTGGTGACCCGATCACACAAAAGAAAATGACGGACTTTCTGCTTGTGGCCAGAAACCGCGGCCTTTACCGCGCGCTCACAGACAATGGCGCGGGAGGACTTTCCTCATCAGTGGGCGAAATGGCCACCTATTCGGGCGGCTGCGAAATGGATCTGTCGCTCGCGCCCCTGAAATATGCGGGCCTTCAGCCCTGGGAAATTCTGGTCTCGGAAGCGCAGGAGCGCATGTCGCTGGCGGTCGATCCGAAGAAGGTCGAAAGGTTCATGGATCTCGCCCGCAAGATGGGAGTGGAGGCTACCGTTTTGGGCAAGTTCACGAAATCCGGAAAATTCCACATCCGCTACGGCGACAAGACCGTGGCGTATCTCGACATGGAGTTTCTGCACGACGGCGTCCCTCAGATGAAACTGCTAGCAATATGGAAAGCGCCCAAACATCCGGAACCGACGTTTGCCCCGCCTGCCCATATGGGCAAAGCGCTTTCCAAGATGCTTTCACGTCTGAACATCTGCTCGAAGGAATCGGTGGTCCGCCAGTACGATCATGAGGTTCAGGGCGGCTCGGTGATAAAGCCGCTCGTCGGCGTTCAAAATGACGGGCCGTCGGACGCGGGCATTGTCCGCCCCGTGCTCGATTCAATGGAAGGCGTCGTCGTGGCGCACGGCGTCTGCCCGCGCTACAGTGATATCGACGCGTATCATATGACCGCCTGCGCGATTGATGAAGCGGTGCGAAACGCCGTGGCCGTGGGCGCGGATCTCGATCACCTCGCTGGACTCGACAACTTCTGCTGGTGCGATCCGGTTCAATCCGACAAAACGCCAGACGGCCACTTCAAACTCGCGCAGCTCGTGCGCTCTAATATGGCGATCTATGATATAACCACCGCCTACGGCGTGCCTTGCATCTCCGGCAAGGATAGCATGAAAAACGACTACTCCATCGGCAATACGAAAATCTCCGTCCCGCCAACGCTTCTGTATTCGGTCATCGGAAAAATTGCCGATGTGCGCAAGGCCGTGACGATGGACGCGAAGCGCCCGCAGGATCTCGTTTACATTCTGGGAGAAACGCGCGATGAACTGGGCGGTTCGGAGTGGTTTGCGCAAAATGGCGCGATTGGAAACAAGGTTCCGCAAGTGGACACGAAAGAGGCTATGAAGCTCTACCGCGCGTTGCATAAGGCGATCAAGGCGGGACTGGTGGCCTCTTGCCACGACTGCTCCGATGGGGGCCTGGGTGTGGCGCTGGCCGAAACCGCGTTTGCCGGGGGTCTGGGCCTTGAACATCGATTTAAAGGACGTTCCCTACCACGGCAAAAAGCGCGATGACTACGTTTTATTTTCCGAAACGGCCAGCCGCTTTGTCGTGACCATCCATCCCAAGCATCAGGCCAGATTCGAAAAAATGATGACAGGAAACGTCGCGCGCGAAATCGGTTTCGTCACCAGCGACGGCCTGCTGAACATCAGCGGCCTTTCCGGCAAAACCATCATTTGCGAAAAAATCGGCAAACTCAAAGACACGTGGCAAAAGCCCTTGAACTTTTAGACAGGATCAGAAAAAATGGCAAACAAGGTTAAAGCGATAATTCTGACCGGCAACGGCACCAACTGCGAAATGGAAATGGCGCACGCCTGTAAGCTCGCGGGCGCGGACCGATACGACATCGTCCATATCAGTGAGCTGCTTTATGGCGAAAAACGTCTTTCGGATTACAACTTTCTCAACCTGCCTGGCGGGTTTTTAGACGGTGACGATCTGGGCTCGGCCAAAGCCGGCGCGAATCGCTTCCTGCACGCGCCGATTGCCGGCGCCCATGAAATGCTCATCGAAGAGCTGCTCAAATTTATTTCCGGCGGTGGCCTGATTCTGGGAGTGTGCAACGGGTTTCAGTTAATGGTGAAGCTGGGGCTTTTACCCGCCTTAAACGGCAACTACACGACGCAGACCACGACGCTGACGTTCAACAACTCGGGCCGCTTTGAAGACCGCTGGGTGTATCTTAAAGCCAACGACCAAAGCCCCTGCGTCTTTACGCGCGGCCTGGATGTCGTGTATTATCCCGTCCGCCACGGGGAAGGCAATTTCATTCCGGAGAGTCTGACCGTTCTCGAAGAAATTGAGAGAAAAAACCTTGTCGTCTTCCGCTACACCACGCCGGAGGGGAAACTCACGATGGAGTATCCGTTAAACCCCAACGGTTCGGCGCTCGCCATCGCGGGCATCTGTAGCGAAAGCGGAAGGCTTTTCGGCCTCATGCCGCATCCCGAAGCATTTCTACACCGCACGAATCACCCACGCTGGACACGCGAAGACCTCCCCGAAGAAGGCCAGGGCCTCGTAATCTTCCAAAACGCCGTGAAATTCATCCATAGCAAAGACTTCTAGAACAAATTGCCGACAAAAGAATGTCATGATCAGAAAAATCAGCCCCGCGCATGCGGGGCTGTTAATTTTATCCGAGGATCTGAATTCTAGTTTTCTTTTTTCCCGATTAAATCGATAACCGTAATTTCCGGAGGAGCAAAAACTCGCACGGGAGGACCCCATGTTCCTGTGCCGCGGCTGACATACAGAAGTTTATTTTCTGATAACTCATGCAGGCCGTAAATTTTCGGAAAATATAATTTTACGATAAAACCAAACGGGAAAAGCTGGCCGCCGTGCGTGTGGCCGGAAAGCTGCAGATTGAAATTATTTTCCTTATCAACATATGGTTGATGTTTTAACAATAAAACAAAGGTGTCACGTTCTTCAGACAAGGCTTCCAGAAAAGATTCGCTTTTCTTTGTTTCTCCACGCTTCCTGCCGGTGATATCGTCTTCACCAAATATTGTTATTCCAGCCACCTCAACGAATTCATCGCGCAAAAGTTTAAAACCCGCGGCTTCGGTAAATTCGATCGAGCGTTTCAGTCCCGCGTAATATTCATGATTGCCCAACACGGCATATTTGCCATACTTTGCAGGCACTTGTGCGAAGCGCTGTGCGTCATTCATGATATTATCCAATTCGCCGTCGAGCAAATCACCGGTGGAAACAAAAATATCAGGCTTCGCTTCACGAACGCGTTCAAGAATTGGAGCAATTTGATTTTCGCGAATGACAATTCCCACGTGAACATCAGATATTTGAACAATACGAAGTTTCCCATCGCCGGGCAGAACATGTTTAGTTTCGATTTCCAGATGCTTAACTCTTATCCGCTGCGCGTCGATGTATCCGTAAATCACCAGAGAAGCGGACAGAAAAACGGATATTCCAAAAAATATTGTTCTAAACTGAAAAGAGCCCGAACCAAATATTTTATAGGCGAGCCTTACAATATCTAGGGATAAACTTATAAAGAAGAATAAAAAAACAAAAGCCATCCACACATAGCCGATACAGGCCACAGCGCGCGCTAGCTGCTCATAACGCAGCGATTCGAGCACACGCACCAGCACCGGCGCAACAATCAAAAGCACAAGGATAAAAAGGATAGCCGCCTGCAAAAGACCCGTAAATTGAAAAATGCTTTTTGACCGGAAAAAGAAATAGAAATTAATGCTTCCGTAAAGACAAAAAAAGACTAAAAGAAAGATAATCATTCCCAGTTTCATATTGCTCACTTTCTATAAGTTAAAGGAAAACCTCTATTAAGTCAATATTTGTGGTAATTTAACCATTATGTAAAACTTGACAAGGTGTCCGCCATAAGATAAATAGCTCATCTCTTTAGGGAGTTGGGCGCCGATGTAGCTCAGCCGGCAGAGCAACTGATTCGTAATCAGTAGGTCGCCAGTTCGATTCTGGCCATCGGCTCCAGAAAAAAGTGTAAGCAAGCTAAATTTCACCATTCAATCACAAGGCATATTTATTATGGCCGATGTTCTTATCCGTAAAGCCGATTATGATTATCAGCACCTAAAACCCGTTGTTTTCGAAATAATGGATACGCTGGCCGGCGGACAAGATAAAGCCAGGCTGCCGTGTTTTGATCAAACCTAATTTGCTATCTGCCGCCTCGCCGGAAGATGCTATTTTAACTCATCCTTTAGTTATCAAAGCGGCGGTGGAATATGTTTTAGAAAAAGGAGCCCGACCACAGGTTTCCGATTCTCCGGCCATCGGCTCTTTTGAACGTATTCTAAAAACAAATAAAATCGATGAGGCGTTGGCCGGCCTCGATGTCATTTGCTCTCCTTTTAAAAATACCGTTAGTGTGGATATTGGCAAGCCTTATGGCCATATTGATATAGCCAAAGATGTGATGGAAGCGGATATCATCATCAATCTGCCCAAACTCAAAACCCACACGCAGATGCTGTTGACTTTAGCAGTGAAAAATATGTTCGGCTGTATTGTCGGGTTTAAAAAATCGCAGTGGCACATGCGCGCGGGTACCGATACGGATGCTTTCGCCCGTCTGCTTATAGCCATTCATCAGGCGGTGAAGCCAACCGTTTCTATCCTCGACGGCGTCTTAGCCCTTGAAGGCGAAGGCCCGGGCAGAGGAGGAAAACCCCGGCAGATAGGCGTTCTCATGGGAAGCGACGACAGTTTCGCGTTGGACATGGCCGTATGCCAAATGCTGGGCATCAGTTACGCAAGCGCGCCTATTTTAAAAAATGCCGAAGCCATGGGATTGCTTCCCACTTTTAAAGTAACGGGTGACGTTGCCACTGATTACTGATTTTCAGCTACCACCATCTTCCGGCCTAATCTTGGGGCCTCGTTTTCTGCACAACTTCATGCGCCGCCACACGATGGCTCTTCCCGTCTGTGATGACTCTTTGTGCGAGATGTGTTCACAGTGCTGGACATTGTGCCCGGCCAAAGCCATTGAACCTCTTGCCGAAAAAATCAAATTCGATTATAAAAATTGCATCCGCTGTTATTGCTGTATCGAAATCTGCCCCTACGGCGCCCTGCACGCGGAGGAAACCATCGGCGGAAAAATAACCAGAAAGCTGATGAATAAATTTTCTTGAGGGATAAATATTATTTTGGAACCGGATTTTACTAAATATTCGCTGACGCTTATCGAAAACGATAAGATTATCTTTTCTTCGCGAGAAAGCGGGCTGAGACCGCTTTGGGAATGCCTGAAAAGATTTCATGATTCAAAAAGAAGCTTTATTCTGTTTGACAAAGTAATCGGACTGGCGGCGGCAAAGCTTATTGTCCATGCTCAAATAATATCGCGTATTGAAACACCTCTGGTCTCCGAACCCGCAAAAACATTCCTGGAGAAAAACGACATCCCGATAAAAGCTGCTCAGATAGTCCCCAATATTCTCACCAAAGACCGTAGAGCAACCTGCCCCGGTGAAATAATCGCTTTAAACACTTACCGACACTGATGAATTTTTGACAAAAATAGAGGAAATGCTGAAACGCCAATAAGGTTATTATTCGTATCAGCTTGTTATTTTTAATAGAAATACTATAGCTTTTTATCCTTTTGTCCAGGTTTCCATTGCGGGCATAAAGGCGATGATCCCGGCTGATATTCGCTGCAAACCTGCGGCCTTGTCTCATATATTGAACATATATACTTTTTCCCTTCACTGTAAAGAAAAGGGCATTCACAAGGATAATCGCCGGTATCCACGGAAATCATTCTGTCTCCCGCCCATAGAAGATGGCGGTGTGCGATAATTTCCAGAATATCCTGCCTGCCTTGGGCGCGCCAGCGCTCGAAATCTTCTTTGTGCGCGTAAGCGGTCAAATCAACAAAGCAGCATTTGCCGCAGCATAAACAATTAAGCGGCCCACTCATAACTACTTTCTTTCTGTTTTCTAAAAATACGTCTAACTTCCCCGCACAATCCGGTCAAGCTGATCCAGCGCGTCTTCTATTGTGCCGGTATTAAGCACATAGGCGTCGGCCAGCGCGATGCAGACAGCAACGCCGTATTCGATTTCCCTTTGGTCTCTAAGGTCAAAATGCTGAGCGGAATCATCTTCACGGCCTCTTTTTTTAACGCGCTCCAGGCGTGCCTTACGAGGCGCGACAACGGCAATCACATTGCAGTCTGCCTGAGAACGAACCCATTCTACCTCCGGCCAGGAGCGGATACCTTCCAGAAAAACCACATCGCTTTTAGTTTTCAAAGCTTCGGCAACCGCCATGCGTGTGACACCCAGGCCGTCTTGCCCGCGCATTTCGGTAGATATTTTAGCCGACATTTCCGGATCGCCGCTCACTCCCCTTTTGCGTATTTCCGCGCGGACAAAATCACCGGTGGAAAACAAGGGATATTTATGCTCACGTGCGTATTGCGCGGCAATATTTTTCCCCGCCGCCGGCATGCCGGTTACAATAAATAATTTCATATAATTTCCTCAAAAAATCATTAATTATCAACACCTATATTTATTACAGAAGATAGGTAGCTGTTTTGGAATGATTTGTAAAGTGGCGGATATATTGCAAATAAAAAATTTACCTCGAAAGAGAAGATAACCACTCACTTTAAATTTAATTATCCGAAAATATATTTATTTTCTTTCAATTACCAACAGCATATATCGCTTGTTCGCGGCAAATATTACCGGGTCTGTTTTGTCGGTATTTTTTTTGATTTTAGCTTCTATTTCGGGAAGGGCACCTTCTAACGCGTAGTGTATTCCCGGCGCCTTTGCCTGCAGTTTTTCGATAATAAAATCCTTTATCGGGAATCCTATTTTTGTCGTCAGCATGTCAACATAACGAATGGTTGGTAAAATGTTAGGGGTAATATCTTTTTGAAAACTTATTATAAAACCAAATTCATTCAACTTCTTAACAAACAACTCCCAGTTATGACCTGATTTATCGCCTTTTAATCCGGTCTTGAAATAATCGCACGCAAGCCATTTGCCACCTCTTTGGAGTATTTTATCGATAATTGGCAACGCCTGATCGAGCTTCAGATACTGCAACGATTCTGATGTAATGACTGCTCCAAAAAAAGAAACATAATCATCCACCTTCATATCCTCAAAGCGGCATTCCAGCAGCATGGTATCCGCGTATTTTTCTCTGATATGTTTTGCCTGGTTTTTATCTGGGGTAAGAGCAACTGCCTTAATATCTTTCTGAATCATCAAAGCGATCAGCCCGCCCATACCACAACCTATGTCTAAGACTGGTTGCGTGGTGTCCGCAATAAGATCCACAATCTGCCAGCCATAATTTTCCTGCGCCTGATAAATATCGTTTAGGGATATATCTTCCGGTTTAATGTTTTCATCTTCAAAATATCCATAGTGCAAAAAATCGCCCGG
Source organism: uncultured delta proteobacterium (assembly GCA_963813455.1). GTDB lineage: Bacteria > Desulfobacterota > Syntrophia > Syntrophales > Smithellaceae > UBA4810. Next base: position 374,805 of record CAWEZF010000012.1, read on the forward strand.
CAATAATTTTGAAAACAATTTTAACTGAGCATCATCAAACGCCCTGCCTTTTCTTTTTCCTGCCCAGCTGTAGCTGTATGATTCGATATAAATGTTTTGGATAAAATAATCTTTTCAATATGGGATAAATTATATTTTTACTCACGCTGGTTAACTGTCCTTTCTGGAGAATTAATTTGATATATGGTTTTATATCCTCATTAAACATTAAAGCGAAAATTTATTATATCGCCGTCCTGGACAATGTATTCTTTCCCCTCCAGGCGTAAAAGTCCGGCCGCTTTTACCTGAGCGGCAGATGAACCGTGAGCGATAAATTCATTATAGCGCATAACTTCGGCTTTGATAAAACCGCGTTCGAAATCATTGTGAATCGTGCCGGCGGCTTTGGGGGCTTTGGTATTTACGGGAATGACCCATGCTTTTACTTCATCATCACCAACAGTGAAAAAAGAAACGCGCCCCAATAACGAAAAAGCGGCGCGGATAATACGGCCGAACGCGGGCTCGGCGATTCCCATAGAGGCAAGAAATTCTTTTTGTTCCGCGGCCTCAAGGCCGGTAAGTTCCGCCTCAATTTTACAGCAGATGCCCATCACCGGCTCAGACAATTTTGCCTCTTTAGCAAAATCTTCGGCAAAGGAAAGATTGTCCTCGGCCACATTGACCACAATCAGTTCCGGCTTGACAGTCCAGAAAGAAAAACTGCGCAACAATAATTCCTCCGCTGGTGTCAGTCCTAATGTGCGCAGTGGTTTTCCCTCTTCCAGACAATCCTTTAAGCGCGGCAGAATTTCATTTTGCGCCGCGTCCTGCGCCGAGACAGCTTTTTTGGGCAATTTGGCCGTGCGCTCCATCTTTTTTTCGATGATGATCAAATCAGACAGAATCAGTTCATCTTCGAGTTTGCGGTAGGCGTCGAGCGCCAGAGAAACATCCGGCAGCGAAAAACCGTCAACCACGTGCAAAATGCCATCGGCACCGCTTAAATGCTGGCGGATCGATTCCCACGGTTTTTCTCCCATCACATGAACATCAACAAACGGAATCTTGGCGGGAGTTACCTTTGCCGGCTTATAGATTTCGACAAGCTTATCAAAACGCTCATCCGGAACGGATGCCTGTCCGCGCAGCACAGCTTCATTTTGCTGACTGCCTTTCGTTCCTGTCATTATTTCAAACAAGGTGCTCTTCCCGCTTTGGGGAAGGCCTAGAATGCCCATTTCCATGATTAACCCAACCCTCTATCTAAGCTTTTTTTGGAAGTACTTCTGAACTACTTTTTTCTGGATTCCGGATCGCGCTTCGCTTGTCCGGAATGACGGCCATATACGGCAACTGTTGCATTCAAAGCAGAACAAAAATACAGATTACCGCGATTACTTTTTTGTACAGTCACACAAGACGTTATTTAAATTCATTCTCAATCCGGCTCATTGCTTCGTGAAGGCGGTCATCCGGCACGGTCAAAGAAAAACGCACAAAGCCTTCGCCGTATTGGCCATAGGCAGTGCCGGCGGCAACAACTACCGCCGTTTTGTCAAATAAACGATTGGTGAATTCCAGTGAAGTCATGCCTTTGGGCACGGGTACCCACAGATAAAAAGTGCCGCGTGGCGGATCAAATTCGATGCCGATTTTTTTTAGTGTTTTTAAAACAAGCTCGCGGCGGCGCGCATAGATGCCTAACATCTTATCGACAAAACCCGCCTCGTTTTTCAGCGCCGCGATTCCCGCGTATTGTATAGCGTTGAAGACGCCTGAATCGGTATTTTCTTTGACTTTGCTGATACCCGCGATTAAATCGGGATTGCCGCAGGCCATTCCCAAACGCCAGCCGCACATGTTAAAAGGCTTGGAAAGAGAATTTAGTTCTACACCAACATCTTTCGCGCCTTTGGCCTGAAGAAAACTGATTTTTTTCTGGCCTTCAAAAACAAGTTCGCCGTAAGGATTATCGTAGCAGACCGCGATATCGAATTCCCGCGCGAAAGCCACAAGCTTTTGTAAAAAATTCAGGATTGGCGCATGCTCCCGTGGGATTATTCGGGTAATTAAGAAAAATCGCCGTGGCTTTTTTGGCGATTTCCGTGGGAATATCTTCAAGCACCGGAAGATAATTATTTTTGCGCCAAAATGGGCACGTTGTGCGGAATCCCTTCACCCATCAAAATGCTCGAGCGATAAGCGGGATAACCGGGATCAGTCATCAGCACGATATCGCCGGGATTGACGCGCGCCAAAACAAAATGATGGCAGCCTTCCTTGGAGCCGATAAGCCCCAGAATTTCCGTCTCCGGATTAAGGCTCACATTGTAGCGTTCGGCATACCAGCGCGCGATCTCTTTGCGGAAAGAGAGCATTCCTTTTTCTTCGTCAATCGGGTAACGATGGTTTACGGGCTCGCGTGAGGTACGGCATAATTCATCAATAACCGAATCCGGCGTTGCTTCCACCGGGTCGCCGATGGCCAGTGAAATTACATCCACGCCTTCGGCTTTGGCTTTGTTGATTTTTTTTCTCAGCTCCATAAAAAGATAGGGCGGTATTTTTTTCAAACGATCGGCTGTCTGCAAATTAAACCTCCAATAAAATGTTTAAAAACTATTAATTAATAATTCCTGAATTCTGACATTCGATGCTGTGTCGTAATCACAAATTCGTCATTCCGTCCAGCATGCGCCGGATAAATTCCAGCGAAGCGCGACTTTGAGCCTGCCCCGTGCTTGACACGGGGGAATCCAGTACTATCAGTAAGTTCTGGATACCGGCTTTCGCCGGTATGACAGCTTTTATGGCTCTTCATGCTATTATGACACAGCTTCTTCGCCGGAATGACAACACTCAAGCATTTAATTGCTGAAATAATTACATTATTTGTAAGCTTCTTCAAAAAGAAAACCTTGATAAACTATTTTTACCAGACCTTCAAGATAAATTTCCGCAAAGCGGTCATTTTTACGGCTGAAATATATGCGCAGAGTCTCTGTGCTTTGCACGATAACATCTACGGGGGAGTCCACCAACCCTCTTTGCGCCGCGGCCAGAACTGAAGCAACATCCCCCGTGCCGCAGGCCAGCGTTTCATCCTCCACGCCCCGTTCGTAGGTTCTCACCCGAATTTTATGCCGGTCAATTACACTGACAAAGTTGGCATTGGTTCCTCTGGGCTGAAAATATTCATGACGGCGGATTTTTCTTCCGTCTTCTACCACGGCACAATTTTCCACATTATCAATAAAACAAACAGCATGGGGCACCCCTGTATCAATACAGTCTAAAATGATTTCGCTGCCATTAATATTGATTTTCATTCCCGGTTTTAATGGTGAAGGGTCGGTGAGCCTCACCTTAACGACATCATCATTTACTTCGGCAGAAATAATGCCCGCGAGCGTTTCAAAAGACATTTTTTTTGGGGCAATGCCTTTAAGATAAGCATAGCGCGCCACACAGCGGCTGGCGTTGCCGCACATTTCCGCGACGGAACCATCGGAATTGAAAAACTGCCACTTAAAATCGGCGATGTTTGAAGGTTCAACCAAAAGCAGCCCGTCGGCACCCACGGAAATTTTCCGCTGACAAACTTTGCGGGCAAACGAAGGCAGGTCGCCCACATTAAGCGACAAATCCCGGTTGTCAATGATAATAAAATCATTGCCGCTGCCGCTCATTTTATAAAATTCGATTTTACCTTTGGATTTTGCCATCAGGTCTCTATGATTATATCATCAACGCCTTCCGTGCGTTTGAGGGTGCGGGTGACACGCAATACTTCTTCCGTTGTCGTGATTCCTCTCATCACCTTTTGAATGCCGTCTTGCTGCAGGGTAATCATGCCGTGTTTTATAGCCAGTTCATTAATCTGATTTGCGTCTGATGTTTTTAAAATAAGTTTTTTTATTTCATCATCGACGGTCATTATTTCAAAGATAGCCGTTCTGCCGCGATAACCGGTCTGCATGCACAGGTTGCATCCCTTTTTGCGGTAGAAAGTATGATCCTTCAGCACGGATTTATTCAGGGCAAGATTAGCCAGAGATTCCTTATCCGGCACATATTCTTCCTTGCAGTGCGGGCACAGCACGCGCACCAGGCGCTGCGCGATAATCGCGACAACGGATGAGGTAACCAGAAACGGCTCGATGCCCATATCAATCAGTCGGGTAACGGCGCTGGCCGCGTCATTGGTATGGAGAGTCGAAAAAACCAAATGGCCGGTCAGAGACGACTGGATGGCAATTTCGGCGGTTTCCCGGTCACGGATTTCTCCGATGAGAATAACATCAGGGTCCTGGCGCACGATGGAGCGCAGCCCCGAGGCAAAAGTCAAATCTATCTTGGGATTGACCTGGATCTGCCCCACACCGTCTATCTGATATTCAATCGGGTCTTCAATGGTGATGATATTTATTTCCGGCCGGTTGATCGTGGAAAGCGCCGCGTATAGCGTTGTTGTTTTACCGCTGCCGGTGGGGCCTGTAACCAGAAGAATGCCGTAAGGTGATTTAATCAGCTGGTTAAGCAGCGCGATGCGTTCATCATGCATGCCCAAGTCAGACAATTTTAAAATATTGGCGGATTTATCCAGCAGGCGCAGAACAACCCGTTCGCCGAAAGCCGTGGGAATAATCGAAACGCGTATATCAATCAGGCGATCGGCGATTCTTATTTCAATGCGCCCGTCCTGCGGCAGGCGTTTTTCCGCGATGTTTAGTTTTGCCATGATTTTGATGCGCGAAATCAGAGGAGACTGCACGCGGCGCGGCAACGTCAAAATATCGTATAAAATACCGTCAATACGATAACGGATTTTCAAATTGCCGGAATATGGTTCGACATGAATATCACTCGCCCGGTCTTTAATCGCGCCGGAAACAATAAGATTGACCAGTTTAATAATCGGCGCGTCGTTGACCTCGTCGAGCAAATCAGCCGTTTCGTCTATTTCCGAAATCAGTTCATCGGCGGAGGTTTCGCTCATTTCATCAAAATAATCCTTGGCGGAAGCGCGGCTCATGTCATAGGCCATGTTTATGGCGGCCACAATCGTCTCCTGTCGCGCCAAAACAATTGAGGTTTCAGGCGCTTGCAACAGCCTGCGCAGATCATCAATAGGCTGAAAGTTGGCGGGGTCGTTGACGGCGATAAGAGCGGATTCGGCGGTAACAAAAGGCATCATTTTATGTTTTTTCAAATATTGAATGGAAACTTCCTGTGTGAATCCAATATCAATATTTTCCAGCGGTAATTCGCTGACAATGGAAAGATCAAAATGATCGGAAAAAATTTTTAGCAGTTCAGTCTCGCTTATCGCTTTTTTGCGCAACAGAAACTCAAAAAAACCGGCACCGTTTTTGCCCTGCGCCTGGCGCGCTTCTTCCAAAGCCTCGGCGGAAACACCGGCCAGCATTAATTTTGATTCTAAAGACAAAACGGGAGCCTTAACCTGTGGCGGCGCGGGCGAATCTTTTTGCGCTTTTTTTGATGTTTTCAGAGCAGTGTGTATTGTGGACATAAAAGAATCCGCCTAGGCTAAGATGGGTTTGGAGCCGCGTCTTCGGCAGGCTGGGGCTTACTTTCCGGCGCGGTTTGCGGTTTTTTCTTATCCAGCTTGATCACGCCTTCTTCCACTCTGCCCATGGAATCTTTCTTTTCCTTATATAAAGCGTTGGCATCGGCCAGCGTGCGGACAATGTGCGGCGTGATAAAAACATATAAATTTGTTTTTTCCCGGGCTTTGCCCTTTGTTTTGAAAAGCCAGCCCAAAATAGGAATCTCGCCTAAAAACGGCACCTTGTAATCGTTATCCTCCGTGCTGTCGCCAATCAAGCCGCCGATAACAATTGTTTCTTTATCTTTAACCACCACCGCGGTTTTGACCGTTCTTTTTAATGTTGTCGGTTTTCCTTCGGCAGCACCGGAGATTACTTTGGTCACCTCCTGAGATATTTTCAGGCGGATGAAGTCTTCTTCATTGATATTCGGTGTAATTTTCAAGATAACGCCGACATCTCGATATTCATACTGGTTGTAATTTAAAGTATTTGTAGCAGTAGTAGATTGTGTTTCCTGACGGGTAATATACGGCACATTGGAGCCGACATTTATTTCCGCTTCTTCATTATTCAGCGTCATAATCTGCGGCGTGGAAAGAATAGATACTTCCGAATCCGTTCTGTAAGCCTGAACAACCGCGCCAATGTTGGGAAAAAGTATATCGCCGATTTTAATACCGGCACCAATAATGCCCATGGAAAACCCTGCAGGGAAAGTAGCGTTGTCCAGTCCTGCTGTAATCATACTATACTAGGAATATATTATAACCACCGGGACTTCCGCTAGTGCCAGCGCCGCCGGAACCAATAAATGCCGCCTGATGAGCTACCTGTCAGATTATGCTACTTCACCTGTATCTCTTAAGACCGCGCCATTCCACACCCAGTTTAAAACCTTTATTGGCATTGACTTCCATAATCAAGGCTTCAATGTAAACCATCGGGCGCGGCACATCGAGCTGCCTGATAATACTTTCCAGAACTTTATAATCCTCGCGTTCAGCCATAATCACGAGCGTGTTGGTCGCCTTATCGGGAACTACCTGAACGTTTTTGGAAACAACAGGCATCGGAGTTCTTGGCGCGCCGGGCGTTCCCGCCGCTTGCGCGGAGCCGCTTCCCTGAACAATGCTGCTTAGCACCTTGGCCAAATCTTCGGCCACGCTGTTTTGCAGGCGGTAAACCTGAATATTGGATTCGTCTCGTGGCAAATCCTTATCCATCATGTCAATCAGCCGGCGCATATTTTCCGTATCGGCCGTGCTGGCCAGCAAAATAACGGAATTAGTTCTGGTATCGGGAACTATTCTGATCGGCGCGGCTGTGGGGCGGCGCTGCTGATAAATTGCCGTAAGTGATTTTACCACTTCCGAAGCGGAAGCATTGCGCAGCGGAATGTAGGAAATCTGATCGCCCGCTCCTTCAACGTCCAGCGCGCTCACAATATCCTGGAGCCGTTTAATATTGGAAAGATAATCGGTAACCACCAGCATGCCCGCCGGTGGATAAGAAAGGACCGAACTGGTTTTGGAAACAATAGGATCCAAAACCCGTTTTATCTCGTCGGGATTGGCGCGCTCCAAAGGTATTATCTGCGTGACTAATCTATCATCAGGATCGCTGATCTCTTTTTTGAACCTCGTTTCCAGGCTTTTTTCGCGCGCGGAAATAGCGGGCACAATTTTAATCACATTCCCTGACTCCACGGTGGCAAAACCGTTGACTTCCAGAACGGATAAAAAGACTTTATAGACATCTTCAAGGGGTATTTTTTTAGGCGAGAGGATGGTTGCTTTGCCTCTGACCTTATCGTCAATAATAAAATTCTTGCCGGTAAGTTCGCTGACAAATTTTATAAACACCCCGATATCCACGTTGTCGAAATCAATGGTTACAAATTTCGGCGCGGCCTGCTTTCTGGCCGGAGGCGCCTGCTTTGCCGTCTGTCGCTTTACGGGCGATTTCACGGTTGTTTGTTCCGCCGTTTTCTGTGGATCAGCGACAATATCCTGCCCGGGCAACGGAACTTCTTTATCAGGTTCTATCTCTGCCGCTTTAGGAGAAGCTTGCTTTAAGGGCGACTGCTCGAGTGTTTTTTCCGCGGGGCGCGCTGCTGGCCGGCGAGTCCTTTTTCTTTGAATTTGCGGCTCCCGCGCTGGTTCAACCGGCGCCGGCTGAATCACTGGCGCGCTTTCGGGAGCAGTTGTTACAGCTTCCTTTTCCGTATTTTCGGTATCGGCGATTCTCGCGCCTGAAGCAAAATCCGCCAAAACATAAAACATCATCAGCGTTAAAACGCCACAGAAAAACAAACCGATTTTACTTTTTAATTTGGGGTTTTTCATGGAATCTGCCCCCGCTCCTTTGTTAAATTAATAAACTCCGGCAAGTTGTGCAAATATTTTAAATCGCTATCTTCCCTAGCCCAGCGCTTTGCCTGCGGGTTAAATAAAACCGCGTTTTTGAGATAAAATAAACTTCTATCCTTATCTTTTTTCTGAGCGTAAACACACGCCAGATTATAATGAGCGTCAACGTATCTGGTATCAACGCTCAGAGCGTCACTAAAATACTTAACCGCTCTGTTATAATCTTTCTGTCCCATATAAATAACGCCCAGATTATTCAGAGCCTGCACGTTTTGATAATCTATGCTAACCGCTTTTCCATAGAGCCTTTTAGCCTGATCGAGTTTTCCTTCGCGGTGGTTCTGCAGCGCCTCGGCGTATACCGCTGACGCGTCACCCCTTTTGGGAAGAGCTTTTGGCCGCGTCACGCCTTGAGTCTTTGCCGGCTCCGGTTTTGCAAAAACTTGCGGTTGGGGCGGCAAAACAACATCATAAGACACAGGCCGAACTTTATTTACACCCAGAGAGTTTAAAAAAAGAATCATCCCCCCAGCAAAGCAAAATACAATCAGTATCCCCGCCAGCGACATCCACTTTGAATATCGCTGCTTTGGTTTCTTCCCCGAAGAGCCAAGAAGATGGCTGTAAGCTTCGTAAGGAGACCCTTTTTCTTTTTGCAACCGGCGTAAAGCGTCGTTTATGTAGCTCATAATACCCTGTTGGTCAAGGACTTACGCGAGCGCCTAAGCACTCAAGCGTGTCCAGATTTTTCTCCAGCCGTTCATCGTTTTCTGAAAATAATCAGTCCCGATATCCGCTACCGCCAACTTCACAATCTTACGGCTGATTTTGCTGACATTTTTTGTGTAAGCAATCAACAACGCCCTGTCGCACAAAGCGTTAATCCGCCGCGGAATTCCTTCTGAAAAACTGTAAATGAGATTAATCGCGGAGCCGGTAAAACTAAGCGGCCCCGGCCCATGCGCCACTTTCAGGCGATGGTCGATGTAAGCGCGCACTTCCGGCGGCGATAAAGGCGAAAGATTGTATCTTACCGTGATTCTTTCATTTAGCTGCCTAAGCGCCGGCTGCAGCAATGTAGAGTTTAGTTCCGGCTGGCCGATTAAAATAATCTGCAGTAATTTTTCCTGCTCGGTTTCCAGATTGGAAAGCATCCTTATCTGCTCTAAAACTCCATAAGACAAATTCTGCGCTTCATCAATTAAAAGAACCGCGGTTTTTCCCGCGGCATAATTTTTAAGCAGAAATTTGTTCAGCGCGTCAATATAAGTCTTTTTTGTTTTTGTTTCTTTTCTTATCCTGATGCCGAATTCAGTAAGTATTGTCTCCAGCAAATCCTCATCGGAAATAGCGGTGTTGAAAATCAGCGCCGTTTCCACCGAATCATCCAGCGAATTGAGCAGGCTGCGGCAGATTGTCGTTTTTCCCAGTCCGATTCCGCCGGAAAGCAACACAAATCCCTTTTTCTCCTTGATGCCATAGATCAGGCAATTCAAGGCGTCGCGGTGGTGTTCGCTAAGGAACAAATAGCGCGGCTCCGGCGATAAATTAAAAGGATTCTCTTTTAAACCAAAAAATTCGGCATACATAGTTAAACGCTTTATCTTTTCTCTTTGTCATTTAAAAGAATAATTTATGCTTTCAGGCTTTCCGCCCCTTTTCATATTCACCGCTATATTCTGCCCTGATTGCATCAAATTTACCAGTTCCATAATATCATCGGCGCTTTGCATAGCTTTGTTATTCACATCAATAATTACATCCCCGTTTCGCAAACCTAGTTTTTGGTAAAGACTACCCGGTTTGATGTTGGAAATAATAAACCCCTGCTGAGCGCCGGCTTCAAAATAAGGACGCACCTGCGCGTCCGTCATAATCGATTGTAAATCCTGAAGTTTTTCGGTGACTTCGCTTCTGCTTACCGCCATCCGGCCGCGAGCGACGTCGCTACGCGTGGGCCGCGCGGGAGAAGAATCTGAACCTAAAACAGATCCTTCCGGAGTTTGCTTGATTTTAAGGGTTACATCTCTGCCGCCTCTGTTTATCGTCGCGGTGTTTCGCGAAATGCTGACTACTCTGGCTGAACCGATCATGCTGCCCAGTTTGTATAAACGCTGTTTCTTGCTGGCTTTCTCTTCAATAATAATATAGCCGAAAGAATCCGTGCCGGCGATAGTTCCTTTCAGGTCAAATTCCGCGACTTCTTCGCCGGAAGCTAATAATCCTCCACCTTCACCGGCCACCTCTTTTAAAGTAGTTTTAAAAAGATTGCGATCCGTTATCACCGCATAGGCGGGTAATGGTTCTCTTTTTGCGGCTTGCGCGGCGCTGTCATAAGAAACGGAAGCCACCGCCGAAGATGATTTGCTGATAACCATAAAACTGACCATTTTGTAAAAAAGGCTTACTCCCTGATATGATATAATGGTTATCGCGGCAAATACAGCCGCGGCACGCAGTTTGGCGGGATCAAGGGAAGAATTTGAGAAAAAATCCCTGCCTTTAGTTATCCATTTATCAAAAACCGGTTGAATTTTATCCAGCATACGCTCACGCATTAATTATATTTAAAGACGGGATTTGCCAGTGTTCCGCCTATGGTTACTTTCATTTTCACTTTATCCTTGCCGACAATTTCCATTGTGCCGTTTAAATCCAGCCTGCTTTGCGTTAAGCTTTCCGCCGGAATAATATTCCCCGCAAGCGAACAATTTATCTGACCGCCGGACAGCTCGAGGCGCTCCAGATTGATGTTTTCTTTTTGAAACACGGCCTGAATTTCGCCCAACGTAAAATCAATTTTATTTATTCCCAAAAACGGCTGATCTAAAGGATAAGTGCCTCCGGCAATAGAAATCTTTAACGCGCCCGCTGTTATTTTGCCCGCGCCGTCCGTGCTATAATTCAAAGTGCCGTTGGCCTTGCCCGCAATTTGACGCCCCAGTTCATTGCTGATAAGCCCAAATTTCAGCAAATCCAAATTTTTAAAATTCAATTTCGCTTCGGACGGCGGATATGGTTTTTTAAGCGAAGGTATCGCGATATTGCCGCTGAAACTGCCGTCGTAAGCTTTGCCGTTCAAACTGAAATACGTGCTTTTACGAATAAAGCTCAGCAAAGAATACTGGACGTCTATTGTCCTGATTTGAAGAAAGCGGCCGGGACGGGCAACGGGATTTATCGAAACATCTTTTAATTTTAAACCCAGAGGGAAAGATGGGCGCAACGCCGACAATTTAACGGAATAACCGGCTGCTTGGAAAAAACCCTGCAGCCTGCTTCTTACGAGCTCGCCGGGAAAAAGCAGATAGAAAAATAAAACCGTAATAAGTATTCCATAAAGAATATACCATAGAGTTTTTTTTCTGAGAAAATTCATGCCGTTATTTGCCTCCCCTGCGCTGGCCCGGCGCAGTAATCGAGGCAATAAGCATCTGCGCGTTTAAATATTCCGGGCTTTCCTTCATCTTATTCACGTTGATTCTTTTAATTCTTACCAAATCATCGGGAGACTCCGCGAGATACAGAAAATCGGTAAGTTGCCGGATAGTGATTTTTTCCAGCTGCAAATCCACAACCGTTTCTTCAAAAGCCGCTGATTGCGTGCCGCGGGAAGCGTTCATATGCTTGATGTTTCCTTTAACGCGCGCCTGCGCCGCTTTTCTCTCCAGATAAGAAAACAAACTGAACTCCGCGCTGCGGGTTGATATAACCTGGTTTATCGAAGCCCTTTTATCCCTGTGCCGGGCAAATTCAGCGTCAAGCTGAACCATTTCTTCGAGCTTTACCTGGTTTGCAGCAACGTACCGCCTGGATTTAGCCATGGCTTCCCCAAAAGGAAAGATAACAAGTTCCAGAAGTAGCGCGATAAAAACAACCACGCACGCTCCGGCCATCATGTAGCGCTGTTTTTTCTCCAGTTTGCTCCAAAACTCTTTAATCATTTCAGCTCAATCCTCATGCTGAATTCAACTTTGTCCGCTCCCTTTGCCAGGCTTGTTGAACCAAGAACAACATCTTTAAAAAGGCTCGATTTCATCAGCTCGTTTTTTGCCGCGGAAACAACATCCATATCCTGAGCCCGTCCGCTGATCAGCGCAACTCCGTTTTCGTAACTGAAATCAGAAATAAGCACATCCATCGCGGGAGGAATAAGCGCGGATATTTCCTTTAATATATCCGCCACTGCTATATCTTTTGCCCCTTCAGAAAAACCTAACGTTTTCCTTTCTTCGGCAAGCTTTGTTTTGAGCTGTTGGAGGGGATCCACCATCGCCTGGGCTTCAGGATAATTTTTCTTGAAAATCAAAGCGATTTTCTTTTTAATGATACTGGCCTGATGAACCTGCAGGGCGTAACCGCCGATCAGATTAGCCAGACCCAAAAATATTATTACCGCCGCGACTATAGCCGCCCGGCGCAGCTGATCTTTGGCGCCGAAACCCGCTCCTTTCGCGGCAAATTCACCCTGCCGGAAATTGAAACCACTGCCGCGGGAAGCTAACCTGACAGATGCCGCCAGTGCCGTGCTCATAAACTGCGGATGATATTTTTCCTTCACACCTGGCGCGATTTCAATTTTGTTAATTCGTGCCAGATCCATAATCTCAACCGATAAAGAAAAACAATTCTTCAGTTCTTTTATCAAAAAACCAAACAACGAACCGCCGCCGGTTGCCATAATGCGGGATATATCTTTTTTCAGCACCCCGTTTATTTTCATAATCTCGATTGTGTTTTTCATCTCCTGGCAAAACTTCCGGCATAGTTCGTCAACAGCATCTACATTATCAGGCAATCCTTTAATTAAAATCGGTAACGCTTCGGCTTTTTCTATCGCTTTTCCCCGCGCCGATGCAGCGACCAACGCGTCACCGCCGAAGGCGAAAGAACGCATCTGGACTATCGCGCCGTTTTCATAAAAACAGGCGCGGGTGCCCGACGCGCCGATATCCAGAACCATGGCGCTCTCATCCGCGGGATTATTTTCCATTACCGGGTAAGCCAGCGCCGCGGGTGATACATCAATGATCACGACATCCGCCGATAAAGTTTTTTCCACCGCTTCAATCAGATTCTTAATAACCTTCTGGGGAACAGCGGCCGCCAGGAGAGTTCCCGCGTCAGACTTTAAATAATCGATGACCACTTCGCCTTTAGCAAAGGGAATCAGCGGTTCCATTTCAAAAGCCAGTGTTTTTCTGATTTTGCCGTCATCGCGAAAAGGAAGGGTTACCTGCCTTAGCATTACGTCATCAAACGGCAGGCAAATACAGCATGATACATTTTTGAAGGAGCTGTTTTCCGCGAGTTTGCTAAGCGCCGGCTCCAAACCGCCGCATTCTTCAATATTCACTTCTTCAGCGGCAAGAAGCCTTCCGCCCGCCGCGCCACGCCCGACAAGCAAAACCGCCTTAATTGTTTTGGCCCCGATATCCAGCCCCAGTAAGTTTCCCTGCATTAATCAACTCTCCACTGGAGTATCTTTTTATCCGGTTTGTTTAAAATAGCCGTTATGGTCTGTTCCATATCATTCATTTTTCCGGAGGATATTATTTTAAAAAAATTACTTTTCACCTTCAAGCCGACTTTGATATCGTCTGCGCCTAAGCCCTGCCACCAATCCACTTTAGCTATATCATTTTCGTTTCCCTTATCACGCCGGAATTCGTCAATTTCTTGAGCTAATTCCACATCATCATCAGGCAATAACGCTCGCAGAACCATTACCGGGGCAGTATTAATGTTGATTTTTCCGTCATCGTCACCAACCACGGTAACATATTGAGCCAACCCTGGTTTTTCCAGCGTCCCGGCAAAAATTTCCTTCGTTACACCCTTTACCATAAGCAATTCCTCAATGCAATCCAGCGGCTTATTTTTCGCCTGGTAAGGCGGGTCCAGCGAAAGGTAGTAAGAACTTTCCGCGCCGCCACTCGTCACATCGCTGTCAGCGTCAATCCAATCTTTAATGGCCGCTACAATTTCCCCGGCTATTGCGTCGTCTAGCCCGAATTCCGGCAGCTTCAGTAAACGCTCCAAAGCATTCTTTATTTCGTTATTATATTCATTTCCGTCACTTTTAACCAGCTTGTTGAGCGGAATTTTCCCCGATTCATCTTCCACGCGGACAATGAAGTAGCCGCCTTCAAAAAGCTCTTTCGATTGAACTGACAATGTTTCCATGTTTGCCCATTCATCAAGCAGGCTGATGTATTCGTTTTTGGAAGCATCGAGCACGGCAACGGCTCCATAGACCCCCGACTTGGCAATATACGTAAGTTTAATGCCGTCGCTTACATTTGCCGCGTCATAAATATCAGCGCGCGATGAACGATTAAGCTCGATGGCAAAAGCTATCAGCACACTGACAATCAGGATAACGGTAATGAGCGCGATACCACGATTATTTAATATTTTCTTACCCATCAACTTCACTTTTTTGCCGGTATAAATATTGTGGTCATAAATTTATACGGCCTTTCGGCATCGTTTTTATTTTCAAGTTCCATCTCTATCTTTACCGCCGCGGGAACTTTGCTTTGCTGCCTGGACGGTGTCGGCCAGGAATCCCAGGATTCCGTTTCCCTGCCGCGTTCATCGTAGAACAAAAATTTCAGCTTATTGATTTTCTCGCAAATCACAAATCCGCGCTGTTCGCTTTTCTCCGGCTCTTCAGGCACGACGCCGGGCACATCGCCTCTAAGCAGGGAAATACTTTCACCCTCTTCGCTTTTCCTCACAAAATAAGAAATAACAGCCGGCCTTTGCGTTACCGCTTTTTCGTCAAAATCAAGATGCGCCGCCGACCAGAACGTAAGCGTTTGAAATTCATGGCCATCCATCATATTTTTTTCCGATTTCAGAAAAAATTCCTCGCCGGATTTCTGCAGGGAAGATAAATCTTTAATCATTCTGTCAAACACCAGCCGGGCCGCTTTATAAACTTTCTGCTCATAGGTAACATCGTGAACAATCCGCAAAGAATAACTGTAGGAAGCGTAAACGGTGGTCAACACCACGCCCAGAATAAATATGGCCAGAAGAATTTCCAGTAGCGTAAAACCGCGGGAAAATTTATTTTTATTAGTTGGTCGAAAAACCATGATTTACACGCCCGCCTCTTTATAGAGAACCAGCTTATAGGTGCCGCCCCGCGGCATATCTTTATTAAAAACGGTTACTTCGATTTTCTTGAATTTTGCAATCTTGGTGTCGGAAACTTCCACGCGCCAGCCGTATTGAGGGTAATCATCGCCAAAATTACCTTCCTGATTTATACCGGAAAAAGAGTTACCTGATTCCACTTCCGCCATTTTGCTTTGCGCCAAAAGCGAGGCGCTAGTCACGAAGCGTGCGTCCGTAGCCATGGAAACGCTCTGCGATTGCAGCTGAAAAACGGCTACGAGCGCGATAGCCAAAATCGCCACGGCAACCAACACTTCCACCAGCGTAAATCCGGCCGCCTTTTTGTTTGCTATTTTTATCTTTTTACAGGCGGATACGTTCACTTCCCATTCCTTCTTCCAGCGATATATCTTTATATTCGTTATAAATACCGGTTACGCCCATAAAGGGATTGACCACTATGGTCATCTTCTCTTCTTCATAGCCCAGATGAATGACCATGGGCGGGCATATACTGTTTTTCCCGAATCTGATCCTTACTTCTCCTTCGGAAAATTTTTTGTTTCCCGGAAAAACAATATCCAGAATCTGCACGCCCGTGGAGAGCTTTCTGGCGCTGTTTTTTATTTCATGCTCCTTTTCCGCCGTCATGTCAGCAGTTACAATCCAATAGCTGGCTGTCGGCAAATCGATACATAAAATATAATCTATCTGATCACGGACAGCTTCCACACGCAATTTTCTTTCCAGCCCGATGAGCTGACGGGACGCCTTTTTAAGACTGTCGCCAGTTAAAACATTTCTTGTAGTGGGAACAGCCAGAACCAGAATAATACCGATGAGCGCGATAACCACCATGATTTCGACAAGCGTGAATCCCGCTTTCCATGCATATGCTGACGCGCGGGCGGGCTTAGTCAATTTCCCAGTTATTGATGTCCGCATCAAAACCTTCTCCGCCCGGCTCACCGTCTTTTCCCAGGCAAATCAAATCAAAATCACTGTGCGTTCCGGGACTGATATAAACAAATTCATTATCCCAGGGATCTTTGGGAACTCTTCCTTTTTCCAGATAACCGCCGGCGCGCCAATTTCGGGGCAGTGCCCCGACAGTCGGCGCTTCCACTAACGCCCTCAAACCCTGTTCAGTTGTGGGATAGTTGCCGTTATCCAGCTTGTAGAGCTTCAGCGCGGTTTCCATGCTTTCCATCTGAATTTTTGCTTTGGCCTGACGCGCTTCATCAGGTCTGCCCATAACGCGGGGAATGATCAAACCGGCCAGCACGCCCAGAATAACGATAACCACCATGAGCTCGATAAGCGTAAAACCGTGCTCTCTTTTTTTATTTTGCCTATTTGCTTTCATAACACCTCTCCTCTTTCCAGTGCGCCCTGCGCAACTTTTATTTAATTAATTGGTTCATTTCAAAAATCGGCAGTAAAATCGCGACAACAATAAAAAGAACGATAAGACCCATACCTAAAACCATCAGCGGCCCCATAAGCGAGGTCAGCGCCAGAGTATCGGCCTGAGCTTCCGTTTCATACGCGTTTGCCACGCGGTTGAGCATTTTTTCCAGTGAACCGCTTTGCTCTCCGACAGCAATCATTTCCGTTACCATCGGCGGAAAAAGTCCGCTTTGCGACAGGGGCGCTGCCAGGCTCTGGCCTTCCTCAACGTCTTTAGCTGCCCGGGTAATGGTTTCCCCTACGATTACATTGTTAACCACGTTGCGCACGATATCCATCGCCGTCAAGAGCGGCACGCCGCTTTGCAAAAGCGTGGCCAGCGTTCTGGAAAATCTGGCGATAGCGATTTTCATATTTATCGCGCCGAATACCGGCGCCTTAAGACGCACAGAATCCCACCAGCGCCTGCCCGCCTGAGTAGTATTTGTCGCGTATTTGAAAACAACAATAACTGCGGCAATTAAAAGCAGAACCAGCCACCAGAACAATTTTAAAAAATCACTGATGCCGATTAAAATTGTCGTAATTAAAGGAAGCGTCTGGTGCATATCAGAAAATATTTCGGTAATCTGAGGAACAACAAAAGTCATCATGAATAATATTACCAGCGTGCCCACAATAAACATCACGATGGGATAAATCAAGAGCGAGCGTATATTGCTCATCAGTGCCTGCTGGCTTTCGCTGAAATCAGCAAGGCGATCCAAAACCAGATTTATTGTTCCGGACGCTTCGCCGGCCTTGACCATGTTGAGATAAAAAGGTGGAAAGATACGCGGAAAATTTTCCATGCTTGCCGTAAAGCTTTTACCTTCGGTAAGATCCCCCCGAATCTGCGCCAGCACCTTACGTAAAAGCGGGTTTTTAGTTTGCCCCAGCAACACGTTAAATGAAGGGACCAGCGGAATTCCCGCGCCAAGCAAAGTGGAAAGCTGGCGGGTAAAAACGGATATTTCCTTGGCCGAAATCCGCTGCCAGATGTTGATTTCCAGAATGCTGGAAAGGCTCGCCTCTTTTTTTTGCGTGGACGGGTTAATTTCTACCGGATATACGCCCTGCTCGCGCAACTGCTGACGCGCCGCCGTCAGGCCTGTGGCATCGATAAATCCTTTTTTCTCCCGCCCCTTTTCATCCAGCGCTACGTATTCATAAATACTCATCTGTTTTCACCAATTAGTTGCGCAATACAAAGCAATACCGATAATTATTGTCGTTTAACATAAATTGTCAAGCGCTTCAAACTGTTATGGTGCTTTGTAAAATATTTGAGATTAAAGGTTTTTTCAAATCACTAACGACAGAGAAATGGCGTGACGAAAACGCCTTCGTAAACTATAATTCCCTTATAAATAGAAACGTTAGCTTACTTCTGATTGCGCACGCGCAGCTCTACATCCGCTACGTTTTGCAAAAGCTGCCCGAGCTTTGGAATATCTGATTTTCCCAATTGAAAATGGTAGGGATACAAAATTTTCGGTTTAAAACTCTTCACCGCGTCAGCGACCATTTCGGGAGTCATGGTGTAGGGTGTATTCATCGGCAAAAAAGCAAAAAAGTAATCAGAGTTATTATTTTCATAATACACCTACTTTAATTCAGCTCTTCTTCGTCGCGCTTTCCAGCCACTTTATATAGCGAGCGAAAATATCATCCAACGGCTCCAGGCAAAGAATCTTCAAATACGCTTTGACAAAACCCTTGAGAAAAGCCTTTGCCGGCAGGCGTTCTACCTTATCTTCCTCGATACAAGTCAGGTAATCCAAGCGCACTCTGGTTTCCTGAGCTATTTCTTCCAGAGGTATGCCCAATTCATTTCTTATGTTTTTCAAATCGGCGCCGCTGATCTCCGGCTGAGATAAGATTTCACTAATCCGCTTATTGCCTTCCACGTTTTCGCGTAAAATACTTTTAGTGGTTTTTTTCGGCATTATTTCCACGCCCGTTTTCCGTTTTACATCATAAATGCACGCTGGTCTTTTTAAAGGCGTCTTGCCCTCTTTCTGGGGCAGCAAACCAGATTGCGTCAGTTCGCTGTCATATTTTTTTCTTTCCTGCGCGTTGATGAGCGTGAGATAAGCCCTCTCCAAATGATTAAGAATTTTTTTTCTCTCTTCGTTAGAAAACAACGAATAACTAACCATGGAGTCCGCTCCGTAAATCTGCAAAGCGGCGTTATAAGCATGACGGATTTCAAAAAATGCCGCGTCTGGACTAATATCCAGCATTTCATAATAATTAAGTTTGGCAAAATCCTTCTGCATCAAGAACCTCAATAAAAACTAAAAAGCTTGCTCCCGTGAAAACGCATTTAAGAATAACGAAGCATCAACTGCTGGTTCCCGGATTTAGCGATATTTTTGCTCAACTCGCGCAAATCATAAGCTGTACGGGTATAAGGATAGCGCTCTAAAAAAGAAACCCGCTGACAAATGGCGTCATGAACACGATCGTCATGAGTGACATTGCCGGAAAATTCTATATGGAATCCCAAGTGCTTCTCAATAATTTTGCATATCTGAAAACCGAGAGCGATATTATCATGTTTGCGCAACTGGTTCAGGACAAGCTTGAATTTAAAGGAATTGAAATCATTTTCCAAAAGAGTCCCTTTTTCCGGATGTGCTAGTTTTATCACCTGAATGATGCAATCCGGCTTGTTGAAAGAACCTTCGCCAAACTGCGTCTCTACTTCTGTTTCCAGCGTTTTGAACTCACTCGCGGTAAAATACTGGCGAATGCGGCGGAAATAAATAGAGCGCACCAGGCGGTAAACATTTTCAATGGATGTCGGCTCCGGCGTGGTGACAAAAATACTGTTTTGCGAAATTAAAAAGAAATCAAGTGTGTTAAAGGAAGTTCCCGCGCCTAAATCCAGCAATATCCAATCATAGTCAAGCCGGGCAATGGAGCGGACAGTTTTTATTTTCTGCTCGTAGGGCAGATTGGCAATATCCAAGCTGTCATGGGCGCCGCTTATAATAAATAAATTATTAACGGGAGTTTCTAAAACAATATCTTCCAGAAGAGGAATTTTTTTTCGAATGAAATCAGAAAAGCTTTTTTCGGGATATGGAACACCCAGCAGAGTATGTAAATTCGCCGAACCTAAATCAAGATCAACCAGCAGGGTTTTTTTACCCATTGCGGCCAGAAGGCGCCCGAGAGAACTGGTGAGAAAACTTTTTCCCGATCCTCCCTTGCCTCCACCTATTGGCCAGATTTGCGCCATATACCGTCCGCCGCTTTTTATTTTTCATATGCCATACATGATAAATCATTAATATTCAAGCATTATGTTGGTTTTTTCCATGGATAATTCCTTGACTTCTTCATCTTTTACTCATAAAAAATCATATTATTATTTTTGCATGGTCTTTTTAAAATGATTACTGACGAACCAAAAATAAAAGTCGCGCTACTTCAAGGCTGCAAACAAACCGGCATAACTCTTCACGGCAAATATCTTCTTGCCGAAGGTTTCGCGCTGACCGGAAAACTTATATCTGAAGCTTCCGGAAACCATGTCTGTCTCAAAAATGAGGATGGCGCGCAAATTATAAAGCAAAAAGAAATTCTGCTTGCCGGAGAAAAGCAGTCAACATTCACCCTTCCCCAGGTAAAAATCGGCATTGATTTTCACTGGCAGCAAAACCAGGAGCAGACTTTTAGCGGCGACATTCTTTTATCAGCAAACAAAAATTTCTTCTTTCAATCTAATCAACATCGTCTGCCTTGAAGATTATCTGGCATCAGTTATTTCTTCCGAGATGTCCGCTGAAGCACCAGTGGAATTTCTTAAAGCACAGGCGATCACCGCCCGAAGCTGGCTTATGGCGATGCTCGAAAAAAAGAAAAACGCAAAACCTCCACGCAAAACAAAAAATGAAAATGAAATAATCACCTGGCAGGACGTTAACGATCATAAAGAATTTGACGTCTGCGCCGATGATCACTGCCAGCGCTATCAGGGAATAACAAAAATAATCTCTGATAATGTGAAAACAGCAATCGAAGAAACGCGGGGAGTTTTTCTCGTAAACGCTGATAATATCTGTGACGCGCGCTATTATAAGTGCTGCGGCGGGCAGACGGAAATATTTTCCACGGCGTGGGAGGATATATCGCTTCCTTACCTGCAAAGCGTTACTTGCGATAGCATGCCCCGCAAATCAATAAGCTCGGAAAAAGAAGCGCGCGAATGGATGACCACAAATCCGCCCGCCTACTGCAACACCAGAGATGAAAAATTATTAAAAATAATATTACCTTCTTTCGACCGGCAGACATCCGATTTCTTCCGCTGGCAGGTTGTTTATAAACCCGCGGAGCTTGAGGAAATCATAAAAAATAAATCCGGCATCGACTTTGGCCATCTTGAGAATATTGAACCGCTGGCGCGCGGGCATTCCGGAAGAATTTATAAACTAAAAATTGAAGGCTCGAAAAAAACAATTACCGTCGGCAAAGAACTGGAAATACGCCGCTGGTTATCGCCCACACATTTGCTCAGCAGCGCGTTTGTCGTTTCCATAAAAAAAGATAGCGACGGAGCAATTACAGAAATTATTATCGATGGCGGCGGCTGGGGACATGGCGTGGGGCTTTGTCAGATCGGCGCGGCGGTCATGGCGGAAAAAGGATTAAACGCGGCGGAAATTCTCGCGCACTATTTTCCCGGCGCGAATATCCAAAAATTATACTAAAGGATACTTATGCGGCTATTCTCCCGAAAAACAACAGCCCCGGAAAATGCCCGCCCCTGGCTTTGGGTTCCTTCGCTTTATTTGGCGGAAGGCATTCCCTACATGATTGCCATGACCGTCAGCGTGGTCCTCTATAAAAACCTCGGGCTTACCAACACGCAAATCGCCCTTTACACCAGCTGGCTTTATCTGCCGTGGGTAATCAAGCCGCTGTGGAGTCCTTTTGTTGATTTATTCCGGACAAAAAGATTCTGGATAGTTGCCATGCAGCTGGCGATTGGCGGTTCTTTCGCGTGCGTCGCGCTGACTTTACCCGCAAACGATTTTGTCCGCTATACTTTGGCAATGTTCTGGATTATGGCTTTTTCTTCGGCCACGCATGATATCGCCGCCGACGGCTACTACATGCTCGCGTTGGACACACCGCAGCAGGCCGCATTTATCGGCGTGCGGACGATTTTTTACCGCATCGCGACCATCGCTTCAAAGGGCGGTCTTGTAATACTTGCCGGCGTTTTGCAAAATAAAGGTTATCCGGTCGCTTCCGCCTGGTCGATAACATTCATCGTCGCGTCGGCTTTTTTTCTGGCTCTTTGCATTTATCATTTTTTTGTTCTGCCTTATCCCGCGGCGGATAAAAGCGCGCCCTTTGATAAAGGCAGAGGTTTTCTCGCTGAATATTTTCGTATCATCACTTTATTTTTCCGGCGCAAAGATATTCTCATCATTATCTGTTTCTTTTTATTCTACCGTTTTGCCGAAGC
Organism: uncultured delta proteobacterium; assembly: GCA_963813455.1. Lineage (GTDB taxonomy): Bacteria > Desulfobacterota > Syntrophia > Syntrophales > Smithellaceae > UBA4810. Next base: position 396,797 of record CAWEZF010000012.1, read on the forward strand.
GCAGCTGGTAAAAATGGTTGCTCCTTTTCTGCTCGATTCTACCGAAAAGGGCGGATTAGGTTTAACTACCGCAGATGTCGGTTTCATTTACGGCACGGTTGGTGTGGTGGCGCTGATGCTGGGCGGTCTTTTGGGCGGCTATGTAATTTACAAAAAAGGATTGAAGTTTTGGCTGTGGCCAATGGTTTTGGCCATGCATATACCGGATTTGATTTTTGTTTATCTTTCACACGCCCTGCCGCAAAATATTTTGCTGATTGGCTCAGCCGTGGCGCTGGAACAGTTTGGTTACGGCTTCGGCTTTACCGCCTATACCATGTATATGATAATGGTGGCCCAAGGTGAATATAAAACCGTCTTTTACGCCGTGGGCACGGGAATTATGGCGCTGGGCATGATGCTGCCGGCGATGGCCAGCGGCTGGATTCAGGAAATGCTGGGCTACAAGAATTTTTTCATCTGGATTATGATCACCACGATTCCGGGATTCATCGTCACGGCATTGGTGAAAATTGATCCGGAGTACGGGAAAAAGACTGAAATAAAGACCGAAGACTGAAAGACTGCCAAAGACTGCCCAAAGCGTCGAAGGCGATAAGTGAATGTCGGGAAGCGCCCTACAAAATAATGTAATGACAATATAAAGTATGCAGGAAAACAATTAACACAGCATTCATTTTAGGCGCGGGATTGGGAACAAGACTGCGACCGCTTACAGAAAATACGCCCAAACCACTTCTGGAAATCGGCGGCAAACCGATTATTACTTACGCGATGGAACATCTGCGAGCAGTTGGCGTCAAACGTTTTATCGTCAACACGCATCACTGCGCCGAAAATTATACTGAAGCATTTCCCCAAAATAATTACCAAGGCATTCCGATAATATTCCGTCACGAGCCGGTTTTGCTCGATACCGCAGGCGGCATTAAAAATATCGAGGACTTAATCGCCACAGACGAGCGCATCATCATTTACAACGGCGACATCATTACCAACATGCCGATTGAACTGCTTATTAGAAAACATTTTGAATTGAAAACATCCGTCACACTGGCTTTGCGTTCAACTGGACCGCTGCTCAATGTCAATGTTGATAAAGAAGGTTATGTCTGTGACATGCGGAATATACTGAAAAATCAGGGCGTAAAAAGTTGTCTTTTTGCGGGGATTTATATTGTGGAAAAATCTTTTTTGAAAGATTAACCGCGGAAAAATAGAATCAATTGTTTTACCGCTGGTGGCGATGATTAAGGAAAATCCGCGTTCTGTCGGCGGAGTTATTATTGATGATGGCTTCTGGTATGATGTGGGCACAGTTGAGGAATATGAAAAGTTAAAAAGTAACTAGCGGCGCGTTTGGCAAACGCACCCTACATTTAGTGGGACTGTTCCCCGAACAGTCCGAACCAGGGCTTACAATACTGGATTACCCGGTCAATCCGGGTAATGACAAATGACAGAAACATATGCAAAAAGAAATACAAATATTTTTAACTGAAAATCTGGGTAATACCGATTTTAATCTGGAGCCGATTAACAAAGGCGGCTCCGACCGCGCTTTTTTCCGTGTAAGTCTTCCGGATAAAACTAGCTTTGTTTTTATGCATTACGGCGATGAAGTGGCTGAAAACGCTTATTGGGCGCGCATTAACAAATTCATGGCTTCGCTTGATATAAGCGTGCCGCGCGTTATCGCGCAGGATGACAAACAGCATTTTATATTAATGGATGATCTGGGCGAAATTGATTTGTGGTCGCACAGATTTGATCCGTGGGAGAAAAGGCGCGATTATTATTTTCAGGCCATTACGCAAATTCACCGGCTGCATTCTTTTGATTTGAAATCAATCCCTGTTGATTTGCAATTGTCCGAAAGTTACGGCCCGCGTCTCTACAAGTGGGAGCATGATTATTTTCTGGAAAATTTTGTTTTTGAAGTCTGCAAAATAAAACTTTCTTCAGCGGACAGCTCAAATCTGAACAAAGAACTGGAAGCGCTTTCCGCCCGCCTGCAAAAAATTGAACCATGCCTTATCCACCGTGATTTACAATCGCAGAATATCATGATTAAAAACAATCAGCCGGTATTTATCGATTTTCAGGGAATGCGCCTCGGCAATTTCTTCTATGATTTAGGTTCACTTATTTGCGACCCTTACGTTAATTTCACAGATGAAGAAAGAAACGAATTGATTTCATTTTACCACCAGTTAATGCGAAAACCGGTCAGCATCGACGAATTTACGGCACGTTTCTGGGAAGCTTCGGCGCAAAGACTTATGCAGGCACTCGGCGCCTACGGCTTTCTTGGTCTTAAAAAGAATAAACCGGATTTTTTAATGCATATTCACGGAGGAATTAGGAATCTTCTCATGGCCGCATCACTTTGTGGCAATCTACCAAATCTGCGCGAACTTGCGCAACAGTGCGTGAACATTGTAAATAATGGGCAAATATAAATCCTTTAAAAAGCGAACTCCGCCGCCATTTAAAAAAACGGCAAACAACGCTTGCCAAATTAATTAAGATATTACTTTTCGCTGATGGTTTCTGAAATCTTGAATCCGAAATGCCTGCCGCCCTCTTCGGTATAACCTAAAACCTTATCCCCTTTAGCCAGCTTGACAACCGATATCGGCTCTCCGGAAGGTTTGGTCAGCCGGATAGTTTCCGCGTTTTGAAGAATAAGCGACACCTCTTTGCTCCCGGCATCGGCAATAACATTGAGCATCGGCCTTTTCTCAATTTTTAATCTGCCGACGGTGGAAGCAAAAGTTTCTCCTTTTTGATTTGTGATGAGAACATCATCGCCTGTTTTGAGTTCATCCAGATATTTTGTTTTGCCATTTGGCATCAATATATAGGCGTGCACAGCGCCGGCGTTGACCCGGAATGGCCTTGGTTCAACGTAAGGGTTTTCAACACTTTCCGAATGAACCAGAAAAAAAGCGTTGCTGTAATTGCCGATCAGCATCCCCTCGCCCAGTTTCATATCGGTGATGGTATCGATGCAGACGCGGTCTCCCATGGAAACCTTTTGTATATCCTTGATAATAAATTCCTGAAGCGCGAGTTGCGAACCGATTCCCTTGGCGTACTTAACGATTTCTTTGACAACAGACGGCTGATCCGTGCGGATGAGAATTCCCCAAACGCCTTTTTCCAAAATCGTTAAGGCAACTTTTGCATCCTCCACGGACAGCCACCGGAAAAACGGCTTTCGCGCCCTGAGCAATAATGTTTTCCAGAGGAATAATCGTCCAGTCCTGACTATCGACAATCGCCATTTCTTTGGACAAAGAAGCGACGCGCTCTTCATCTTTTTTATTTTTTATGGTAATTTCGAGAACGTCTTTTCCTAGTTTCAGGTCAGCTTCTTTTGAATCGGCAATAACGGATATGAGCCCCAGGGCTTTTACTTTCTCCACGTCGGAAGAATTAACCAAAACGGCGTCAACGCCGCTTTCAATGGCCGTTGTAACCAGCTCTTTTTTCCAGTTACGGCAATCCAGCCATACGGTTTTCATTATTTCCCCTTGCCTTCCAGGATTGCCGCCGCGGCTTCAACGCTCGCGTCTTCGTGAATAATCGATTTGATGGCTTTAATCATCCGCGTGGGATCATCATGCTGAAAAACATTTCTGCCGATGGAAACACCGCCGCCGCCTGCCGCGATGGCGTTTTTAATATTTTTCAGAACATCAATATCGCTTTTTGCTTTTTCGCCGCCGGCAATCAAAACCGGCACGCCGCATCCTTCAACCACGCTGCGGAAACTTTCCGCGTCGCCTGTGTAATTTACCTTTACCATGTCCGCGCCCAGCTCCGCCGCGACGCGCGCGGAATGCTTTACTACCGCCACATCGCTTTCACTTTTGATATTTTTTCCGCGCGTGTACATCATGGCCAAAAGCGGCATTCCCCATGCCTGGCAATATTTTGAAACTTCGCCAAAGTCTTTAAGCATGTCCTTTTCATCATCGGCGCCGATATTGACGTGAATGGATACTCCATCAGCTCCCAGTTTTATGGCTTCTTCAACAGTGCATACCAATACCTTGGAATTCGGATCGGGGCTGAGCGACGTGCTGGCGGAAAGATGAACGATTAACCCAACATCCTTGCCCTGACCACGATGCCCAAGGCGGACAATGCCTTTGTGAATTACAATAGCGTTAGCGCCTCCATCAACAACCTTGCCGATAGATGTTTTCATATCTTCCAGGCCGGGTATGGGACCCGCCGACACACCATGATCCATGGGAACAATCAACGTCCGGCTGTTTTCCCGGTTCATGATGCGTTCCATCCTAATCTGTTTGCCGATCATTTTTGAGCCTCCTCGAATGCGATATGATTTATGAAAAATGCGAAACTAAGTTTTGTTATTTTGCAGAGATACAAAGCTATGTCAAGATTATTTTATTAATCCTTACCCTTACCTGACTATGCACGTTCCGCAGTCGCCATCTATTGAACCATACGCGCAGATGCAGTTACATTCAGAACCGTCAGCGGCCATGCGCGGCAAGCTATCATATGCTGCTTTAGCTGCCACTGTGGAATATTCATAGGGACAATAAAAAGTAGTTTCTATTCCCAAGTCCGCCGGCTGCCAGGGTGAACCGGGACCGGTAAGGGCGCCAGATCCATACCGTTGCTGAAACGCATGGAAAGATAATTGGCATAGATATCATCCAAAGTATCATCAGGATGCTTGTAGAAAAAGCCAAAATGCAGATGCGGGTAACTGCCGGGCTTGACGCTGTTAATCACCAGTTCACCAATAACCTGCCCTCTGGCTACATTTTGTCCTTCTGTTACAAAAATGCTGTTTCGCTGTTCTTGAAAAATATCTGCATCCGTGGTTTGCGGTTCAAAATTGCAGACGATATACCAATAATCATTCATTTTCAGCACGACAACCAGGGTAGTCACTTCCGCACCGGATTCCCCCTCAATAATCCGTTCCACGCGCGCTGCCGCCGGAGCAACAATGGGAACTCTGCTGATAACACCTGGATCAGCATTTTCCGGTGAAACCAGATCGATGCCACCGTGAATTTCATTATTTCCCACAGTATCCCACGGCTGAAGACCAAAACAGTAAAACCTATTCAAATCAGCAACATTCTGCACGGGAAAGTCCAGCCCTTCCACCGATCCGCCCGACCCCGAAGAAGTGCATCCGGTAATAAATGAAAGAAGCATTACGCAAATAATAAGCGCTGTTTGTTTTTTCATATAGACCCTCTCATATTCAGCTAAAAAATTATGATAAATATTTTATAATCATCGTTTATGCTAATTTCACGTAATTACCGTCATTGAAAAAAACCAAATAACAAGCACAGCACTAACCCAAAATATTAATTGATTAATTTTACTTTGACTCATGCCCGGCACCTTCAACAACTTTTTTTGTTAAAACGTAACCGAATCTGAAAACGTGTGAAGAATTGATGCCATAAAAGCACTTTTTATCAGCGGGTGTCAATAATCATTTTTTATAATTATGCCCGGCAGCGAGTATTTTACTTCCATTTATCGGATGTTTCCGGCTCCCAAGAGGCAGGCATAATGGAACAATTTTCATCCAGCGCGTTGATGGCGGCCATGTCGGCAGCGGAAATTTCAAAATCAAAAATATCCGCGTTTTCGATAATTCTTTCTTTGTGAACAGATTTGGGAATAATTACTATTTCATTTTGCAGCGCCCAGCGCAGCATAACCTGCGGCGCGGTCTTGCCGTATTTTTTGCCGATCGCCACCAGGCGCTCATCACTCAAGCGTTTGCCCCGGCTCATCGTGCTGTAGGATTCAACTAAAATTCCGCGCTTCTTGCAGTATTCGACCAGCGCGCAGCGCTGAATAAAGGGACTGACTTCAATCTGGTTAACAGCGGGAATAACTTCTGTCTGTGATAAAAGTTCGTCGAGGTGGCGTATCATAAAATTACTGACGCCGATGGCTCTGGCCTTGCCTTTTTCCTGCAATTTAATCAGCGCGCGCCAGGTTTCGTTGCGCAGTCCCGGCACAGGCCAGTGAATCAGATACAAATCCACATAATCCATTTTTAAACGTTCCAGACTTTCGTCGCAGGCACGGAGTGTCGATTCATAGCCCTGATCGTCATTCCAAACTTTGGTGGTTACAAAAATTTCTTCCCGCGGCACGCCGCTTTCTTTGATGGCCAGTCCCACGTCTTCTTCATTATTATAAATGCGCGCCGTATCGATATGGCGATATCCCGCCTCCAGCGCCCAGCGGACGGCATCCTGCGTGATCTTTCCCGCTTCAGAAAGAAAAGTACCCAGGCCAAACCACGGCATGGTTGTTTTATTATTGAGAACGGCTGTTGATTTCAGATTGTATTTCATGATGCTTCTCCTTTTATTTATTCTTTAGAAGCAGAAATGTCGCCGAAACGCGGCAGATGTTTTTCCCTTTATCATCCGTCACCAGCGAATCGCCGATAATCAGGCTTTTGCCTTTTTTGAAAACATTTGCGCGCGCGATAAGTTCGCCTTCGCTCACGGCCGACAGAAAATTGCTTTTGAGCTCTACGGTAGTTAATCCTTCATCCGGCGCAAGCTGCGTCATCATGGCGTGCGCGATGGCTTCATCGCCAAGCGCCACCACCAGACCGCCCTGCATGATTTTCGCCCCCTGCATGTACTCCGGGCGCACCTTCATGCGAAATTCCGCAAAGCCGTCTTTTAAATCAGTAAGCTTTATATCTAAAAAATCCAAAAAGGGATTAAGCCCCTTTTCTCCGCTTTTAATTCTTTCCAGATATTCACGGTAATTGTTCATGAGTTCTTTCTCCATAGCGGCATTTTGATTAATGCATATTAACTCTTCGTTGCGCGATATTTAAACAATATAATTATAATTTTTCAAACTATTTTCTAATGATTGCAGACGTGCTTTAAAAGAAATAATAATGAGATTGACTAAAATTGTTCTTTTTTATAGATAAAAGCAATGCCTTTACAGGTTATGGAGTTCACATTAACAATCATTTTTTACTGATGACTCCCAACACAGCCGTTTATGAATATATCTAGTAAATACATGACTGTTAAACTAATTGCGAGCGGCAATTTCGTCCGGAAAACGCAAGCCTCACACGAAGCTTGACATAAGATAAATTTCTGAAAGGACAATATTATGAAAAGAAAAATCAAAGAAATTCGCGCCATGGAAATTTTGGATTCGCGCGGCAATCCGACAGTCAAAGCAACCATCACACTGGATAACGGCATTATGGCTTCGGCCTCCTGCCCGTCCGGCGCTTCTACCGGCGAATACGAAGCTGTGGAATTGCGCGACGGGGACAAAAAACGCTACGGCGGCAAAGGCACGCTCAAAGCCGTGGATAATGTCAATAAAAAAATCGCTCCGAAAATAATCGGCATGGATCCCACCTGTCAGGCGCAGATTGATAAAATCATGATTGACTTGGATGGAACACCGACTAAAGCAAAACTAGGCGCCAACGCGATTGTTGCCGTGTCCATGGCTGTGGCACGGTCAGCTTCACTGGCTGTCAAACTTCCGCTTTACGCCTATCTGGGCGGCCCGGGCGCCACGCGTATTCCTGTGCCGATGATGAATATTCTCAACGGCGGCAAGCACGCGGACAACAGTGTGGATTTGCAGGAATTCATGATTATGCCCATCGGCGCCCCCACTTTTGCCGAAGCTCTGCGTTACGGCGCGGAGACTTTTCACGCCCTAAAAGCGATATTGAGCAAAAAAGGTTACGCGACTAACGTGGGTGACGAAGGCGGCTTTGCCCCCAATCTGAAAAGCAACGACGAAGCCTGCGAAGTTATCATTCAAGCCATCGAAAAAGCCGGCTATAAACCCGGCAGAGATATCTCTATTGCTCTTGACGCGGCGGCCAGCTCTTTTTATGAAGGAGGCAAATATAACCTGGCCAAATCCGGACAGGGCAAAAAATCAACTGAAGAGATGGTCGGCTTTTATAGGAATTGGATAAAAAGATATCCTATCGTTTCCATCGAAGACGGCCTGGAGGAAAACGACTGGGCGGGATTTAAAAAACAGACCGCGGAACAGGGCGGCCAAATTCAGGTGGTCGGCGATGATCTTTTTGTGACCAACACAAAATATATCGCCCGCGGTATCAAAGAAAAAGCGGCCAACGCGGTATTAATCAAACTCAATCAGATCGGCTCGGTCACGGAAACGATTGACGCAATCAAAATGTGCCGCCAGGCGGGCTGGGGATTTGTGATTTCTCACCGCTCCGGCGAAACCGAAGACGCTTTCATCGCTGATTTTGCCGTGGCCATGGGCGGCGGTCAGATCAAAACCGGATCGGCCTGCCGCAGTGAACGCATCGCCAAATACAACAGACTGATGGAAATCGAAGATGAGTTGGGGAAAGCCGCCGTCTTTAATAATCCGCTGGCAAAATAATTAATCGATAATTTAATTTTGATTAACGAGCAGGCCTCAAAAGCCTGCTCGTTTAGTATTTGAGGACTTTTATATGACAGATCCAGCAAATTGTGTCTTTTGCGACATTGTAGCAGGCAAGGCATCAGCTTATAAAATCTGTGAAGACGAATTATCCATGTGCATTCTGGATATTCATCCTTATACCAAAGGGCACTGCCTGGTTATTTCCAAACGTCATGTACCGTGGTGGCATGAATTGAATCATGAAGAAAATGCCAGCCTGTTTAATATGGCAAAAATGTTTCGGAAAAGATGATGAGCGTCTTCAAGCCGGATTTTATTTTCCTTTACGCGCGCGGACGCAGAATCACCGCACACGCATCTTTTCTTGATACCTACTTACAGCGGCGACGTTCTGGATAAGTTTTTCAACGCGCTGGAAAACTTTCAGGAATCCCCGCAGATGCTGGCAAAATTAAAAACACCGGAACAGATGGAAGAAGCCACCAGACTTCTTAAGATTTAAAAAGATATAAACTGCTATACACCTTACGGAACATCAACCACTATTGGCTAATCAAGAATTTATATATAAAAACTCCTTAATCAACCGCCGTCATTACGCTGGATGCTTTTATTATGGCGTATGCTTTCTTGCCTGGTTTCAAACCAAGTTTTTTCGCGGACTCTTTGGAAATCATCGAGACAATCTTAGCCTTTCCCGTCAGCTCCAAAAGCACTTCCGTGTTTACGGCTCCTTCCGAAACTTTTAATGATCTTTCCCTTCAATGTATTACGCGCACTTATCTTCATGGCGTCCTCCTTTTTTTAATTATTTTCTTCTTGTACTTTTTAAGTATATGGAGAATGCATTCAAATGTCAACTGCTGCTTATAATAACCTACGATACTGACCTTAAAACAAGACCGATACCCTGGAGCTTACTGCTTCGCTCAGGTAACTTCATCAATACAGCGGACATTAAAAGTTGTCTTTGTGTATTTTATTTCCACTAAATAGCAAAATGCCTTCTTGTTTTTTCAAAAAGTGGTCTTTTTTTCACGGGGAATAACATGCACGGCTGTGGATTTAAAAGAGGCATATACAATTGCTCCTTGAGTAATTTCCAATTCTTCATATGACGGCATTGTAATGTAAGCGACCAGGGGGAAACCACATTCCAGAGAAAGTTTATAGAGCAATCCTTGTCTTGTAATTTTAGAAACTTTAGCCTCAAATATATTACGCGCGCTGATTTTTTCTTGCGCATATTTTGACACAGTCACAATTTCCGGGTGCAAACAGCAGAACACTTGTTGTCCAATTGAACAGTCACCAACGGCCTCTATTTTTCTTCCATTAACATCAATCACCATATTTCCGGTAGTACAACCCATTACTCTGCCTTCAAGTATTGTTTCCGTGCCGACAAAATTAGCGATATATTCATTAACCGGCTGGTGAAATACCTGCGCGGTGGCGCCCTGCTGGATTATTTTTCCCTCGTTCATCACGGCTACATCCTGCGCCAAGCGCAGCGTTTCTTCCCGGTCATGCAGCGCCAGCACGGCGGTAATTTTTGTTTTTTGCAGAATATTTTGCAGATCGTCGATTATTGCCTCGCGCGTGGGCGGGTCGAGTGAATTAAAAGCTTCGTCCAAAAGTATAATTTTTGGTTTAATGGCAAAGGCGCGTGCCAGGGAAACACGCTTGGACTCACCGCCGGAAAGAGTCTTGGCGGCGCGTTTGGCCAGATGTTCAATGCCGAAATATGCCAGCGCCTCATCAACGCTCTTTTTTATCTCCGCTCTGCTCAGATTGCGAAACTTTAGCCCCACGGCAACATTTTTTTCCACGCTCATATTCAGCAAGAGCGGCTCCTGAAAAACCACCGCCACATTGCGCCGCAACATGGCCAAATCTGAAGAACTGTCAACTTGCTTCGATTGAAAATAAAGCTTCCCTTTTTCTATCGGCAAAAGCCCGGCTAGCGTCAGCAAAAGCGTGGACTTGCCCGCGCCGTTGGGGCCGATGAGCGCGAGTGTTCGTCCGGAAAACACCTTAAATTCATTAATATCCAGCACGGTAACCTTGCCGCGCTTTACCATCATGTTTTCTACGGATAAAAAAGGAGCTTGTTTCATCTGTATTGCTGCCTCTGCTGAATCTGCGTGAGTATGAAATTAATCGTGAAAGCCAAAAGCAGTAAGATGATGCCCAGCGCGATCGCCAGATCAAAATTACCTTTTCCCGTTTCCATAACAGTGGCAGTGGTCAAAACCCGCGAGTATCCCTTAATGTTTCCGCCCACCATGATGGATGCGCCGATTTCAGAAATAACGCCGCCGAAACCGGCCATCACCGCCGCCAAAAGCGGCAGGCGCGATTCTTTTACCAAAACCCAAACCATCTGCAGGCGGCTCGCTCCCAGAGATAAAATCTGCAAGCGCAAATTCGGCGGCAGATTCTGAATGGCCGCCAGCGATATCCCCATGACAATCGGTGTGGCGATAATCGCCTGCGCGATAATCATCGCGGTAGGAGTGTAGAGAATTTCCAGAAATCCAAAAGGCCCGCTGCGCCAGATCATAATGGTCACAAAAAGGCCGACAACCACCGGCGGTAATCCCATGCCGGTGTTGATAATGCTGATAACCAAGCGTTTGCCGAAAAAATCATTGAGCGCGACGACAACACCTATAGAAACACCGATAAACAGACTTATAAACGTGGCTGTCCCCGATATCTTCAGAGACAGCCATGTGATACTCATTACTTCGGGATCAAAGCTGATTATTAAATGAAAAGCTTTGATGATTCCCTGTAAAATTAATTCCAATTAACACCTTTAGTGATCAACTTTTTTTACACAACCTATCATTCCCCGGTCAAGTCGGGAAATCCAGTTTTTTCAAGTGCCAGATCAGCCTCGCGATAACAGATGGACGATTTATTTTCCCAGATCTTCCATTTTTTTACCCGCGTCAGGAAAGAACAACGGCGAGCCGAACTTATCCACGCCAAAGGTTTTGATAATATCTTGGGTTTCTTTTGACACAAAAAAATCAGCAAATGCTTTCGCGCCCGCGGCGTTCACCTTCGGCCATTTAGCGCTGTTTACTTCCATTACATGATAGATGTTCAGCAGTATCGCATCGCCTTCTACTAAAATTTCCAGCGGTATATTTTTCTTCAGCGCGAGATAAGTTCCGCGGTCAGCCAGCGTGTAACCTTTTTTCTCCGCCGCGACATTCAGCGTCTGCCCCATGCCCAGGCCGGTTTCCTGATACCATTTCTGACCGGCTGGAGTTATTTCCGCCTGTTTCCAGAGCGCCTTTTCTTTAGCGTGTGTTCCGGAATTATCTCCGCGCGATACAAACAAAGCTCCCGCGGCGGCAATGTTTTTTAGCGCTTCGGCGGAAGCTTTCATGCCTTTGATTTTTGCCGGATCATCAGCAGGGCCCGACAATAATAAAATCGTTATGCATAATCAGCCTGACGGTTAACGCCGTATCCTTCTTCAACAAATTTTTTCTCCGCATCCGGTGAATGCACCAGCATGACGTCAGCTTCGCCTTTCTGTCCCATCGCCATCGCCTGACCGGAACCAACAGCTATCGTTTTGACAAAGTAACCGGTCTTTTTTTCAAAAATCGGAATCAAAACATCCAGCAGGCCGCTATCCTGCGTGCTGGTTGTTGTGGCCAAAATGATATTTTTCTGTTTAGGCGCGGCCTGGGCATCGAATACCGCCGATGCACCAAAGGCAAAGAGAAAAGCGGCGATTAATAATGTTATTATAATCTTACTTTTTCTGAACATATTTTTCCTTCTCCTTTTCATTCAAATAATACAACTAGAACGTCAACGTCAGCTTATTGATGACCATAAAGTTATCGTCGACTTTATTGGCAGTCATTATTGTATTTGAAGTAATCGCCCGTCCAGAGATAACCAACGCCCAGCATGTAGGACAGATTGTTGGTGATCTTATACGTGGCGGTTAAGTCAAATTCAATACCGTAATCTTTTTCCAGGTAAATGAAAGGTTTCTTGTCCGCATAGGCGTACGCAAGAGATGCCATAATGTCTAAATCAGCAATCGGACGAACTCCTACCCTGCCTTGATAGAAAAACGCGTTTTTCATAGCATTGTTGACATCACCCGTGGCAGTGGTGTGTCCAATCCTCTGATGGCGACCTACCCAGCGATAGGTATCGTAATAGCTGAAAAGAATTAGACAGGGATTCCAGTCACGTCCGCCGCTTAGCTGACCGCCTTCCTGTTTGGTGGTCTCCGGTTTGTTGCCGGAAACATAAGCAAAGGTGCCACCCGCGTAAAACATGCCGAAATCAGCCAGGGCATCAATCCAACCGCTCAATTCTCTTAATTTGACATCTGAAGTTGCATCTTCATAATCCTGTATCTTTCCAAAAGCGTAATTGAGTTCCGCTTGCAATTTCACCGGACCAATTTTCACTATAGTGTAAGGGGTAACAAGATAATAAATGCCTCTATAGTTACCGTCGCTGACATAGCTGGTCTGTTTGCCCGGTAATGATAATAATTCACTTGAACAGCGGCAAGACCGTCTTTCCAGCGATAAACTCCCTCTATACCGTATTTATCGTTATCCGCATCGGTAAAATTAGACGCGAGTTTAGCCGTGTGGCTTCTCTCTCTTACTTTTGTATAAGCCAGGTTAAGGGTAAATGGAGCCATGGTATAGGAATATTTTATCCGGCCGGCAGGAGCGGTGCTGTTGCCGAAAATAGTTCCCGTGCTGCCATCATTCATAATGCCGACATCGAAAACACCGATAGGCGATTTGTAGTTGATGTAGGCCCAATCGATAGCAATGTTTTCATTTTCTGCTACTGTGCCCGCGGAATCAGTGTCTGTCGCCCCAGCTGATGGCCAGACTGTTGGTGTGCCGGTTACGTCTGCTCTCGGGGCTCCCCAGGCTCTCTCCATCGCGTCGAAGCGCGTGACCAGTTTCAGGCTGGGAGAGACAATAAAATCCGTCTGGACGCGCAATCTCTGAAAATAGAAAGCGGTGCTGTTGCCATAGTCTTTCTGAGATCTGTCTGGTCCACATACATTCCCGCCACGTAAAAATTTCCGCTGAATTTTACATCGGCGGCAAACACCGTCGCGCTAAAAGCCGTACTCAGCCCCAGCGCAAACATAATTAACCAAAATCTCTTCATTTTTTCCTCCTTATTTTTTAGTGTTTTTAATTTCTTCTAACTACTTCATCAATTAATCACCTTATTTATTTTTTAACTTTTGCCACTGTGCAGAATTCGGGAAGAAAAGCGGCGAACCGTATTTATCCTTCCCAAACTCACGGATAAGAAGCTGTCCTTTTGTAGGCGATGTCAGCCATTTGACAAAAGTCATGGTGTCTTTGTAATTAACTTTCGGAAATTTTTTCGGATTAACCGGTATCAGAGATATATAATTTAAAAGCGCTTCATCACCCTCTACCAGGATAACCACTTTGATCTGATCTTTAAGCGATAAATAAGTAGCACGGTCAATAACCGTGTAAGCGGCCTGCGCATCGGTATATTTCAAGGTGGCGGAATTGCCTTCCGAACCTTTTTCATAAATTACATACCAGGATCCCTGTGGCTGGATACCGGCCTTCTGCCATAATTCCATTTCCGCGACGTGCGTTCCCGATTTATCACCGCGGCTAATAAATTTGGCTCCCTGATCCATGATTTTATTCAGCGCGGTGGTAGCCAATTTTTCTCCTTTAATTCCCGCGGGATCATCAGCGGGACCAACAATGACAAAATCATTATACATCAGAGAAATTCTTTCGGTACCGAAGCCATCGGCAATGAATTTTTCTTCCAATGATTTGGCATGTGCCATTACCAGATCAATCTGCCCTTTTTCTGCCAGTTTCAGCGCCGCGCCGGTGCCCGCGCCTACATGACGCACGCGGATGCCCGACTCTTTTTCAAATTTATCTTCCAAAGCGGCGACAATACCGGAATCTATCGGGCCAATTGTCGAGGAAAGAAAAACAAATTTTGAACCTCCGGCCGCGAATACAGAAAACGGAACAAGTAAAACAATTAAAAACAATATACTTTTAATATACTTCTTCATCTTATCCTCCTTTTTTCAAATATTTCGTTAAAATTGAATTTAATGACTCGAATACAAAATTTTGCCGGAATCCTTAAAATCGTAACCGCCGATTTTTTCCACACGACTTCTGAAACTGTCCGCCTTGAGCGTCTCGATAAAAGATTGCACGCCGGGCTGAAAATACGTTGACTGGTCCAGAATCATATCGAAGCATTCGGAAGTTATCGGAAAAAAAGAAAGCCCCAGAAGATTACTGATCGCCGCCGAGGCAATGCCCACATCCGCCTGGCCGGATACAATCGCCAAGCCTACTTCAAAATGCGTATAAACTTCATTTTTATAACCCGTGATTTTTTCCGAACTGATACCTTCTTTTGCCAGATGATAATCAATAAGCAGTCTTGTGCCGGAACCTTCCTGGCGATTTATAAATCTTATGTTTTCACTCGTCAGGCTTTTAAAGCCTTTCACGGCGCCAGCTTTTTCTTTAGTAAAAATAAATCCTATGTCTCGTTTAAAGAGATTAACGACCACTGGATTTATATCGGGTAAATATTTTCCCAGATAGGGAATATTATATTTGCCGCTTTCGGCATCATACAAATGAGAAAGAGCGATATCAGTCATGCCGGAATTGAGAGTTTTAAGCCCCTGCGCGCTACCCGTGTTGGCGGAAAAAATATAAAAATCGGGATGCGCCTTTTTGGTTGCCGTCAAAAGCATGTCCAGAACAGGATCATTACTACCCGCGGCTAAAACAGCTCCGCTGATTTGAGAACTTTTTTTGCGCGCCTGCTTCAAGCCTTCTTTGGCGTTTTGTTCAATCCATTCATCAATGAATTTTTTAGGAAAAATCCACTTGCCGGTAACTTTTGTGCAGGGAATTCTGCCGCTTTTAATCAGGGCGTAAACCTGTTTTTCATGGATATCCAGATATTCGGCAACTTCCTTTGTATTCATTAATTGATCGGACATATTTTCTCCTTTATAGTATTTGTTATTGACAACTTGCTGTGTACATAAATTATTGCGCTTAGAATATCAAGGAATATTATTCCAAATTCTAACTTACAATTACAATTATTTTTTATCCATGTTTCAAACTAGTTTCAAACAATCAGGCTATAATTTACCCAGATAAATATGCTTTTCGGCTATTTATTACCCAGATTTTTATCTTTAGTAATAAAAAAATGCTGCTTCATCGGTAATTATACTTTAATAACAATAATTTATATATTACATGTTCTTTGGCATGATCCTTGATTAATAATATGAATAATTGATGAAATAATTGACAAAACAATTATATATGATACAAACGTTTTAAAAGTATGTTTTAAATTTTTGGTTAATAAATAATGGTTAACGAAAAAAAAATAACAGCCAAAGCAGAATCAATTCTCGAAAGCGCGGGGGAAATATTTGCCCAACAAGGTTTCCGGCGAACCACGGTGAGGGAAATCTGTAAACGCTGTAAAGTTAATCTGGCGGCAATTAATTATTACTTCGGAGATAAAGAACATTTATATCTTGCTTGCCTAAAATATTATCAATCCATCGCGGCTCAGACAATACCTCTTAATTTCGGCATCAATCCTTCTGATACGCCACAAAAAAAACTCGGCACTTATATTCAGACATTTATGTTTCGTCTTCTTGAAGAAGACAAGCAGACGTTATTCGGCAGGCTCCTCGCTCACGAATTTTTTGAACCTACCGGAGCGCTCGACGCTCTGATCGAGGAATCAATAAAACCTTCGTTTTATTTTTTATCCTCTCTGGTGCGTGAAGTTTTACGTCATAACTGCCCGGAAAAAATAGTGGAACTCTGTACGATGAGTATTATCGGCCAATGTTTTCACTTTCGCAACGCGCAGCCGGTAATTTTCCGTCTCCGCGGCAAAGAAAAATATAGTAATGATGATATAAAAGAAATCGCTGATCATATAATTAATTTTTCATTAAAGGCTTTGGATAACTATTCAACAAATCAAACAATATAGGTGCAAATATGTTAAAAAAAATAATCATCCCTTTAATTTTCGTAATGTTGATGACCGGCGATATTTTTGCCGCCCAGCCGATAACCGCGGGAGAAACCATAAATCTTCAGAGCTGTATTGAGATCGCCTTGCAAAACCATCCCGCTATTAACGCGGCCCAGCATACTGTGCGTATTTATGAAAGCAGAATCGGTCAGGCCAGGGCGGGATATCTGCCTCAGCTTACATTTCAATCCGGTTATCAGAGAATCGGGCCCGCTTCTTTATCCGGTCCGGATATTGACCCCTATAACCATTATTCAAACACTCTGAACCTGAGCCAAACTTTATTTGATTTTGGTAAAACTTATGATCAAATAAAAATACAAAGTCTCAGCACCGAGTCGTCCCGAGCCGACCTTCAGGATATTTCCGGCCATATTATCCTTGGCGTCAAACAAGCTTATTACAACTATCTGCAGGCTGAAATGGGCGCTGACGTTGCCAGAGAAACGGTTAATAAATTTCAGCGGCATCTCGAGATCGCCAACGCTTTTTTTGAAACCGGCAAACGCTCCAAAATCGATGTTACCAGCGCCGAGGTGAATCTGAGCAATTCTAAAATAAATTTGCTCAAAGCAGATAATAACCTGCGCCTGGCCAAGGTTAATCTTAATAACGCCATGGGTTTATCCAATGCGCCGCCATATGAAATAAACGACGATATGTCTTATAAACCTTATGATATTTCATTAGATGCTGCGCTGGAAAAAGCCTATCAAAACAGGCCGGATTTGATGTCATTTTCCAAGAAAAAAGAAGCGCTGGAAAAAAATGTTCTTCTTAATCAGAAAGGATACTTACCGGTGTTATCAGGCAGCGCGGACTATGGTTATGTCGGTAACGATTCAACTTCAGACAGAAGCTGGAGTGTCGGTGTTGCTTTGACTTTTCCGCTTTTCACCGGATTTTCCACAAAATATCAAATTGATGAAGCCAAAGCTAGCCTAAACGTGCTTAAGGCCAATGAAGATTCTTTGACACAGCAAGTTTCGCTGGAAATTGAATCCGCTTATCTTTCTCTCAAGGAAGCGTCGGAAAGAATCGGTGCGGCGGAAATGATTGTTCGCCAGGCAACGGAGAACGTGGAACTCGCGGAAGGACGATATGAAGCCGGCGTCGGCAGTTCCATCGAAATAACTGACGCGATGATTACCTTGAACAACGCGAAAATGACCTTAATAACTGCCCTGGCCGATTATCGTGTGGCACAGGCTAATCTGGAAAAAGCAATGGGAGAAAACAAATGAAATTCAAAAAAATAATAATTGCCGCGATTATTCTTGTTATTGCGGTTATCGGTTTTTGTTCTTTTACCAAGCACAAAAATAACTCCGTAAAATATATCACAGAAACAATCGGACGGGGCGATGTGCACGCCATAGTCTCCGCCACCGGAACGGTCAACCCCGTAACTACCGTATCGGTCGGCACACAGGTTTCCGGAACAATAAATCAATTATTTGTGGACTATAATTCTCCCGTAAAAAAAGGACAGCTACTGGCCACAATTGATTCGGCAACTTTTCAAGCGCAGGTTCAGCAGGCCGGGGCGAATTTGCTTCTGGCCCAAGCAAACCTGGAAAAATCCAAGGTTGCCGTGCACGACACTAAAACAAATTTTGAAAGAAACAAAACTTTGTTTGCCAAAAACTTTATTTCCAAAAGCGAACTTGATAATTCGGAAACAGCGTATCTTTCTTCTTTGGCGCAGGTAAAAGCATCGGAAGCGCAAGTTGCGCATTCCCGGGCCGCGCTGAACTACGCGCAGACAAATTTAAGATACACCAAAATTATTTCCCCTGTTAATGGAACAGTAATATCTCGCAATATTGATGTCGGACAGACGGTCGCGGCGAGTTTTCAAACTCCCACTCTGTTCAGCATCGCGCAGGATTTGACTAAAATGCAGGTAAACACCAGTGTGGATGAGGCGGATATAGGAAGAATAAAAACCGACCAGCCGGTTGATTTTTCCGTGGACGCGTATCCGGAGATAACATTCCACGGCAAGGTTTCTGAAGTCCGCAACTCTCCCATTATTGTGCAAAATGTCGTTACGTATGACGTTATTGTCAAAGTTGATAATCCGGAACTTAAACTCAAACCGGGAATGACCGCGAATGTTTCCATTGAAGTCGCCAACAAAAAAAACGCTTTGCTGATTCCTGACGCGGCGTTTCGCGTAAGGATTCCAAATCAAAGCTCATACGGCGCCAGAGAAAAAGGGCGCAGCGTTTGGGTTTTATCAGCCAAAAAACCACGTCAAGTTATAATAGAAACCGGCATCAGCGATGGCAGGTTTACGGAAGTGATTTCCGGAGACATCAATGTTGGAGATGAAATAATCAAAGAAGTTAATGATCCGACGAAAAAACCCTCGCCATCATCAACGCCAAGAGCTCCGGGATTTTTAAGATAAAATGAATCTTATAGAAACAAGTAAATTACAAAAAATATATCTGCTGGGCGACAGCGAAGTTCACGCGCTCGATGATGTTTCTGTAAATATCCATCCCGGTGAATTTGTAGCGGTGATGGGGCCATCAGGCTCCGGTAAATCCACTTTTATGAATGTGATTGGCTGCCTGGATGAACCAACCAGCGGCCGGTATCTGCTCGACGGCATAGACGTCAGCAAAATGAACCGCGATGAACTGGCCCAAATCCGCAATGAAAAAATAGGTTTTGTTTTTCAGGGATTCAATCTTCTTTCTCGCACTTCCGCGCTGGAAAATGTCGAGGTTCCCATGCTTTACAATAACACGCCGCCTAAAGAAAGAAACGAAAAGGCGAGGCAAGCGCTCAAAGCTTTGGGCCTGGAAGGCAGAGAACATCATCATCCCAATCAGCTCTCCGGCGGGCAGCAGCAGCGCGTGGCTATCGCCCGCGCCCTGGTCAATGACGCGCCTCTTCTATTAGCCGATGAACCCACGGGAAATCTGGATACCAAAACAGGCGTGGAGATAATGGAACTCTTTGTCCGTCTCAATGAAGAAAAAAAAATAACCATAGTCCTGGTCACCCATGAAACTAATATTGCCGCCTTCAGCAAACGCACTATCAAGTTCCTTGACGGAAAGGTTATCAACGACAGGAGAACCGCCCGATGATCAGCATTCCTTCTACCTTTAAAATATCATTGCGCGCTTTGCGTGTTAATAAAATGCGGTCCGCTTTGACCATGCTGGGAATTATT
Source organism: uncultured delta proteobacterium (assembly GCA_963813455.1). Lineage (GTDB taxonomy): Bacteria > Desulfobacterota > Syntrophia > Syntrophales > Smithellaceae > UBA4810. The sequence continues at coordinate 416,586 of CAWEZF010000012.1, forward strand.
ATCGGCGTAGCGGCGGTAATCACTATGATTGCCGTGGGCAAAGGCACAAGTGAAAAGTTATCTCAGCAGATATCCACCGTGGGCAGCAATATGATTATTGTTCTGCCGGGCAGTACAACCGCCGGCGGCATCCGGGGAGGATTCGGCACCCAAATGACGCTTACCCGCGCTGACGCGGAGGCAATTGAACGGGAATGCTCCGCAGTTCACGTGGTAGCTCCCGTATTAAATGGAGTGGCGCAAGTTGTTTACAGCAACCAAAACTGGTCTACGAGCGTTTATGGAACAACAGAAGGCATGCTAGAGGTGAGGGACTGGCCATTATTTTCCGGCAGAAATTTCAATGAACAGGATATCCGTAATTCAACCAAAGTATGCATCTTAGGGCAAACCGTTGTAGATAAATTATTCGGCGGCATGGACCCTCTTAATCAAACGGTGCGGATAAAAAAAGTACCCTTCACCGTTATCGGCGTTCTTGATAGCAAGGGACAATCCGTGATCGGACAGGATCAGGATGATGTTATTTTTATTCCGCTTACAACGGCGCAAAAAAGAATATTCGGCACAACTTTACCGGGAATGGTGCGCACAATTGCCGTCAAAGCAAGAAGCTCTGATGATTTAACCAGAGCGGAAGAACAAATCACACAGCTTTTGAGGCAAAGACACCGCGTCGGACCAAGCCAGGAAGATGATTTTTCCGTGCGCAATCTCACGCAAATGCTTGATTTGGCGCAGCAGGCTTCAAAAGCCATGGCGCTCTTATTAGCGGCAATAGCCAGCATATCGCTTTTGGTGGGAGGCATCGGTATTATGAATATTATGCTTGTTTCCGTCACGGAACGCACCCGTGAAATCGGCATCCGCATGGCGGTGGGCGCAAAAACATGGGATATCCGCCTGCAATTTATCATTGAAGCAATAACGCTCTCTTTAATCGGCGGCATGATCGGTATCATCCTTGGAATTATCGCTTCTAAGCTGCTTTCTTCTTTTGCCAATCTGACAACAGTCATTTCTCCTTTTGCCGTGATTCTTTCTGTAGGCTTTTCCGGATTGGTCGGTATTTTCTTCGGGTTTTACCCTGCCTACAAAGCATCACTGCTCAATCCGATTGACGCTTTAAGATATGAATGATATGAAACCTTCATTATTATGTTGACGCCAAAGGCAATCTTGGATATTAAGCAAACTCAAGATTGTATTGTTTCGATATTATATTTAATTTTTAAATAGTTCAGGAGGAAAATCAACATGAGCGCAGAAATAAAAGCACCCATGACCGGAAAGATCGCGAGTATTGTCGTAAATGTCGGTGATGATGTAAATGTGGATGACGAAGTTGTCATCATGGATGCCATGAAAATGGAAATACCGGTTTATTCGACAGTCGCGGGAAAAGTAAAAGAAATTAATGTAAAAGAAGGCGATTCCGTAAAAACCGAACAGGTTTTGATGGTCATCGGCTAACGCATATTTGCTTTAATCTTTTTAAAAACCACCGGTGTTTTATACAGAAAATAAATTATAAAAGGCATTGCGATTACCTCGCAATGCCTTTTGTTTTTGTCAATTCTGCCGGGCTTAAAATAGCAATGCAATGTTTAAAAGCGCCGTTCACAGCGCTTTTGGAGAATATTATTTTGCCACAAAAAGCAATTTTATTTCATCCCTTAACAGATACCAGATTATCACCATATCAAGTGCTATGCTTAATATAACCAAAATAGCATAACTGGATGTAATTTCCTGCCCTGGAATTTTCATCGCAATAAGATTAAGCGGTATTGAGACAGCGCAGATCGCAATGGCGAGCTTTCTGCCCCAATCAGCCATAAACCATAAACCGTAGCATACACAAAAAGATAATAAACAGAGCACCAAGCTTATAAGAAATAAGATTGTTACCCAGGTAGAAAGCTCACCGGACATGAATAGCGCATAGACGCTGACTGCCGAACCCATCAGTCCGTTGATAATTGCAAAATAAAGAGCGATAAGAATAATTCCAAGCGGCTTATTATTTTTCATAGCATTTCTCTCTTTCATGTTTGCGAATGAATTTAATCGATATAACCAGGAAATCTATAGTTCATAATTACAATATATTCTATCTTTTTAATGCTTAAGCGACAAAAATATTTTCGGGGTTAATATCAGAAAAAGCAAAGGGGTCAGACAAAACGTCTAACCCCCTGATTTTTTTGGTGAGCCCTGTCGGGATCGAACCGACAACCTACTGATTAAGAGTCAGTTGCTCTACCAGCTGAGCTAAGGGCCCCTTAGTGGATGTTGAAAAATACTTTATATTAAATACTTTTATCTTTCGTTCTGGCGCGCCCGGTAGGATTCGAACCTACGACCAACAGATTCGAAGTCTGCGACTCTATCCAGCTGAGCTACGGGCGCGTAGTTTCCAATTCCAAAATGGGGTGAGTGAAGGGATTTGAACCCTCGGCCTCCGGGGCCACAACCCGGCACTCTAACCAACTGAGCTACACCCACCATTTTATCCTGGCGCGCCTGGAGGGATTCGAACTCTCGACCCACGGATTAGAAGTCCGTTGCTCTATCCAGCTGAGCTACAGGCGCAAATATCTAAATCCGACCATAAAAAAGACTTAGCCTAATATCTTCTCTCCCCTTATTTGTCAAGATTAATAACTAAGAGCGTTATTTCGCTATTTTACATAACCCGCGATACCGTCGAAACTATAGCCTTTGCTCCTGATGCCTGCCGCCCGAGAATCAGTGATATATAAGTAGCGGCCGCTGGAGGCGTTATACCAACGGTATAATTCTCTGGTATTGGTTAGCTTTGATGTTCCGATATTGCCGATTGAACCTTCAAATGTGTAGCCCTGTATGTTTTTTCCTCCCCCTGCCTGGTCATGATGGTAAAAATGATCTCGTTTCTGAGCATTATACCACCTGTAAAAAGGAGTGGTTCCGGGAGTACCAGGCGCGAAAAGCCTGAAAGCGATACCGTCTTTTGTATAATTTTTTCTTCCAAATTGCGCCGTGTCTTGGCTGGGAAAAGCGGTAAATAAATAATCATCGCCTCGTGAATAACGGTAAATATCAATATCTTTGCCGGCGCTTTCCGGTATTACTTCCGCGAATAATTCGACAACTTCCTCGCCGCCATTGCCGGTAAAGATTATATTATCTGAATAATAACCGGGCGCGAGTCCGGTGGAATTAAAAGTAACGCGCAGATAATTGGTTTGCGTCAGAATTGTCCCGGATATCGGAACTATAATTGTTTTACCCGCCGGCACGCGGCTGATGTTTTCACCGAGTATTTTCACGCCTTCAAAAACAAGGCGACTGTCTTTACTGACCATGGTTAAAACATGGGGGCCTTCAGCAAGATCATCGGCAATCAGCAACTCGCCTTTATTTTCTTTAAACTCTGACGGCCAGCTTCTGGAACTAATCGGACGTTCATCCACATAAACCTGAAAACCGCTCCCCTCGGGAAAAGTTGCCAGATAAAGGATTATCCCGGTTCCGCTGAAATTTAATCTGATTATATTATCTCCTTCAGCGCCGGATGGATAACCATCATTTTCTGTCCATCTGCCGGACAATTCCATAATTTCTTTAAGATGAGATGGAACAATGTAAACATTTTTATTTATCACCTCATCGTTTAGAAAAGATATATATCTGCCCTTCTTGAAATCAGCGGCCTTTTCCTTACGCTTAGGTTTTTCTACCGCGACAGACCATTCCAACCTATCTTTTCCCTTGTTCGAAAGCATTATTCGTTTGGACACAGTTTTCCCCGGCAAAACAGATCCCATATCAATTCTTTTAGGATTCAGATTTATTAAAGACCCGTTGCCAGCTCCGGCAGAAATGGAAAAAGAAACAAAAATAGTCCTGTCTCCGCCATTTGAGGAAATTCTTATCGCTTCTTTATGCATACCTTCTGATAGTTTTTTGTAAAAAATAACGCTTTGTGTTTCCCCTTCCAGTTTCATCTCGACTAAATGAAGCACCGCGCCGGTTGAGCTTTCATCGGCAAGCTGTTCGTCATCGGCAAGAGAGCTGACTTCTACGCGCAAATAATCACCATTTGTCGGCATGATAGAAACTATTTCTTCTCCTGATCGATACCTCCAGCCATCCGGTTTCTTTGCGGACCATTCTAAGGAACCTGACCCCATATTTTTTAAAGTGAACAATCCGGAATTGGCGTCACCGGGGGATATGTTTCCTAAATTTACTTCTCTGGGAGAAATAGATAATACCGGCGATAAATATTCCGCTGAAAATGCCTGTGGCGCGTAAAGCAAAAAAACAGACAACGCGGTTACAACAAAGGTAATTCTTAATTTTGCGAACATCATAAATACTCCTGTAAAAAAGACACATTACTTTCTAACGCAAAGATTAAATTTCCGCAACCACTTTTGAATTGCCCATAAAGCTGATCACTCTATTAATTGATTAAAAAACAAAATTTAGTAATGAAATTCGTTTTTATCATATCGTAATTATTAACTAAAAAGACCGGGCTTGTTTAAAATACTTGACATGCTCTCTAAACTAGAGGTAATTTGCGTTCGTTTTTCTCGTAATTATACTCAATAAATATTTGGTTTTGGAAATCGCGGCTGAAAATTATTTATGACTGATAATAATATAAAACAATGGATAGCGTTAAAATCAATTCCCGGAATCGGCAATGTTTCATTTTTTACTCTTCTGGATAAATTCGGCTCCATTGAATCAGTGTTCAGCGCATCGGCGAGTGAACTATCTCAGGCAGCAGGTATCAGCAAAAAAATAGCGGCCCAAATCGCTAATTATAAAGGATGGGATAAACTTCAAAGCTACATAGATAAGCTCAACAGCGCGAACATAAAAATCATAACTCTTCAAGATAAGCTCTATCCAAAATATCTGCACAACGTCTATGATCGGCCTGCTTTTTTATACGCGCGTGGACATTTAGAAGAAGACGACATTAATCTGGCAATAGTAGGCTCCAGAGCGGCCAGTACCTACGGCAAATACACAACAGAAAGAATCAGCCGTGAACTGGCGCAAAAAGGAGTGACAGTTGTCAGCGGCATGGCGCGCGGCATTGATTCCGCGGCGCATCGCGGCGCTCTGGCGGCGCGCGGACGCACAATCGCCGTTTTGGGAAGCGGGCTAGATGTCATTTATCCGCAGGAAAATAAAAAACTTTTTGCTGAAATTATTGAAAATGGCGCAGTTATTTCCGAATTTCCTATGGGCACACCCCCTTTGGCGGCTAACTTTCCTTCGCGCAATCGTATTATCAGCGGCATGTCCTACGGCGTGCTGGTTGTGGAAGCCGGTGAAAAAAGCGGCTCTCTTATTACCGCCAGGCTTGCCCTGGAACAAGGCAGAGAGGTATTTGCCGTACCGGGAAGCGTGGAAACGCCGACTTCCCGCGGGGCGAACAAGCTGATTAAGGAAGGGGCAAAATTAATTGAAAATGCCGATGACATACTGGAAGAAATTATTCCACAACTGGAAAAAGCAAAAGTTCTAAGCGAAAGGCTTACTTCAGAAAATGAAGTCAAGCTGCCGGCAAAAGAAACTGAATTGACGATTAAAGAAAAACAAGTTGCAGGTTTTATTTCCGGTAAAAGAATTCATATTGATGACATTATCGCTGCGACTAATTTATCGCCCGCGGACGTGTTAAGCACGCTGATGTCGCTGGAATTGAAGAATTTTGTAACACAACATCCGGGAAAATATTTTTCCCGCACTTCTGTCGTGAAATGAATTTTATATAAATAATTCTTCTTTACAAATTTAAAGCGGTCATTTATATGGTGCGGCAATATAAGGAGCTAATATGGCAAATTCGTTAATCGTGGTGGAATCTCCCACGAAAGTTAAAACAATAAAAAAGTTTCTCGGTTCGGGATTCAACGTCGTCGCTTCCATGGGACATATCAAAGATTTGCCCAAAAGCAAACTGGGCATTGACCTGGAAAAAGATTTTGAACCGACATATAATATTATTGAAGCAAAGAAAAAAACAATCGACGAGCTGAAAAAAGCGGCCAAAAAAGCGGAAAATATTTATCTGGCCCCCGACCCTGACCGCGAAGGTGAAGCAATCGCCTGGCATATCGCTGAAGTTGTCGAAGCGAAGAATAAAAAGATATACCGTGTGCTGTTTAACGATCTCACAAAGAAAACCGTTTTGGAAGCGATTGAAAAACCATTGGAGCTGGATTTCAATAAATACGAAGCGCAGCAGACCCGTCGCATTCTGGATCGGCTGGTCGGCTATCAGATAAGCCCAATTTTATGGGACAAAGTAAAAAGAGGATTAAGCGCGGGACGGGTACAGTCTGTCGCGGTGCGCCTGATTTGCGAAAGAGAAGAAGAAATAAACAAGTTTGTGCCGGAAGAATACTGGAACCTTATGGCGCAATTCGAAGGAAGCAATCCCCCTGTCTTTGAAGCCAAACTGAATAGAATTGACGGGAAAAAAGCAAAAGTTACCAACGGCGAAGATGCAAATAAGCTCGCTGAAACTCTGAGAAATTCATCTTTTGTCGTAGAAAGCCTAGAAAAGAAGGAACTGAAACGTTCGGCGCCGCCCCCATTTACCACCAGCAAACTGCAGCAGGAAGCTTCGCGCTGGCTTCGGTATTCCGCGAAAAAAACAATGATGGTCGCCCAAAAATTATACGAAGGAATTGAACTGGGCAGTGAAGGCCCGGTTGGTTTAATTACATACATGCGAACCGATTCCTATAGAATTGCCGATGAAGCGCTGAATGACGTTCGCAGTTATATTAAAGACAATTATTCTTCTGATTATTTGCCGGCTCAACCGTACGTTTATAAGAACTCACAGAAAACGCAGGACGCGCACGAAGCCATCAGGCCTTCCGTCATGTCATACAAGCCCCAGGATATTAAGGAATATTTATCCAAGGATGAGTTTAAGCTCTATCAGCTGATCTGGAACAGATTCGTTGCCAGCCAGATGAATCCCGCTATTGTCGATCAAACTACTATCGACATTGCCGGCGCGAACTGCATCTTCCGCGCGCAGGGACAGGTTATGAAATTCCCCGGCTTCACTATAGTTTACACGGAAGGCAAAGATGAGAAAGATGAGAAAGATGAAAACGGCGAAAATGTCGAATTAGGAAATCTTCTTCCGGAATTAAAAGAATCGGAACCGCTTAAACTTGTTGAATTGAACACACATCAAAAATTTACCCAGCCGCCTCCCCGTTTTTCGGAAGCTTCTCTGGTGCGCGAGCTGGAAGAAAAAGGAATAGGCCGGCCCAGCACCTACGCCGCTATTCTTTCCACTATTCAGGATAGAGAATACGCGCGCCTCGAGCTAAGAAAATTTTACCCCACAGAGCTAGGCACACTGGTCACCGAACTTTTAATAAAAAGTTTCCCTACCGTTCTAGACATCGCTTTTACCGCGGACATGGAAAACAAGCTGGACTTAATCGAAGAAGGAAAAAGCAAACGCACGGAAACGCTCAATGATTTTTACAGCCCTTTCGCGCAGGAATTAGACAAAGCAAAAAGCGAAATGAGAAATGTAAAGCGGGAAGAAACACCTACCGACCTGGTTTGTGAAAAATGCGGGGCACAGATGATTATAAAGTGGGGTCGCAACGGAAAATTTGTTGCCTGTTCAAATTACCCGGATTGCAAAAACACCATGAACATCAAGCGCGATGAAAACGGCGAATTGGCCAAAGAGGAAACCGAATATTCTGATCATATTTGTGAAAAATGCGGCAAGCGCATGATTTTCAAGTATGGCCGGTTTGGAAGGTTTCTGGGATGCGAAGGTTATCCTGAATGCAAAAGCACCATGGCTATAACTTTGGGAATAAAATGTCCGGAAAAGGATTGTCCCGGTTCATTAACCGAGAAAAAAACAAAAAAAGGCAGAACATTTTACGGCTGCTCAAATTATCCCAAATGCACTTTCGCCAGTTGGGATAAACCTGTCGCGGAAAGTTGCCCTAATTGCGGCTCGTCCTATCTTGTAGAAAAATATTCAAAAAGCAAAGGGGTACAGAAACTCTGCCCCAACAAGGAATGCGGCTATAAAAGCGACCTTGAAAATTAATTTACTCCAAGCATAGAAATGATTGATAGCTGATGCCCGAAAAGAAACCGGTAATTATTATCGGCGGCGGACTTGCCGGCTGTGAGGCCGCGTGGCAACTATTACGGCGCGGTCATCATGTGCGCCTTCATGAAATGAAACCGCAAAAATATTCCCCCGCTCATAAAATGGAATCTCTGGCGGAACTCGTCTGTAGTAATTCACTAAAATCCAATAACCATGAAAGCGCGCCCGGATTGCTTAAAAATGAAATGAGGCAGCTCAATTCACTTATTTTATCCGCGGCTGATGCTACTTGCGTGTCCGCGGGAAGCGCCCTTGCTGTGGACCGTGCAAAATTTTCTAAATACATAGAAGAAAAACTTAAAGCTGATAACAATTTTACTTTAGTTAGAAGCGAATCCTCTGAAATATATGAAGAATATCAAACTATTATCGCTACAGGGCCGCTTACTTCAGATACCTTAGCCGAGCGCATCGCCGAAATATTAGGGAGTAGTTATCTGTACTTTTATGACGCAATCGCTCCCATTATTGATGCCGATTCTATTAATATAGAAAAGGCATACTGGGCTTCGCGCTATGATAAAGGAACTCCTGATTATCTAAACTGCCCTTTGACTAAAGAAGACTATGATATTTTCCGACGTGAATTGTTGAGTGGCGAAAAAATAGCGCCAAGGCCTTTTGAGGAAATTCGTCATTTCGAAGGATGCCTGCCGATAGAAACCCTCGCGTCACGCGGTGAAAAAACTATGGCCTTTGGGCCGATGAAACCTGTCGGCCTGATTAACCCGAAAACCGGCAAAATACCATACGCTTGCGTTCAGCTGCGTCGCGAAAATTCGGCGGGAACACTTTTCAACATGGTCGGCTTCCAGACAAAACTTACCTGGCCGGAACAAAAAAGAATATTCCGGCTTATCCCCGCTTTGGAACACGCGGAATTTTCCCGCTACGGCAGTATACACCGTAACACATATATAGATTCACCCACCCACCTTAATAAATCTCTTCAAATTAAAACCAGACCAAATATTTTCTTTGCCGGGCAAATAACCGGAGTGGAAGGTTATATCGAATCAGCGGCTATGGGATTACTGGCCGGCTTAAACGCCGCATTTATCCGGGAAGTAAAACAGTTTCCGCCTCCACCTGGAGAATCAGCTATCGGAGCGCTTATTAATTATATCACCGCAAAACCCAGTACTTTTTTTCAGCCTATGAATATAAACTTCGGGCTGCTGAAACCGCTGGAAGGAAAGAAGATAAAAAAAGATGACAAAAAGCGTCTGTACGTAAGCAGAGCTAAACAGGCGCTTGATAAATGGATTAAAGGGTATAAGATCCCTGGTAAATGTTGAAGAAAATTCATATTCTAGCGCCTGATAATTTTCATCTCTGGCCATTTTCGTACCCGAAACAATATGCAAAATCACATTGCGCTTTTCCCGAAATCCTGGGAGTACGAGCATAGAAGTACGCTGGTTCGATGTCAATTTAATAAAGCCGTTTACATACTCAAAATGCTTGACTTATCATTCCAATTAATGATTTATTATCATGTATTTTTATAGCCGAGTGGGTTGATTAATTTTTTAACTAAAAAAACAGGAGGGTCACGTATGACAAAAAAATGTCTAGCGATTATTGCACTTTGTTTTTTCTCTATTTTGGTTTTTAATGGCACCGTAAAGGCGCAAAACGAAATTACCGGAATATGGAAAACCGTCTCCGACGAAGGAGAAGATAAAGGCAAGGCCAAATCTCAAGTAGAAATATTTGAAAAAGACGGCGCCTATTTCGGCAAAGTCAATCGCCTTTTACTCAAACCGCAGGATACTCTTTGCACAAAATGTGTCGGGGCTTTGAAAGACAAACCGGTGGTCGGCATGATTATTTTCCAGGATATAAAGAAAACGGGGAAAATTGACGATTCACTGGGGGCGGAATATGCGGGCGGCACAATAATGGATCCAGATAACGGCAAAACCTACAAGTGTAAAATGTGGATCAAAGGAGATGTTCTTACGGTTAGAGGATTTATCGGTATTTCGATGCTGGGCAGAAGCCAGCAATGGTACAGAGTCAATTAATTATTTTCATTAGCTTATATAAATAAAAAAAGGCTTTGAATCATTTCAAAGCCTTTTTTGTTTTTGGTAGCGGGGACAGGATTTGAACCTGTGACCTTTGGGTTATGAGCCCAACGAGCTACCTAGCTGCTCCACCCCGCGATATCTCTCTTTTTGAAGTTTGCACTTACACCATTAACGACCATATTTGTCAAGTAGTTATTTTGTAAAATGTTTTTTTAATAATTACTTCCGCCAATATCAAAATAAATATTTTAAATATTTCTATTCAGTTATGTATCCCATGAAACGGTAAATAAGTTTGGCCGCCAGAAAATCAGGCGCCACAATACCGGGAAGCGGGGCTAGCTCAACCACATCAAAACCACGAATATCACATTTTTTAGCAACGGCTTTCAGCAGGCGCAAAACCTGCCTCCAGTAAAGACCGCCCGGCTCCGGTGTTCCGGTGGAAGCCATAATAGAAGGGTCAAACACATCCAAATCGATAGTTACATAAATATCTCCTCTTAAATTTTTACAGATCATCTCGTGGAAGTTTTCTTTTTCTAATACAAAATCGGCGCTGTAACTTTTTACTTTGCTTTTAGATAAATATTCAGCATCTTCTTTGCTCATGCTTCTAATGCCCACCTGAACCAGGTCACACATATCCGCGATTCTCTTAGCCACAGAGGCGTGGCTGTAAGCAGTGTTTTGATAACTATCTCGAAGGTCGGCATGAGCATCAAATTGCAGCACGGTAAGCTTGGGATATTTTTCCAATATTGCTTCCACGGCACCGGAGCTTATACTGTGTTCTCCGCCAAGCATCACAGGAATTTTATTCATGGCAACAATACGGGATATCTTTTTACGAACCAGATTAACCATATTCTTTGGCCCGCGGGCGTCAACGCTTAGAGGCTCCACTGTATGAATGCCGCATAAGTACGTTTCCTTTTTTAACTCTTCATCATAGAGCTCCATGTTGGCAGACGCTTCGATAATTGCCGCGGGCCCTCTTCTGCTTCCCGGTTGATACGTGGAAGTCAAATCGTAAGGAACAGGCACAACGACAAATTTCGCGTCACGCAAAGAGCACTCTGGGTAAATACCTCCATAAATCATTAACTTATACCCCCTTCTAATGTATGCGTAAAATATCTTTTGTTTTTATTCACGGTAATTATTTAGCAGCGCCTTCATCTTTACCGCAGGCGCGGCTTTTAACATGGACAAGTTAATATGTCCAGCTTCGCATAAGCTTTTAATTCACTAAATTTTGAATATTGACTCAACGGTAATGGCCGAGATGAAATTCGCCATTTTCATAATAAAGAAACGAATAGTGCTTAATCCAATCGCCCAAAGCGACAAATTTTTTCTCTTTGCCTTCAATCATATAATTTTTCACAACCGCCTGATGCGAGTGACCAAGGATAATTGCATCATAATCACCTCGAAGCTTCTCTTGCGCATATTCTGACATTCTTTCAAACAGCTGATCACCGTTTTCTTTGTTTAATTCTTTGCTGGCGGCGGAACCCAAACCTGCAACCATCCAAAGAACAGCGGACGGAATAAAACGCTGAAAATGATAAAAAGCGCCGCTGCGCAATATTTTTCTGAATATCATATATATTTTGTTATTCTTATCCGCTGTATCACCGTGAGAAACATAAATTATTTTACCGTCTAGCATAAAATCTGCGCTATCTTCAAATACATCCATTCCTAAATAATCATGAAAATATTCTTTCATAAAAAAATCATGATTGCCTTCAAAAAGATGTATCCTGATCCCGGCGTTTTTAAGTTCCACTAATTTATCTATAATTATTTTAAAATCGGAATAGATATTATTTTTTCGGCAAAACCAGAAATCGAATAAATCACCGGCAATAAATAAATCGTCAATAAAAACGGGGCTTGAATATTTATCCTCACCATTGACAAGGGATGATATCTTACCGGCCTTCAGGTCATTTAAAAAATCGATAAATTTAATGTATCTGTCATCTGATGATTTTATTAAATGCGCGTCTGATATAAAAATAGCTTTCACAATTTATTCTCTGGATTAAAGTATATAGTGTCTTATCAGATAAAAGCCCCCAAGGTCAATACGAGCTTATGGAAAGCTTTTTTTACGGCTTTTTAGCAAAAGGGGTTAATTAATATTTTCTTAATTAAATTCTCATTTGATTCTTGTTTTGTAAGGTATTTTTTGCTAGTTTGATTGAGCTAGTCCTTATTGAAGGACTTAAAATAATATCCTCCTTATAATTAAAGGTTTATAATGAAGAAACACCAAGATGTAATAAAAAGAGCGACGGAAGTCTTAAAAATAGAAGCGCAGAGCATTATGAATCTGATTGACAAAATTGACCGTAATTTTGCCCAGGCAGTTGATTTAATTTATAAATCAAAAGGCAGAGTTATTATTACCGGCATAGGAAAATCCGGCCTGATCGGTAAAAAAATAGTGGCCACGCTTACCAGTACCGGCACCCAGGCTCTCTTTCTGCACCCCGTAGAGGGCATACACGGCGATTTGGGCATTGTTACCAACAAAGATGTACTTCTGGCGATCTCCAATAGCGGAGAAACGCGTGAACTTGTGCCGATCATCTCTTCCGTGCGCCAGATAGGAACCCCTATTATCATCTTTACCGGAAAAAAATCATCAACCCTGGCAAAATCCAGTGATATTGTTATTGATGTTTCTGTAAAAAAAGAGGCTTGCCCTTTCGGCCTTACTCCCACATCCAGCTCAACTGCCGCGCTCGCGATGGGCGACGCTCTGGCCATCGCATTAATCGATAAAAGACAATTTAAAGAAAAAGATTTTTATAAATTTCATCCCGGCGGAAGCCTGGGCGCGAGGCTGAAAGAACCAGTCCGCAATGCAATGATTGTCGGAAATAAAATACCCAGGGTTTTCAGCGGATTTCCCGTGCAAAAAGCCATTCAGGAAATTGACCGGAAAAATGTCGGATTTGTGCTGATTACCGACAAAAACAACAAACTTCTGGGAATTTTAACCGATGGAGACGTTCGCCGCCTAATCGGTAATGGAGTCTCTTTTGAAGGCAAAACAATTGACGCGATGATGACGCGCAATCCCAAAACAATTGACGAAACCGCGTCGCTCGCCCAAGCTATGGAACTTATGCAAAAAAAAGAAATTACCGCCTTTGCTGTTGTTAACGATAAAAAAATACTCAAAGGCTATCTCCATATGCATGATATCCTGGGGCGTGGCGGTTCTGTAAATATTTCTCTTCCCTATTAAGCAAGGAATAATCAAAAATGGCGCTTTATGAATTCGAAGGCAAAAAACCGTTCGTACCGCCGGATTCTTTTGTGCATCCGCAAGCTGTTTTAATCGGCGATGTCAAAATTGGCCATGAATGCTTAATTGCTCCCGGAGCTTCTATCCGTGCTGATTTTGGGCCGGTGGTAATTGGAGACCGTTGCAGCATCCAGGACAACGCCGTAATCCACGTTTTTCCCGGCTCTATAGTAACCATCGGCGATGATGTTACCATAGCTCACAGCGTCTTGATTCATGACGCGCAAATAAAGTCACGCTGCGTCATCGGCATGGGGTCAATATTACTTTTTAATGTTGTTTGCGAAGAAGACGTCTTTGTTTCCGCGGGATCGCTGATACAAAAAGATATGCGCATTCCCGCTGGAAAAAATGCTTCTGGAAATCCGGCAATGATTACTCATGATGTAACACAAAACCAAAAACAAATGGCAAAAGCCGGCGTTGATTATTATTGCGATCTTTGTAAAAAATATCTGGCTACAATGAAGGAGATAAAATGACGCCCGCAACTAAAATAAATAAAAATATTTTTGATGAGAAAACTGTCAGCATTATTGTTCCCGTATTCAATGAAAAAGACACTATCGAAGAAATTATCAATACTGTCTTGAGCACTCCTTGCAAAAAAGAAGTTTTAATAATAGACGATGGCTCTACAGACGGAACCAGAGATATTCTTAATAAATTCAAATATCCTAACGTCAAAGTAATTTTACATGAAAAAAATTACGGTAAAGGCAAGGCCATCCAGACCGGAATAAATAATTCCCGGGGTGATATAATTTTGATTCAAGACGCGGACTTAGAATACGACCCAAATGAATACCCTATCCTGCTGCAGCCGATTTTAGCGGGAAAGGCCGACGTGGTTTACGGCTCACGCTTTAAGGGCATAGGCGCGCATCGCGTTCTGTATTTCTGGCATTACATGGGCAATAAATTTTTGACCTTATTATCCAATATTTTTACTGATTTGAATCTTACCGACATGGAATGCTGCTACAAAGTATTCACCCGAGATGCTCTTGCGGGAATAAAAATTGAGGAAAACCGTTTTGGTTTTGAGCCGGAAATAACCGCGAAAATATCTAAAAAGAATTTACGCATATATGAAGTGCCGATTTCCTATTATGGCAGAACCTACGCGGAAGGGAAAAAAATAAGCTGGAAGGACGGTTTTCGCGCGCTGTATTGTATTTTTAAATACAACTTGTTCAGATAGTATTCGTTTTGCTGCCACAGCATTAAGTATTTTTCTAATTACCTTATTTTTTCCCTTCGTTATAGCCTGCTTTCAAAAACAAGACACTGCCTTCATCGGAATACACCAACTGCCACGATGGTTCTTTTAGCATCAATGAATAAATTTTTGTGTTCGGCATCAGCAATAAAGCGTCATGAGGATATTTTTCCAAAAATATTCTCCAATTGTCTCTGCCATGATGAAAATCAAAATATTCCTTTTGCACATTATTCGGATACACTGTTTCGTACCTTCCGTCCATGGCAACTTTACATTTCGGATGAGTTGCCCAGATAATATATTGACCCCACTGAAACGAAGGCAATATATTTCCCTTAAAAGAATTTTTTGCCATCCATTTCAATGCTCCCTCAGGAAAAATAGGAGAAGGCGCCATTAAGGAAAAAGCAGGCAGCATGCCTTTAGAGGGAAATGAGCTCGCAAATATATTAATCGAAGAATAAAAAACAATCAGCAAAACAGGCGTTACCCAAATTATATTTTTATTGATTACCGTGTTTTTTGCAACAATATCTTTAATATTGGCCAAAATACCCGGCAAATAAACGCAAAACAAAATTCCTAAAAATACTGTATGCCGAATATGTTTGTATCCCAAATACGTTACTGCCGCGACAATGAGAAATTCTGTCAGATATTTTTTCCCATGAACAATAATAGCAGCTAAAGAGATAGTGCTTAATACAATAAATATAATGGCTGGCGTCACAAAAACATTCGCCCTTAAAGATGCAAAGACTGAATGCCACTCCTGAATGTCAGGTCGCGGCATGGCAACCGCGTGAATTATATATTTCCAATATTCAATGCCGTAGGGATTAATCAATGTAACAAGGCACGCTGCAACAAATATGATAATAAAAGGGATAAATTTGCGTCCAGAGAATCCATCACCCATGGCATAAAGAGCGATCAGGCCAAGTCCTGCCAAGAATCCTCCATGCACATTACACCAAACAGCCATGATGAGCAAAATCCACAAAAGAACATGCCAATTTTTATTTTTCCTCGCAATTTCAATGATATAGATGGTCATAAGTAAAAAATAAATATGTGAATATTTGCGCTCTCATAACCGGTGTATAACCCCAAGACATCAATATAAGCCCAAGGCTGATACAGACAAAAGCAATGGCAGGTGTCGCGCCTCTTTCTATCGCCACACGGTACATGGTGTAAATCGTCAACACGATTAAAATATACCGCAACAGCTGAATGCCTGCCGAGCCTAAGTATTTCATGATGGGATATAAAATTACGCCCGTAAGCCATTCATGATATACCCATAAAGAGTTAGTCGGCGTGTACGAAAATACATCCTGATATGGGAAATAACCATTTTCCCATAATACCCGGCCAAAGGACAGGTAACCCCACATGTCATAATCAGCCAGCGTTCTGGAAAAAAGGAAAACAAAAAGTATATAAAGGCCAGCGCCGATTATAACCATATTGATATATTGAAATAGTTTTTTATTCATAAAGTTCTCAGTTAAAATATTTTGAGATTAAAATAATTAAATTTCGATTACCAAACATTATACTAAACATTTAAGATTAACAAAATAAAAATTTTGAAATTATTTTTACTTTCTTTTAATAAATTGTTTCTTCGCCATAATGTTTTAACAACAATAGAAATAAATGAATTTAAATAACTAAAATAACTGTAATAACAATCTGCCAGAAAACGAAAATATTTAACCTGGTTGCTATTTCGGTATATATTTATGTTATATGTTGTCAAGCAAGGATAATTTCGCATGACAGATAATATCATCAAATAATGTCGTCATTTTGATGTCTTTGAATGTGCTGCCAGGAAAATTTGACTATATGATATTTTAATTTATTTGCATTAAAAAAGTGGTTACATTTTTTGATATGCAACCACTTGATTTCGATGGTAGGCGGTGCTGGGATTGAACCAGCGACTTCTACCGTGTGAAGGTAGCACTCTCCCGCTGAGTTAACCGCCCATTTTTGATTTGCTATAACTTAAAGGTTGTTTCATTTCAAGCAAAATGTCTGATTTGAATTATGCAAAAATTATTTAGGCATAAATAAAAAACGCTATTCCCTCTGCTCTCCGACAATATCACAGATAACAGAGGGAATAGCTATTTTTTAGCTTCGTTCCGAAAAATACATTTTTAACTACAGCATCTCATAGATACCGGCAGCGCCCATTCCACCACCGATACACATGGAAACGATACCACGCTTCGCACCACGGCGCTTCAGCTCATGTAAAAGCTGCGCGGTCAGTTTGGCGCCGGTACAACCCAGCGGATGTCCCAAGGCGATGGCGCCGCCATTAGGATTAATATCGCCTTTCCAGTATCTTTCTTCGATGCCGACCTTGCGGCAACTATAAATTGCCTGCGAAGCAAAAGCTTCATTGATTTCGAATACGTCGATATCTTTGGTGGTTAGACCGGCCAGTTTCAACACTTTGGGTATCGCTACCGCCGGGCCAACGCCCATCTCTTCCGGTTTGCAACCGGCTACGGCGTAGTAAGCCAATTTCGCCAAGGGCTTCAATCCCAACTGCTGTGCTTTTTCCGCGCTCATCAGCATCGAGAAAGCGGCACCATCTGTCATCTGTGAAGAATTGGCGGCCGTACATGATCCTCCCGCTTTAAAAGGAGATTTTAACTTGGCCATATCTTCCAATTTTGCCGGCCATCTCACGCCGTCATCCGTGTCAAAAGTAACGGTTTCCCGCACTCTTTTTCCATTTTTTACTTTGTATTTATAGGCCTTGATCGGTATTGTTTCGTCCTTGAATTTTCCCGCCTGAATGGCTTCATAAGCTCGGCGGTTGCTCTCCAGACCGAATTTATCCATATCTTCCCGCGCAACATTGTGGTTAGTGGCCACATTTTCCGCGGTTATGCCCATGGAAACATAAGGATAAGGTTTATCCCACGGATAATCGGGCATTGGCCGCTGAGCGGAACCTCCCATGGGAATGTGAGACATCGTTTCGCAGCCACCGGCGATAATTATATCTGACCAACCGGCACGAATTTTCGCTGTCGCATCGGCAATGGCCTGAATACCCGATGAACAAAAACGATTTACCGTCATTCCCGAAACAGTAATCGGCAGGTCAGCACCTACGGCGATGATTCTGGCTATATTCATTCCTTGTTCCAGTTCCGGGAATGAACAACCAACGATCAAATCATCTATCTCTTCCGGCTTTACCTGTGGCAATCTGGCCATTAAGCCTTTCACTACCTGAATTCCATATTCATCAGCCCGGGTTGCGGCCAGTCCGCCTCTTTTATATCTTCCTCCGGGGCTTCTCACGGATTCTACAATTACAGCGTCACGCATGATTTTCCTCCTTTAAAATATGTCTATTGTTTTTCTCTTTTCAAGTGGCGGTCAATGTAAAAACAAAACATTGTATTGACCGCCTTATAAAACCTCTTTCTAATTACGCAACGGTTTCCCCGTATTGAGCATATGGATGATTCGCTCATGGGTTTTCGCTTCGCCTAGAAGACTGATAAACGCTTCTTTCTCCAAATCAAGAATCTCCTGCTCGGTTACCCATGTGCCTTCGGGACAATCACCACCGGACATTATGTAAGCAACCTTTCTGGACACATGCACATCGTAATCGGAAACATAGTTGCCGTGCTTCATACCATAAAGAGCGGCGTCAATCAGACCCCTGAAATTTTCTCCCATGACGGGAATCATCACCGGCCTGGGTTTTCGATAGAATTTAGTCAGACCAAGGGCAACCTGCTTGGCGTCCCAGATATGCTGATCGCGGCTCAGGCTAATGCCTTCGGTTTTACGAATGTAACCCAACTCCATTGCTTCGGCGGCGCTTGTGGACACTTTAGCCATAGCAATGTTTTGAAAAATCTTGATATAGATTTGCTGAAGGTTCATGCCGTCTTCCACAGCGCCGTCGGGAATGCCTTCCGTGCAACGCACCATCAATTCCTTGACTCCGCCGCCGGCAGGAATAAGACCAACACCAACTTCCACCAGACCCATGTAAGTTTCACAGTGCGGCTGGCATTTGGCACCATGTATAGCCATTTCACATCCGCCGCCCAACGCCATTCCGGCAGGCGCGGTAACCACCGGCTTGGAAAGATATTTCATCCTCATATTGGCGTTTTGCAGATCTTCAATACCTTTTCCGATAGGATCCCATTGCTTTTTCTGCGCGGCATCAAGAACAAATAAAATATTCGCCCCCACAGAAAAATTGGTCGCGTGGTTGGCGACAACCATACCGGCAAAATCTTTTTCCACGATGTCGCAGCTTTCGTTAATCATGTTCGTAAGATCTGCTTCGATAGCGTTCATTTTGGTGTGGAACTCCAGACAGGCAATGCCATCACCGATATCAACCAGGGTAGCTCCGGGATTGCTCTTCACAATCTTTTTGCGTTCTTTCAAAGAAGGAAGCAGAATAATCTTGGGATTATCCGCCATCTTGACGTAAGTCTTTTTAGAAAAGTCGTAATAATAGATCCCATCTTTCTTTTTTACGTAGAAGGATTTATGCTTGGTTGCAAGCATATCCTCGATTTTCTTGGGAACCTTGATCTTCATTTTTTTCATAACTTCGACAGCTTCTTTGACTCCCACGGCATCCCAAGTTTCAAAGGGCCCCATTGCATGGTTGTAGCCCCATTTCATGGCGTTATCGATACCAACGATAGTATTGCTGATTTCCGGAACACGATTTGCGGCGTAAATGAAATTGCGGCAGAGATATTCACGCACGACTTCCGCGGCCACATCCGTTCCGTTGAACAGCACCTTCAACTTCGCGGCAAAATCGCCCGGAGTTTTCTTCGCCGCTTCTATGGATTCAAAGACAGGTTTCGTCGGGACGACGTATTCCATCGTCTTGTAATCCAGAACCAGTTTTAGTTTTTTGCCTTTTTCGTCTTTGGTTCTCTTATAGTATCCTTGTTTTGTCTTGTTACCGAGCCATTTGTTCTCTAACATCTTTAGAGTAAGCTCATTCGGCTTAAAATAATCTCGCATCTCGTCATCGGGCACTGCTTCATAGAGGTTCTTGCTGACGTGGAAACCAGTATCCAATCCTACCAGATCGATCGTGCCGAAAATGGCGGAGCTGGGTCTTCCCAAAGGCTTACTGATAATGGCGTCAAGCTCCTCGATTTTGAGGCCTTTGCTGAACATGACATGCGCGGCGTTGGCCATATCAAAACTACCGATACGGTTACCGATAAAATTCGGCCTGTCTTTACATACAACAACTCCCTTGCCCAGCACGCTTTCAGAAAAATTAACCATGAATTCAACGATGTCTTTCTTCGTTTTTTCACCGGGGATAATTTCCAGAAGTTTCATGTAGCGCGGCGGGTTGAAGAAGTGCATTCCCAAAAAACGCTCTTTTGTTTTTGGGCTAAGATTTGCCGACACATCCTTAATGGGTATTCCCGAAGTGTTTGTCGTCACAATGCAGCCGTCTTTGACAATCTTTTCGACTTTGGCAAAAAGTTCCTGCTTGATTTTCAGGTTCTCAACGACAACTTCAATTACGAGGTCCGCATCGGCAAGCCAATTCAAATTATCCGTAAAGTTACCGGTTTTTATCATGGCTGCGTTTTTCTTGGTTAAGAATGCCGATGGTTTGGATTTAACTGCTCCAGTCAAACCGCTTTCGGCAAACCGGTTGCGCCAAGCCGGACTCTGTTCGGTAAGCCCTTTTTTCTTATCCGCTTCCGTCAATTCGAACGGAACGATATCCAAAAGATAGCATTCGATTCCGGCATTGGTAAAATGAGCGGCAATGGTTGCACCCATAACTCCCGCTCCTAAAACACCAACTTTTTTAATCTCATATGACATGATTTTCCTCCTTCGCCTTTCTTAATATAATAGTTACAGAATAATCTGATTATGAATAACGGCTCTTAACATTGTTTCAGGTCATTCTTTTAATACACCAAACTTAAATTAAACGGCAAAAGCCTCTTCCGTCATTTCCAGGGGAGATTTTTCATCCATTTTGACGGCTTCGCACCTTGCTTTTACAGTTGTCAAACTCTCCACGGCAAAGAACTTGGCCGATGCAACACGCCCGCTGTAAAAAGCTGCTTCATTGTTTTCTTTGTTCAGCACTTTTTGTTTTTCCGCCGTATCCGCTTTCTTAGCCTTATATACGGCATCAAGCTTTTCCGCCGCCAATCCGGCCGCATCGATGAGGAAATGTCCGACCAGTACATCTCCGAAAATTTCCATAAACTTGTAGGCATTGAGTATCGGCAGCATGAAGTTTCCCGCCTTTCCAGCTTGCACGAAAAACATGGTCAGCTCCAGACATGCATTGGACGCTTCTTCTAAGATGGCGGTATGCTTGCCCAGTTCTTTATGCTCTTTCATTTTCTTGATGTTTTTCTGAATTTCGCCAAAAAGATTCATTAAGTTCATGCCTTTTCTCTGTCCCAGGCTTCTGCCCACCAGCGTCAGCGACTGAATACCGTTTGTTCCCTCATAGATGGTGGCGATCTTTTCATCTCTCATATACTGTTCGACCGGATACTCAGAGCAGTAGCCGTAGCCGCCGTAAACATCCATCGCCGTGGAACAGACCAGAAGAGCCTTATCGGAACAATAGGCCTTTACGACGGTGGTCATCAAATCAAGGAATCCCTCCCAGTTGGCTTTTTCTTCTTCCGTTTTGGCGACCTTCGATTTATCCATGCAATAGCCGACAAAATAGCACATGGAACGCATGCCTTCGACATGGGATTTCATCCACATGAGCTTGCGCCGGATATCGGGATGATTGATAATTGTTACCGGCTTGGCATTAGGATCTTTCCCCGCCATTATATCATTTCCCTGGACGCGTTCCTTCGAATATTGAACGGCATGTTCGTAAGCCGCCGAAGCCGCGGCCAATCCCTGCATGCCCGTACCCAATCTGGCTTCATTCATCATCTGGAACATAATTTTCATGCCTTCGCGCTCGCCGCCCAGCAATTCTCCGATACACTTGCCGTTTTCGCCAAAGTTGAGGGTTGCCGTCGCCGATCCTTTTATTCCCATTTTATGTTCAATGCCGCCGGTATTGACGTCGTTAGGCTCACCTAAAGAGCCGTCATCATTTACCCTTACTTTCGGCACGATAAAAATGGAAATTCCCTTTGTCCCCGGAGGATCGCCTTCAATGCGGGCGAGAACCGGATGAACGATATTCGGCGTAAGATCATGATCACCGGCAGAGATGAAACATTTCGTGCCGGTTATTAAAAATTTGCCGTCAGGAAGACGTTTCGCCGTGGTTTTTGTGGCGCCCACGTCGCTACCGGCGTTCGGCTCGGTAAGGCACATGGTGCCCGCCCATTCTCCGGCGTACATCTTAAACATGTACTTGTTTTTCTGTTCCTCTGTTCCATAAGCCTCAATGAGTCCGGCTGCTCCATGGGTCAGACCAGAATACATTACAAAGGAATAATTTGCCGAACCCATGAGCTCCGCCATGGCGTAACCTATCGCACGCGGCAGACCCTGGCCCCCGACATCGGGCGATTCGGTGGCGGCAAGCCAACCTGCTTCGATGTATTTTTTCCATGGTTCATGAAAGCATTTGGGAACCGATACCTTCCCATCCTTAAACTTACACCCCTCTTTGTCTCCTTCGGCAAACGTGGGGGCGATAACATTTACCGCCATCTTCTCCGCCTCTTTAAGAATCATCAACAAATCATCTTTGGTAAAATCCTTAAAGGCCTCCGATTCGAACAATTTATCAATGCCCAGTTGTTCGAACAATACAAACTCTTGATCCCTTGTGTTAACCAGTAAATTACTCATAACAACTACCTTTCTCTTTATTTAAATTTATATTTATCAAAATATCCATCATGCCAATTTAAAGCCTCTAACGAATATCTCTCTTGCGGATTTAATTGTATTAAAGATTCTTTCTTTTCGCTTTAGCTTGTATAACCGGAAAAAACGTACAGGGAAATAATACCGTTTAGCAGCCTCCAGATGGCGTATTGGCTTTGTTTATAATTTATACCGGCGGGAAATTGATTTTTTTGCGCCCCCCATTCCAGCATTTTGCTAAAAGCTTTAATGGATTTGTTGTTTATCTGAATTATCTGATGATTAAGTTCATCAGGCAGATTCATTTGATCTGGGTGCAGCATGTAAGTCATAAGGATCCTAAACAGCTCACTGTCGTTGTGAAAAAAATCAGCATACGCACAACAGAATTCAACCAACAAATCCGCTGCCGGCCCATATGATTATCAAGAAAGCGCCGGGGCCTGCCGATTAAATTTTCCAATATCATTCAACAAGATTTGGGCTCATATTTCTTATAGGCTATCGGAATAATGATAAACAGAACCTTTGCCCAACTCTGAATGTTTTACTATTTCATCAACAGTAACGCTGTTAAATCCTTTTGCGAAGAAGAGTTTTCTTGCTGAATCCAGAATAAACTTTCTCCGGCCGTATTGCTCTTTGTCTCTTCGCTCTGAAAGCCCTACAAGCACCCTATTTATTGCTGAAAATTACGGTCTTACTAAAGCATCGGTCATTTCCTGACCAACAGTCAGGAATGTTCTAAAACAATCAGTTATTAATGTCAAGAGAAAAATAATTTTTAGATATAATGTATAATGATTAATAAATTTAATTATTTAGCTAATATAGAAACTTTTTTATATAAATTTCTCGATTCACACTTTTTCCGTGGGGAATATTGATTTTTTTACTATTATTTAGAGGTGTTGATATCTAATTAAAAGTAAAGCACTCACAGAAATAGAAAATTTTTATTCTATTTGCTCTTTGGATTGTATTATTCGCATCGCTTTTTGATAATAACGGTTGGATTCTTCTATTAGTCCTTTCTTTTTTAAAATTACCGCCACGCGTATATAAGCGGCTGCGTATCGGGGCTGTATTTCAATAACTTTCTGAAATTGCTTCAAAGCGCCTTCTTCATCTCTCTTCTGCATCAATACCATTCCAAGGTTATAATTGGCAGAAATATCATCTGGCCTGATGCGTATCGCTTCATTGTATTGTTTGATGGCTTCATCATGATACCCTTGGCTAGCCAAAGCATTGCCATATTTAGTGTAAAATTCACGGTTGTTGCTATTTACTTTTAACGCGTTTTTGTATTCATCCAAAGCTTCTTTTTTCTTACCCCTTCGCATATATATATTATAGATATCATCATACGCCCTGGGCGCTTGAGGATTAATTTCTATTGCTTTACGCAGGGCTTCAATTGCTTTTTGAGGTTCATTCTTATTACTATATGCCCAGGCCAGACGGATAAGTGTGTCGTAGCTTTTTGGATTCAACTCCAAAGATTTCCGTGCGTGAATCATCGCTTCTTTTGCTTTATTCCTTATCAATAATTCACCAGCCAAGGCACTGTGCGCAAAAGCATTTTTCTTTGTGACATTAACCGTATGATAAAAAATGATTATAACTGTCCCTCCAGTTTTTAAGCTGTAAATGAGTAACGATAATTAACATCGATATAATTAAAACAGTAATGATAATCAGAATTTTTGTCTTGCACTATATTCTTGAAGAAGTTTGCCAACCCACCACGTCAGCATGATAAATAAACCAATAAAAGGAACATAAGCATAACGGTCTGCCATCGCCTGGCTTCCCACCTGAACAAGTCCAATCACAGGAATCATTGTCCCCAAATACCAGAACCATCCCACAAGCAAATAAGGAAATCGACGAAAATAAATACATACAAATATAGTTATGGCTACAATCAGCAGCGCCCCTAAAAAAACATGCCACAAGGACATAGTATAATTGAATGGGTAAAAAACGGCCAAATCAAGCGGCCAGAACATTTTTCGAATATATGAAACATAAGAAATTATGGCATTACCGATACGGTAAGGAAAGGGAAAATATTCCAAGGCCATCATAGCGCTTACGGCTTTTTGCGCGTATAATGTCACATAAGCAGAAATTGCAGAAAGAATAAACAAAGGAATTTTTTCTATTATTAAGAACCGTATGGTTTGTTTTTTTACTTTTACTGAAGATAATTCGCCTTGATTCCCATCACGTATTTCAATTCCTGTTCGCCTCAATGGCCAATAATCCATTAAAAGTAAAACAAAGGGCAATGTCACCAACATCGGCTTAGACATCAATCCCAAAGAAAAACAAAACAAAACCAAAAAGTATCTTTTCCAATCGGGGGACTTAACATACCAGACATACGAAATCATGGTTAATATCCAGAAGAAAGTGCTTAAAACATTTTTACGTTCCGATATCCATGCCACGGATTCCACGTTGATCGGATGCAGGGCAAACAATGCTGCCACAAAAGCGCTCCTCCAGATTGCTCCGGTGGCCATGCGTAAAAACAAAAAAAGCAATACAGCGTTTAATATGTGGATAATTACGCTGGTCCAGTGGTGCCCCCCCGCCTTGTTTTTAAATAATTGCCAGTCCACCATGTGCGATATCATAGTCAGCGGATGCCAGTTTCCCAGATGAAAGGTGGAAAAAGCTTGTTTCACACCCGTGGCTGAAATTCCCGAACGCACAAGATCATTTTTTGTCACATATCCATGATCATCATAGTTAATAAATTCATATTTCTGCACAGGCCAATAAACAGCCAGGGTCATCACGGCAAGAAAAAGAATTATAATTGCTGTTGATCGTTTTTTGAGGATACTGAAATTAGAAAGCATGAAAATCCTTTTTAAAAAGCATCTTTAAATAAAAGATGCTTACAACTACTTGGCAACATTAAGCCACTAATGTTCGGCTCTTTTAACATCTTTTTACTAGAGAAATAGTTTTACAATAGAAGATAATGGTTTTTGCTATTCAAGTCAACTTTGTCATTATTGATTAACTCTCTTTTCGCCAAAGCCCTATTCACCAACATCTTCCCCATCAAAATAGCGTTGACATAAATTATAGATATTGTTAATATTTTTAAAACTATAAGCTGTGAATAAAATAATATTTTGGCAGCTGTAAACTTTTTTCAGCATCCTCGTTATATTAATCCAAAATATTTTCTTATTCAAGCCGTTGCGCCCAGAAAGGTCTCTGCTGGCATATGGAAAATAATAAAATTGATAAATTTTATAATCCGCTGGCAATTCTTATTGCCGTATTAATTTTATTTTTGCTTGTTATTGAAATCATATTAAACTTAACACCTCCGATATCCCGCGACGCTCTTATTCACCACCTGGCTATTCCCAAACTCTGGATTGTAAATGGCGGATTCTATGAAACCAAATGGGCAAGCTTTTCTTACTACCCGATGAATATCAATCTGCTCTACCTCGTTCCTGTCTATTTCAAGATGGATTATCTTGCCAAGTTCATCCACATGGGATTTGGAATAGGAACAGCGTTGCTGATTTATTTTTATTTAAAGAATAGGATAAACCAGTTTGCCGGCATTTTGGGTATTCTTATTTTTCTCAGCACACCCATGATTTTCCGCTTATCCACGGAAGCTTACATTGACCTTGGTTTGGTGTTTTTTACAACAGCCAGCATTCTTGCCTTTATCCGCTATTGTGATGGCGGATTTAAAGAATTCAATTGGCTTTTTCTATCGTCCGCAGCCATGGGCCTCGCTTTGGGAACAAAATATAATGCTTTGATCGCGTGGTTTTTCCTATCAGCATCTATTGTATTTGTTTATTCCAAAAGTACCGGAGAGCAATGGAAAGCCATCAGGTGTGGCTTAATATTTTTTCTTATTTCTCTTTTGATATTTTCACCGTGGTTAATTAAAAATATGTTTCTTACCGGAAACCCACTTTATCCCCTATTCAAAGGTTTTTTCAATATTAGCGGCCTGCCTGGTCAGGAAGGTGTTTATTCTACGGTTGCAGGGGTATCACAAAAGGGAATTTTTCAAATGAGGGAAATGATGTACGGGGAGAGTTTTCTAGAAACCTTGCTTATTCCTATAAGATATTTTTTCCAAGGGCAGGACAATAATCCCCGGTTTTTCGACGGTGTATTGAATCCCCTGCTGATTATCCTTCCTGCCTTCGCGTTTATAAACAAATCTTTTTACCGTGATAAATTATTTTTTATAAGCTTTGTGTTTTTCTTTATTCTTGCCGCCACTTTTCTTGATCAAATAAGAATACGCTATATCCTGCCTGCTGTGCCGATTTTATCAATACTAACGGTTATGGGCTTAATAAATATCTTTAACTGGACAATGAGTATATCCAATAAATGGAAATATATTTTAACTGCTATACTGTTTTCCGGTTTTATTTTATTTCTTATTCAGAATGTCTTTTATATTAAAAATTATTACCAAAGAATCAGCCCCATGAATTATGTTTTAGCAAAAGAATCCAGGGATGATTTTATTTCGCGTCATGTTGGCAGTTATCCGGCTATGAAATATATTAATCAGTTCACACCGGAAGATTCTAAGATCCGTCTGGTTTTTCTTGCCAGACGCGGGTATTATCTGGACAGGATATATGAAGATGATCCAAGCATGGGAATGAATTTTATTCGCGGCCTCGTGGCAGCCTCCGCAAATGAACAATTTTTTCTAGAGCATATCTATTCACTTGGTTACACTCACTTACTTGTCCGCTCTGATTTATTTAATAAGTTTCTACAGGATAATTATTCCGCGGACACGCGTAAAATATTAATTCAGCGCATGGAAAAAACGATGAATATTATTTATAATGAAAACGGGTATGCGGTATATGAAATAAAACAAAGCTCGTGATGATGATCAATAATCATCTTAAAAACATTAATCAACGGGCTTGATATTAAAGATTAGAAAAGCTATATATTTGCAGAAATATTTAGGATGGCAAATGAAAACTAATCCGGATATTACAATTCTTATACCAACCTACAACGAAGAAGCAATCATCGCCGATGTCATAAAGCGTGTTCGCGAAACCATGAACCGGTTGAAGCGTAGTTATGAAATACTGGTCATCAACGACGGTTCAAAAGATGATACAGCTCTACGAGCAAAAAAAGCCGGCGCGCGGGTAATCTCACACCCCTACAATATCGGTAACGGCGCCGCAATTAAAACAGGCATCCGTCAGGCACAAGGGTCGATTCTCGTAATGATGGATGGAGACGGCCAGCACAATCCGGAAAATATTCCCGCATTGCTGGAAAAAATAATCCATTACGATATGGTGGTCGGAGCTCGCAGAGGAGATTCGGAATCTGATATTCACCGCGATATGGCAAATAGATTATACAATCTTTTCGCGTCCTACATTTGCAAAAGAAAAATTCAGGATTTAACTTCCGGATTCCGCGCAATCAAAGCGAGTATTGCTCGTCAGTTTGTTTCTTTACTGCCTAACACTTTTTCCTATCCGACCACTATCACGATGGCCGTTTTGCGCTCTGGTTACAGCCTTGCGTATGTGCCAATCAAGGCAAACCGCCGCGTGGGAAAGAGCAACATAAAACTGCTTCGTGACGGCTCCCGCTTCCTGTTGATTATTCTTAAAATCGCCACCCTCTTCTCGCCGATGAGAGTTTTTCTGCCTGTAAGCTTTATCATGTTTCTGGCGGGCGTCGGCTACGGCCTCTTCAGAATCCTGTTTATAACTGGAACCTACGGCCCGACATCAGCCATGCTCATAACAATGTCTGTGGTCGTCTTCATGGTGGGACTTGTATCGGAACAAGTCGCCCAACTGCGTTACGACAGAAGCGAAAAAAGGGATTGATTTTACGCCTGCAAAACAACATTTAAAAATTCCATCAATATAAAAAATCATTAAAACCAGTATTTTCTAATTGCGGATACATCATTGGCATTACAATTAGACCAAATATTTAGTTATTTAAACCTGTTAAAAACATCTTGACAATTATTCTTATTATGTTATGAGTAGTATAACTACTCATAAGGGTATAGCAATGGATGGTCTTTTTACAGGTCTTATCTCGTCAAAAACCAGAATAAATCTGCTGGTACGCTTTTTTTTCAATCCCGGCACAAAGGCTTATCTCAGGGAACTTTCGAAAGATCTTCATGTTTCCTCAAACGCTGTCCGCGAAGAACTAAACCAGCTTACAAAAACAAAACTTCTCACCTCGGAAAAAGACGGACGCAACGTCTATTACACGGCAAACGAAAAACATCCTCTTTTCCCGGAACTAAAATCAATGGTGAGCAAAGTTATGGGGCTGGATAAGGTCATCGAAAGCATTCTTACAAGACTGGGTGAGCTGGAAAAAGCTTACCTTATTGATGATTATGCCGAGGGCAAAGATACCGGCATCATAGATTTAGTACTTGTAGGTAATATCGATCAATACCATTTGAGTGACCTAAGCAGAAAAACCGAACGCTACATCAAGCGCAAAATCCGTTCCCTGGTTTTAACCAGAGAAGAATTTATAGCATTTAAACCGAAATTGGAAAACCGGCCATACTTTCTGGTGTGGGAACGTCAGGAGAATTCATAAAATTCTCCATGACGGATTAAATTGTCTGTTTAAAACCTACGGTTACAATATCCAAATTGTAACTTACGGGGCGGAGCTGGGAATTTAGGGAATAGCAGTACTTCAATAAAATATATCAACAAAGTTATGAACGAAATTATCATTGAAGCAGGACGCACAGAGAAAAACTACTGGGGCGATCTCTGGCGCTACCGTGAGCTTTTTCTTGTTCTTGCCTGGCGCGATCTTTCCGTGCGCTACAAACAAACTATTATCGGCATTCTCTGGGCCGTGATCAGGCCATTACTTACAATGATTATTTTCACCATAATTTTTGGCCGCATCGCCAAACTACCCAGTGACGGAAACGCGCCTTACGCCCTTATGGTCTTCGCCGGCATGCTGCCTTGGGCGCTTTTTTCTAATTCTTTGAGTGAATCTTCAAACAGCCTTATCGGCAATGCCAACCTGATCAGCAAAATTTATTTTCCCAGATTAATTGTTCCCATCTCCACTATGGTTACCACTTTTGTTGATTTTCTTATTAGCTTTGTAATTCTGATCGCAATCATGGCCTATTATCAATTTATTCCCGGCTGGCAAATTATGTTAATGCCTTTATTCATCATTCTTGCCATACTGGCAAGCCTCGGACCCGGGCTTTGGATTACGTCGCTCAATGTAAAATATCGTGATTTCCGTTATATTGTTCCGTTCATTGTACAGCTTGGTCTATACATTTCGCCTGTGGGTTTCAGCAGCTCGATTGTTCCCGAAAAATGGCGCCTGCTTTACAGCCTCAATCCAATCGTCGGGGTTATCGACGGTTTCCGATGGTGCATTCTGGGCGGTAAGAGTAATATTTATATGCCCGGTTTTCTTCTGAGCCTGGCAATCATTACTTTCTTCCTCTGGCTGGGAATTTCCCATTTTCGCAGAATGGAAAAAACATTTGCGGATATTATATGAGCGACATCGTCATCAAAGCTGAAAACATTGGCAAAAAATATATTATAGGTCACAAAACCGAAAGCGGTCAGCTATTTGGCTCTGCGCGATGTTTTGATGCAAAAGGCGGGAACTCTGTGGAATAAAACTAAAGACTTGATAACGGGGAAGCCCATCATACAAGGCGACACTATGGAAGAAGTATGGGCGCTCAAGGACGTTAATTTTGAGATCCGCCGTGGAGAGGCTGTGGGCATCATTGGTCGCAATGGCGCTGGGAAAAGCACCTTATTGAAGATTTTGAGCCGTATTACGGAACCTTCAACCGGACGTGTCACTATCAAAGGCCGAGTAGCCAGCCTGCTGGAGGTAGGAACAGGCTTTCATCCGGAATTGACCGGACGGCGAAAACATTTATCTCAACGGTACTATTCTTGGAATGACCAGGGTGGAAATAAAACAAAAATTTGATGAGATTGTCGCCTTTGCCGAAGTCGAAAAATATTTGGATACACCTGTAAAACGATATTCCAGCGGAATGTATGTGCGTCTGGCATTTGCCGTGGCAGCGCATCTGGAACCGGAGATTTTGGTGGTTGATGAAGTGCTGGCCGTTGGAGATGCGCAGTTTCAGAAAAAGTGTTTGGGGAAAATTGGAGATAGTGGCAAAGGAGGGCAGGACGGTCTTGTTTGTGAGTCATAATATGGGGGCGATAAAATCTCTTTGCTCAAGGGGCCTGTTACTCTCCACGGGGTCTCTTGAGGATTCTGGTGACATCAGTAAAGTTACGGGTAAATATCTTTTTCTCATCCAATGCCTTGTCCGGGCGGATTCAATGGTTTGATTCAAACGCACCGGGCGACCGCGATCTCAAATTACTTAGCTTAGCCACCACTTTCCTGGATAAGGATGAAAATAATTTTTATGATGATTCTGAAATTAATATTGAATTGACGATCATAGCCGATCAGCATTTGCCCAATGCCGCCATAGGACTGATTATCACAAACCAAGAAGGTCAGCCGATATTACATTCTGCCAGTAACTTAATTGACTCAGCGGTTAAGATTTGCAAAGGAGTAAACAAAATCAAGTACACCATCCCTTCTAATATTTTATTAAAAGGCCAATATTCCATAACGGTTGCCGGTGTTGATCCAAACATTCACACCTACTTCAAACTTACTGACGCCCTGTCGTTCGTCATTCTGTCCACAAACAAAGAGATCAACCGTTATTCAAGCAATGTATGGAAGGGCGTTCTTAATCCCAAGCTTGGTTTATGGCGCGTTTCAAAATAACATTTTATTTGTATGCGGTCTGCTAAATGAGCATTTTAGGCAAAACGGTTTGTTCAATGCTGCGGCTATCGATGATTGGATTCAGCCGGAGCTGGCATATTACTCGTTATTCCATGTATCGGTCTCTTCAGCAAACGGGCAAAGATCTTTTAAAGCATGAAGGCGATGTATTGTCTATCAGCCAATCCAAAATTATTTGCGATGTGATGGAATTCAAACCCATTAGATTTGTCGAGGCTGATTATCCCGTGGTGAATATACTATCCATGCCTTACCATGATAATTCTTTTGATTTTGTTTGTTCGGATCAGGTATTGGAGCATGTATCGGGAAATCCTCAACAGGCGATAAACGAGTGCTGGAGAGTTCTTCGTCCCGGCGGCATCGCGGTTCATACCTCTTGCTTCATCAACCCCGTTCACAATGAACCCGGCGATTACTGGAGGTTTACACCTGATGCTTTATGCTTGCTTTCTCATCCTTTTTAAAAAGATTGTATCGTATGGCGCTTGGGGGAATTTTCATGCATTGTTATTGATTCGAAGCGGCATGAGATTTGACCGAGTCCCCCGCGCAAGTTGGCATCCATTTAATATAATTGCATCGAAAAATGATCCTATATGGCCGATTGTTACTTGGATCGTAGCTGAAAAGTAGACACCCATGCAGACACAAGTTCCTCAAGAACATTTCTTCACAAAAGAATATCTCAACAAAGAAAGGTTTCTCGCGCTCAGGGAACAATTGCTTGTTTGCCTGGAAACGAATGGAAATAGCTTTCTTGAAATAGGGACCAAGGCAACTCTCTGACACCCCTGCTGAAACAATTCGGCAAATCGACAACAACACTTGATCTTTCTGAGGAATTGAAACCGGACATCATGGTCATCTTTTTAACATTCCATGCAACGCCGATACATTTGATGTTTCCTGTGCTTTCCAGGTGCTAGAACATATTCCTTTCGACAAACTATCACTGGCCCTGTCAGAAATGAATAGAGTGTCAAGAGGCACAGTAATTTTCAGTGTTCCGGATCATGCCGGGCTGAAAATACCCGAATTTCGCGTGCTGTTGAATGCCTGGGGACGTGAAATTAAATATGAACACCTCACACGAATTTTTTCAGATATTTCTAATCCGGCACAACATTACTGGGAAATCGGCTGCCGCGGAATTGATATTCATTGCTTAATGGATAGTATTAATAAGGCAAGTTTACACTGCCTCAAACATTATATCCCTTGCGCCTATTTTCATTTCTTTGTCTGCGAACGAATCTCAAAATTATCATTCTCAGATGGACGGCATTCACATTGAAAGTAGCCTTCTTTACTCATTACGCACAGCTTTATGGCGCAAACCGATCGCTTCTTAATCTGATTGACGGATTGAATTCATACCATGTCGAATCGTTCGTCGTAGTTCCCGAAGAAGGTGTCCTTATTGATTCTTTGAAGGAAAGAAGTATTCCCTATATGATGATGCCGCATCAATGGTGGTCAAGTGAGCGTTTGCCTGATAGTCATTTAAAAGACAGAATTTCATATTTCTGGAAATGGCACAAAAAAGCAATCAACAGACTTATCATCAATCTTCGCCTTGTCTCAAGCATTCGCAAACAAATTGCGGCATGGGATGTTGATCTTTTGTATTCCAATTCATCTGTAATTCCAATTGGCGCATCATGTCTCTCGTAATGAAAAAACCACATATCTGGCACCTGAGAGAATTTGGCGATTTGGACTACAATTTATCCTTTGATTGGGGAACACCGATCTTCAATTTTTTTTTACGAAGAGCAAATGCACAAATCTGTATTTCACAAGCAATCCGCTCCTTTTATCGCAACGGTTTGAGATCAAATAAATGCCATGTTGTTTACAACAGCGTAGCGACAAGTGATGAAATGGACAAGTTTCATTCCTTTAACATTCACGCGCTGAATAGGAAGGCAGATTTTGTTTTTGCCATTGTCGGACTGATTCAAAAGAATAAGGGACAAGATACGGCAATTCGAGCTTTATCCATTCTAAAAAGCGCTTTTCCGGCAGTAAGCCTAATAATCGCAGGAAACGATACCAGCAATGGGCGTTATATAAATGAGTTGGTAAATCTCGCACGTCAGTGCAACGTGAGAAAAGAAGTAATCTTTATCGGATATACTCCAAATCCTTATGACATATATTTGAAAGCTGACGCCATATTGATGTGTTCAAAGCATGAAGCTCTGGGGAGGGTCAGTATCGAGGCGATGACGGCTTGCAAACCCGTCATCGGCCATAAATCCAGCGGGACGGCTGAGATTGTAGAAAATAATGTCAATGGTTTTCTTTACGAAGGTGATCATACAGAACTCGCATCTTGCATGCAGCGTCTTCTGGATAACCCTTCCCTGGCCCGCGACATGGGTGAAAAAGGCTGGCATATGGCAAAAAATCTTTATTCTATTGAAACATACGCTGGTAAAATATATGAAATACTCGCTGATGTAATGAAACGTAATAAATTAATATTGTAAAGTTAAACAAATTGAAAATATCATATCGCTTATCTGTCATCACCCCAGTCTTCAATGGGATGCGGTTTATTGAATCTTGTATCTTAAATGTCATTGAACAAGATTGTCCTGAAGCAGAGCATATTATTGTTGACGGCGGATCAACGGACGAAGCACCCGCAGAAATTATCAAGCATTATGCAGATATCTATGGACACATTCGATGGGTATCGGAAACAGATAAGGGGCAGTCCGATGCCATGAAGAAGCAATTTCTGATAGCTCAAGGCGACATTCTTGGATTCCTCAATGTTGACGACTTCTATGAACCCAACGTGTTATGTCGAATTATCGAATTGTTTAAAACACTTCCTGAGCCCATTCTGCTGGTTGGCAATTGTCATCGCTTAAATGATCAGGGAGAAATTTATGAAGAAAACAAACCTTCAAATTTAGGCATTACAGATCTAGTACTAGGTTGGAATATCAATCCATGTCCTGTTAATCCATCTCAATATTTTTACCATAAATCACTTCACCAAATAATCGGAAATTACAAGGTTGATGAACATTTTACCTTAGATATGGATTCTTCTTGAGGGCAATTCAGAAGGCACGTGTAGTATACCAAGATGAGTTTTGGGGAAATTATAGATTTAAAAGGCACTAAAACCTTTGACGATGCGCAAAACGCATTGCGCTATCGCGCTATTCTTCATAAATACGAAAATAATCTCTCAAAACACCAACAATTGATAATTTTATTTAAGCGATCATTTTATGGTTGTAATTGTTTAATGAATCGCTCCCTTTACTTTATAAGACATCCAAAAGAATTTTTCTTTAAATTGATTGCCAAAATTAATAATTCAACGAGATTTGGGAAATAGTTTTCTTATTTTGAGTCAAAATTAACCGTTTTTTTGTAATGATAGTGTTATGAATCCATTCCCCTCGTCACCGCTCTGATTTGTAATTACAATTATGGCCGTTATTTAGGCGAAGCCATAGATAGCGTGCTTAGCCAGACTTGGAGAAACATTGAAATCATCGTTGTGGATGACGGATCTACAGACGAATCCAGAGAGGTTTTGAAAAAATATGAAGGTAGAATTAAGATTATTTTGAAAGAAAATGGTGGCCAAGCTTCCGCTTTCAATGTAGGATTCGCTGCCGCAAGCGGCGAAATCATATGTTTCCTCGATTCGGATGATTTTTGGTATCCGGAAAAAGTTGAAAAAATAATTAAAAAATACCGTGAGGCGCCATGGGGTTTGGTGTGCCATCATTTGAGTGAAGTTGATGCGACAGGAAATGTAATCAATAAACTCAACGATGCCCAAACAGTAAAAACGAATCTCATTAGCTGCAATTTAGATGATTGGCTACTTAAATATAATTTAAGTTGGGTTTTTAGTTCAACTTCTGGCATGAGCCTTCCTATGAAACTGGCAAATAAAATATTTCCATTACCTGAACCCGAATGGAGAATATGCGCAGATAATCCTATCGCCACTTCATCACTGTGCCATGCACCAGTTGGTGTTATTGACCAACAGTTAGGCGGATATCGATACCACCATTTAAACTTATTTGCGTCAGGCAGACACCACAGGATTGATACTTATATTTTCAACATGGAAATTAAAGTGAAAAGATTTCTTTTTCTGCATTAAACGTTGCAAGGATGGGTCAGAATATCTCAGATTGGAATCCTAAAAAATATTATCATTATTATCGTTCTTGCTGCTTCATCGCCAGAATAAATCCAATATGCTATCTACCGGCTCTATGGAAAATAAATATTCGTTATCATTTCTCTAATAGAAAAACCTTCCATCTGCCGTTATTTAACTCTATCAGATACCTCCTAATGGATACTTTGCTGAGCCTACTAATCTTCTTTCATATACCAAATCCATATAATGCGTTACGTGAAAGATACCTTAGAGAGATGCCAAACCTGAATCCATTAATCCGTAATTATCTTGAATATGACTGATCGTTTTTACTAATAATGCCTATGCTTTTTAAATATCGTATCGCGTTGAACCAGTTCATATCTTTTATTGAATCTTCAGGCCTTAGTTAATGTATTTCATTGCTGGGGGTATTCCCGCACTATCATAATTAATTTATCCGTGATATAAAATATTTAGAATTCGGTTATTGCTAGAATATAAAAGTTTATTAGAATGTCAAAAATACGAGGTCATTGTTGATTAAAAATATGCCCTTTGTATCTGTAATAATTCCCACATACCATGATTGGGAGCGCCTGGGATATGTATGTACTAATGCCCTTTTTAAAAAACAAACTTATCCTAAAGATCATTTTGAAGCAATTATCATTAACAATGCCCCTGAAGATAGCTCCCCAGAATTTAATTTACCTGATAATTTTAAAATTATTTCTGAATCAAAACCCGGTTCTTATGCCGCACGCAATAAAGGTGTTTCTGTCGCCAGGGGAGAAATCATCGCATTCACTGATTCAGACTGCATTCCTTGTCCAGACTGGATTGAGCAGGGAGTAAAATTCTTTGGTGAACGGCGCTCAACGTGTTGCCGGAAGAGTGGAGCTATTTTACAAATCCGATAAACTCACTTTTGCAGAAATATATGAGAAGGCGTTTGCTTTTGATCAGTTTAAAAGTGCCCAAATCGGGGGAGCATTAACCGCGAATATGATTACATGGAAAGATAATTTTGCAAAGGTTGGGATTATTCAATGATTCGCTAATGTCCGGCGGAGACAATGAATGGGGATGGCGGGCGAACGCCAAGGGCATAGATGTTGTTTACGCTCCGTCTGTTGTCGTAAATCACCCTGCCAGGCATACAATGCGCGAAATATTACAAAAGAGAAAAGGATTGTCGGTGGTTTTATGGACATTGAACGTATTCTCCCAAGAGACGAGCGTTGGAAAAGATTGCTACGCGACTTACTGCCGCCCATAAAACCACTGTTTCAGATTAATACCAAAAAAGACCTATCTTTACTCGAAAAAATAGTGGCGGGTTCGTATTAACGTATTTATACCTATACAGACTATATCAACGATTACGAAAAATCAGATCAGTTATATAAAACATAAATAGCTTCAACTTTATTGGGAATAGCCACTCCCAAGTGTTTACGTAATTTATTTAATCATCACTTTTATTATAACGTATACTTTGTCAGTAAGTTGATGATCTCCTGTTGGTAACGGGATTTAGAAAAACGTTCCCGTACGCTTTGATACGCCGCCTCACCCATACTTCGACAATGCTCCGGATTCTTTGAGAGATAAATAATCTTACGGACATAGGCATTAATATCGTCGGCAGGGACAAGAT
The DNA here is from genome assembly GCA_963813455.1 of uncultured delta proteobacterium. GTDB lineage: Bacteria > Desulfobacterota > Syntrophia > Syntrophales > Smithellaceae > UBA4810. The sequence continues at coordinate 453,943 of CAWEZF010000012.1, forward strand.
AACCTGTTTTACCATCTTCAACCAATTCAGGAACACCATCCACATTAGCGGCGATAACGGCACGACCATAACTCATCGCTTCCATGATAACCCTTCCAAAAGGTTCACGGTCTGAAGTTAGTATAAGAACATCTATTGTAGTGTAAAAAAGAGTCAGATCAGGAAGATAACCGGCGAAAATAATGTCATTGCATATTGCCAGCTCGTTAGCCAGCGAACGAAGTTTCGGGCAACAATAACCGTCCCCTGCCATAATTCCTTTCACATTTGCCATTTGTTTTTTTACCTCTGCAAAGGCATATAAAAACCGTTCCGGTTTTTTTTGCTCCGTCATCTGTCCTGCAAAACCAATCGTAAAATCCGCGGCATTATCTTTTTTCCACAACAATTTTTAATTTCTATGCCATTATAAATTACGTGCCAGTTTGAGGATGAATGTTTACTGAACGCCCTCATTGTCGCGTATGAATTAAAAATAGCTTCTGATGAAAACAGATTAATAATCACACCTGCTATTTTTGTTAAGAACGTTTTCTTCGGTTTTACTTCACGTATATGCCAGACTGATCGAATTCCTATGAGCCTCGCAGCAATGGGGCACATATAGCATTAATTGTATTACTGTAAACGATGTTCACTTTTTGTTTTTTCTCCAACTGCTTAGTCGAATAACTGCGGGGAAAAAGCGCATGAGGAAAAGTAAAACTTCCTTAAAACTGCCCGTGCCGATTCCGGGAAAAGGCATATAGAAGACGGGGATTTTTAATTTGCCCAACTCTTTAGAAAGCGAACCAGGGGCGGGCATAATACTGAATACTCTTGCTTCGAATGGACAAGCCCCTCAGCTAAGTCCAAAAGGCACCGTTCCCGCCCCGTAAAGATTAGGCGAATGACTGATAAGAAGAATTTTCATATGCATACTGTTTTGTATTTTAAATTAATCCTTTATCATCTGCACAATAATGCTATGCTACTTAATTGTTGGCAGCCCATGCTTAACTAGCATTCTCAATTTATGGGGCACTATCGAATGTACCGAATAAAAAGACCGCGAAGAAATGGTACTTTTTCTTTGTATTTCTTTTCTCAACTGGGACAATTCTTTGCGTCTAGACCAAAGAGCCTTGAAACAGGATTTATAAATATCTTTCCATATACGCCAGTCTCTTTTCATGATGGAAAGCAGTAAACCTTCTGCCATTAACAATATAAGGTGAAGAGGAATTAATATATAGGCTAAAAATCCGGGGTAACACAAAAACATAACGTAAGTTTTATTTCTCTCGCTCAGATACCGTCTGCGATATGTTGTTTGCAAAGTTTGATCAACAACTTTTCCGCCTCCAATGCTTTTGCCTACCCAATGCTTGAAGCCTGATTCAGCAAGAGCAATTACCGGATATCCTTTCAATCGTGCAAGACAGCATAGATACGTGTCCTCGGCGATGCTCTCAAACCATTCGGGAAATCCTCCCAATTCATCCCAAAGTTCTTTTGGCAACCACATACAAGCCCCGCTCACCATACCCACATTGCGGCGGGACTTGTCTTGATTGGTAATCGGATTGAGAAACAAATCAAATAAACTGCCAATATCGATTAAATCACCCGTCTGCATGTCATGCTGGGGCAGCCCGATGATGCCATTTATGTTTTCTTTGCTGATATAATTATAAAGAGTCGAGAGCGCATCTTTGTGAAGCTCGGTATCATTATTAAGCAAAAGAATGAATCTACCTTTTGCCGCGGCAACCATGCGATTATTACTGACACAAAATCCTACGTTTGCTTCGCTTTTGAACAGTCGCACTATTGGATATCTTTCAGCTATAATTGCGGCAGATCCATCCGTGGACGCATCATCATTCACAATAATTTCAACAGGCGATGAAAAATCCTGCTGTAAAACGGAATTTAGACACGCCTCCAATACGTCCATGCCGTTAAAGTTGGCTATGCATATAGAACAAATTGGTTCTTTAAGTTTAGCTTGAGACATCATGCTTTAATACCATATTATAAATATCCTTATACTTCTCCGCGACAATTTCCCAGTCATAATTTTCCACAGTGTACTTTCTCGCCATTTCTGCCATCCGCAGACATAAATCCTTATCTTGTAGTGCCCGCAGAATAGCGCCGGCAAGCTTTTCCGAGCTACCAGGATCAACAAGTAGCCCGCTTTTTTCATGAACAATGCTATCGTGAATAGCTGGTAAATCACCGGCGATAACTGGACAGTTACAGCCCATCGCCTCTAATACGACCAGTCCAAAACCCTCCTGCACTCCGGTTTTTGTTTCAATAAAGGGAAACATAGCCAACGCGGCCCGACGATATAAATTGGGCAGGCTAGCCTGCGGTACCATCCCAAGAAAATCAATCCTATCGACTATACCTAGATTTACGGCAAGTTCTTTCAGTTTTGGTTTCAGGGCCCATCTCCCGCTATCGTCAAATGGATATCCGGGTGTGTTTGGAGCACTTTCGGCATAGCTTTCAGGAGAACATCAACTCCTTTCACTTCGACCAGTCGCCCCACAAACAAAATTTCATTATTGCTGCGGCGCGACTCGTTACCAGGAACAAAAATATTTCTTAGATCGACGCCCATAGAAATTACTTCAATTTTGCTGGCATTAATGCCCATTTCGATAATAGTATCTCGCATGGCCCGGCTGACTACGGTCAACATTTGGCTTCGGTTTATGATCCAGCGTTTTAAGCATTGAAATATCTTCACGCGCAAAGCAAACAGGTCGCCACCGTGAGACGTGCATATCAACGGTATTTTGTGCCTTGCCACTATTAAACCAATAATAGCAACCATCCCCTGCGAAATCAGCCAGTGCGCGTGAATTAAATCGAATTTTTCCCGTCCTAGCAGGCGAACCAATGCCCAAATCTGCCCCAGCAGAAAAAATGGCACCAGAAGATAATTAAAGGGGTTAGCTCGTAGCCTGTTTAGAATACCGCCACTGTGCGTGGCCAGGTTTTCCCAACGGCGGATGAAATATGCAAAACGAATTACGCGTAAGCCAGCTATAGTTTCCTTGTCTTTACTGCCAGGAGAACGCGGTGCCAAAATGGTGACATCAAACGCATCGTTCAGACGCCGGCTAAGTTCAAAAACAAAAGCCGGTTCAGAATCGTTTTCCCAGCGGGGAAAAGTAGAAGTTAAAACGAGAACTTTAGGACGGCGAGGCGTTTTATTTTTCATATGATTTCAATATCATGAAGAACCAACTGATTAATGATCCCATATTATTTATGTGTTTTTTATTCTTTTACATAAACTTTGCAAAAAATCGACCAAGCAAAGCCAGCCCGCCACTCCTCAAGATCATACATATATTACGGACTGGTAATTAGCATTTCAAAAAGAATCAAAAATATCGAAATTATCAACTTGCAAAATATGCTTTCTGCGTGCGATTTAAGGTTGCTACTATTTATACCTTTTTGATAATGCAAAAATTATTCATGCCCATCTGAAAATATCCATGATATTGCATGATCATGCCTGTTTGAGAAAATAATTTTTTAAGCTCATCACGATTGTAGTATTTTTTATGATCTCTTATTTCATCGGAATTAACTATTTTTAAACGATATGAGAAAATTCCGGAACAGGTTGAGCGTCTTTAATGGGCGCGGTAATCACAAGCCGCCCATCATTTTTTTAATATTCGCTCAAGTTCTTTTACAATGTTTATCGGATCAGAAAGCTAAAATAGGTTCTAAAAATGGCTCTCTCATTATTTTTTAATTTCCTTTAACATTCAATCACATATTCATCGACAAAAAGCCTTCTTATACTTAAGATCACCCTCATTATTCCCTCGGTAAACGGCCCACCCACGTATTCGAGACCGTTAAGTTCCACTCAAGTTCTTTGATAGAGGGCCTTCCTATGCCGGTTAAAATCATCCTGTCCTCCGGCCGCATTTTTTTGACCCAAGGTTCGTATGCTTTAGCAGAATAATAGTTGCAGTTGAATATTTCTGAAAATGGCAAGATCTTCGGGAGGCATCATTGTCGGTTCAAATCCCAGTATATAACGCCAGTCCGCTTGTGGATTGGCATAAAATGTTTGATAAAAGACATACATGGAATTGCTGTAAATAATACCGCCTTTCTCCGGAAGCCAATTTTTGTGCTCAGGTTTTTCCGAGGAAAGATATTGCACGGACTTACTGCTCGTCCAGCGACTGTTATAGTCACTGGTTACGGAAAGAAACAAGACACAAGCTACCGCAAGGGTGATCCACACCCGTTTCATGGATAAGGAATCCATAGAACTTTTCAGAATAATCTTCAAATTCCAGCGCCATCCATACACACAGAGCCGGTATTCCCCAATCCAGCCAGACACGTGCAACCACAAAACCTAAAGCCCAACTCACAATTGCCAGAATAAATATGGGTGTGTATATTACTTTTATATCCCAGGCATTACGAAGTGCGCGCCAGGCCAACATACCAAGGACGGCCATAACTACAAGAACATCACCATTAAAAGGCCTGAATTCTGGAACAAGCTGTCTCACCAAAGTATGGTCTCCCAAACTGTGAAAAAAATGTCCCAGTGTCTGATAGGAAAAACTGAATGGGATGGCCGGTCATAATCATACCGATAATAACGCCCACCAGCACGCACAGAGAAACAACAAAACCGGCGCGCCATTCACGGGCAAGAAAAAAACACAAAACCGGCAGGGCAAACATATACCACAGGCCATGAATCCACGTAGCCAAAGCTATCAAAATAGTTAAAATGATTACTGACGGCCAAGATATGGTTTTTGTCTTGAAACGCGGCCAAAAAATCCGAGAACAAACTACAACCGCCATAGTAAAGATAAAAGGCCTGCCCAAAAATATCCGAAACATTACACGAAAAATTGCTACTGCAATAACCAGGAGAGTAATGAGCCATGCTTCCGGCCTTTTCAAAAAAAATATCGGGACAACGCAAAATAGAAAAAAGAGAAAAACAATAGAAAAAACAACAAGATTGTCCACGAAAACCTGTTATTTTGTAAATAAATTCCAGTATTGTGTGCCACCCGACGTGGCTATCCATGGTTATTTCCGGGCGAAGAACAAGTATATCTCCCCAGTTTTTTCCGGAAACAGCCTTTGCCACATGACGCATTACATCGTCAGACGGCATAAATCCGTACGAAACCACCTTAAATGAAATCAGCAATATTACGGCAAGGAATATACAAGTACACTAGAATAAGCACATAGCGCGGTTTATGTCGATTCTTCTTGCAATTTATTTCTCCTTTTTTGTATTTTAATAACTTCATTACTTTTGCTTTAGCACGTTTTTTGAAAACTTTTAACAAAGCGAAGACATCCAAAAATCAATAAACACGGTTCCCATTAACAGCATAAAAAAAGCAAAAACAAGGGACGGACTGCCCCCATACATCTGAATGTTGCGATTGGGGTTAGATTGATCGTATCTGATTTCCATCGTATCATCAACCTGCAACACATCCCACTGCTGTTTGCCTATAACACTGGTGGAGCTGATTTTATTGCCGGCAGAAGACATAAACCAGTAGTCCATATAGTAATTACCACCGCCATCGGAACCTCTTTGAAAATATTTATTAGTTATATGACCTATTGCCCGCCCGTTATAATCCTGCACTCGTTTATATTCCGCATAGGCTGACCAACTGCCGGACAATAAAAAACATCCTATGCCTAAACAGATTAAACCCAAAAAAATACCGGAAAAAGAAATCTTCAACCGCAACCTCAAATACACTTGCTTATTCATTTGAATATGAAAATTATTTGCCCTATTTAAGAAATAAAATACAATAAATTATTAAGTCAAAGCAGTTGATAAGTCAAAAAAAGGGGCGTTCAAAAACGCCCCTTTTTATAAGTTAAAGCTTCAAACAAAATTACTTTGTTGGAATTCTTGCCAGAGCCAATGACATTTCACCATCTGCTACGTAACTACGCAGATGGTACGCCCACGCATTACTTCAAAGATAGGTCGAACAAGTTATGTGTAATTATCTTGACGTCCATGTCGGAGCTACAGTTGTAATTACACCGTCAGTTTGAGCATAACCAGCATTTGATAACTGGTCGGTAGCAATTGCTACAGAGCTGAGGATTATCAACAAAATACGCAATTGACGCTGTATAGGCGTTTTTACAATCACTATTTAATGTGGCGACATATCCTCTTTTTCTGTACTGCATAAACTGCGGGATGGCGATAGCCGCCAGAATACCGATGATCGCGATAACAATCATCAACTCAATCAACGTGAAACCTTTTTCTCCTTCTTTGCGGAATGCTTTTAACATAATTTTCCTCCTTAAAAATACGTTTAATTTATTGTTATTGTTTTTTATTTAACCTACATTATATCTTCATTTTTTTCAATTATTAATTTTGCTCTCTTAACCTCCTGAATGCTTTTCTTGATAAGATTTATTTCTATTTCAACTTTATTTAAAGCAATTGATATGCCAAACATACTTATTTATTTTTAATTACTGAAATCAAGTAGTTGTAAAATTACAGCAAAATTAACACACTAAAAACGAACTGGTTAGACTGCAATAATCAGGTCATTTTCACCAAGCGGTGGTCAATTTGAACCATTACATCGATAAATTCTACTAATGCCACAAATACAAAACAATATAATACTCAGGTGATAAATGAAATCAACACAGTTATACGGCGGGCGGAATTACCCTAGACATATTATAAACTTACTGATAATATTTACTATCTACGTGTCAATTACGGGATAGGTTCAAAATCACACCTTGCTTGCAAAAAAGGACAAATGAACTTCATAAAGTCAAAATACAATTTACAGCTAAATAAAACCGGCATTTGGATAATTCTGGCTCTTTGCCTGATTTTAGGCGCTGCCATCAAGTTAAAATTTTTATTTCAGGGAAGCCTGTGGCCGGATGAAGCGCTTTATCTATATATCGCGCGAAACTTATCTGCTGATCTGACCAATTTAACCGACATATCCGGTAAAATATTTTATCACAACCCGCCTCTCTTAATGTATCTGTTGAGTTTGCTTCCCTATAACAACGCGGCTGATTTTGTAACTTCCGCGCGAACTTTAATTGTGTTCATGGGAATTGGAACAATCGCCATTACTTATTTTATCGGGAAAAAAATATATAATCCCGTTGTCGGATTGATTGCCGCCGGTTTTCTCGCGGTATGCCCTCTTTCTAACTGGACCAGTATCAGGATTTTAACCGATATTCCCGTTGTGTTTTTTATTTATTTATCTATCTGCATGCTGGCCTACGATAAAAAAGCGCTTTTTATTTTTTTGGCCGCATGCGCCGTTTTAATTAAATATTCTGCTTTCCCGGTTTTGTTTCTTCCGCTTGATCATGCGTTTGAAACCGAAAACATGGGCAATGGGATACGCCGGACTATTTGTCGCTCTTTTAGGATTTATTTTAAGCAGAAGTTATTTGCCGTCGCCGCCCCAATGGATAAATAATTTTTATCATTACTTTCAGATTCCCGACGTTATACAATTGTTTAAAGAAACTGAATTCTTTCTGGGATATTTTCTGTGTCGCGTTCATCATTATCGGTATTACATTTACCGTTAAAGAGAAAAAATACTCCGCTCTTTTCCACTGGGTTTTGCTTTTCGGACTGTTCAGATTTTTTCTTCCCTGGGTTATTTTCCGCGTGTCACGTTACACTTTACCGCTTTATCCAGGTCTTCTTATTTTTGCTTCCTACGGTTGTTATCGCAGCGCGCAGCTACTTGCTGCAAAATGGCCAAAATATTCAAAGTGCATAATTCTATTTTTTGTTGTTGCTATAGCAGGCGTCTTATTTTTTCACGCGACAAAAAGTATTAACATGATGAAACAGACAAGCAATATGTTTGTCGGATTTGATAAAGCCGGCGCATTCCTCAAAAAGTCAACCCGGACCCCATACTAGTTGCGACTGCTTCTCCGCGGCAAATGAAATATTATAATCCCGGTTTTGATATTTACGATATTAACAATAATATTTCTCCCGATGATTTAAGAGCATTTATTAAAGATAAAAACATTCATTATCTTGCCATAGATTTATGGTCGCCCCATCTGCCCGCATGGTGCAGAACTTTTGATTTTCCCAAAAACGGTTATTTTCTTATATATAGCCATGAAAAAGTTTTTATATTTAAAGTTTGAAAAAATAATGGAAGATTTTCCTGTTTAAAACTCCGAAAATACCGAAAAAAGGAAGCTCTCATGCATTCACATATTTTTTACATAGGAATTATTTAGCAGACACATCATTATAGGCGATAATCATGAGTATTAAAAATCTTTTTAAAATTATTTGTTCAAAACGTCATAAATTATCATATTTAAACTGCCAAGTATCGGCATAATGCAATCTCATTCATTTCCTGCAAGGCCGGTAGATACCATCTCTATCTATGCCGAAACGTTACAACCATTGCCTCTGCCAGGATTTACGTTCCACGCAGCCACTGCCTTGTTTACACTCTATTGTGTAATTTTCTGCTGAATCACCAGGATATAATATATTGTGATTACGTTCGTTGACTGTGTATAGCCGGGTTTTTTAACTCGGGAAGAGTCGTTGAAGCGGCGGAGGGATAATCGACAAAATATGCAATTGAAGCAGAATAGGCATTCTTGCAATCATTATTCAGAGTAGCTATATAACCTCTCTTTTGATACTGAATAAATTGAGGAATGGCGATAGCAGCTAAAATACCGAGAATCGCGATAACAATCATCAGCTCAATCAGCGTGAAACCTTTTTGTCCTTTCTTACGAAATATTTTAAGCATATAATTCCTTTTTATAATAATGTCTATTTTACTTTATTATGGCTTAGCTTATTTACAATATTCTCTAATTTTATCAAGCAATTGCTATGCCAAGCATAAAGTAAATTAATAAGAAAATGAATCTGTTGTTTTTAATTATTTCACGGACACCTGATATAAATAACTTTTATTGATTTATAATACGAAAATTATTTTTAAACAATACTTATAGTTGGTCATTTTCACCAGACATCCGCTACCGTTTTCACCAGACATCCGCATTTTGCTCATCACATTTAACTGTTTCCGCTGACTGAAAAATGTGATATTTAGATTTTCATGAAAATGATTTATTATATAGTTAATATTTCATCTGATAAATCGGATTAATGCTTTATAATTCAAATAGATATAAATTGCAGGAGAATTTAAAAAATGTATGAAGTGACAATTATTAAATCATTTTCCGCCGCGCATCTGCTCTGCGCAGGTGGGAGGAAAGTGCGAAGAGCTGCACGGCCACAATTTTAAAGTAGAGCTCAGTGTCGGAGCGGAGAATCTTAACACATCCGGTCTTTTGATTGATTTTCGGCTCGTCAAAAAATGGCTGGGCGATATACTGGAGGAAATTGACCACAAACATCTCAATGAAGTACCTTTTTTTGCCAAGCTTAACCCTTCGGCGGAAAACGTTGCCCGCTTTATCGCCGAAAAAATAGAGCCCAAAGCAAAAAAAGAAGGAGTAAAAGTAACCCGCGTAAAAGTCTGGGAATCAGAAAACGCGTATGTAACTTATAAGAGGGATTAGGTAAAGGCTAAAGGCTGAAGGCTAAAGGCCAAAGGGTAAAGAATAAATAAACCTTCAGTCTTTCGCCTTCGGCCTTACGCCTAACTATCTTATAAAATGATTGACATTCAAAACCAAAAAGACACTCGCAATATTGATATAGAAAAAGTCGGGGTGAAAAATATCAAATATCCGCTGATCGTCCTGGATCGCGCGCGCGGCACTCAACCGGTCAATGCCTCCATCAACATGTATGTGAATCTGCCGCGGCACTTCAAAGGCACGCACATGAGCCGTTTTGTCGAAGTGCTCAACGAATTTCAGGGGCAAATCAGCATCAAAACTTTTCGAGATATTCTGGAAAAAATTCGCCATAAACTGCACGCCCAATCGGCGCATATGGAAATAGAATTCCCCTATTTTATCGAGAAAACAGCTCCGGTTTCGCAGGCCAAAAGCCTGATGGAATACCGCTGTCTTTTTGCCGGTGAAAACAGCGCGGAAAAAACAGATTTTTTAGTCGGTGTGACCGTGCCTGTAACCACAGTTTGCCCCTGCTCCCGCGAAATCAGCAAATTCGGCGCGCATAATCAGCGCGGCATGGTGAACGTCAAGGTGCGGTTTAACAAATTTTTCTGGATAGAAGACATCATAAAAACAGTGGAAGAATCAGCCAGCGGTGAGGTATACTCTCTTTTGAAGCGTACGGATGAAAAATACGTCACGGAAAAGGCTTATGAAAACCCGAAATTTGTGGAAGACATCGTGCGCGGCGTGGCAGTGAAATTAAACGAAGATGAAAATTTTGTCTGGTACAGCATCGAGGCGGAAAATTTTGAAAGTATTCACAACCACAGCGCTTACGCTTATTTAGAGAAAGGATGAACTCATGCCGTTAAAAAAACCGGCTGATTTTTTTAACTTATATAATCATGGTTTTATCCGCGCGGCGGCTTTGGTCCCTGAATTAAAAGTTGCCGACGTTTCCTTTAATACCAAAAAAACTCTGGAGCTGGCGCGTGAAGCGGCTTCCCAAAAAGCAATTTTCGCCATTTTTCCGGAACTGGGACTTTCCGCCTATTCCAATGAAGATTTATTTCATCAGGATGCCGTGTTGCGCTCGGTTCACGAAGCTCTTTTGACCATAAAAAAAGCTTCGGAAAAAATAAATATCATCATGGCCGTAGGCGCGCCGCTGCAGGTTGATTGCCGTCTTTTCAACTGCGCCGTAGTTTTTTACCGCGGTAAAATTCTGGGCGTGGCGGCAAAATCATACCTGCCTAATTACCGGGAATTTTACGAAGGCAGACAATTTACACCAGCCGGGGCGACAATATCCTCACATATTGATTTGGCCGGACAAAAAAACATTCCCTTCGGCAATGATATTATCTTCAAGGTCGCCAATGTCGACCATTTCAATTTTTTTCTGGAAATTTGTGAAGACGCCTGGGTGCCAATCCCGCCTTCTTCGTTTGCGGCAATGGCCGGAGCAACCGTCATCGGCAATTTATCCGCTTCCAATGTTACTATTGGCAAATCAGAATACCGCCACCAGTTAGCCGCCAATCAATCCGCCCGCTGTGTGGCCGCTTATCTCTACACCGCCGCCGGCGCGGGAGAATCGACAACAGATCTGGCCTGGGATGGCCAAGCCATGATTTATGAAAACGGAAATTTGCTGGCCCAATCGCAGCGCTTCGCGCCTGAAGCCCAGATTGTTTACAGCGATATCGACCTGGATAGATTGGCGCAAGACAGAATGAGGCTGAATACTTTCAGCCAAAACTCTTCCGCGCACAAAAAAGAAGTGACATCGTATCGCCATGTGGAATTCAGCGTTGATATTTTGGCTGGACGAATTCTTCTGGACAGAGAATATCCGCGCTATCCTTACATTCCCTCCGATACAAAAAAACGGGATTTACACTGCTACGAAGCTTATAACATTCAGGTGCAGGGTCTGGCCAAGCGCTTAAAAGCTTCCGGAATCAGTAATCTGGTTATCGGCATATCCGGCGGACTCGATTCCACCCACGCCCTGGTCGTGGCGGCAAAAACAGTGGACATTCTGAAATTATCGCGCAAGAACATTAAAGCTTACACGATGCCGGGATTTGCCACTTCCTCCAAAACTTATCAAAACGCCCATAAATTGATGAAAGCGTTAGGCGTCGAAGCAAACGAAATCGATATCAAACCAGCCTGCATGCAGGTGCTCAAAGACATAAATCACCCCTTCGCCGACGGGAAAAAGATTTACGATATTACCTTTGAAAATGTGCAGGCGGGACAGCGAACCGCCCATCTTTTCCGCCTGGCAAACATGAGAAGCGCGCTGGTGGTGGGCACAGGGGATTTAAGCGAACTGGCGCTAGGCTGGACAACTTACGGCATCGGCGATCATATGTCACATTATAACGTCAACGTCAGTGTTCCCAAAACGCTTATTCAGTACCTGATCCGCTGGGTGGCAGCCACCAATCAATTTTCCGCGGACGTTTCTCAAATTCTTTTGGACATTCTGGACACGGAAATATCGCCGGAACTTGTGCCCGGAAAAATCAACGGCGAGCCGCACCAGAAAACCGAAGAAACAATCGGGCCCTACGAGCTGCAGGATTTCAATAATTTTTATATAACGCGTTTCGGCTATCTGCCCACAAAAGTCGCTTTTCTGGCGTATTGCGCCTGGCGTGATAAAAATAAAGGCCTGTGGCCGGATATTCCCGCCGCGAAAAGAAAATCCTACACTCTAAAAGAAATAAAAAAATGGCTTTACGTTTATCTTATACAAGTTTTTTAAAACATCGCAGTATAAACGTTCGTGTATTCCCAACGGGCCTAAGGTCGGCTCCGGGGGATCGCTTTCACCGCGCGGTGATTGGCGCGCTCCGAGCGACAGTGAAGCCGAAGTCTGGATTGATAATTGGAAAAATATTCCGCAGACGGACAAACGCAAATGAACAGAAATTATTCCGACTTTGAAGCTACAGAATTATTTTGCCCCAAATGTAAAAAAGCCGTGCCGGTAAGGAAAAAACTTTTGCTGATTCTGCCGCAGGGGGAAAAATACGATTACAGCTGCGCGTATTGCGGAACTTCCGTGGGTGATAAACTGGTAAAAGAAGCGGATAATTTCAGATTAACCGTGAATTGAGTCTACTTTTTGCCTTCTTTTTTTTGCAGGGCTTCCTTTAATTTCTGAGCCATCAGGCCGGAATTGCCCGGCGATTCATCTTCATAAGCCACGCTGACTTCTTTTGTGGAAACATTATCGCCTAAATACTCAGCCAATACCTCCCGGCTATGAACGTCTTCGTGGCAATAGACGCAGAGATTTTCCCAATTGCTGCCGTCGGGGGGATTATAGTGATGATTGCCGTCTTTATGATGAACAGTCAAAAGATGCCTTGTCGTCTGATCAAATTCCCGTCCGCATCGCGCGCAAACAAGGCCGTGGATGGCCAGTGATTTTTCCCGGTAATCTTCCCCTGCCGGAAGTTTTTGGTTTTTCTTTATTTCGCGCACCGCGTCCTGCGCCGATTGCGGATTGTTTTCGGGGACAGCTGTTTTTGCCTGAACTTTGACGCGCCCCCATTTGCTGGAAAATGTCACCTTGGCCATATTGAAAAATCGTCGACTATTTTTTACCGAGAAAAACGTCCAGAAAAACACGCACGCCTTTTATTATCGCCAGCCCGTTTCCGAACTAACTGAAACAATGAACCTTTTACGGCGCTTGGAGAAAAATTACGGACATCGCCGACAATGCCGCTGGTTGCCGAGTAAAATCTGTTCAGCCCATTAGAGATTGTCTGAATCTCATTATTAATGGTTGTGGTGGAATTATTGATGTTGCCGGTCATTTCCGCGGTATTCTTCAAGATAGACGGTAAAGTTTCATTAAGGGTTTTCAGTGTTATCGTCACGCCTTTTACGGCTTTCCAGATCTGCCAGGCAATGGGCATCAAGATAATGATCAGCACCAAAAAACCGATTCCGATAATCAGCAAAAAAGTTTCCAGGCTCATTTTTTATCCTTTTATTTTTTTAACACTTTTCTTTGTTTGTTTAGCACGATACGCCGCAACACCCGCTTTAAGCGCCTTTTCTAACCTTTTTCTTTTTTCCTCCGCGGTTTCTTTACCGGAATGGGCAAGCTTGCCGATTTTATCTTGCGCTTCAGACGCCTTGTTCTTAATTGACGAACCGGTTTTTTTTATTCGTTCCAGCGCTTTATCGTAGTCTTCCCTGTGCTTTTCCATTTCTTCCTTCGCTTTGGATATAAATTCATCGGCCCTAATCGTCAGATCCTCGCGCGTTTCTTTACCGCTTTTCGGCGCGTATAACAGACCAATAGCCACGCCAACCAAGCCGCCGAAGATTAAGCCCTTAAAAAAATCACTGCCGTTTTGTGACATAAAACACCTCCTGGCAAGCCGAGAAATTGTTGTTCGTTATTTCACTGGTTTTCTCTGCATATTTATACTTGGTTATATTTATAGCATATTTTCCTTGGCTTATCCACTTTATATAAAAAAACCGGGTATCCGCTTTTTCTCGGATACCCGGTTTTACCTGCCATATTTGGGTTATTTATTATTTCGCAGGTTCGGCCGCAGGTGCTGGTGCATCAGCGGGAGCTTCGGCTGCAGGAGCTTCGGCAGGAGCCGGAGCTTCTTTTTTGCATCCTACTACCGCGAAGGACGCAACAAACAGCGCGCACAGAATAATGGCTAACAATTTCTTCATAACTTTTCCTCCTTTTGGAAATTCAGTTTTCGGATTGTAATCTCCGTATTGGTATCGCACAATACTCTTATTTTTGCCATTGTCAAGGGCAATTTTTAACATTTTGTTGGGTTTGTTTTTCAAAAAACCTTTAAATTTTAATCTGTTGCCTCATTCGTGTATATATGCTAGCTACCTACCCTTAAAATCTATAATTTCATAAGTTATGAATTAATTGCTATTTATTTTCAGGATCACTATAAAATGAATAAAAAAGTGAGAACATCTAGCAACATAAATGATTTAATTAAGTTGATACGCGCTCTGCGTTCTCCGGCTGGCTGCCCCTGGGACAAAAAACAAAAGGCAAAAGATTTAGGGCGATATATTCTGGAAGAAACATATGAAGTGCTCGACGCGCTGGATAAAAATAATCATCAGAGCGTCAAGGAAGAATTGGGAGATTTGCTTTTTCAGATATTATTTCTTGACCGAAATCTATGAAGAAAATAAATTGTTTTCCTTAAACGATGTCATAGCCGAAATTAAAGAAAAAATGATTCGAAGGCATCCTCACGTTTTTGGCGACAAAAAAGTTGATTCGGTGCAGGAAGTCAAAAATAATTGGCAAAAAATTAAAGAAGCTGAACGCGCTGGGAGAAAAGCAGGATGATTTATTTGCGCATGTGCCGCGATCGCTGCCGGCTCTGAAACGGGCGCAAAAAATTACCACCATAGCGTCAGATGCCGGTTTCGACTGGCCGGACGCAGACAATGTGTTAAAAAAAATGCGCGAAGAACTTCGTGAATTTTCCGCGGCTCTAAAAAGCGGCAACCGGAAAAAAATAGACGAAGAATTGGGAGATGTTATTTTTACCGCCGTCAACCTGAGCCGTTTTACGGGCGTTGACGCGGAGGCGGCTCTAACGCAAACAACAAATAAATTTTTGCGGCGTTTTTCCTTTATTGAAAAAAGGCTTTCCGCGCAGGGTAAATCTCTGGATGAAGCGACCCTGAAAGAAATGGATAAAATTTGGAACGAGGCAAAAGAAAAGGAGCGGTAAAAAAGTGGATTTTTTTCTGTGTGTTTTGGGAATGGTGTTCATTATTGAAGGGCTTCCTTACTTTGCTTTCCCGGAAAAATTAAAAATATACCTGGCTAAAATATCGACAATTCCCGAATCGACGTTACGTCTTCTGGGTATCTGCGCCATAATCACCGGTCTGCTATTGCTCTATTTTGGACGCAGGTAAAACTGCAATTAGATTGACAACCGGCGATTATTCTGATTACTTGCCGCATCTTTTTTTAAACTGCTGCCTAAAAAATGAAATTAAAAGATTTTTCATATCATCTGCCGGAAGAACTTATTGCCCAGCATCCTTCCGCCCAAAGAGACGCGTCGCGCCTGCTTGTGCTCAACAAAAATGAAGGAAAAATAACTGACAGTTTTTTTTCCAAACTTCCAGATTTTTTAATGCCGGGCGACGTTCTTGTTGTCAATGATTCAAAGGTGATACCCGCGCGCCTTTTCGGAAAAAAACAAACCGGCGCAAATGTGGAAATTTTGCTTTTGACTAAAAAAAGCGGTAACTGAAGAAAATCAGACGTGGGAAGTCCTTCTTAAACCGGGCAAGCGAATGCGCTTAAATGACGTGATTATAATGGAGGATAATTGCGCGGCAAAGGCAATCGAACGAATTTCCGATAAAAAATGGCTGCTGGAATTTAACGCCCCGTCAGGCTGGGAAAATTTTATTAACCGGTTTGGGCAAGCGCCCCTGCCTCCTTATATCCGGCGTAAAAATGCCACCACGCAGGACAAAGAAGACAAAGACAGATATCAAACAATCTACGCCAAAAATCCCGGCTCTGTCGCGGCCCCTACCGCCGGGTTGCATTTTTCCGAAGCAGTTCTGCAGGCGCTTCGGGCTAAAGATATACAAATCGCGCCGATAACCTTACACGTGGGCGCGGGAACATTCATGCCCATCGAAACTGAAACGGTGGAAAAACACGTGATGGAAGAAGAATTTTACGAAATAAGCGCGTCATCGGCGGACATGATAAACAGCGCCCGCCGGGTTGTCGCCGTGGGAACAACATCGGCCAGAACCGTGGAAAGCGCCACAAACAGCAAAGGACAGGTTGAGGCGCGGTCGGGTTTTACCAATCTTTTCATTTATCCGGGTTATAAATTTAAAAAGGTGGAAGCGCTCATTACCAATTTTCATCTGCCGGAATCATCGCTTTTTTTACTGGTCTGCGCTTTTGCCGGAAAAGATTTTATCGACAAAGCATACAATCACGCGATAGAGAATGCTTACCGGTTTTACAGTTACGGCGACTGCATGCTGATTACATAGGAAATTATTAAATGGGTTTTGAATTCAACATTATCGAAAAAGACACGTCCAGCTTTGCCCGGCTGGGAAAAATGTTTACGGCGCACGGGGAAATTAATACGCCCGCGTTCATGCCGGTAGGCACGCAGGGGACAGTAAAGTCGCTGTCACCTGAAGAAATCAGAAAATGCGGCGCGGAAATAATTTTGGCCAATACTTATCATCTTTACCTGCGTCCCGGACATGAAACCATTAAAAAACTGGGAGGGCTTCACCGGTTTATGAACTGGCCTCACCCGATTTTAACGGACAGCGGCGGTTTTCAGGTTTACAGCCTTTCCCCTTTGCGCAAAATTCATCCTGAGGGAGTAATGTTTTGCTCCCATATCGACGGTTCCAAGCATTTTTTAACGCCGCGAATGGCCATCGAAGTGCAGGAAGCTCTGGATTCGGATATTATGATGTGCCTGGATGACTGCACGCCTTACCCCGCCACGCATGACCAGACCAAAAAATCGCTTGAGCTGACTCTTAACTGGGCGAAGCTCTCCCGCGAGTCCAAAAACAGCGCGCACCAGGCTCTTTTCGGCATCATTCAGGGTGGCGTTTATCCTGATTTGCGCCGCAAATCCATGGAAGAAACCGTTAAAATCGGGTTTGACGGCTATGCTTTAGGGGGATTGAGTGTCGGCGAACCCAAAGAAATCATGCGTGAAATCGCCAAAACGATAACGCCCGAACTGCCCGCGGAAAAGCCACGCTATCTTATGGGTGTAGGAACGCCTGAGGACATTGTCTTTGCCGTGTCCTGCGGCGCTGACTTGTTTGACTGTGTTATTCCGACACGTTCGGCAAGACACGGATTATTGTTTACAAATGAAGAAAAGATTGTTATAAAAAACGCCCGCTGGCGGGATAGCGATATTCCGTTGGATGAGACATGTGATTGTTACACTTGTAAAAATTTCTCCCGAGCATACTTGAGGCATCTTTTTGTTGCCGGTGAGATACTGGCTATGATATTGAATACTATTCACAATGTCCGGTACTACACGCGTCTCATGGAAAGAATAAGAGAGGCGCTAAAAGAAAATCGTTTCACGCAATTTAAAAATGAATTTTTAATCAACGAAGGAGGAACTTAAATTGATATCTATAGCATACGCAATGGGCGGAAACCCGGGTGCGGCAGGAGGCGGCGCGGAAGGCGGATGGGGATTTATTCTTCCCATGATTGTTATTTTTGTGATTTTTTATTTTTTGCTGATACGGCCTCAGCAAAAGAGGCAAAAAGAACTCAAAGCAATGATAGATAACCTCGCCTATGGCGATACAGTAATAACCAGCGGTGGCATTCACGGAAAAATTACCGGACTGACCGACACAGTAGCAACTTTGGAAATCGCCGACAAAGTCAGAATTAAAGTGTCGCGCGGCGCCATCGGATCAATCCTTCAAAAAGCGGGCGCTCCCGCTACCAAGGAATAGCTTAAGAAAGGGGCAATTCATGTTCACGTCTTTGAAGCTCAGGATATCAATAACAGCAATTGTCTGTCTTGCCGCTTTGATTTTTTTAATACCCACTTTTGTTCCCAATATACCTTCTCCCTGGAACAAATATCTGCCAAAAGAGAAAATCCACCTCGGGCTGGATCTGCAAGGCGGAATGCATCTGGTTTTGGAAGTGGATACGCAAAAAGCCATGGAATCCATGATGGAGAGGCTTTCGGAAAATCTTAAAGAATCTTTAATGGACAACCGGATTCGTTTTCGCAATCTCAAAACCACACAAAACGGAATGATTTCTCTGGAATTAACTGAATCATCCGCGAAAACAGATTTCGAAAAAATTCTGCGCAGCGATTACCTGGATCTGGAAATAGACTCGTCAAGCGCGCGCGACGGCGGCCAGCTTGTCCATTTAAAAATGAATGATAAAAGAGCTCTGGATTTAAAGAAAATCACGGTGGAACATTCTCTGGAAACCATCAGGAACAGAGTGGATCAGTTCGGCATCACCGAGCCAGAGATTATGCCGCAGGGCGATGACCGTATCATGATTCAGCTGCCCGGCATTAAAGATCCGGAAAGGGCGAAAAATCTTATCGGCAAAACGGCGCTGCTGGAATTTAAGCTGGTTGATGATGAGCATTCCCTGGAAGATGCTCTGCGCGGCAATGTTCCCGATGGCTCCATGATCGCTTATGGCCTGCGTGAAGACAGATCAACCCGGCAGAGAGGTTCCGTTCCTTATCTGCTAAAAAGCAGAACTTTACTTACCGGCGCGTCACTGGAAACCGCCAGGGTGCAGATTGCCGACCGCTTTGGCGAACCTTCTGTTTCTCTAACTTTTAGCTCACAGGGAGCATCTGATTTTGACCGGATTACGGCGGAAAATGTCCGCAGGCGCCTGGCTATCGTATTGGATGGCGTTGTGCATTCCGCGCCCGTAATTCAGGAAAGAATTTCCGGCGGACAGGCGCAGATATCGGGCAATTTCACGATTGAAGAAGCCAGAGACCTTGCTATTGTTCTGCGCGCGGGCGCTCTTCCCGCCCCGGTGAATATTCTGGAAGAAAGAACCGTCGGTCCATCTCTGGGCGGTGATTCAATCAGGCAGGGCATCATGGCCACGTTTATCGGTTCGCTTTTGGTTATTTTCTTTATGATATTTTATTACCGCCTTTCGGGTACGATCGCGGATTCGGCGTTAATTATGAATATTATTCTCGTTCTGGGCGTTCTGGCGGCCTTCAGAGCCACGCTTACATTACCCGGTATTGCCGGATTATTGCTCACTGTAGGTGTGGCCGTGGATGCCAATGTTCTTATTTTCGAGCGAATAAAAGAGGAATTACGGACAGGCAAAACTATCCGCCTGGCTATAGATACCGGCTTTAAAAGAGCATTCATAACTATTCTGGACACGCATATTACCGGAATTGTTTCCGCTGCTTTTCTGATTATGTTTGGAACAGGCCCGGTGAAAGGATTCGCGGTCACTCTGATTATTGGTCTTTTGGCGAGTATTTTTACCGCTTACTTTGTGACCAGAGTGATGTTCGATTACTCCACATCGAAATTTAATATTAAAAAATTAAGCATCTAACTATTATAAACGCAGGCAGGAGACACGCAATATGGATTTAATTAAACCAGGTATCAGTTTGGATTTTGTCGGAAAAATGAAATACGCGATAATTTTTTCGGCTGTCTTGATAATATTCTGCATCGGCTCCATAATCTTTCGCGGGGGTTTAAATCTTGGCATCGATTTCGCCGGTGGAACCATAGTCCAGGTAAAATTTCAAAAAGATATTTCCGCTGATCAAATCAGGGCAGCCCTGAAATCAACAACGCTGGAAAACAGCATCATCCAGCAGTTCGGAACAAATGAATTTTTAATCAGGACAGCGGAAATGCTTCACGATCAGGAGCTGCTAAACGCCAACGTGCAAAAACCTCTGAGCACCGCCTTTGGCGAGGATTATGAAATAAGACGCGTAGAGGTTGTCGGCTCCAAGGTTGGCATGGATTTCCAGCGAAAAGCAATTTTCGCGGTTATTGTTTCCTGGCTGGCAATGCTGATTTACATTGCCTGGCGTTTTGAATTCCGCTACGGACTGGGTGGAATTATCGCGATTATCCACGACGTAATCATCATCATCGGCGTTGTGTCGATATTAAAAATTGAATTTACCATCACGATTTTGGCGGCGTTATTCTTTATTATCGGTTTTTCCATCAATGACACGATAGTTGTGCTCGACAGAATCCGGGAAAACGTTAAATTACATTCGAGAAAAACGTTGGGCGATTTGATTAATTTAAGCATTAACCAGACACTGAGCAGAACCATATTGACATCGCTGACCGTGTTTCTAACCGTTCTTTCTTTGTATTTCTTCGGCGGCCCCGTCATTCATGACCTGTCCGTCGCTCTGCTGGTAGGCGTGATTATCGGCACTTATTCGTCTATTTTTATTGCCTGCACAATTGTCTTATATTTTGAAAAGACGCAACCAGCCAAGGCAAAAGGGAAATAATAAATTGTTTTCGGTCAGTTCCATAGCGCTTACCGTGTTTTTTTTGGTGCTTTTTGCCGGAATTCACTTAACTTTATTTGATTTACTGGGAACTTTTATTATTTTTCTGGATGTTCTCTTATACGCTCTTTTCAGTGGGTTCGACACAATTGGTTGGCAAATCATTGTATTTTTACTGTCTGTCGCCATAATTGTTGAAGCGCTTGATTTTTTCCTGGTTATGAAGGGCGCCTACCAGCCCGCTCTCAAAAGAAATAATTTTTTTATTACATTAACCGGGGCTGTGGCCGGCGCATTTATCCTGGCGCCTTTCTTCGGGGGAGCCGGCATGTGGGGCGGGTTTTTTCTGTGCGGCTTTCTCACCATGATGACGCTGGAATTCGCAAGGAAAAAAAAGCAAAGGTCTCGCCACATTGTTACCGGCCGGGCCATTTTCAAGATGGGATTAAGAAAATTGCTTAAAGGAGTAATGGCTCTTATTATGATAGCTGTTTCTCTATCCAATATTTATTCATAGGGGTTAAATCTAAAATGTCCAAAATCAACGACACAGTAAAAGAAGAAAAAACAAAATCAAAAGTTCAGGAATATATCGAGGCCATAATTATAGCGATACTTATCGCTCTTTTTATCAGAACATTTATTGTTGCCGCGTATAAGATTCCTTCCCGTTCCATGGTGCCGACATTATTAGTCGGCGACCATCTTTTGGTGAATAAATTTATCTACGGCATAAAAATACCAATATTGAGAAAAATTATTGTTCCCATAACCGATCCCAAAAGAGGCGATATTATTGTTTTTATTTATCCGGATGACCGCTCAAAAGATTTCATCAAAAGAGTAATCGGCGTGGGCGGGGATACCATCGAAATAAAGAATAAAAAAATATTTATAAATAAGAATGAATATACGGATAATTACAGTATCTACACGGATGATAAGATTTACCCCGCATCCATGCAGCCGCGGGATAATTTCGGCCCGGTTGTCGTTCCTCCAAACAGCGTTTTCGTGATGGGCGATAACCGTGATGAAAGCGCGGATAGCCGCTACTGGGGTTTTGTCAACTTAAACGATGTTGAAGGAAAAGCCCTGATTCTTTACTGGTCCTGGAACAGCGAAGAGAAAGATGACATTTTCTGGAAACTTCGCTGGAATCGTCTGGGAAAGCTTCTGCACTGACATAGCTAACTTGTGCTTTTGCAGAAATATTTTACTTCTTGACATATAATTCAGACAGTTGTATAGACTTGCAAAATTGAGCCTTTTAATTTGATCCGGCGAGATTAAAAAAGGTAACCGACATGAAAGATGCTAAGATAAATAAAGTTGTAAGCCTTTCTCCGCAAGGGGAAAGGCTTTTTTATTGTTTAATTGAGGCCAGATAACATGACACTGAAAAAAAACACCAAAACAGTAATGGACAAAGACGGCATCGACCGTTGCCTCACGCGCATTGCCTACGAAATACTGGAAAAAAATAAAGGAACAAAAGATCTTGTTCTTGTAGGCATAAGAACCGGCGGGGTTTATCTGGCGGAAAGATTACAAAAAAAAATATCGGCCATTGAAGAGGGGGAAATCCCGTTAGGCATTTTAGATATTACTCTTTACCGCGATGATCTGTCTTCCGCCAAAGGGAAACCGCGCCTGGGAAAGACAAAGATTCCTTTTTCCCTTGACGAAAAAATCGTTGTCCTCCTAGACGATGTCCTTTTCACCGGACGCACGATACGCGCGGCTATGGACGCTTTAATCGATTTTGGCAGGCCCAAAATGATTCAGCTTGCCGTTCTGATTGACCGCGGGCACCGCGAGCTTCCGATACGCGCCGACTTTGTCGGGAAAAATCTTCCTTCTTCATTATGGCAGGCGGTAAGCGTAAACCTGCTAGAAAAAAACGGCGCTGATGAAGTCGTTATAGAAGAAGAAACTTAGATATAAAAACGGACCGGTTTATGAAACTAAACAAAAAAGACCTCCTTGGAATAAAAGATCTTTCTGTTGAAGAAATAAATTTTATTCTGGAAACAGCTGATTCTTTTCTGGAAATTTCCACGCGCGAGATTAAAAAAGTCCCTACTCTGCGCGGTAAAACAATCATCAATTTGTTTTATGAAGCCAGCACCCGGACGAGAACATCTTTTGAAATCGCCGGCAAGAGGCTCAGCGCCGATACCATTAATATTTCCGCCTCCACCAGTTCCGTTGTAAAAGGGGAAACTCTCATCGACACGGCTCGAAACCTGGAAGCGATGAATCCGGATATAATCGTAATCCGCCACAGCGCGGCTGGCGCGCCGCATCTGCTGGCCTCGCTCGTCAAGCAATCAATAATCAACGCCGGTGACGGAGCGCACGAGCACCCCACGCAGGCGCTCCTGGATATGATGACGATTAAAGAAAAAAAAGGCAAAATCAACGGACTAAAAGTAGCTATCGTCGGCGATATAGCCCACAGCAGAGTGGCGCGCTCGAACATTTACGGTTTAACCAAAATGGGGGCGCAAGTTACTGTCGCCGGGCCGGCAACAATGCTGCCTAGCGGCATTGAACAAATGGGAGTAAAAGTTTCCGACAAAATGCAGGAAGCGATTACCGGCGCCGATGTTATCATGATGCTGCGCATTCAACTGGAAAGAGAAAAACAAAACATCTTCCCCTCACTGCGCGAATATTCTCAACGTTTTTGCCTGAACCGCAGCAACATCACTCTGGCTAAAAAAGACGTAATCGTCATGCATCCGGGGCCGATAAATCGCGGCGTGGAAATATCCCCCGATATCGTCGATGACTTATCCCAATCAGTTATCCTCGATCAGGTGAATAAAGGTGTCGCGGTGCGCATGGCTCTGCTATTCTTACTGGCCGGAGGTCACGAATGAAGCTATTATTAAAAGGCGCACGAGTAATTGACCCGGCGCAGAAAATTGATTCGCTTGCGGATATTCTGATTCAGGACGGGAAAATTGCTGATCTTGGAAAAGATATCATCAAAACAGATAAAACTAAAAGTTCACCTGATATTAAAATTATCGACCTTACCGGAATGATTGTCACTCCCGGCTTGATTGACATGCATACTCATCTGCGCGAGCCGGGTTTTGAATACAAAGAAACTATTGCTTCCGGCTGCGCCGCTGCCGTGGCGGGCGGATTTACATCGATTGCCTGTATGCCCAATACCGATCCCGTAAATGATAACAGATCGATTACCGAATTTATCCGCAGAAAAGCCGCGGAAGCGAATCTGGCCAATGTCTATCCGATAGGCGCGATAAGCATCGGTTCAAAAGGCTCTAAGCTAACGGAATTCTGGGATTTAAAAGATGCCGGCATAATCGCTCTTTCCGATGACGGAAGGCCGGTAATGGACGCTGCTCTAATGCGCCGGGCGCTGGAATACGCGCATTCTCTGGGTTTACCTGTTATTCAACACTGTGAAGACACCAATCTTTCTTCCGGCGGATGCATGAATGAAGGTTATTATTCCACCATTTTAGGGCTGCGCGGCATCCCATCCATCGCGGAAGAAGCAATAATAGCGCGCGATATTTTAATTGCCGAATATACCGGTACCAGCGTTCACATCGCCCATGTAAGCACTGCCGGTTCCGTGCGTCTGATTCGTGAAGCAAAGAAACGCAATTTAAAAATCACCGCTGAAACCGCCCCTCACTACTTCACTCTCACCGATGAATCCCTGCAGGGATATGACACGAATTTCAAGGTCAATCCGCCACTGAGAAGCGCGCAGGACGTTACGGCCATTAAAGAAGGTCTGGCTGACAAAACAATTGACGCCATTGCCTGCGACCACGCTCCGCACGCGCGGACAGATAAGGAAGTGGAATTTGAATACGCACAAAACGGCATCAGCGGCATGGAAACCTCGCTGGCTTTAAGCCTTAACCTCGTACATGACACCACTCTATCATGGGATGAGCTCGTGGCGAAAATGAGCTGCAATCCGGCCCGAATTTTAAACCTTCCCAAAGGAACTCTCTTACGCGGATCCGACGCGGATATTACCGTTATCGACCCGCAATTAAAATGGACTGTCGATGTTAAAGATTTTCGATCACTCGGAAAAAATTCGCCGTTTAACGGCAGGGAATGCTTGGGCAAAGCCGTGATGACGATAGTCGGCGGAGAAATTAAATACGCCGGGGCGTCTTTAAAATCATGACCAGCGAAAATCTCAAAACCAGCGCGTTTATTCTGCGCTGCCTTAGTTATTCCGAATCCGATTTAATCGTAACATTTTACAGCAATGACTTCGGTAAAGTTAAAGGCATCGCCAAAGGCGCTAAAAAAAGCAAAAAACGCTTCGTAAATGTTTTCGAGCCCTTTTCTTTAACCAAAATAATTTTTTCCCGAAAAAAACCAGATTCTCTTGCTTTTATAAACTCCTGCGAAATTATTAATCACTACTCGGATATCCGCGAAGATTTGGAAAAAACCCTCACCGCCTCTTACTTTACAGACCTGACGGATCATTTCAGCCCGGAAGGAAAAGTAAACAGAAAAATATTTGAGCTTTTGAATAATTTTTTACTTTTACTGAGCGAGGAGAAGGTAACTGAAGCAACTCTGCGTTTTTTTGAAATGCGCCTGCTGAAAATCGCGGGATTTGAACCGGCGCTTGATCATTGCGTCCGGTGTAAGGCTCCGGTGACCAACGGCGAATCATATTACTTTTATCCCCGGGAAGGCGGAATCAAATGCGCGGCTTGCGCCGAGCCGGAAAGATATGAACAGCCTATTTCCACGGGAACAGTGCGCACTCTGCTTTTAGGCAAGGAAATGGACATTAATAAAATAAAATTGGTTACTTTATCCGGCGCTTCAGCCACGGAGTGCCGCAGCATTCTTATCAGCTTTATTACTTACGTTCTCGGGCGCGAAATCAAATCCCTTAAGGTCATGGAGCAGATCAGGAATATGTGCCTGTAACAGAGGCTTCGCGTTCAATTTTTGTCTTGTTTCGGCACTGCACGTTATTGATTGCTCATAAATAATAAAAGGGGTTGCCTGCTGTTACGCGGGCAACCCCTTCGCTTTAATTAAGAGAGGCTTTTACTTTTTTACTTAATAGATACGGCTTCCACTCTGCGGTTTTTCTGTCTGCCTTCATCCGTGCTGTTATCAGCAATCGGCCTGCTTTCTCCGTATCCTGTAGCCTTAATACGCTTTCCGTCGATATTGAACTTTTCAACAATGTAATTCTTTACGCTGTCCACACGACGCTGGGAAAGTGCCTGGTTATATTCATCGGTGCCGATGCTATCGGTATGTCCCTCAATAGCCATATTCACGTCAGGATATTTGTTCATGTAGTCGCCGACTGTCCTCAATTCATCATGGTAACGCGGTCTGATGTCCGACTTATCGAAATCGAACTCGATATTCAGGCGAACTTTTTCATCAAAAATCTGTTTCTCCGGCGCGGGAGCAGCATCTTTCTTGCCGCCAAAATAAAAGGCGATGCCCAAAGTAGCTTCCAGGTCATTATAAATGCTGCCAATGGCCAACACATGCCTGACATCGGCTCTGAGCGCCATGTTTTCGGTCATGAAGAACTTAAGACCGCCGCCCCAATCCGCGGCAAAGCGTGTTCTGTCTGAAGCATCAGGATGGGTGCCTCTATAATCGATCGTCTGGCCACCGACACCCACGGCAAGGAACGGCACAAAGCGCTTATCCGGGAATAAATCAAAATTGTAGATTCCTTCAATGCGGTAGTTGTAGACATTGACGTGTGAGTCATCATTGTACCCACCCAGGGCTCCTTCTGTGTACATAGAAACATAGTAATTATAATTATATCTTGTCGGAATCCAGTTAACTGTGGCTTCCACTCCCCAATTCTTCGTGAAATCATAACCGCCTCGAATACCGATAACCGGAGCCGTTATCCAGATCCTGATTCCCTTCAAAAGCGCCGAGTCCAAAATAAGGGCCGATGTTAAAAGCGCCGGGTCTGATTTGAGCGAACGCGGTTGTACTAAAAACCAATAACGCAACAACAATAAATACTTTCATTAAACTCTTCATTCCTTCACTCCTCCTTTCAGATTTTTAATGACTAAATATTTTAACTACTTTTACAATAATATTACCGTAATTACCAGAAAATTTTTCCCGTAATTACATTAGCGTTATTTTGGGCAAAATAGATAATATTTTCAAGCACTTGTTGGTTTGCAGTATCTTTTGCTCATCATTCAAAATATTTCCATAACGCTATGTAAATTAAAAACTTTTGTCAATAGTATTTTTTTGCGCTTTTTGGAGTCAAATGTTTTTATAAAAACCGACAAATAAATTTTCTCGCGCTTTTAAATAACTTCAATCCTGACCCTTTCATATTGACACTTTCCACCGCGCCATGCTAGTTAACCGCTGGATTAATTAAGGATTGCGGCTTGTCTTGACCGGCAATTCCAATGCCTGCAAACCTGCAAGGAGGAAATATTGACATTTCAGGAATTAATTTTTGCTTTGGAAAAATACTGGCATGAACAGGGCTGCGTTATTGTCCAGCCTTATGATATGGAAGTCGGCGCGGGAACTTTTCACCCTGCTACCTGCCTGCGCGCGCTAGGACCTGAGCCATGGAACGTGGCTTATGTGCAGCCATCGCGCCGCCCGACAGACGGACGTTACGGTGAGAACCCCAACCGGCTGCAGCATTATTATCAGTATCAGGTGATCATGAAGCCCTCGCCGTTAAATATTCAGGAATTGTATCTTGATTCTCTAAAGAGTTTCGGCATCAACCCGTTGGATCACGATATCCGTTTTGTGGAAGACGATTGGGAATCTCCCACGCTCGGCGCCTGGGGGCTTGGCTGGGAAGTCTGGCTGGACGGAATGGAAATTACTCAATTTACCTACTTTCAGCAGGTAGGTGGTTTTGATCTCAATCCCGTTTGCGCGGAGCTGACTTACGGCATCGAACGCATCGCCATGTACATTCAGGGCATCAATAATGTTTACGATCTGCAGTGGAACGACAAAATAAAATACGGCGATGTGCACCATAAAGGCGAAGTCGAATTTTCCACCTATAATTTTGAAATAGCCGACATTCCCATGCTGCGTAATCTTTTTGACATGTACGAAAAGGAAGCCCTGCAAATTGCCGAAAAGAAACTGGCGCTTCCCGCTTACGATTATTGCCTGAAATGCTCGCATGTCTTTAATTTACTCAACGCCCGCGGTGCAATCAGTGTCGCCGAAAGAACGAGCTACATCGGCAGGGTGCGCAACCTCGCTCGCCTCAGCGCGGAGCTTTACATCAAACAGCGCGAAGAAATGAATTATCCGCTTTTAAAGAATAATTAGAATCTGGAGATAAAATGAACAACGAACTGCTTTTCGAGATTGGCACTGAAGAAATTCCCGCCGGGTTTTTATCGAAAGCCATCACGGATATGAAAGAAATTATCGAAAAAACAATGGCGGAAAAAAGGATTGCCTGCCGGGGAGTAACATGCCTGGCCACACCCAGGAGGCTGGTTTTGCATATCGCCGATCTGGCAAAAAAACAGGAAGATCAGACTATTGAAAAAATCGGGCCGGCAAAAAAAGCCGCGTATGATGAAAACGGCAAGCCGACCAAAGCGGCGCTGGGTTTTGCCAGAGGCCTGGGAATTGATGTATCTGAACTCGAAATTATCAAAACGGAAAAAGGAGAATATATCGGCGCGCGCAAAACCGTTGCCGGAAGCCCTACGGCGCAACTTTTGCCGGAGATATTATCCGGCTTTATCAGCGCCCTTCCCTTCAGAAAGTCCATGCGCTGGTGCAATTTTGATTTGCGCTTCGCGCGCCCGATACATTGGATTCTGGCCATATATGACGGGGGCGTTATTCCCCTCCAGATTGAAAACATTTCCAGCGGCAACAAATCGCGAGGCCATCGTTTTATGAGCCCGGCGGCTTTTGCGGTTTCAGACTTTAATGACTATTTAGCGAAAACAAAAAATAACCACGTTATTGCCGATCCCGATCAGAGAAAAAAAATAATTTTAGACGCAGCGCAAAAAGCGGCGGCGCAGGCGGGAGGAAAACTTTATTACACTGATGAGCTTCTGGAAACAGTAACTTTTCTCGTTGAATTACCGGTAATAATCCGCGGTAATTTTGATGAAAAGTTTCTCAAAATTCCGAAAGAAGTCATTATTACCACAATGATTTCCCATCAGAAATATTTTCCCGTTGTAAACGAAAAGGGAGAACTTCTTCCCTGCTTCATTGCCGTCAGCAACACCAGGCCGCGCGATGAAAGTATTGTCGCTCGCGGCAACGAACGTGTATTGCGGGCAAGGCTTGCCGACGCCCAATTTTTCTTCGAAGAAGATAAAAAAATCCCTTTGGAGAAACGCGTCGATTCTTTAAAAAAAGTGGTTTTTCATACCTTGCTGGGAACATCGTATGAAAAAGTCATGCGTTTCCGCAAACTGGCTATTAAAATATCGCAAAAGATTAACCCCGGCGTAAAAGACAATGTCGACCGCGCGGCTCTTCTGGCCAAAGCGGATTTGGAAACTCTGATGGTCGGAGAATTTTCCGAACTGCAGGGAATTATCGGCCGGCAGTACGCTCTTCTTTCCGGGGAAAAACAGCTTGTCGCCGACGCGATATATGAACATTATCTTCCTACCGCCGCCGGAGGAGAACTGCCGAAAACCGACGAAGGAGCAATCGTCGGCATCGCCGATAAAATGGACAGTATCGTCGGTTTTTTTGCCGTCGGACTGGTGCCCACGGGAACAGCGGATCCTTACGCCCTACGGCGTCAGGCTTTGGGCATAATCAATATTATTTTTTCCAGGCGTTACGCGCTGCCGCTTGATTATCTCTTTGAAGAAAGTTTCAGCTTATTTGAGAATACTTTTAAAAAATCATCCGCCGAAATTAAAAAAGAGGTTCTCCAGTTTTTTGCCGGACGCCTGGAAAATTTATTTATCGCTCAGGGCTACGAATATGACACCGTGGACGCGGTTTTAGCCGCGGATTTCAATGATTTGGTCGCTTTTGAGGAAAAAGTCCGGGCGCTGCACGCGTTTAGAAAAAATCCCGATTTTGAACCCATTTCCATTGCCTTTAAACGGGTGGACAATATTTTAAAGGGCTTTAATAATCCGAATCTGGATGTGAAGCTTTTCACGACAGAAGCGGAAAAAAATCTCTTCACCAGCTTTGCAAAAACCAAAGATAACGTTACCTCGGAAATTAATAAAAGCGATTATTTTAAAGCCCTTACCGAACTAGCGGTTTTACGCCCATCCGTGGATGCTTTCTTTGACAACGTGATGGTTATGGATAAGGATAAGAAAATCCAATTCAATCGTCTCTCTCTTTTAGCGGAAATATCCGCAATGTTTCATAAAATTGCTGATTTTTCCAAAATCGTTACTGCGGGTTAATTTATCATTATTATAAAAGTGTTCATTCGTAGTTCTAAATTAGCTAGATTGACATTAAGATGGCACCTTGATAGAATTACTGACATTTTAAACTTGCAGGGGAAAAACATTATCACATGAACGGCCATACTAAGGCACAATACACGGCATCGCCGGTTTTAGAAGAAAAACTACGCCTGCGCAAGGCACTCTTGGATATCACCAACCGCATCCACGCCGCGCAGAACATCAAACAAATACTTGTCGATTTAAAAGACGGGATCCTTAATCTTTTTAACGCTCATTCTCTGACAATTTATGTTGTTGATCCCGCGCGGAACGAAATTTATTCCATGTTCCTCGCCGGCACGCAACTTAAAGAAATTCGTGTTCCCATAAACAACCAAAGCATTGCTGGATACGCCGCCGCCACCGGAAAAGTCGTAAATATAAGCGACGCCTACAATAATGACGAGCTAAAATCGATAGATGACGAATTGAGCTTTGACCAAAGCTGGGATAATAAATCCGGATTCAGAACAAGGCAAATTCTGGCCGCCCCTGTTTGGTATAACAATCAGCTCATGGGCGTTATTCAGATTCTGAATAAAAAAGCCGTAGAAGGAATTTTTTCCGAAGAAGAAATAGCCCTCGCGCTGGAAATAGCTGAAGTCCTCGGCGTGGCTCTCTACAACAAGCAGCGCTTCGAACGCCGCCGCAAAACTAGATTCGATTACTTAATACAACATGACCTCATTAAGGAAGAAGAACTGGAATCCGCATGGGAAGAGGCGCGAGCGCAGAAAGAACTTTTGGAAAACTGTTTGATGCGCAAATACAAAATATCCAAAGACGATATCGGACGATCTCTTGAAGATTATTATCACTGCTCGTTTGTTCAATACAGCGACAAAGCCGTAATTCCGGGCGATTTGATAAAATATTTAAGAAGAGATTTCTTAAGGCGCGAACTATGGGTCCCGCTGGGAAAAATAGACGGAAAAATTCGCGTGGTCGTTGATGACCCCAACAATATTCTAAAAAAAGACACTATTGAAAATTTACTGAAGACAAAAAACGTGATTTACGATGTCGCCTTGGCTGAAGACATCATTAAGTTTATTAATCTTTTTTATCTTACATCCGATACCGAAAACTCTTTCACGGATATACTGGGACGCCTGGATGATGATGAACTATCACTGGATGATGACCCGACTGACGAACTGGTAACGGAATCAGACAGCGTTATTATGCAGCTGGTAAATAAAACAATTAACGACGCTTATAGTCGCGGAGCTTCCGATATACATATTGAGCCGAATATCGGCAGAAAGAACGTGGAAATACGCTTTCGCGTTGACGGAGATTGCGCTTTATATCAGACAGTTCCGTTCAGTTACCGGGCGGCAATGATATCACGGATTAAAATAATGTCTAATTTGGATATTACCGTAAAAAGACTGCCGCAGGACGGGAAAATCAAATACCGCAGGCCGACGGGCGAAGAGATTGAACTGCGCGTGGCCACTATCCCGACACAGGGAGGAGTGGAAGACGTGGTTTTGCGCATCTTGGCTAAAGGAGAAACAAAACCCCTTGAAGACATGGCTCTTTCAACACGCAACTATAATGAACTGATTAATATAATTACCAAGCCTTACGGCATGATCCTATGCGTGGGACCTACCGGTTCCGGCAAAACTACCACCCTGCACGCCACCTTGAACCACATCAACAGACCAGACAGAAAAATTTGGACCGCAGAAGACCCGGTAGAAATAACTCAGTATGGCCTGCGTCAGGTTCAGGTGCAGCCGAAAATCGGTTTTGATTTCGCGGCGGCAATGCGTTCGTTCTTGCGCGCCGATCCTGACATAATCATGGTCGGCGAAATGCGCGATTTTGAAACAGCCAAAATCGGCGTGGAAGCGTCCCTTACAGGCCATCTTGTTTTCAGCACGCTGCATACAAACAGCGCTCCGGAAACAATCGTTCGCCTGCTGGATATGGGAATTGACCCGCTCAATTTCGCTGACGCCCTGCTGGGGATTTTAGCTCAGCGCCTCGTACGCACTTTATGCAACAAATGTAAAGAAGCTTATCGTCCTTCAAAAGAAGAGTTTAAAGAAATTGTCGAAGCTTATGGATCTAATGAATTCGACAAATTAAACATCCGCAACAATAGCGATCTTAAATTCTATCGCCCTAAAGGGTGTGATGAATGCGGACCTACCGGCTACAAAGGTAGAATAGCGATTCATGAACTTATCATCGCGACAGATGAAATAAAGCGCATGATACAAAAACATGAAACTGTCGAAGTATTACGCAATAAATCCATGGAACAAGGAATGACCTCTCTTTTACAAGACGGTATTTTAAAAACTTTTCAGGGATATACCGATTTTCTACAAGTCCGCAGGGTCTGCATTAAATAAATTTCACCATCCGATTTCACATAGATTTTCTCATATTTAGCATTCGACACTTTTGCACATTTGTTTCAATTCTTTGAACATTTCATTTAGGGACAAGGGGTGCAATTGGTGGTTTTTGTGAGGGCATGGGGTTGTCGTCCTAGATATATTATGCGTATTATCAGTTACTTACACTGTTTTGGTTGTTTTTTTATCATTTTGGCATGCTCTTTTCATTATATATGGGCAAATAAGATCAGAAGGAGGATTCAGATCATGAAAAAGACATTAGGAACAATCTTAGTAGCAGCGGCAGTGGTTATGCTAACCGGAACTTTTGCTTTTGCCCAATACGCGGCGGCAACAGCAGGCGCTTTCCCCTACTTCCAGTTTGGTTGCCTGGTAGTCGGCGGTTTGATTGTTGTTTCTTTAAAGCGTAAATACGAGCAGATGTATACTGCTGAGGCAGTTGGTGTTTTCGCTCTTTACACTGTTTTGATGGCTCTTTTCACCAATCCGGTGATTGAGACTGTTAAAACGATTGTGAGCTAAGAACAATTATTTACCAGGCTTTCCCAAAAAAGCCGAAACGAAAAGAGAATATACAAGCAAGCAACACCAAAACATGATCTGCTCAGATATCAGCCCCCTTAAAGCGCCAGCTTTAAGGGGGCTTTTTTGCCGGCTAAAATAATTTTTGGCACACTAATTTACAAAATTAGCATAAATAAGAAACCAGCTTATCTTCAGGTATTCTTTGTAAACATTTTTCCAGTCTTTGGAGGATAGTTCCCAAAAGTTAGCCGGGGCTTTTTCAAACCGCGTAGGCATAAAATAAAACTTGCCTTCTGACTTGCCGAAAACCTTAGAAACGATAATTTTAATCCGTCTCATATGATAAGGAGAGCTGACAAACACAACGGATTTAAATTTATAATCGGACATTATGATTTTTGCTTCAATAATTTCCAGATGCGTGTTTTCGTAAATTATCGACCGCAACTTGTTTTTTACTATGTTTTTACTGAAATCTGAATTTGATATAAATTCTTCCGCCACTTGCCCATCAAAAAAACGATAAGTTTTATTGTAAGCGGGAATTATCAAATAATCCGCCAATCTTTCACCGGTCAACACATTTACCTGTTTTTTACGCGCATTGAAGTCTTCTCCCAAGAGAAGCACAATGGCGTCCATTTTTTCAACACTTGATGAATATAATAAAAATCGGGGCGCGGAAATTACGCCCATAAAAAGAATTACCGCCAAAGCAAGAAAAACAAGCGCTTTTGAATGTTTTTTCATGAAAATGTCCTTGACATCACATATAATTATTTATATCAAATAGTAGATATTAATTATAAAGTCAATATCTTACAGGTCACATAAAAGGATATTTTTAAAATTAAAGTGACCAAGCTGCTAGTTGCAGTTAATCACTTTGTCAGTTCTATTGGATGTTTTAATAAAAACGCAAAGATTCTTTATCTACTGAATGGCCGTGAAATGTTTATGAATGATTTTTTTATTGCCAGCAACTGTCCGATAATAAATAACAAGGAACCCGGTAATTGCTTATACGCCTATATTATGGAAAGCATCGACCTGGGTGTTGTTATTCTTAGCCTAAAAAGACAGGAAATTATTTTTAGAAATAAGTTTGCCTCTGAACTTTTTCAGGATAGCGAAGACAAACTTGGATATAAGGCGCTCCTGACACTTCTTCTGCCTAACTACGGAGAAGTTCCTGACATTGATATTATCGATAAATCAAATACGCTATGGTATAAAAATCGCCTTCTCGGTTACACGCCGTATATGATTTCCAATGATTTTATCTGGATAATCATCAGAGACATAACTAAAACAAGCCGCCTGGAATCAATCGCGGAAGCAGTAAATTCCATGGAAAATACCAGTTACATTTTTTCCGGCATCAGGCATGAACTCGGCAATCCTATAAATTCCATTAAAATGACTTTAAGTGTTTTGAAAAAAAATCTCTCCCATTATTCGGTAAGCGCCACAGAAAAATTCGTGGATCGCGCCATGACGGAGATTTCCCGTGTCGAGTTTCTTCTACAGGCGCTAAAAAGTTTTAGTTTATTTGAAAATCCGGATATTAAAAATGTCAATATTGAAGATTTTTTAAACAATTTTACAAAACTAGTGTCTGGCGATTTTCGTCAAAAGGGCATTAAAATCAATCATGTAATAATTCCACCCGTAAATACAATCAGCGCGGATCCACGCCTGTTGCATCAAGTTATTCTTAATTTGACTACCAACGCGTCTGACGCTTTAAACCATTGCGACAACCCGCAAATAATTGTCAGGGCCGAAAAGAAGGAGGAATTTGTCACTCTTACAGTTGAGGATAACGGCATCGGAATGACAGAAGAAGAACAAACTAATCTATTCAAGCCATTTTGGACGACAAAAGAGCGCGGAACAGGCCTGGGATTGATGATAGCTTTAAAAATGGTAACTCTCATGAAGGGACATATGGAAATTAAAAGCTATAAAGACATTGGAACAAAGGTCACCGTTTTCATTCCCGCAGGCAAGAACAATGAAAATAAATAAAAGAAAAATCCTTGTTGTTGATGACAACGATATTTTCTGCGAATCCGTTCGCGATATCCTGCGCGACGAAAATACCGACATCCTTACAGCCAACACCGGAAAAGACGGTTTGAAAATCTGTCAAGATACGAAAGTTGATGTAGTAATTCTTGATCAGAAATTGCCGGATACTGAAGGTGTGTCGCTTTGTCCTTCTATATTAAAGGAAAATGACCAAACAAAAATTATTTTTGTAACTGCTTATCCAAGCTTCAGCAATGCGGTAGAGGCAATCAAGGTAGGCGCGCATGATTATCTTTCTAAACCTTTTGAAATGGCCGAACTAGAGCTTACCGTCAAACAGGCTTTCCGGACGCAGGAATTAGAAAAAACAGAGCAGATCCAAAACTATCATGATCACAGAGAAAGCGAAGAAATAGGACTAATCGGCGGGCAGGGGGTTTTCGATGAAATTCTCAAAATGATCGATCTGGCCGCCGCCAGTGACGCTCCTGTTCTGATCACCGGAGAAACCGGCACGGGAAAAAATGTCGTCGCTCGCGCTATTCATTATAAAAGCAACCTGCCGAAAAAATTATTTTTGACAACCAATTGCGCCGCTTTCCCGGAAACTCTCATCGAGGCGGAACTTTTCGGTTCAGAAAAGGGAGCTTTTACCGGAGCAACGTCTCTGCGCCGAGGTATTTTTGAATTAGCCGACGGCGGCACTCTTGTTTTGGATGAAATAAGCTCCATGCCCTTTCATTTACAATCCAAATTACTGGGCGTATTGGAAGAAAAAAAGATTCGCCGCGTGGGAGGTGAATCATTCAAACCAATTAACGTTCGCATAATTGCTATTTCCAACACAGATCTGGCGGAAGCCATAAAAGACAAATATTTTCGCGACGACCTTTACTATAGATTAAGCGTTATACACATTAACATACCCCCGCTCAGAGAGCGCAAACGAGATATTCCCAGATTATGTGAATATTTTATAAAATTAATGACAAACAAAACAGATATCAAACTTTCCGATGAGGAACTTAATAAATTGCTGGAATATGAATG
Organism: uncultured delta proteobacterium; assembly: GCA_963813455.1. Lineage (GTDB taxonomy): Bacteria > Desulfobacterota > Syntrophia > Syntrophales > Smithellaceae > UBA4810. The sequence goes on from CAWEZF010000012.1 coordinate 490,168, forward strand.
GCCGGGCAATGTTCGCGAACTCAAAAATGTAATCGAAAGAGCTTTAATTATTCAACGCGGTAAATTTCTTCAGCCATCTCAACTGCTAAAAAGCAACCACAGTTTGCCTTTTCCTACCGTAAGTAATTTGGAGAATGAAAAGTACCAAATAACGACTTTAGAAAATATGGAAAGAAATCATATTGAGAAAGCATTAATAAAATATATGGGCAATTATACACAGACAGCCAAAGCCCTGGATATTTCGTTGTCTACTTTGAAAAGAAAAGTGAAAATTTATAACCTTACCCATATCGGCAAATAATTCACCTGCTAGCTCATAATGAACCACTCGTTCTGTGCTTGTCACAAGTTTAGTAACCATCATAATAATGTAAATACCGGATATTACTTGTAATAATACTTATAAAGTTTTTGGCACAACGATTGCACTAGTCTTCAATAAATAGAGTTAACCCTTTTGAAGAAAATGGGAAACAAAAAACCAATTAAAAATTATTGGAGAAAGTTATGTTAAACACAGCAAGTAATCTAGAATCATTGAAGCAAAAAATGGCAAGCTCCACACAGGATAAATTCTTTAAAGGCAAACTATCCGGCGTGGGAGAAGTTCTGATCGTCGATGATGAAGAACCGTTTGTTTTAAGTCTCGCCGACGGGTTAAGTTCATACAAAAAATACTTTAACGTAAGAACCGCGCCTAACGGTGCGGAAGCGGTAAAGACTTTAAAATTATCCCCTATTGACCTGGTGATCACCGATTTAAGCATGCCCAAAATGGATGGTTTCGAACTCCTCGCCTACATGAGCAGAAACTATCCTAAGATCCCCGTTATTCTCATGACCGCGTATGGAACACCTAAAATAGAAGAAATTGTCGGCAATATGGGAATTTTCCGTTATCTGGAAAAACCGCTGGATGTTGACACCGTTGCCGATAACATCATTGACGCGCTGGGTATCAAAATTTCCGTTACTGAAACTAAAGCGCCGATTACCGAACAGATTCGTAAAATTGATATACCGCATAAAGAATCTCCCGTCGCTCACCTTAGCACTCAACATTCTGCTGAAAAGCAAGATTCACCTAAAGCTACAGCAACTTTCGGATCACGTACCAGTTTGTCGTTAGCAGATCTGTCAAAGATGAAGGAAGAAGCACGTTCGAAAACCGGAGGAAAAGAAAAACCTTTAGATAAAAAATTATTCACGGAAGACAAAAAAATAGAAGAAGCCGCGGAAAAACGAGCGTTTTTAGAGGCAAAGGCCAGGGCTGAAGAAGAAAGATTCGCCCGTGATGAAGCGGAACGTAAAGTCAGAGAAGCTGAAGAAAAAGCACGGCAAGAATCCCTGGCTCGCCAAGAAGCGGAGCGTAAAGCCAGAGAAGCCGAAGAAAAAGCACGGCAGGAATCTCTCGCCCGCGAAGAAGCAATTAAAAAAACAAAGGCTGAAGCTGATGAAAAGTTAAGGCAGGAAGCGCTCGTCCGTGAAGAAGCAATCAAGAAGGCAAAGGCCGAAGCTGAAGCTGAGGAAAGAGCCAGGAAAGAAGCTCTCGCCCGTGAAGAAGCCGAAGAGAAAGCCCGTCAGGACGCACTGGCTAAAGAAGAAGCCGAGCGCAAAGCCAAAGAAGCAGAAGAAAAAGCCCGTCAGGAAGCACTGGCCAAAGAAGAAGCACAGCGCAAAGCCAAAGAAGCAGAAGAAAAAGCCCGTCAGGAAGCACTGGCCAAAGAAGAAGCACAGCGCAAAGCCAAAGAAGCAGAAGAAAAAGCCCGTCAGGAAGCACTGGCCAAAGAAGAAGCACAGCGCAAAGCCAAAGAAGCAGAAGAAAAAACAAAGAAGGATGCGCAAGTTCTAGAAAATGACACAAAACAAAAAGATTTAAAATCAGAAACAAAACAAAAATTAAGCGCATGGAAAAAGAATTAAAAGCAAAATACGTTTAACAGGATGATAGCTTATGAATGTAACGAAATTAAACGAGGCCATTGGACTACTGAAAACTAATTTGGGCGAAAGCTTGCTTTCTACAGCTATTGCGATGAATATCGACGGGCAATCAATTGCCGGGTTTAATTCCAACCCTAAGTTTGCCGCTCTAATCGTTAAAATCATCAAGGTTGTAAACGATACCGCAAAAATAAGCGGAATACCGCTGATAGGCAAATATGCTACTTTTGATTTGCAGGACGATCAACTGCTGGTTATTTTGCCTTTGGGTGAATATATTTGGGGTATTTTGTTAGACGGCACAAAAACACAAATGGGGCTTTTGTTGAATATTGAAATTCCCGCTGCTATCGATGCATTTGCGGAAGCCATTGGGTAATTCAACAGCCGTTTGATAAAATCAAATTTCTGTAAAATATATTTTTAAAGAAGAATTTTTCTTTGGGAGCAAAAAATGCGTAAAACACCTCCGTTTTCCACCGGTCCGCAAAAAGATATGCTTTCCAACGCGCCGCAGGTAGAAGAACTTTTAAAAAACCTGGAATTTCACAAATCAATTCAGGGCGTAAACAACCGCATAAACAGCGCGGAAAGCATCAAGGAAATAATAGTGGACATCAAAGAAGATATCCGCAATCTATTTAATATAAATACCCTAATGATCTACGCTTTTGACAAAACAAAAAAAGAGCTTTACACTCTCAATCCGGAAGGAGACACAACTAAAGAAATTCGCCTGCCCGTCAATAATTCTACTACCGCTGGTTACGCCGCATACAATAAGAAAACAATTCTGCTAAATGATGTTTATGATGAACGCGAACTTAAAAGATTCAGCGATCAGTTGAAATTTGACCGCAGCATGGACAGACAGCTGGGAGTTTTAACTGGTCAAGTTTTGGCAATACCAATCATGTACGAGCGCAATGTCATGGGCGTTATGGAAGTGATGACGCAAAAAGGTGAAGATAAAATTGAAGATTATCGCCAAATATTTCTTGACGAGATATGCGGCGTGCTGGGCATCGCTTTCAACAACCAGGAGAAATTACATAAGCAGAAACGCCTTAGTAAGTATGATTACTTAATCAGGCAGGGACGCGCGACACAGGCGCAAATAGATAAAGCAACAGAAGAAGCCCGGGAAAAAAAGGAATCTTTGGAAAATATTCTCATGTTTAAATATAATATTTCCAAGGAAGATATCGGCATTTCCCTGGCTGAATATTACGGCTGCGAATATGTTACCTATAATGACAAAATACCGATACCCGGCGATTTGCTAAAGAATCTAAAAAAACCATTTTTGAGGAGAGAAATTTGGGTCCCTCTGGAAAGAATTGACGGAAAAATCAGGGTTCTCGTTGATGATCCGACTAACATTATCAAAAAAGACTCTATCGAGGGGCTTTTAAAAACCAAAGCTGTTAAGTATGATATTTCCTTTCCTGATGATATTTTTAAATATATTGAACGGTTCTTTTCAGCGCCTCAGGATAGCACCTCGATTGATGACATCCTTGGAAAACTGGAGGCGGACGATGATGTTTACGAAGAGGAAGACGGCGAAGTCATCACCGAATCGCATAGCGTCATCATGCAGCTGGTCAATAAACTCATCAATGAAGCTTATGCCCGGCGCGCTTCTGATATACATATTGAGCCTAATACGGACACTAAAAACGTTGATGTCAGATACCGTGTCGACGGAGAGTGTTTTCTTTACCAGACTCTCCCCTACAGTTATCGGGCGGCGGTTGTATCCCGCATAAAGATTATGTCCAATCTTGATATCACTGTAAAAAGGCTGCCCCAGGACGGAAAAATTAAGTTCAGAAGGGGCGGTGAAGATGAAATCGAACTGCGTGTCGCCACAATACCTACTCAGGGCGGTGTTGAAGATATTGTGTTGCGTATTCTGGCCAAGGGTCAAACACTGCCGCTCGACGCTGTTGCTTTATCTCCCAGAAACTATACTGAATTAATAAAAATTATGGAACAACCATACGGCATGATTTTATGCGTGGGGCCGACCGGTTCCGGTAAAACAACCACCTTGCATGCCGGGCTCAAACATATCAATACCCCGGGCAGAAAAATATGGACGGCTGAAGATCCGGTTGAAATAACTCAGCACGGGCTCAGACAGGTTCAGGTACAGCCGAAAATCGGATTTGATTTTGCCGCGGCCATGCGTTCATTCCTACGCGCCGACCCCGATGTTATCATGGTCGGCGAAATGCGCGATTTTGAAACAGCCAAAATCGGCGTAGAAGCATCTCTTACAGGGCATCTTGTTCTAACCACATTGCACACAAACAGCGCTCCGGAAACAATCGTCCGCCTCCTGGATATGGGCATTGACCCGCTCAACTTTGCGGATGCTCTGCTGGGAATTCTGGCGCAACGCCTGGTAAGAACACTTTGCAAAAAATGCAAGGAAGAATATCACCCCAGCAAAGAAGAGTATGACGAAATCGCAGAAATATATGGCCAGAAATATTTTGACAAACTAAATGCCCCCTACACAAGCGACTCTAAACTATATCGACCCAAAGGCTGCCCATCATGTGGCGATACTGGCTATCTCGGTCGTATGGGTATCCATGAACTTCTTATTGCGTCAGATAATATTAAGAGGATGATTCAAAGGCATGAACACGCCGAGCCTATCCGTGAGGCGGCTATTGAGGAAGGAATGACCACTCTTTTGCAAGACGGTATACAAAAAGTGCTGGAAGGATATACAGATTTAAAACAGGTCAGACGTGTTTGTATAAAATAATTTTGTACAAAATTAAGTTTTATCGTCGAAGTAGTCGGCTGAAAATATGTAAATTTCTGTTTCTTTTTCTTGCCACGCTTGGGGCGGCAAGCCGGCTTTATAACAGGTTTCCCGCAAAAAAGATTCTCTGTCCAGATTATGCTCAATGGCAACCTGTGGCAATAATAAACCTGAATTATAACCGCGTTTAATATATAAACCGTGGTTACCTACTTCAATCACACTGACATCATTAATCCGTTTCAAGGGACTTAAAACGGACACTTCAAAGCTCAGATCGGCAAGTTCGTCGGCTTTAAGCGCGGGAAATCTGGGGTCGTGAAAAGCCGCGGCAATAGCCATTTCCTGTACAGTTTCCCATAGCGGCTTAACCGCCTTTATATAACCGATACAACCGCGCAGATGATCACGCTTTTTTATGGTTACAAAAGCCCCCCCTTTCTCTTTAAGTGTTTCTGACTCAATCGTAAATTTCGGTATATTTTTATTGTTAACTTTAGATGATACAGTTTTTTTTACAATTTCCAGAAGAGTGGCTTTTTCTTCTTGTGTTAATTCCATTTTTGCCCTCCTTGGTAAATTATCCATACAAGCTAAAATATTTTTTTCTATTCGATAAAACTGCCAATAAACTTTTCTTATTCTTTATTCAATGCTGTTATTGATAATAAACTGCCGAAACATACCCGACAACGGAAGTTTTATCACCGGTAACATCGCCTGAATTCGCGTATTTTAAGACTTTTGCTCTTGACGCTCCCATCTTCTTTGCAGCTAATATAGACGCGGCCATGGGTCCGCCGCCGCAAGCTTCCGTCTTGTTGGTGTTTAAATTTATCATTAAACCTTCCGCATCGGCTGCTTCTAAATATTTTATGGAAACGGAATCAAGTTTTACGGCCTTTTGATAATCATGAAAATGCGATAAATCAGAACTTCCTACAACCAATACCCTTTTGTCACCTGCAGCTTCGTGTATAGCTTGCGCAAGATTTTGACAAGTGCTTTCGTTCTGATCTCCCATTACCAGAGGAACAAATGAGAATTTGTCTAAAGCAATCTGTAAAAAGGGAAGCTGAATTTCTATGGAATGTTCGCCCGTATGCGCGGCAGGGATTTCCTGAACATCTTTATTCAAAGAAATAATTTTACGCCCCATAACCTCGTCAACAGGAACGACACCAAGCGGTGTTTCGTACCCCCCGCCAAGGAAAACAGAAACTCCGCGAAATGACACTCGATGACTTGGCCCGATAACAATTACAGTATCATATATTTCGCCACGAATAAGTCCATAGGCATATGCCGCAATTTTTCCGGAATAAATATATCCGGCATGCGGCGCGATAAGCGCCTTGATATCACCTTTTAATTCCGATTTTGCCGCGGAAAAATATTTTTCAATATCATCACGCAGAACATCAGGCCTGCCCGGATACCACGAACCGGCTATTATTGATTTTCTTATCGCTTTCATTGCCAAAAATAAAATATCTTATTTAAAACGCCAGATTACCCCCTGCGGTGTATCTAATACATCCACGCCGAGTTTCAAAAGCTGGTTGCGCAAATCATCCGCCTCTGCCCAGTTGCGCTCTTTTCTCGCGGTATTTCTTTTGACAACAAGATCGTTTATTTTCTGCACTTCTGGACTATCCACCAGAGCGTCAAAATCCATTATTCCCAGCACATCATTAACGCTTTTTAAAGAAGCTGATATTTTTTTAGCATCTGATTTTCCTACCGCCCCATCGGCAAGAAGACTATTGATCTTCCCCATAAATTCAAAAATGGCGGCCACCGCGCCGGCAATATTTAAATCGTCATCCATTGCCGCCTCAAATCCGTTTTTCAGATCGTAAATCATTTGATTGATTTCCGCATACTCATCTATTTCTTTATCAACCGATACCAGACGATAAATAAAAGTATTAATTTTTTTTACCGTGCTTTGCGCCGCCTTAAGCGCACCATCCGAATAATTAATCGGTTTACGGTAATTTACTCCCAGCAGAAAATATCTGATATCCGCGCCGCGATACCCTTTTTGCTTTAACTCATTCAAAGCCACGTTATTTTTTAATGAGCGGGACATTTTTCTGCCGTCAACCAGTATCAGCTCGGCGTTAATCCAATAATTAGCGCCACTGTGCCCGGAAAACGCCTGGTTAATAGCCAGTATATTTTCCCCGTGTGGAAAGATTTCATCAACGCCACCGATATTAATGTCATAAACCGGACCCAAATGTTTATGCGCAATGGCCGCGCATTCCAGATGCCAAGAAGGCCTTACGCTACCCCAGCGGGTGTTATAATATATGCCCCTTTTCAGTTCGCTGAGATTAGCCCTCTTTAACAGAGCAAAATCCGCCGGGCTGTCTTTATCATAATCATCAAGGTCAATAGAGTTACCCCTTCTCGTTTTGGATAAATCTATATTGGAAAGAATTCCGTAATCAGGCAATTTGGAAATATCATAATAAACAGAACGTAGTTTTTCGTACGCAAAATTCTTGTCGGCCAGCTTCTCGACGATTTTTAGCATTTCTTCGATATTTTCCGACGCCTTTATATAAATATTTTCCTTCCGGATATTCAAAAAATCAACATCTTCCAGGAATATTCCGGCATACTTATCAGAATATTCCCCCAAGCCCTTCGATGCTTTCTCTGAACCTTTTATAGATTTATCTGTAATATCAACTATATCCACGACGTGTTTTAAACTAAATCCTTTGTACGTAAAATAACGGGCAAGGAGGTCAGAGACAACAAAACGCCGATAATTACCAAGATGAGGAGCGTCATGGACTGTCGGCCCGCATGTATGCATAGCGACATGCCCAGCTTTGACCGGTTTAAAAATCGTTTTCTGGCGCTTAATAAGATTATACAGATTGAAAGAAGAAAGTTCTTCTTTGACCGTGAAAAGCTCGGTGCTCAAATACCTCTCCCCGCTGTCGGGAAATATTGCCACGATGACGCCTTCTGTCATTTGCTTAGCTTTTTGCGCGGCGACAAACATGGCCGCTCCGGAGCTCATCCCCGCCAGTATTCCCTCCTCGTGGGCGAGCCTGCGGGACATTTCAAACGCGTCTTCATCCAGAATATTTATTTTTTCATCAAGCAGTATCTTATCAAATATTCCCGGCCGATAAGACTCCTTCATGTTTTTCAATCCCTGAATTTTATGCTTCAAATAAGGTTCAACACCGATAATTTGAATATGGGGATTCAATTCTTTAAGGCGTTTGGATAGCCCCATGGCCGTGCCTGTAGTTCCCAATGTCGCGACCACCGACGAGACACTGCCATTGGTTTGCTGCCATATTTCTTCGGCAGTGCCATAATAATGCGCGGCTATATTGTCTTTGTTGTTAAACTGGTCAGTTCCAAAATATTTATCAGGATTTTCACGCAGCAGTTTATAAACATATTCAATAGAGCCATCGGTACCCAGATTGGCCGGCGTAAAATATAATTGCGCGCCCATGGCTTTAAGAATCTTTTTTCTTTCCTCGCTGGCCGACTCCGGCATTGCCAGGCACAACTTGTACCCTTTAGCTGCGGCAATCATTGCCAGGCCTATACCTGTATTGCCGCTGGTCGCTTCCAATATTATCTTGTCCGGTGTTAACTCTCCCCTTTCTTCCGCGCCCCTAATCATAAAAAGAGCCGTGCGATCTTTTATTGATCCGCCAGGATTTGCGCTTTCCAGCTTGGCAAATATTTTTACTTTTTTATTGGGATTAATCCTGCTGATTTCCACCAAAGGCGTATTGCCGATGCCCTTAGTAATATTTTCCCATATTTTGCTCATAAAATACGACCTGATAATAATGCAGTAAAAAAACAGCTTTTAATTAGGGAAATATACAAAAATTTATAACGGCAAGAAAAAACAAGGCGACAATATCTAGCTATCCATTTTCAATAATGGTATTTTAATAAATTGAACGCCCTCTTCCTTCAAGTTGTTTTCTTCCTGAGGAGTAGTTGTCCCTTTAATGTTTCTTTTCTCTTCATCTCCGCAGTGCATCTTTAGAGCAACTTCGGCGAATTTGTTTCCCACGTCCTCAAAATTTTTGTCAATATATTGACGCAATACTTGCAGCGCCTGAACAGGAGAAACTTCTTTCTCCTGATTATTTCCCGTGATTCGCGAATTCCTTCCCATAATAGCGATAGAAGAAGGTACAATCTCCACCTTTGCGCTACTGCACACAGGGCAGGAAACCAGTTTCTGCGAATTTTGTAAAATCCACGCCTGGCGATCCTTAAACCATCCCTCGAATGTATGCCCCTTCTCACATTTTAAATCGTAAATAATCACTTGTTTCTTTATTCCTCTTTCTAACGATTCTGAATGATTCTAACATTTTGCCTTTTAAAAAACAATCTTATCTTAATATCCGCAAAACATTCAGAAACTGACTTATGGTAAATTAAGCCCAATGGCAATTAAAATAATTTATTCTGAATAAATAAGTGGACAATTGGAAATAAATTTTATATCTTCCCTGCCGTGTCGGGATGTGGCCCAGCTTGGTAGGGCACTGCGTTCGGGACGCAGGAGTCGCGCGTTCAAATCGCGCCATCCCGACCATTTATAATCAAGCCAGGAAATCGAAACTTTCTTAACCGACAACAGAAGCTATTTTAAAGATAGGCAGGTACATGGCGATAATCATGCCACCTACAATCCCGCCTAAAAAAACAATCATCAGCGGCTCCATAAGAGTCATCATGGCATCCACGGTTGCATCAACTTCGTCATCATAAAAATCAGCAATTTTGCTGAGCATCGCGTCCAGGGCGCCCGTAGCTTCACCAACAGAAATCATCTGTACCACCATCGGCGGGAAGATGCCAGATGTCTCCAGCGGTCCGGCAATGGACTCTCCTTCGCTGATACTCTGGCGTGTTTTCATTAACGCATCTTCAACAATTACATTTCCCGAAGTTTTGCTGACAATAGATAGTCCTTCCAAGATCGGCACACCGGAACTAAGCATTGTTGAAAGCGTGCGGGAAAATTTAGCCACGGCGACTTTCTTTAGCAGTGGGCCAAAAAGCGGCAGTTTAAGCAATAAGCCATCTATTGCCCACCTGCCCTTTTCAGTTTTATAGAATCTGTTGAAAGAAAAATATATTATTCCTATGATAAATAAAATCAGCCACCAATAACCTTGAGCGAATTCACTGGCCCCGACCAAAAACGCCGTCGGGCCGGGAAGTTCACCTCCCAGACCTTCAAACATCTCCGCAAATACAGGAATAACCTTGATGAGCAATACGGCAACCACTAGCATCGAGATAACCAAAACAGCGATGGGATAAACCATGGCGCCTTTTACTTTGCTTTTCAACTTCATCGCTTTTTCCATGTAATTGGAAAGCCGCTCCAAAACAACGTCCAGCACGCCTCCGGCTTCGCCGGCGGCGATAAGATTGACAAAAAGATCATCAAATATTTTCGGATATTTCTTTAACGCATCAGTGAGACTGGTACCGCCTTCAATATCCTCCTTTACTTGCCGAATAATTTTAGCAAAAGTTTTATTGCTTTCCTGCTGGGCTAAAAGGTCCAGACATTGTATCAGAGGCAAACCGGCGTTAATCATCGTCGAAAAAATACGGCAAAAAACAACTACGTTTTTTTCCTTAACGCCCTTTGCCAGGAAAGGAAAATATTCCTCAAGGTCTTTGGGTTTTTTCTTGATATTGACGGATTTAAATCCCTGGCGGCGCAAAACTGCCCCCAGCGCCAGTTCATCGGCTGCGTCCATTTCGCCCTTTTTTACTTCACCTTTTCTTGATGTTCCTTCCCAAATATAAACCGGCATAATCAAACCCTTTCTTTAATGAAACAAGATGATGATTTTGCATTATAGGCTATTTTAAGAACAAACTCAACCCGGTTATCATAATTATTATTGCCATTTCGCCTAATTGCTAACTTATATTTTCCTGATTGCGCCTGCAAAATATTTCATATTGAATGATTCCCGCGGCCACGGCAACGTTAAGAGAATCAAAATTACCGGCCATAGGAACACTCAGCAGAAAATCGCACTGCTTTTTCAGCAGCGGCCTGATTCCTTTTGCCTCGCCGCCCAAAAGAAGAGCTGCATGACAATTAAAATCAGTTTCTCTTGGGTCTTGCCCCCCTCTGGCTTCAGTGCCAAAAACCCAAAATCCCTTCTCTTTCAAGTATTTAATCGTTTGCGATAAATTGGTTTCTCTGGCTACCGGCATTTGTAAAACGCTTCCCACGGATGCTTTGACAACTGTGGCGGTTATTGAAGCAGCCCTATCTGAGGGAATTATCACACCGTTCGCCCCCAGACAATAGGCGCTACGTATTATTGATCCGAGATTTTGAGGGTCTACAACGCTATCCAAAATCAAGACGAGACTGAATTTTGACGATTTATTTCGGTTGGCAATCAATGTATCAAGATCGCTATATGAGTAAGCCTTACTCAAACCCACAACGCCCTGATGGTTTTGATTAGCGGTTAATTCATCCAAATATTGACGAGGCCTGACTTCCACAGGGATATTCTTTTGCCGTGCAAGATCGATTATTTCCTGCGCGGCCGATCCGCCTCTTCCGGAAGAGACATAAATTTTGGTCAAGCCCGATTCTTTTTGGCGCAAAATAATTTTTACTGGATTAATACCGTAAACTTTCTCCATTTGGCGCCTTTTTGTTTCAATATTTTTGATTATTGTCTTGCGGCAAGACCTTCCGCAATTTCCTGAATAATTTGTCCGCAAGCTGCGAGCGGCTTTTCCGCGGCGCTTATTGGCCTGCCGACAACAATATAATCAGCGCCCGCTTTTATGGCTTCATAAGCGCTGAGTGTTCTCTTCTGGTCATCTGCTTTTTTTATTTTTTCCCCGGCACGTATGCCCGGGGTTACAATAACGAAGTCATTGCCTAAATTATTTCTCAACGCGTAAATATCACGAGGTGACGCGACCACACCAGACGCCCCGGCGCAAATTGCCATGCGGGCAAGATCAATTACCAGTTCATCAGTGTTTTTTCTGAAACCGATTTCACTTAAATCATGGTCATCCAGGCTGGTCAGTACGGTCACTGCCAAAATAACCGGTTTTTTGATTTTAAGATTGGCCGCGCAATCATCAACCGTCAAAACTGTTTCTCTTATCATCTTGCTGCCCCCGGAAGCGTGGATATTAAACATATCCACTCCAAGCTTTACTGCGGCCTGGGCGGCGCGGGCTACAGTATTAGGAATGTCGTGAAACTTGAGATCTAAAAATATTTTCTGATTTTTTTCTTTTATTGAATCAACTATTTTAGGCCCGAAAGCGGTAAAAAGCTCCTTGCCCACTTTAAACATGCCAACATGCCCGGAAAGCAAATCTATCCAGGACAGCGCTTCCTTATAGCTTTGCACATCGAGAGCGAAAATCAGTTTATCGGTTGCTCTGTTATTCGATATATTCTTCATCGCCAATAAACTCAGTACTGTCCGGAATTGGCTTGAAATCTTCTTTCGTTCCCTTTAAATATTCCGGATAAGCGTAAACAACTTTTTCTTCCGCGATTTCCCTTAACGCCAGAACTATTTCTCTGTTTTTGCTATCCATTAACGGCTTCGCGCCTTTTAACAGCTGTCGCGCGCGCTTTGACGCCAGCGCCACCAAACCAAATCTTGTTTTTGCCACTTTCAATGAATCTTCTACCGTAATTCTTGCCATTTAAAACTGCCTCCCTAAAATAATTATTACTTCATAAATGCTTCAATTTCTTTTGCCAAAATTTCTTTTCTACATTTTTCAGCAATGTAAATAGCTTTCAGCTTCTCCACTGCCTTATCCAAATCTTTGTTGAATATTACGTAATCATACCATGAAATCTCTCTTAATTCACTCTCCGCCTGGGCAAGGCGGGATTTAATAACTTCTTTGCTTTCATGTCCGCGTCTTTTTAATCGTTTCATAAGATCGGCGCGTGACGGAGGAAGAATGAAAACAAAAATCCCCTTTTTGAATACTTTTTTTATTTTTTTTGCTCCCCTCGGCTCCACATCCAACAGCAGGTCTTTGCCTTTTGCAAGGTGTTTTTCCATTGTTTTTCGAGAAGTTCCGTATAAATTACCGAAATTTTCCACCCACTCGACAAACTCACCTCGCTTAACCCGGCGAAGAAAATTTTCCCGCGAAACGAAATAATAATCTTTCCCGTCTTTTTCGCCCGGCCGAGGTGAGCGCGTAGTATAGGAAACAGAAAAATTTAACTGCGGGCAAAGCTCAAGCATTTTTTGACAAATGCTGCTCTTCCCCGCGCCCGACGGGGCGGAAACAACCAAAAATAATCCCTGCTTCATAAAATCACTCTATATTTTGCGCCTGTTCACGCACCTTATTCATTTCACTTTTCGCCTCAATTACCTGACGCGCAATTTCCAAATCATTGCTTTTTGAACCAATGGTATTAATTTCACGGTTCATTTCCTGCAGGAGAAAATCAATTTTTTTACCTTCAGCTTCGTCGCTTTGCAATAAAAGTTCGAACTGTCCGATATGGCTTTGCAGGCGGATGATTTCTTCCGTGATATCTGACCGCTCTGCCATTATGGCTACTTCCTGCGCCAAACGGGCGTCGTCCAGAGTGTATCCAGACGCGAGTTCCTTGATCCTATCCGCCAAGCGTCTCTGGTACTCCACAACAACCTGCGGTGCGCGCAACTTAATCGTGGCGACTATTTCTTTAATTACCCCGAGCCGCGCCCGCATATCCTGATACATGACAGCGCCTTCATCCTGACGCATTTTTATCATCATGTTGACGGCTTCGAGCAACCCATTACTAACCGCGCTGATTAGCTCCGGACTCAACTGCGTATCCGCCGGCGTGGTAAAAATGTCACGAAAAGATGTCAGTGTTTTAAGCGATATTTCTTCAGACAGATTGAACTCCTCTTTGATTTTGCTTAAAATATCATAATAGCCGTGGGCCGTGTCCATATTATAATTAATTTTTGAGTTATCCGCGTTTTCACCCTCTATTCTGATATTTATTTCTATGCGTCCGCGTTTGCATTTTTCCGAGATTTTCTTTTTTAATTCCGTTTCCAGCTGGAACAGCACAGAAGGAAGGCGCATGGATAATTCGAGAAATCTGTGATTTACAGATTTCATTTCCACGGTGATTTTTTGCCCCTCATAAACCGTTTCAGCTCTTCCGTATCCGGTCATGCTTCTTATCATTTAACACCTGCTTCTTTTCTGAAACTCAATGATGTGTTTTTAACTGCAATAAATATTTATCTCTGATTTTGGAGAGCATCTCTTTTTGTTTTTCCGCGCCATAATCAGGATAAGTCCAGGGCAGAGAAAAATATTTGCCGCCCTGAAAAATCAATGTCAAATCAGCGTAAATGCCATCGCGCAAATAAGGACGGTGCGAATAGCCTTTCCCTGTTGCTAAAATCAGATGGGACGCCGAAAGATAACCCGGATCAATATTAACCTGACGTTTTTTATCCTTAAGTAGTTTATCTTCAAGTTTATTCGTCGTCAATTTTATATCCGGCAGCGTCTCCGCTTTGATTAATTTTTCCATAGTCAAAAAGCGGCGAGAAAGATTTTCACCCATTTCCAAACTATAATAATCCGTATAATCAAAAGGCATCATCGCGCTTACGTAATCCGGCTGTCCGTAATGACGCGACAGCGCGCTTATTGTTTCATTCAAAAGTTCAGCTTCTTTTGCCAGAACACTGAAAATTAATTTAACCGGCGGAGCAGGAGTCGGTTTACTCATAGCGCTTTTGTCAATTCTTCGCGCGAAACGGTTGATGTGCCGATTTTCCCCACTACAATGCCCGCGGCCACATTGGCCAGGCATGTAGCTTCTTTTAAATTTGCTTTAGCGGCCAGGCTAAGAGCGAGCACGCCGATTACCGTGTCCCCCGCGCCGGTGACATCATAAACCTCTTTGGCCTGTGCGGGAAAATATGTATGAAAGATTTTACGGCCGTTTTCAAAAAGGCTCATCCCCTCTTCACCGCGAGTTATGAGCATTGCCTGAAAACCATGTTTTTTTAAGATTTTTTCACTTAAACGCTCCAGATCATCTCCGTTAGTTATCTCCATGCCCGCGGCTTTTTGCGCTTCATGGTGATTGGGAGTTATTACATGCGCTCCTTCATAGGCAGAAAAATCATTGTATTTAGGGTCAACGCAAATCAGGATGTCCGAATTTTTGACTATATCTTTTATTCCCTCGATAAGCTTTTTGGAAACAACTCCTTTGCTGTAATCCGAAACAACGATAGTCCCGATTTTGCCGCGGATCGATTCAACATAATGCAGAATTTTTTTAGTTTCCGCTGGTGAAATTGCTTTTTTGCTTTCTTTGTCAAAACGCACAACCTGCTGCCCATGAGCAACAATTCTGGTTTTGAGAGTTGTCGGCCTTTTTTTATCTACAATAATTCCGCGTGTATCGATTTTTTTCGCGTAAAGTTCTTTCAGAATGTTCTTCCCAATATTATCGGCGCCAATAATACCGGCGACATAAACTCTGCCGCCCATAGTTTCAATACCATTGAGAACATTGGCACAGCCGCCCAGCATGACACTGTCTTTTTGCACATCAACCACGGGAACGGGAGCCTCCGGTGATATACGGGAAACCTTGCCCCAGATAAAGTGATCCAGCATTATATCTCCGATGACCAAAACACCTGCCCTGGGAAAAGCGGAAATAATTTCCATTGCCCGTTTTTTTGTTAAAAGTTTATGCACGCGGGAAAACTCCTAAAATAATCAGCTATATAAACTAAAAAAGCGCTCTGGGCGCCCAAATACCTGAAAAGCGGCGTAATCCTATTACTAAGGCTTTAATTTGTCAAATGTTTTTCCATTGACTTTATGTCGGGTTTTATTGGCTGCACGCATATTTGCCCATAAACTTTCACCATAAAAATCAGGCTCACTAAATCATCATTTATAATCGTAAACGGCGCTTTTTTTGCAAAAACAGCGGAAGAAATATGTTCTGTTTTTTATTGTTCGCTGGTTATTTTCCCAAAAATTACTTATGATATTTTCTATGCTTAATATTGAACAGTTTCGTAGCGGCGATAATCTTGCGTATCTGCTTTTTAAAGAAACACAGGCTGTGGCTATCGATGGGGTTGCCTGGCAGGAAATTCTTGCCTTTTTAGAGAAAAATAGACTTTCTCTATCTCTTATTGCCAACACGCATCAGCATTTTGACCATACAGGCGGCAATGCTCACCTCGCAAAAGCGACCGGCGCCAAGGTTTTAACCTTCGCTGATCTAGAAGATAATAAAATAATCACCACGGAAGGTGAGGATATAACCGTTTACCGCACCCCCGGACATACCAATGATTCCGTCTGCTTTTATACAGGAAACGCCTTAATCTCCGGCGACACGTTATTCAACGCGACTATCGGCAATTGCTTTACCGGGGATTTGAAAAGTTTTTACCTTTCCATCAAGCGCCTGATGAGCTTGCCGGATAAAACCTTAATCTTTGCCGGACATGATTACGTCCGCGATTCACTGGCTTTTGCCAGGCACTTGGAGCCAAATAACAAGGATATTGACGAATTCTGGAGTTCATATGACCCTGATTGCGTATATTCGACAATGGCAGATGAAAGAAAAATAAATCCTTACCTGCGCTTCAACGAAGAACCGATAATAAAACTTCTGCAAAAGAAGAAACTGCCGCATGCCACGGAATGGGAACGCTGGCAATCACTGATGTCCATAGAGTAGATTAATTTCTTTTAATAATATCTCACTGCCTTTAGCAATTTCTTTATGTTTTTATAGCCTTGACACAGCAAAGGTATCCCCTTTATACTTAAGCCAACTTTACGGGATAAACAAAAATGAAAGTTAACGCGCTTTTAAAGCCACTTAAATTGGGGAAATATGAATTGCCCAATCGGACATTCATGGCCCCTTTAACCCGTTGCCGCGCTGATAATGAAGCCAAAGCGGCAACCGAATTAATGGCTGAATATTACGCCCAGCGCGCTTCCGCCGGCCTCATCATTTCGGAAAGCTCGCCCGTATCACCCCAGGCCATAGGCTGTATTAACGTTCCCTGCATTTATAGCAAAAAACAAATTGACGGCTGGAAGCTAGTTACTGAAGCCGTGCATAAAAATAACGGCCGAATCTTCTGCCAGTTGTGGCATCCGGGTCGCATCTCTCATCCTGATTTTCTGGACGGCGATATTCCCATGGCGCCGTCAGCCATAAATCCGAACGATTCCGTCTTTACCTATGAAGGATTTAAAGAGACTGTAACCCCGCGCGCTCTGACAACAGCTGAAATTCATGATATCACGCTCGATTTTGCCAGGGCCGCCGAAAACGCCATTAAAGCCGGTTTTGACGGCGTGGAAATCCATGCCGCTAACGGTTATCTTTTTCACCAGTTTTTTACGAACTGCTCCAATACCCGCGGTGATGAATACGGCGGCTCCCACGAAAACAAAGCGCGTTTCTTTTTTGAAACACTGGCTGCCATCGGTTCCGCCATCGGTTTTGAAAAAGTGGGTGTTCGGCTCAATCCTTCTTTCCATAGTTTTTTTGGCATAGTTATCGACAGGGAAACGATTCCCACGTTTGAATATGTCGCGAAACGCCTCAATGGTTACTCCAATCTGGCCTACGTTCATTTTACGGAACCATATATGTCCGTGGATAGCATTCCATACGCGGTTAAAGAAATTGCCAAGCACTTCAGCACAATGTATCAGGGAACCATGATTATTAATTCCGGATTCCGCAGCGAAAGCGGCAATCGGATAATTATCGACGGCTATGCCGACGCGGTTTCTTTCGGTAAACCTTACATTTCCAATCCTGATCTCGTCGAGCGTATCGCGCGAAACGCCGAGTGGGCGCTTTGGAATGAAGCGACATTTTACACGACAGGACCCGAAGGATATACGGATTACAGCAAGCTTGCTGATTAAAGAATACTCTAAAACGATAAGGGAATCTTTATGAAAAGAATAGAAGTTGGAGATAAATTTTTTGATTTTGTTCTAAAGAACCAAAAGAAGCTTTAGTTGATACCAATCTTTTAACGGGAAAAAAGCTGCTGCTTTCTTTTCACCCTCTGGCATGGACAGATATATGCTCCCGGCAGATGCAGTCATTGGAAACCAATTTTGATATATTCCAAAGCCTAAATGCGATTCCACTCGGCCTTTCAGTTGATTCTGTGCCCTGTAAAAAAGCATGGGCGGAAAATCTGGGTATTTTAAAAACGGATTTACTGGCCGATTTCTGGCCACATGGAGAAATCGCTTCGAGATTGGGGCTGTTTATTGACCGCTTCGGTTTTTCCGAACGCGCCAACGTTATAATAGATGAAAGCAGAAAAGCTATATTTGTCAAAGTTTATCCACTGAAAGAATTACCGGATATTTCAGAAATTATTGCTTTTCTTGAAAAATAGAAATTAATCATTGTCGTAGATTTACCGCTTGCCGGCATCTCGAACCGTGTTCTAAATAATCATCTTAAATAAACAGTATTGACTTGAACAGCATAATCAAGTAAAAAATTACATCTTAATAAGGAATGATTATATGATCCGTTCAGCACTTTTAGTCACACTGGGTGTCGCGATTACGGCTTTTTTGTCTTTATGCGCCGTCGTTTTTTCAATTTTCCCCAACTCGGATAACAGAGTCCACAAAATAGCCAATATCTGGGGAAAAATACTGCTTTTAATATGCAACACAAAAGCGGAAGTAATCGGCAAAAAAAATCTGGACAGAGGAAAACCGCATGTTTTTATGGCCAATCATCAAAGTGATTTTGATATACTGATCGCCCTGGCATATATACCTGGCCAATTCCGCTGGCTGGTCAAAAAAGAACTTTTTAACATTCCCGTCTTTGGCGCGGCGATGAAAGGCGCGGGATACATTTCCATTGACCGACAGAACAAAGAAAACGCCATGCAAAGCCTGGACGAAGCCGCTTTGCGCATCCGCAATGGAAAATCAATCATGACATTTCCGGAAGGCACAAGAAGCCGTGATGGCGAAATAAAATCGTTCAAGCAGGGAACTTTTTACCTGGCTATTAAATCCGGAGTGCCGATTGTTCCTGTTACCATCATCGGCAGCGGCCAGATTATGCCCAAAAGATCTCTCAGGGTGCGCCCCGGCAGAGTAAAATTAATCATCGATAAGCCCATTGATGTAAAGAAATATGGCGTTGAAGACAGACAGGCGCTTATCGAAAAAGTCAGAAATATAATTATCAAAAATTATGACGAATGGCGGGCAGCTGATACCGCCGGCATTATGACAGATTACGGAAAAGGACGTCTCTTGAACCTTTCTACCGCGGTACTTTTGGGAATTGTTCAGGGTTTGACCGAGCTCTTTCCCGTGAGCAGTTCCGCTCATCTTGTCATTCTGCAGAGTTTCTTTCCCGATTTTCGACAGCCGGGCGTAGCTTATGACGTAGTGCTACATCTGGGAACTCTTTTCGCCGTCGTCATTTATTTCCGCAACGAAATTCTTAATATTATAAAGTCCATATTGCCTCAAAATATAGCAAATACCTCCCCGAAAAATGACTTTGCCGCGTCGCGCAGGCTCCTTTTGCTCATTATTATAGGCACCATACCTGTTGTAATTTTCGGACTTATTTTTCAGGAAAAAATTCATGCCACGTTTGAATCCGCCCGGACAGCGGCCTTGTTCCTGATTGTTACCGGCTTTTTGCTTTTCTTTTCCGATAAAATAAAAATTGCCGAGCGCTCAGAAAAAGACATGAACATTACCGACAGCATTTTGATCGGGCTGGCTCAAAGCGTCGCTCTTCTGCCGGGAATTTCTCGCTCTGGCGCCACTATTACCATGGGAATTTTTTGCGGCATAAACAGAACCACCGCGGCGCGTTTTCCTTTCTTCTTTCGGTTCCGGCCATTTGCGGCGCTGTTGTTTTAGAGGCATCCTACTTAAGGCAGATATCATCGGGGGAAATATTTTCCTACGCTGCCGGTTTTTGCGCCGCCGCCGTGGCGGGACTTGTGTCGCTAAAACTATTTTTTCTGATTATCCGCGAGGCGCGGCTCAAATATTTTGCCTACTACTGCTGGGCGTTCGCCTTTTTTACGCTACTTGTCAAATCTTCTTTTTTCTGAAATAATTACACCCGCCAAAAAAATTAAATTCTCTACGCGGACAAAATGGAAGAAAAAGCGAAAACAAATAAAAGAAATCAGGAAATCAAGGGGCTGATTTTTTTCGCCCTGGCGATAATTTTTCTGCTTTGCCTGATCTCCTATCATCCCCAAGACCCTTCGTTCACACGCTTTGTTCCCGAAGATACCCCCACGAAAAACTACATGGGTTATATCGGCTCCTATACCGCCGATTCGTTAATGCGCCTTCTGGGCTTCAGTTCTTTTCTTCTGCCTGTGCTTTTCCTTTTATTTTCACTTAAATACTTTTTAAGACCCGCCTTTATTGTAAAAAAAAGCCGCGTTGTGGGTTTTGTCGTCTTTGTTTTTACGGTTGCCGGTCTTCTTTCGCTAATTTTTAACAACGGCGTGACTATCCGCGGCGCACCGCTGCATGCGGGCGGCCTGATCGGATCATTAATTGTTAAAATCCTTCTGTATTTTTTCAACATTGTCGGCACCTATGTCGTCCTTATTCTTCTTTTTTTGATAACACTGATTTTGCTTGTTGAATTTTCACTGGTCTCTTTAACCGAGCGTTTTTTCCAGTCATCACTAAATATCTTTTCTCTCATCAAAGAACGCTTTGTGCAATTTTCCAGTTTTGTTTTCAACCGTTTCAAAAGAGAAATAAAAACCCCGCCGGTCATTGAAAAATCCGCTCCGGCAATAAAGAAAGCTAAGCCTAAGAAAATAGAACAGGCGCATTTTAATTTTACCCGCACCATTGGCGACGGCAAGTATGAGCTTCCCCCCTCTATTACTCTGCTGGAAGAATCACAGCATAAAGACACCCGTGTAAAGAGGGATAACCTGATTACCAATTCGCGTATCCTGGAAAAAAAACTGGCTGATTTCGGCGTCGCGGCGCGCGTTACGGAAGTTATCCCCGGCCCTGTCATCACCATGTATGAAGTGGAGCCGGCTCCGGGCGTTAAAATAAATCGTATCACCAATCTGGCTGATGATCTGGCGCTGGCACTGATGGCGCCCAGCATCCGCATCATAGCGCCTATTCCGGGCAAATCGGTAATCGGGATTGAAATTCCCAATCTTAAACGCGAACATGTTTTTCTCAAAGATGTTCTGGATAATGATGACTTTCAGGAATCATCGTCCAAACTGCCTATCGCTTTGGGCGTAAATTTTGTAGGCACACCGGTAATCGCCGATTTGTCCAGAATGCCGCATCTATTGATTGCCGGCACAACCGGTTCGGGAAAAAGTGTCGCCCTCAATGCGATGATCTGCAGTATTTTATTTAAAGCGCGCCCGGACGAAGTTAAATTCCTGATGATTGACCCGAAGAGGCTGGAGCTTTCCTCCTACGGCGGAATTCCGCATCTGATTCATCCTGTTGTGGTCGACCAAAAAAGCGTCTCAGGTATTACGCTGGACAGTGGAAGAAGTGGAAAGGCGTTACCGGGTAATCAGCGACGTGGGCGCGAAAAGTATTGATTTTTATAACACTTTGCTTGCTAAAGGGGCAAAAAGCAAAACTTTTCAGAAGGCTGTGGAAGAACAACAGTCTGATTCGTGGCATAATCCCGAAATGGCAAAAGATTTAATCGATAACGGTGATGAAAAAAAACCGCCGATTAATCATGTGAAACTGCCGTGCATGATCGTTGTGATAGATGAGCTGGCCGATTTGATGATGGTCGCGCCGCGTGACGTGGAAGAATTTTTGACCCGTCTGGCGCAGATGGCGCGCGCGGCGGGCATTCATTTAATTCTTGCCACACAGCGTCCGTCGGTGGATGTCATCACCGGCTTGATTAAGGCGAATTTTCCCACACGCATCTCTTTTCAGGTGTCCTCCAAGGTGGATTCGCGCACCATTATTGACCAGCCAGGCGCGCGGAAAAATTGGGCACGGGCGACATGCTGTTTATTCCACCCGGCACATCCAAGCTTTCACGTATTCGCGGCACTTACGTTTCTGATAAAGAAATTTCGCGCATTGTCGATTTTATCAAAATGCAGGCGCAGCCTTCTTACGATTCATCCATTGATGATTTCCAGACAGCCGCGGCTGGATACAGGCGTCCGATGATGACGATGATGAAAAATATGATGAGGCGGTGGTTCTCGTGGCGAGCTGGGGCAGGCGTCCGTTCCTGGTTCAGCGCTACGTGAAAATCGGCTATAACCGCGCGGCGCGCATCATCGAGCAGATGGAGCGCGAAGGCATCGATCGGCCCCTCCGACGGCGCCAAACCCAGAAAAGTTCTTGTCCGGAAGCTTCCCCGTTGAAAAAAGAAAGCTCGCAAAAAGTTCATTTTATCAGCCTGGGCTGCTCCGAAGATCTTATCGATTCAGAGGTCATGGCGGGGCTCCTCAATAAATCGGTCGGCAACTGACTGAAAAATCCGAAAACGCGGATATCGTTATTATCAACACCTGTGGCTTTATCGATGCCGCCAAAGAAGAATCTCTGGAAGAAATCCTGACGCTGGCACAGAGAAAAAAACAAATTTATCGCGATTTCAAAATTGTTGTGGCCGGATGCCTGGCGCAGCGCTACGGCAAGGAGCTACTTGCCGAAATTCCTGAAGTCGATTTGTTTATTGGCACGGGAGAAGTCGGCAATATCGTACGGCACATTAATAATCTGACAAACAATTATTTTCGCCGCGCCAGCATCATCAGCAAGCCTCAATTTCTGATGAATTATCACCACCCGAGGATAATTCCGCCAAAAGCAGCCACCGCTTATTTAAAAATATCAGATGGCTGTTCGAATTGCTGTTCCTACTGCGCGATACCGGTAATCCGCGGCAAGGCGCGCAGTCGCATGCCTAAAGATATTTTACGCGAAGCGGAAAATCTGGCAGCGCGCGCGGCGTGAAGGAAATTATCATCACGGCCCAAGATACCACCGCTTACGGAAAGGATTTAAAAAGCCGCCATCGTTTATCCGAGCTTTTAAAAGACATGGCACAAATTAAAGGCATCAGATGGATTCGCTTGCTTTACGCCCATCCCGCGCATGTTACCGAAGATTTACTGAAAGCGATTGCCGATACCAGAAAAATCTGCCCCTACATCGATCTGCCGATCCAGCATATTGAC
>CAWEZF010000013.1:0-358132 GCA_963813455.1 uncultured delta proteobacterium
TTATCGAAACACGGTCAACCAAAAAAGACATAAAAATAGAAATTTGTTCCAACTGCCATCCGTTTATGACCGGTAAACAGAAAATAATGGACACGGCGGGACGAGTGGAAAGATTCAAGAAAAAGTACGAGGCACAGGAAGCAAAACAAAAAGCGGGCAAAGATACAAAGAAAAAATAATTCAATTTTTTGAGCGGGCAACATAATGTTGCTCATATTTTTATGATCAAAACTACTCATCATTCTTGCCATTTGTAGCTGCCTTTTAAACCGGCAAGGTGCGCGTAACATCCCTTTTTAATCAACTTTAAACAACTGAAGCTTAAACTTAAATGGATATTTTACTCGATAAACTTCGTGATATTGAAATCCGCTACCGTGAGCTGGAAGGACTTTTGAGCGACCCTCAGGTGGTATCCAAACAGGGGCTTTATCAGAAATACGCACGGGAGCATGCCGAATTATCCGAATTAGTGGATACGATACGCCGCTACGAAAAAACAATAGCGCGCATCGAAGAATATAAAGGGCTGCTGTCGGAAAATGACGATGAGTTAAAAGCGATGATCCGCGAGGAAATGCCGCAACTGCAGCAGGAGCAATCTGAGCTGGAAGAAAAAATAAAAATTCTGCTTCTGCCCAAAGACCCCAATGATGATAAAAACGTTTTCTTGGAAATCCGCGCGGGAACCGGCGGCGATGAAGCCAGTTTATTTGCCGCGGATTTATTCCGTATGTACGCGCGTTATGCCGAAGCGCAGGGCTGGCGCGTGGAAGTGATGAGTTCCTCATCCGCTTCCGGCCTTGGCGGCTACAAAGAAGTAATCGCCCAGATCGAAGGCAGAGGCGCTTACAGCCGCCTGAAATACGAAAGCGGCGTACACCGCGTCCAGCGCGTGCCGGTCACCGAAGCGCAGGGACGCATTCACACTTCCGCCGTCACCGTGGCTATCATGCCGGAGGCCGAAGAAGTGGAATTAAAAATTGATCCCAACGATTTGCGCATCGACGTTTACCGCTCCACGGGGCACGGCGGCCAGAGCGTAAATACCACAGATTCCGCCGTACGCATTACGCACATACCGACCGGGCTTGTGGTTACCTGCCAGGACGAAAAATCCCAGCTTAAAAATAAAATCAAAGCGATGAAAGTTCTGCGGGCGAGGCTTCTGGATGCCATGGTGCAAAAACAAAACGCGGACATGGCTCAGCAGCGCAAAAGCCAGGTGGGCTCCGGCGACCGCTCTGAACGCATCCGCACCTATAACTTTCCGCAGGGACGCATAACTGACCACCGCATCAATCTCACCCGCTATGATCTGGATAATTTCATCAACGGCAATATCAGCCCCGTCATCGACGCACTGGCATCCCACTACCAGGCTGAATCACTAAAAAAACAGGGTTAATATCTACTCCTCTTGTTAAGCTTGTTTTTGTTTTTAAAATAAACTAATTCTTAAGGTATGACCATTCGAAAAATTTTAAATGAAGCAACGCGGGAATTGGAAGCCGCGGGAATGGAAACCGCGCGCCTCGATGCGGAAGTTTTGCTGGCTTTTTGTTTGAATTGCGACCGGCTGGAATTTCTTAAAAATCCTGATGCAAAAATAAACAACAATAAACTCTCCCAATACACAAAACTTGTTGAACGAAGATTAAAATACGAGCCGGTGGCCTATATTACGGGGCGCAAGGAATTCTGGTCTTTCACGCTGGAAGTAAATAAAGATGTGCTGATTCCCCGGCCGGACACGGAAATCATTGTGGAAGAAATTCTGCAAATCGCTGAACATTTGGAGACATCTCGCAATAAACTGCAACACAGCGAAATTCTGAGAAGTCAGGAATTCATCACAGAACTGGATTCCGGCCGGATGTTTACCCTGCGTATGCGGGGCCGGAATGACAAAGAGAATGGCAATATACAGAAAAACTTTCCATCAATAATAAGAATTCTGGATATCGGCACGGGCAGCGGCGCTATCGCTCTGGCTTTGGCCAAAGAACTTCCTCATGCCAAGATAACAGCAACAGATATTTCCCCGACCGCGCTTAGGATTGCCAAAAAAAACGCCCGCAATCTCCAAATGGAAAAGAATATCGATTTTCTCAAAGGCGATTTATTCGCGCCGGTGAAAGGTTTATTCGACATCATTGTCTCCAATCCGCCTTATATTTCCGCGGCGGAATATGAGGAGCTTCCACACGGAGTAAAAGATTTTGAGCCGAGAATCGCCCTTTTGGCCGGGCAAACAGGTGTGGAATTTTACGAAAAATTGATATATCAAGCTGCAAGCTATCTAAAAAAAGACGGATGGCTACTCATGGAAATCGGCGCGCCTCAGGCCGAAAAAATACGCGTTATCATGCAAGAATGCGCGTTTTTCGAAAATATTGACGTGCAGCGCGATTACGCGGGGCACGACCGCGTCATCAAGGGAAGGAAAAAATAAGTGGATAAAATTATTGTTCAGGGCGGAAAATCCCTGCACGGGGATGTGCTAATCAGCGGCGCGAAAAACGCCGCGCTGCCGATCATGGCGGCGGCGCTCCTTACAGAAGGAACCAATACTTTTCATAACATCCCCGACCTGATGGACATCAGAACAATCAAGAAACTTCTGCGCAATTTAGGCGCGCAAATCGAAGGCGAAGAAACGCTTCAAATCAATGTGGATAAAATTACCAGTTGTGTCGCGCCCTATGAACTGGTGAAAACAATGCGGGCTTCTGTTCTGGTTTTGGGGCCGCTTGTGGCGCGCATGGGCGTGGCGCGCGTTTCTCTTCCCGGCGGCTGCGCCATCGGCGCCCGGCCGGTAAATCTGCACATCAAAGCCCTGGAGGAAATGGGCGCGAAAATCGAGCTCAAAGAAGGCTACATTGAAGCCAAGGCAAAAAAATTAAAAGGCGCGGAAATATATTTTGATATTTCCACGGTCACCGGCACGGAAAACGTCATGATGGCCGCGACGCTGGCCCAGGGAACTACCATTTTGCACAACGCCGCCTGCGAACCGGAAGTCGTCAATCTGGCCCAAGTGCTAAACGGCATGGGCGCGAAAATCAGCGGCGCGGGAACGGACGTGATAAAAATCGAAGGCGTAACTTCGCTCAAACCCACCGAAGGAACAATCATCCCTGACCGTATCGAAGCAGGCACTTTCATGATTGCCGCTGGCATGACGCACGGCGAATTAAATATTCGGGGATGCATTCCCGAGCATCTGGAAGCGCTTATCAATAAACTGCGCGACACAGGCATGAAAATTTCGCTCATCAAGGGCGGCCTGAAAGCGATAGGAACAAAAAAAATCAACAGCGTTGATGTCAAGACGATACCCTACCCCGGTTACGCCACTGACTTGCAGGCGCAGATGATGGCTTATATGTCGATCGGCGGCGGCCTGAGCGTGATTACCGAAACTGTTTTTGAAAACCGCTTCATGCATGTAAGTGAGCTCGCCCGGATGGGCGCGGATATTACCATCGAGGGCAATAACGCGATTGTGCGCGGCGTACCTGAACTGCGCGGCGCGCCGGTTATGGCCACGGATCTGCGGGCTTCGGCGTCATTAATTCTCGCGGCGCTGGCCGCCAAGGGAACAACGGAAATTTCGCGCGTTTATCATCTCGACCGCGGCTATGAGCAAATAGAAAAAAAGTTTTCCGCCGTGGGCGCAAATATTAAAAGGGTGGCAGGTTAAAATGAAAATCATCAAGGCTGACGATAAGAAATTTAAATATTTTTTCCAGAAACTGCGCCAAAGAGGAGGAACGTTTTCTCCCGAACTTTTATCGGCAGTAGCGCGAATAGTAAAAGATGTTGCCATGAGCGGCGACACAGCTTTATTTAAATATACAAGCAAGTTTGACAAGTATAAATTAACCCCAAAAACGATAGAAGTATCCATAAAAGAAAAAGAAGAAGCGCGGGCGGAAGTTAGTCCACGAGATTTGGAAATTTTAAAATTGGCGGCGGTGCGCATAGAGAAATATCATCGTCATCAGATTAATCAGGATTGGTGTTTAAAAGATGAGGAAGGGGTTGAATTAGGCCAGCGGGTTTTACCCCTGCAGAGGGTTGGAATCTACGCTCCCGGAGGAAAGGCTTTTTACCCTTCCACGCTGCTCATGGCAGCCATCCCCGCTAAAATCGCCGGAGTAAAAGAAATAATTATCGTCACCCCGGCCAAAGATGGCAAAATAAATCCTCTGATTGCCGCGGCGGCGGATATTTGCGGCGTGAGGCGTATTTTCAAAATTGGCGGCGCGCAGGCGATTGCCGCTCTGGCCTACGGCACAAAAACTGTTCCCCGCGTGGATAAAATCGTGGGCCCGGGCAACGCTTATGTTGCGGCGGCAAAAAAACTTGTCTTCGGCCAGGTGGGCATCGATATGATTGCCGGACCCAGTGAAATATTGATTATTGCTGATAAAACGGCAAACGCCTCTTTCGCGGCGGCGGATATGCTCTCGCAGGCCGAGCACGATGAAATGGCGGCGGCGGTTCTTTTTACCACTTCAGAATATTTCGCCCAAAAGGTGGCCAAAGAGATCGATGAGCAGATGAAAACTCTGGAAAGAAAAAAGATAATAAAAAAATCACTCAATAATTACGGCGCGATAATTATTACCAAAGATTTGAATCAGGCCGTGGAGCTAGCCAATGATTTCGCTCCGGAGCACCTGGAATTGATGATAGAAAATCCGGCGGAAATTTTAAAGCAGGTGCAAAACGCGGGCTCTGTCTTTTTAGGTTCTTACACGCCCGAAGCTCTAGGCGATTATCTGGCCGGCGGCAATCACATACTGCCGACCTCGGGCACGGCGCGGTTTTCTTCACCGCTCGGCGTTTATGATTTTGTCAAACGCATAAGTGTTTCCTCTTTTACTCCTCGGGCGCTGGCAAAGATGGGCGCTCAAACAGCACGCTTTGCCCAGATGGAAGGGCTGGACGCTCACGCCAATTCGGTTCTCGTGCGCAGCAAGGGCATATAATAATGTCTTTGCGAGAGAGCAAAGCGAACGAAGCAATCTCATAGCTATATGACAACATAAAGATTGCAGCGTCCGCTATCGCGGACCCGCAATGACAAAAAAGGACTGCGGCACGGCTTCGAAGATGAAACACAAAGACACACTTTACTCCGATTCACTGATAGAAATTAAGCACGGCAGTATTCTTTTCCGCCGCTACAGTTTTTTCGAACGCGACCGGATGGTATTGCTTTCCGATATCGAAAAAATCGTTGTCAAGAAAGCCACTATCTGGAATGGTAAATTCCGTTTTCACGGCACCGGCGATTTCAAAACCTGGTTTCCCAAGGATTTTCAGCGATACAAACGCGATAAAATATTTATCGCGCACATCCGCTACAAATGGTGGCGGATCGGTTTCACCGTGGAAGATTCAGAAACCGTCATCAGATTACTACAAAATAAAGGGCTCATCAAAGAATATCAATGATTTACTTTCTGGCTTTTTGAGAAAATTTCCCGGCAGTTGATTTATAATGACTTCAACCTTTTGCCCAGCACTTGCATAACCCGCGGCCGATTATATCTCTGGCTGATAATACAAGGGATATTGGCGCAAATCGCGTAGATGATATTAATAATCCAGGCATTAAAGGGATTCCACAAAAAAAACAACAATGCTGGGAGCATGGCTATCCAGTGGGTAAACTCAGCGCGGCTAGATTCGACCAGCCACTTATGCGCGTAACCCTGATCCGCTGACCGGAAACTGTTAATGGAAAAAATTCCGAAAAATTTGCCACCCGAAGGCAGCCAAGATTTCCAGAGTCTCACCCTGAATAATTTTTCGTAAATCTCGCCCCCTTGTTCCCAGAAACGTTCTTTAAAAAGAGAGCCCTGGGGATTAAACCGTTCATCACTAATTCTTGCGGCAAAATAACCTAAACCAATTTGTATCGCTGCCCAAGCCAGAGCATTCACAACAATCAGCCAGAAAGTTGACAGATAAATAAGCGGCATGACTCACCTCAGTTTAATTTTTAAATTCTACTACGCGGTTTTTCCACATTGTCTTTCTAAAAATCGTCTTTTGCAAAACAGACCAAAACATTGCGAAAACGAAAAAAATCAACGGGATGGGAAAGAGCAGCGCTGTCCAGCTCTGAAATTTTCCGATTCTGTGCAGCATCCATCGGATCTGCCCCGCATAAAGCAAATAGACCAATACCGGCAACCATGCCGCTTGATAATCCGCGGCCAAAATCATTTTCACAGGCGCGATGAATGCCTCAAAACAGCCGGTAACCCACAAAATTATCAAAAGAAAAGTGATTTTACTGATCGACGCGGAACCGGCGGCAAAACTTTTCGACCAGCCGGCAAAAAGATTTTTAAAACCACCTGGATACATCCGAAAAGAAATCGCGTTCTTACCACCATAACAGCCAAGCGGATAACCACGCGCGCGGAAAATACCGCCTAGGACGGAGTTTTCAATGACCGAATTTTTCACAACTTCATGACCGCCGACGGCAAAGTAATCCTGGCGCGAGCAAACGGCGCAAGGGCCGAAGCCACCGCTTGGTTTGATTTTTTCTCCTAAGAAAGTGAACGCGTTGAAGCCCGCCATGATGATAATGTTAAAAAAGGCGGATAGCTGTTCATATCTCTTTTCCGTCACATGATACGGCTGCACGGTGAGAAAGCCGCCCTTTTCCCGAAATTCCCACACGATATTTTCCAGGCCGTTCCGCGCCAGCCAGGTGTCGGCATCAAGAAAAAGCAGCGTGTCACCTTTCGCTTCTTGCGCGCCCTGCCAGCAGGCCCAGGGCTTGCCCAGCCATCCTGCGGGGATTTTTTTGCTTTTTATGGTTTTTACACCATATGATTGAGAAATAAGCGCGGTGCCGTCGGTTGATTCATCATCGACGACAATCACCTCATGAGGCGCAAATGATTGCGCCTGCAAAGATTCCAGCAACTTGCCTATTTTTCGTTCTTCATTTCTCGCGGGAATAATCACGGAAAGCCGCAACGGCTTATCTGATGCCAAGTCAAGCGCGTCTCGGGAAGAGCGAAGCGTCCGCACCTTCCAAAGCAAAAGTAAACCAATGCCCCAAAATATAAGCGAAACGATAAATCTCACAATTTACTACTCCGAAAAATAAGACTTAATAAAAAAGGCGTTTAAATATAGCACAATTATACCAAAAGACTCTACATGACTTCTTGGACTTTTTTTGCTGCTTCATCTTTCGCTTCCTTCCAGGGCAGCAGGTAAAAAATCCCCAGCAAAAGAATAATTACAACTGGCTGGTACTCATTACCGAACAAAGCCCAGGCAATTAACGCAATAAAAGGCAGCAAGAGAATCATAACGTGCATTCGTAAAACTTCTTTCTGGAAAGGCAAAATAATGCGTTTCCACGGGTTTTTCATATAAAAATCTTTATGACTGGCAATCAACGTTCCCAGCGCCATAGGCCAAAATATGTTTATCAGATATGCCACAGGCGTAAAGAAGTCCGAGTTAATGAAGCCGTTTCTTCCAAATAAAGTATGTGGTTCCATTTCCGCAAAAACGGAAAGAAAAAGCCCGTAGAAACCAAACACATAACTATAAATTCGCAACCCTATCAATCCCACCAGTATACTGAACAAAATCATGCTTATAGAAAAAATGCCTGGAGACAGATTACGGATGAAAGAAAATTTTTCTTCGTAGTATTTTTTATTAAAGCGTGCCGTAGTCACGATCTGTATTACAGCCGCAATCACACAACTCCAAGCGTAAATCAGCCCGGCTAGCCAAATACTCCAGCAGAATTGCGGCAATGTCCAATTCTGATCCACCACAAACCATGCCGTTAAACAAAACCCGATAACACTCATTGGATTAAGATAAAAATTCAAATGCCATCCATTCTGAAATAGTTTCGTAAAAATTATTAATTCGCGTCTATAGCAAAACTCCGGGTTGAGCTCCGCAACAAAACTTCCTTGAATTGTTGTAAATTAAATATAACATAGGTTATTATCCTTCAATAGCCTTAAATTACAATAAAACTTTATTAAGGAAAGACTTAGGATCATCCGGTCATCATTTTCTGGCAAAAACACCTTGACAAACTGCACCTCTTGAATAAGATTTCCTTCACCGAGCGGGCGTAATTCAGTGGTAGAATGTCAGCTTCCCAAGCTGGACGTCGTGGGTTCGAACCCCATCGCCCGCTCCATTTTTACTTATCAGGCGTTACCTGCCCCCTTATAATTTTCCCTTGCATTTAAAAACTCGGTATGCTAGAAAAATGCCGAACCATCGATGATTGTGTATTGATGAGTGGGCCTTCGCCCACTTTTTTATTTTCCGGTCATTTTATGTACTTATGAACGATGCTTTAAAAGAAAAAATATGGCAGTTGGCCGAACCGGTGGCCGCCTCAGAAGAAATGGAGCTGATTCATGTTGAATGCGTTAAAATGCACACGCGCTGGGTTATCAGGCTCTATCTGGATAAGGAAAACGGCGTTACGCTTGATGACTGCACCAACATCAGCAATCAGCTGGGGGACATACTGGATGTCCATGATGTGGTGCCCGGTGCCTACACGCTGGAGGTTTCTTCACCCGGTTTTGACCGGCCGATATCGCGCGACGCGGATTTTGTAAAATTCAAAAACGCCCGCGTGAATATTAAAACGGGCGTAAAAATAGACGGCGTAAAAAATTTTCACGGCGTTCTTCTGGATTATATTGAAGAAAAAGGCGAAAAAGTCGTCTTGCTGGAAGTTTCGGGAAAAAATTATCGTATTTTCCGAAAAGACATAATTAAGGCGAATCTTGCCGACACAAAATAAAAATTAGGGAATCAACGCCCGCGGAGAAAATCTGACGCGGCGTTACCCTGAAGATAAAGGGAGGAACTTGTAAATGTTGCCAGAACTTAAACGTCTGATTGAACAGATGGGCAAGGACAGAGGCATGGAAAAAGAAACTATTACGGAAGCCCTGGAAGCGGCCATGCTCACCGCGGCGCGTAAGAAGTTAGGCCAGGACGTAGAGCTGGAAGCCCATTACAACGACGAGATAGGCGAGATTGAAGTTTTTCAATTCAAAACAGTAGTGGATAAAGTGCTCGATCCGGAAACGCAGATTTCCAGAGAAGAAGCGAGAAAAAATCTCGACGAAGGAGCGGAACCGGGTGATAGCCTGGGCATAAAAATCGAAACAAGTTCTTTCGGCCGCATCGCCGTACAGATGGCCAAGCAGATTATTATTCAGCGGGTCAAGGACGCTGAAAGAGATATTATTTATGAAGAATATAAAGACCGCAAAGGCGAGATTTTAACCGGTTTTGTTCAGCGCTTCGAAGGCGGCAGCATTATTGTCAATCTGGGACGCGCCGAAGGAGTAGTGCCTCCGGCGGAACAAATTCACCGCGAAACTTATAAACGAGGTGAAAGAATCCGTTCTTACATCGTCGATGTGAAAAAAATCACCAAAGGCTCGCAGATAATATTATCGCGCACCCATCCTTCTTTTCTAAAATCGCTTTTTGAAGTGGAAGTACCGGAAATTTCCGAAGGCCTTATAGAAATTGTCAGCGTGGCCCGCGAGCCGGGGAAACGCGGCAAAATAGCCGTTCAGGCCAAGGATAAAGATATTGATCCGGTGGGCGCCTGCGTGGGCATGAGAGGCTCACGCGTGCAAAGCGTGGTACAGGAACTGCGCGGGGAGAAAATCGACATCATTCCCTATACCAACGACGCCGCCAAATATGTTTCGAGCGCCCTGTCACCGGCCAAAGTAAACCGTGTATTGATTGACGAAGAAAATCGCACAATGGTCGTGATTGTTCCCGATGATCAGCTTTCGCTGGCTATCGGCAAAAACGGGCAAAATGTCCGCTTGGCGGTAAAGCTTACCGGCTGGAAAATTGACGTGAAAAGCGAAACAATGGCCGCCGAAAAACCGGAGGGAGAAACTGATCTGACAAAACTCTCCGGCGTAGGACCGGCTATAGCGCAGAAACTGATGGAACAAGGCATTAAGAGCATCGCCATGCTCGCGGCAGTAGAACCGGAATTACTATCTTCCATTCCCGGCATTGGCGAAAAAACCGCGCAACACTGGATGGAAGAAGCGGGTAAAATTCTCGAAGAAGAAGCGGCTCAAAAAAAACCGGGTTCAGGACCCAACATTTAATTTAGGGAGTTTTGTGAATGGCGAAAAAGCGAGTCCATGAATTAGCCAAGGAATTAAGCCTGGAAAGCAAAGACCTGATAGCTCGTCTGGAAAAAATGGGTATCACGGTTAAATCTCATTCCAGCACCCTGGAAGACGATGATGTAGAAAAAATAAGAGAGTCTCTGCTCTCTGGCGATTCCCGCCAAATTGTCGAAGAGAGAATAAAATCAACGGTAATTCGCCGCCGTGCCGTTCTCGCTCCCGTGGAAGAACAGCCCACGCCGGAAGAGGATCCTGCCGCGAAAGAAGCGGCGGCAGCTCCTCCGGAAAAGGAAAAAAAAGAGGCTACGGAAAAAGCTGCGGCGGCGCCAAGCATCGCGGACACAGCCGAAGCAAAAAAGAAAGTATCAAAAAAAGAAGAGACAAAAACGCCTGGCGCCCCGGAGGCCACGGACGCGGAGAAAGCAAAACAGCCAACAGCGGCAGCTCCCAAGCCTATTGTTTTTGTCAAACACAAAATCACCAAGCCGGAAATTAAAAAAGTCCCCAAACCGGAAAAGCCGCAGAAGCCCGGCGAAAAAATAATTGTTCCGCCGCCGGAAAAATCTGTAAAAAAAGAATTTGATAAAACAAAGAAAAAAAGCAAAGCGCCAGTTGAAGTTTTTATCGAAGAAGAAAAAGTAGTACCGCGCCGAAAAGTCCTGGAAAAAAAGATAGAGAAGAAATTAAGAAAGCAAGACGATGATCGGGAAGTAAGTTTTGTCAAATGGCGGGATGAGAAAAAAGCCGCGCCGGTAAAAATGAAAAAAACGGAAATCACCGTTCCCAAAGCGATAAAAAGGCGAATCAAAATAGGTGATACGATCTCGGTTGGTGAACTGGCTAAAAGAATGGGAGTTAAAGCCAGCGAAGTAATTAACAAGCTGATCGGTATGGGCGTTATGGCCACCATCAATCAGTCCATTGACTACGACATCGCTTCACTGGTCACTTCGGAATTCAGTTTCCAGGTGGAAAAAGCGGAACTGGATTTTGACGAATCCACATTGAAAGTCGCGGCATCGCCGGAAAACCTCAAACCCCGCGCTCCTGTCGTGACCATTATGGGGCATGTCGATCACGGAAAAACCTCGCTTCTGGACGTGATAAGACAATCCAACGTGATTGACGGAGAAGCTGGCGGTATCACGCAGGCAATCGGCGCTTATCATGTAAATATCAATAACCGCGATATCGTTTTTCTGGACACGCCCGGCCACGAAGCTTTTACCGCGATGCGGGCGCGCGGAGCTAAAGTAACAGATATCGTCGTTCTGGTTGTCGCGGCCGATGACGGCGTAATGGAACAGACAGTCGAAGCAATCAACCATTCCAAAGTCGCCGGTGTGCCCATAATTGTCGCTGTCAATAAAATTGATAAACCCGGAGCGGAACCGGATAAAATAAAACAGGGTCTTTCCGAACACGGCCTTTTATCCGAAAAATGGGGTGGTGATACGATTTTCTGCGAGGTTTCCGCGAAGAAGAAGCAGGGAATTGAGGAATTACTGGAAATGATTCTGCTGCAGGCCGACGTTATGGAACTGAAGGCCGATCCGAATCTTCCGGCGCACGGCATTATCATCGAATCTAAGCTGGATCGCGGCCGCGGCCCGGTAGCGACGGTTCTCATCCAGGAGGGAACGCTCAAAGAAAGCGATTCTTTCGTTTCCAAAACAGAATACGGACGCGTGCGGGCAATGGTCAACGACCAGGGTCGGCGCGTGAGGGAGGCCGGACCCGCCATGCCGGTGGAAGTTATCGGTTTTAGCAGTGTCCCGCAGGTTGGCGCGGAATTTTTCGGAGTTGATGACGATAAAAAAGCGCGGGAAATCGCGGATTACTGGATAAGAAAAGTCAGAGAAAAAGAACTTTCCGCCTCATCAAAAATTACCTTGGAACAGCTTTACCAGAAAATAAAAGAAGGAGTAAAGGACTTCAATGTAATTATCAAGGCTGACGTACGCGGCTCCATTGAGGCAATCACCGACACGTTAAACAAGCTTTCCACCGATGATGTAAGGCTGAAAATAATTCACAGCTCCGCCGGCGCCATCAGCGAAACGGATGTCTTGCTGGCTTCCGCGTCTAATGCGATAATTATCGGATTCAACGTCCGCCCCGACGCGCGAGTTACCGAAATAGCCGAACAGGAAGGCGTGGAAATAAAGCTCTATGACATTATTTACAATGTTATTTCTGATGTCCGTGCCGCCATGGAGGGACTCTTGGAACCGGAGTACAAGGAAGTTGTTCAGGGTCGCGCCGAAGTGCGCGAACTCTTCAAGGTTCCCAAAATCGGCACAATTGCCGGCTGCCACGTTACCGATGGCAAAATACCGCGCAGCGCCAATTTAAAATTACTGCGCGACAGTGTCGTTGTCTTCGACGGCAAAATATTATCATTGAGGCGTTTCAAAGATGACGCCAAGGAAGTGCTTGCCGGCTTTGAATGCGGTATCGGCATTGAAGGGTTCAACGATATTCATGTAGGTGACGTTATTGAGACCTACATAAGCGAAAAAATAGAAAGAAAACTATAAAGTAAGATTTAAAATAAATTTTATGGTTATCGGCTACGGCATAATTAATTTACGCCTCAGCGAAAGCGGCTCTTTAAAAGATAAAAGAAGCGTCATGAACAAGATTCTGAAAAGGACACAGAATGAATTTAACGTGTCCATTGCCCAAATCGGGAAACTCGATAGTTATAAGTATGCGGAAATCGGCTTTGCCTGTGTTGGAAATGATTCCCGTTATATTAATGGAAAAGTTGATCATCTGCTTAAGTTCATAGATAACATGCACGCGGCCGAAATATTAAATACTAAAATAGAAATAATGGTTGTCTCCAGCTTTCCGGAAACAGCCGCGGATAGTGAAATAAAATACGATGACTATTAAAAGAGCGGCCAGGGTGGCCGAACAGATTATGGCGGAAATCGCCGCGATCATTTCCGCGGAAGTAAAAGACCCGCGCGTGCATGCCCTGACTGTCACCGCCGTGAAAGTGAGCGATGATTTAAGAAACG
This sequence comes from uncultured delta proteobacterium, assembly GCA_963813455.1. Classification (GTDB taxonomy): domain Bacteria; phylum Desulfobacterota; class Syntrophia; order Syntrophales; family Smithellaceae; genus UBA4810. The sequence goes on from CAWEZF010000013.1 coordinate 13,238, forward strand.
CAAAAATTTATTTCGTGGAAATGGGCAAAGATGAATGTTCTGAAGAAACGCGCATTGGCCTCGACAAAGCCACCAGCTTTGTCCGGCGGGAACTGGGCAGGCGGCTGCAACTGCGTTTTGTGCCGGAAATAATGTTTATTCATGACAAGTCTTTTGGCTACAGCAGCCGTATCGAGAAACTTTTGGCAAATATCTCAAACGAAGAAAAGAAAACAGAAGCGGAAAAATGATTAATAAAATTATAAAAAAAATAAAAGAGGGAAATAATTTTTTGATCACGTCCCATACAAAATTAGACGGAGACGCGCTCGGTTCAGAGCTGGCTCTCTACTGCATGCTGAGCGATCTGGGTAAAAAAGCGGTTATCTATAATGAAGATAAAACTCCTAACCATTATAATTTTCTGCCTAGAGCGGGAAAAATATCACACGAACTCGGTGATGTTAGTAATTATGATGTGGCTTTTATATTGGATTGCAGTGAACTGGAACGCGTGGGAGAAAAAGCGAAAGAAATCGCCAAAATCGAGACTCTGATCAACATTGATCATCATATATCGAACAACGGGTTTTCTCCTTTAAAATTATGGGACGGCCAGGCAAGTTCCACGGGAGAGCTTATTTTCCGCCTTTTTGAAAAAATGGGCGCGAAAATGTCACCGGAAATCTGCACCAATTTATACGCGGCAATTCTCACGGACACGGGAGGTTTCCGTTACGCCAATACCACAAAAGACACGCTTTGGGCCGCGGGTAAACTGGTGGAAAACGGCGCGGACCCGCAGTGGATTTCCGAAAATATATACGAGAACGATTCACCCGTAAAAATAAAACTGATGAAAAAAGCTCTCGAAACACTAACGCTTGATTTTCAGAACCAGGTTGGTTCTCTCGTTGTTACGCAAAACGCGCTAACAGAATCCGGAGCCACATATGAACATACGGAAGGTTTTGTCGAAATTCCCCGTTCAGTTAAAGGAATTTCTATATCGATTTTATACACACAGTTGGAAGATAACTACTATAAGCTAAGTTTACGCTCCAAAGGCAAAATAAGCGTGGAAAAAATAGCAAAGAAGTTCGGCGGAGGGGGACACGCCAACGCGGCGGCCTGTCGAATAAAAGGAGACATTGAAGCCGTTAAGGAACAAGTTCTCGAAGCAATTAAAGAAACACGGTGATTTATGAACGGTGTGGTGATAATCGATAAACCCGCGGATAAAACTTCCCATGATGTCGTATCGGAAGTTAAAAAAATAACCGGCGCAAAAAAGGCGGGCCACACAGGAACACTTGATCCCATGGCTACAGGTGTTCTTCCTGTTTGCCTGAATGAAGCCACCAAACTGGCCGGTTTTCTTTCAGGAGAAGATAAAGAATATCTGGCAACAATGCTGTTGGGCGTAAAAACAGACACGATGGATATAAAAGGTAAAATCATCGCGACTTCAGATAAAGTCGCGGGCGAAGAAGAAATACGGTTATTAATGTCGCAGATGACCGGAAGAAAAAAGCAGGTTCCGCCCGCTTATTCAGCGGTCAAGCATCAGGGCAGACCTTTATATAAATGGGCCAGAAAAGGTATTTTCCCGGAAACACCATCGCGCGAGATAGAAATTTTTGATATGAACATTGAAAATATTGCTTCTAATTATGTAACTTTCCGAGTGGCCTGTTCCAAAGGAACTTATATCAGGACGCTTTGTTCGGATATCGGAGAGAAGCTCGGCTGCGGCGCGTGTTTATCCGGCTTGCGGCGCCTGCGCAGCGGGTTTTTTACTGAAGAAATGGCGGTATCATTAACAAATGACGAAAAAGGAAAACCTTCGTACGCGAGCAAAAAAGAGGAGCTAATAAAAAATATATTGCCCATGGAAAAACTTATGCCTTCATGGAAAGTAATTGAAGTAGAAGAGAATTTTGCCGATAAACTGCGAAACGGCATGCAGCCTTCCGTGGCGATGATGAAAGCTCATGTTCTTCCTTTTCTTGATCAGGGAGATATGATAAAGTTCACAAACAATGAAGGAAAACTGGTCGCTTTGGCGGAAATAACTGTCGCGGCTGATAAAATCGCTCATTTAGACGATAAATTCCCCGCCGCCAAAATCATCAGAGTGTTTAATAATATTAATAACTAAAATAATTTTTTTAATATATATGGAATTAATAATTTAGGAGGAAAAAGCGTGTTAAATTTGGAAAAAAGAAAGTCATTGATTGAAAACTACCGTCTTCACGAAAAGGATACCGGATCACCGGAAGTCCAGATAGCACTTTTGAGCGCCAGAATTGAATATCTGACTGAACATTTTAAAGCGCATAAGAAAGACCATCATTCTCGTCGAGGATTGCTCAAACTGGTAGGTCAGCGAAGAAGGCTCCTTAACTACATTAAGGACAATGATATCGAACGATATCGAAAATTAGTTAAAAGTCTTGGACTCAGAAAATAATAACTTTCAATGGTGCAAAGCCATAACTTGTCCAATACCGATACCGCTTCAAATAAAAGCGCCAATCGGTTGTCGTGCTTTGTTTCTGAACTTCGTGTTGATAGTTTTTTCACAATTAGATGGAGGAAATGAATGAGTAAGATATTTAGTAAGGATTTTGCGGGGCGTAATTTTTCGCTGAAGACAAATTACGTGGCCGCGCAGGCAGATGGTGCCATGCTGGTTTATTACGGAGATACCGTTGTGCTGGTAACGGCTGTGTCTTTAAAGACCGTCAGAGAAGGCTTGGATTTTCTGCCGTTGACGGTGGATTATCAGGAAATGACCTATGCGGCCGGAAAAATTCCCGGCGGATTTTTCAAAAGAGAAGGGCGTCCCAATGAACGTGAAACATTAACGTCGCGCATCATTGACCGCTCGATTCGTCCATTATTCCCCAAGGGATATTATTCTGAAACGCAAATCGTGGCCACGGTGCTTTCCGTGGATAGGGAAAACGATGCGGATGTCGCGGCACTGATCGGCGCGTCGGCCGCCCTGGAAATGTCCGATATTCCGTTTAAGGGTCCGATTGCCGGCGTGCGCGTCGGCCGGATCAATGGAGAGTTGATCGCGAACGCTACACCGGAAAAGATGAAGGAAAGCGAGATGAATCTCTTCCTGGTGGGACGTAAAGTGACCCCTGGAACGTCGGGTCGCCCTTATGACGTGGAACTGGTCATGATGGAAGGCGAAGCCAAAGAAGTGCCGGAAGACATTATTGTGGATGCCATTAAGTTTGGCCTGGAATCGATACGGCCGGTAATCGATCTGCAAGATGAAATGCGCGCCGCGATCGGCAAAGCTAAAAGGACAGTAGAAGAAGTCGCGACAGATGAGGAACTCCTCGCGCAGGTAAGTGCTGCGGCGCTGCCCGGTTTGCAGGAAGGCTACGGCATGCCGCGCAAACTGGAACGCTACAGCAAGCTGGGTGATGTCCGTGCGTCTGTCATTAAAGAAATCAGCGCCGGCGACGCGGTGCTTGCCAAAAAAGTCGCCGCAATAATTGAACATCTGGAATCCCGTATTTTGCGTGATATGATTATTCAGAAAAAGAAAAGAATCGACGGCCGGTCTTCCACCGATATCCGCCCGATCAGCTCTGAAGTCGGTGTGCTGCCGCGCGCGCATGGTTCTGCCCTGTTTTCCCGTGGGGAGACACAGGCGCTCGCCGTGCTCACCTTGGGCACCTCCTCGGATGAACAGCGGATGGACTATGTGGGCGGCGAAGAGATGCGGTCGTTCATGCTGCACTATAATTTCCCGCCCTACAGCGTGGGGGAGGCGAAATTTCTGCGCAGTCCCGGCAGAAGAGAAATTGGCCACGGTGCACTTGCCCGCAAGGCGCTGGTTCCCGTCCTGCCTTCTGCGGAAGAGTTTCCCTATACCATCCGGATTGTATCGGAAGTTCTTTCCTCTAACGGATCGTCTTCCATGGCGACCGTCTGCGGTGGCATTCTAAGCATGATGGACGGCGGAGTGCCGGTCAAAGACATCGTTGCGGGAATCGCCATGGGCCTTTTAAAAGAAGGAGAACAGGTGGTCATATTGTCCGATATCCTGGGCGATGAAGACCACGCGGGCGATATGGATTTCAAGGTCTGCGGCACGGAAAAAGGTGTTACCGCCCTGCAGATGGACATTAAAATCGACGGTTTGACCGAAGATATTTTACGAAAGGCTCTGGCGCAAGCCCGTGATGGCCGCATTCATATTATCGGCAAAATTCGCGAAACGATGACGGCGCCGCGTTCGGACATTTCGCTTTATGCACCGCGTATCACTACTGTTAAGGTAAAGGTAGATCAGGTTCGCACGGTAATTGGTTCCGGCGGTAAGAATATCCGCCAGATCATCAGCGAAACCGGTGTGACCATCGATGTGGAAGACGATGGCACCGTGACGATTGCTTCCGCCGATGCAGAAGCGGCCGCCCGCGCTGTAGCGATGGTAAAGTGGCTGACCGAAGAAGCGGAAATCGGCAAGATTTACCGCGGCACAGTGAAGAAGATCGTCGATTTCGGCGCTTTTGTGGAAATTTTACCGGGCACCGAAGGCCTGCTGCATATCTCGCAAATTGCCAAGGAAAGAATCAATAAGGTCACTGATGTTCTTCAGGAAGGCGACGAGGTCATGGTAAAAGTGCTTGAAGTGGATAAATCAGGAAAGATTCGCCTCAGCCGCAAGGACGCTTTAGGGCAGGAACCCACTAAATAATTTAAGTCAACTTTTTTAAATCCTTTTTGTGATTATAAAAATAATCACAAAAAGGATCTTTTTCATAACAAACAAAAATAATTTAAAAAGCGCATATGGTTATATCTTTTTATGGAGAATAATTTAAAAGCGTTTATCAAAAAAACTCCGGGAAATGACGATATTCCCCTTCCCCAATATATGAGCGCTCTGGCTGCCGGCATGGACATTTTTGCCGCTGTTGATGCTGAAGAAATCATTGAACCGGGCCAGAGAAAAAAAATCCCCACAGGAATTCAAATATCTCTTCCCGAAGGTTATGAGGCTCAAATCAGGCCGCGCAGCGGACTGGCACTGCATCAGGGGATAACCCTTCTTAATTCACCAGGTACAATTGACGCCGATTACCGCGGAGAAATAGCTCTGATTGTTATTAATCACGGCCAAGAACCGTTCGTGGTAAAAAGAGGAATGCGCCTGGCCCAAATGGTTGTGCAGAGAATATTCCACCTGCAATGGGTGGAAACAGCTGAGCTTGATGAAACATCAAGAGGCGGCGGCGGTTTTGGGCACACCAAGAAGTAATCACCCTGCCTTACGAAAAGCTTATTAATTTTTTGCAATTGCCCTCGAACAGTGGTATTAGAGCGCAAAAGCTTACATAAATTTGATGCATGAAAAAATTAAAAGTTAACAAAACAATCAGCGAAATTAACGAAAAAATCAAAAGCGGGAAAGCTGTTGTCGTTACCGCCGAAGAAATGATTGATGTCGTCGCCCGTCACGGGGAAGTAGAAGCGGCAAAAAAAATTGATGTCGTGACAACAGGAACTTTTGGCCCCATGTGCTCGTCGGGCGCTTTTCTCAATTTCGGCCATACTTCTCCGCGCATTCGCGCGTCCAAAGTATGGCTAAACGATGTGCCGGCATACGGCGGCATTGCCGCTGTGGATTGCTATATCGGCGCTACCGAAGTTGTAGAAGGCGATCCCTTAAATAGTGTTTATCCCGGAGAGTTTAATTACGGGGGCGGCCATGTTATCGAGGATCTTGTCAACGGAAACGTTGTCAAGCTGCGCGCGGAAGGATACGGAACAGATTGTTATCCTGCTCGTAAATATGAAAGAAATATTACGATAAATGATTTAAATGACGCCATTTTGTTTAATCCGCGTAACGCTTATCAAAACTATAATTGCGCCGTAAATTTATCCGACACGACTATTTACACTTATATGGGGATGCTCAGGCCGCGGATGGCAAACGCCTCGTATTCGACATCAGGGCAATTGAGTCCTCTTTTTAACGATCCTTATTTTAGGACAATTGGTGTCGGCACGCGAATATTTTTGGGCGGAGCGCAAGGATTCATTGCCTGGCCGGGCACACAGCATAATCCCGATGTTCCACGCACACCCGATGGCGTTCCCAAGCAAGGGTCAGGCACTATCGCCGTAGTGGGTAATTTAAAAGAGATGAACAGAGAATGGCTCGCGGGAGCTAGCATACTGGGCTATGGTGTTTCTTTGTTTGTAGGTATCGGTATCCCCATACCCATCCTGGATGAAGAAATGGCGCGCTTTACAGCGGTAAAAGATGAAGATATTTACACTCAGGTTTATGATTACAGCATGGATTACCCCAAAGGTCAGGCCAAGCCTATAGCGGAGGTCAGCTACAAAGAATTACGCAGCGGAACAATAATTATCGACGGTAAAAAAATTATCACCGCCCCCCTATCCAGCTATTACAAGGCTAGACAAATCGCCGATACTTTAAAAGAATGGATTGAAAAAGGTAAATTTTTTCTAGGGGAACCGCAAATGGTTTTGCCTTCCATCAAATTTTAACGTACATCTGTTTTTCGCACCCATAATTTAAGATACCCTCTAAAAAATTTATTTTTTGTTAATATTTTTTTTGTTTTGCGCTTTTTTAATAAAAATAATTTCATTTTTTAAAATGCGTAATTGCATGTAATTATTAATTATATTATTTGATATCAGTTAATATTAATTAATATTACGCTTTTTTCTTGACATTTATTAAAAATTATTGTTTTCTAGCAATCATACTGAGGTGAAGCTTTAATCTATGGTAGATAATATTAAGAAAAATAGAGTAAAAAAGATAAGGGAAACAATTCCTCTGAGCATGGCTGAACTGGCCAGAAAATCCGGACTGACACCTCAAACAATCGCTAAAATGGAAAAGGGATTGTCCACAAGGAAAAACTCAGAGCTGAAAGTGGCTAAAGCGCTACAAAAGCCGTATGAGGAAGTTTTCCCCTAAAAGATAGATTTCTGCCAATTGAAGACGGGAGGAATTTGACACGTGAAAATAGGCAGGTATCTTATTGCTTTTTTAATGGTAATGGCTCTTTTGATAACTTTCGGCAATAGAGGACTTGTTGACAGTTATTTGATGAGCAAGAAGCTATCCGAATTGAAAGCGCAAAATAATGAAAATGCGGCTGAAAATAACGAATTAAAAAAGAAAATTGCCCTGCTGCGCGATAACACAGGCTACTTGGAATACATAGCCCGCAGCGAACTAGGAATGGTTAAAGAAGGAGATATTGTTTACCGAATGGCAAAGTAATTAACTTTAATAAATAAACTTTCGCTCTTTAAGGTATTTAAATGTTAAACACTGACTTATTTTCCAAAACTAAAAAACTTGTCGGCCTGGATATTGGCTCCGCTTCTTTAAAACTGGCCGAGGTTTTAACCACATCGAGCGGCTACGTTCTTAACCGTTTTCTTCAGCTTCCCCTGCCTAAAGGCATTATCACGGAAGGTGTAGTAAATGATCCGCGCGCGCTTTCTTTAAAAATCAAAGAGCTTTTTTGGAATTCAGGTTGTCGCGGCAGAGGCATAGTTACCGCTTTATCAGGAAATTCCGTTGTTATTAAAAAAGTTACCTTCGCGCAAATGGACGAAATAGAATTACGGGAACTAATCCGGGATGAGGCAGGTAAGTATCTGCCCTTTGATAACATGGACGATGTCAATTACGATTTCCAGATTCTTGGCGATAATGAATATAACCCCAACCAAATGGACGTTATCATTGTGGCCGCAAAAAAAGATATCGTGGATACCTACCTGGCGGCGATAACCGCGGCCGGTCTCAATGTCGCCATCATGGACGTTGATTCTTTTGCTCTGGAAACAATGTATGAGGCCAATTACGAATACGATGATAACGATATCGCTGTTATTGTCCGCATCGGCGCGGATCTGACCAACATCAACGTTATCAAGGGCGGCATATCCATTTTTACCAGAGATTTTACTATGGGCGGCAATGCTATAACGGAGAGCCTGCAGGAAAAATACGGCGTATCATTTGATGAGGCCGAAACCCTTAAAGTTGAAGGGCTGCCGGGAAGCGATCAGGACAACATGGATTTAAGAAACAGTATTCTTGATTTCGCCGATCCAATTTGTTCTGAAATCGAAAGATCGATAGATTATTTTCGTTCAACTTTCGGCGGTGAATATATTAAGAAAGTGCTTATTGCCGGAGGATCTTCCATGATCCCCGGATTGGTTGCGAATTTATCGCAAAAATTAAATGTTGACACGGAACTGATCAACCCTCTCTTAAAAATCGGATTTAACAAAAGAAACATTGACACAAGGAAACTGGAAAGCATTAAGCCAGTTGCCGCCGTGGCAATCGGCTTGGGTTTAAGGAGAATGGGCGACAAATGATTAAAATTAACCTTTTACCTTATCGCGAAAAAGAAAAGAAAGAAAATCTCTCCCGGCAAATATTTATGGCTGTCGGCTCTTTGATCATCTTTTTTCTTTTTATTGCCGTGATGCATATGTGGATTAGCTCAAAAATCAGCAGCCTGGAATCGCAGCAGAAACAAGCTGAGGCAACTTTGGCTGTTTTAGATAAAAAAATTGGGGACTTGGAAAAATATAAACGCGAAAAAGCGGAACTGGAACAAAAACTGAATATTATTGTTACACTGGAGGAAAACCGCCTGGCGCCGGTCAAGATGCTCGATGACCTGGCTATGCTGGTCCCCTCTAAAGATATATGGCTTACAAAAATTACACAAAAAGATGATCGTTTTACCATTGAAGGAAACGGCAGAGATAATATTGTCGTGGCTAATTTCATGAAAACAATTGAAAATTTTGAACCGATAAAATCAGTAGATTTAATATCCGCGCAAAAAACAGAAGTTGCGGGTATTACCTTCCAGCGTTTCAACTTTTCCTGCGTTATTAAAAAAGGATTTTAATATGGCTATTGATGCAGATTACATTAAAAAAATGCCTCCCCAGGCCAAAGCCTTGGCTATTCTTGTTATTATTGTTCTGATTGCTGCAGCTTACTTTTTTTTAATATTCAGTGATTTATGGAGCAAAAAAAGTTCTATTGAAACCAAAATAAACGAATTAAACACGCAAATTACGGAAAAGGAAAAGATTGCTCTTCAGCTTGATAAATATATAGCTGAGGTTGAAGCTCTAAAAGAAAACTATAAAGTTGCATTGGAAAAACTTCCCGACCAGCGGGAAATCCCCGGCCTTTTTCATTCTGTGGCGTCCTCGGGTAAGGAAACGGGCATCGATTTTTTGTTGTTTCAGCCCCTAAAAGCCGTCCCCAAATCGATGACGGGAGAAACAATTCCGGATAAACCACCACCCGCGCAGAAAGGTAAAAAAGCCACTAAACTACCCGAACCGTTTTATGAGGAAATTCCTGTTAAAGTTACGGTAGTCGGCAATTACCAGAATATTTTACATTTTTTTGAAAAAATAGCCAAACTGCCGCGCATTGTCAACGTTTCCGAAATTACCATGGGTGACCGAAAAGAGATAAAAGGACGGGGATATTTTATCAACTCAACATGTACGGTCAAAACATACATGTTTATAGACAAAAAAGCGAAGACGGACGGAAAAAGCAAATGACAAAAGTAAAATGGATAACACTAATTTTTTTCGCAACTCTTGCGATGCCCGCTTTTTTCACTTTCGCGCAGGATGCTGAAAAAACTGAAGAGAATACTTCATCCGATACTACTGCGACTGCCACTTCCATTGAATCTAAAGTTGAAGAAACACAAGCGCAGATACAGCAGAAACTGGCATCAATCGCGCAAACGGCAGATGGCATTTACAGCTATAATCCAGCGGGAAAACCTGATCCTTTCCGCCCCTTTGTAGAGATAGACAAAAAAAAGGAAGCACCTAAAAAAGAGGCGAAAAAGGAGTTAGATCTTTCCATTTTCCCGTTGCAGCGGGTGGGCACCGAGACTTTCCGCGTTGTAGGAATTGGCGGCGATGAAGCGCGCCGTGTGGCTATCGTCGAGGATTCAGCAAAAAAGTTTTATCCCTTATTTAAGGGAACCCGTATTGGCACAAAAAGCGGCAGAGTAATCGAGATTATGCCTGACCGTGTTATCGTGGAAGAACGTGAAGACAATAAAGTAAAAAGAGTGATTTTAAAGCTTCGCAAAGATTAAAATGAGGTTAAAACTATGAAGAAACATGCATCAAAATTAATTGCTGTAATAATTCTGATTGCCGTCGCGGTGTATATACCAATGGCTAAATCATCATCGCAGGCAGCCGACGCTGTTATAAAAAATCTGGAAGGCGTCCTTTTTGAAAAGATGCCAGGCAAAGAAAGAATATCCCTGGTTGTTTCACAGCAACCGGCAATCAAAGCGGAGGGCCAGACCAACGGGAGCCTGCTGATAAAGCTGGAAGATACGATTGCCGATGAAAATTTACGCCGCAGCCTGGGAGAAGGACAATTAAATAATATTTTAAGGGTAACACCTTCTCAGCAAAAAGTTGACGGCAAGCAATGGACAAATTTGATGATTGATATCAGAGAATTGGTTCCTTACTCGATAAAACAAGAAGGCAAAAATATATTAATTGATTTTAATGTCGCTGGCTTGGCCGAAAGAAAGCCGGCCGCACCGGCAAAAGCAGCAACAGCTCCGACGGCGGAAGTAAAAAAACCCGTTGCAACCGCGGTTGCTGAAGAGCCAAAAACAAAACCGATAATCAAAGAAGAACCCACCGAAATATACACAGAGAAGAATATCTATTGATTTTCAGGACGCGGAAATAAAGAGCGTTTTACGCCTCATGGCGGAATATGGCGATGTAAATATCGTTGCCGGTGACGACGTAAAAGGCAAAGTAACCCTGGCCATGAAAAATGTGCCCTGGGAGCAGGCTTTGGATACAATATTAGAAGTTAACAGCCTCGCAAAAAGGCAGGAATATAATGTTATCACGGTAACAACCATGGCCAAAAGCAGAAAAGACGCCGCGGACAGGGAAAAGCAAAGAGAGGTTGATCAAAAAATTCTGGCGGAAAAAGGTTTACTGAAACAAATTTTAATTGAGGCAAAAATTGTCGAAGCAACCGATGCATTTTGCCAGAAACCTGGGAATAAAGTGGCGTTTTGCCGATATCAAGACCACCGGGCTGGTCCGGAGATAGAGGATTTGGCACTGGTGGCGGAACTGGTTCAGGAGGAAGCTCTACTAGGCACCTATCCGCCGGAAATTACAGCTACTTGGAATACACCCATAATAAATCTTCCAGCGGTAAATGGCATCATCGCCGGCCTACCTTGGTTTTGTATTGGCAAAGTGCACGTCTTTCATCGACGCCCAGCTCAGCGCCTGGAAAGGACAACGGTCTGGGAAAATAATATCTTCTCCTAAGAGTTGTAACCATGGAAGCATGAAAGCCTAATTAAGCAGGGACAAGAAGTTCCCTATATAACCCAGGATGACAACGCTCGGCAACCACTGTTTCTTTTAAAGAAGCACTGCTGAAATTAGAGGTAACACCAAGGATAACGGACGAGGGAAAAATCTCCATGGAAATTACCGCTTCTAATGATTACCCTGATTGGTCAAGATCAATGTTCAAGAAAATCCCCCCATCGTTAAAAATGAGGTTAAATCGACAGCTTATTTCAGATGAAGCGACACAGTTGTTATCGGTGGAGTTTCCGTGGATCAGGATAAAACAGCTGACACAGGGGTTCCCTGGCTTCAGAAAATTCCTGTTTTGGGATAGTTGTTTAAAACGGAGAATATTAAAAGGGAAGAAAAACGACAGCTTACTTGATTTTTGTGACACCAAAGATAATCAGGGTGATAGCTGTTGCCCAAAGTGCCGAGCAGAACAATAAATTAAATAATTTTGCATTTATTTCCAAAGACCAAGCGCCAGTATATATTTATATAAAGAAGCGTTACCGACAAAATGAAACTAAAAATAAATAAATTTCCATTATTATTTGATTTGCCTGACATCATTCACTTTTATTCGCCTGTACCCACACCCCCTGGCATAGGCGAACAATCAGAAGTATTCTTAAATAAAGGAATTGCTTATCTTCAATCCGAACAATATCACTACCGCGCTCAAAGAATTGCTGGAAGCGGAAAAATACAATTCCAGCAATCCGCAAATTTATTATTATTTAGCCATGTCTTACCACGGCAAAAACATGAAGATAAAGCCATAGAAGAACTGCAAGCGGGCTGTTTCTTTGGACAAAAATTATTCCGAGGCACATAATTATCTTGGAGTATTATATTCAGAAAGCGGGCTTTGGGATAAAGCTATTGAAGAATTTCAAAAAGTCAATCGCCAATCCCTTATACGTATACACCCGAAATGGCTCTTTACAATATGGCGTGGGCTTATTATTCTAAAAAGGATTACAAAATGGCTATGAATAAAAATCAGGAACACTCTCAAAGTAGCACCTTATACAAGACTTTGTCCGCAGATTGAAAAAAATATGGGGCTTATTTACTTTGATCAGAATGACTTTACAACAGCGATTAACCATTTCAAAAAATCCGTTGAGCTTAACCCTAATTTTTTGACTCCTATTTTTTTATTGGGCGAAAGCTATCTGAAAATAAACGACAAAACCAATGCCCGAAAAGCTTTTCAGGCGGTTGTTGATTTGGCGCCGCAATCCGCCTTCGGCCAAAAAGCCAGTGTCTATCTGCAGGCTTTAAAATAGCCCGCTCCAATAATTATTAGTTTTAAAAAATATTGACACCTTATCTTTTCTGTGTAATTTTTCGTCATCTCTTTTATACACTTTATCCTAATAATGGCAGATAATATTTATGGGAATAAATAAGCTTGATGATGACCTTTTCTTGTTTCTTTCTGAAGCCAAAATTCTCCTTCAGCAAAACAAACATTTAGAAGCGCTTGCTCTCGCTCAAGCCCGGTTGCGTCAATTGCCCTGTGATGTGGACGCGCATGTTGTCGCGGCTCATGCTTTCATTGCCATGAAAAACACGGAAGAATCGGAAAATATTTTAAAAACAGTTGAGGATCTAATCACAGATTTATCTTCCTTCTACACACGAGTGGGCGATATTTATCGGGAAAAGGGTTTTTTCCATAACGCGGCCAATTGTTATAAAAAATATATTTCTTTAAATCCAGGTTCTGAAAAAACAAAAGAAGTTGTGGATAAAATTGTTCTTCTTGAGCAGGAAGAGCCTATGCTCGCGGAAATAGACGAGGCAGATGACGCCGGAAAAAGCGAACCGGAATTCTATACTGTCACCCTGGCGGACTTGTACATCAGGCAGGGCCATTTTGCCATGGCCGCGGAAATTCTGGAAAAAATAATTAAAAATGAACCAACCAATGAAATAGCCAAAGCAAAACTCGACACCGTTAATACGGCAATGGCCATGCAGGCTTCGGCAAAGGCTGACGCCGCCCAGGCGGATTTCTTAATTGATATAATGACCCGCTGGCTGGAAAACATCAACAGGTTAAAAAACAATGGATCGGCAGCAAAATAATATATATTCCACGCGCGCTTCGCTGATTTCCCGAAAATTCGCTGATTATAAAATCGACAGCCTGTTTTTTTTTAATACCAGTAATATTTTTTACCTATCAGGCTTTAGCGGCTCTGATGGCGTTCTCCTTCTAACTCCCGCAAAAACAATATTGCTTATTGACGGGCGTTATACGACCCAAGCCTCGCTGCAGACTAAAAACATGCAAATAATTGAATATAAAGATAAAATATCCGGTATTATTCAGGCAATTCGCGATTTTCGCCTAAAAATAATTGGCTTTGAATCTGATCAATTGACAGTGGATATTTATAATAAAATATCTTCAGTCTTTCATAAAAAAACATTTGTCCCTTTATCTGATGAACTCAAATTAATCAGAGCCTGCAAGGACAAAACAGAAATAGCCCTGATGAAAAAAGCGGCAAGCATTGCCTCCTCGGCCATCTGCGGGGTTCTTTCCGAAATCAGACAAGGTGTCACGGAAAAGGATTTGGCACTGCAACTTGAATACAGCGCACGCAGGCTTGGCGCTGATCAGTTATCTTTTGAACCTATCGTGGCTTTTGGGAAAAACTCCGCCCTGCCCCACGCCAAACCGACCACCAAAAAAATAAAAAAACGTGACTTCATCGTTATTGATTTCGGCGTTAAGTACAAAGGTTATTGTTCCGACGAAACCTGCACCGTGGCTTTTGGCGAATTGACAAAAAAACAAAAGCATGCTTATCAGGCGGTGAAATTCGCGCAAGAGGCGGCTTTGGCATGTATAAAATCAAATGTCGCGGCAAGCGCTGTTGACCGGCAGGCACGCAGTATTTTCGGAAATAAATATGGAAGTTATTTCGTGCACGGCACGGGGCACGGCGTAGGATTGGAGGTTCATGAAGCTCCGCGCCTCGCTTCAAATTCTCAGGATGTTTTAGAGACTAATATGGTGGTCACAGTTGAACCGGGATTGTATTTTCCGGGTCAATGGGGCATTAGGATTGAAGATACTGTTTTAGTAAAAGAAAATTGTTGCGAAAAACTTACAAAAATGGATAAAGAACTCATCGTGATAGAATAATCAAAGAGGTTATGTTTTTATGAAATTGTTCCCCGATGATCTTCTCTATAACCGTGAGCACATATGGGTGCGTGTTGACGGATATACGGCCACTATAGGAATTACCGATTTCGCCCAGGAAAGCCTGGGTGAAATTTTATCGGTAGAATTCACCGATATAGATGATTATGTGGAACGCGATGAACCTTTTGGATCGATTGAATCCTCAAAAGCCGTGGTAGATTTAATTTCACCCGTAAGCGGCACGGTTATAAACATCAATGATGATATTAATGACGACATCGGTATCATCAACAGTGATCCGCATGATACCGGCTGGCTGATTGTCGTGGAAATGGACGACTTGGAGCAACTGGACGACCTTCTTGTCGCCTCCGCCTATAATGATTTTATCTCCCAGGAAGAGCAGGGCGTATAATCGCTAAAATCCGGTATTCAACCACATTATTTTCTTGATCATCACCGTTTTCCTGGTGTTTTTTACAGTAAGAATAGAAAGGTTTATTTTTAATGGCCTGGAGACTTCTCAGCCATAACGTATCCAATATTTTTGAAAGCATGGCCATCGATGAAGCCATGTTTATTGATACCGCGCAAAATAAAAAACCTCCCACTATTCGGTTTTACGGCACATACCCCGCGGCGATTTCCATCGGCTACTTCCAGGAGTTGGAAGATATAAATACTAAAAAATGCCGCGAAGAAGGAATTGATATTGTCAGAAGAATAACAGGAGGCAAGGCTGTTTTTCATTTTAATGAAATAACCTATTGCGTTGTCGCTTCAAATAATGAAAATATCTTCCCCAACAGTATCGCGGGCACTTATGAAATAATCAGTCAATGCATTGCCCGCGGCCTATCCTATCTTGGAATAGAGGCTTATTTAGCTGAAGGCGGCAGAGTGCCTGCTCATCAGGCTCTAGGCGCTTGCTGCTTTTCCACTCCATCAGAAAGCGAACTTCTTGTTGATGGAAGAAAAATTTGCGGCAGTGCTCAAATGAGAAAAAGGGGAGGGTTTCTACAGCATGGCTCCCTGCTTACCTCGTTTGACGCGCGCAGGACTGCTGCCTTATTGTTGCCGGCAGACGCTTTGGAGAAAGCAGACGACTTGAATAATTCAGTGACTTCCATAGATAAACAAATAAAAACACCTATTGATGTTAAAGATATTTGCAAAAAAATTGAAATGGGTTTTATCAATGAATTGGGCATCGAACTAACCGAGGACAAGCTAACCGCTGCGGAAGAAAAGATTAAAAATGAGTTGGTAAAAAAATATAAGGGCTCCCATTGGAATATGGAAAGAAAAGAAAAAATCTGATAAGGTTCAAAACTAAAGGAATCATATAAATATGATTATTAAAAACATTGTAAACAAGAAAATCTTGGAACAATCAGGTTATCTGGCCCCGGAATATCAAAGCGGGATAAAAATGGACGCCAACGAAAATCCCTTTGTTTTGCAGGAGCCCTTAAAGAAAAAACTTTTTTCGGAGATGCGAAAGGTTGCTCTCAATCGCTATCCGGAAGCCGGAGCCATAAAGTTGCGCGAAAGGTTTGCCAAATATTTCGGCGTAAAAAAAGACATGATCATGCTGGGCAACGGCTCGGATGAGCTTATTCAGCTTTTGTGCATGACGCTAAAAGGAAAAATCAGCGGTGTAATGGTACCGGTTCCTACTTTTTCCATGTACAAAATTATCGCCATAAATACGGGCAATAAGATACTGGAAGTCCCGCTGGACAAATATTTTGACCTGGATGTCAAGGCGATGACCGGTAAAATGAAATCGAATTATCCGGCTCTGATTTTTTTGAGTTACCCCAACAGCCCCACCGGCAATCTTTTCAGCCGGAATAGAATTGAGGCGCTGATAAAAAAAACACCTGGTATAGTGGTTATTGACGAAGCATACGCCGCTTTTTCCAATGCCTCCCTTATGCCGCTGTTAAAAAAATATGACAATTTAGTTTTTCTGAAAACACTGTCTAAAGCGGGGATGGCGGCAATCCGCCTGGGTTTTTTGATCGGCAATAAGAACCTGGTCGCTGAATTAGACAAGGTGAGATTGCCTTATAATATCAACTGGTTATCACAAATCGCTGCTTCTTTTTATCTGGATAATCATCGGGATTTTTCCGCGCAAATTGCTAAAATAATCAAAAACCGCGAGGAACTCTACCTTCGGATGAAAAAGATTAATGGAATCAAACCTTATTCATCGAGCGCCAATTTCATTTTTTTTAGTTGCGCTTTCGATTCAGATAGAATATACAAAAAGCTCGCGTCTAACGGGGTAATTGTTAAAAATCTAAACTCAAGACTTACGCGAAATTGCATAAGGGTAACGGTAGGAAACCGTCGAGAAAACGCGGTCTTTTTAAGCGCATTAAAAAGCGCGCTTTCTTAAGTTAGGAGCGTGATTTAAAATCAGTTGAAAATTATTTAGGGTGGTTTACGGCTGTTGCTTTTATGAGCTGTGCCGTACTGCCCTTTTTTTGTTTCTAAATCAAAATAATTAACAAGGAGGATACACATTGGAAGTAAGGGTAATTGATAATGACGTGGAAAAAGCTTTAAAAATATTGAAAAACAAACTGTCCAAAAGCGGGCTATTTAAAGAATTGAAGGTGCGTCGCGCTTATGAAAAGCCTTCAGTAAAGAAAAAAAGAAAAACTATCGAAGCGCGCCGGAGACTGGCCAAGGTACAACGACGCCGCACTAATTGATTTATACAAGCCCTTTGAAATAATATTAACGGTATTATCCGGCGGGAGGTTAATTGCGCATGGAAGAAAAACAATATTTAATTGATTCTTTCTCCATTGAGGAATCCTGGCGCATTTTCCGCATTATGGCGGAATTTGTTGACTCCATAGAATCTCTTTCCCAAATTCGCAATGCGGTGTCAATATTCGGCTCCGCCCGGCTAAAACCTGAAGATAAATATTATCAGATGGCGGAGGCGCTCGGAAGAATTCTCGCGCAGAACGGTTTTAGTGTCATCACCGGCGGCGGCCCGGGAATAATGGAAGCCGCCAACAAAGGCGCCGCGGAAGCAGGCGGCAAGTCCGTAGGCATGAATATACGCCTGCCCTTCGAGCAAAAACCTAATCAATACGCCAATCTCCAGATTGATTATAAGTATTTCTTCATCCGGAAAGTAATGTTCGTCAAGTACGCAATGGCTTACGTTATTTTGCCCGGCGGTTACGGTACGATGGACGAATTTTTTGAAGCGCTGACACTGATTCAGACAAAAAGAGTGAAAAGCTTCCCTGTAATATTGATGGGAAGCGAATACTGGCAGGGATTAATGGATTGGCTTAAAAACAGCATGTTGGGACACGACATGATTCTTCCTTTCGATTATGAAATGATTCAAGTTATGGACGATCCGGAAGAAGCTGTCAGGCACATAAAAAAGTACGTTATCGTTTAAAAGCAAAAACAATTTATATCCGCAAAACCTTCATTTATGCCATTGGAAAAAGTCATTGAGAACTTGAATCAGGGCAAAGTATCTCCTTGTTATCTTTTATACGGTGAAGAAGAATATCTTATATCTGAATATTTAAACAGAATGATCGAGGCAATAGTGCCCGTGTCTGACCGTGACTTCAGCCTGTTTTTTTTCGACGAAGAAAACACAGACGCCGATATCCTGATGAAAACAATTGAGACGCCTTCCCTGCTGGGTGGCCGTAAAGTAATTGTCGTAAAAAACACCAATATTTTTTCTTCACGTCAAAACAGCGCGGATATCATCCAAAAAATCATTATAAATCTTGAAGCAAATCCGGATAAGGCGGCAAAATTATTTCTTACCTTTTTAAGGATAACCGGGTTTTCCATAGATGATTTACGAGATGACGGATGGAAAAAGATTAGCGAAGAGCACTGGCGCGAAGCGGTAGAAGGAAAAGCAACGTGGGAAGAGCGCGATAAATGGCTCCCCCGGGTTTTAGAAATATGCACCGCGACGGCTTTGAATTTGTCCGTGGCGGCTGATACAGAAGAAATGGAAAAAGTTCTGCATAAAACATCTTCTACTGGAAACTGTATAATATTTACAACACAAACGATCGACAAACGAAAAAAGATTTTTAAAACAATTTCTGAAACCGGTATTGTAATTTATTTTGGCAAAACACGTTCCGCGGCTCTTCAAAAAGACAAACTGATAAAAGAAGCTCAGCATATATTGCAAAAATCGGGCAAAAGAATGTCACCCGCAGCGTGGATCAAACTGGGTAAAAAAACCGGCTGGGAATTAAGAAGCTCTGTAATGGAACTGGAAAAACTCATATCTTTTGTTGGTGATCGACAGCTTATCGAAGAGGCGGATGTTGAAAAAGCAGTCGGTACAACCAGCGAAGAGTCCGTATTTGAGTTGACCACAGCGATGAGCGAAAAAAATTCCGCCTTAGCTTTAGCCGCGCTCAAAAGGCTTCTGGATCAGGGAGAACATCACTTGATGATTTTGACCATGCTGACAAGGGAAATCCGTTTTTTGCTGCAGGCAAGAATCTTGATGGACGCGAAAAAGCTGCCACCTTATCGAATAGGCCTTGATTTTGGCTGGTTTCAGAAAAATATTTACCCCGCGCTTAGCGAAATGAAAGCGGAATCAAACAGCACAGGCGACTCAATTTTGAACCAGCATCCTTTTGTTATTTACAACGCCTGGCGGCACTGCGCAAGCTTTGCTAGCCCCGGCCTTATAAACTTTCTTGACGAACTTTTGAAGATAGACCTCGCCTTTAAATCCTCAGCGGTAAACCCTCAAATTTTGTTGGAAAATTTTCTAATAAATACCTGTGCATAATTTGCGGCGCTTGCCGGTAAACATCTTTTTTATTTGTTTAAAATATCAAAGTCTTCTCATTATTTTTTGCATGTTTTTCTGCGCTTTTGATAATTTTCGGGAGGGTCCTCTTTTTCTTTTTCTATCTGTTTTTTCTGTATCATCAGAAGCGTTTATATAATTATTCACACGCGATAGAAGCTATAGCCCTGTTCATAACACTTTCAAATTCTACAGAAGAAAGAGCAGTTTTCCCCATGCTTGCGGCAAACGAGGCAATTTCCCTGTCTGAAGATACTACAACTGTTTCTTCTTCGCTCCCAGCCGCTAATCTTTTTATTACCGTATCGGCATCTTCGCCGTAGCGTGAATAAATCATATCTACGTTATTATACCGGTCGCGCTCTTCTTCCCTTTCTTCGCCCTGCCAGCCATCAAAGATTACCGTGATTTTATGTCCTTTTTTTTGCTGGTAGTCGCTAAGCCGGGAGACAAGTGCCTGTCGGCCTGCCTGCAGGCTATGCTGTTCGTAGCGCCGCAGCTTGCTCGATTGGCGAATCAAATTGTAACCGTCGATTATTATGACCATGAGCGGATAGTTGCATATCTTTATCCGCCGTTCAATAAAATTATCTCCTTGGTTTTTGCTTGACTTTGGTTCATTTTGTCTGTTAGGTAGCACTATTTTAGAGTTAATATTTAATGTATTTACCAATAAATACAACAACATAATATGGAGGGAAAAATGGACTACAATAAAATTTGCGTATTGGGAGCGGGACTTATGGGCAACGGTATCGCTCAGATTTGCGCCCAGGCCGGCCTGGAAGTAACCATGAGGGACATTGAGCAAAAATTCATTGATGGCGGGATGAATACCATCAAAAAAAACCTCAGCCGGGATATGGAAAAAGGCAAAATAACAAAAGAGCAGATGGATGCTACTTTGGCCAGAATCAAGCCTACTTTGGATTTAAAAGAGGCGGCGGGAAACGCGGATATCGTCGTCGAAGTGGTAATTGAAGTAATGGACATAAAGAAAAAAGTCTACGCCGAACTCGAGGAAATTGTGCCCAAGCATTGCTTGTTTTTTACCAACACGTCGGGGCTGAGCATTACCGAAATGGCCACAATTACCAAGAGACCGGAGCGTTTTATCGGCACCCATTTCTTCAATCCGGTTCCGGTCATGCGCCTGCTGGAAATTATCCGCGGACTCCAGACTTCCGATGAAACGCTGGAAATTGCCAAGGCCTGGGGCAAAAAAATCGGCAAGGAAATAATTATCGTCAAGGAAGCGCCAGCCTTTGTCGTAAACAGAGTCCTTTGCAGCATGATCAACGAGGCTTTTTTTGCCCTGGATGAGGGACTTGCTTCGGCTGAGGACATTGATAAAGGCATGATGCTGGGCTGCAACCATCCCATCGGGCCCCTGGCTCTGGCCGACCTCATTGGAAATGACACCTTGCTGCGCGTCATGGAAGGTTTACACAGGGAACTCGGTGACAAATACCGTCCCGCGCAATATTTGAGAAAACTTGTCCGCGCCGGTAATTTTGGCCGGAAGACGGGTCGCGGCGTTTACGATTACAGCAAGAAATAGGCTGCATCGGATTCATCACAGGTACTTATAAACAGTCTGTATAAAATCAAAATGGATTGTTTAAACGTATCTTTGTTTTTTGCCGTATTTCAGCGAGGGTTGATTGGTTATTTTTAATAACAGCAAAAAATTATTAGGAGATTTTTTTATTTATGAAAACCAGAATAACAGAACTTTTCGGGATTAAATATCCGATTATTTTATCAGGGATGAGCTGGATCAGCGTGCCGAAAATGGTTGCCGCTGTTTCCAACGCCGGCGGCCTGGGCATTTTGGCCACAGGTCCTTTTAACGCAAAGCAGACACGCGAAGCAATCAAAGAAATCCGCTCTCTCACCGATAAGCCTTTCGGGGCCAATGCCACGCTTCTTTTCCCGGGAGCATCCGAAAACGCCAGAGTTTTACTGGAAGAAAAAGTGCCGGTAATTAATTTTTCCCTGGGCAAGGGCGATTGGCTGGTAAAAGGAGCTCATGCCTATGGAGGAAAAGTCATTGCCACGGTTGTTAACGCCCATCACGCCAAACGCGCCGAAGATTACGGCACGGACGCGATAATCTCCACCGGTCACGAAGCGGCGGCGCACGGAGACCTTGTCACTTCGCTCATTTTGGTTCCCCGTCTGGCTGACGCCGTGAGCATTCCGGTAATTGCCGCCGGGGGCTTCGCCGACGGCCGTGGCCTGGCCGCGGCTCTGGCGCTGGGCGCCGAAGGAATCGCCATGGGCACACGCTTTATGACGACTAAGGAAAGCCCGCTGCACGAGGTTTATAAAAACCTTTCCATCGAAAAAGACATGTCCGACACGCTCTATTCTGACCGCTTTGATGGCCTTCTTTGCCGTGTTTTGGACACACCTGCGTCTAAAAAAGCTATCCGCCGCGGTCTTAATTTACCGGCGGCTTTTTTCAATTCCCGCATCATCGCCGATCAGATGGGGCTGCCCTTCGCTAAATTATTTTTGGGAGTCCTTTTATCCGGCTGGAAAAACGCGCGGCAGCTCGCCTTCATGGCCAATGGATTCAAGGCGATTAAAATTGCCACCGAAGACGGAGACACCAAAAAAGGCGTACTTCCCGTGGGACAGGCTACCGGCCTGATTCATGATGAGCCCACCGTTGCCGAGCTTATAGAAAAAATCGTAAAACAGGCTAAAGAACGCGGACAATTACTTAATTCACAATTTTCCTGAAACACTGTTTCGGGCGAATATGTATCAGAACAAAAAAATTGTAGTAGTTATGCCGGCCTACAACGCCGAAAAGACGCTTCTGAAAACGTATGAAGAGGTTATGGCGCAGGACATTGTCGACCTGGTAATTTTTGTCGATGACGCCAGTTCTGACGATACCGTAAGTATTGCCGCGGGACTTCCTCGAAGCAGACTTTACGTGCATAAAGAAAACCTTGGCTACGGTGGCAATCAGAAAACCTGTTACCGGCTGGCGCTGGAAGAAGAAGCAGATATTGTCATCATGGTGCATCCGGATTATCAATACACGCCAAAGTTGATTCCGGCGATGGCCTCGTTAATCGCCAGCGGCCTTTATCACTGCGTGCTTGGCTCACGCATATTGGGAGGATATGCTCTGAAAGGCGGCATGCCGATATGGAAATACATCTGCCAACCGTTTTTTGACGTTCGCGGAAAATATTTTAATCGGCGCAAAGCTATCCGAATATCACACAGGTTACCGCGCTTTTTCCCGCGAACTGTTGCTCAAATTGCCTCTTCAAAATAATTCCGATGATTTTGTATTTGACAATCAAATGCTTGCACAGGTTGTCTGGTTTGGCTATACCGTGGCCGAAGTCAGCTGCCCGACAAGTTATTTTGCGGAAGCATCATCCATTAATTTTATCCGCAGCGTTAAATATGGAATAGGTTGTCTACAGACAGCCGTTAACTTTTTCGCCTAGTCTAAACTTAAATTTATTAACTTCGCGTCTTTTCCCTGCTCATGAATAAAAACTACAAATATCTAATTATTGTTTTACTTATCGTTTTTACATTTCTCGCTTTTAGCCGTATTTTAGGCAATGATTTTATCAATTTTGATGATCCTGCTTACATCACGGAGAATTACAATACTAAATCCGGCCTCAATATCAAACAGTAAAATGGGCTTTTAGTGCCAGTTGTTGCCAGTAACTGGCATCCCTCTGACTTTACTTTCCCATGCCCTGGACTGGAGCCTATTTGGCCAATGGGCGGGAGGCCATCATTTAGTGAGCCTTCTTTTCCATATCGGCGCGGTTTTGTTCTTATTCCTGTTTCTTAGTAAAACAACCAAACAGCTTTGGCCTTCGGCCATTGTCGCGGCACTGTTCGCCCTGCACCCCCTGCGGGTGGAATCCGTCGCGTGGGCGTCGGAACGCAAAGATGTGTTGAGCATGTTTTTCGGCATGGCCACGCTCTACGCCTATGCCTTTTATGTGGAAGATAAGAAAATATCCAAATATTTTCTTTGTTTACTTCTGTTTGTTTTAAGCCTGCTGTCCAAGCCCATGCTGGTCACGCTGCCTTTCATCCTGCTTCTTCTGGATTACTGGCCGCTACAAAGATGGCAAAACAATCTGTATCAACAGCAAAGTAAACAACAAAGTCCGTCAGCCCAACTGCTAAAAAAGAAAAAAGTAAAGAAAAAAACAGTCGCTGCCGAACAAAAAAATACCGCGGTGCCTACCCAAAGCAACCAACAAGTGATTAAATCTCTTTTGCTCGAAAAAATTCCTTTCTTCTTTTTGACAATAATTTCATCTGTCGTCACCCTCTGGGCGCAAAATCACGACGGTGCGGTAGCTTCTCTCGATAAATTATTGTTTTCTGACCGGATAGCGAATGCACTTGTCTCATATGTGTCGTACCTGGGCAAAATATTCTGGCCAGTCAATCTGGCGGTTTTCTATCCCTATCAGTCATTTTTACCTATGTGGCAGATCTTCAGCGCATCTATTTTAACTAATTGTCACCGCGGCGGTTTTGTTTTTTGTCAAAAAAGCTCCTTTTCTTACCGTGGGTTGGCTTTGGTATTTGGGAACACTTGTTCCCGTAATCGGCCTGGTGCAGGTAGGCAAACAGGCCATGGCTGATCGCTACACTTATTTTCCTTCCATAGGAATCATCATCATGCTGGTATGGGGATTTCTATATCTTTCCCCAAAGAAAAAATGCGTAAGATAGTTTTAACTTCCAGTAGCGTGTATCCTTCTTTTAATCTTAACCATCTTCACTTGGCAGCAGTGCGGCTATTGGAAAAACAGTATCACTATTTTCCGTCATGCTCTGAGAAGTTACCAAAGATAATTATCTGGCTCATAACAATTTGGGCGTAGCGCTGTCCACAGCGGGGAAAAGCGAAGAGGCACATTTTCATTACCTTGCGCTGCTGTAGAAATTAACCCTTGGAAATCACAGCCACTTCTCTGGTCAATCTTGGCACGGCCCTAGCCGCTCCGAGGAAAAAACGAAGAAGCTATCAAGTCATTTATCTTGCAGGCCATCAAATTAATCCCGCTAACGCCGATGCCCATTTAATTTAGCGAACACTGCTGGCAAAAACAGGAAAAAAGTCGAAGACAGCAATAATCGAACATTT
The DNA here is from genome assembly GCA_963813455.1 of uncultured delta proteobacterium. Lineage (GTDB taxonomy): Bacteria > Desulfobacterota > Syntrophia > Syntrophales > Smithellaceae > UBA4810. The sequence goes on from CAWEZF010000013.1 coordinate 37,856, forward strand.
CCGTGAATCGGCGCGCATCAATCCCTCATCTTTTAAAGCTCTTAACAACCTGGGAGTTCTCTGGAAAAACAACAGCGACATGATGAAGCCATTCATTATTATCGCCAGGCTATGAAACTTGAACCAGAAAACCCTGGTCTTCATTTCAACATCGGTGTGGCTTTGGGCAACAAAGGCGATTTAAGCAAGCTGTCGAACATTTCCGCCGGGCTATTGAACTTAAACCTGATTATCAAGACGCGAGACGGGCGCTGAAAATGGCGCTGGAGAATCAAAGACAAAAAAGCCTAATTGCTGTTAGCGGCCGCTTTCAGGGCAGTGATTGTTTTTTTGTAGTCTTCGGTGCCGAAGACCGCCGCTCCCGCGACCAGAACATCGGCGCCGGCCTTCGCGATATCGCCGATATTTTCCAGATTAACTCCGCCGTCAACTTCTAAAAGCGGTTTTTTCGGCAGTTTCGCGATCATTTCCGCCGCTCGTCTGATTTTGGACAGAGAACTTTTAATAAACTTCTGGCCGCCAAAACCGGGGTTGACAGACATAATCAACAGCAGGTCAACTTCCGGCAAAATTTCCTCAATCGCGCCCAGTGGCGTTGCCGGATTAATAGAAACACCCGCTTTTTTCCCCATCTTTTTAATTAACTCAATTGTCCGATGCAGATGGTTTGCCGCTTCCACGTGGACGGTGATATAATCCGCGCCCGCCCCGGAAAATGATTCAATATAATTATCGGGATTCTTAATCATCAGGTGAACGTCAAAGGGTAGTTTTGTAGATTTGCGCAAAGAGCCGATGATGGCCGGACCCATGGTGATATTGGGAACAAATCGCCCATCCATGACATCAACATGAATCCAGTCCGCGCCGGCTTTATCGACAGCGGCAATTTCTTCGCCCAAGCGGGAGGCATCCGCGGAAAGAATTGAAGGGGCAATCAGCTTCATCGGTTTTTCTCCTTTTATTTAAATGTTTTAATATACTAATGTCGTTTCCCTGTCAACAAACGCAATATCAAGGCGTAAAGGATTAAGGATTAAGGCCTAAGGCTTAAGGGTTAAGCCTTAAGACCAAAGGATAAAAGCTGGAAACTTAAGTTCGTAGTCTTCAGCCTCCTACCTTCAGCCTTCAGTCTTTAGTCTTAATTCTCTTTCTCAAAGTAAATCCTTGACACAAATACTCAAAAATTTAACAATACAACATGCTTATTTTATACAATATTATCCTTTTCCTCGCGGCGATAATTATTGCTCCTTATTATTTAATTATCATTATTTTCCGGGGCAAATATCGCAAAAGTATCATCCCCAAGCTGGGCGGCGGACAAGAGAAAATTATTAACTCGCTCAAAAAAAACAAGCGTGTCTGGATACACGCTGTTTCGGTAGGTGAGGTAACAGCGGCGACACCCATTGTCGCCGCCCTGAAGCAAGAAAATCAGAGACATAGACATTATTTTTTCCACCTCCACGGAAACAGGCCAGGAAATGGCGCGAAACCTTGTTTCCGGAGTATCTGCTTTTATATATTTCCCGCTGGATTTCCCCTTTGTTGTGCGTAAAGTCATCAGGCAGGTGCGTCCCGATATTTTCGTTATGGTGGAAACAGAACTCTGGCCAAATTTTTTGGAGACCTGCAAAAACGAAGGAGTAAAAACATTGATGGTTAACGGGCGTATTTCGCCGCGTTCCTACGGCAAATATCGTTTAACCGGCTTTTTCTGGAAAAAAATATTTAATAATTTAATTGCCGCAGGCATGATTTCTGATGTTGATTCTTCAAGAATGAAACAAATAGGTATGCCCGCGAAAAATCTTAAGGTTTTCGGCAACGCCAAATATGACGCGCTTGCCGCTATGGCGTCACCAAAACTGCGGGAGGATATTTCCCGCCGCCTGAACGTTAAAAAAACTGAAATGTTTTTTGTCGCCGGAAGTACCCATCCGGGCGAAGAAGAAATCATTATTGAAACATACAAGAGCATCATATCTCTTTATCCTGATTTTAAATTAATTATCGTTCCTCGTCACATTGAAAGAGCGCCGGCAATCATCGAGCTTTTCCAAAAAAATGGTTTTGCTGATATTATTACAATGAAAATGATCAACAAAGGCAAAACGCGTCAGGGCGAAAGGATTGTGCTGATAGATGTCATCGGAGAACTTTTCAAGGTTTATTCTCTGGCCACGATTGTTTATTGCGGCGGCAGTTTAGTAAATAAAGGCGGACAAAATATACTGGAAGCGGCGGCGTGGGGGAAAGTTATTTTTTACGGGCCGCATATGGATGATTTTACTGAAGAAAAGAATCTTTTAGAATCCGTGGGCTGCGGCATTACGGTTAGAAACCCTAAAGATTTACTAAAAAAAATCTTGCAGGCGCTAAAAGACCCGGCTGCTACTGAAGAAAGAGGCGCGCGGGGCAAAAAAATTGTTGCCGCCAATAAGGGAGCGGCAGCAAGATACGCCGCGATGATAAACAGTTATTTAGGATAAAGGCGAAGCGCAAAGCGCGGAGTCCCGCGTATGCGGGACAATACTCTGCAATCCGTCATTACATGGTACAAACCTTAACGTGGGAGGTTTTTATGCTGAAGAAATATGAAATATTGAGCGAACAGGTCAATCCAACAAAAACACTGCTGGCCCGCGCGGTAATCAGCCGTTATTTGAACAGAACTAGTCTGACCCATTATTCGGAACTGTCCCGTCTTATCGGCTGTAAAGCTTTCGTCAAACATGAAAACCACAACCCTACCGGCTCATTTAAGATCCGGGGAGCCCTGAACTTCTTTCATCACATGTCGCGGGAAGAAGTGGACGCGGGCATTCTGGTGGCCACCCGCGGCAACCACGGTCTGGCCATGGCCTGGGCAGGCCAGTGGTTTCATGTGCCCTGCACGGTTGTCGTGCCGGAAAACAACAATCCGGAAATTAACCGCATCATTGAAAGCTACGGCGCGGAAGTAATTGTGCATGGAGAAGACTTTTACGACGCGCAGTCCTATTGCGAAGAACTGGTGGACAGCGCCGGTTATTATTATGTCCAGCAGGGAAACGAACCGGAAATACTAAACGGATTGGCCACAATGGGCCTGGAAATTTTGGAGGATTTGCCTGATGTTGAGGTCATCATCTGCCCCATCGGCGGCGGCGCGGGCTGCGCTTCGCTGATAAAAACAGTGCGCGCATTTAATCCCGCCATTGAAATTATCGGCGTGGAGCCGCAAAACGCGCCTTCCTTTTACAATTCATGGAAGAAAGGGGACATTGTTATTCTTGATGACGCCAACACCGTGGCCGACGGCCTGGCCGCCCGTAGCGTTTTCCAGCTGCCCTATGTAATCCTGAAAGACAGCATCACTGATGTCGTACTGCTTACCGAAGAGGAAATACTCGAAGGGATACGCCTGGCGCTTTTCACCACACATAATCTCGCCGAAGCCGCGGGCGCTGTTTCTCTGATTGCCGCCTGCAAAATAAAGGAGCGGCTCGCGGGGAAAAAAGTGGCGATGATTATGTCCGGCGGCAATCTCAGCCGGGAAGTGCTCAAAACAGCAATCGGCTGCTGAGATACGGCATGAGTTATTAACGTACATTTTTGTACGAATCAATTTTTCAAGCCCTCTTGATATATTCTTTTGAATATTATACCGTCCTTGCGTAATTTTGAAGATATCTGTAAGGAGTTTCTTTATGGCTCAACCTGCGTCGTCCACCTCCGGTGATTTTATCCGCGATATTATCGACAATGATTTGCTCACAGGCAAAAATGAAGGGCGCGTCGCCACCCGCTTTCCGCCGGAGCCCAACGGTTACATTCATATCGGCCATGCCAAATCGGTTTGCCTGAATTTCGGCCTGGCTCTCCAATACAGAGGAACCTGCAATCTGAGAATGGATGATACCGATCCAGTCGGCGAATCCATGGAGTATGTTGAATCCATCATTCGGGATATCCGCTGGCTCGGTTTTGACTGGCAAGGCCGCCTGTTTTACGCTTCCGATTATTTTGAAAAGCTCTACCAGTTCGCCGTGGAGTTGATTAAAAAAGGCGACGCGTACGTGTGCTCTCTGAACGCGGACGAAATCCGCGAATACCGCGGCACGTTTACCCAGCCGGGAAAAGACAGCCCTTATCGCGACCGCCCGGTGGAAGAGAATCTCGATTTGTTCGCCCGGATGCGCGCCGGTGAATTTCCTGACGGGGCGCACACTCTACGCGCCAAAATCGACATGGCCGCGCCTAACATCGTTATGCGTGACCCCATTTTATACCGCATCAAGCGCGAACCTCACTACCGGACAGGCAATAAATGGGTTATTTACCCCATGTATGATTTCGCCCATTGCCTTTCCGACGCGCTGGAAAACATCACGCATTCCATCTGCACGCTGGAATTTGAAAACAATCGTCCTCTTTATGACTGGATTGTCGAGCGGCTAATTGAAAAAAACCGCCCCCGGCAGATTGAATTCGCCCGGCTCAATTTAAGTTACACGGTGCTGAGCAAACGCCGCCTCATTGAACTTGTCCAGAAAAAATATGTCAAGGGATGGGATGACCCGCGCATGCCCACCGTAAGCGGCATGCGGCGCCGGGGCTATACGCCGGAGGCTATCCGGCAATTCTGCGCGGCCATCGGCGTGGCAAAAAACGACAACCTTATTGACGTGGCGCTTCTGGAACATTGCGTGCGCGAAGATTTGAATGAGCGGGTGCCGCGCGCGATGTGCGTTTTGCGCCCGCTTAAAGTCATTATCGACAATTATCCCGATGGAAAAACACAACAATTAAGTTGCGCCAATCATCCGAAACGACCGGAAATGGGGACGCGCAGCGTGCCTTTCTCACGCGAAATATATATTGAGCGCGATGATTTCATGGAAGACCCGCCCAAGAAATACAACCGGCTTGCCCCTGGCAGGGAAGTGCGCCTGCGCAACGCGTTTATCATCAAATTTGAGAAAATGGTTAAGGATGAAAAAAGCGGCGAAATCATTGCACTGCACTGCACTTACGCGCCGGAAACTCTTGACGGCCCGCCCGCTGACGGGCGCAAGGTACAGGGCGTGATTCACTGGGTCTCAGCCGAACATGCCGTGCCTGTGGAAGTTAGACTCTACGATCGTCTTTTTAGCATTTCCGACCCGGGAGCCGAAGAGGAATTCTTGAAATTTTTAAATCCGGCTTCTCTGAAAATTTTGCAAAATTGCCTAGCGGAACAAAGTCTGGCTGATGCCCGACCGCTGCAAAGTTATCAATTTGAACGGCAGGGGTATTTCTGCGCCGACGAAAAAGACAGCAACCCCGGCAAGCCGGTTTTCAACCGGATCGTGACTCTGAGAGATAGTTGGGCAAAGATAGCCGGAGCTCTTTGAAAAAGAGTTTTTTCGTCATACCGGCGTAGAGACATTAAACCCGACAGAGAATAAAGAGACTGCTTCAGTATGATTAATTTCAACGTGTAATAACTGGCTGAATATTCGCAATAATTTGATGATCGAGCGCTCTTTCAACTCAGAAATAACCATTTTTATCTATTACTTTGGTTTCATTTTAACCGTAAATAGTTTTTTTACATCAGCAAAAATCTTTTCTGAATCTATTGAAAGGAAAAGCTGCTTTTCACCATTATATGATGCTGCATCATCATAATATTTCATGGTTTGAGAAGATAGTTGTTGGCGTATTAATTCAATCTGCTTATTCTCTTCTGGACCGAAAGTCATCATAAGAACAGTACGCTCTTTCTCTGGAATCAGGCAACAAAATAATTTTCCTTTCTTATAACGCAAACACCAACCATCTTTTTTCCCGGCAAATAACCACTCTGCGGAAAATATATTAGGATACAGTTGTTTGATTAATGACAATGCGCATCCAATACCCATAAGCATTTTTACCTAACCACAATGCTACTTGTCCTGTGGAAGGGTTTTTATGCTGTTTAATCATTCGTAGCCCACGCTTAGTCACGACCGAAGCATTCTCAAGAAGTAGCGTTCGCAGCCTTTGATAGTTTATTATAAGAAAAAGCAAGAAGCCTAAAGACAAAAATAATTCTGCAACTTCTTGATCACGCCAAACATAAAACGTCCAAGAACGCGGCTGCGAAACATACTCAAATAAAAAATAAATTAAGAAGAGAAGTAAAAAATAAGAACTAAGAAACCAATCCGGAACTATAGAATTTATAAAATATCGATACTTTTCTTTTACCCTGCCCCACCGCAAATAAATCCGTGCCAAAATCCAAGAAAACGCGCCATAAGCTCCTACAAGGATATAAATATTGTGCAACGCGGCCATTGCTATTGAATTGTGTAATGTTATTTCATCTTGATAATTTTTCTGCCTAAAATAATCTGGGGTATCAATATTAAATATTCTCTGCCCCCAACTTATTTCTTCAAAAGAAACAAAGAAAAGTCCTATAGTAAATATCGCGTACAAAATTCCCTGAAAAAACATTTTATTCCGCAAGAGCTTAATTGAAACAAACAATGCAAGGGCAGATGAAAGAAAATAGAAGATAACCTGCAGATATTCAATAAGTGAATCTTCTTCAACTAACGATTCATAAGTAATAGGAAAAAATACTTTTATCCAAATAAAGATTATCGTCAAAACAAAAGGCAACAGAAAAACAAATATTTTTTTGCGATTGGTTATTATCATTCCATTAACAAATAATAATTAAAATAATTTGCCTGGCATTGCGGGGAGAGCAAAATGATATTTTGCGCCTTGATAAAAGGACATGCTTTACCCCATAGACATTAATTATTGGCTGGGGAATAAGGATTCGAACCTTAATAAACGGAGTCAGAGTCCGTTGTCCTACCATTGAACGATTCCCCAGCATGCAATTCGCGAAAAGACCTGCGCCCCTGTTTTTGAGGGCGGGCTCTTTATAATGCTATTGAATTCGTATGTCAATAGATTTTCAGCGTTTATCACGCAAACACGGTTTTTTACCGTAGCAAGACAAACACTTCACTCAACTTGCTTATAATAACCTTCCCATTTTTCATCAATTTGCTTTTGAATATCCGCAATTTGCTCGTCGGATAAAATCCGGAAGCGTGACTGCGCGCGGAAATATTCGCGCACCGGCACGAGCTTGCGCTTTTCCATCAGTTTTTCCGAGGCGGCAGTCAAACGGAACCGTCCTTCGACAATTTCATAAAGATCATAATAGCCGCTTTCCACAGCCAGGCGGCCGATTTTTATGCCGTAGCGCGGATCGTAGCCCCAGCCCGGCGGACAGGGAATATGAATATGAAAATATTTTGTGCCGGGCAAATGCAGGCAATTTTGTATTTTATCGTAGAGATCCAGCGGATAAGCGGCCGAACAGGCGGCCACATAGCTTAATTTATGCGCTGCCATGATGGCCGGAACGTCTTTTTTCTGCTGGAGTTTTCCTTTAAACGGCGTATTCGCGGTAAGCGCGCCTATGGGCGTGGTGCCGGAACGCTGCACGCCGGTATTCATGTAGCCTTCGTTGTCGTAACAAAAATAAATAAAGTTATCACCGCGCTCCGCCGCGCCGGAGAGTGCCTGCAGGCCGATATCAGCCGTTCCTCCGTCCCCCGCCCAGGCGGCAACCGTAATATTCTCCTTACCCTGTGTCTTAAGGCTGGCGATCATTCCGGTAGCGGCGGCGGCGGTTGAGGCAAAGGTCACGTTCAAACACGGCAATTTTGTCGAGGCTACCGGAAAAAGCCCCTGCAACACGGTAAGGCAACTAGGCGGCACAATCAAAATTGTGTCTTTACCCAAAGCTTTTAGTCCTACGCGATATGCGATAGCCAGGCCGCAGCCGGAACAAGCTCTGGTGCCGGGATGAACAAATTCTTCGACGGGTAAATTCAAAATATTTGTTTTTGACTGCATAATATTTTCCTACAGCTTAAGCCCGATCCACACCGGTTCTTGCGCTACCCTGCCCCTAGTCGCGGCTTTTAACGCTTTGGTTAAATCATCCGTACGGATTTCACGCCCGCCGATACCGACAATATAATTTTGTATCACGGGGAGTGAGCCTGTGCCGGCCAGGTATTCATAAAGGGCGGATTTTAAATCCGATGCAAGCGCTCCTTCGTATCCGTAGCTGAGCGCCTTTTCAAAAACGATAACCGTTTTTTTATTTTTTAACGCGTCGGCAATAGCTTTGTCCGGAAATGGCCGGTAATAACGCACGCCCATGACACCAACTTTTATGCCTTCCCTTCGTAGCTCGTCAACGCAAACGCGCAGCTGATATGTGATTGAACCGAGTCCCACGGCAACATATTCCGCGTCATCACACAGATACGGCTCGATATACGGATCACCACCTCTGCCAAAAACTTCAGCAAATCGTTTTTCAGCTTGCGCCGCTTCTTGCAGCGCGAGGCGCGTGTCTTTCTGTAATAAGTAACGTATCTCCATGTAGCCGTGCGCCAGTTCTCCTGTGACATCCACTCTGACATCCGGCAGCGTAACCGTGTTGAGATTCGCGGGCTCGTCCGGATTCAGTGCATATTCCGGCTTAAACGGCGGCAAAAAAGTAGTCAACTTGTTTTTGCTGGGGTAAATCAAACGGCATAAACGTGTGCGACAAAATATATCCGTCATAGCAGACCATTATCGGAACACTCACTTTTTCCGCCAGCCAGTAGGCCTTGATCACCGTATCAATAATCTGCTGATGGTCGGCGCAATATATCTGAATCCAGCCCGTGTCGCGTTGGGAAATGGAATCCTGCTGATCATTCCAGATATTCCAGGGCGCGCCCACCGCGCGGTTAACCACGCACATGACAATAGGAAGCCTGGCGCCCGCGGCCCACTGAACCTGCTCATGCATGTATAAAAGGCCATTAGCGCTGGTGGCGGTAAAAACCCGCGAGCCGGCGGACGAAGCGGCGATGCACACCGCCATGGCGGAATGTTCACTTTCCACCGGAATGTATTCGGCGGCCAGCGTTCCTCCTTCGACGTATTCAGACAACTTTTCCGTTACCGGCGTCTGCGGCGTGATAGGATAGGCGGCAATCACCTGCGGCCGGCAAAGCCTCACGCCTAAAGCCGCCGCGGTATTTCCGTTTTCGATAATCTGCATGGCACCTATTCCTTTTTCTTGTTTTCGTGCGCGAACTCGGCTTCATCCACCATCTTGATCGCTTTGGTGGGACATTCTTCGGCGCAGATACCGCATCCCTTGCAGTATTCGAGATCCACTACGGGCGGAATTGTCCGGGAAATCACGATTTCCGGGCAATATAACCAGCAGATAAAACACGCCTCTTTATTTCTGCGGCAGGGGATGCACAGTGTCTGATCAATAACCGGACGCTCCACGCGCCAGGAACCGGTGTGCCCTCCGTCGCCCGGGCCGTGTTCACTGTGAGAAGTTTTTCTGCGATAATTACCCGTGCCCAAATTCAGCCTCCTGTAACCGTTCTCTCAAAAGTGAGCTGCGCGGCCATGACATTCTTTTGAGGCGCTCTGGTTCGGAATTCTTCTTTGATTCCTTTGATCAAACTTTCCATGCTCAAAAGCTTTGTCGCTTTCTCCAGCGCGCCGATTATGCCGCTGTTGACCATGCCGTGCGGCAGGCCTGCTTCCACAGAAATAGCCGTAACGTCCGCCGTGGCAAGTTTATAGTCTTTAAAATTATAAAACTCAAACTCCATCGGTGTATTCAAAACAATAATACCGCCCGGTTTGAGGCCGTGGGTCACCTCCGCCTCGTTCAGCAATAAGTAATCAAGAACAACAATTATATCCGGTGTTTCAATCGGAGACAAATCATAAATTTTTGACCGGGATATTTTCAGCGATGTTGTAACCGGCGCGCCGCGGCGTTCCGTGCCGAAAGTCGGCGCCATGACCACCCCGGGATAACCCGAAACGAAGGCCGCTCCGGCGACAATTTTCGCCGCCGTAATCGCGCCCTGCCCGCCTCGCCCGTGCCAGCGGATTTCAATTTTATCTTTGTTCATAAAAACCCCAGGTTTTTAGGCCGTAGGCCCAAGGCTGAAGGGTAACCCCCTGACGGGTACGCGAAACTGAAGTTATCCTCCGCTGGCGGAGGTGTCGCGAAGCGACGAAGGTGGAAATAATCTCAAATAAATATAGCCCGCTTCTAAATTGAAAACACTTTTTTGATTGCAAAAAAAGTCCACCCCCTTAATCCCCCGCCGGCGGGGGACACATTTTAGCCCATTTCACCAGATACGCTTCACGCTTCACAAACAGCGCTTTATCCTTCAGCCTTCTAGCCTTCTTACCTTTATTTTCACTTAAATTTCAAAGCCACCGCGATGCTTTTTAATTTTTTTTACATTACGCCGCGCGTAATAAATAACAGCGGCACAGAGAACCGCGATAATCAGCAAAGCTAAAATAGTCGGCAGGCTGGGGCCGGAAATAAGCCGGGCAGGATTCCAGCTGGGCTTGGCGGTAATTCTGCCGAGCTTACCCTGATATTTATCCGGCATATCGCCAATGCCGTCACCATCGACATCGGCAAAGGATTGCACGTATTCAATTAATCCTCTCCATTGTTTCAATTCCTGGATGCCGGGCATTACTTTGTTCGCGTCAACTCTCATGTAAAAGATATTTTTTATAGGCCTTCCCCTTCTGTCTTTGGGAGATATATCCAGAAACCTGTAGGTATCGTTTCCTATCTGCCTCAAAATGCCGACGGTATAAGTATTGGCTCCCACCAGATAAAGAGTCCGGTTTGCTTCGCTAAAGTTTAGCGGCTTGTATCCTTCTTCCTCTGAACCCATTTCAATATTTGTCACCCGGTCAAAAATAACGCGGTGGGGATTATAGGTAAAACGCACGCCGGATATCTGCAAAAAATGGTCGTATCCTTTGCGCGGATAAACACTGGTGATAATTTCCAGCGCTCGTTTGATTTCATAAGCGTAAAGATAGAAACTGACCAGCGGATAACCCAGCGTCGCTTCCTTTTCCATGCCGATGCCCAGCGGAAAAGTTCGGAATAAATCGCCCGCGGTAATCATCCCTTTTTTTCCGGCAATCAGGTGATCCTTGATAAGTCCATTTAATTCCAGGGCAAAAGCGACGCGGCTTTTCGGGTCATTTCTGCGGGAATCAACTTTATTGATATACCAGCGGATAGAATCGGCAACCAGGTTGCCCATCGGCGATTCCTGATCAGTAATTTCCAAATCCCAATTAGTATGAGCCAGGGGCTGATCGTAACTCAAGCCGAACTCAGCCAGCAATTGTTTGTCAATTATTCTTTTAAAATCGTCTATGCTTTTCTGGATTTCTTTATCTCCCAAAATCGAGCTGTTGACCGGAACAGACTGATAATTTTTCAGCGATATTTTTCCGTTGGCAAAAGCGATATCCATAATGCCGACATTTCGGCCGTAAGCTCCCGCCTGAACGATAATTGTCTCTCCCACGATAAGCGGTTTTTCCAGCAGGTGGTGCGTGTGTCCGCTGATAATAATATCAATTCCGGGAACCTTGCGCGCGAGAATTTCATCTTCTGATTTTTTGGGATTGATATTCAATCCTCCGCGCGAAAGACAAATGACAATATCCGCTTTTTCCTGCAGACGGAGAATTTGTACTATCTTGCGGGAAACCTCCACGGGATCGCGGAAAGTAACAGGTCTCGCGGCATGAGCCTTCCCTGCGGCGTTAATACCCATAACGCCGAAGATGCCTATTTTAATGCCGTCTCTTTCCAGCATGATATAATCTTTTACGGGAATTTCAGAAAACGCTGTTTCCAGTGTTTCGTCGAGCTCACTCCTTTTATTAAAAACGGCGCCGGCAAAAACAATTTCCGGCATTTTCCCGCGGGATTTAGCGTTTATTAAATTCTGCGCCAGCCCTTCCGGTTTTAAATAAAATTCATGTTCGCCCAAGCCTACCGCGTCATAGCCCATGGCGCCCAAAAGCCTGAGCTCAAAGGCCTCTTCGCGCGCCAGCATGTGGAAACAGTGATCCTATGGTGTAATCACCCGAATCCAGAATCAGCACCGGGTTTGCCTTTTCTTTTTTTGTGTTTTTGATCAACGTCGCAATGCGCGACCAGCCGCCGAAAGTTTTATCGGCATTGGCAATAAAGGGCTGATAATCCAGCTCGGGAGAAAAACCCTGCAGGTGCGAATGCATGTCGTTGGTGTGCACGATGGTCAGATAATTTTTCATCAGCGGCAAAACAAGGGAAGAAGAATAAAACACTGACTAAAAGGATAACAATGCGCAGGAGATTCATGCAATTTCTGAAAAATATAATGGCTATAGGCTGAAGTCCAAAGACTGAAGGCAAAAAAAAGAAGGTCATGTTTTCCTTAAAGCTTTAATTAAACCGTTTAGAACTTTTTCGGCTTCCAAGACTTTTGTTTCAATATTTAAAAAAACATCATCCTTTAAATATCCCAAACGTTTTGATAAGTTAAATTGATAGCGCAGTTCCCTTAATGACCCGAAAGCCATATAGAGAAATCTTACATAGTCTGCCTGAGTATCTCGCGCGCAGCCTTCAACAATGTTAGAAGGAACAGAAATAGCCGATCTTCTTATCTGCGAAGTTAATCCATAAACTTCTTCTTTCGGAAAGCTTGCCGTTGACCTATAAGCCAAAGTCACCAGTTCGTCCGCCAGTTCAAATGCCTTCAGTTTATTGTGGTCGCGCATGTTTTTTCCCTTCCACCTTCAGTCCGGCATCCCCTGCATACGCTGGGGTTCCCTGCCGGATTCCGCGCCGCATAGCGGCGCTTCACCTTCAGCCTTTAGCCTTAACCAGTCTTCAGCCTTCGGTCTTCAGTCTGTTTCCCTAACATAATTTTTCATTCTTGAATAGGATGCATCTGAAAGTTTCTTTTCGATTATTTCTAAAAGTCCGTAAAGTGTTGACCTGTCCAGCGCGGAGACGGCAACGGCTTCATGGCGTCGGCAGAGATTGTGCAGCATCTCCTTGTCGTCAAAACGATCGGCTTTGTTGAAAACTTTTATCGCCGGTTTATTTCTAATATCCAGTTCGTCAAGAATTTTTTCCACCGCGGCAATCTGCTCTTCAAATTGACTATTGCTGATGTCAATTACATGCAAAAGCAGATCGGCATCGTCGAGTTCATCAAGCGTGGCGCGGAAAGCGGCAAAAAGCTCGCGCGGTAAATTACGAATAAATCCAACAGTATCCGTGATGATCGCTTCACTATCGCGGGGGAAACGCAGGCGGGCGCTTTTGGTATCAAGCGTCGCAAATAATTTATTTTCCACCAAAACAGAGCTTTGCGTGAGCGTGTTGAGCAGCGTTGATTTGCCGGCGTTGGTGTATCCCACAATGGAAATAACGGGCAGGCCGGATTTATTTCTTTTGCCGCGACGCTGAAACCTCGCTTTGTTTATCGCCTTTAAATCTTTTTCCAGCCTCTTAATACGCTCGCGGATGCGCCGGCGGTCGATTTCCAGTTTCGTTTCGCCGGGCCCCACGCCGCCGATACCACCGGCAAGGCGAGACAAAGATGTGTCTTTGTGCATCAGGCGAGGCAGCAGAGTATTTGAGCTGGGCTAATTCCACCTGAATTTTTCCCTCGCGGCTGTGCGCGCGCCGGGCAAAAATATCCAGAATCACCTGCGTGCGGTCGATAATTTTCAGGCCGGTAAAATCGGCGATAGAGCGCACCTGCGCGGGAGTAAGCTCGTGATCAAAGATCAGAAGGTTCGCGCCGATTTGCGTGGCGCGTAAATCAATGCCGGAGAGCTTGCCGCGGCCCACCATGTATTTGGGATCAGGCTGAGAGCGGTACTGTATTTGCGTATCGAACACTTCCACACCGCAGGTTTCGGCAAGCTGACGCAATTCTTCCATCGCCTCTGTCTCTCCGGAAAGCGGCTGTTTTTCCACACGCACCAGAATCGCTTTTTCTGCCGCGTCGATTCTGCGCGTTTTTTGCTGTTTGGTAAATTCATCTTCCAGCGCGGCAATGAAAGATAAAAAATTAAGTTCCAGCCGGTGCGGCTCGACTGGCTCATGAATCAGCCAGTAATCACCCTGGGGATTTTCCGGAATCAGATGCGCCCAGAAAAGCTTGCCGGGATTGCCGTCTGGGCTGCACCTGCAGAGCGCCGATTAAATCCAGGCGCAAATGCGACATGTCGGTTAAGTCTTCCGCGGAAAGTTCTTCGCCGCCCAGATGCGTGTGAATCAGGCGCAGGCCTTTAAAACGCGTGGAAGCGGCGCGGAAAGCGTCCAGCGACGGGATAAAAATACCTTTGGCGTCGCCCACCATAACCATGCTGATTTCGCCCCTGCGGTTGATCAAGTAGGCCTATCTGGCGATTGAGGTGAAAGGAAAGAAGGGATATTTCGCGCGCCAATTCATTACTGAGAATATTTTCCGGCGGGACACCCCGACGATAAAGCCGCTCCAGTTGTTTTATTTGCGCGGCTTTCAATCCCGCGGTATTGCCGAATATTTTTTGAATATTTTTTACCTTAATATTTTTTTAATTAATTACAGTTTACATCAGTGTTGCAATGTTTTCAAGCGGCGCGAATGAATAAAAAAATTGCTTCATCGCCGGGGTGTCCCCCGCTGGGCGGGGGATTAAGGGGGTGGACTTTTTACTGCAAAAATAGCGCTTCATTAATTTCCTCCCCCTGCGCCCCCTCCAGAGGGGGACAATGACGAAGTTCTTTCGCCTTCCAGCCTTTAGATCCTTCAGCCTACTTCCGCCTGCGGATAACCTAGTAAATAAAAAAATCCCCGGGAGCCGTCCGCTCTCCCGGGGATAATTCTTTTAACTTTTCAGACTAAAAACCTTAGGTCTGCAGCCTTCGACCTTAAACCTTCAGCCTTCAGCCTTTCGGCTTCAGCCTGAATTAGAACGTCAACGTCAGCTTGTTGATGACCAGGTAGTTGTCTTGGACGTCCAAATCTGTGTATCACCGCGCCAATACTTACCTGTCCACAGATAACCAACACCCAGCATATAGGAGAGGTTATTGGTGATTTTGTAGGTCGCCGTGACATCCAGTTCCATGCCGTAATCCTTCTTCATTCCCGGGAACAATTTTTTATCGGCATAGGCGTAGGACAGAGACACGCCTAAATCCAGAGCGGGAATCGGGCGCACGCCCCCGCGCACCTGATAGAACCAGGCGTTGTACATAATACCGAAATCAGGAATCGGACCGTCAAATCGGTCCCGCCCAGTAGGTGCGGTCAAAGTTGAACATAATCAGGCAGGGCATCCAATCTTTACCGCCGGCCATGAATTTGATCTTGTCGTCATCATCTAAATTCTATCACCGGAAAGATAGGCAAACGTGCCGCCCGCGTAGAACATGCCCAGATCCGCCAGCGCGTCAACATAAATGCCGAGGCTTTGCAGTTTAATTTTGTACCGGTATCACTATCAATCAAGATTTCCCCAGTAGTAATCCACTTCCGCTTCCACGGCAATCGGGCCGAATTTTGCTTTGGCATAAGGAATAACGCCGTAAAGATTCGTGTCAGTTCCGATTCCATGCAGCCGCGCTGCGAGATAGGCGATTTTCATTCCCGCTTCACCGCTTGTTCCAGGCGTATTTGGCCGCTACCGAATACTTGTCGATGTCACTGTCCGTCAAGCGCGTGTGCAATTTAGCCGTGCTGCTGAGTTCCAGAATCTTGGCCACATCAGCCATCAGCGTCAAACCGCCGAAAGTATAGGCCCAGGCAATTTTGCCCGCGGGGCGGGAATAATCCGCGAATTTCGTGCCCCAGGCCAGGTCTTCCTGATAACCGACGGTGAAAACACCGATGGGCGAGGCATAGCGGATGTAGGCCCAGTCAAAGGCGATGTTTTCATTTTCCGAGCCTGGAACCGGCGGAGTCAACATCACCGATCAACGTGGATAAGTTCATCTGGGTCTAGTTCTGGGAGCGCCCCAGACTCTTTCCATCGCGTCGAAGCGGGTGATGAGCGATAGGCCCGGAGAAACGACAAATTCCGCGCGCACGCGCAGTCTCTGATAATAGAACGCGGTGCTCGGATATCCCGGTCGTCTTTTATGAACACGGTTTTGATCCTGATACATTCCGGCCGCGTAGAAAGAACCGGAAAATTTTACATCGGCCGCGAAGACCGATGAGCTGAAGGCCATAACCAGCCCCAGCGCGAGCAGTACTAACAATTTTCTCTTCATATGTTTCCTCCTTTTTAATAGGACCACGCCAAAAAACATGTGCCTTTCACAGAAACGGGCATCTCTTGAAAAGGCCTTCAATTTTGTTGACTTTATCCGGAATTCATCCCCCGGACGCCGGAACAAATTCCTTAAAATTTTATTGCAGTTTTTATAACGCCGAACCGCCGGTTTTGTCAATTTATTTTTGAAAAAATATTTGGAGAGGGTGAATCGTATCTCGTGAAGCGGGGTGCGTGAAGAGGAGAGCTAGGGGTATAGACTGAAGACTTAAGACTGAAGACTGAAGACCTAAGGCTGAAGGTGAAGCTCCGCTTTAGCGGAGCATAATCCCGCGAATGCGGGACTGAAGGTGTAGCGTGAAAGTTTTTCGCCAAGAGAAAAATTCTTTACGATACGAATACGCTTCGCGAACAACGCTGATCTCCGCCTTTGGCCTATTTTTTTCCTGTCCCCCGCTGGCGGGGGATTAAGGGGGTGGACTTTTCCATCTCGTCAATCAGCCGTTCTAATTCAGATATAACACCAGCCATATTTTTCAATACTTCATTATCGGTAAATCGCACAACTTTAAATCCCGCTCGGGCAAGATTCTCTTCACGTACTTTATCTTTTTCAAATGATGTCTCATTATCATGAGTAGCTCCGTCAACTTCCACAATCAGCATCAATTCTTTGCAAAGAAAATCAGCGATGTAATTAAAAACAGGCCGCTGTCTTCTGAACTGATACCCTTTTAACTTTTTCGCTTTTAAGGCATATTTCCATAGACAAGCCTCAGCTTTTGTAAAGTTTTTCCTTAATTGACTGGCCAGTGGCTGAAGATTTTTATTATAACTATAATTATTACGAGAATTAATGTTCATCTTGCCTCTCTTTCCACCTCCGACACTGCGTGTCACCTCCGCCGGAGGAGGATACAACATTTTTAGTTTTTAGTCTCGTTTTCCCGGCAGGGTATCGGACTTTACTTATTTTTTCCTGTCCCCCGCTGGCGGGGGATTAAGGGGGTGGAGTTTTAATTGCAACAATAGCGCTTCATTAATTTCCTCCCCCTGCGCCCCCTCCAGAGGGGGATAATAAGAGGTACGCCCAGAGGGGACAACAAGAAGTCTCCATGCGCCTTTAGCCTTCCGGCTTCAGCCTTTTTTCCCTTTCGTCTTCGGCCTTTCGCCTTCAGCCTATTTTCCTTATTTCCACCTCCGTCGCTTCGCGACACCTCCGCCAGCGGAGGACATAAAAAAGGATAAAAAAATCCCCGGAAGGTGCCCGCCCTTCCGGGGATGATTGTTTTACATTTTAGACCAAAAGCCTTCGGGTTTAAACCTTCAGCCTTCAGCCTTTGACCTTAACCTTCAGTCTTCAGCCTTGCGGCTTCAGCCTGAATTAGAAGGTCAACGTCAGCTTGTTGATGACCAGGTAGTCGTCATTAAGCTTATTGCTCGGGTCACCAGCCTTGAAGTAATCGCCGGTCCACAGATAACCAACACCCAGCATATAGCTCAGGTTATTGGTAATCGCGTAGGTAGCGGTTACGTCAAGTTCCCAGCCATAATCCTTTTTCTGGTTCGGGTACAAATAGCAGCTCCGGTGGATCCACAAGCTTTCTTATCCGCATAGGCGTAAGCAAGGGCAGCCATGATATCCAGTGCCGGAACCGGACGCACGCCGACTCTGCCCTGATAGAACCAGGCATTGATCATCGCTGAAGTCGGCTGTTAGATTGGGATTCGGGAACGCTGTGCCACCGTAACCGGCAAGCTGACCTGCCCAGTATGCTTTATCATAGTTAAACATAATCAGGCAGGGATTCCAGTCGATGCCGCCGTTAAGCAGGCCGCCTTCCATCTTGTCTCCGCCTGCGCTTATCACCGGAGAGATAGGCAAACGTGCCGCCCACGTAGAACATGCCCAGATCAGCCACACCATCCAGGTAAACCGACAGGTTTTTGATTTTTACTTTGTCGCCAGCCTAAGCCAAGGCATTCCGTGAAGCTGTCGTCTTCAAACTTCAAGTCGCCCCAGGCATAGTTGACTTCGCCTTCCAGAGCGACGGGGCCGAACTTGGCCTTGAAATAAGGCTGCAAAGAGTAAACTTGAATTTGTGTAGCAACTAGACCAACAGGGGCGGCGCCGAGAGCATCCACATTGCCTGCCCTGTTCGACGCGTCGCGGATATAGCTACCGAGCAGACCGACCTGGATGTCCTTGTTGACCGCGTAATTAACAAACGCGACATACTTATCGGAATCCTGATCCGTCACGTCACTGTCCAATTCTTAGCGGTATCGCTAAGCTCTAGTAATCTTGCCGGCATAAGCGCCCGCGGTCACGGGGCCGGTGCGGATGACATACTGAATTTTCGCCAGCGGAACGGAGTTGTCGCCAAATACCGTTCCCCAGGCACCGTCCTGCTGATAACCGACCAGGAACGTGCCGATGGGGGAGACATACTGAATGTAGGCCCAGTCAAAGGCGATGTTTTCATTTTCTGCCGTGGTTCCCGCAGAAGCGAATCCGCTGCAATGTAGCCGGGTCATGCGGTCACCAGCATTGTCACTGATCTGGGTGCGCCCCACACTCTTTCCATCGCGTCAAAACGGGTGACCAAAGAAAGAGCCGGAGTGACGACAAAGTACATCCCCACGCGCAGTCTCTGATAATAGAAAGCGGTGCTGTTGTCGGACGTGATCGTCTTTCATCAGACGAGGTTTTATCCTGATACATACCGGCCGCGTAGAAAGAACCGGTAAACTTCACATCGGCCGCGAAGACCGATGAGCTGAACGCAAAGAGCATTCCCAGCGCCAGCAATACTAACCAAAATCTCTTCATTATTTCCTCCTTGAATTTTAGTTCAAGTACTTAAAAATCCGCCTTTAAAAAAACGGGCATTTTTTATAAAGGCCACTTCACATAAATATATCCTCAAAATTAAGGCAGGATACATTAGCGTGAAACTAACAAAGGCGGTTTTCACTGTCAAGGGTTTTTTAATTAAAAAGGCGAAAAAGAGGCTGAGGAGAAGGCTTTTAGCGGCGTCAAAACAATTGTCTTAAATAAACAGCACAATGCTAAACTGGTCCGGCAATTGCTTATGGGCAATGAGCGTGAAACAATGTGTCATCCGTGAAGCCGGCAGGCGATGAAGCGGATTTCTGACTTTGTCATCGCGAGGAGTGAAATGACAAGCGATCCTCAAGAGATTGCCGCGGCGACTTACTGCCGCCTCGCAATGACGGCATGGGGTATCACTGAGGGTGCGGAGTTCTTCGCCCCGTGTCATCGCGAGGAAGTGAAACGACGAAGCGATCTCGTTTTTTCCTGTCCCCCGCTGGCGCGCCCGTCCGGCAGGGAACCCCAGCGCATGCAGGGTATGCTGGAGGGGCTTAAGGGGGTGGAGTTTTTCTGCCAAAAATAGCGTTTTATTAATTTCCTCCCCCTGCGCCCCCTCCAGAGGGGGATAATAAGAGGCACGCCCCAGAGGGGACAGCGAAAAGCCTCTCCGCTTCGGCCTGCCTATTTTCCTTTAGCCTTCAGTCTTAGGCCTTATGCCTTCAGCCTTTTTTCCTTTTTTCCACCTCCGTCGCTTCGCGACATCCGGCATGCCCTGCATGCGCCGGGCGTGGCTGCCGGACTGACGCCTTTTGGAAATTCGCCCGACTTCGCGCCGGCGGAGGATACTCTCCACCCCGCTTCACGAGATACACTTCACGCTTCACGAACAACGGATTTGCCTTTACACCTTCACCCTAACACCCTAATATTATAATTTTATTGAAAAAATTGCTCATGCGGCGCTTTTCAAATATTTCTTGACAGAGCCTTGTTATTAAGGTAGGTCAGGGCACAGATAGTTTGTGACTCGCGGTCAATATATGACTTGTGTTCACAAGAATTGCGCCCGGAAAAACTCCGGGTCTGGCCTTGCTCCAAAGCAATAAATTTTAGTTTGAAATCATAATTTAACAAAAGGGAGGTTTTTAAAAGTATGGCTGACGCAAAGGTTCAATTAAAGGAAATCTATCCGATTCCGGAAAAGGCGAAAAAGAAAGCCTGGATTAGCGGCAGAGAAGCTTATGACAAGCTTTGGAAACGCTCAGTGGCAGAGCCCGAAAAATTCTGGGCGGAAATCGCCGAGCAGCAGGTAACCTGGTTCAAAAAATGGGACAAGGTTATGGATTACAATTTTGATATTAAGAAAGGCCCCATCTACGTAAAGTTTTTTGAAGGCGGCAAACTTAACATATCCTACAACTGTCTGGACAGACATCTCGAAAAACGCGGCAATCAGATCGCGATTCAGTGGGAAGGCAACGAACCGGGCGAAGAAAGAGCAATTACCTACAAACAGCTGCATGAAGAAGTCTGCAAGTTCGCCAATGTTCTCAAAGCACAGGGCGTCAAGAAGGGCGACCGTGTCATTCTTTACATGCCGATGGTTCCAGAACTGGGTATTGCCGCTCTGGCCTGTTCCCGCATCGGCGCCATTCATGGTATCGTATTCGGTGGATTCAGCGCTGACGCCCTTCGTGACAGAATTATCAACTGCGAAGGTAAGGTTCTGGTTGTTTGCGACGGCACCTTCCGCGGCGCCAAAGCTGTTCCCCAGAAATCCATTGCCGACGACGCTTTGAAGTCCTGCCCCTCCATTAAGTCCGTCATCGTGGTCAACAGAGTCGGCGACAAGATCAAGTGCGAAATGACTGCCGGCCGCGACAAATGGTATCATGAAGAAATGAAAAAAGTTGATGCCAAGTGCGAACCGGAATGGATGGATGCCGAAGATCCACTGTTCATTCTTTACACGTCCGGCTCCACCGGACAGCCCAAGGGCGTTATGCACACCACGGGCGGCTATCTGGTTTACACGTCCTACACCCACAAGATCGTTTTCGATTATCATGACGGCGACATCTACTGGTGCACCGCCGACCTGGGCTGGGTCACCGGTCACAGCTACATTCGTTTACGGACCGCTTTGCAACGGCGCAACATCCGTTATGTTTGAAGGCGTGCCCAATTATCCGACCTACAGCCGCTTCTGGCAGGTTGTGGAAAAATACAAAGTCAACATTTTCTACACCGCTCCGACCGCTATCCGCGCGATTGCCAAGGAAGGCGATGAATTCGTGAAGAAATGCGATATCTCTTCTCTGCAGACCTTGGGAACAGTCGGCGAGCCGATCAACCCCGAAGCCTGGAACTGGTACTATAATGTGATCGGCCGCGGCGAATGCCCCATCGTGGACACCTGGTGGCAGACCGAAACCGGCGGAATTCTGATTACCCCGCTGCCCGGCGCGATTGATATCAAACCCGGTATGGCAACCATGCCGTTCTTCGGCGTACAGCCGGTGCTGGTCGACGACGAAGGCAAAGAATTCAAGGACACAGTAGCCAGCGGCGCTCTGTGCATCAAAGTTCCCTGGCCCGGAATTATGCGCGGCGTCTATGGCGATCCCAAGCGCTTCCAGGAAACCTATTTTGAACAGTTCCCCGGCTACTATGTAACCGGTGACGGCTGCCGCCGTGACAAAGACGGTTACTATCAGATCACCGGCCGCATCGACGACGTCATCAACGTGTCCGGTCACCGCATGGGAACCGCAGAAGTGGAAAGCGCGCTGGTTGCTCACGCGTCTGTCGCGGAAGCCGCTGTTGTCGGCATGCCCCATGACATTAAAGGCCAGGGCATTTACGCTTACGTTACACTGAAAACCGGCGTGGAGAAATCCGATGCTCTGAAGAAAGAACTGGTCGCGCATGTGCGCACGGTAATCGGGCCCATCGCCACCCCCGACAAGATTCAGTGGGCCGATGGTCTTCCCAAGACCCGCAGCGGCAAAATCATGAGAAGAATTCTCAAAAAAGTCGCGGCTAATGACCTGGGCAATCTGGGTGACACCAGCACGCTGGCTGATCCTTCGGTTGTTGACGATATCGTGAAAAACAGAGTGTAATTACCAAAGCCCGGTTTCCCCGAAAAGGAGATCGGGCTTTTTTACAAAAAGGCTGCGTGATCGCTGCTCTGTCATCGCGAGGCGTAAAGTCCAACGAAGCGCATCCCGATGCATGCTAAAAATGCAGAGTTGTGCCGTCGCAATGACACGACGGAGCATTGACACTTCGCTTCAGCTCGCAATGACAAAAACAATGTTGATTATGCAAAGCAAAGCATTCGAAAAAGAATAAGGAGGTATAAACTGTGAACATTATCGCATGTGTAAAACAAGTGCCGGATACCGAAGCCCAGATCAAAGTTAAAGCCGACGGCTCGGGTATCGAAGACGGCCAGATCAAATGGGTTATGAACCCTTACGATGAATACGGTGTGGAAGAAGCCCTGCGTCTCAAAGAGAAAAACGGCGGGGATGTAACGGTTGTTTCCGTGGGCCCGGCCCGCGCGATGGAAACAATCAGAACAGCTCTGGCCATGGGCGCCGACAAAGGCGTGCATGTATCGTGATCCGGCGCTCGACAATGCCGACGCTTTTGTCACCGCGTCCGCTCTGGCGGCGGTGATCAAAGGCCTGCCCCATGATATTATTTTCTGCGGACAGCGCGCTATTGATGATGACTCTGGCCAGGTAGGCGCGATGCTGGCCGAACTTTTAGGGATTCCGCAGCTAACGCTCGTCACCAAACTGGAATACGCCGGCTCTTCCGTGAAAGTTATCCGCCCCATCGAAGGCGCGCAGCTTTCCATCGAAACGGCGCTCCCCTGCGTAGTTACGGCGCAGAAAGGCCTCAATGAACCGCGCTACGCATCGCTGCCCGGTATCATGAAAGCCAAGAAGAAACCCGTGGACGTGAAAAACGCCGCGGCGCTGGGAATCGCCACCGAAGTGAAAGCCAAAGTAGCCAAAACCATTCCGCCCCCGGCCAGACCTCCCGGAAAAATTATCTGTGGAGACGAGCCGGAACAGAAAGCGGCGGAAGTAGCCCGTTTGCTCAGAGAAGAAGCAAAGGTTATTTAATTTAAGAAGCGGAGGATTGAAAAATGGCAAAAGGAGTAATGATAGTTGCAGAACAGCGCGAAGGAGCGCTGAGGAAAATAAGCCTGGAGCTGGCTTCAACTGCCCGCAAACTGGCTGACCAAAGCGGCGATGAAGTAAGCGCGGTTTTGCTTGGTTCCGGCGTGGAAAAACTGGCCGCCGAGCTGGGTAAATATGGAGTGGATAAAGTATTTGTCGGTGATAACGCGGCGCTCGAACCTTATGTTACGGAAGCGCACGCCGCTGTAACCGCGAAAATCATCAAAGACAACGATCCGGCGATCGTTCTTTTAGGCGCGTCGGTTCAGGGCAAGGATTTGTCCGCGCGCGTGGCCGCCAAACTGGCCACGGGACTCGCCACCGACTGCACGGATGTAAAAATAGACGGCGGCAAGTTAATCTGCACACGTCCGATGTACGCGGGCAAGTGCTTCGGCGAAGTGGCTTTCAATGCCAGCCCGGCAATGGCCTCGCTGCGCCCCAATGTGTTCCCGGCGGCGGAAAACGCCAAAGCCGGCGCGGTAACCAAGGTGGATGTGGCAGTTGACGCGCAGAAAAGCAAAGTGCTGGAAGTGCAGAAAGACACCAGCGGTAAAGTGGATTTGACCGAAGCAAACGTGATTGTCTCCGGCGGACGCGGCCTGAAAGGACCGGAAGGTTTTGCAATTCTGGAAGAACTGGCCGGCGTGCTCAAAGGGACAGTCGGAGCGTCGCGCGCGGCAGTTGATGCCGGATGGCGTGAACAAAAAGACCAGGTAGGACAGACGGGAAAAGTCGTATCCCCGAACCTGTACGTTGCCTGCGGTATTTCCGGAGCGATTCAGCATCTGGCGGGCATGAGCTCTTCCAAATGCATCGTCGCCATCAACAAAGACGCGGAAGCGCCTATTTTTACCAAAGCGGACTACGGTGTCGTGGATGACTTATTCAAAGTCGTGCCGGCTCTCACCGCTGAATGCAAAAAACTGGTAGGATAAAGAAGTATAAAGGCTGAAGGCCAAAGACCGAAGGCTGAAGACTGAAGGTAAAAAAATAACCTTACCTTCGGTCTTCGGTCTAATAACATTCAAACTAAACAACTTCAGTCTAAACACCTGTTATTTGGAGGACCAATGGAACACAATATTAGCCCAATAGGAGTAGGAAACGAAGGACGTCAGGTTTTCTGGAACGCGGAAAGTTTTGAATTGTTGCTTTTTGTTTTTACCGCAATTGCCCTGGCGATTTTTTTCTACGGCGTTTACCGCCGCTGGAAAATGTGGAAAGCGATGGGGCAGGATGAAATCCGCTGGGATCAGCTTCCCCAGAGATTGAAGTCATTGTTTGTTAACGGATTTTTACAGGTAAAAACGTGGAAAGACGCTTATCCCGGCATTATGCACGGTCTGATCTTTTTCGGTTTCTTTGTTTTGATTTTCGGAGCCGCTTTTGATGCCGGCGAATTTCATATTACAGAGCCTTTTTTTGATTGGGCTTTTCTGCGCGGCGATTTTTACCTGGGATTCTCCTTCATGATGGATTTGTTCGGCCTGCTTGTCTTTATCGGAATACTGATGGCCGCGTTTCGCCGCTACATTTGGAAACCGGAGCGTCTGGCATACAAGGAAAAATCAGATAATACCGCCGATGACGCTGTTGGTCTTTTACTGATCGGCGCCATCATCGTCACCGGTTTTATCATTGAAGCGCTGCGCATTCACGTCACCAGAGATCCTTCCACCGGATTCGCGATGTGGGAAACATGGTCGTTTGTCGGCTGGACAATGGCTTCCGTGTTTTCCGGAATGGATCCGGAAACCGCGAAATTGTGGCATAAGATAAGCTGGTGGACGCATACTTTTCTCGCGCTGGGATTTATCGCTTACATCCCCTACTCGCGGCTCTTGCATATCATCACGGTTCCGGCCAATCATTTCCTGATGTCTTTAAAACCCACAGGCTATCAGGAACCCATCCGTGATTTTGAAAACGCGGAATCATTCGGCGTGTCCAAGCTGGAAGAATTCACCTGGAAACAGATTTTTGACGCTGACGCCTGCACAAAGTGCGGACGCTGTCAGGACGGCTGCCCGGCATATCTATCCGGCAAGCATTTGTCCCCGAAGAAATTAGTCCAGGATATCAAAACGCACTGGCTGGAAAAAGCTCCCGCGGCAATCAAAGCCAAAGTAAAAGCCGCCACAGAAGGAGCAGAAGCACCGGCAGAAGCGGCGAAGGCGCGCGCCGGAAAAAGCGCTGATTGGCGATGTTATCGATCTGCATGAACTGTGGGATTGCACCAACTGTATGTACTGTATGGAAAACTGCTCCTCTTCTATCGAGCATGTGCCAAAGATTATCGATATGCGCCGCTACAAAGTTCTTACCGAAGCTGATTTCTCACCGGAACTGCAGTTGACTTACCGGAACATGGAAAACAACTCCAACCCGTGGGGCATCGGAGCGCACACACGCGGCGACTGGGCCAAAGAACTGGGCGTAAAAACACTGGCGGAAGATCCCAATGTTGAATATTTATTCTACGTCGGCTGTTCCGGTTCGTTTGACGACCGCGGTAAAAAAGTTTCCTCCGCGTTCGCGAAAATCCTGCAGGCGGCGGGCGTAAGCTTCGGCATTCTGGGCAACGAGGAAGGATGCTGCGGCGATTCGGCGATGCGCGGCGGCAATGAGTATCTTTTCCAGACGCAGGCGCAGGCCAATATCGAAATAATGAACGGCTATGGCGTGAAAAAAATTATCGCCATCTGCCCGCACGGCTATAACGCGCTGAAAAAGGATTATCCGAACTTCGGCGGAAATTTTGAGGTCTATCATCACACGGAAATTATCGCTGACCTCCTGGCCAAGGGAAAAATAACCTTGAAACAGCCTTTGGATGGATCATTTACTTATCATGATTCGTGTTTCCTTGGGCGTTACAACAACATCTACAAACAGCCCCGTCAGATTCTCAAATCCATCGGTGGCGTAAAGCTGGTGGAAATGGACCGCAATTTAAACAAGAGCTTCTGCTGCGGCGCCGGCGGAGCGAGAATGTGGATGGAAGAAGAAGGCGAGCGCATCAACAACATGCGCACGGATCAGGCCGCGGCGACAAACGCGGGAACCGTGGCGGTTGCCTGCCCCTTCTGCCTGACCATGTTCTCTGACGGCATCAAGGACAGAAACTTATCGGAAAAAATGGTTGCTCTGGACATCTCGGAAATCGTTCTGAAGGCCATGGGCGTCGAAGAATACAAGGCTCCCGAAGAAACTTGCAGAGTCTGATATGACTTTGCGACATAATTGAAAAAAAGCCCGCCTGATTTTTACCGGCGGGCTTTTTTGTGGAAAAATCACTTAAAGTGAGGTAACTAAATTCATCATATCACGATTTCTGTTTCCTCCGCCGGCGGAGGATGTCGCGAAGCGACGGAGGTGGAAAGACACTTCTTGCTGTCCCCCTCTGGAGGGGGCGCAGGGGGAGGAAATTTAACCAAGCACTATCGTTGCAAATAAATCCACCCCCTTAATCCCCCGCCAGCGGGGGACAAGAAAAGACTAGACTGTGGGTGAGGCGTCAGTCCGGCAGTCACGCCCAGCGCATACTTGGTCTGCCGGATGTCGCGAAGCGACGGAGGTGGAAATGAATAAATTTTCGCATGATAATTACGCGTATAATAAAATTCTTCAGCCTCTGGCGAAACAACTCAGAAATAATCTCACAAAAGCAGAGGCATGTTTGTGGAAATACGTTTTGAGCGCAAAACAATTAAGAGGGTATCAATTCAGAAGACAGCGGCCTGTTTTGCATTACATCGCTGATTTTCTCTGCAAAGAATTGATGCTGATTGTTGAAGTTGACGGAGTTACCCATGATAATGAGGTAGCATTTAGAAAAGACAAACTACGCGAAAATGAACTCACCAAGGTGGGCTTTAAAGTTGTTAGATTTACTGACGAAGAAGTGTTGAAAAATATTGCTGGCGTTAAAGCCGCATTGGAAAGTATTATCAATGAAATAGAAAAATCCACCCCCTTAATCCCCCGCCAGCGGGGGACACCGAAAAAATAGTTTGAGGCGAAAGATTTCTGTCCTCCGCGGGCGGAGGTGGAAATAGGCATTAACATGCTATTTTGATAATAATTTCACCCCTTTGATGCGCGTCACCGGGGGACAAAAGATAAAGTTTTTTGACATTACTTATTTTAAGAAAGGATAAACAATATGGAATACAAAAACATTCTTTTGAACATCGAGGATCAGGTAGCAACAATCACTTTCAATCGCCCCAAGGTTTTAAACGCCATGAACTATGAGGTGGTGGCCGAAATTTACGATGCGGTTAATTTCTGTGCCAAAAACGAAGACGTCCGGGCGCTGATTTTTACCGGCGCGGGCGAAAAGGCATTTGTTGCCGGAGCTGACATTTCCCAGATGCAAAACGCCAAGCTCGTGGATATTCTGGAAATGATGGAAATGGGACACAAAACAATGCGCCTTATTGAAACGCTGCCCAAACCTTCCATTGCCGCGATAAACGGATTCGCTCTGGGCGGAGGGACGGAAATCGCGCTGGCCTGCGATATTCGCTTTGCCTCGGAGAAAGCCGTTTTTGGCCAACCGGAAATTCTAATCGGCATCATCCCCGGCTGGGGCGGCACGCAGCGCCTTCCCCGGCTTATCGGCATGGGCCTGGCCAAGGAAATTATCTTGAGCGGCGCGCAGATAAATGCGGCGCGCGCCTACGAAATCGGCCTGGTCAATAAAGTTTTCCCGGCAGACAAATTAATGGAAGAAACAAAAAAATTCGCGCAGAAATTTGCCGCTCTTCCTGCCTTCGCCCTGAAAATGGCGAAAAACGCGATGAACTACGGCTTTGACATGTCGCTGGATAACGCCTCGGCGCTGGAGATCGGCTCCATCGCGCAATGCTTCGCCACCGAAGACCAGAAGGAAGGAATGAGCGCTTTTCTGGAAAAAAGAAAACCGAACTTTAAGGGAAGATAGATAAAAGGTAAAGGCCTAAGGCTGAAGGTGAAGCTCCGCTTTAGCGGAGCGGAATCCCGCGGATGCGGGACGAAGGCGAAACCCTGCGCATGCAGAGAATGCCGCATGAAAGGCAAAGACTGAAGGTGAAGCGTGTCCCCTCGGAGGGTGCGCAGGGGGAGGAAAATTAACGAGGCGCTATCGTTGTAAGAAAATCCACCTCCCCGGCATACGCCGGGTGTGCTCCGCCAGCGGGGGACAAGAAAAATAGGCCTAAGACCAAAGGAGCTTGAATGTCATTACATCTTGATAATTTAAAATATTTTCACGGCAGAAAAGGCCCGCTGCTTCTGATTATCATGGACGGCATCGGCATCGGCAAACCGGATGAATCTAACGCGGTCTGGCTCGCGAAAACTCCCAATCTGGACAAATTGTTCAAATCGGATCTTTACACGCAGCTCAATGCCCACGGCATGGCGGTCGGCCTGCCTTCGGATGACGATATGGGCAACAGCGAAGTGGGGCACAACGCGATCGGCGCGGGCCGTGTCTTTGACCAGGGCGCGCGTCTCGTCAACAGAGCGCTCAAAAGCGGAGAAATTTTTAACACAGAAGTATGGGAGACAATCGCCAAACGCGCCCGAAGCGGCGGGACAGTTCATTTTATCGGCCTTTTATCCGACGGCAATGTTCATTCTCATATCGAACAACTATACATTCTAATCGATAAGTGCGCCGAGCTGAATTTCCCAATAGTAAAACTGCACGCGCTGCTGGACGGCCGCGACGTGGGAGAGCGCACGGCGCTGGATTATCTTCTCCCGACGGAAGAAAAACTGAAAAATATTTCCAAACAGAGGGGGCTTGACTACGCTATCGCCTCCGGCGGCGGCCGGATGAAAGTCACGATGGACCGCTACAATTCCGACTGGAATATTGTCAAGCGGGGCTGGGATGCCCATGTTCTGGGCCAGGGCAGAATGTTTCGCTTCAGCGTCACAAGCCGTGAAAACATTTTACGAGGAAGACCCGAAGGCGACGGATCAGTACCTGCCCGAGTTCGTCGTCATCGACAGCACGGGTAAGCCCAAAGGGAAAATCGTTGACGGCGACGTTGTGATATTTTTCAATTTCCGGGGCGACCGCGCCATCGAGATATCTCGTGCGTTCACCGAAAAAGATTTTACTGAATTCGACCGCGGGCCGCTGCCGGATATATTTTACGCGGGCATGATGGAGTATGACGGCGACGCGCACATCCCGCCTAATTTTCTCGTGCAGCCACCGGCAATCGACCGCGTGGTCACCGAATATCTCTGCACCATGGGGGTAAAATCTTTCGCCGTTTCCGAAACACAAAAATATGGCCATGTGACATATTTCTGGAACGGCAACCGTTCGGGTTATATCGATGAACGCCTGGAAAAATACGTGGAGATACCTTCGGATAGAATTGAATTCGATAAAGCGCCGCAGATGAAAGCAAAAGAAATAACAGACACAACAATTGATTTACTCAAAAGCGGCAATTACAAATTCGGCAGGCTCAATTTCCCTAACGGTGATATGGTCGGCCATACCGGCAAAATGGAAGCGGCTATTGTTGCGGTCGAAACCGTGGATCTATGCGTAGGAGAACTGCTTAATATTGTTAAAGAATTAGGAGGAATCGCTGTTATTACCGCGGACCATGGCAACGCGGACCAGATGTTTACTATAGATAAGAAAGGCGCAAAATCCGTAAAAACCGCGCACAGCCTGAATCCGGTTCCTTTTATTATTTATGATCCTCTGTATCAGGGCGAATACCGCATGGCTGATTTAAAAGATAAAGGTCTTTCCAATATCGCGGCGACACTTTTGAATCTTCTAGGATACGAAAAACCTCAAGATTATGATCCTTCACTGATTGAAATAGTTTCTGACAGCAAGAAGTAAAGAGCAAAGGCTGAAGACTGAAGGTGGCAGGAGGCTTTTCGCTGTCCCCCTCCGGGGCGTACCTTTTATTATCCCCCTCTGGAGGGGGCGCGGGGGAGGAAATTAACCAAGCGCTATCGTTGCAAGAAAATCCACCCCCTTAATCCCCCGCCAGCGGGGGACAGGCTTTACAGGACACAGCACCACATCAAAAACATATCATACTGATCGTTCAAAATTCACATAAGTTCTCACAAAAAAGGCGCGTCATAAGACGCGCCTTTTTCCTGACACCTTTGTATATTAATCTACGGTCTTTCGATGACTATCGACATTCCCTGGCCGCCGCCGATGCAAAGCGAAGCAAGCCCTCTTTTTAAATTTTTCTTTTTCATCTGCATGGCCAGCGTGTAAGTAATGCGCGCGCCGGAGCAGCCGATCGGATGACCTAAAGATACGCCGCCACCGTTGAGGTTGCATTTTTCCATATCGATATTCAACTCTTTCACACAAGCCAGCGCCTGCGAGGCAAACGCTTCATTGAGTTCAATCAAATCAATGTCTTTAATGGTTAAATTCAATTTTTTAAACAATTTGCGCGTGGCGGGAATCGGCCCCAAACCCATGTATGCCGGGTCCACACCGCCGCTGGCCCATCCCTTAATTTTTGCCAAAACTTCCAGATTCAGCTCTTTGGCTTTATCCATGCTCATTACTACAACAGCCGCTGCGCCGTCGTTGATGCCGGAGGCGTTGCCCGCGGTAATCGTGCCGTCTTTTTTGAAAACCGTCGCCAGCTTGCTCATTTTCTCCATCGAAGTATCCATCGGCCGCTCATCAACTTTAAATATTTTTGGATCACCTTTTCTCTGAGGCACAACCACTTCAACAATTTCGTCCGCTACCGCGCCCGAGGCACTGGCCGCGCGCGCTCTTTGATGGCTGCGCAGCGAAAATTCATCCTGCTCCTGGCGCGATATTTTATAAAGCGCCGCGATGTTTTCCGCGGTCATGCCCATGTGGTAGCCGTTGAATATTTCGTATAGGCCGTCGTAAACCATCAGGTCGGTAATCTGGGAATAAGGCATGCTCATGCGGTAGCCCCAGCGCGCTTCCGGCACGGCAAAAGGCGCGTTCGACATGTTCTCCATGCCGCCGGCAACGATAATTTCCGCCTCGCCCGCCATAATCGCCTGCGCCGCCAGCGCAATGGCTTTGAGCCCCGAAGCGCAAACTTTGTTTACCGTGTAGGCGTTGGTTTCTTCCGGGAGTCCCGCGTAAATACAGGACTGGCGCGCCACATTCTGCCCCTGCCCCGCCTGCAAAACATTGCCCATGATCACTTCGTCAACATAAACAGGTTTGAGCGATTCCTGGTATTGATAATATTTTTTGTTGATCTCGGTCATTTCAAATTTGCCCAGGGCGTCGGGACGAAAGCTTTTGATTAAATCATTCACCGCCGGGCGCAATCCCGCGCGCTGCAGCGCTTCTTTAATAACGAGCGCTCCCAAATCAGCGGTCTTGACTCCTTTTAATGATCCGCCGAATTCTCCCACCGCGGTTCTGGCTCCGCTGACAATTACTGCTTCTTTCATTTTTTGCTCCTTTCCAATATCAAATACTTAGAATATGTTTTTTGCGTTTTGCAACCTTTTCTCAACATGAATACGGTCATTGCGAGTTCCGATTTATCAGGGACGAAGCGATGCCACCCCTTTTTGTCATGGCGAGGCGGCGCTTGCCGCCGTGGCGATCTCATGAACAAACGCTCAAATACATAAGATTGCTTCATCACGCCACGGCGTGATTCGCAATGACAGATGGTGCTGCTCAATTATCTATTTTCTGCACAAATTCCACTTCTCGCGGCACTTTATAAGAAGAAATATAAGTGCGGCAATATTTGAGAATCTCCTTATCGTCAACAGCGGCCCCATCTTTCAATACAATCCGCGCCAGCACGACTTCGCCACGCATCAAATCTTTTTTGCCGACTACTTCCACCTGACGCACCGCCGGATGCATGTTCAGAATATCCTCGATTTCTTTGGGATATACATTGAAACCGCTGGTGATAATCATTCTTTTTTTCAGGCCGGTGAGAAAAATATAATCATCCTCATCCATCTTGCCCAAATCGCCCGTGTGCAGCCAGCCTTTTTTAATAACAGCCGCGGTCGCCTTTTCGTCTTTGTAATATCCCTGCATGACGTTATCGCCTCTGACAATCAGTTCCCCCACCTGGCCACGGGGCAGTTCTCGCCCTTCTTCATCAGCAATTATAATTTCCGTCCCGGAAAGAGCCCTGCCGATGGAGCCGGGTTTCTGCGGCCGATCCAGCATGTTGAACGAGCAGGCAGGTGAGGCTTCCGTTAGGCCGTATCCTTCAATAATTTTCACGCCGAATTTTTCTTCAAAAGGCGCGATGAATTCGGGCGGCATGGCAGCGCCGCCGGTGACGCAAACTTCCAGTGAACTTATATCGAAATTTGCCGCCCCTTCATGAAAAATCATGCCCAGATAAAGCCGGGGCACGGCGCAGATATACGTTATTTTTTCCTTCTGAATGGCGCCGAAAAGCCCGTCCATGGTGAATCTGTCCATCATCACCACGCTGCAGCCGGCGCGCACGACATTAATCATATTGACCGTAGCGCCGAAAGAATGAAAAAGAGGGATGAGGCAAAGCCCGACATCTTTATACGTTCTTTTAACATAGGTCTGAGTCAAGTGAGACTGAGAATACAGATTGCGATGCGTGAGGACCGCGCCCAGGGCCTTGCCGGTGAGACCCGACGTATAAATGATCGCGGCGGGATCATCAGGGTTTATGTCTTCACTGATTTCTCGAAGATCACCGCTTTTTAATAATTGATTGAATTTTTGTTTTTGATCCTGGTTATCGACAACAATTATTTTTTTGCAGGTGGTCAGTTTATCCCGAATTTCTTCATAGCGCCTGCGGACTGGCTCGGTTGCCACCAAAACTTTCGTGTCGCTGTTGTCCAACAGGTAACTTAATTCATAAGGCGTGGAAGAAGTATTGAGAGGGACGGCCACCGCGCCCAGCTTCACCGCGGCAAAATAGAAATAGAAATATTCGGGAACATTAGGCAGAACCAGAGCGACTTTGTCGCCTTTAACTACTCCTGCCTGCCTTAACAGATGTGCCGCAACATTGACGGCGCTGCCGAGCGCGCCGTAGCTGATTCTCTGGTTTTCAAAAACAATGACCGGCCGGTCTTTGTACTTTTCTACAGAATTATTCAGTAAATCCGATAAGTTAATGTGCCGCTACCTCCGCAAAATATCGTTCTCTTTAGCAGAGATAAGTTTCTTTTTCAACAAGATAATAACCCTTTATCATCATCAATTATCGTATGAAAAAATTTAAAGTTTTAGCAAAATCAAAATTTTGACAAAGATGCTTTAAGAGCTTTGTATAACTTCTTTTTAGGTCATTCCGGTCGTAGATGACCTTCGGGTTATGAAAGCCGGAATCTAGGAAGTATTTGAAAATACTGGATACCCCCGGTATGACAAAATTGATGAATTGGCCTGGTTGTGCAAAGGTTGAAAATTATCACGGCTTTTGACTTTTGCCAACGCTCTACATGCGCCATAAAATGATTTCTATCGGCAGGCAACCGCCATAACTTTCTTCACTCCCGCAGCCATATTTTTCATGTCCTTCTCGGACAATGTAGGATGAGCAAGAAACATCATCGCGTTTTCACCTAGCTCTTCGGCAACTGGTAACCTTTTTTCAGGGCGCATATCGGGAGTGAAAGCCTTTTCCAAATAAATTTCACTGCAGCTACCGGAAAAACAGGGAATACCTTCGTTATTAATCGCGGCAATAACACGATCCCTGTTCCAGCCGCTTTTTAGCATTTCCGGTTTTACAAAAACGTAATATTTATAGTAGGCATGCGAAATATGATCAGGCGGTACAGTCACGCGCAACGACGGAATATTCAAAAAAGCTTCAGTTAGGATGCCCGCATTGCGCCTGCGTGTTTTAATCCAGTCGGGCAATTTGCGCAGCTGAATCCGCCCTATTGCCGCCTGCATTTCCGTCATACGCCAGTTTGTTCCAAAAGATTCATGTAGCCATCTAAAAGATGAACCATGTTTAACTTCATTATTACCATAAGCTGCGTCATAATTTTTTCCATGATCCTTATAAGCCCATGCTTTCGACCAGATTTCTTTGTTATTCGTCACCACCATGCCGCCTTCGCCACCTGTGGTCATGATTTTATCCTGACAGAAGGAAAAGGCGGCGGCATCACCAAATGAACCTACCGGACGTCCTTTATAAAGGGCACCAGAAGCCTGCGCGCAATCTTCAATAACTGCGAGACCATGTTTTTTAGCTAACTCCATGATCGCATCCATTTCACAAGGCCACCCTGCCAGATGAACCGCGATGATCGCCCGGGTGCGGTTGGTGAGAACTTTTTTAATGTTTTCAGCGATTATGTTTTGACTGTTTCTATCCACATCCGCAAATACAGGTTTTGCTCCCCGCATTACTGCGCAGCTTGCCGAGGCTATGAAGCTGCGCGGCGTAACAATAACTTCATCACCGGCGCCAATATTTAGCGCCATCAGCGCGGCTTCCAGCGCCACGGATCCGTTCATCACAGCCACGGCATGATTCACGCCGATGCTCGCGGCAAATTCTTTTTCAAACAAACGTCCTTCTTCGCCAGTCCAGTAATTAACGTTTCCGGATTGAAGTACTTTATTCACGGCAGCTATTTCTTCAGCATCAAAGAACGGCCAGGAAGGAAAAGGCTTTGTATGT
The DNA here is from genome assembly GCA_963813455.1 of uncultured delta proteobacterium. Taxonomy (GTDB): domain Bacteria; phylum Desulfobacterota; class Syntrophia; order Syntrophales; family Smithellaceae; genus UBA4810. Next base: position 72,745 of record CAWEZF010000013.1, read on the forward strand.
ACCGGCGTGCCGCCGTTTATAGTTAAGTCCATAACTTCATTTTCCTTCTACATTTATCATCAATAACTTCTTCCATAAATGATTTAAATATTATTTTACCTTGCTAATTAGTATCCGAATTTTCACGCTTTTTTCAATTGGTATTTCATCCATCCATTTAAAACTATATTTCAATCTTTTGTCAGGCAATAATATATTTGCGGTTTTCAAAATTGCTTTTTCAATCTATGCATTTGACGAGGCAACATCCGTCTTTTTAACTAAAACAAAGGTTAGATTTTCATAATCTTCTAGCTAAAATCATTGCGGGCAATTTTATCAGAGCGGCGCCAACTGCCGCTCCATGTCGCATACTTAATATTCCTTTTCTTTCATTTCATAAAACTTGGCCGGAATTCCTTTGGCCAGCATATTGGGCGGCACATCTTTGGTCACTAAGGCACAGGCGCCGATGATAGTATTGTCTCCAATCTTGCAAGGCAAAATCGTTGCGCGGACACCGATATAGACATCGTTGCCTATTTTAGTTTTTCCTGAAATAAAAACATGTGGGTTCATGTGAACAAAATTACCGATAAGCGCATCATGGCCGATGCTTACAAAACTATTACCAACAAAAAAATCCCCGATTACCACTTCTGGCATTACATTGCTAAATCCCCGAATAATGGCGCCTTCACCGATTTTTGCCCATTTGCTTATTATTACAGTTGGATGGATAATACTCATGAATATGGCGCCAAATTTTTTTGCCTCCTCCACCATTTTACGCCGCCAGACAGAACGACCTACTGCGGCAACCAATTGTACCTCCTGCAAATCAAAGTTTTTTAAGCATGATATTTCCCCCAAAACAGGAATATTATGAATTAATTTTCCCTTATCTTTATTTGCACCGTCATAAATAAAACCAATTGGTGATATACTAGCACCCGTTTGCGTATTTATATCATCTATAGTGCCTAAAATTTCGCGCGCAAAGCCACCCGCACCTAGCATGATTATTTGCTTCAATTTAGCGAATTCTCCTCATTCATGTATTTCCTTTATTATACGCGCAGGCACACCGGCGGCAATGACATTTGCAGGAATATTTTTAGAAACAACTGAACCTGCACCAATAATCGATCCCTTGCCTATTATAATGGAAGGATTAATCGTTACACCAGAACCAATAATACAACAGGACCCTATTTGGACCCCGCCTGATATATCAATATCCGAAAAAACTGTTGTATAATCGCCAATAGAAACATCGTGCCCAATTCTTGTTGAGCAATTTACAAAGACAAACTCGCCTAATTTTACATTGGGACTTATCCAATTGAAGGACAAAGCAACTATGCATCCTTCACCGAATTCGACCATATTTGAAACAATGCTATTCGGCCCTATTATCAATGGAAAAGATATGCCCTCAATTTGCTTAAGTCTCTGAACCAATTCTTTTTTTCTTAAAGGATTTCCAACATTTGTTATTGCTGTAGCGCCACCATTAGCACTAAGCCATTCAAAGCCGCCAGGCACAGGTATTTCATTGATTGCTCTACCCCAAAGAGATTTATCATCATCAACAAATCCTTTTACTCTCCAACGCTTATTAGCGTCACTTTCCAAAGAAAGTGAAAACGCCAATTCACGACCAGCCCCGCCTGCACCATAAATTATTAAATCACCTTTCATTTTTCACCTCCTCTTAAGCTCACAAAATTCAAATTTGCGGCCAGTATCTCTATCTTTACCCAAAGAGTTATTCCTCAAATGCATTAATCAAAAGATTTTTATTTCAATGGTTTAAATTCTTCCATCGTTGCCTGGCCGGGCTGATTAATACCTTCTCTTTTAATTATTTTCCAAATAGTAATTAATATTATCTTTATATCCAGCCACAATGACCAGTTATCCACATACCAGACATCCAGTTTAAATTTTTCTTCCCAGGTTATTGCGTTGCGCCCGTTGACCTGTGCCCAGCCGGTAATGCCCGGCTTCACCTCGTGCCGACGCATCTGCTCGGGCGTATAGCGCTCCAAATATTGTGTCAACAAAGGGCGCGGCCCGACAATGCTCATATCACCTTTAAGCACATTGAACAATTCGGGCAGCTCATCAAGGCTGGTTGCACGAAGAAAACGACCTAAATCGGTAAGGCGCTGGGCATCGGATAGTAAGGTGCCGCTTGCATCCATCTCATCCTTCATCGTCCGAAATTTCAGCAACAAAAATGGTTTGCCATGCAATCCCGGCCTCTCTTGCCGAAACAAAACTGGCTTACCCATTGCGAGGCGAATCAGCACCGCAATAAAAACCATCAGCGGCAAAAAAATAATTAATGCCGGCATAACCAAAAGGAGGTCAAAGACACGCTTAATTGCACTGTGGCTTCGCAGACTCATTTTCCCGTTTTCTGCTCCACCTATCTAATGACAAAAACAGAATAAATATTATCGCTATTAAAATATCCAATGCAAGACAGTAGCAACACTATAGCATTTCATCCTGGTTTACATTTCATAACTTTCAGCGCCTGCGCGTAAAGCCATTCCCTGTAGTAGAGGTAGCTGCTGCTGTACCTGCCAGCGTGGCCGCGGAAATAATCAATAAATATGTTAAGCTCATTAACTGCGGCATTTCCTTGGGCATCAATATTTTTCCCATTCCCGCAACCAGTAAAGATGCCATCAGCGGGAACAAGACATCCTGTGCGTACCATTTCCATTCTTCCCCGCGTAATATACGCCTATGCATAATAGGTATTTCAAATAAAAAAACGATGAAATTCAGAATAACCCAAACATATGCAGCACCAATTGCTCCATGGGCAGTGGTCATATAGATAATTAAAGGCACCAGCGCGATCACGGCGATCAAATTTTTGAAAAATAATAACCTTGTCCAGCCGAAAGCTAATTGTAAGGCGTGAGGGGTAAGCAAAAGAGCATGGAAAGCTGTGCCGCAAATGAGAATACTAGCTAACATATATGATTTTTCCGCGATGAGCGCATTTTGCGTCCATAGCAATACTAGATCATAAGAAAAAAAGCAAATATAACGGAGAAAGGAATAATTAACACTGCCATAAGTTGACTTGCTTTATGATAAAGGATTTTCAGCTCTTCGAAATTGGCCGAGGAAACCAATTGCGTAAATTTTGGGTAAATCCCCGTAAAAACAGGAAAAGCTATGCGCAAAGGACTCATCGCCACAACACCCGCCAGTGTGTAATAGCCAAATACTTCCAGCGTAAGCATTTTGCTTAATATGACCTTGTCCAGTTGAGTGAGAATGACGGACAAAATGGTGATAGAGGCAACTCCCGCAGCAAATCTGCCGATGCTTTTAATGAGCCGCATCTGAAACATGGGTTTATTTTCCGCCGGCGGCAGAGACTGCGCCAGAGAAAAAAAGCTAAAAGAACCGTAGACGTGCCGCTGATGAATATTTGCCACAAAAAGAACGCCTGAATTGTGGGAGAAATTAACCACAAAATACAAACAGCGCCTATACCGCGCACAGTTACAACACAAATATTGACAGTATTTAATAGCACATGCTTTTGTAAACCATAAAGACCATTTGCATATAAACTGGCCGGCCAACTAAGCGTCATAATCAGCCCCATAATCAAAATGGCCTGTTCTACAGTCTTAATTGGCAGATTTTTAGCCTGTATCCAATTTTGGGCAACAAAAGGAGATATGATAATTATGATAAGACCGATGAAAATTGCCACGCACCAGTAAATAATTTCCAGAGAGCGGACAAGATTTCTTATTTCCTGCTTACCATCAGCAAGAACGGAGCGCCGCGCCATTTCCCGATTAATTGTGTTTCCCAGGCCCATGTCCAAAACGCCAGCCAATACCGACAAAGTAGCAAAAATGCCCACCAGGCCGTATGATTCCACGCCCATGAATTTAACATAAAAAGGGATGAACAGAAGGCCAACAATAACCTGCCAGATATTGCCGATCAGATTAGCCGCGATATTTTTTTTAACGTTCGCCATAAAAAAAAGAATTACATATTTTGAAAAGCCTGTTCACAGAAAGAAATAGTTTTTCAAGTGGAGGTGTGATGCAGACAATACTTTATCAAAGGTTGATAAATAACGTGGCGCTCTAAGAAATGCGAGGAATAATATTTTACACTTTCTGACCAATCGGGATCTTTTATCCATCTGGCACGGCAAAATCGGAAAGCTTCTAATAAGCTGGACAAGTCACCTGCATTATAGTTTACACCAAGATTGTGCTTTAATATAAACTCCGCAGATTCTCCTGATAAGCTATTTATTACGGGTAATCCCGTAAGCAGATAGTCATTTAGCTTATATGAGTAAGCAACATTTCCGCCAAGAGTGAAACAATTTAGTCCGATTTTTGAACATTTGAGATAAGCTACGAGCAACCTATGGGGTATCCTTCCTGATACCCATGATCTTACACCATAGTTCAAAAGCCGCGACTTTATGTGATGCTCTCGTTCACCACCACCTAAAAACATTAACCCAGCATCCGGGCATTCTTTTTGAAAAGCAACGAACGCATCAATAATACAGTCAAGGTCGTAGTTCACGCCCAATGTCCCCGCATAAGCGACAATAAAGCTGGCACTCCTCAACTCATCAGGGAGCACCGCTGGCTGAATTTCTTGATAATAAGACAAATCGCCACCAAGATAAATCGCGAGTGCCGGAGAACGACCAAAACGATTACGAACAGTATTGGCGCGCTCAGCATAGCGCTCAGATTCGCCAAACACCTTATCTGCGCATAGTAAAGGAAAATCAGCACAAATTTTCCAAAAGCGATAAACTATGCGTGTCAAAAAGTTTTGTTTCACAACTCCAAGCATTGATTCTGGCCATGTGTCATGAACATCCACAATAAAATGCGAGCGAAACACCATGGCAAAAAGGGCAGCGACACAAGCTGACCCGTTATGTGGTAATGCAGAAAATATTGTGTCCGGTCGTCCACTTCGCATGATTTCACGGATAAAATAAAACAATATCAATATATCAAAAACCACATGTGAGAACATGCGCCGAAAACTCACATTGCTTCTATACCCAGGCTCAAAAACTGTAACACAACGCCATGGAAGCATACCTATTTGCCTATGATGCTTCCTGCCATGGTCAAACATGCTGATGAATTGGCAAACCGCTGCACCCTTTTCGGTAAGCTCATGGCAAATGTAACGATATCTGTCCGGTGAATGTTGAAGCGTTGGGTCTGAAAATGGTGAGATAACCCAAATAATCTTTTTCCTCATGGAACAGCTTTTCTTCATAGTATTTTGAGTATAATTAATAATTTTTAGATTTATACAGTTATATTTTTTTTGAGACAATCAATGCCTTTTATAGAACAGTTTCATTATTATACGGATTATATTCCGGCACCAGTTTCTGAAGAAGATATTTTATCGCTTTCGCGTCATGACGTTCGGCCGCTTCTACTAATTCGTCAATTTCTTTTTTCAGCTCTTCCTTCGCTTGCGGCAAACTTTCCGCACCATTAAATAATTGATTTGAACGAAGAACCATTACTTTTTCATGATTGGTAGGCAGAATACCTTCCCCTTCGGAAATAAGCTCTTCATATAGTTTTTCTCCATCACGCAAACCGGTATATACGATTTTTACATCAATGTCCGGTTCTTTTCCCGAAAGACGGATTAAATCGCGTGCCATATCAGCAATTTTAACTGGTGTTCCCATGCGCAAAATAAATATTTCTCCGCCTTCCCCCATGGTACCGGCCTGCAATATCAGCTGAGATGCCTCAGGAATAGTCATAAAGTAACGGGTAACTTCAGGGTGCGTCACCGTAACCGGGCCGCCCTGCTCTATCTGTCTTCGAAACAGACGGAACAACTGAACCAGATGAACCGACAACGTTGCCAAAACGCACTGCCATAAAGACGCGTGGCGCTGCCATGTAAAGACTGCATTATCAATTCTGTTACCCGCTTACTCGCGCCCATAACATTAGTGGGACGTACCGCTTTATCGGTTGAAACCAGGACAAATTTTTCGACATCATATTTAATAGACATCTCCATAACATTTCGGCTGCCGATAATATTATTAAAAACTGCCTCCCACGGATTTGTCTCCAGCATGGGAACGTGCTTATAAGCCGCGGCATGAAAAACTACTTCCGGTTTATACTGCTTAAAAACGTCGCTCATTAATTTTTCATCCTGAACCGACCCTAAAATCGCCTGACAATTTTTAAATACTTTCTCGTTTTGTATTTCCATCTGGATATAAAAAAGATTTGTTTCGCTCGCATCAAGCAATACAATCAAACACGGGTTGTATTTAACAATTTGCCGACATAATTCCGAGCCGATGGAACCGCCGCAACCGGTAACCAGAACAGTCTTTCCGTTTAAAAAGTGGCGCATACCTTCAATGTTTAATTTTACCTCCGGCCTGCCCAAAAGATCCTCGTAACTGACATCGCGCAGAACTTTAACGCTAACACGCCCATCAATGAGCCCTCCAATTGAAGGTAATACTTTATAAGGAACGCCGCACTGCGTGCATGCTTCAACGATACGCCTAAGCTGATCACCGCTGGCCGATGGAACGGCAACAAGTATTTCCTCAATATCTTTTGATTCAATAATATTCGCCATATCATGAACTGAGCCCATAACCCGAATGCCATGAATCGACCGATATTTTTTTGCCGGATCATCATCAATAAAGCCTACAACGCTATAATCTACCAGGTAATTATCGAATATTTCTCTTAATATTTTTTCGCCAGCATCACCGGCACCGATAATTAATACTTTTTTCGTATGAGGTTTTATCTTGCGTTTTTCACCAGACTTGATGTCAACAGCAGAAAAATATGATCGAATAGCCATCCGCATTGCACCTGCTAAAAGAAAAGTGATTAATCCATCGGCAATAAATACAACACGGGAATAACCTGCAAATCTATGCGCGTAAAGAATAAAGGCCATGATAATCAACGTTGCCAACAGGCAGGCTCTCGCTAAAAGCCAAAAATCCCTGACACCGGTATACCTCCACATGCCACGGTAAAGCCCCATAGATATAAACACGATGCTTTTAAATGGTACAACCCAGATAAGCATCTTTATCATTTGCTCTTTGAATAAAACATCCGGAGAAAATTCAAAACGGAACATATAGGCCGAAACTAACGCAACGGCAAAAATAACCGCGTCACAAAATATCATGAAATAGAATTTGGGATTTTTTAGTTGAGGATTTAATATCATTTTGTTGTCACGCTTATTTCACAATAAATATTTAAAAACTGTGTCACAATAGCTGTTTGTCATTGCGAAACGCCTCTCAAGCGTTGTGCCAATCTAATATTTTTAAGAGCTTATGAGATTGCTTCCCGAGCATGCGCCGGGCAAGCTGCTCATTAAGATGTGTGGCCAAATCAGGCGCGCCCAGGCGCATTGTGCGGAATTTTGGCATTTTAAAAATAACGTTGTTTCTGCCTACTCTTTCCGACCAGTGCAAGGCTGGCCCGCGGGAAGTCAGGCGAATGGCTGCGGCAATTATCAACATAGGAAGCGCCGCTATCGCAAGCAGGACAAGAGCCGCGGTAAAATCCAAGATTCTCTTCATAACATTCCACCGCAATTTTTATTTAATTCCGCCAACATACTGAACTAAATGCTCTTTATCATATTGTCTGATAATTCTTTCGCCCTCGCTAAATGATGAATACCAAGGCAATAAAATGCGAAGGCACACCAAAAACTCGCTAGCTTATGCCTGCGGGTATGTTTTTTTTAAACCAACGCCGAGCGAATATTGAGGCAAATAATTTAAAATGCTTTTTGCTTTAGAAATATCGAATGTATTCATGGTAAAAAGTCCTCTCACAGAAGAAGGATTAAGCATTTGCTTTTTAAATAAAGCCATGAAAAAGAAGTTGATGATTTTCAAAAAAGCCATGATAATTTTCAAAGGCAAATGAACAACAATTATCTTCCTGCCGATAACATTACCAATTTCTTTGATAATTTCGTTAACCGAATATGATTTATCATCACTTAAAATAAATGTCTGATTATAAGCTGAAGGATTGAGTAGCGCCGAAGTGATACCCGAGGCAAGATTTTCCGCGAAAACAAGGCTCTTCAAATTATTACCGTCACCAATAACTGGAACAATTCCTCTGCGGGCAATTCTAAAAAGACGGGCAATATTCCCTTTATCATGTTTTCCGTAAACTGTTGTAGACCTGATAATAGTGTAGTTGATATCCTGACGGCAATTATTTTTAATATACTCCTCGGCTTTCCACTTTGATAAAGCATATGGAGTTTGAGGGCTGCACGGCGCTTCTTCGTCAAATGCCCTTGGGGTTTCTTCACCATATACTGCCACAGTACTGACAAAAACGAATTGTTGAACATGGTGTTTTTTGGCAAGCTCAAAAAGCTCTACCGTGGCGCGGTAATTGACTCTTTCATAATCACTTTCCCCCGCTTCACGCTCATGAACGATGGCCGCCAAATGGATAATCACATCAAACTGTTTTAACGACAGCAGTTCATCAATCTTTTTTGAGTCGCATATATCTCCGTAGGCAATTTCAATATTTTCCAAACCTCTGATATTATTTTCATCCGAGCTATCGTATGCCAGCGCGTTAATTTTATACCCCGCTTCCATCAGGCATTTTACCAACTCGCTTCCGATGCAGCCATTGGCGCCTGTTATGAGTATTTTAATCATAATTACGACCTGAGGCAGTATTGCTTAGCCCGGGATATTATTTTCGCCGCAAGATAAGAAGGCAAAAACAGTGAAATGTTGTTTTTTCTGCAAGCTTTATAAATTTCTATATTCTGCCGGAGAATATTAAGCATCGATTTATTGGTCACACCGCCGCGGCGCATCCTGACAAATATCCTGGGAACATAAACAGATGTAACCTGAAAACGCTCCAGCAATCGTGCCATCAATTCGAAATCCGCCGCTAGGGGATAATTCAAATCATAGAGCCCGTATTTTTCATAAACATTTCTGCGAACAAAAAAAGTCGGGTGCGGCGGCACCCAGCCTGTTTTGAATAAACCCTTTCTGAAAACGCGGGATTTCCAATATCTGATGATATCATTGATGTTGTCCTGGGCCACGTAAATCAGATCTGAGTAACATGCTTCAATTGAAGTGTCAGTCAAAGTTTTGGAAACTTCTTCGAGGACGTTACTGTCGTAATACACATCGTTTGAATTGAGAATTCCGATGATATCGCCGGTTGCCAATCGTATCCCCTTGTTCATCGCGTCGTATATTCCAAGATCAGGTTCGGCAATGATGCGGAGCGTGTGTTTTTTTCCACCCACGAATCAACTCCACCGTGCCGTCTGTCGAGCCGCCATCAATAATAATGTGCTCAACGTTCTTATACGACTGCGCAGCGACAGACTCCAAAGTATCCTCAATTGTCGCCGCGCTGTTATAGCAAACTGTAATTATTGAAATATTTATCAAATAATTTTACCTGCCTTCAATAACCAGGCATTACAGCGATTTATAAAGCCATTATACACATATCCGAATCTGCCATAAGCCAAGGTCAGCGCTAATCTACGAATTAAATAAATGATTTTTATCCACGCGGGCAGTGAGCGCTCATTGATGATTTGCGCATATTCTTTTTCGAAGCATGTTTGTTTTAAGCTGGTTTTCGTATCTTGATGATACCTTAGCGCACCAATAAAATTCGGTATATGATAGGACTTATCCGTATGCTTAAGTATACGCAAAAACCATTCATAATCAAAGCCGTAATGTAAATTCTCATCAAGAAATCCTATTTCATCATGGATCTTTCTTTTCCAAAAAGCCGCCTGATTGGTAAGTACCATGCCCTCGGCCAGCAGTGATTTATAGGTTGGTTTGACATAACACATTGGGCGTAGCACCGTATCATTTTCATCAATTAAAATTATATCTCCAACGATGAAATCTATTTCAGGATTTTTTTGAATAACACCGGCCACGCGAAAAAAAGCAGAAGGATAAAAAATATCATCCGAGTTTTGCCATGCCATCCAATCACCCGTAGCGCGCCGCAGCCCCTTGTTGATGGCGTGAGCTTGACCATGATCTGGTTCGCTTACCCAGAAAGCCAGGCGATTTTCATACTTACGAATAATATCTACGCTGCCATCGCTGGAACCACCATCGATGACGATGTATTCAAGATTGGGGTAATCCTGCCCGAGCACCGACAAGATGGTGCGTTCCAGAAACGCGGCTTGATTAAAACTTGGCGTTATTATTGATATGCGTGGTCGATTCAAGCTCATTGCCTAAAAAACAACCCATCCCATTGCATGGTCCGCCCATTAGTCGAATCTACGAATGCTGGTTGCAATGACCACAAAACAAAGCCTTCAGCCTCCAGGCGCTCGACACTCTCTCGCCAGAGCCGCTGCCCTTCATACAATGGGAGAAGGGATAATTCCATCAAGATTCCGCGCACCCTTGGCAATGTCGCAAGCGCCCCATCGAGAACATGCCACTCGTAACCTTGAGTATCTATTTTTAATAATGGCGCACAGGATCCCTCTAAATAAATCTGCGCGACTGAGTCTAGTGTTATGAGTGGGGCCGTTTCATGCCCAATATAAGCAGATCCAGGCGCTGAGTTGCTGTGTGATGCCATCATGGGGAGAACTGAGCTACTGACCGAGTTACCTGAGATATTTATCACAATTTCTCCGATGCTATCGCCTAGCGCACAACGGGAATGAGCCGACCAAGCCGGGTCGTTATTACTTAATTCAGATAACCTGCGATGCGCATCTGCCAAGGGCTCGAAGGAGACAATGCGGCCCCCATATCCGCCAGCACGCAGATCCATCGCGAATTGGCCTTCGTTAGCTCCAATATCAATAACAAGATCAATTTTAAATGCACGCATCGCAGCCATAAACCGGGCTAACGGCGAAGAATCGGGGTGGAAGCGGTGTGCCTCAATGCCCATTGCATTCAATGCCCTTTTGATGCGCTGTTTAGAAAGATTCAATATATTAATTCCAAATTAAAATATTGGTGTTTTGGCAATATCAAATCGAATCGCACAACTTCTGCTCATATCGGATCATTTCTTTGACTACATCTCGCATTTTCATATGGGCCATCCAATCCAGAACTCCCCGTGCTTTTCCCGCATTTCCACAGTTGTATCGAATCTCCGACGGACGAAAAAGACTTGGGTCTTGGACTACATATTGACGCCAGTCCAAATCCACTTCAGCAAAGGCTGTCGCAACAAAATCTTCAAGTGAATTTGACTCGCCAGTTGCGATAACAAAATCCTCTGGGCTGTCGATCTGCAACATTCTCCACATTGCATCAACATATTCCGGGCTCCAGCCCCAATCGCGCTGTACTCCTATGTCTCCCAGCACAAGTTTCTCTTTGTCGCCCCTGGATATTCTTACAGCAGCCTGCACAATCTTCCGGGTTACAAAGCGCGGTGGTCGCAGCGGAGACTCGTGATTAAACAAAATGCCTGTACAGGCAAAGAGACCATAGGCAGACCTGTAGTTAGCAACTAACCAGTGTGCCGTGGACTTGGCTACCGCATAGGGACTTCGCGGCTGAAAACTGGTGTCCTCATCAGCGCCCACCCCACTGATGTCGCCGAAACATTCACTGGAACCCGCGTTATAAAACCGGACGGGCGCCCCTAGAAATCGAATTACTTCAAGCAGGTTAAGGGTACCCGTGGCAATACTTTCGAGGGTTTCGGCCGGTTGTTCGAACGAAAGAACAACGGAACTTTGCCCAGACAAATTATAGATTTCGTCTGGCGCGCTATGGCTGATTGCCTGCAACACACTTCTGAAATCGTTCGCTGCCATGGATGCTGTTTTAATCCGATGCAATATTCCCAAGCGCGACAAGTTGCTAAAAGTCGAAGTCTGCGCATCACGTGAAGTACCCCAGACTTCGTAGCCTTTATCCAACAGCAGGCGTGCGAGATAAGCCCCATCCTGCCCCGAAATACCGCATATCAATGCGCGTCGCATCTTCTTCCTTTTAAATCAACTTTTTATAAACTTCCAGCGTTTCCGTCGCGCAGCGGTCCCATGAGAAACTTTTCAGACGTAAGTGTCCCTTTTCAATAAGTTCTTTGCTGCGGCTTTCCGATCTGACAATGCCTTCAATAGCAGTACGCATGGAATCAACATCACTCGAGTTGAAATACTCCCCGGCATCTCCAACAACCTCAGGAATGGAACTGGTTTTTCCGCAGATAACGGGGCAATCATTAGACATCGCTTCTAATGGAGGAATGCCAAACCCCTCGTAAAGCGACGGGTAAACAAACGCGCTTGCACGCTTGTAAAGGCGCGATAATAATTCATCGCCTCCGCCTAGCTGAATGACCTGGTCCCGATCCAATCCCAATTTTACCATTGTCTCCAATTCATCAGTGAGAAATGCACCACCACCGAAACAAACCAATCTGAGCTCTGATCTAAGTTCCGTAGAGGTTCCATATGCTTCTAATAGACAAAGAAAATTTTTGTAACCACCGCGATTGCCGACATAAAGCAGGAAGGGTTCACTGATAGGGAACGGCTCATTGTCAACACTTGTAGCGTCAACATTCATCAAGTCGAATCCCAAGTAAATAACGGAGGTTTTCTCCGGAGGCAGCCCAAGAATCTCAATTGCGTCACGCCGTGTCGACTCCGAAATGCATATCACATGGTCTGCACGCTTGGCAGCCGACGCCTTGTGTTCCGCTGTTTTGTCTGTGCGGGGAAAATCCGACGCAAATTTCTCATGAATCATGTCATAGATGGTGAGGACACGCGGTGCTCGACGCGGCCCAAGCCGATAAGGAAAGAAGTACGTTTCATGCACAATATCCGGCCTTTTGGCTCGGAGCATCGCATCCCCCATGAGCAAGCCCAAGCATCGCAACGCCAAGTGGGGATAATTCCGCCCATGGACCGACTGGAAACGCTCAATACCAGGGGCGCGGAATCCAGACGCGATGCCACGCGGCATTTGTTCAAGATAAGCATTAATATGCATAGGCGCGGCGATGGAAACTTGGATGCCGGGTTCTTTAGCAATACGAGAGGCAATCTCGCAAAAATATCGGGAGATTCCACCATAGCCCTGCGCGCAGAATATTTGGGGGTCATATGCTATTTTCATCTCTTCTACCATGTGTTTCACTCGCTTCTGTGAAACAGCAATTTATGATCGTCCATTGTTTTTGAACCGAGGCGGCGGCGTATCCACCATGGCACTGCCTGAGATACTCCATACACATTTCTTCAAAATCCGGTAAAACAAAGCGCGCCATTCCAGTTCCGCTCTTGAGAATGCGATAGCACTCTTTAAAAAACTGTTTAATCTGTCGCGAGGAATATTTTCTATAAAATGACAACAATAAATAGCGTCGACAGTTTCATCTTCAAATGGAAGACCATCCAAAAGATTGACTTTCTTAACGCCTGACCCGGCTTTGAAATAATCTCAAATTGACACATTCAGGAGAATCAACATGGGAATTTCCACAGGCAAGATTGACAAAAAGGAAACTACCGGACATTGTTTTTACCATAAGGCCTAAAATATGTTGAATTATAGTAATTTGTAACTAGCTTCACCGTTTGGCAAGCTCCCGCTAAATAAGTTCTTTTAAAAATCGGACTATCCTTGCAAGCAGATTCCCTCCGGGAAACTGCAATATCAAGAATTTCAGTGAAGAAATGCGTGAAATGCCGTAAACATATTTACCGCACCAGGAATCTATTTTTACTTCCACCTCCATTTTTACGGGATGCACAAGCGGAAACTGCATGCGTTCAAGAGGAATTTTTGCAATCCAGTTCTTATCGTCAATAGTATGAGTTGCATCAGCTACCAAAACCAATATTTTTTACCAAATTCTTATATGGCGTAATACAAATACCTCGATTTACCCAACAGGCAAATAAAAAATGATAATCCCAAGTATCCTTTCTGCCGTAATAAATCATGTCAAATATATTTGACCAGTAACGCAAAAAATATTTATTCCCATCACTAAATTTGTCCAAAAATTTTGTTCCTTTTAAGTGCGGCCATTTTGTCATTTGTCGGTCATTGCAGCGCCATGCCCGGCGCCAGGTTGCCCAACCCCACATGTGATGGATATCGGCTGAAATAATAACTATTATCAGACTGAAAATTACCGCTGGCAAAGAAATCACCGGAAATTATCATTACTTGTGAGTTATCCTTGTATCTTTTTAATAATTCCTCGCAAAATGGGAAAAAGCTCTGATCCGGCAAAACATCATCTTCCAGAATAATACCGGTTTCCTCAAATTCGAAAAACCAGTCAATTGCATTGCTGACCGCAACGCCGCAGCCCAAATTGTTGCTCCCGGAAAAGAGTCTTAACTTCACAGTGCCAATCTATCTTGCCCAAAATATAATTTCGCACTTCCTGAACTTTTTCACTTTCACCGGCACTGGCTCGGACGCGGCCCGTCGGCGGCTACATAAAGCCTGCGCGGTTGAGCCTGGCGGATAGCTTCAAAAACCTGCCGTGTTGTATTCATTCGATTGAAAATCAAAAATAAAACGGCGGTATCCAATAGGGCGCAATATTTTTTCTTGTTGAACGGCTATCATTAAACGCTCTCTATGAATATTTTAGTTCAAACATTTTTATACAGCTAATCTTATACTTCCCGTTTAATTATTTTTTTTATTCGTTCTTTTATCGGCTTTGGAATCATTCTTCTTAAATTGTTTAAGCTAAAAAAAGCTTAATGGCTTTGATGGAAGAGAATATTTATATGGAGTCATTTTGAGATATTTCCAATAAAGATGTTTATAAGGATGAGTATCTCCTAAATGCCACGGTTTAGAAGAACCAGTATAATGGATAATAACCGGATTATCAATTGCTTCTCTGATTGTTGAATCAGTGTGCACAATCTTCATGACAGCAACACTGTGTGCAGATTGTATTTAGGATGTAGCTCCAGCCAATTACCATTAATTACGGAATTCAAACCATCCTGATCGGGAAACTGAATTACATCCGGTTTCCGACCAATAAATTCAATAACTTTTTCTTTGATATTATAGTAACGCCAGTATTCAAGGTTAATTAACATAACTCCGGCATTAAAATATTTAGCTGAAGCATTCCATTTCTAAATCATGATGATTATAAATCACCATGTTGTTTACTGCGGCAAGAAATGTATTGGATATTTCGATATTATAGAGATCGTCAATTCTCTGAGTAACAACAATATCTGCATCTAAATAAAGCGCTTTATCTCCCTGCACTATATCCGGTATGAAAAGTCTATAATAATGAGCCTTTGTGAAATAGGAATGGGTAATTAAATTTTCAATCTGTTGGTCATCAATTTTAGCGTCAATTAAATTTGAATCTTTTCCGGTAAAAAGTTTTTCGAGCTTTTTCCAATCATTGCTGGATATATCGCTGTTTAATAACATAGATATTCATCCCAGAATTATTTTCCAACAGCGATGCCAATGCTACCGCTAAGTGCTGTAAGTAGCCTTTATCTAGTTGCAAAAACTATATTCAAAACTTAATTCTCCTGAAACCAAAATAACGTGCGAATAAACATAATTACTGCCTTTCTTTGATTTTTGAACAAAAGAGCAAAAACAGTATGGCCAAGTGAGTATGAAATAGCCGTAGCAACAGCAGCACCCGTGGCGCCATACTTGGGAATCAAAATAAAATTCAAAAATATATTTGCCGCAAGTGACATGAGATGCATCTTGAACATTGTTGATTGATAACCTTCTATAACCATCCATTTGCCCCAAGCAATACCAAAAAAAACAAAAATCGAACCCCAAATGTGGATCGCCAGGACCATCCCCGCTCCTTCGTATGCCTGACCAAACAGTAAAACAACCAGCCAATGCGATACGAAAGTTATCGGAACGGCAACTCGCCACAGCCATGACAACCATTAGGTCATAGAGTTTTTGCAGGCGCTCATAGTAAATATCTTCGCTTTGCTTCTTTGTCTCAATAATCGCCGGAAAAACAGAGGCCACAATAACAAATGGAATAAAATACCAGATTTCACTGATACGTACAGCAGCGGAGTAAATTCCTACCGCTTCATTACCTATGAGCTGCCCTAACATTACCTGATCTACTCTCATCAATACCATAACCGCCATTACCGATAAAAGCATAGGCCAGCTTTCTGCAAACAGGCTCTTGGCACGGTTAAGTCGCACCTGCCATTTAAAAACTGAGCCTCCCCGCCAAACATAGGCAGCCGTTAATCCTACGGCAACCATAAGTTGCTTCCGCAAATATCACCCACACAAATGCCATAAGCGGTGCAGAAAGCAATATTAGTAATGCTTTAACGCAAGCTAATAACACAACAACGATATTTTCTACCCACACGACGTATTTGGAGAGCACTTGTGATGCAAACCAATATTTAATTGCATCAGTTGCTCTCAAAATCATTCCGGAACCTAAAACGGCCACCATTAGTTTGACTAATCCATCTTCCGGCCGCAACCAGGATAATAGTCACTACGGCGAGCAGCAGCGATATACTCGCGCCCAGAAACTGCATCGTAAAAGCAGTGCCGAGTGTTTCATTCGCGCACTCCGGTTCTTTTGACAATATCACGCACAACAATTTCACCCACTCCCATCGTAGCCAGAGCGTTAAAGAAAAAAAGAAAAGCAATAACAAAATTAAGCAACCCATACTGTGCCGGGCCAAGATAGCGGGCTACCCATATACCCACGAGAAGGCTGATGCCCATGCGGAAAATCTTGTCAAAAAACAGCCAGCCGACATTATTAACAACTTTCTGAAGACGTGGACTTTGTTTCATTCTATCCAAAACAAAAAAAACAAATGGTTTGATTTTATAGTTTAGTCATTAATTGTTAGCTTTGCCGACATATCCTCGTTCTTCAAAACGAATGGACTGGGCGAGAAATTAAAATCGCTGACTAGCTTCTTTATGATCAAATATAAGGTCCTGGTTCATTCTTTCAACCATCGAAAGCGACCAGTTACGGAAAGGCGGCAATACGCGCAGAAAAAATATCGCCGCCCTAAAAATACCCGATAATTTTCATACACGCGATTATCGGTCTTGATAATCAAGAGTTGTTTCCGGCGAGGGCACTATACACGAAATGAGCAAAAAGCGACACTTCAATTAACTGGCGATTCAAATTATTTTTTGAATCCACTGGTTCCTAATGCGCCACGCCTTCTTTTTTGGCGACTTTGAAGACGGTGCGCCAAAGAATGGCCATATCCAGCCAAAAGGATTGGTTTTGCATATAGTATTCATCAAGCGCGACTTTTTCGGGAATGGAAATTTCGTCCCGGCCGTTAATCTGCGCCCAGCCGGTAATACCGGGGAAAAGTTCATGAATTTTTTTCTCGGTTCTGAGCTTAATCAGATCTTCCTGATTATGCAGGGCAGGCCGCGGGCCCACCAGGCTCATATCGCCTTTCAAGACGCTCCAAAGCTGCGGCAGTTCGTCAAGGCTGGTAAGGCGCAAAATATTTCCCAGGGGCGTCATATAATCTTGGGCATTTTTCATCAGATGTGTGGGCAAATCAGGCGCGCCCAGGCGCATTGTGCGGAATTTCGGCATTTTAAAAATAATGTTGTTTCTGCCGACTCTTTCCGACCAGTGCAGGGCTGGGCCCACGGGAAGTCAGGCGTATGGCCGCGGCAATTATCACCATGGGAATCGCCGCTATAAGCAGTAAAATCAAGCGCCGCGCTAAAATCAAATATTCTCTTTATAATTAACCCGCCGCGACTGCGCGGAACTTTCTTAAATTCCTTTGATGGCATGTTGGGTTTGTTCTACCTTTTGTTCAAACATATTTGTTGTTTTAACACTCGTCATTTCACGATACGAAAAGCAAATAAAAATTCCCCCCGGCAACGTTTAAAAAATGAAACTTAATATCCTTCCCTCACGCGAGCAGCAAGGCACTTTTCACGGCTCCGCTCTTTGGATTACATTCAAAATATAAATCCACGGAAAAGCACATGAGAGAGAATATTTTTTCATATCTTGGCGGCATTCTTTCCCAGGGTTTATCCTGAAAATCAATAATGCCTTGTTATTATTTGAAGCTGTCCGCTTTCCGCCTTAATGCTTTAAACTACCCATAACCGAATTACACAGAATATTTTACAGGCGACTGATGGTAGCAATTATAAGCATGCACCAGCCTAACCGCCTTATAAAGTACTGGTAGATCCTTGGTAATGTGCTTGATGGAATAACAGACCAAAAACTATTTGTTTCCCTCGTTTCTTATCTAAATATTTAGGCTTTTTATAATTTAAACTCCATTTTAACAACTGTACTATCGTACAGGTAATAGGGTGGGGGGGGGTAAGTTCTTGATATTTTATCGTATTTTAGCGTTACTCGGCTCTTCCCATACTCAAAGCGATGGCCACAGCATGCGCCCGGTTAACGGCATTTAATTTTTTCATGATTTTATCAACGTGAAACTTCACCGTTCTCTCCGTGATATTGAGAATCTGAGCAATATCCCAGGTGCTTTTCCCTTCCATAACCCACCTGAGGATTTCATTTTCACGATCCGTAAGACGGCGGTCCATCAGCCACGGATTAATGGAAAATAACGAATTTAAATCACCTTTCTGGCGTTTATTTATCAGGCGACCCGTAAAAATATTACCCATGAAATTGCCATTACCATCACTCAACTTTCGTGCCCTTATCTCCATGTCCAGGTAGTGGCCATCCTTATGGCGTACTTTTGCCTGATAGATTATTTCTCGCCATTTTTTAGCAGTTCCTTCACGGAAAATACTGCTGATTATTTCCTCTTCATCCGGATGTGCCAAGCTTATGCTATTGACGTTATTTAATTCATCCTCTTCATATCCCAACAATTCCTTGGAATTTGATACTTTTTGAACAATACCTTTTGTATCAATCAAAGCGATAAAGTCTGTTACATCTTCCAACATCACGCGATATGCTTCTTCTGATTTTTTAAGCGCTTCTTCCTGTTGCTTGCGCTCGGTGATATCGCGGACAATTGCCCAAAGCCTATTGGCTTGCCATTATCATCCTTGAGCATTACGGTTCTAAGCTCCACAGGAAAGATAGTTCCGTCTTTCCTGATGTATTCCTTTTCGTAAACAGCTGAATATCCGTTGGTTAGTACCTGACTTTCCACAATGTCTTTTCCATCGGCGTGCCATTTTTCCGGGGTTATGTCTCTTATAGGTGAGCCTGTTAATTCCTCGGCAGAGTAACCCAGCATGTTTCAGATAAGCTTCGTTGAATTCAATGTCTATAACCTTGCAAATCGACCACTGACAAAACCGTCCATCAATGCTTTCATGCAACTGCCGATATCTTGACTTCCGATAAGCGAAGCGCCTCATGCGCCTGCCTTGTTGCGGTGATGTCTTGGCTGGTACCTTCATGGTATAAAATATTACCCTCGTCATCTCGAACGATTTTAACGCTGGCCAAGACCCAGACAATACTTCCGTCTTTCCGGCGATTCTGCAACTCAAAATCATTGAAGAACCCGTCTTTTTTTAACCACCCAAGCGCCTTTTCACGGTCTGAGGCATTTACGTAAACCTGAGATGTAATATCTGTAACGCTGTCAATCAGTTCTTCGGGCGATTCGTATCCCAGTATACGGGCAGCCACATGATTTGCCCTTATGAAGCGGCCACTTTGAGGGTCTACCTGATACAGGCCGACAGGAGAGTTATCAAATAAATCGCGATAGTTTTTTTCGCTGGTTTTTATTATTCCTTCTACAGCCTTGCGCTCGGAGATATCGCGGAGAATCGCCCACATATTCGCTGAGCTTGCCTTCTTGATTCCTTATAACCGCAGCCCTCAACTCTACGGGAAATATTGTGCCATCCTTTCTGATGTATTCTTTTTCGTAAACATCCGAATATCCCCTGTTTTTTAGCTGCTGCTGTATCAGCGTTTCTTCAAGGACATGCCATTTTTTTGGGGTAACGTCCCAAAAGGTGAGCTTTCCGAGCTCGTCAGGGGAATAGCCCAGCATATCAACAAAAGTTTTGTTGTAATCAACGAAATGACCTTGCATATCAAGGCTGACATAGCCATCCATCATGCTTTCATGCAGTCGGCGATATTTATGCTCTGATAAGACCAATGCATCCCTCGCATGTTTCATTTCTGTTATATCTTTACTGCTACCTTGATAGTACAAAACATTTCCCTGCTCATCTCGAACAACGTGGCAGCTGGTTAAAACCCAGGCAATACTTCCATCTTTCCGTCGATTCTGTAATTCAAAATCGTTGAAGAAACCGTCTTTTTTTATCAACCGACCCATTTTTTTGCCATCGTCATGGTTTACATAGACTTGGGATTCGACATCTGTGATCAAGCTCATTAATTCTTCAGGCGAGCTATATCCAAGTATCCGGGCAACAGCAGGATTAACATTAATTATGCGGCCATCTGGGGATAACTGGTATATGCCATCGGGAGAGTGATTAAATATATCGCGGTATTTCTGTTCGCTGAGCCTGAGCGCCGTCTCTGCCTTCTTTCTTTCAGTTATATCGCGAATGATTGACCAGAAACCTATGGGTTGGCCTTCATGATCTGTTAGAACTGTCGTGCGCAGCTCCGCGGGAAGGATAGTCCCGTCTTTCCTGATGTATTCCTTTTCAAACACATCGGAATATCCCCTGGTGAGCAACATTTTTTTCACCACATGTTTGTCAACCACGTGCCATTTTTTCGGGGTGATGTCCTTATAATTGAGTGAGCGAAGCTCTTCCAGCGAATAGCCAATCATCTTTAGAAATGGTTCGTTGGCATCAATGGGATAACCTTTAAAATCGCCGCTGACATAACCATCCATCATGTTTTCATATAGGTTGCGATACTTTATTTCTGATAAGCGAAGCTCCTCCTGGGTCCGTTTAATCTCGGTAATATCAGCCATAACCGTAAGAAGATACGTTTCTTTACCCAAGGCAATCTTAACGGCATTGAATAAACCGCGCCTCAAGACTCCGTTTCGCATCCGAAAGTTCATTTCATAATTTTTAATTTGTCCCTTCTTATCCATTTTCTGAAAAAATAAATTTCTGTCTTCTGGTTTGATAAACCCCACTTCTATCGAGGTACGCCCGATAATTTCATCCCTTGTAAGCCCCATAATCTTGAGAAAAGCGTTGCTGACCTCAACAAATGTTCCGTCATTCAATGTGGTAATGCCCATGGGAATCGAATTTTCCAGGAATATTTTGACAAAATTCTCCTGATCCTCAGTTATTTTTTGAAAAAGTTCTTTTAAATCTTTTGATTTACTTTCGGCTGGATTCAACGGATTGTTCCTTCTGACCATTCTGTTTTCAGTCTTCTTCACGTTTTCCGTAGTACTATCTCAATAAAATCGGCACGCCACCAGCCGAAGATCCCCGTCACGTCTTCGGCCTTACGCAATACTTTTTGACCATCGACACTAAGAGAGCTTTGCACAACCACTCTAATCGTCATACCGGCCCGCGTGCGCAGGGAACGGCCGGTATCCAGGAAACCATTGATAATACTGGATTCCGGTTTTCACCGGAATGACAAAATTGGTGGTTTTATATAGTTATGCAAAGGTCTCACTAACTTAGCCATGAAAACTAAGAGTAAAAACAATAAAAGCCTTTTTTCAAAGGCTTTATAAATTTTACTTTTTTGGCTGATAACATTAGTTATGGATTTATTGGAAATGTCCCATAAATTAAATGAGCAACAAGGCATAGCCTCTTCCATTATTTAAATATTTCTCTTAATGACAATTATCATACCATATGCTGAACAAGAAGCAAGAAACAACGATGAATATTTTTAATTTAAATTACGTTTACATTCCTTCCAGATTACAAAAATCAAGTATCCGTTTAATCATCAAATCCTCTTAAACACGTGTTTTAAAATAACCCTTTTACGAGATACCAAATTCGCGCGACAATTTCCTGAAAAGCTCTTTGCGTTTTATAAAGCGCTTCTGATTGAGGAATGTATCTGGTCACGGGATTTCCCATGGGGGAAGAATATAAAAATCCCGCGGGCAGAGGCGAGACATTGTTAAAATATTTTTTAAATTCCCTCTCGCTTCTTTTCATGTGAAAAGCGGAAGTAACCAGCCCAATGCGAATATCTTTATTGTCGAACATTTTGTTTATTTCTGCGGCGCTTTGCCAGGTGTTAACGGAACGCGAATCAATTTTAATTTTTTCCTTTGGCACACCCAGAGACACGGCCAGCCGTGCCATCATTTCTCGCTTCCGGCACTTTACCGGGTCCCTTGCCGGAACACACAAAATATTTAACCGGATTCTGATGATAATAATCCACGGCGTAAGCCAAGCGGACAACGGTAGAAGAGGAAGGAAATGTTTTACTGATATAATTTATATCGTAGGATCCGCCGCCCAGCACGACAATTACATCTGTATTCTGATCAGCGGTAATAGTTTTTTTAATATAATCTTTTTCCAGATAGCGGCAAAGATAATTAGCCACGGGAAAAATACTTGCCGCGTAAAACAAAACAATTGTTAAGAGCAATACAAGCGCGCCGGTTTTATTTTTGCTGGCCCTCCAAAAAACAATCAGGGAAATCAGCATCAAAAGAAAAATGACAAAAAGCGGGTCAATAACTGCTTTGATTATATCAAATAAATATTCCATAAATTCAAGCATTTACTCTCTTTCAGGTTATTATACAGCTCCGCTTTCTCGATTACATACACAAAAGCGTAAAGATCTAAGTAATTGATCTAATTACGAAATATATTTTCTTCTGTCAAGGTTTTATTTGATAGATGTTTTGCCGGTTAGCGGTAATTTTTAATATGCCAGCAGATTAACTCAAGATATACTTTTGTTTTATTTCTGATATTTTTGGCCAATCCCAGCGTAACGATTGAAGCCAGCATGTTAAGCGTAAAATCTATGATCAGACGCAAAAATATGATAGCGCGCGCCGCCGTGTAATAATATCGGCTGTGCCATTTTTGCATAAACTGATAGCGGGAACGGTAAAACTCAATGCGCGACCTGGCGTTTGCCTCCGATGCTCTGACCCTGCAGGTGGTAAATAAAAGCGTCCGGCACATGATAAATGTGCCAGCCTTTTTGGCGCAAAGAATAAGCCAGATCTGTCTCTTCAAAAAAGAAAAAATATCTTTCATCAAAAAACGATACTTCATCCAACGCCTGTTTGCGAATCAGCATGCAGGCGCCGATTGCCGAATCAACTTCAATCGGTTCTTTATGCTCGTAGCGTTTACTCGGATATTTTTTGGGGAAAAGATATTCCAGAAGAGATATGTTTGTCGCGAGCGTCAGCAGCGTGGGAAACGAAGCGACAGAATTTTGTTTGCTTCCGTCAGCGTTGAGAAGCTGTCCGCAGACAATCGCCGTCCGGCTATTCGCTTCGGCAAATTCCCAGAGCTTATTTACCGCGCCCGGTGTCAACACGGCATCGGTATTAAGCAGTAAGCGCGTATTTGCCTTTCATTATCGCAAAGGCCTGGTTATTGGCCGCGCCGAATCCGCGGTTTTCTTTATTTTTGATTGTTATTACCTGCGGAAAATTTTGGGCGAGCATTTCCGCGGAGCCGTCGGAAGAGGCGTTATCCACGACAATTACTTCAAAATCACAGAAATTAATTGTTTCGTAAACGGAAGCAAGGCATTTTTTCAGCAGATCTTTTGTATTCCAGTTTACGATGATGACGGAAATATCCATGCTGTTTATATTTTAATTATGTTCCGCTTTTTTGATTTGTCTTTCCGAGTTCACTGAGCTTCGCGTATTTGAAATACTTGTTTACGGAATCAGTCACGGCCAGCGTTAGTCCCTGTTTTCCATCGAGCAGACCGCCGCGTAAAAAGTAATCCTGCACAAACGTAAAAAGAGCGCGAAAAAAAGCCGCTTGCGGTGATGAACGTTTCCCCGCCGCGAACGCTTCACTGGCGCCGAGTGTTGAATATCTATCAATCTTCAGCAAAATTTTACTTAAATCACTTTCGGTGTAGTGTTCAATGGGAGTATCAAGATTTTTGATTTCACCCTGTACTTCGACAGCTTCGTGAACGGCCGCTTTGGTCATTCCTCCAGAGCCTTTTTTAAACAAACGCAAAATTCTATCCGGCCACCATCCGGCGTGTTTTATCCATCTGCCCTGAAAATAGTTTTTACGGGGAAAAGTAAATCCCGCCGCGGCAGCATCCGGCGATGTGATAATGCTTTTAATGACGGCTGCCGTTTCCGGAGGAATTCTTTCATCAGCATCCAATACCAAAATCCAGGGCTGGGTGCACCTGTCTATGGCCAATCTGTTTCTGCGCGCCAAAACCATGCCAGCCTTCCCGATGAATATCACAGCCAAATTCTTCCGCGATTGCCAATGTCTTATCCGTGCTTCCGGAATCAACAATCACAATCTGCCGGGCAAAAATAACGCTTTGAAGACATGCCCGATGTTTGCTTCTTCATTTTTTGTGATTATTGCCACAGACAAAGGAATTGTTTCCATTGATGCCTCTTACTCTTACAACACGCGTTTAATCTTATAAATTTATATCTCTAATATTTATTGTTGTAGCAAACATTATTCACGACAAAATTATTATAAACTACGGGGTTTCTGATGAAAAGAAACGTAGAGCAATGTATAAAAATTACTTATAAAAACCACAGCTACTAAGACATTATAGATATTTTAGCGAAAGATCACTTTTTTTGGTAATGAAAATTAATGTATTGCCGCCCAAAATTACCTCATTTTTTAACGTTAGATCGTATCTATACTTTTTCCATTTTTTATCAGATTGAAAATACGCAAGCAGCTTTAATAAATAAAACTAAAGGTAACCAGAAATATTGTTTCCATTTTATATTGTCTTTTATTATTTCTTCAATTTTCAAGCCATTAATCTCAAAGATTAGATTGATTAAAGTTATCGTCAGAGGTGTGTTGTGAAAATTAAAGAGATTGCGATCCGATTGCAGATAGTCATCAAGAGATTTAGGCTTTGTTAAGTATCCGCTAAAAAAGAATTGCGCGCGTTTTTCTATGTTGGAATAATTAGGAATACTGAAAATTCCATATCCGCCCGGCTTTAAAACACGAGCAAATTCCTGCACCGCCCGATATGGATTTGTCATATGCTCCAAGCCGTCAACGCAACAAATATAATCAAATGTGTCACTGGGAGAATCAATCTTTTCATTAAGATCAGTATATATACATTTTACATCCTTTAGCTTGAAAATCTTAGTATCTATTTCTCCGCAGACAACGTCGAAGCCCATCTCTTTCAGGCGCATACTGAGATGCCCGAAACCAGCGGGGGCATCCAATATCAGACCGGGTCTTCTTTTAGAGAACCAAGAAAGTATAACTTTATGGATACTGCCTCTTGCTTTTGGACGGTATATCTTGATTATCATAAATTTCATCTGATTTTGTCATATTGGTATTGCCTTTAATTTTTTATGAAAAATACCATACATTAATTGCCAAGATTGATAGCATATTGGCTTAATTATTTAAACATGATTTTTGGAGATATATGTGCTAAAGTTATTCATACATTCAAAATAAATGGTATTGAATTCATGAAAAAAATTGCGCTGGCGATGGAAAAATTCAGCCGCTATGCGGGCGGAGAGGAGTCATACGTCATTTCTTTAGCTACCACACCTACTAAAAACGGATGGGACGTGTATTTATTGCGCGAAAAGTGGTACGGCGAACCCAAAGAGGCTCATTTTCATAAAATAAATGTCCCGAAATTTTTTACCAGCATCAGACTCGCCTATTTCTTCAGCTGTTGGTTATTCGCAAGTTCTTTATATCCGACCCACTCGTATAGCTCGCACAGCTTTTCAATGCATAATACTTCTTGACAATCAATAACAGCCCTCTTATATTTAAATAATAAAATAATGCACTATCAAACGTATTAAAAATCATGAAAATCGGCAGAATTAATTTTTGTAAAATCAATTTTATTCAGAAGTTTATCTATAGTAGAATTCAAATGTGGATAATTAATTATATCAGGGTTATAATGTAATTTAAAGAAAAGAGAATAAGACAGAGCGATCATTTCATGAGAATTTTATAGAATAATGTAAGTGCGGTTTTAATTCATGCGCATGAAAATATTAATCTGTGGATACAATCATTACAATTTTGTAGATGCTATTACTGAGGGCTTTAGTACAATAGAGGGGTTAATTGCAGAAAGTTTTTGTCATGAGTATGTGCCAACTTGGAAGCAGAAAGAGCGTAACTTCTTGCGTCGTTTACATTATCGGCGGCGAGTTAAAACACTCGCTTCGTCGCTTTTAGATAAAGCGGTGTCGTTTTGTCCGGATTTGATTTTAGTAGTCGAAGGGTGTTGTTTGGAAGTAGCGACAGTTGAGAGGTTGAAAAATCATGCCTTGGTTTTTTTATGGTGTTTAGATTCATTGCAAAGGTTAAAAATCAGTCATGAGCAATTAGGCGCTTACGATAAAGTTTTTGTTTTTGATGAAGCAGACCGTTCGATTTGGCCGAAAGCTAATTATTTGCCTATTGGTTATGATCCGAAAATTTATTATCCCATCAAAGGTCAGGCAAAGATTTATGATTTAGTTTGGGTGGGCTCTCCGCACGCTGATCGCTTAAATCGATTAGAAGAGATTTCAGGATTTTGCCTGGAAAATCGGATTAAGTTTGGTGTTTTTGGACAGTTTTTTAAAGACAAAAAGCGTCGAGAATTTAACAGAAAGTATCCAAAATTAAGTCAAGTTTTGGTTCGCAATGAATGCATTTTTCCAACACAAGCGAATGAAATTTACAATCAGGCCAAGTTGGCGGTTAATTTTCATTCTTCCTTATTAACAGAAACTGCCTTTAATGCCCGGACTTGGGAAGCAATGGCAGCTGGCGCCGTAATTTTAACTGATTTTAAGCCCGCCATGCTTGAGGAAATTGTTCACGGAGTGAATGGTTTTATTTATCACAATATTGGTGATCTTTGTCATCAATTACCAGAAATTCTAGAAAACCGGGCAGTTTTAACAAAAGTTCGAGAAGCTGGGCTAGTCAAAGCTTTTGGTTCACACACTTTTAGAAGCCGAGTAGCGGCGATGATTAGTTTCGTAAAGGACAAGAGATGTTTACTGGAAAAATCCTGATGATCACTGGTGGGACGGGATCCTTTGGCAACACCGTTTTGGATCGTTTTTTAAACACTGACATTGCCGAAATTCGCATTTTCAGTCGAGACGAAAAAAAACAGGATGACATGCGTAATCGCTTGAATAATCGAAAAATAAAATTTTTTATCGGTGATATTCGAGACAGGCAAAGTATTGATGAAATTATGCAAGGTGTTGATTATATTTTTCATGCCGCTGCATTAAAGCAGGTGCCTTCATGTGAATTCTTTCCTATGCAGGCGGTAAAAACCAATATTATAGGAACAGATAATTTACTTGAATCTGCAATTAATCATGGCGTTAAAAAAGTAATTGTTTTAAGTACTGATAAGGCCGTATATCCGATTAATGCTATGGGTCTTTCAAAAGCAATGATGGAAAAAATAATGATCGCTCGTTCCCGCGATTTAGGCAACGATTCAGCAACCACAATTTGTGGTACTCGATACGGTAATGTTATGGCATCGCGCGGATCGGTCATCCCGCTTTTTGTCAAGCAAATCAAGGACGGAAAACCTCTTACAATAACAGATCCCAATATGACGCGTTTTATGATGACATTGAAAGATTCTGTCGATTTAGTTTTATTTGCTTTCGAAAATGGCAGAAATGGAGATATTTTTGTTCAGAAAGCACCGGCTGCAACAGTTGACACTTTAGCGCATGCTCTTCTTGAATTGTATAACGCAAATAATGAAATCAAAATAATAGGTACCAGGCACGGTGAGAAGTTGTATGAGGTTTTGGTAAACAGGGAAGATATGTCGAGAGCAGAAGATTTGGAAAAATATTTTCGTATACCTGCTGATAATAGAGACCTTAATTACAATAAATATTTCACAGAGGGGATAATGGATATTTCGAAGGTTGAAGATTATCACTCGCATAACACAAAAAGATTGAATAAGTCTGAATTAAAGGAAGTATTGTTAAAGTTAAAATTCATTCGCCATGATGTTTTGGGTGAAGCAATTGATGACTATTCTGACCTAACAACACTTTTATAAAAATAATGATTAAAATTGGGATTACTGGGCAAATTGGTTTCATAGGCACTCACATATTCAACGCTATAGGTTTATATGCGAATAGTTTCGAAAGAATACAATTCTCAGATGGATATTTCGCTGATAAAATCAAATTGCAAAAGTTTGCTTCAATGTGTGATGTCATTGTTCACCTTGCGGCAATGAATCGTCATAGTAATACGCAAATTATTTACGAAACAAACATCCGGTTGGTAAAGCAACTGATTGAAGCTTGCGAAGAAACACAATCAACCCCACATATTCTGTTTGCTTCCAGCACACAGGAGGATCTGAACAACGATTATGGCAAATCAAAGAAAGAGGGAAGAGTATTATTAGAAAAATGGGCGAATAAAAATTCAGCGCGGTTCACTGCATTGATAATACCCAATGTTTATGGGCCATTTGGCCATCCTTTTTACAATTCAGCTATTGCCACATTTTGTCATCAGCTGACACATGATGAAAAACCGGTGATTGATATCGATGGAGAGCTAAATCTAATTTATGTTAGTGAATTAGCTAACAACATAATTGAGATTATAAGAAATACAGCTAAAAGGTCAGGCACCAGTAAGTTGATTCAAAAAGTTATAATTAAACATACAGAAAGAATAAGAGTATCAGAAGTTCTTCAATTATTAGAATATTATAAAACAAGTTATTTTGATAATAAAGAAATACCTAAATTGGATACACCGTTGCAGCGCAACTTATTTAACACTTTTGTATGCTACATAGATCACGCAATATATTTCCCATGCAAGTTGAATGTGAATCGAGATAGTCGCGGATTATTTTCAGAATTAATAAAATTCAATAATGGCGGGCAGATTTCGTTTTCGACTACTTTTCCTGGAATTACACGTGGCAACCACTATCATACTCGTAAGACAGAAAGGTTTGCCGTTATAAAAGGAAAAGCCAGAATTGATATAAGGAGAATAGGTTTTGATAAGGTTCTCTCTTTTCAATTAGATGGCGATAACCAGCCATCTTTCGTGGATATTCCTATTTGGCACACACATAATATAACTAATATCGGCAAACACGAAGTATATACAATATTTTGGACAAATGAACACTTCAACCCTGATGACGCCGACACTTTTTTCGTGAAAGTTTAAAAATGAAAAATATAAATAATACTGATCTTGTTATAGTAACCAATTAACTATCTGAGCTAGTCCTGTTGCTATAAAAGAGTTAGAAAATAAAGATACTATGAAAAAAATTGCGGTGGTCATACCAAAATACGGTTTGGTCGGAGGCGCCGAACAATTCGTTTCTGAATTGACGAACAAATTAGCCATTGAACGCATTGGTTCATTTCACGTTTTCGCCAATCTATGGGAGTCTGCTGACGCATCGATAGCTTTTCACCGGGTACCGATTATTACCTTTCCGAAATTTCTGACTACCATCAGCTTCGCTTATTTCGTGCGGCGGGGTTTGGCTGGCGGTTCTTTCGATCTGGTCCACTCGCATGACA
This sequence comes from uncultured delta proteobacterium, assembly GCA_963813455.1. Taxonomy (GTDB): domain Bacteria; phylum Desulfobacterota; class Syntrophia; order Syntrophales; family Smithellaceae; genus UBA4810. Next base: position 102,589 of record CAWEZF010000013.1, read on the forward strand.
GAATCTTCGCCGCCGATCTGTTCACTCTTCATGGCATTCCGCATCGCTATTGGATCCAAAATATTCGCCGAAAGAAAATGAGTCTCTACGACCTTACGACAGCCTGGATGGAAAGAAAACTGATCAAGGAAGGCGACTGTAAAAAGTTTATTGCTGTCTCTGACTTAACCAAAAGAATATTTCTTCAAGAATATCAAATGGATCCGGAGAAAGTCGCCGTAATTCATCCCGGTGTTCACTTAAGTGATTATGAGGTGGACGACCGGAAATCTGTTCGCGCTGGCTTAAGAAAAGCCTATGGCATTCCCGCTGGTGAACCGGTTATGGCCTTCGCTTCTATGAATTTTGAAATCAAAGGACTCGACGCAATTATCGACGCACTGGGGAGGCTTAAAGCTCAAAAATATATTTTCCGTCTTATAGTTGCAGGCAAAGGAAATGTGCGCAAATATACGAACCTGGCGCAAAAAGCGGGGATTGATAAAAATATGATTTTTACTGGCGTACTCAATAAAAAAGACCTGATACGGCATTATCTCGCTTCTGATATTTATATCATGCTTTCCGCTTTTGACACGTTCGGCATGGTTGTGCTGGAAGCAATGGCCGCAGGCCTGCCGGTCATCATAAGCAGCAATGTGGGGGCTAAAGATGTTGTTCAAGAAGGCGAAAATGGATTTGTTATTGCAAATACAGGAGATACAGAATATATTGCTGAAAAAATAAAATCACTATTTGACGAAAAAAAATGTCGCAAAATGTCACTTGCCGCAGAAGCCACCGCAAAACAAAACACTTGGGATAAAACTGTCGCCCAATACGAGCAGATTTACGAAGAGATTCTCGACACCCACAACCGGTAAGTAATGGTATTTTACGAATGGAATTGTCAATTGTCATAGTCTCGTACAAGACTGACGCTGGCCTGCCTTGCAACGCTAAGAGACACCTCCGAAGAAAAGGAAATATTTGTGGTGGATAACGTCTCGGCAGATGACAGTTTTGAAAATATTTGCCGATTATTCCCAGAAGTTAAATTAATAGCCAACAAAATTAACCGAGGCTTTGCCGCAGCAAACAACCGCGTCCTTCCTACATGCCGGGGACGCTATATTGTTTATCTGAATCCCTACACAGTGGTGAAACAGTGAGCCCTGTAAATGACTATCAATTATATGGATGTTCATCGGCAGATTTCGCGAGCCGGAATTAAAATTATGAATCCCGACGGACCGATTCAGGAATCCATTTCTTATAGATATCCCGGTGAAAAGTTCACCTCCTGTGAAACCGCCAAGCTGACGGGAAATATTGCCTGCGTTTTAGGCGATTTTATGATCGCTCGCAAAGAACTAATCGAAGAACTGGGGGGATTCGATGGAGACTTCTTTCTCTATGGAGAATACGAGGATTTAGCCTGGCGCATACGAAAAAAAGTTTTTTCTATCGGTTATATTGAAGACGCGAAAGTTTGTCACTGGGGCGGCCAGGGTGAAAACTTAACGCCCAAACCGGCACTTTTTGAAATATAGTCAAGACTGAGTATTTATTTTATTCAAAATATTACAAACCAGAAACCATTGCCCGGATTAAAAAAGCTGAAAGATTAAATGCTATTTTTCAGATTAATAACTTTGAAAATATCTTTTCCATTTTCACGGCACAAATCGATTATACAAAATAAAATTTATCGTTATCAGCTTATTTACAAAATGACTAAAAAATAGCGTAAAGTTTTATAAAACATCTATATGATTAATTTCTAAAGAGTTATGATAAAAATAAAGAAGGGGATTTTTAAATCATGAAAAATACAAATAAAAATTGTATTCTCTGTGGCAGCGATAAGCGCAGCCTGATGTAATCGAAAGGCAAATGGAATGTTTACAAATGTGACAATTGTAGCCTAGGCACACTCGATCCACGACCGGATGCTGATTAATTAACCGCACTTTATCAGCAGGAATATTTCCAAAGTCATTACAAAAACGAACTTGTACCCGGTTCTCTAGAAATGAAAAAAAGACTATCGCAGGAAAAACATCGTATACGTTTTTTCCGAAAATTTAAAAAGAAAGGAAAAGTGTTAGATGTTGGATGTGGACGCGGATATTTTTTGCTGGCCTGCCATGAGCAAGGATACGAAGCTGAAGGCATTGATATTTCCACAGATGTAGCAAACTATGTTCGATCGATTTTAAAAATAACATTTCATCTCGGATGAAGTTAGCAACATAACGCTTCCAGAAAAGACTTTTGATGTAATGACTTTATAGCATACATTGGAACATACGGCTGACCCTAATATCTACATCCAAAAAGCCCGATATTGGTTAAAAGATGACGGCGTTTTAGTTGTGGATGTTCCAGATTACACTGGACATGATGCTCAAAAAAACGTGGGATAATTGGCAAGGCTGGAGCATCCCTTATCACTTTTTTCACTTTACGAAAGGCTCGCTAATCTCCATACTGAGAAAAAATGGATTTACCGTAGTCCGCAATAAAAATTATCTTTCTGAATATGTAAAGCAAAAACTGGAAAGCTTCTTGATCCCTTCCTTCATCGCCCGGGTTATTGCCAGATTTTATTCAGGCCACAGCATCGCTGTCGTAGCTAAAAAAATTAATAAATAGATTAAATGGAAGCTTTTCTTTGATATTATTATGTTTACATTACCTCAAATAAAATCATTTGACCCGTAAAGGAACTTTTCCATTTTGACAATTCTTTCAAATATTTACGGTACTTATTAATATTTACATTATTATTTGACCATGTTTTCTCTGTCCATAAAAGATATTTTATGTTTCTCTCTTTCAGCTGTCTGATAAAAGAGCTATCATAATTTGTTAAAAGTTCCCAAGAGGTCTGCGCATTAGCCTCATGACACATTGCGCCTTCGTAATTAAGATTCGCATAAAATGATACATATCTCTGAGTGGCAATCGATGCGGAAACGATTATTTCCTGTTGGTTTCCTGATTCCTTTTTTACTAAATATTCGCCGATTTCCTTAAAGACGTTCTTGCCAGGGTGCTGGTCTTGGATGTTCTTGGGGAGCGCACTAAAGACCATTACGCACGCAAGGATAAAAACAAACAGGGGCTCCTTCAGCTTCAACCGGACGCCGCACCAACTGACAATCGCCTCCAATCCAACGCCTGCAAAAACAATAGACGGCAGTATAAACAAGGCAACGTATCTGCTTTGCAATACCCAATGCTGGAAAATCGAGAGATACAGGGCGACAAAAGAAGAAGCAACCAGCAACATGAAATAAATCAGGCGAGGATCTTCCTTTATTTTTTTAACCCTTGCCAAACCTATGACGGACGGGATAAAAAACAAATATAAAAGGGCTTCCAATACTTTATTGATTAGCGTTCCAAAGGCAATAAGCCACATGTTCATACGCGCCTCTGGTAAAAAATACTTAAGGGCGAAGTGGGTGGTACCGTCTATACCCTTTGCTAATTCTTTTAATTCGCTGCGTACTGTAAAATATCCGGAAAATGACCCCAAAAGTTTGTGAAATAAATCATCGACTCTATGTAGTTCATCAACAGAAGCATCCTTGAAATACGCGCCTAAAAGAACAATGATAAATACAATTATAGCGGGAGACAAAAAAATGAGTGATTTGCGAATATCACGGTATTTGCACAGCAAATAACAGAAAGATACGACAAAAAAGAGAGACGCTTCTATTCTTTGCCACGTTGCCAGCAAAAAGAAAAAACTGCTCAGGAGCAAAAAAAGGCGATTATTATCTTTGATAAATACGGTGAATAAGTAGAGCCCCAGCAATGAAAAAAACCAATAGCCGGGGTCCCTTAGTACGTTAACGCTCGCACTAACAAAAAACGGGCTTACCCCAACAATTATGGCAGCCAAAGCGCTGATTTTATAGTCAAAAAATTGCCTCAACAGCAAATACAGAAAAACGATTGAGGCAAGGGAAAAAGCAAAGTTAACTGCCTTACCCGCAAAAACCCAATCTTGTACAATGCTAAATAAGCCTGCAATCAAAAAAGGATAAAGAGAAAGCAATTTGAATCCGTGACACTCTGCGATTACTTCCCATTGGCCATAAAATATTGCCTTCGCCTGGCCAATATACACCACGCCATCATTTGTAATCATCGGGGTATTCGCCCAGGAAATGCCCCTCACAGCGGCAGCAATCAAAATAACTAAGGCAAACCAGATCACTTCCGGAGATACCGTGTTAAATTTATCCTCAAACCTTTTTACCGCGCCGCGCAAATAATTAATCAATTATTAGCACCCTCCTTTGCGTGAACCAGCCTATTTCTTTGTATCGCATCGCGCTATTTCCTTTTGTTGGCCATAAACCAGAGAAATGGATTGGCGCACCGCCATCAAAATTTTAAATTGTTATTGAGCCAACTGAAGTAAATCACGCCAACAGTGTTGCCGCGTCTAGTGTGTTTTTCATCAACATCGCAATGGTCATAGGACCAACCCCGCCGGGAACCGGTGTGATATAAGATGCTTTTGCTGCCACTTCTGCAAACGCAACGTCTCCGACAAGCTTACCGTTATCCAGACGATTTACCCCCACGTCAATTACGACAGCTCCTTTTTTGACCATATCCGCGTTTATCATCTGGGGCTTGCCAACAGCGGCAATCAAAATATCAGCGCGAGAGGTAACAGCGGTTAAATCTTTTGTTTTAGAATGGCAGATTGTAACTGTGGCATGTTGCGCCAGAAGCAAAAGCGCCATGGGCTTGCCCACAATATTACTGCGGCCGACAACAACTGCCTCTTTCCCGGAAAGGGAAATACCGGTGCGGGAGATTAATTCCATGATGCCTCGTGGCGTGCAAGGAACAAAAAGCGGTGATCCGGTTAAGAGGCAACCAACATTATATGGATGAAATCCGTCCACGTCTTTACGCGGATCAATCGCCGCAATAACCTTATCAGCAGAAATATGTTTCGGAAGAGGAAGCTGAACGAGAATACCATGAATCAAGCTATCCGTATTTAGTTCATTAATTAATTGTAACAAACTAGCCTCAGTGGTATCCGCCGGCAATTTGTGCTGGCGTGACAAAAAACCGGCTTCCATACATGCCTTTGCTTTTCTTCCCACATAAACTTTTGATGCCGGATCTTCTCCCACCATGATGACAGCAAGCCCAGGAATAATTCCTTTATTTTGCTTAAGCGCTGCTGCTTCGGTACGTATTGAATCCCGTATTTCCTGCGCTATTTTATTGCCGTCAATAATTACCGCCATAAGCTCTTTCCGTATAAATATTTTATTTGCCGACATATTATTAATGCTTTTTTGCAGTGCTTTAACTGTTAAAAGTATAGGTCAAAATATTTAAGCTGACAAGTAAAAACAATTAATATCCATGATAAATATTGATAAATTAGACCTTCATCGCAATATTTCTGAACATATGATCAATATCTCAATTAGAATATCACTTCGCTACTTCATCATAAAAATATATTTTCAGCCATGCGCTGAGCACCGGGATTAATTTCACCAAGAACCCTGAAAAAGTTTTTTACATCCTTACGATAATTATGGCGAAACCAAATACTGTTATATAAGTGAATCCGCATGTGATCCAAATCGATTAATATGGGGATGTTATTAACAAATATCATATTGTTGTGGTGAAAATCATCATGTGTGATACGCGCCTTCTTAAGTTTTATTAATAACTCGGCAATATTTTCTAATATTATCTTCCACGAATTTTTATGTGCTACTGTCTTCCCGAAAAACATCCCATCCTCGCAAACCATCAACATATTCCATGATAAAATAGGTTGTCTGGCGAATGGGCCCAAAACGTTCCATCAATACCGCAACGGGCTTTGGCGTGCAAATATCACGTTGTTCCAAATAATGGCTGTTTTGCCAGCTACGCAACGCCCGACTCTGGCGAAGCATCCTTTTGACACCATGCCAAAATCCCTTTGGATTGTAACGCTTTATCACAAACTTATTATCACCAAAAGCCATAACAGCGACTGTTGTTGTGTCCCCCGGTCCATTTTTAAAAAATCGTATTGTCGTTCTTCTCAAAATACTCTGCTGGGATTGCTTAAAAAATTCTGCATTTCCGAACTTAAATATTCACGTCGGCAAATTATAAATTTGCGTAAGTTTTTTACTCGATAGTATATTTCGTTATTCATATATAATATAGTTAAGCTCCCATAAATTAAGTCCTATCCGGATACTGTGCTAAGCCACTTTTCTCTTGCCTCTGCAAAAAGTTGAGAGAAATCTTGTTTTAGCGCGGGCACGTCGGGCATGGTTTCGGCCAGCTGATGAAAATGCTGCTGCCAGTGCGCGCGACTAACACGGCGATGATAGTCTATCGCATTATTACCCACCAGATATAAACTTGTTAACCCTTCTTCGCTGGTCACGATAATGTTTTGTGCTTTTAAATTTTTGTGAACAAAACCCAGAAAATAGAGGCGGGCAAGCAGGTTCAACAATTCGCCTAATAAAAATTTGCGTTTTGTCTCTGTCACCCGCCGCACTTTTCAATGCCTCATAAAGTGAAAGACCCTTAATATATTCTTTCACCAGATAACTTCTCCCGTCTGATGCCTCAAACCAGGCAAGGCATTTAGAAACAGGCAATCCGGACATTTCCAGCCGCCAGTTACTCAACCACCGCTCACGGCCTGGAGAAACTTTCCCCCAACGTCTTGAATTAATAAACTCTTTAATGATAAATTCTGTTCCTTCAAGTTCAATGATCGATGCGCGTTGTTGTGTATTTTCTTCTGATCATTTTCGCCGGATTTTCCGAAGATATATCTTTATGCATCTGTATTAATTTTTGCGCCAAACTCAAATTGAAACCCGTCCGCCAGCGCCATGTTCCCGTGCTATTTTTAGCAACACTGCAGATGCTGTTAGATCTTTTATTGGAATTTAAAACTTTACGGCGACGGCCATGCCATTTGTGGTGAATCTGGCGGACCATCGATTGTTTTAGCCGCCCCCAGATTATATCTATCTGCTCAGGCTTTGCCTCGGGAAACAATGGTTGAAACAGGGCTTGGACTTCTTTTCGTCTGCAGATTATCCTCCATCCCCGTAAACAATCTGAGCATTAACATCTTCTGTCTGTTTGACAATTTACGAACAGCACGCACTCCGTGCGCATCCACAAGCGCGCAATTTGTGCTTTCGGATTTTTCCACGGCCAGAATGTTGCCGAAGTGAAGGTCCGGGTGATATATTTGAGCCCGCATCATATCTCTTAACAATATGCTCAATCCTGCCAACAATTTTTCTTTACGAATATTGTCTCTTTGCACTTTTGGCCATAGTTCTTCGATTACCGAACTATCATTGAGCGCCTCTGTTATGAGGACACCCTGCCCGCGCCTCCAACCGCAAGCCACAGGTGTCACAGCAGCCACTCTATGATTTTGAAGAAGTTGCAAGGCGGAAAACTCCCGTAAAACCTTTGGATAAATCCAAGACCGCAGAATATCCCATGCTTCTTTAGGGTGATCGTGTTTTAAATAGTAAGAGGGCGAGGCGTCAGGCGCAGGCAGCAAGGCATAGACGCTGCGCTTCCTGTTGTGTTTTACAAGTACGCAAAGCTTATCATCACCCGATAGCCAATGTTCAAATTCAGGAAAAGCGGGCCTTTCCGGAAACCACTTTGCTGAAGCTGCAACAAAACTCTCATCTGCAGACACAAGAATTACCGCCTTTAACAATATGCTTCGTTAGTATCTTAAAATTATAGAGAAGTTTAATGGCTGTCAATGGTTTTCTTCCGCAAAAGATTAATTATAATTACTAATAAAACATAAGATATAATTACATTGTAACATTTATATAATTTTAAAATACAGACAACTATTTATTCAAAAATGAGGTTACTTTTGCTTTAATTTTACTTTCAACCACAGCATAAACTTGTTCGGTAGTAATATTTTTCATGCAATTGGGTCGTCTTGCATTTTTTTAAAAAACAGGGGCTGCAGGATAAATTATCCCTGATAACTATATGTCCCTCACCATAAGGGCCGGTTCTTTTTGGATCGGTTGGCCCAAATAGAGCGACAACCGGCGTGCCCACGGCGCAGGCTAAATGCATCGGGCCGGAATCGGTTGTTATCACCATTAGCGCTTTTTTAAAAAGACAGGCAAGTTCCATTAATGATGTTTTTCCGCCTAAATTTATACCTGTTGATTTCATTTTCGCTGTAATTTTCTCAATTGACTTGCTTTCACTGCCCGTAAAAACAACTTTTTTCTTGAGCTTTGCCTGGATTAAATCAGCAAGCTTTGCGAATTTTTCATTATCCCATAGCTTGGTATCCCAATAGGCGATGGGATTAATGGCAATATAATTATTTTCGTCAAGCCCGTGGCTTGCCAGCAGCAGCTTAACTTTATTTTCGTTATCAGCGCTTTTTGGAAGAATAAATTCCGCTCTTTCTTTTTTTGCCCCAAGATAGAGAGGGAAATCCAAATAGCGATCAACCGCGTGTTTATTCATATCTTCGGGAATTTTTTCGTTAAGAAACAGGCCGCTTAATTCCTGCAGAGAATCATAACCAAGCTTCCTTTTGCCGCCACTTAAAAAAACAATAATGGAGCTCTTGAATAAACCGTGAAAATCAATGACCAGGTCATAAGGGCGCTTGCGTAAATCCCTGATAAACTGGACGATTTCCCGCCATGCTTTCCGCAAATTGCCGGACTTGATATCTTGTATCCATGCTTTACGCCGCGATACCAGCACTTCGTCAAGTTGAGGATGATTTAATATTAAATCTGCCGCGGCTTCTTCCACCACCCAGGTTATGTGCGCCTGGGGATAAAGACGGCGCAGCGCCGTAAGCGACGGCAAAGTATGAATAACGTCGCCGATCGCGCTTAATTTTACGATTAATATATTCACTTATTTTCCCTTAGTATCCACCGCACGGCTTCCAGAATATCCGCGGCAATAAAATCCGGCTGGTTGTAAGCTGTTAATTTATCAGGCCCATCATCCTGCAAGACGCTTTGACCAAAACCGGTTTTTACCAAAACACACTTCACCTGCGCCCTTTTACCCGCTTCCATATCGTTGTATCTGTCCCCGATTATGTAAGAGCGCGTTAAATCGATATTCATTTCCTGCGCGGCCTGAATCAACATCCCCGCGGCCGGTTTTCGGCAATCACATTCCCGGCGGTAGGAACCAATGCCCTCCGTGGGATGATGGGGACAATAATAAAACGCGTCAATTAAAGCGTTTTCCTTAAGAAATTCCGCGTGCAGAAATTTATTGGCGGTTTTTACAAAATCCTCGGAGAATAATCCTCGGGCGACACCTGCCTGATTAGTTATTACTACCGCTTTCATTTTAGCGGCGTTAATCAAACGAACTGCTTCAAAAGCCGCGGGGATTATTTTTAATTTAGCCAGATCGTCCAGATAGCCGACTTCTTCATTTATCGTGCCGTCTCTATCCAAAAATACCGCCCTGTGCTTTTTCATATTAGCCCTAACTGCGTTTCATTATTGTTTGCGCGGCGGATAAAACATCATCAACAGTAATTAAATTCATGCAGCGAAAGTCTGTGGGGCATGTTTCTTTCAGGCAGGGACTGCAGGAAACTTCTTTACGGACGATTATTATCTTTTCTCCAATAGGCGACGTGGTAACGGGATTGGTCGAACCGAAAATCGCGACTGTCGGAATATTCAAAGCCCCGGCAATATGCATGAGCCCGGAATCATTGCTGATAAATAAAGAGCATTGTGAAATAAGATAAACTGCTTCACGCACTGTTGTTTTGCCGGAAAAATTGATCAAATCAGAACCGGCCCTACGTTTTACTTCTTCAGCTGTTTGCCAGTCATCCTTGCCGCCCAGCAAAATAATCTGGCAATCAAACATGTCCTTTAGCTTATCCGCAACGGCGGCAAATCTATCGGGAAGCCATCTTTTGGCCGGACCATATGTCGCGCCCGGAGCAATGCCTATAATATTTTTTTCGCGTCTGGAATAAATTCCCGTAAAATATTTTGAGCGGTCACGCGGTTGATTTTTGACTGCAGATGCATTTCCTGCCCCACGGGCGGACATCCCAAAGCTTTAACCATTTCCAGATAATAACCAACCTGATGGATTTCTCTCACCTCTCTGGTGCGCTTAACGCTATGAGTTAATAATAATCCGCGGCCATCAGAGTTGTATCCGGCGCGCAATTTTATCCGCGCCGCAAACGTCATTATCGCGGCCTCAATCGCGTTTTGCAAAAGAATAGCGGCGTCAAACTTCTTTTTATACAAAACGCGCGCGAGACGAAAAACACCCAGCGGATTGTCAAACTGTTTCTTGTAAATTATTATTTCGTCGACTTCGGCAAATAATTTATAAATATCGGCGACAACCGGTTTGGCCAAAATACTGATACGCGATTCCGGGTACGCGGCGCGAACAGACGCAATCGCCGGCAAAGTCAGTAACCGCGTCACCGATCCAATTAGTTCCTCTGATTAATATTTTATTTAAACCTTCTTTGGGAAGTATTTTTTTATGTTTCGACAACATTATTTTTTGTTCCTTGATTTAACCTGCCATGGTTTGGTTTTCCATCGCTGATGCAGCCATAACCATTGCTCCGGATATTTACGCACATATTCTTCAATAACTTTATTAAACTTTTGCGTGTTTAGCAACACGTCCTCATCGAGATTACCAGTGTTAATAATCTCCATTTTGGGGCCAATTTCCAATAGATATTTGCCATTGGGCAATCGTATGGTAAATGCCGACATTATCGCCGCTCCCGTATGCTGAGCCCATCCGCGCTAAACCGGAGGTGGCGCAGGCGGGGCGTCCGAAAAAATCAACAAATACGCCTTCATTGCCGGATACATTCTGGTCAATTAGAATGTTTATGGTTTCCCCGCTTTCCAGCAAACGTAAAGATTGCCGCATGGCTTTTTGCTTATGCAGGGATAAATTACCGCATCTGCCGCGTAAATATGTCGTAAGTTCTTCAAGGAAAGGATTATCCAGGCGGCGCATCATAAATATCAGCGGCTTGGTCAATAAAGCCAGCGCGGTGTTGCCGATTTCCCAATTGCCGAAATGCGCGCTGAAAAGCAATACTCCCTTTGCCTTCGCGACAAGCTTCAATATAATTATTCAGCCCCTTTACTTCAATCCAGCGATGAATATTGTCTTTGCTTAATCCGGAAAGCTCTGGAAATTCAGCCACCATAATGGCAAAACTTCTATATGACGCCTTGGCTATCTTCAAAATATCCTCTAAGGTTTTCTCGGGAAAAGAACGCGTAAGATTATGAATGGCAATCAGCCGGTGTTTTAGCGATAAATAATATATAAAATCTGACAGAATTAATAGCGCGCCACGCCGCACAGCCAGAGGGATACTGCTAAAAATAAAAACGGCCAAGCTTTATTTTTATGGGACTTTTCATTTTTTATCAGCGCCTTCTTTTAAACATTGTAAAATAAATTTTTTAAATAACGGCTCGGCATTCGGCGGCTTTATCTTCATTGCTATCCGCAATATCCAGACTGTATCCAAAAATTCCGGATAATCATGCAGGCGCGCTGCATCTTTTTCTGTGGTGATGAGGTAATCGGCGCGCGCGCTGAAAAGCTGTTTTTTCAGTTCTTCCAGATCATAACGGGTGTAACTATAGTGATCAGGAAAAGGATTAAAAGACAAAATATTCGCTTTCGCGCCAAGTAAAACTTTTTTAAAGGAATCGGGATTTGCGATTCCGCAAAATGCGCATATTTTTTTACCTTTTAGATTATCCATAGAAACAATGGATTTGCCTTTTGCTTGCGCAATACCTTGCGGCTCGTGAACGCTGTAAAAAAGAGGTGTGTTTTTGCCTTTTATTATTTTTGCAACCTCTTCGCTGATTTTCATTTCCTCTTCGGCGCGGGTTAACATCAGGCAGTGGGCGCGACTAAGCCCTTTGACCGACTCACGTAAAGGCCCCGCCGGCAAAAGACGGCCATTACCAAAAGGTTTCTTGTAATCAAGTAAAACCAGATCAATATCTCGCGCTATTTGGCGATGCTGAAATGCGTCATCGCATATAATTACGTTGGCCCCAAACCTTTCGATAGCGAATTTTCCTGTTCTTTTTCTTCGGGCGCCGGTAATCACCGGTACCCCCGGTAATGATTGCGCCATTAAAATAGGTTCATCACCGGCCGCCTTGGCCTCAAGCATAATATTTTCGCCATCGGAAACAAGATTTATCCCACCAGCGTTTCTACCACCGTAACCACGGCTGATTACCGCCGGGCGAAAACCTTCCGCTTGAAGCATTTTTGCCAACATAATTACACAGGGGGTTTTGCCCGTGCCGCCGACAGTAATATTGCCGACGCTGATTACTGGACACATGAGATGAGATGAAGATATTACGTTTTTATTGTAAAGCTGATTACGCAGCCCAACAACCAGCCGATAGAACAAAGAAAGAAAAAGTAAAATTGCTCGACTCGGACTGAAGAGCTTGATTTTTTCATTATCATTCCAAATCCTTTGCCAATCGATCATTCCCGTTTCCATTTTCCCTAAACTGCAAATTATACAGACGGTAATATTCGCCTTTTTTCGATAGAAGTTTTTCGTGCTTGCCTTCTTCGACAATTTCGCCGTTTACCAAAACAATAATTCTATCGGCGTTACGGATTGTGGAAAGCCGATGCGCGATAACCAGAGTTGTCCGGCCTTTCATAAGATTGTCTAAAGCTTCCTGTACCTCTATTTCCGCTTCCGTGTCCAGCGATGATGTCGCTTCATCCAGAATCAGTATTGGAGAGTTTTTTAAAAGCGCGCGCGCTATGGAAATCCGTTGTTTCTCTCCACCGGAAATCTTTGTGCCTAATTCACCAATATTAGAATCGTAACCCTGGGGCAGGCGCATAATAAAATTATGGGCGTTAGCAGCTTTAGCCGCCGCGATAATTTCTTCTTCCGTGCGCGCGATATCCCCGTAAGCGATATTCTTTTTAACCGTATCATTAAAAAGAATAGTCTGCTGCGTAACTATCGCTATCTGCCCCCGCAATGAACTTAATGTAACATCACGAATGTCGATGCCTTCAATTAAAATCCTCCCGGAGGTAACATCATAAAACCGAGGAATTAAATTAACCAGTGATGTTTTACCGCCGCCGCTCATTCCGACAAAAGCGACAACTTCACCAGTCTTTATGCGCAAATTAATGTTCTTTAAAACAGGTGTCGTATCGTAACAAAAAGTGACATTTTGAATATCGATACCTTGAGTAATTGGCGGCAATTCTCTGGCATTTGGCGTATCTTCAATATCAGGATCGCGATCGATTATGCTGAAAATCCTTTCGGCGCCCGCAATACCCTGATTAATAGTGTTGTTAACATTCGTCAGGCGCTTTATCGGCTCATAAAGCATGAATAATGCGGCTAAAAAGGAAAAGAAGGTTCCAGGTGTGGAATGGCCATGGATAACATTATAGCCGCCATAAAAAATTATCGCCGCGATACCCAGGCCAGCTAAAAAATCCATTACGGGGGTAGACATAGCATGTACGGAAACATACTTCATATTATACTTAAGAAGTCTTTCGGTTTCCGCGGCAAATCTTTCATTTTCATACTTTTCCATGCAAAAAGCTTTGACAATACGGGTGCCGGAAATTGTTTCCTGTAAAAGAGAGCTTAATGTGCCCATGGTCATTTGTGTTGATTTGGTAACCTTGCGCACTTTTTTGCCGAATTTGGAAATAGGGTAAATGGTCAGAGGAAAAACGACTATCGCGATAAGAGCCATCCGCCAGTCTGTATAAAATATTACTCCCACTAAGCCAATCAGCATAAAGCTATCTTTTATTAATGAGGTTATGGCCTCCGACGTAGCAGCTTGAACAGACTGAACATCATTGGTAATCCGTGACATCAGTAACCCCGTTGGATGATCGGAAAAAAAAGACAAGGATTGTTTTTGTATTTGCGCGTAGAGCTTATTTCTTAAATTTTTGACAATGTTTAAGCCAATAGAACCCATCAAAACTGCTCGCCCATAATCGCAGATACCCCGTAAAAGAAAAATGCCGATTACAGCAAAGGGAATCCATTTCAAAGCGTCCATATCTTTGTTCATAAATATTTCGTCAATGGCCGGTTTAGAGATAAGCGGCAGGGCTGATTGCAAAGCGGCGACGATGACCATTAAAATAGAGGCAAAAATAAACCGCCAATAGTATTCTCTGGACATTTTTAGCAACCGTTTAAATAATTCCATATCTCCTCTAAATCATTTCGCAGGCAATCTTTGCCGCTCTTGCCGTGGCGCCGGGATTACCAAGCTTGGCGCTAATCGCGGATAGTTCTTTTTTAATTTGTTCATATCTTTTTTCGCTTTCCAGAATAGCAAGCGCTTCCGCGGCAATTTGCCGGCCATTAGCGTCTTTTTGAATGAATTCCGGCACGACTGTTTTGCCGGCAATAATATTAACCAGGCCGATATTTTCTACATTAATTACCAATCGGCCAATAAGATACGAAAGAAGAGATACCTTGTAAACAATAATCATGGGTACGCCCAAAAGACCTGTCTCCAGTGTGGCTGTTCCTGAAGTAACAACAGCCAAATCACAGCAAAAAATGGCCTCATACGTACGCCCGGCGATTATTTTTATCTCGATATCGTATTTTGATATTATTTCATTGATGATTGTTTCATCAAGCGTATCGGCTTTAGGCAATATAAACTGAACGTCCCTGATATTCTTTTTCAGAATCTGCGCGGCTTGCATCATTTCCGGAAGCAATGATTTTATTTCTGCGGTTCTGCTTCCCGGCAATAATCCTATGGTTGTTTTATCCTCGGATAAACCCAGCTTTCTTCTTGCCTCCACCTTGGAAACATTTACCTTAACTATATCCACCAATGGATGCCCCACGTAGTTTACCGGAAAATTATTTTTTGCGTATAAATCAACTTCAAACGGCAGAATAACGGCCATTTTATCCACTAATTTCTTGATCTGCTCAATTCTCCCTTTGCGCCATGCCCATACCTGCGGGCTGATATAATAAAATATCTTTATATTTCTTTTCTTGGCCTGCCGGGCAACTATATTCAAATTAAAGTCGGGAAAATCAATTAAAATAACCAAAGCAGGCTTCAGCGCGTCAAGTTTATTTTTAAGTTTTTTAATTACTTTAAAAAAATTGCTTAATTTTGAAAATACTTCCGTCAATCCGACAACAGATATCTGGGCCGCGTCGGCAATTAATTCAACCCCGGCTTCTTTTAATTTATTTCCGCCAATGCCGTAAAAGCAAAGATCGGGATAAATCTTAAACATTTCCTTTACCAGGTCGGCTCCATACATGTCTCCCGAAGCCTCACCGGCGACAATGAGAATATTTCTATTACCCTCATTTAAATCATCGTTAAAAAAGGGGGTGTCCTTTTTTTTAAAAAGCATTGTTGATTACGCCGGCAATTATTTTTATTTCTTCTTCACCCAACTCGGGAAACATGGGAAGAGACAAAACCTCGTCCGCACAGGCTTCAGCTTGCGGCAAACTGTCTTTTAAATTATAGCGACTAAGAAAAGCTTCCTGCAGGTGCAGAGGTACCGGATAATAAATAGCCGAGGAAATATTATTTTGCCCAAGGGCAGCAGATAATTTATCGCGATATTTTGTTCTTATCGTAAATTGATGATAAACATGCTCGCATCCAACCGCGGTGGAAGGAAGAATAATCTCTTTTTTATTTATAGCAGAGCAATAGGCCGCGGCATTGCGCCGCCGCGCTTCATTGAATTCATCAATTTTTTTTAATTTAATCCGAATAATCGCCGCCTGAATTTCATCAAGCCTACTATTGTAACCTATTAGATGGTGGTAGTAACGCTTAGAACTTCCATGATTGCGCAGCATTCTGATACGATCAGCTATTTTTTCGTCCTTTGTAATAACCATGCCACCATCGCCGTAACCAGCCAAATTTTTACTGGGGAAAAAGCTGAAGCAACCGATATCACCTATAGATCCAACTTTTCGCCCTTTATATCTAGCTCCAAAAGCCTGCGCGCAGTCTTCAATTACTTTGAGATTATTATCGCGGGCGATATCCATAATCGGATCCATATCCGCGGGAAGACCGAATAAATGCACCGGGATAATCGCTTTGGTTTTGGAAGTGATTTTTGCCTTGATTTGCGAACAATCCAGGTTAAAGGTATCAGGGCAGATATCCACAAAAACAGGAACAGCGTTGAGCAGCGCCACTACCTCCGCCGTGGCAATAAATGTAAAAGGCGTGGTAATTACCTCGTCACCTTCCTTTATATCACAGGCGCGCAGCGCTAAAAGCAAAGCATCCGTACCATTGGCCACGCTTACGGCGTAAGATAAACCATGATAAGAAGCTACTTCTTCTTCAAGTTTTCCTACATTCGGCCCCAAAATAAACTGGGCGTTTTCCAAAACATCAGCCACCGCGGCATCAATTTCATTTTTCAGATCATGGTACTGTTTTTTTAGATCCACCATCGGTATCATTTTATACAGCCTCGGAAGTTTTCATTTTATCGACAATTTCTACAGCCAGCTTTAGAGATTCCCGCGCGTCTTCACCTGAAACAACCGGTTTTGTGCGGTTACACACCGCTTCAACGAAGGAACGAATTTCTTCTTCCAGCGGATCATGGCTTCCAACTTCAATATTGTTTTGAACTATTTGCTGCCGGCCTTCTGAATTTGTTATTTTATTCAAAGACAAGATTTCGCGTTTCTGACAATCAACAGAGTGATAACCTTCCGGACTGAAAAAACGTATCTTTTGCATCGTTTTGGCGCTGATACGGCTGGCGGTAATATTGGCGATGCAGCCAGAGTCAAAAGATAGCCTTACATTGGAAATATCAATTTTGTCAGAAAGAACCGGAACACCGACAGCGTCTAAAGATTTGACTGGGGAATCAACGAATTTCAGAATAATATCCAAATCGTGAATCATCAAATCCAGAACAACATCCACATCGGTGCCGCGTTCAAAAAAAGGATGAAGGCGGTGAACCTCGATAAAAACTGGTTTGGTAATGACTTTTTCCAGCGCCATAACAGCGGGATTAAATCTTTCCACAAATCCGACTTGCAAAATAAGATTTTTTTTGCGCGCCAATTCAATGAGCCTATCCGCTTCGCTAACAGTCGCGCAAATCGGTTTTTCAATTAAAACATCTATGCCTGCTGCCAGAAAATCAGCCGCCACTTTGAAATGCTCACCGGTAGGAACGGCAATGCTCACCGCATCAACTTTATCCAACAAATCACGGTAATCCGCAGAAGGAAAGCAGCCATAATTTTTTGCCGCCTCCTGCGCGCATTCCGGCATTATATCGGCTACGCCGACAATTTCACAATTGTCCAGTTTCCGGTATTTCTGCAGATGATATTTACCAAGATGGCCAATACCAACTACACCGATTTTTATATTCTTTTTTCCTGCGGGCATTTTAACGGCACGTACCCCTTTTTGATTCTCTAATGAATTGCACAAAGCGCATCACTTCTGGAATGTCTTCCGCTTCCTCATAGGCTTTTTTCAGGGCGTCTTCCAAGAGAAGCTTTGAACGAAAAATAGTCTGGTAAGCTTTTTTTATCCCTTTTATCGTATTTTCCGGAAAATTTCTCCTTTTTAGTCCGATTAAATTCAGCCCGAAAAGTTTCGCGTGATTTCCCGCGACCATAGTGTAGGGGGGAACATCCTTTACTACCGCGGATGCTCCGCCGATAATGCAATGCGCTCCGATATTGCTGAACTGGTGTATCCCGGACAAGCCGCCAATTATCGCGTAATCTTCAACGTTAACATGACCCGCCAAAGTCGCGGCGTTGGCCATAACAACATGATCTCCGATTTTGCAATTATGGGCAACATGACAATAGGACATGATCATGTTATTATCGCCGATAGAAGTTATTCCGTCTTCCGCCGTGGTCGCCCTGTGAATCGTGACAAATTCACGGACAATGTTAAATTTACCGATCACCAAAAAAGTTTTTTCTCCGCTGTATTTTAAATCCTGCGGCGGAGCACCGATGGAAGAAAATTGATGGATGTGACAACCTTCCCCGATTTGGGTGTTACTTTCAATCACAACATGTGGACCAATAATTACATTCTTTCCAATCTTGACGTCCGGGCCGATAACCGAATAAGCCCCTATTTCGACTCCCTGGTCCAGCTTAGCATCCGCATCAATAATAGCTGTGGAATGAATTTTCATACATCTAACCTGCTTTTGAACTTTTGCTGTATTTTATCTTCCAACTCTTCTATTTTTCTGACCAATTTGTCTATGTTTGTTTTCATTTCGGGTAATTTGCTCTGGCAGGCTTCGCTTTTGAGCCACAACTTATAAGGCATTTGCGGCGTGCCTCCGACAATTTCCCCCGGCGCGATGTCTTTATGTATCTTAGAAGCCGCTCCAATCATGACATTATCGCCGATATTGATATGCCCAACCATACCCACCTGGCCGCCGACAATCACGCTTTTGCCCAGCTTGGTGCTTCCGGAAATGCCGACCATCGCGGCGAGCACCGAATTTTCGCCAATAACCACATTGTGCGCAATCTGAACAAGATTATCGATTTTTACATTTCGCCCAATCCAAGTTTTTCCCAATGTCGCGCGGTCAATCGTGCTGTTTGCACCGATTTCCACATCGTCCTCTATCTGCACAATGCCAACCTGTGGAATTTTACTGTTCTCTTTGCCCGGATTCGCAAAACCAAGGCCATCCGCGCCGATTACCACACCCGAATGCAAAATTACCCTTTTGCCGACAACACAGGAATGATAAATTGTGACATTGGCGTAAATTATCGAATCTTCGCCGATGGAAACATCCCGCCCGATATAAGCGCCGGGATAAATAACCGCGCCTTTTTCAATTTTCGCGCCTTGGCTGATAAAAGCCCGCGGAAAAATATTTGCCTGGTCAGAAACAACCGCGCCTTTTTCAATGTAAGCTTCCGGACTAACGCCTTTTTGATCATGCTCGAGCGGATAAAAAAGCTGTAATAACTTCCCGAAAGCGGCGTAAGCGTCTTTAACCACAATCAGGTTTTTGCCTGCCGCTTCGGTCTGCGGCGGCACGATGATCGCAGACGCGCCGGACGCATTTAACTGCTTTAAATATTTCCTGTTGGCCAGAAATGTAATATCCCCGTCTTTAGCCTCATCGATGGGGCGGATATTTTTGATCACCGTATCCGCCGCACCAATAAGCTTTCCTTCTAATAACCGGGCTATTTCCTCCAGTGTCATTTTCATTTAACTACAGTGTTTTTATCTTTTGTTAAATTCATCCACGACTTTTTTGCTTATGTCTTTGGATTTATCGAAATAAGGCACCGGCATGGTTGCCACATCAACAATTAAGGTGAACTTTTCTTTTTCCCCGATAGAACGGACGATTTTCATTATATCCGGCATTAGCTTCTGAAAGACTTCCTGGTCTTTCTTCTGGAGTTCTTCGTTGGAATCATTAACCAATATCTGATAACTGCGCAATTTTTTCTGATACGCGGTTTCTTTTTCCGCACGCGCGCTGGCGGTCATGACAGAACTTTTTTTATCCAGATCATCTTTCATCGCTTTAAGTTCTCTTTCCATAGCGGTAATTTCCGACTGTTTACGGTCCGCTATCCTTTTCATTTCATCGCCCGCCTTTTTACCGGCATTGGATGTCTGGATTACTTCTCTCATGTTGATAAAACCGATTTTTTCCTGCGCATAAGAACCGGCGCTCCAGACAAAAACTAATAACGTAACTGCCAAAACCACAAAAATATTCTTTTTCATTATTTAATCTCCTTCTTATTTATTCGCGGATAATTTTTATCCGTTTTTTATATTACATGAACATGCCGATGGTGAATTCCCAGCGGCCTCCGTCGTTACCGCTAAGGCCTTTATTATCAATCGGGTAACCGTATTCCAGTCTCAAGGGCCCGATTGGCGAATACCAGCGGATGCCGGCCCCAACTGATTGCCGCAAATCATCAAACTTATATGCTCCGCTGTAATTCCAGGCATTACCGGCATCATAGAAAACCGCGCCCATCATCCCGGCATTTTTAATAAGCGGAAAGACAAGTTCAAGATTGAAAAGCATCATTGTTGTTCCGCCGATTACATCTGATGTTCCACCGTTTCAATGGGTCCAATATAACGCATGCCACGTATCGTGGTTATGCCGCCTAAAACGTATCTTTCATAAATTGGTATGCGATCTATTGATGTATCCAAATTTTGGATATACCCCATGCGCCCTTTGGTAACAAATACCATGTCCCAGAAAAGCGGAAAATAAGCGCTGACACCCGCCGAATATTTAACCAATTTCACGTCGCCGCCCAATCCGGCATACATGATAGAAATATTTGACCTGGTCCCTTTTTTGGGAAACATCTGGTCATCTGTTGTATCCCGCACAAAACTTAAAGTTACGGCGCTGGTTATTCTTTCTCCTTCTTGCAATTTATAGACTTATCTGTGCTGATAGCTCATCTACCATTATCGTTTTTTAAAATAATATCATTGGAACTGAAACTATAGCCCACATATCCAACAATTTTCTCCCAAAGAGGATAGCCGAAAGTCAGACCAAAACCATAAGTATCCAATTCATATGAATCATATTCTGCCGTGTATTTCCAAAGGTTGGCTTTAGACCACAAAGGGATGTCAAAAAGCCACGGCTCGGTAAAAGATAACTCATAATTATTAGTGGTGCCGCCCAGAGACGCTTTAAGGCTTAATTGCTGGCCATAACCCAGAAAATTGTTCTGCGATATTTGCGCCATAATCACTGCCTTTTCCGTCGCGCTGTAACCGGCGCCAATCATAAACATTCCGGTATTCTTTTCTTTAACCCGGACATTTATGTTCATTTTATCTCTTTCCGCGCCCTTCTCGGTCTGAAAATCAACTTCTTCAAAATAGCGCATCCGGTTTAAACTGGCGTAACTTTCTTTTAGTTTAGAGCTCGAATATAAGTCTCCTTCCACAACCGATAATTGACGGCGAATAACCTTATCACGGGTAATCGTGTTGCCGCTAATGGCGATACGATTGATAAAAATCAGCTCGCCTTTTGTGATCTGGTAGTCCACATTGACCAACTGTTCTTCATCCCGTATATCAATCTTAGGATCAACATCAGCATAGGCATAACCCTCATCGTTGCAGGCTTGAATAAGCACATCTATATCTTTGACGAGTTTTTCTCTGTTATAATGATCGCCTTGCTTAATTTTTAGAGAAGCAAATAAATCTCCATATGATTTTTGGAGCGGGTCACCGGAAATGGCAATGGCGCCAAATTTATATCTTTTGCCTTCTTTAATTTGTATTTTTATATACAGCCTTTTCTTATCATAGGTCACATCCGGCTCGGCTACCTGAGCGTTTATAAAACCACTGTTAAAATAATGTGAGTGTATTTTGCCGACATCCTGCTTAAGCTGATCGCGGTTTAATATTCCTTTATCGTTAAAAAAGCTCAAGATTCCTTTTTCCGTGGTGGTCATCATCTTTTTCAGTTCTTTTGTGGAAAAAGCTTCGTTGCCCTCAAAAGTAATGGCGTTAATGTAAATCTTGTCATTTTCCGTGATGTTCAGAATCACGCGGTAGTCTTTTTGACCATCTTGTTCCACCTCGTCGATAATTTCGGCGTTATAGTAACCTTTGGCGTCATAAAGGCTTTTAATTTTTACGATATCCGACTTGATTTTTTCCCGGTTCAAATTTTCCCTGGTTTTAATCGTCAGAGCTTCCATAATATCTGACTTGCTCAACTTTTTATTGCCTTTAATTTGAATATCCGTAACCAACCCGCGCTCCACAACAGTAAATGTTACTATTTTACCTTCCGGCGTGTCTGTTGCCGAAGCGCTGACATCAAGGAAAAAACCCATCTTGAAAATGGTTTTTATATCCTCGGTAATGTTATCTTCGGTATAGGGACTTCCCTCCTTGGATTTAATCTGTTGAATAATCGCGGCGGCCTCAATCTTATTATTACCGCTGATCTCAACTTTCGCTATCTTTTCAACCAATCCTGTCCGCACCAAAACGTCCATCTTCAGCTGCGCGGCTACATCGTCCAGGCTTTCCAATCCCTTGGCCTGAACAAAAATCGGCGACAGGATTTTCCCGCTTCTTACATTTATTACTTTAGCGTCAACGCTTATTGATTCACCAAGCTGGGTTAAACTGCCCATGACGACAAAGTCGGCCATGAGCGATCTGCCCGCGTCAATGGCACGGCGCTCATCAATTTTTACTTGGCTGCGCAGGAAAGAGTCCGCCGGCACAACTCTTAATTGCTTTTCTTTTTGCAGTTCCGTGAGCGTTTTTCTATAAAGTGACTCCTGGATAGCCGCCTTATTTTCTTTGCTGTAAATTTCAAAAGGAAGCAACGTGACCTTTTTTACTTCCTGCGCCTGCGCCGGAAGAAGCAGCAAAACCAGCATAACCAAACAGATTAAATTAAAATGACGTGTAATTTTATTCATAATCATAAATTTTCCCGTCACGCAGACTGATCCTGCGGGACATCCTTTCTGCCAGTAATTTATTGTGCGTTACAACAACAAGTGTGATCTTTCTTGTTTTATTTAAATTAACCAGAATGTCTTCTATCTTTTTTCCCGTCTCCGTGTCAAGATTTCCTGTTGGTTCATCAGCAAGCAGTATTTCCGGCTCCATTACCAGGGCGCGGGCAATGGCTACCCGCTGCTGCTCCCCGCCGGATAGCTCTCCCGGCTTGTGTTTCAGCCTGTCCTTAAGACCGACTTCTTCCAGTAGTTTTAAAGACTTGGAAGCGGCCTGTCTTGTGGACATGCCGCTGATTAAGGCCGGCATCATGGCGTTTTCCAGGGCGTCAAATTCCGGAAGAAGATTATTAAACTGAAAAATAAAACCTATTGTGGAGTTACGAAAACGCGCCATCTTTTTTTCGTCCCATTCAAAAACGTTCAACCCGTTAATCTGCAAATAACCTTCTGTCGGATGATCCAGCGTGCCCAAAATATGAATAAGCGTGCTTTTGCCCGCGCCGGAAACACCCAGCATAGCTAACGACTCTCCCCGGGTGATTTCCAAATTCAGTCCGCGCAAAACCTCTATTTTGTTTCCGTCTTTTAAAAAAGTTTTTGACAAATTATTGAGCTTGATCATTTTTTACCTTTACAAAACTTCTATTCGTACCTTAGGGCTTCCGCCGGATCCAAACGCGAAGCTCTCAACGATGGGTAAATTGTGGAAAGAAAACATATCAGCATTGTGCCGACAATAATTATAACCACATCACTGTAATTGACCTGCGAGGGAAGTTCGCTCAAATAATAAACATCGCCGGGCAGAATCTGGAAGTTGAAAACTTTTTCTATGAAAAGAGAAACTTTCTGCAGATTAAGAGCCACGGCAAGACCGGCAACACAGCCTAAAAATGTTCCGATCAGGCCGACAATCAGCCCCTGATAAACAAATGTTTTCATGATGCTGAAAGATGTCGCGCCCATCGATTTCAAAATCGCGATGTCTTTGTTTTTTTCCATGACGATCATAATCAGCGCGCTGATGATATTAAAAGCGGCCACCAAAACAATTAAACTCAGGATAATGAACATCACGCGCCTCTCCAGTTTAAGCGCGGCAAAAAGATTCCTGTTCATCTGCATCCAGTTATTGGCCCAAAAGGGAAATCCGAGTTTGTTTTGAATGTTGCGGGCAATCACATCCGCCTTGTAAATATCGTTAACGATTATATCTATACCCGTGACCGAATCTCCCATCTGCAAAAAATCCTGGGCGCTTTTCAAAGATAAAAAAGCCAGCGTCGAGTCATACTCGTAAAAACCGGATTCAAAAACGCCGGTGACAATGTACTTGTTCATGCGCGGCATCATGCCCATCGGCGTGGAAATTCCCACGGGGGAAATAATCGTGATAGTGTCCAATAGAAAAATGCCCAGATTCCTGGCCATTTCCTTGCCGATGACTATACCGCTCAAATGAGCGTCTTGGCGCTGCACCTGTTTTAATATCTGCGGAGGAATTTCATCGAGATATTCTATCTTTCCTTCCCTCATTTTTCCCAGATTAATCACATCAAAAGCGGTTTTAGTATCCAAACCTCGAATAACCACGCCGCTGACGCTGCCGCCGCTGCGAATCATCGCCTGGGTAAAAATAAACGGCGTGGAGGCGACAACTCCTTCCACCTCGGAAACGGCTTTGCGCACCTCTTCATAATTTTTCATTGAACCGTTAATGTCGGCGGTCAGTTCGATATGGGATCTGATTCCGAGAATTTTTGTGCGCAAATCTCTTTCGAAACCGTTCATCACGGCCAGAACGATAATCAGCGCGGCCACGCCTAAAAAGATGCCGAAAATCGATATAAAGGTAATTATTGATACAAATACCTGTTTACGTTTGGCGCGAAGATACCGCTTGCCTATAAAAAATTCGTAGCCCATTATAATTTATCCTGTTGTCACCAAATAATCTTTAGGTAATCCAAAATACACTCTACTGCTCTTTTATCCTGAGCAGAGGAAATAAAATAACGTCGCGAATGGAAGCGGAATCGGTAAAAAGCATGACCAGGCGGTCGATACCGATGCCTTCTCCCGCTGTCGGCGGCATGGCGTACTCCAGCGTCCTGATGTAGTCTTCATCCATTTCATGCGCTTCGTCATCGCCGGTTTCTCTTTCTTTTAATTGCTGAAGAAATCTTTCCCGCTGATCGGCTGGATCATTGAGCTCCGAAAAGGCGTTGGCGATTTCTTTGCCGTAAATGTAGAGTTCAAAACGGTCGGTATAATCACTATCAGCGGCCGAGCGGCGCGACAGAGGTGATACGGCAACGGGATATTGAGTTATAAAAGTAGGCTGCATAAGCTGTTTTTCCACAACTTCATCAAAAATTGCCATCAAGATTTTGCCTAGCGAATCAGTGTCTTTAACGTCGCAGCCGGATTTACGGGCAAAAGCCAGGGCCGCAGCTTGATTCATGAGCTCGGCCGCTTTCATGCCCGCCAACTGCAAAAGAGCGTCTTTAACGGATAAACGTTTCCACGGCGGCGTCAGGTCAATCTCCGTTCCCAGATAATTAAATTTGAGCCCCCCGAAAATATCTGCCGCGACATACGCAAAAAGTTCTTCGGTAAAAGACATCAAATTCTCATATGTGGCATAGGCCCAATAAAACTCCATCATGGTAAATTCGGGGTTGTGAAAGGTGGAGATGCCTTCGTTGCGGAAATTTCTGTTAATTTCATAAACCCGTTCCATTCCGCCCGTTACCAGTCTTTTTAAATAAAGTTCGGGAGCGATACGCAGATAAAAATCCGCGTCCAGGGCGTTATGATGGGTTTTAAAAGGCCTTGCTATCGCTCCTCCGGCCTTCGGCTGCATCATGGGAGTTTCCACTTCCAGAAAATCGTGTTTATTCATAAATTCACGTATTAGCTGAATAATGCGGCTGCGCTTCTGGAAAACATCTTTTACTTTAGGATTGGCAATCAGATCCAGGTGGCGTTGGCGGTATCTAGTCTCGATATCGGTAAGTCCGTGCCATTTTTCCGGCATTGGCCTAATTGCCTTTGCGGCAAGGCGTAAATCTGAAGCTTCAATGGTTAACTCGTTGGTTTTCGTGCGAAACAACTTTCCTGAAACATAAATTATATCGCCGATATCCAGTTTTTTATAAATAAAATAAGCCGCTTCGCTCAAATTATTTTTTGCTATGTAGCACTGAAGCTGGCCTTTGCGATCCTGAATTTTGATAAAAGCCGCCTTGCCAAAATCACGCACAGCCATTAAGCGACCGGAAATGGAAAAGCTTTGATTTAGCTTAGCAAGTTCTTCACTGGTAGCCGAGGCGTATTTCTCTGATATCTCGGATGTCGTATTTTGAGGCAGAATATCGTTGGGATATAAATCAATCCCCGCGTCTTTAAGAGCCGCTATTTTTTCTAAACGAACCTTTAAAAGTTCATTATCTTCCATGATTTCCCCGTTTTTCAAAGCTTGATTGAATATATTTTTTTAGTCAAATAGTCAAGCTTTGATTATCCTGAAAAACACCAATAGAAGCCGCAATTTCGCAAAATTAGTTTGCCACGTAACGCTATGTTATGTATGCTTATCAAGACTTACATTATGGAGGGGGAAAAATGATAAACAAAGCTATGCTGATCGGCCGTTTGGGAAAAGATCCCGAGGTGCGCTACACACCGGACGGCACGATGGTCACGAATTTCAATTTAGCCACAGATGAACAGTGGAAAGATAAAAACGGTGAAAAAGTCCAAAAAACTGAATGGCACAGAATAGTAACTTTCGGCAAATTAGCCGAAATATGCGGTAATTACCTGGTTAAGGGAAAGCTTGTGTTTGTGGAAGGACGTATTCAAACGCGCTCCTGGGAAGATAAAGACGGCGTAAAACGGTTTACCACGGAAATTGTCGCGTCCAACATGCA
Organism: uncultured delta proteobacterium; assembly: GCA_963813455.1. Lineage (GTDB taxonomy): Bacteria > Desulfobacterota > Syntrophia > Syntrophales > Smithellaceae > UBA4810. The sequence continues at coordinate 129,187 of CAWEZF010000013.1, forward strand.
GATGCTCGACTCCAAGGGACAGAGCAAAACAACGGAAGATTCGTCTTCGAATTCGGTGGCGGGGGGAGCTGCTACTGGCGCGGATGATGTGCCTTTTTAATAAACAAAAGAGGACTTTCTCCGCTGAATGCAGCGGAGAAAGTCCCTTCATTCTGAAGTGATCTCGCTTCTTAAGCTAGAAACTTTTTCGCGATCTGTGTTTATTTTTTTTCGCTGTCGTCGGTTATTTCTTTTTCGTTCATCGATTTTTTGAAATTTTTAATCCCTTTGCCAATCGCTGAACCTATTTCCGGCAATTTTCCCACACCGAAAATAATCAAGATAATTACCAAGATGATCAGTAATTCAGGAATTCCTATTGGACCCAACATAATATTACCTCTTAATTATTTATTTTTATATTTATGGTAACCGCAAGCGGATTACCTCTCCCGGCTTGCCCAAATTCTCTATTTTCTTGCCTTTGAATTGCAGTTCAACTCCTGCGGCATTGCCAATATCCATATCAAAAACGGCTGCTTTATATTCTACTTTTTCTCCCGGCTGCAACAAAATCTGGAAAGAAGGTTTTTGATCAATTTTCATTCTTATCCATGTTGCCTCGTTAGCTTTGATTACCAGGCTGTTGATGTCCTGGTCATCATATCCTTCGTAGGCGTTATCAGGCGACGATGTTGTTATTTTTTTAGGGGAACTCTCGGCAGCGGATACCTGCTGGGATTGCTCTGTTTTTTGAGCAGGCACAGCGGATTTTCCATCAGCAACGTCCTCGCTTTCCTGCGTCTCATCTGAAACAGGAAGTTCATCATTTGTTTTCTCTTCGCTGATATCCTGTTTTTCCGAAGCGATATTAATATTTTTACTCATGATGGATCTGTCAACATTCACGCGCGATGATTGGCCATACTGCATGGAAACCAGCCACATTACAGCAAAAACAACCAGCATAACAAAAATGACACCCAAAAGTTTTCTGTAATAGGTAAACATTGACGTAAAAAAACCTTTTGCATCGGTATTTTCATCAGTTTCCATATCATCGAGCATTTTTAGAGAATTGAGATATTCTTCGTATCGGGCGAGAATCAGTGTTTCTTCCACTCCCAGAGCGCGGGCGTAAGCTTTAATAAAATTTCTCGCGTAAGCAGGTTCCGGCAGCGCGCTAAAATCGTTATTTTCTATCGCCTGGAGATAGCTGACACTTACGCGGGTCTGCTGATAAACATCTTTAAGTGAAAGCCCCATGGCTTCCCTTTTTGTTTTTAAATCATGAATATCATTATTATAATTTTTATCAGCAGCCATATAAATATCTTTAAATTTTTTTATTTCTCATTATCATTTATTTTTACGCCATGCAATCCTTATTAAAGTAAGTGCGGGACAGATATTAGAGCTTTCCATTTAGCACAAAGTTTATTAATATTTTTTTACTAAAAAAGGAGTGTTTTCATATGCGCGCGGAATTAAAATTTGCTGAGGAACTGGCAAAAAAAGCAGGGCTTTTGCTTAAATCTAAATTTAATCAAAAACACGATATCACCTATAAAGGCGACATAAATATTGTTACCGAAGCGGATAAGATGTCTGAAGATTTAATCATCGGTGAAATCATCCGGGTTTTTCCCAGATCATGGAATACTTTCAGAGGAATCGCCTTCTATCACCGGTTCCGCGTCCGCGCGCTGGATAATAGACCCTTTAGACGGAACAACTAATTACGCCCATGCCTTTCCTGTTTTTTGCGTTTCCATTGCCTTGGAAATAGAAGATTCTATGGCCTTAGGAGTTATTTACGACCCCATGCGCGACGAATTGTTTACCGCAACGCGCGATAACGGCGCTTTTTTAAACGGCAGCAAAATAAAGGTTTCGGCGATAAACAATCTTACGCGCAGCCTTCTGGCTACCGGATTTCCTTATGACATACGCGACAGCAGGGAAAATAACCTCGACTATTTCAATGCCATGGCCATCAAAGTTCAGGCGATAAGGCGCGCCGGCGCCGCGGCCCTTGATCTGGCTTATATTGCCGCGGGGAGATTTGACGGTTTTTGGGAATTAAAATTAAAACCCTGGGATACGGCCGCCGGAAGCCTGATCGTTCAGGAAGCGGCAGGCACAATATCCGATATGTCGGGCAATAACTGGAATATTTCATCGGCGGGAATGATTGCTTCCAACGGTTTAATCCATCAGCAAATGCTCGATATCTTGAAAAAGACAAGAAGCGGTTAATTTAATTTCTAAACTGCAATAATTACAGTGAAAATAAATCACTGGTTCGCGATTACTGATACCAAGAATTTTTCTCGTGCGCGGGCCGTCGAATTCGCAAAAAAATATTGACTGCCAGGTACCCAATAACAAACGGCCGTTTTCAATCGGGATTAGCTGCGAGGAACCGACAAGGCTCGCTTTTACATGCGCGGCGGAGTTGCCTTCCGCGTGCCGGTAATTAGCGTTAAATGGAACCACCCTTTCCAGCGAGGCAAGAATGTCGCGGGGAACGTCGGGATCGGCATTTTCATTGATTGTAACGCCCGCTGTTGTGTGCGGAACAAAAACAACGCAAATTCCCCTGCTGATTTTTTCCTTGTTTACGCAAGCCTGAACAAGTGACGTAATGTCAATCATTTCTGATTTACTATTAGTTTGAATTTTTATTTCCTTCATGGATTATGCGGCGTGAGATCAATTTATCTCGCTGATTTAATCGCCTGATAAACATCGATAATTATTTGTTCGGAAACTTTACTAAGCGCGTGGCTCATAGCATGAGAGTAACCTAGCGGCGTTTGCTCTGACAGCAATTCCTCATGTCTGTATTTTTTCTGATAAACAACTCTTTTATTAACTTCCTTCCTTCTGGCATCCTTGAGCGTCACCTCAAGACACAAAACAGCGACTTTTTGACTGCTTCCCGTGCGCAAAAAAAACTCTCCGACACTTGCCTCAATAAGATAATTTGTTCCCTCCGAACTGTAACGGGAAAAAACCGCGTGGAAATATTTACTCGCCTGCATGTCGCGCAGCAAAATATCGGCAACCATGTCCGCCGGATTTACCGCCCAGCGGTTATAGTTGAAGTAATCAACCGAATAATTATCAGCGCGAAAAATCATGTTTTGGGTATTATACGCCGCGGCTATCGTAAAGCGATTAAACCGGACTGATGAATTCAGCTGCGGAAGCGTTTTCAAAACCGGAGCAGGATAATCCAGAAGATAATATTGAATTTCATAGCCGGGTTTTCCCGTGGACGAACATGCCCCAAAGAAGAAAAGCAAAGAAATAATAGCGGGAAATAATATTTTGTTTTTTCTGATTATCATTAACTTATTCATTTTATATAATCGTCACTCCATAGGTTTTCTGGGCGGGGGCGGCCGCTTAAAAAACAATCCTGAAGGATTTTCGTTGATGCTTTCAGAAAACGACTGCAGGTTTTCCATAGTGACGCGCAAACCCTCCATGGCTTTGTCTATGTTGGCGGTTGTGGATTCGAGGTTGGACATAACGCTGTTGGTCTGTTTCCCGCCAATAAAATTTTCCACAGCCAGAGTAGTGTTTTTTAATTGGTCGGATAAACCTTCAAAATCAACTGCTTTTATACTTTTCATTATTTCATTGGTGTCCGCCAGAATCCGACTGATTTCGGAACGTCGCGATGGAATAACAGGATAACTTGTCTGAAAATTAATTCTCGGAGAGCTTGATTTTTCACCGGGCCTTACCTGATCCAATTCGATAAATACGATTCCGGTTATGCCCGTTGTTTTGAGTTGCGCTTCTGTATGATTCTGCAGATCGGAAGATAAATCTACCTTCATAACCACTTCAATCAAACGGTCATCCGACGCTACCTTAATGCTCTTTACTTTGCCTACTGCCACGCCGCGGTACTTGACGGTGGAATCAGCCTGCAAACCCTGAACCGATTCATCAAAATAGGTGACGTAGATAGAACCTTTTCTGAAAAAGTCGGCGGCGCCAACCCAGATTATTATAACGGCGGCCAAAACGGTACCGGTGATAACAAAGATACCGATTAAAAATTTTGATGTTCTACTTGCCATATACGCTGCTCCGCTGATTTTTCTCAGGCAATTGCCTGAGAAAAAAACTGCGTACCCTGGGATCTGTGGATTTTTCTTTTAGCGCTTGCGGCTTGCCTTCCGCGATTATGCCGCGGGCGGTTTTATCCAACATTACTACTCTGTGGGCGATTTTGCAAATAGATTCTAGCTCGTGCGTGACAATCACCATAGTCGTGCCAAGCGCTTCATTGGTTTTAATTATCAGATCGTCAAGTTCCACGGCGGTAACAGGATCAAGCCCCGCGGAAAGCTCATCAAAAAACAGCACCGTGGGATCCAGAGCCATTGCCCGGGCAATACCGGCCCTTTTTTTCATGCCGCCGGATAATTCTGAAGGATAGTGATTTTCATATCCGGCCAGATTAACCATGCCTAATTTCATCTTGATAATCATGTTGATCATGTCGGAATCAAGATTTGTATATTCCTGAAGCGGCAAGGCAATATTTTCTTTTAACATCATTGAACTGAATAAGGCGCTTGATTGAAAAAGTACCCCGATATTCTGGAGATAATTATGCAACTGATCTTCCCGGGCGCGCACAATATCCATCCCCTGAAAAATCACCGAACCGGCAGAAGGTTTTTGCAAACCGATCATGATTTTCAGCAAAGTCGATTTGCCGCAGCCGCTTTCACCCACAACAACAAGTATTTCTCCTTTATTCACCTGAAAATTAACATTTTCAAAAACAATGTTATCCCCAAAACTCGCGGAAAGGTTTTTCACAATAATAATCGGTTCATTTTTTTGAGCAGGCAAATCTATACCCCTATCTCAGATAATATAATGTTACGGCAAAAATAGAGTCCGCCACCACAATAAGAAAAATCGCTGATACGACAGCGGATGTGGTATATTTTCCCACATCCTGAGCGCCGGAACGGACTTTGAACCCCCTTTGGCAGCCGATTCCGGCAATCAACGCGGCAAAGACGCCTGCTTTAATCAGGCTGGTGACAATATCAAAGACCTTGATAGTTTTCAGTGATTGCGTAAGATACGTATTTACCGTCAAATCAAGTCCCGTGACCCCGACAATCATCCCTCCCAAAACGCCAAAAAAATCCGAGTAGATGGTTAATATCGGAACGACAATAATCATCGCCATCACTTTGGGCACGGCAAGAAATCGGATGGGGTCAAATCCCATAATTTTCAAAGCGTCAACTTCCTCATTTACCACCATCGTGCCGATTTCCGCGGCAAACGCTGAACCGGAGCGTCCGGCTACCAAAATCGCCGTCATGATCGGCCCTAATTCTTTTACCATCGCGAAACTTACCAGGGACGGAACAAAAATATTAGCGCCCACCTGTTTTAACTGTAAAAAAGACATAAACGCGATAATTAAACCAATAAGCACGCTGATTAGTCCGACGATCGGCAATCCGTCTACTCCGGCGCGCTTCATGTAAAAAAGAACGTCTTTAACCCGCAATGTCCGAGGATGTAAGATAGTGTAAAAAAGGGCAACTAACAATTCACCGACAAATTCAACAACATCGATAAAATCTCGCGCGATATTGACAGACGCGTCCCCTATTTGCGCGATAAAAGATTCGTGCGCGGCTTTTGGTTTCAGCGGATTTGTTGCTAAAGCCTGTTCATGGATAACGCTGAATATTCGTTTTGCTTCGCCGGTTACATCAACAAATGAACATTTAATGTTTTGCGCGTTAAAATATTTTTGTATTTGCATTAATGACAGCGCCGCGGCGCTGTCTAAATAAGAAATATCCGAAAAATCAATATCGATTTGCCTTAATTTGTCTGCGCCTGCCAGAGCATAAATATCGGCGGAAAATTCTTTTAGGTTATTCAAGCTGAATCTTCCCGATAAACTGACAAAGATACGATCATTTTTTTTATCGGTTGATATTTTATAAAGTTTTTCCAGGCTCTCTTCAGCGCTCATAATATTTATTTTTTTCTTTTGATCGTCTTTAATAAGATCCATTATTTCACAAATAAGTAGCGTTTTGCTTATCTGTTTGTCAACGCGAATTTCGATTTTGCCTACATCAACATCTTGCACATTTCATTCAATCCTTGCATGTTTCATTGAATTATTGTTCGGGAAAATGATTTTTGTGTGTGTTTTTATGACCGGCAGTTTACTTATTTACTTGTATTATCAGTATACTTATAATTTATTATTATTTTTTTGCCATTTTGGCATGCTCTTTTCATTATATATGGGCAAATAAGATCAGAAGGAGGATTCAGATCATGAAAAAGACATTAGGAACAATCTTAGTAGCAGCGGCAGTGGTTATGCTAACCGGAACTTTTGCTTTTGCCCAATACGCGGCGGCAACAGCAGGCGCTTTCCCCTACTTCCAGTTTGGTTGCCTGGTAGTCGGCGGTTTGATTGTTGTTTCTTTAAAGCGTAAATACGAGCAGATGTATACTGCTGAGGCAGTTGGTGTTTTCGCTCTTTACACTGTTTTGATGGCTCTTTTCACCAATCCGGTGATTGAGACTGTTAAAACGATTGTGAGCTAAGAACAATTATTTACCAGGCTTTCCCAGGAAAGCCGAAACGAAAAGAGAACATACACGTAAGCAACACCAAAACATGATCTGCTCAGATATGAGCCCCCTTAAAGCGCCAGCTTTAAGGGGGCTTTTTAATTTATAAAATCCATATAGACAAATATCTAAACGAGTATATAATATCTTTAAATTTTAGGTTTGCTTAAAAAATTAAAAATTGACCAACTTTCGGGAGGAACAAAATATGAAATCAAAACAATTATTTGTTTCGCTGGTGCTTGTCATTACCGCTGTTTTTTTATTGTTGGCATGTGCCGCTGACAACACCAAGCAATTATTGGCGGAAAGTTATCAAAAAATGACAAATGATGATCTATTGCGTTATTATTATCGCCTGAACGATGAAATCGAAAGCCAGGAAAAACAATCCGGTCCACAGGTAGGGATAGGCATTGGAGGCTTTGGCCGTCACACAGGAGGAGGCGTAGGAGTTTCCAGCGGGGGCACGGGTTACACAGCCACAGAATTAAGAGAAAGACGCATCGATGTGCGCATGGAATTAAAGAAACGCGGGCTGACACCTTAAAAAAATATTGGCAAAAAATTGACTTTTAAATTTGATCGGATATTCTTCTATCCGGTTAATATAATGGTCTGTAAAATAAATGATTGCTGTCCTTAACAATGAAAATTAATAACAATAATAGTGCCGCTCAAAGTAAAAATTCCCATGTGGTCATTATCGGCGCCGGATTTGGCGGATTATGGGCCGCCCGCGCATTCGCGGGAAAAAACATTGATGTTACCATTATTGACAAAAATAATTACCACACCTTTCTCGCCCTTCTTTATCAGGTTGCGGCGGCGGAGCTGGAGGCGGAACAAATCGCATACCCGATAAGAAGTATTTTCCGCAAACAAAAAAATGCCGACTTTATTCTCGCGTATGCGCAAAAAATAGATTATCAAAAAAAGATAATTAAAACAGACGGCGGGATTATTCACTATGATTATCTAATCCTGGCCGCGGGAAGCGTGACGGAGACTTTTGATATCAAAGGAGTTGAAGAAAACGCATTTTTTTTAAAAACCCTTGAGCAGGCAATCGCTCTGAAGAATCATATCATTTGCTGCTTTGAGGCGGCCGCTCACGAGAAGGAGGAAACAAGACGCCGCGAACTTATGACTTTCGTCATCGTCGGAGGCGGCGCCACAGGCATTGAATATGCAGGAGCGCTGGCCGAACTAATCCACGGGCCACTGATTAAAGATTACCGTAATATCAAATTACAGGATGTACAAATCATTCTCCTGGAAGCCGCGGATAAATTAGCGGCAAATATGCCTCAATCCGTGCGCGATTATACATTGCGCAGGCTTGCGGAGATGGGTGTTCAGGTACGGCTCAACACCAAAGTACAGGAAGTGACGCCTTCCAAGGTGATCTTGCAGGATCAAAGCGAGATATTATCGGCGACTGTTGTTTGGACGGCCGGTGTCCGGGGAGAACCACTGGCTCAATTATCAGATATAAAAACAGGCAGGAATGGGCGGGTTGCCGTCCGTGCAACGCTGCAAACGGAAGAGTATCCCGATGTTTATGTAATCGGCGACTTAGCCGCCATCAGCGACGATAACCGCGCTTTGCCGATGGTCGCCCAGGTGGCCATGCAATCAGGTGTTGCTGCCGCGCAGAATATTTTAAGACAGATAGCCAGACAGCCGCTGGAACCTTTCCGCTATCATGATCGCGGTTCAATGATTACCATCGGGCGCAAGGCGGCGGGAGTGGCGATTGGCAAGAGAACCTTTCAGGGATTCTTTGCCTGGGTTATATGGCTGGTCATTCATCTTTTTAATCTCATCGGTTTTCGCAACCGTATAATGGTGCTCATTAACTGGGCATGGGATTATCTACTCTATGAAAGGGCTGTGCGCTTCATTTTCCCGTCATGCACGTCTTCTTTTTCGCCTGCGTCTTATTGTTCGCGCTCCAGTGACGCATGTAAAAAAATTATTAAATGACAGACAGCCCGAAATAAAAAAAGAGCAGTCCTTTTACTGCTCCTTTTTTTCTGGCGCGCCCAGGAGGATTCGAACCTCCGACATCCAGATTCGTAGTCTGGCGCTCTATCCAGCTGAGCCATGGGCGCGTTTTAGTTCGGAATTTATTGAGGGAGCGGTATAACACATAATTTGCACGGTGGCAAAGAAAAATAGACGATTCTGTGATTAATAAATTTACTTTAAACGCAATATCAACAATTATCTCACAGATATACCTGTTTTGCCCCACGGATAGAGTTAGTTAAAATAATTTCATCCGCTTTTTGCAGGTCAGATAAATACAGAACTTTTTCTTTTGCTTTGATTTTTTTTAAAAAAATCTGTCTTTGAATACCATTGAGTAGACCGCAGGAAAGAGGCGGCGTGTAATACTTCCCCTTAGTCCGCAAGAAGATATTTGATATTGCCCCCTCGGTAATTTGTTTTTTTTCATTGCAGAATATCACGTCATAATAACCGCGGGAAGAATACCTGGCATATTCGCGGTCATATAATTGACGAAATGTCGTTTTATGAAATAAAAATGGATCGTCCGATTTTATCGCATACTTAGAAAAAACTATATGGCGGACAGCCGTTGGGCCGGAAGGCAATTGCTGATGTTCGATTTTTATCCGGCCGTCGGAGCGCAAAACAAGCCGTAAGCGTATTTTCCCTTTGAATTTTCTGGCATAACGCTTTAATTCTGTTTTAAGTTTCATAGTATCGCACGGGATTAAAAAATATCGTGACGAATTTTTCAATCGAAGAAGATGCATATTAATATGGCGTATCTTACCATCGGCGCACAACATGGTTTCAATGAGCCCCAGCTTTGGCATGGATTTTTTCAAAAACATGTTTTTCATCCGGCATTCATGATATTCCTTTATTGCCCGCGAATCATAAACGATGCCGCTGCCCACGCCCATCTGCCCTGAATATTTATTATTGTTTTTCTTTTCAAGCTCTATGGTTCTTATGGCCACATTAAACACTGCTTCTCCTTGCGGCGAAAAATATCCTATCGCGCCTGTGTAAACACCGCGGGGCGCGTTTTCCAGTGACCTTATAATTTTCATGCTTTGTATTTTAGGAGCGCCGGTGACCGAACCGCAGGGAAAGATATTTTTTATAATTTCAGTGGCAGATATATTCGGCCTGAGCATACCGGACACCGTAGAAGTCATCTGCGATATTGTTTCGTAGGTTTCGACGGCATATAGTTCATCTACCTTAATTGTTCCGGGTATGCAGATTCTCCCCAAATCGTTTCTGAGCAGATCGACAATCATCACGTTTTCGCTCAGGTTTTTTTCGTCATGAGCAAGCCAGTTGGAAGGTGTGTCGGCTGTTGCCGTGCCCTTCATGGGCTTGACCGTGATTTTTTTATTTTTAATTCTGAAAAATAGTTCTGGAGAAAGGGATAATATAAATTTGTTTTTGTGCCCAATCAGAGCGGAATACTGCACCTTCTGATTTTTCTTTAGCGCGCTGTAAAAACTAACTATATCTCCGTAAAAGTTAAAGCCATACTTCAATGTGTAGTTTATCTGATATGTTTTCCCCCAGCTGATAAGATACTTAATCTTTTCAATATTAGATTTATATTGACTATATTTTACAGACAAAGAAGGCGCCGACAGATAATAAGGGCTTTTAAAATTGGAAAGAAACGATTGATTATTTACATGCGGCGCATCATATACGCCAAACCACAGTAACGGCGCTTTTGATTTAGGGAAGCAAGAATGAAGAGCCTCTTCCAGAAGATATCCGGTCTCATACGAAATAAAACCAGCTACGAAATAATTATTGGCCAGCGCCTTTTCAACTTTATGAAGACAATTTTGTAAATCATCTTTATGGGAGGCAACAATAATATCAATAGGATTGACAAACAAAATATTTCGGTAATTATCTTTGTCCTTTTTTTCTGTTTCCAGAAGGACAAAGTTATCCCACATTGACATAAATATCCTGTGTCTCCTGATTGAAAAAAAGCTTGTTTAAATATGTGAGTAAAAAAATTAAAATGGCGAAGAGAGCCGGATTTGTCCGGCATACGCCGGACTACCCGGCGCCTGCCGGGTGAACCCGCAATGTTTCACACAAATAACTCTCCGGTAATATTCTGGCGGAGAGAGCGGGATTTGAACCCGCGGTACACCTTTAAGGGGCGTACAATCGCTTAGCAGGCGATCGCTTTCGACCACTCAGCCATCTCTCCGCTTGTTACCAAGGTCTATATCAAAACATCGCGTCAAAATTTGTATTACAGACGCTTTTTATAATTATCTGGCGGAGGGAGCAGGATTCGAACCCGCGAGACTTTCGCCCAACGGTTTTCAAGACCGCCGCCTTCGACCACTCGGCCATCCCTCCTTCAGTTTCTATTTACAAAAAGAACAATCGCCAATTCACTAAAGAGATATTTTATCAGCGCCTCTCATATAGGGGCGCAGCGCTTCCGGTATAATAACGCTTCCATCCGCCTGCTGGTAATTTTCTAAAATTGCCACAACAGTTCGGCCAACTGCCAGGCCGGAACCGTTCAATGTGTGCACAAACTCAATTTTTCCGTTTTCCTCCCGCCGGAAACGGATAGCGGCCCGACGTGCCTGGAAATCTTCAAAATTGCTGCACGATGAAATTTCCCGATACACATTTTGCCCGGGCATCCACGCTTCCACATCATATGTTTTAGCCGAAGAAAAACCCAAATCACCGGCGCATAAGCAGACTGTTCGATAGTGGATACCCAACCTGCTTAAAACTTCCTCGGCGTTTGCCGTTAGCTTTTCCAATTCATCGTATGAGTCTTCCGGAATGGTGAATTTCACCATTTCTACTTTATTGAACTGATGCTGCCTGATTAATCCGCGCGTATCTTTTCCATAGGAACCCGCTTCGGAGCGAAAACACGGCGAATAAGCCACAAAATAAACAGGCAACTGGGTTTCGTCCAATATTTCATCACGGAAAATATTGGTTACCGGAACTTCCGCGGTCGGTATCAAAAAATAATCCATTCCTTCTATCTTAAAAAGATCTTCGGCAAATTTCGGCAACTGCCCCGTGGCGGTCATGCTTTCACGGTTAACCATAAAAGGCGTCAGCACTTCAGTGTATCCATGTTCGCCGACATGCAAATCAAGCATGAAATTAACCAAAGCTCTTTCCAACGCCGCGGCCATACCTCTGTACAGGGTAAACCGGGCACCCGCTATTTTTGCCCCGCGGCCAAAATCCAATATATTCAGGCTTTCGCCAATATCCCAATGCTCCTTTGGTTCAAACTTAAAAACGGGTTTTTCTCCACCCAGGCGGACAACAACATTTTCATTCTCTCCGTTACCAGCCGGGACCGATTCATGCTGAATATTCGGCACCATGAGTAAAAAATTATTAAGGTCGTCTTCTACTGTTTTTAAATTATCATCAAGCTGTTTAATCTTCTCCGAAACATCGCTCATTTTGCTGATTAATGACAACGCGTCTTTCTTTTCTTTTTTTAATTTACCAATTTCCTTTGAAGCGTCGTTGCGCTCATTGCGCAAAGTTTCAACAGAAAGCAAAATGTCTCTTCTTTGTTTATCCAGCGCAAGAAAACGGTCAAAGTCTATCGCCTGCCCACGTTGGCGTAGCTTCTTTCGCACCAGATCGAGATTTTGTCTTAAGTACTTGATATCCAGCATCTATTTACCACTAAAAGACAATGTTTCTTTTTTCAAAAGACGTGGAGAGTTAACATTTTGAGTAAGTGAAGTCAATAATTATGTCTATAATATTAATCCTATGGACTACTTAAGCGCTTTTTTACCAGATTGACAAGCGCGTGTATTTCCCGGCTCCCCAAAAGATATGCGCTGATGAAAAACACGCTTGCCCCCACGGAGATGGAGATAACAAGATAGAGCAGTTTGTCGACAAATTCTGACATCATCTTCCAGGAGATATAGTGATCAACGAGCATGATTGATAACAGCATGATAATAGAAGACAAGATTGTTTTAGAAAGAGATACACAGAAGGCTTTATCAACAAATTTACCAATTTTCTTTTTCAGCACCCACGCCAGAATAATGACGTTAGACATAACTGCCAGTGAACTAGCCAGGGCCAGGCCATTGTGCTTCATGGGATACATTAAAGCCAGGCTGGCAATCAGATTAACAACAAAGGAAATTATGGCCGCTTTCATTGGCCATTTCGAATCCTGCAGAGAATAAAAAGAAGATATAAAAATTCGGTGCACGGAAAACGCCCATAGGCCCAATGTATAAAAAACCAATGCCTGGCTGGTAAGAATTGCGGCCTGGGGGTCGAAAGCCCCCCGCTGAAACAAAACAAATATTATGGGCTGGCTCAATGCCATTAAAGCAAACGACGCGGGAATAATCAGAAAAAGCATCAAGCGCAATGAAAATGAAATGCTGGATTTCAGTTCATCAACATTATTATCAGCGGCGTGACGCGAAAAACTCGGCAATGTTGCCGTACCGAGCGCAATAGCAAAAACACCCACCGGTAACTCCATAACTCGGTCCGCATAAAACAAATACGTAATGCTGCCGCTGGGCAATAATGAAGCAAGGATGCTGCCGACAAAGACATTCAATGTATTTACTGAAGCAGTAAATATGGCCGGCACAAGTAAAATGCCTATTTTTCTGATGCCGGGATGCTGTAAGTCAACTTTCAATTTTAATTTAACGCCGAATTTTACAAGAAAAGGCCACTGCATAGCCAGCTGCAGCGCTCCTCCTATTATAACACCAATAGCGAGTGCTGTAATCGGCTCGGCAAAACAATCTCGCAGGGTGAAAGCAGCTCCGATCATGGCAATGTTTAGCATAACCGGTGATAAGGCAGGAGCAGCAAAGTGACGAAAAGCATTTAAAATACCCATGCACAACGCCAGCAGGGCAACGAAAAATATATATGGAAACATCAGCCTGTTTAAAAATACGGCCAGATTAAACTGTTCTGCTTCCTTGATAAAACCGGGAGCAATTAATCCCACAATAAAAGGTGATAGAAGGATGCCCAGGAGTGTGACTAAAACCAGGGTAATTGATAATATTGTAAAGACAATCGATGCAAGCTCCAGCGCTTCTTGCTTTGATTTTTTTTGCAGATACTGTGTAAATACCGGAACGAAGGAAATGGTAAGCGATCCTTCAGCTAGGAACCTGCGAAGCATATTGGGAATGCGATAGGCGATCCAGAAGGCATCTGTTTTCCAGCCGGCTCCGAAAAGGGCGGCAACCACGACGTCCCGCAACAGGCCGAAAATGCGGCTGATCATCGTTGCCGCACCGATGACGCCTGCTGCTTTGGCTACTTTTGAATTTTCAGATATCTTTTTCATGCATCATAAATAAATGATTAAATTTTAGAAAAAAATCACCTTCAAATAATCATACACCTATAAAATATTTCTGGGAAGAAAAATATATCCGCAAATACCAAAAAAAGTGTCATTCCCTTTTTTCAAGGAAATGACACTTTTAAAACTTATTAATCTAATGGCCGCTGGGGCTTACATGCCTAGATACGTTTTGCGCAGCAATTCGTTTTCCAACAACGTAGCTCCCTTGCCTTCGGCAATAATTTTACCGGCGGAAAGAACATAATTACGGGTAGCCATTTTAAAAACGGTGGTTACTTCCTGCTCCACAAGAAGAACAGTAATGCCCAGACTGCTGATTTCTTTGATTCTTTGAAATACTTCCGTGCGCAGCATAGGCGCAAGACCGGTTGATGGTTCGTCGATGCACAGCAGTTTCGGATTGGACATCAAAGCCCTCCCCACCGCCAGCATCTGCTGTTCTCCGCCGGAAAGAGTTCCGGAAACCTGATGAGCCCTGTCTTTGAGCACCGGGAACAGCTGATAAACTTTTCCCAGGTTTTCTTCAATGTTCGCCTTGTCCCGGATCAGATAAGCGCCGACCATCAGATTATCAATAACCGTCATTTCCTTGAATGGCCTTCTTCTTTCAGGAGCAAGAATTAAACCCCTTCTGACGATTTCATGCGCAGGCACTTTGTCAATACGTTCGCCATCGAAGGTTATTTGCCCTTCCAGTTTAATTTCACCATGCGTCGATCTCTTGGTCAGTTCCTTTTCCCAGGCCACCAAACCGGTAATTGTCCTGAGCAGGGTAGATTTTCCGGCTCCGTTGGGGCCAACCAAGCTGACCAATTCACCCTGATCCACACCCATGCTCACGTTGTTTATAAGCATGGCCTTATCATACCAAACCGATACATTAGAAACTTCGAGTAGCAAAGTTAGTTACCTCCTTGGCCGAGATATGCCTCAATTACAGTCGGATTCTTGATAATTTCATCGGGCGTTCCGTCGGCAATAATAGTTCCGAAACTCAAAACGATGATGCGAGTAGCGATCATCATCAGCCAGTGCAGTTTATGCTCAACAATAATCATGGCCGGACCTTCACTGTGCAAACGCCCAAAACGGCCACCCTTATGCAGGCGTTTGATCGATTTAGCCATGAGATCTGTTTCCGCCGGGCTCAAGCCGCCAAAAGGTTCGTCGAGCAATAAAAGTTCCGGCTCCGTAGCAATGGCGCGCGCCACTTCCAATCGCTTAAGATCACCCTGCGAAAGAATCGAGGCGTTTTCTTTGGCCATATCGGAAATACCGGCAAATTCGAGGGCATCCATTGCTTTAGCTTCAATTTTTTTAACCCACTCGCCCCTTTTCAAAGCGCGCGGACACAAACATGCAACCATAACGTTGGCAATAATGGGCAGCCTACGGAATGGCCGCATATTTTGAAATGTAGAAACCATTCCTTTATTGACGATGTCCCAGGTGTTTTTCCCGGCCATTTCCTGTCCCATAAAGCGAACGCTTCCGCTGTCCGGCTTTAAAATTCCGGTCATGAGACGCAACAGCGTTGTTTTCCCCGCACCATTTGGACCGATAAGGCCGATTATCTGGTGTCTTTCCATGGAAAATGTCGCATCGTTAACCGCTGTTAGGCCGCCAAATTTTTTCGTTAGCCCCTTTACTTCCAGAAAAGATTGGCTCATATTATCAGGCATCCCCCTCTTCTCTTAATTCCCTGCGCGAAACCTTCCCCACGTCCGTTTTCGGAAGCTCACCACGGAACTCAATTATCTTGGGAACTTTATAATGAGCAAGATTTTCCGAGCAGAAGTTCATAACATCCTCTTCAGATATTTTACCTCGCGCTTCACTTTCCAGCACGACGTAAGCTTTAATAATATTACCCACTTTGGGATCGGGCACTCCAACAACACCCGCCGCTTTAATCTGCGGATGTTTGTAGAGAACTTCTTCCACGTGACGGGCAAATACGGAATAACCTTTAAACTTGATCAAGTCGCGCTTACGGTCAAAGAAATAGAAATAGCCATCTTCGTCCATGCTTACTATATCTCCCGTTCTCAGCCATTTTTCGCCGTCGATATCAATTAATGAATCTTTGGATTCTTTTTCTCTTTTCCAGTATGCTTGCATGATATTCGGTCCGTTGAGTATCAATTCTCCCACTTCACCGACCGGCATATATTCCGAGCCTTCATATTCAATAATGGCGGCTTTCATACCTGGTATCGGAACGCCGAAAGAACCTTTCTTGGTCTTATTATGAGGGTTGCTATGGCTGACACCTGTTGTTTCCGTCATACCGTAGCCTTCATGAATCTTTGAGCCGGTTCTTTTTTCCCATGCTTCCACGGTGGAATCATGCAGCGTATCCGCGCCGCAGCCTATGATTTTAAGTTTTTGCCAATTCACGCGATAAGTTTTTTCATATTCTTTCAAAAATTCGAACATGGTCGGCACGCCGTTGAAGGTAGAGGCCTTATACTTTTCCATTGCGTCTAGTATATCATCGATATCAGGAGTAGTGAAAAGCACTCCTGTAAAACCTCGCGCAAGGCCGTTAAGCATGGCGACTACCTGACCATAGATATGGAAAAAGGGCAAAAAGGCGATGCCGACTTCTTTGCCGTCTTCCAGAAATGGCCACAATTGCTTTATTTGATGTACCACAGACACCATATTATGGTGTGTCAAAACAGCAGCCTTGGGAAACCCCGTAGTTCCTCCGGTATAAGGAAGTGCTGCGATATCTTTTTTTGGATCAATTTTTACCTGTGGCGGATTGGGTGGATACCTTTTAATTAAAGCTTCAAAATCGAGGAGACCCGCCTTGGCCATTTCTTCGGGGTTGGGAACATGCAAGTTCGCATAGTCTTTCCCCAACAAGCTTTTTCCCAAAAGTTTTTTCATCCTCGGCACATATTCCAGAACACTTGTAACAATAATATGTTTTAGCGACACGCCGGCTCTTTCCACATTATCATAGAGAATGTCCTGACAAACAATTATTGAAGCATCGCTGTCCTCCAACTGGTGCTTAATTTCATGACTAGTATAGACAGGGCTTATCGGCGTGACCTTGGCGCCGAGTTTTAAAGTCGCAAAGTAAGAAATGACATACTGCGGACAATTGAGCAAAAAGAGGGCGACTGTATCTCCGCGCTTGACACCCAAGTCAGCCAGCGCCGTAGCAAATCGGTCAATGAGCTCTTTCAATTGTACGAAGCTGATCTCTCTGCCGTAGAAAATCAGGGCCGTTTTTTTACCGTATTGAGCGACGGACTTTTCAAACATATCAGGGACAGACATACCTTCCGGTATATCCACTTTGTCAGCCGCACCTTCCGGGTAATGCTTCAACCAAGGTTTTGACAAATAGAATTCTTTTGCATTCATTATAATTATCCTCTCAATTTCTTCATCGTCAGTGACAATATATATTTTACTACCGGATAAGGTTCCGGCAAATTACTCTTAAAAATATCCTACTCCAAAGATGCCGTGCAAACGCGGCAGGTTTTACGCCACGCAACGTTTCTAACTTTACAGCGGGGACATTCTTCTTCCACCTTTTCCCGTAACCAGCGGAACAACCCATCCGGCATGAAGATAAGGACCAGCAATACTACAATCGCGAATACTATAGTGCGGTAATCCTGGATTAAATGAAAAAGTTCCAATGTCGGGTAAAGAAAAAATACCGCCGCGACAGGACCATAAATTGTAGCCGCGCCGCCGAAGATCGACCAGATAACTACCTGGAATGACAATGAAACTTCTAAAGTAGAGGGACCGGCAATTCTCATGAAATGAGCGTAGAGCCCTCCGGCAATTCCGGCAAAAAAACCACTCAGGCAGAAAGCCAGAAGTTTATAACGAGTTGTGTTTACGCCTGAAGCCCTTACGGCAATTTCATCTTCGCGGATGGCGTGAAAGATAATTCCCGTGTTTGAGTCTGTTATTTTCCACATGATGGTGCATAAAACAAGCATCAGAATCGATATTACATAATATTCTTCGATGCGTGTCGGTGCTAATTTCTGAATTCCAGAGATTCCTAATTCACCGCCGGTAAAGCCTGGAAAAGCGAAAATCAGTCCCATTACTATGATAGGAAAGGCCATCGTCGTCAGCGCCAGATAAGTTCCTTTGAGACGCAGAGCCGGAATTCCTACAGTCAGACCGGCGCCAACAGCAACTAGCGCGCCAAGAGGGATACTGAACCAAGGCGCGAGCTGCCAGTGAAGATTCATTAAAGCGGCGCTATACGCGCCCACGCCAAAGAAAAGGGCATGGCCGAAGTTCAGCTGGCCGGTAAAACCACAGAGCAAATCCCAGCTTGCGGCAAATATGGCAAAAATGCATGTCAGAGTGAAAACACGGAGGATGTAAACATCGTCAGTAAAAGACGGCAGCAAAAGAATGAAGAGAAAAAAGATTATCACAGCCACGCGCGAAGGCAAAACAAGTACTTCGTTTCTTACGACGGCAAACAGTTTTCTCAGGTAAAATAAAATTAGCTTCATGGAATATCTCTACCTTTCTTCTTCAAAGTACACGCCAAAGAGACCTTCTGGCCTGATAAGCAAAACTATAATCATAATAAGCAGGGCCACGGAAACCTTTAGGAAAGCGCCCTGCGGGGAAAGAAACACAACCGAGGCTTCGGTAAAGCCCATGATGTACGCTCCCACAAAACTGCCTTTAAGAGAGCCAAGGCCGCCTAAAACGACCACGGCCATCATCATAACCAGCGGCGTCGTCCACATATGAGGTTCCAAAATTACCAGAGGAACAACGATCGCGCCGGCAAAGCCGGCCAGTCCTATGGCAATTCCCATGGTAATCATGGCCACTTTGGATTCATTTATACCCATTAGATTCGCTACTTCCCTGTCCTGAGCGGTGGAGCGAAGCGCCAAACCTAAATTAGTTTTAAACAAAAATAGAACCAGCAATACCATAACGACGACGGCCGCGCCAAGCGTCAAAAGCTGCTGGTTAAAAACCTTTACGCCTAAAATTACGACAAACCCATCGATCAGATTAGGAACGCTTAAATACGACCCCGAAAAAGCCAAGGTCATAACTTCCTGAAAAATCATGGCAATGGCCATAGTTGCTATCAAAACGGCGCCTTCATGCTCACGGATGGGATTAAGAACTAACTTGTAAGTAATCATCCCCAGAAGAATAGATATAACAATGGCAATGAGCATAGCCGGAACAGGGTGCCAACCCAGATAGTGAGTAACTGTGTAAATACAGTAGGCGGCTACCATATAAAAAGCTGTATGCGCGATATTAACGATACGCGCCACACCGAAGATAAGCGAAAAACTGACAGCCAAAAGAGCATAGATACTGCCAGTGATCAAACCCATGACAATGATGTCTAATACTATAGACATTATAATTACCTCTCTATTTTTTAGTGGATACTGGATTCATCCGCCGCAAAGCGGTGGACGAATCCATGAATAATAATTATCAATTATTATCGTTTATTTTTTATGAGCTTTAATCATTCAAGGCGGAAGCTTTATGGGTTCCATGCCTTTATAGGTCACATCCACACCAGGGGGCCGGTTTCCAGCCATTAGGCCATACACCAACGCAATTTACCATCCTGCCACTGAACACCAAGACCAGTCGCGTAACCGAGGCCGAATGTTATATCATGAAGATGACGGCACCAACTTGTCTTTCGAATATCTGCTCGTGCTGGAAGCAGTTTTATAAACCCGCTTTCCCAGAGTTGCTACTTTAAAATGCCCGCCCCTTTATAAAGGGGCGGGCAAAAGCTTTTTTTATTACTTTTTGTAAGCCTTAATCATCCAGGGAGGAAGCTTTATGGGTTTCATCCCTTTATAGGTCACATCCACACCGGGAGCCGGCTTCCAGCCATTGGGCCATACACCAACCAGTTTGCCATCCTGCCACTGAGTAGCTATACCGGTAAGATAACCAGGGCCAAAGGTCAGATCATGCAGAGGACGACCTAATTTATCTTTTGTGTATCTAACCGTTCCTGAAGGAACCTTGTACACACGGTTTTCCATGACTGCCACCAGCACATCCGAATTGAGAGAACCAGTTTGCTCAATGGCCGGCACTATACCGTAGATAATAGCAGCATAAGTATCTGCTGTGTATGTTGGTATCTCACCATATCTTTTCTTGTAACCTTCCACAAAAGGTTTGGTAAGTTCATTCTGCTCCACGCCTTCAGCATAGGTATTGGAGGTTATAACATAATTACCCATACCGCGTGTTGCCTGCCAAAACTCAGTCTTCTGCGCTTCCACGTTAATACCTACCTGGATGGCGGGAATCTTCAGCTCACCCCCCTGGCGGGCAAAAGGAATGCCGACAGATGAGGAGAATATGGTGAAAATAATATGAGCGCCGGCGCGCTGAATCGCGGAAAGCTCCGCGGAAACATCCGTGGCTACCGGAGACGGTCTCCACACACCGACCAGCTCCATACCCATTTTAGGCAGTGTGGCCTGAACCGCCGGAACCATCGGGTCCGCCCACTGAGCTTTTTCCGCCACGAAGGCAACCTTAATCGGGCCTTCAATTTTCAAAGATTGCTTCACGATTGCGCCAACAGTACCAACATGTATAAAGGCAGCCTTGACCAGGTCGCTAGAACTATAAGGAGTGCCACGGAAAAAATACTTGTACTGATCATAGTATTTGGCCACTCTTTCACAGAGTTCCGGATGCGCCGCTCCGCAGCCTATGAAAATAACTCTTTTATCCATCGCGATATCCTGCATGGCCATAACCGCTTCCGTACGGAAACCACCAACAACAAAATTAACTTTTTCTTTTGTAATCAAACGCTCCATCGCGTTGGTCGCATCCGTTACGCTCAAAAATTCGTTGGAATCAGCCTGAATAAGTTTGATTTTCATCATCTTATCACCGACCTTAACGCCTCCTTTAGCGTTAAGTTCATCAGCTGCCATTGTGGCGCCGTTCCAATGGCCGATACCCTGGACAAATTTCATCGGGCCGATAACACCGATTTTAATCTCCTGTCCAAAAGCCATCGCCCAAAGCGATACGGTAAATAAGAAGATTATTGCCGATACAAACATGCTCTTTTTAAAACATTTCATTTAGCCAACCCTCCTTTTCTTTTTGGTTTTGACTAATTGCATATTAAAGCCTATTCAGTTTGTCAACACTTTTTGACCATTCTTTCAAGCACTTATGACCAATAGTCAATGATTATTTTTTACTTTTGGGCTTTATAAATTGAAAACAGAAATATTTTTATCGCCAGGCGGCGGCAATTTTAAGACTCTTGATATTTATTAAGTATCGCTTCGAGATTTTTTTTTGTTTCGTTTTTTATAAAAACGGTTTTTTTTCTTGATTTAAAACCGGCGACAATATTTATTTGCGGTTTTTTAAGATTTAATTCCTTGGCAAGAAATTCAACGCAGGCGCTATTTGCCTCGCCTTCATGCGGCTGAGCGGTTACTTTAATTTTCAGCATTCCTTCTTGAATACCGATGATTTGCGCGCGCGAAGCGCGGGGAGTAACATGTATCGTAAAATTTACGCCTTCTTTAGATTCTTTTATCTCAACCATGACAACCATTTTATAAGTAACGGACTGATTGAATAATTGTCTCGACCAAAAAATACCGCAAAAAGAAAATTACCAGAATTACGATAATCGGCGAAAAATCTATCCCCAGATTTTGCCCTGGCAACAGGCGGCGCACGGGGCGCAGCACCGGCTCGGTGACACGATACAAAAAGATAACGATTTTATTGTAAGGATCGGCGTTTACCCAGGAAATCACCGCGCGGAAAATAATTATCCACATGTAAATAGTCAAAACTATCTCTATGACTTTCGCCAGAGCAACTATAAAATTTTCCAAAACAAACATAACTCCTCGCTTTTCTTTAAGACTTTTGTGCCGGAATGGATTGGGCAAAAGCAATTAACGCTTGGTTAAATTCTTCCGGTTTTTCCATCATCACCATGTGTCCGGCGTTTTTTATGAAACAGGTTTTTGACCCCTGAATATTGCCGGTAATCTCCCGCGATAAGTGAGGCGGCGCCATTTTATCTTCCTCGCCGCAGATAATCAATGACGACAAATTAATTTTTTTCACTTTGTCAGTTAAATCCATTTTATCACAGGCAACAAGATCATTATGCAACACATCAATATTTGCCGCGGCCATGTTTTTCTTCAGAGGTTCGGAAAGTTTTTGCCTGTTTTCTTTTGCCAGAGAAAACTTGCACATCATTTCAAACGCCACATCCGGTGACGTTTTTAATAATTCAAAAATTGCCGGGTTAACAGGCATTTTCAGCCCGCCGCCGACAGCCACAATCCCTTTTATCATCGAGCCAAAATCCGCGGCAAACGTCAACGCGATCGCCGCGCCCAGCGAATGCCCGACAACGATGACGTTTTTCAGTTGTAAAATATCAAGCAGCTTTTTCACCCAGAGGCTGTAAACATTTATATCGCTTTCACCACTTCCTTCCGAACTGCCATGCCCCGGAAGATCAACCGCGACTATATTGAATTTTTTATTCAAACAGGCGTACTGAAAAGACCACAAACTATGGTCTCCGCCGGAGCCGTGAATGAAAAACAAACTTTGCTTATGAGTTCCAAAATCCCGCTCTTTGATCCAACATGCAATTTTTATGGAATTTACCTGGAAATGCTCGATCATGACTTTCCTTTCCGTTTTTTTTAATGAAGTAGCACAGGAAAACAAGTTTTAGCAATCTAATAATGTCTTTATGCCAGACAATTTATGTTGACAGATAAGAATTTTTAGTTGCAATAACTTTAAACAACATACGGAGGCAGCTATGTTCAAGGGTAAAAAAATCGCCATCATCGGCGGCGGGAAAATGGGCAGCATCATTGCGCAGGCTTTGACGGCAAAAAAATTGTCGCCAAAAAAAAACATTATCATTACGGATATTGATCAGGCCCGCCTGGATCTCATTTCCTCCAAAATGCGATTTCCTGTTTCTTGCGATAATAAAAAAGTAGTCAAAAACACGAATATCATCATCCTGGCAATCAAGCCGCAAAACATGCATGAAACCATGAATGAAATCGCGCCTTTTATCAGCAAATCTAAGATCATCATTTCTGTTGCCGCGGGAATTACCACTTCTCTCATCGAATCTATTCTACCTGAAAAATCCCGCGTTCTGCGCGTAATGCCCAATACTCCGGCGCTGGCGGGAGAAGGAGCGGCGGCAGTGGCAAAAGGAAAATACGCGACAAATGCTGATCTAAAATTAACCCGCGCCATTTTTGACGCCGTGGGCTTAAGTGTTGAAGTCGAAGAAAAATTCATGGATGCCGTAACGGGACTTTCCGGCAGCGGCCCGGCTTACTTTTTTATGATCATTGAAGCGCTGATTGAGGCGGGAGAAAAAGTCGGGCTTTCGAGAGACTTGGCCGCGAAACTATCGATGCAGACGATGCTGGGCGCGGCGCGGCTTTGCCTACAAAGCGATAAGGACCCTGCCCAGCTAAGGGAAATGGTTACCTCTCCGGGAGGAACAACGGCCGCCGGCTTAAAAGTGCTTCATGAAGGGAAAATACGCGAAACTTTTATCGCCGCCGTTGAAGCGGCGACGGCAAGATCAAAAGAACTGGCCGCGGGAAAATAAAAACACCCAGGTAGCGAGCTTCACCAAACAAACTAAAAGGTTTCTTCGTTTTCTTTTTTCTCTTCTGTGTTATTTTCCGTGTCTTCTTGCCGCGCGCTATTATCAGAAAAGTTCATTTCTTTTGCCGGGACAATACGAGGAAACAACTCCTCATGCTCAGGCAAATGCGGGGCGTCTGTCAGAGCGCCGCCGTTATCATCGGTTTTTTCTAGTGCAGGCTCTGCGTCGCTTTTATTTTCATGTTCTTTCTTTTTCCTGCGCCTAGGCCTACGACGCGATTTCTTTTTAACTGTTTCCTTTTTATCGTCGCCCGCGAAAGCTACTATTTCTGCCGTCTCGTGTTCGTGCTCATGTTCATATTCATCCGTTTTTTCCAGCGCTGTTTCTTTCGCCGTCTTTTTGATGTCGAAACCGTTCCAGGGCATTTCCGTGCTGCCGGAAATATACACGGTCAGACCAAAAGTCGATTCCAGATTTATCAGCCTGTCTCTCTTTTTGTTAAGTATATAGCTGGCGATTTCATGCGGCAGAAAAACTCTCAGCTCGGAATAAATCCCTTTAACCGCTTCGGATTCAATTTTGCGGAAAGCTCCCAGCGCCGCGTATTCCAGCGATGGCCGCAGGCCGCTGCCCGCGCAGTGCGGGCACTTGATGTAGCTTATTTCCTGTATGGTGGATTTTTTCTTCTGACGCGAAAGTTCAAGAAGCCCGAATTTGGAAATACGTGCCAATTGAATTCTCGAGCGGTCGATACTCAGCGCTTTTTTAAACGCTTTTTCCACCTCATTGATATGTTTCTTGTCCATCATATCGATGAAATCGATAACCAGCAGGCCACCCAGGTCGCGCAGGCGCAACTGACGGGCGATTTCCTCACAGGCTTCAATATTGGTTTTAAACGCCGTTTCTTCGATATTCTTTTTGCTGGAGGCGCGCCCCGAATTTACGTCAATCGTAATCATGGCTTCCGTCGGATTGATCACGAGATAGCCGCCGGATTTCAGATCCACGCGCTCCTGATAAATAACGCGGATTTGTGCTTCCAGCTGAAATTTTTCAAAAAGAGGAATATTTTCCTTGTAATGCTTGACGAGCTTCATCTGCCGCGGTGTTACCGCCTTCAAATAAGCGCGTATTTTGCGGAAAGTATCCAAATCATCAACAAGAATTTCGCCGATTTCCGGCGTTAAATAATCGCGTAAACTGCGCACGCCGAAGTCTGATTCCTGATAAATCAGCAGCGGGGCGTTGCTTCCGGAAGCTTTTTTCTGTATCTCTTTCCACAGTCTTAACTGTAATTGATAATCGCGCTGGATTTCCTGTTTGGTGCGGCTGACTCCCGCCGTTCTGACGATAAAACCCATATCCGCGGGAAGCTTAATCTGTTTGATAATGTTTTTTATTTTTTCGCGGTCTTCTTCGTTTTCAATTTTCCGGGAAATTCCCAAACCCGGGTGATCAGGCAGCAAAACAACGTATCTACCGGGTAAAGAAATATAAGAGGTCAGAAGCGCGCCCTTGTTACCGGTAGCTTCGCGCACGACCTGCACGATAATTTCCTGACCTGATTTTAGCGTAGGCTTGCCGCCATTTTCCTGCTTGGTAAAATATTCCGGGTTTGTATCTTTAAGAGGAAGAAAACCGTCTTTGGGGCCGCCGTAATCCACAAAGGCCGCCTGAAGGCCGCGCTCAACTTTGAGCACCTTGCCTTTGTAAATGTTTCCGATAATCGGTTCACGCACCGCCATCTGAATGTCGAATTCGATGAGCTTGCCCTTTTCGTTAACCGTCGCCATGCGCATCTGTTCTTTATGCGCGGCGTTCACGAGCATCGTGTGTTTCATAAATGTCCTTTTGGGGCGGCCGCAAACTTCGCGAGGTTGATATTTTCAACGCGCGAATTAAGCGGCCGGCCTGCGTATATTATTGAAAGGCGCTGATATCGCCTTTACCAATTCGAATAATTTCAATATTGTCATCAACCAGACTGATGACGCTGGACGGCTCCGGCATAATAATACCGCCGTCGATTATTAAGTCAACCACATGATTAAAGTTTTCTTTAATAAGACAAGGATCGCTCAATGATTCGCCCTGCGCGGTTTTCACGCTGGTACTGATAATCGGTTCGCCCAGTTCTTTGATCAGCGCCAGGCAAATCTGATTGTCCGGCACGCGGATTCCCGTGGTCGATCTTTTGGGGAGAATAATTTTCGGCACCAGGCGGGATGCTTCCAGAATGAAAGTGTAAGCTCCCGGCAAAAGTCGTTTCATTGTTTTGTAGGCGTAATCGGTGACTTTGGCGTACTGGCTGATATGCTTTAAATCCGAGCAGACAAAACTTAAGGGTTTTTTCTTGTTTCTTTTTTTCAGTTCGTAAATTCTTTCAATGCCTTTTTTGTTGGACAAACCGCATCCCAGACCATAAACAGTGTCGGTCGGATAAATAATCACGCCGCCGTCACGCAAAACATCCGCCGCCTTCTTTATCAGGCGCATCTGCGGATTCTGGCTGTTTATGGATATCATTTTTATTTTCTCGCTTGCGCGTTAGTTTCATAAAAATTACTATATCAGCAAATAAATCTGATGGCAAACAAAACTTCTTAAAATAATTGAGGAAAATATAAAACTATTTACCGTTTCGTTTGTCTTTGCTCAGTTTGTATTCGATACTGTCCACCAGCGCCTGCCAGCTGGCTTCGATAATATTTTCGGAAACGCCGGTGGTGCTCCAGAGATCTTCTCCGTCGGTGGAATCAAGAAGCACGCGGACGCTCGCGGCCGTGCCTTCCGAACCTTCCAGCGTGCGCACCTTGAAATCAACCAAATGCATATCTTTGATATGCGGATAAAATTTCGTCAGCGCTTTGCGCAGGGCGTGATCCAGGGCGTTTACCGGGCCGTTCCCTTCCGCCGCCGTCAGTTCTTCCTCTCCGTCCACAGAGATTTTAATTGTCGCCTGGGAAAGACAGGGCTTTTCTTCCGAGCGTGAAGTAACCACATTAAAGCTTTCCAAAGTAAAAGGTTCAACAAACTGGCCGATTGCTTTTTTCATCAACACGGAAAGAGAGCCATCGGCGGAATCGAACTGGAATCCTTTGTCTTCCATATTTTTTACTTCCTGAACGATTTTCTTGATCATTGTATCGTCCTTGCCTAAATTGATGCCCAGCTCTTTGGCTTTATAAGCAATGTTGCTTTTCCCCGCTAAATCGGAAACCAGCACGCGCCGGTTATTGCCGACCAGCTCCGGCTGAATATGCTCATAAGCTAATGAATTTTTAACGACGGCGCTTACATGCACGCCGCCTTTATGCGCGAAAGCGCTGCGCCCGACAAACGGCCGGGCATTCAGCGGCAGCACGTTGGCCACATCGCTTACATAATGCGAGAGACTGGTCAGTTGTTTTATCGATTCATCAGGAAGACAATTCTTGTTCATTTTAAGCTGGAGATTAGCGACAACAGAAATAAGATCAGCATTGCCGCATCTTTCTCCAAAACCATTGATTGTCCCCTGCACCATTTTTACTCCTTCGCGCACCGCCGCCAAGGAGTTCGCCACAGCCAGCCCGCAATCGTTATGCGTGTGAATGCCCGCTTTATTCAGGGGAAGATGAGCGCTGATTTTATTTACAATATCGGCGATTTCGTAAGGCATGGAACCGCCGTTGGTATCGCACAAAACAATCATGTCCGCGCCGGCATCCAATGCAGCTTTAACAACTTTTGTCGTGTAGCGGGGATTGTTTTTGTAGCCGTCAAAAAAATGTTCCGCGTCAAATAAAACTTCTTTGCCCAGCGATTTAAGGTGTTCAATGGAATCGGCGATCATCGCCAGATTTTCTTCCAGATCCGTTTTTAGAATTTCCGTTACGTGCAGGTCCCACGATTTTCCGACCAGTGCGCAGGCGGGCGTCTCCGCTTTAATCAGCGCTTTCAGATTGGGACAGGTCTCGGGCTTGATGTGCGGACGTCGCGTGGAGCCGAATGCCGTCAGGCGGGAATTTTGAAATTCCACATCTTTGGCCATTTCGAAAAACCGCATATCCTTGGGATTAGAGCCCGGCCAGCCCCCTTCGATATAATGAAAATGCATCTCGTCAAAACGCTGGGCGATGCGCAGTTTTTCCTCCGCCGAAAAACTGGTCTGCTCGCCCTGTGTTCCGTCTCTGAGTGTCGTGTCGTATACTAAAATCTGGTTTTTTGTCATTTTTCCCTATCTCCTTGTAAAAAAAATCCGCTGCGGGCTTTCCTGGCAGCGGATTTTCGTTTTTATTCTATTGGTTTAAATCAAATTACTCCACCGCCAAGCCTCCTATGGGGAAGCTAATTATAATGATGCTGATTATAATTATCGCGATAAAGATCGAACTCATATTACCCTTAAGCAATTAATTTGGTTGAATAATAAGTTTTCCCGCTTTGTTTGTCAATAGATTTTTTCCAATAATAATATAGATGTTTTCTTGGCAAAATTTACCATCAATGGTAAATAAATAAAGGATGTAATGGACTTCAGCCAAAAGATATTGAGTGGCGGTTTAGCTAACCTTAATCAGCTTAGTTTTCGATATTTAGAAAGAGAGTCTCATGGACGGGTCAGTATTTTTTCATAAATTGTTAATTATTCTTGGTTTTTCCATACCTGTTATTTATATTTTCAATAAATTAAAATTCCCCTCCATTATCGGCTTTCTCATCACCGGCATCATCATCGGGCCTTTCGGGCTGAAGCTAATCACTGATACCGCGGGCATTCAGTTGATGGCGGAAATCGGCGTTGCCCTGCTTTTGTTCACCATCGGCGTGGAAATATCGCTGGCGCGGTTTTTAAAGCACTTATCGGAGTTTTTGCTTACCGGCGGCCTGCAGGTATTTTTTACTTTTCTGGCCGGTTTTTTTATCGGTCTTATTTTGCAGATGAGCCTGATGCAGGCGGTTTTTATCGGATTCATTCTGGCGCACAGTTCGTCGGCACTGGTTTTAAAAATGCTCAAAGACCGCGGTGATGAGGAATCGCCTCAGGGCAGGGTTTCCATCGGCGTTATTCTGTTTCAGGATATCATGGTCGTGCCGATGATGCTTTTGATTCCCTTCCTGGCCGGAGAAAGCGGCCCGACCACCGGCGTAATCATCTGGAAACTGGCAAAATCAATTTTAATCATCGCGGCCATTCTGGTCGCGGCGCGCTATATTATCCCGTTTATCCTGGAGCGCCTCGCCTACATGCAGATGCGCGATGTCTTTGTCATCACCTCTATCGTGATCACGCTGGGCATCGCGTGGCTCACGCACGCATTGGGTTTATCGCTGGCTATCGGCGCGTTTCTGGCGGGGCTGGCCATTTCGGACACGGATTTCACGCACCAGATTATCAGCGACATCAATCCTTTCCGGGATATCTTTTTATCCATCTTCTTTGTTTCCTTCGGCATGATTCTGGATCTGGATTTCGCGCTGAAAAACTATGCGTTCATCTTTGCCGTAACTTTAATCATCCTTTTACTAAAAGCGGGAATTGTGATCGGCCTGGTAAAATTTCTGAAATACCCCTGGCGCACCGCCCTTTTGAGCGGCGTTATTTTGTCGCAAATCGGCGAATTTTCGTTCGTGCTCGCGCTGCAGGGTTTCAAAAATAACATTATTTCCGAATATACTTATCAGACATTTATCAGTGCGTCCGTTCTGACATTTATTGTTTCGCCGCTATTAATTGCTCTGATCTATTATATTCTTAATGGTAAAAGATTTTATATTCCTGGACAAACGATTGCTGCCCATGAACAGCAAATGAAAAACCATGTCATTGTCTGCGGCCTGGGATTAAACGGCAGAAACCTGGTTAATGTTTTAAAGGAAACAGCGATAAATTACATCATCATCGATCTTAACATTAAACACATCCGCGATATGCAAAAAGCAGGTGAAAAAAATATCATCTGGGGCGATTGCTCCAACACGGAAATTCTCAAGCGCGCGGGAGTGGAAAAGGCGCGCGTGCTGGTCATTGCCATTTCGGACCGTTTCTGACCAAATGCGCGCTGAGCGTCGCCAAATCGCTCAATCCCAATATTCACGTTATTGTCCGCACCAAATATTTAACAGACATTGAAGAACTGCAGGCGCTCGGCGCCGACGACATCATCCCGGAAGAATTTGAAACATCAATTCAGATATTCAGCCGCGTCTTGAAAATGTTCCACATTCCCAACAGCATCATCCTGACACAGGGCAATATCATCCGTAACAAATCCTACGGCGTCTTCAGGCAGGTGCGTTTCACGCAGGAAGCTTTCGACCAGATCAGCCAGATTCTGGCGCAGGGCACCATCGATACCTGTTATATCGCTGCCGGTAATCCCAACATCGGCAAAAGCATAAAAAAGATTGACCTGAAGGCGCAAACCGGCGCGATGATTATCAACATCATCCGCGACAACAAAACTATTACTAATCCGCCCAGTAATTTCATCTTTAAAGAGGCAGACCAGATTATTCTTTTCGGCAGCCACGCGGCCATTGACGCGGCTTTGAAAATGCTCGGCGCCAAAGAAATGGAGACTTAGTTATTATTTACTTATCTGTCATTGTCGCGAAAGAGGCTGTGTCATAATAGCATGAAGAGTCATAAAAGCTGTCATACCGGCGAAAGCCGGTATCCAGAACTTGCTGATAATACTGGATTCCGTATCGCGCTTCGCTTGTACGGAATGACGAATTTGTAATTGCGACACCGTCTCAAAACAGCGAAGCCCGGCGCATGACGGGGGAATCCAGGAGTTTAAAAACATAGTTTAGCGCTCATATATAAGGATAAATCATTGACCACTCATCCACACCATAATCACACGGACGCGCAAACATCATGGGGCAGACGGCTTGTGACCTCCATGGTGATCAATCTGATTATCCCCATAGTGCAGATCTGGGGCGGTATTATCTCCGGCTCTATGGCGCTCATCAGCGACGCGCTGCATAATTTAAGTGATTTTATTTCTCTGGTGATAAATTATGCCGCCCTGCTTATCGGCAGGCGCGGCCCCACGCACAAGCAGACCTTCGGCTACAAGCGCGTGGAAATTTTCGCGGCGCTGGTCAGCGTGGCAATTTTATACGCCGCGGCAATTTACATTGCGATTGAGGCCTGGCAAAGACTTCTCGATCCCCGGCCGATAAGCGGACAGATAGTTATCTGGATCGCGCTTTTGGGTTTTGTGGGCAATTTATTTTCCGCGCTCATTCTGCGCACCGGCGCAAAAGTAAATTTAAATATGAAAAGCGCTTTTCTGCACATGCTGGCCGATGCCGCCACTTCGCTGGCCGTCGTCGCGCTGGGAATCTTGTGGCTTTTCAAGCCCTGGTACTGGCTGGATCCGGCACTTTCGTGGCTCATTGTCGCCATAATCATTTACAGCGGCTGGGGAATCCTTAAAGACAGTTTTCTAATTTTGATGAACGCCACGCCGCCGGGCATCAATCTCTCTGAAATTAAA
Organism: uncultured delta proteobacterium; assembly: GCA_963813455.1. Classification (GTDB taxonomy): domain Bacteria; phylum Desulfobacterota; class Syntrophia; order Syntrophales; family Smithellaceae; genus UBA4810. Next base: position 160,397 of record CAWEZF010000013.1, read on the forward strand.
AACTCTCTGGAGGCAATCGAAGGGATAAGCGAAATTCACGATTTGCATGTCTGGAATCCCTCCGCGGAAAGCATCGCGCTGGCCGCGCATATTACTGTGCCCGACCAGATGCTGGGCAAGGTTGACGAGCTGGCCGAAAAAGCAAGAACCGTTCTTTGGGAAAAATTCAAAATTGACCACCCGACTTTGCAGTTTGAATCCAACACCTGCCAAAACGGCGGGCTTTTATGCTGCATCACAAAAAAATGACCGGTAAAAATGTACAACCTAAGCTAATCCAGCAACCGCTTCTGACCCGTAATCTTTTGAATTTCTGTTATGTTTTGCGAGGCTTCGAGGCATCCCAGATAATTGCCCGCCGCGTCTCGAAGCGCGTAATATTCAATCATTATCTTTTGCGGCGTGTCTTTATCTTTCATGGGTAAATCTATCCAGAAACGTGCATTGTCTCTTTTGCCCGCTTTCATCTCTGCCAGAATTGTCTCTACTTTATTGAGGCTTCCCTTCGGGTGACAATCTCGTACATTGCGGCCTACCGCGCCTGTAGGCCTTTTAAATATTCTGGTTTCATGTTTATTCCAGGCAAGCACTTTATCGTTTTTATCCACCACGGAAAACTCGACGGGAATTGTGTCGAGCAACGCCTCCAGCGTGTTTTTATCCAGTTCGCCAATCATTTTTGCCTCCTTCTCTTATTATGGTTTTAGTATGCGCATGTTTTTTTATATTTCAAGACCCTAAATGATTTTTCAAAAACGATTTAACCATGTTGAGTGACGAAAACTGCTGCTGGGTCGCCTGCGCGAACATGTCTTCCGGGCCGAAAATTTCCTCTTTTATCTCGCTCGACACTTTTTCCCTTTTTGTGAAGCTCTACGATTTTGCCGCCCAGTTCTTCCAGGTAGGCAATAAGCTCGTCTAGCTTTGCCGCCGGCTCGTAAACAACATGCGTCGGCGCGGGAAATAAAATTTGCGGATTGAGCGCGCGGATATTTTCCAGATCCGCCAAAATCTGCCACATATCATCCATAGGACGGCAGGCTACGGGCTTGGTGCTGACGTAAAGATCGCTGGTAAAAAGCCAGCCGTTGGTTTTTTCCCACAGACAGATTTGATCGCGTTCGTGCCCCGGCGCGGAGATGACTTCAAAACGGTAGTTATCCGAATGGATATGATCGCCAAGCGCTCTCACCACGCTGGGCACGGGATAGCCCCAGATTTCTTCCTGATAGGGATAGAGCGTTGCCGGTTTGCTGATTTTCTCCACAGGAAAGCGGCGGGGCGAATATTTCTATGCCGCGTGATTCCTGCAGAAATTTATTTGCCGAGATATGATCCTCGTGAAAATGGGTGTTGACCGCGACCTTCAGGTATTTGTCTTTTAAAAATTCAGTAAATTCCTGCACCGTATGCGCCATACCGGTGTCAATAAGCAGGCCATCCACTAGGTAGGCGCATACCCACATCGCCGAAGGAAAATCGGGATAGCGGCACATCCTGATCTGCAGAACTTCTCCATAAAGCGTCGCGGAAATCATTTAATATATTTGCCCCTGAAACAATTTACTCCTTCTTGTAGTTGAGCCCTATTGTTGTATCTATGTCCGTTCTGAATTTTATTTCTTTTGCCATGCTAACAGTCAGATCATACGCCTCTTTAAGAGGAATACTGCCCGGCATCCTGATGTGAAATGTAAGTTCAACATGAGATCCGTAACGATGCATATGAAAATGGTGCGCGTCATAGCTTTGCCCTGTTTTTTCGTTAATTATTTCTATTATTTGTTGTTTGACATTTTCTTCCGGTTCTGTTCCCAGTATTTGGTCTGATGATTCTTTTATGATGCGGTACGCGGCGTGCAGTATCAATACCGAAATCGCCATGCCCATAACAGCATCAATCCACCAGAAATATTTTCCCGCGAATATGGCCGCCAGAATAACAGCCGACGCTATCGCGTCGCTCCGGTGATGCCACGCGTCAGCTTTCAGCGAAAGCATCCCCGTACTTCTTTGCCGCCCATCCCGAAAATTGCGCCAGGCTCTCTTTCAATATCACCGACAAGGAAAAAATTACGACGGCAAAAATATTATAGTCCGCCGTTTCCCTGTTTTTCAGCTTCATCAAGGCTTCCGCAAAGAAGTTTATGGCAACCGCGGCCAGAAGCCCGCCGATAATGACGGCGGCAATCAATTCCGCCCGGCCGTGGCCGAAAGGATGCTGCTTGTCGGCGGGTTTTCGGGATATTTTCGCCCCCACTATTACCAGTACGGATGTCAGGGAATCGGATAAAGTGTGCCAGGCATCCGCGATTATTGCCACAGAACCTGTAACCACACCCGCCCAGTATTTCAGCGCAAAGAGAATGGTATTGACAAAAATTGAAAGCCAGCCTTCGATATACGCCAGCCTGATTTTTTTTTCTTCTCGCATCTTCTTCTGGTTTCGCCTTTCTAAAGGAATTTAAAACATACCGAGCAACTCGGCCAGACTCTTCACAATCTGCCCGTGGCCTTCATTAATGTAAATGCCGATTTGGGCGATCAGCTTGTAAGCAAAGGCAAACTGTGCCAGCGCGTAGCCCGCAATGGTAAACTGGCTTACGCTCACCAGTCCGACGCCGAATTGGGAAAGAGTAAAAACGCCGCAGGCAAACTGCCCGATGGCGATGATCCCTTTGGCCGGCACGGGCACGCGATTAGGTTTGTATTTAAAGGAAATATGCACAAGGGGCAGCCCCGCAATCGTGGTTTGGGATTTATATTCAAAGCCCCAGCCGTCCCATTTTTCTTTGGCGGGATACGGCGCGCCACAATGCGGACAAGTCATGGCCTGCTCGGATATTTCACGCCGGCATTCGCGGCAGTTTTTCATTTTATACATCCTCTTTCAAACATTACTCAACATTGCAATCCCGCGCCGTCCGCGTGGACCACAAAATACCTTCTAAAAAATTCTCCCTTAATTGCCTGTTTCTACTTAGTTACTACCCAAAGCGCGTGGACGATGCCCGGTATCCAGATAAAGAGACACAGGACAATGTTGATAACAAAATCCCGCTTGGCGCCTTTAAGCAGATAAACCGCCAGCGGCGGTAAAATAATTGCCAGAATAAATAAAAGAACTTGATTAACTTTCTTGCTTTTTCTTGCAGCTTTTTTCACGGGTTTTTTCACACTTTTCTTAACGGGTTTCTTAGCCTTCTTTTTTGTAGCCATTTTGTTACCCTCCGTGTGTTTGATGAAGTGGCGGTAATTATAACATTACAAAATACTTTATAAAAATGATTTTTTATAAAATATTTCTTCGTTTAATTACGTTTTTAATCCAGCCGTTTCTTGAATCGCGCGATCGCGCCGGAAAAAACAATGCCTCCCAAAACAGCCAATCCTAAAAACTGAGGCCAGAGAACATCCAGCGCAACGCCTTTGAGAAAAATTCCGCGCACAATCACCAGAAAGTAGCGCAAAGGATTAACGAGCGTCAGCCATTGGACAACTTCCGGCATGTTGTCGATGGGGAAGACAAAACCGCTCAGCATAAAAAACGGCATGATAAAAAAGAATGTGGTCATCATCGCCTGCTGCTGCGTGGAGGAAATTGTGGAAATAAAAAGCCCCATCCCCAGGGTGCTCAGCAAAAACAGGCAGGACGCGAAAAGCAATAAAACAATGCTTCCCACAAGCGGAATTTCAAACCAAAAAATGGCTACAATAATTACCGCGACCATTTGCCCGAGCGATATAATAATATAGGGAATGGTCTTGCCGATAATAAATTCAGAAGGTTTAATCGGTGTCACGATCAGCTGTTCCATCGTGCCCGCTTCTTTTTCGCGGATAATCGCAATTGAAGTCAGAAGCAGGGATAAAAGCATAATCAGGAAGGCCACGATCCCCGGAACAAAAAAGTATTGGCTGTCCAGATTAGGGTTGTACCAGGTGCGCACGCGCGCGTCCACGCGGCCGTAATTCATCTGCATCGGGTATAACTCGCGGATCTTATCTCGGTTGAATTTATCAATCACGCTCATCGTGTAAGACACGCGCAAGGATGCCATATTGCTCATGGAACCGTCGGCAATAATCTGCACCGCCGCGGTCTGACCTTTGCGGATAACACCCGCGAAATCCGGGCTGATTTTAACGGCCATATCAATTTTACCCCGCAGAAGAAGATCTTCCATTTGTCTTTCATCCTGAAGATAATGAGTGATATTAAATATTTGACTGCCCGTGAAGGCATCGGCAAAGCTGCGGCTTTCATAAGTATGTGAATAGTCAAGAAACGCGACATTAATATTGCGGATATCGTAATTAACCACGTAACCGAATATAAGCATCTGGATTAAAGGAGAAACAAAAAGTAGCATCCGGTTTCGCTTGTCGCGAAACAGCTGAATAAACTCTTTGCGCACCAGTTCTTTTATTCTCAGCCAGCTCATAGCCCTTCCTTTTTCAAAAGCATGTAGTTCAGGCCGGTAAGCCCTACCGCGATAAAAGCCAGAATCGCCATGCTCGGCCACAGATAAGCGATACCCGTGTCGCGCAGATAAATGCCACCCAAAATATCGATGTAATATCGCGCCGGAACGATGTAGGTAATCATCTGCAAAAATTTCGGCATATTGACAATCGGGAACACAAAATTGGAAAGCAAAACCGAAGGCAGATAGGTGATTAAAATAGCCGCCTGATTGGCGACAAGCTGAGATTTTGTCGCGGTCGAAATAAGCAGTCCCAACGCCAGCGCCACACACAAATAAAGCGCTGTGGCAATCATCATCAGCAGGAAATTTCCTTTCATCACCACGCCGAAAAGAATCTGCCCCAAAAGCATCGCCACCAGAACATCCGTAAAGCCGATGAAGAAATATGGAGTCGCTTTTCCTAGGAGCAGTTCGCCCGCTTTTACCGGCAGCGATTTGAGCGTTTCCATTGTACCGTTTTCATATTCGCGCGCAATGATGAGAGAGGTCAAAAGCGCGCCGACAATCATGATGATAATGGCGATGATGCCGGGAATGATAAAGTTGCGGCTTTCCAGATCTTCGTTAAACCAAATGCGGATGCGGCCGTCCACCGGTGGACGAATAGCTTCCATTCCCTGGCGATTGAGAAAATCCAAAAGCAATTTTTGATTATACTGTTCTGTAAACGCCGTAAGATAACCGCGGATGATGCCGGCAAAATTCGGGTCGCTGCCCTCAATTAATATTTGTATCTGCGTTTCCCGGTCTGCCTGCAAATTTTTCATAAAACCGGGGCCGATTATAATAACCACTTTGGCGGCGTCCCGATCAAGATAACCTATCGCGTCCTTTTCACGTGTAAGATGCCCCACAATATTAAAATAAGGCGAGGCATCCAGCCTGCGGACAAAATCGCGGCTCATCGCGGATTTATCATAATCCACCACCGCCGTTTCGACCTTATCCACATCGAGGCTGAGCGCGTAACCAAAAAGAATAATCAGAATCAGCGGAATGGCAAAAGCAAGATAGAGGCTGCGGTAGTCCCGCAGGAGATGATAAACTTCTTTGCGGATGATCGCCTTTAATCGTGTCGGGTTCATTTATCCATCCTGGACATCAGCGCGATAAAGGCGTCGTTCAGATCGGCGTTAGGCCTACGCGGGCAGGCAGCGGCGATAATTTCTTTCGGCGTGCCGGAGGCGACAATCACGCCTTGGTTAATCATAACGATGCGCTTGCAAAATTGCGCTTCATCCATGTAATGCGTGGTGACAAAAACAGTAATGCCCTCACCGGCGATTTGTCCGATAAAATTCCAAAAGTGGCGGCGAGTGACCGGGTCGACGCCGGAAGTCGGCTCATCCAGAAATAAAACGTCGGGCTTATGCAAAAGCGAACAGCCCAAGGCTAATCTTTGCCGCCAGCCGGGCGGCAGTTCTTTGGTCAGCCGGTCGCGCGCGTCTTCCAATCTGGTCATCTTCAGAACCCAGGCAATTCGTTCATTCCACAGCGCGGGCTCAACGCTGTAAACGCCCAGATAAAAACGCATATTTTCAAATGGTGTTAAATCCTCATAAAGAGAAAATTTCTGCGACATGTAGCCGATGGATTGTTTGACTTCTTCCGGAGCCGTTACAATATCATGGCCTGCCACCATGCCGCCGCCCGAGGTTGGGGTGATAATGCCGCACAGCATGCGTATGGTCGTGGATTTGCCCGAACCGTTCGCGCCCAGAAAACCGAATATCTCGCCTTTTTTCACGGAAAAGCTGATTTTATTCACCGCGATAAAATCGCCGAACCTCTTTTCCAGATTGGTAACAGAAATGGAATCAGAACTGGAAAGTGTCATGAGCAACCTCCTGATCCACTTCTGTTATTTTTTCGATGATGGCTTCTTCCAGCGTTTCAAACTTGCCGCGCATGATTTTAGGTTTTGCGGTTTCGAGAATAATTGATTGGTGCATCAGGGCGAGCTCATCACAGATTTCCCCTTCATCCAGATAAGCGGTGGAAACCAGTATGGTCATTCCCTCTTTTTTCATGCTCTCCAGTATTTCCCAGAATTCGCGCCGGGATACTGGATCAACACCGTTGGTGGGCTCATCCAGAATCAGGACTTTCGGTTCGTGCACCAAAACGCAGGCCAGCCCCAGTTTCTGTTTCATGCCGCCGGAAAGATTTCCCGCGAATCTGTCCACAAAAGGCAGCAGGTTGGAAAATCCCAGATATTTTTCTTTTCTTTTTTTTCTTTCGGCACGGGGGATGTTGAAGATATCCATGAAAAATTCCATGTTTTCTTCAACGGTCAAATCCTGATAAAGGCCGAAGCGCTGCGGCATGTAGCCGATAACATTTTTAACTTTCCGTCTTTCGGTGACTACGTTAAAACCATCCACAAAAATTTCTCCCCGCGAAGGTTTAATCATCGTAGCAACAAGCCGCAAAAGCGTGGATTTGCCCGCGCCGTCGGAGCCGACCAGCCCGAAAATGCTGCCCCCGGCTACCTGAAAAGAAATATCCTTAAGCGCTTCAATCTGGTTAAAGCGCATGGAAACATCACTAACGGTAACGATGGGCGGGGAGGCGGAGGGCTTTGCTAACATCACCAACTCCTTTATGGTTTGAGCAGGGCATCGGCGGGCATTCCTGTTTTGAGTTCAAAATTGGGATTTTCTATCGTCACCTTTACCAGATACACCAGCTTCACTCTTTCCTTTTTTGTCTGAATGATTTTGGGCGTGAATTCGCCTTCGGTTGAGATAAAAGAAACAACGCCTTGATAGACTTTGCCGGGAAAAGTATCAACGTTTACGGCGACCTGCTGATTCGGACGGACTTTGCCGATTTGTGTCTCTTCGATAAATATTTTCAATTCCACGTTGGATAAATTAGAAACGCTAATGACTTCGCGCCCGGCCGTCACGGTTTCACCCGGCTCAATATTGCGGCTGGTAATGACGCCGTCCATCGGCGATTTCATCCGCGTGTAGTCCAGATAAACTGATGCCTGTTTCAGCAAAGATTGCGCTTCGGCAAGTTTTGACTGCGCTATCTCATAATTAAGCTTTAAATTATCTCGTTCTTTTTCTGAAACAACACCTTTCTTAAACAGTTCTTCAAAACGCTGATAATTTTTTCGCGCGTTGACGAGCGTATCCGACGCGGATTGAACTAATGCTCTGGCCTGTCCGTAGCGCGCTTCGAGTTCCGCTCTGTCCAGCTCGGCGATTAATTCATCCTTTTTTACGCTTTGGCCCTCTTTGAAATTCACCACATTAATACGGCCGGGCACCTGAAAAGATAATTTGGCCTGCGTCGCCTCGATCGTGCCGGAATAGAAAAGCTCTCCCGCGCGGTTTTTTTTCTGACCCCAATAGACAAACAATCCCACGCTCACAAACAGAACAACAAAAGCAATAATGATGATTCTTGTTTTCAGCACACTACCTCCACCAACATTTTAATAATTGTTTTTCACCGCATACATACAAGTCTAAAGATATTTTACGGCCCAATAACCCCCATGGCCCTTTGCAGCTTTGCGTAATTGATGTTGTAGTCACCAAGCGCGTTGGCATACTGCGATTTTGCTCTGGTCAGCAATGTCTGAGCGTCAAGAACTTCTGTTGATGTTGACACTCTTTCCTTGTATCTTTCTTCGGATATACGGAAATTCTCCTCGGCCTGCTCAATCACCTTTTCCGAAACCACAATCTGGTTTTCGGCCTCCCGCAAAAGCAGATACGCGTTCTTTATTTCCAGTGTAATTTGATCATTAACCTCTTTTGAGGTTTCAATAGCCTGATTTTCCCTTGCCTTGCTGGCATCGACGCGAAATTTTGTCCTGCCCCATTCCCAGAAATTCCAGGTGGCCACCGCCATCACATACCAGCTTTCCGCGTCCTGAAACTTGCTGCCGGAAACGGAAGCCTCATCGCCGAAACGCGCGTAATTGCCGACCAGGCTCAAAGACGGAAATAATTCGCTTCTGGCCATCCATACCGCTTTTGAGGCCTGTTCTGCCTTAAGGGCGGCTACTTTCAGCTCCGGCCTATTCTCCTTGGCGATTGCAAAACATTCTTCCAGGGATTGTCCCAGTGGCTTATAATCAAGTATATCAACAATTTCTACGGGTTCAAATATCCTTCGCTTCAATAATGTATTAAACCGGGATTTTGCCATATCCACAGCGTTTTGCGCTCTGATTAATGTTTGCCTGCCGTTGGCCAGTTCCACTTCGGCCCGCAATAAATCATTTTTAGCGATAAAGCCGACTTGAAAATAGTTGTCCGCGACATTACGATGCGCCTCCAGCATTCTCACGGACTGATCCGCCGCCTCAAGTACCCTCTGCGCCCGCAGCACGTCAAAATACGCTATTTTCACTTCCTGCACCACATCCTGATAACGGGCTTTCTCTTCTATTGACGCGACATCTTCGCCAATCCTGCTGGCCATATAGTTGGCAATAATTCCGCCGCCGGCAAAAAGAGGCTGCCTTGCTTCTATATTCCAGTTATAATTATTTCTTGTTCCCGTGGTCATCTCACCGGGCGGAAACGGAAGCTGAACCGAAGGTTCTTCGTTTAACCGCCTGTAACTGTAGGAAGTGCTGAACCTGGGCAGAAAACCGGTCAGCGCTTCTCTCTTCTGCGCCGTCGCGCCTTTTGTCCCTTCTTTGGCAATATTCAAAACAAAGCTGTTCTTCAAAGCCATGTCGATGCTTTCAGAAAGAGTCAGCGCCTGCTGCGACAAACCTGCCTCCGGCCATAATACAAAAACTAAAAATACAAACAGAATCAAATATGTTCGCTTATTGATCATTTTTTTTCACCGCCTTGAGCACCATCCTGGCCACCTCTGCGCCGAGAGTTCCGGAGAGCTTTTTATCACGAGTTTTGAGATCTTCGGGCAGCCACATCTGCCTGTCCTTAATCGGCGTGCCCATTTTAAAAATCAGTATGGAACCCATAATCATCGCGTGCACCAGAAAGGGTACAACATCGTTAAAAACATTTTTTTCTTTTCCCTCTTCCAGAATACCCAGCAGTACAGTAATTACCGATGCCATGTCTTCAGCAACAAGGCGCGGCAGGTGTACGCCGCCGGAGGCTACTTCGCGCATCATAATCGGCGGCAATTCCGGATTTCTATCCACGGCATCCGCCATAAATATTATGAATGCTTTGAGTTTATCTTCGGGACTGCCCTCTTTCGCTACGGCCTGAGCCACATTTTGTGCGATATTCCCCAGCACCTGATGAATTACGTTGGCATAGAGCGTGTCTTTATCGCCGATTTGATAGTACAGAGTAGCCTTGTTGACATGAGCGCGCCTTGCTATTTCGTCCATATGCGTGCCGCTGTAGCCGTATTCGGCAAACGTTTTTCGCGCCGCGGTTATAATTTTTCCCGCCGTTTTGCCGGGATTGTTTATGTCTATTTTCCTTCTAAACAAGTTTTTAATCCTCCACACGTTTAGTCATTGCGGACCCGCTTATGGGGGTGGCGTGAAGCAATATCTATATTCAACCATTCGGTTTAACCGTATGGTTAAATATTTTTGCATTAAAGTCAAGTGTTTTTTTATCACGACATTTTAAACAAAAATAATAACTAAAAATGGTTGTCGATTTTGCCGTGATTCGCTATACTGCCGGTCAGCAGCATGAAACCGAAAGAAAAAATCTCGTTTCCCTGACTTTTTTTCCATTGAATGTTCTTGCCGCAGATAATATGTAAAACAACAAATATAAAAAAGAGGATTAAAAAATGAATTATTTATTGCACCCGAAAAAATTTAAGAGCCTGATGTCCGACGCGGGCTCGAAAGCCATTATGGAAAAGACCATCGCCTTCTTTGAAAAAATGGGCAAAACCAAACTCACGGAAGACTTTAATAAAAAAGTCTGGTACCGCGAATTTGTCGATTTTATCGCCAAGGAACAAATCTTTGCCAAACTGCTCACCCCCAGCCAATACGGCGGCGGCGACCCGGACTGCCGCTGGGACACGGCGCGCAACAGCGAGTTTTCCGAAATTCTGGCATTTTACGGCCTGGGCTACTGGTACTGTTTTCAGGTGAGCATTCTCGGGCTTGGCCCCATCTGGATGAGCCCCAATGAAAAAGCCAAAAAGAAAGCGGCGGAGCTTTTGAAAAAAGGCGCGATCTTCGCTTTCGGTTTTCGGAAAGCGACGCACGGCGCGGATATTTATTCCACCGAAACCACGCTCACACCGAAAGGCGACGGCGCCTGGGTGGCCAAAGGGGAAAAATATTACATCGGCAACGGTAACGAGGCGGAAATGGTCTCCACGCTGGGCAAGGTTAAGGACGGCACGGACGACTACATCTTCTTTATCACCAATTTCCACAACAAAGCATATGAACTGAAAAGGAAACGTCATTTCCCACCAGCAGTATGTTTCGCAGTTCGCGCTGCATGATTATCCGATTACGGAAGAAGACATTCTTTCGCGCGGATCACACGCGTGGGATTCATCGCTCAACACGGTGAACATCGGCAAGTTTAACATCGGGCCGGGATCCATCGGCATCACCGAGCATTGTTTTTACGAATCGATAACACACGCGGCCAATCGCATTCTTTATGGCATGCCGGTAACCAACATGCCGCATGTCCAGAAAAATTTTATGGAAGCCTGGCTGCGCATCATCGGCATGAAACTTTATCAGCGCCGCGCCACGGATTATTTCCGCAACGCCAATGCCGATGACCGTCGCTATCTCCTCTACAACCCCACCAGTAAAATGAAAGTAACCCTCCAGGCGGAAGAAGTGGTCAATCTGCTGTGGGAAGTGATTGCCGCCAAGGGCTTTGAAAAGGATACTTATTTTTCACTGGCCGCCGCCGATGTGCGCGGACCTTCCAAGCTGGAAGGAACGGTTCATGTCAACATCCAGCTCATCCGCAAGTTCATGAAAAATTATTTCTTCAACCCCAAGGAATACGCGCCGGTCGCTCCGGATTTATCCACTAAAGACGACATGTTCCTGTTCAACCAGGGACCGACCAAAGGCCTGGGCAGTGTCCAGTTCCATGATTACAAACCGGTCTTTGCCGCCAACAGCAAGCTGCCGAATGTGGCTATCTTCATCAAGCAGATAAATCTATTTAAAGAACTGTTGGAAAAAGCCGGGCCGGATAAAGCGCAGGATATGGATCCTTCTTTTTCTCTGCCTCTGGGTGAGATGTTCTCGATTGTTGTTTACGGCCAGCTGATTCTGGAGCAGGCGAAATTCGACAAGGTGGATGAAGATATCATTAATCAGCTATTCGATTTCATGGTGCGCGACTTCGCGCGTTTCGCGCTGGCTATTTACGGCATGCACAACACTAAAGAAGATCAGCGCGCCTACTGCAAAGAAATCATGCTGATTAAAGCGCAAGGGGATGATGAGCAGTACAACCGCCTCTGGAAAAAATATGTGTTTGCCTTAAACGGCGAGTACGCGATGAATCAGTAACTTTTACAAAAAATCATCGCGCAAGGCAAAAACGTATTTTAGCGAAAAAACGATATGGCGCGCTGGCTCATAACCGCGGGAATAATTTTAATCGCCGTGGGGCTGATTTATCATTTAGCCCCATGGCTGATAAACTGGTTTGGCAAACTGCCGGGTGATATCCGCATTGAAACCGAACGCAGCAAAATATTTATTCCCATCGTTTCCATGATACTTTTGAGCATCATTATCACCATACTGATAAATCTGTTCCGACGCTAGATTTGATAAAAATGTCTTTTTTCAGCAAGCAGCATCTGGTTTTTATGCCCGGCATGGACGGCACGGGTTTGTCCTTTGAGCCGGTTGTGCCGTTATCTGCCCGAGGATGCAAAAATCACCATCGTCCGCTATCCTACCGATAAGCTTTTATCGTTTGATGAAACCGTTGAATGCGCGGCAGCGCAGATTCCACCGGGGCAGCCGCCGATAGTTATTGCCGAATCTTTTTCCGGCCCGGTAGCCGTTAAAATGATCGGCTCGGGACGCGTCAAGGCCAGGGCAATGATTTTGTGCGCAACCTTTGTCAAATCACCAAGGCCTTTAGTCTGGCGCGTGATGCGCTTTTTGCGCCTGCCGCTGCTGATCAAACCGGATATGCCCAAACGTTTTTTCAGAGTTGTTATCGGCGATGATAAGCTTATTGATGAACTAAAGCCTCTTTGGAAAAAAGTTCACGCCCAGGTTCCCGCCCGCGTCATGCAGCACCGCCTCAAAATTATCAATGAAGTTGATGTAACCGCATGGCTTGCCAAAATAAAAATTCCCTGCTGCTACCTTCAGGCAACCAACGACCGGGTGGTGCCCGCTTCCTGCGCTGAAGAAATTAAAAAAATTGCGCCTTTTGTGGAAATTATAAAAATATCCGCGCCGCATTTTATTTTACAGGCCGAGCCGCAGGCCTGCCTCAACGCAGTCAAAAATTTCTGCGGTAAACAATAATGATTTAAAGCGGTTATTTCCCTTGAATTACCTATTGCAGCTTTTAAAAGGTTGTCATAGAATCACTCGGTAATTTTAAAAGAATCCCTAAAATAAGGAGGCTGAAAAATGCGCTGGAGAGGTGAAAGGCAAAGCGATAACGTGGAAGACCGCCGCGGAATGCGTGTTTCCCGCGGCGCAAAAGTGGGAGGAATAAGCGGCCTGGGGCTAATTGCTATTGTTGTAGTCAGTATGCTCCTGGGGGTAGATCCTACTATGGTTTTGCAGCAAGTCGGCCAAAGCCTGCCTTCATCAACAACCATAGAGGAAAGCGCACAGCCTGCCGCCAATGATGATATGCGCAATTTTGTTGCCGTGGTTCTGGCGGAAACAGAAGACGTCTGGAACGAACAGTTCAGTAACGCGGGACGCACTTATCAGGAACCGAAGCTGGTTTTGTTTTCCGGCGCGGTGGATTCCGCCTGCGGTTTTGCCCAATCCGCTACCGGGCCTTTTTATTGTCCTGCCGATCAGAAAGTTTATCTCGATCTGGCATTTTTTGACGAGCTTCATTCCCGTTTCGGCGCGTCCGGCGACTTCGCGCAGGCTTATGTTATCGCTCATGAGATAGGCCACCACGTGCAGACGCAACTGGGAATTATTCAAAAAGTAACTCAGCTTCAGGCGCGCGCAAGCTCTGCTGATAAAAATAAATTAAATGTGATGCTGGAATTGCAGGCGGATTGCCTGGCCGGCATGTGGGCGCATCAGGCGCAGAAAAAACGCGACATCCTGGAAGAAGGTGATCTGGAGGAAGGTATTAATGCCGCCAGCGCGGTAGGCGATGACCGCATCCAGAAAAAAACGCAGGGCTATGTCGTGCCTGATTCATTCACGCATGGCAGTTCCGCGCAGCGTGTGAGCTGGTTCAAACGCGGCTTTGAGCAAGGCAACTTCCAGGCGTGCGATACTTTTAATGCTAACTGATGAAGTAAGACCTGATTTACCGTCAACAAACGCGTCAATTCCGGCAGAAAATTTTAATTCTTCTTTTCCGCTTCGGCGTACTCACCCTGCAGTGACTGCATGAGTTCGCTGACATGAACAATTTTATCAACCCGCCAGACATTCTGGCCGGCAAAGGCAAAACCCTCTGCAAGCTTCCCTTCAGTAGCATTGCATAAAGCATTGGCGATGCAGTAAGGCGCGCTTTTCATGTTGCAGGTTATGATGCAATGAAAAGGGCATTTAAATGGTTTTTTGTGGCCGCTCGCCACTTCGTCAAGAAATTGATTTCGAATAGCTCTTCCGGGCATCCCTACAGGGCTATCGATAATAACAATGTCTTCTTTTTTAGCGTTTACGTAGGCGGTTTTTATTTCATCGGAGGCGTCACATTCATAAGTAGCCACAAAGCGCGTGGCCATCTGTACGCCTGATGCGCCCATTTTAATAAATTTATGGATATCCGCGCCGGAAAAAATACCGCCCGCGGCGATTACCGGAACAGGCTTGCCGTGTTTATCTTCCAGTTCTTTGGCCTGTGCCACAACTTCGGGGACAAGTTTTTCCAGGGAATACTCTTCTTTGAGGATATCTTCTTTTCTGAAACCCAAATGTCCGCCGGCCAATGGCCCTTCAATAACCACGGCATCCGGAACATAGTTAAATTTGCCTATCCAACGGCGCGAGATCAGCATCAAAGCTTTTGCGGAAGAAACAATAGGTACGAGCTTTGTGGTAACATTTCCTTCCGGAAGGAGCGAAGGAAGGCTTAAAGGCAATCCGGCGCCGGAAAAAATAATATCAGCTTTTTCTTTAATGGCCACTTTCGCCAGCGAAGCATAATTGGAAAGCGCCGCCATGATATTAACTCCGATGATTCCTTTGGTAAGAGATTTGGCCTTTCTTATTTCTTCGGCAAAGACTCTATTGTTTGCTTCAATGAAATTTGAATATAGATCATTCGCCAAATGCGCGATTCCCGCTGTGGCGATCACACCGATGCCTCCGGCGTTGGCCACGGCAGAGGCCAGTTTGTTTTTGGAAATACCCACCGCCATGCCGCCCTGAATAATAGGCACGTTTGCTATTAGGCCTCCAATATTGAGCCCTTTCATTTTCCCTCTTCTGTTACCCTTTTCTATCAGCCGAAATGATTAAATAAAGAGTTTTATATAATCAAGTTATAAACGTTGTGTATTTAACGCAACGCTTTCTTATAAGTCAAGAAAATTTAACCGCGAAAGATGAACAGAATTGCGCTTATGGTACCTTGAAGATTGTTATTAAAAACCGCGATTAAGCATAAAGATATTCCTTGCTATTAGGCGGTTATGCGTGTAAAAGAACACTCAATTGATAGCGATAGTTATTTGCCTTCCCACCTTTCTTTTCAGAAACTTGCGCAGGAAAATTCCGCTAATCTAAACAGAATCCAGATTTAATGCCGTGTTCGTGGCCTGCACTTTGGGGCGCAAACAAGCGCGTGAAATGCTGTGCCTTTACCAGCCCCTACGGTTTGAGATGGGTTCAAATATACCGACAGCTGGTAAATACTAACTATAAAGGAACAAAAAATGAGTTTTCAGAAGTTTGAGTTACACGAAAAAATACTTACCGGTGTGCGAATGCTGGGCTACCAAAAGCCGACACCGATTCAATTACAGGCAATCCCCCCGGTCATGGAAGGCCGCGATCTTATGGGGCTCGCCCAGACCGGAACAGGAAAAACCGCGGCCTTTGTGCTGCCGATTTTGCAGCGTCTCATGGAAAAGCCGCTGGGCCGTGTTCGCGCCCTGATCATAGCTCCTACACGCGAGCTAAGCGAGCAAACCAACGAAGCGATCAAGCAGCTGGGTCGTAAAACAAAGCTCCGCAGTGCAGCTGTTTACGGCGGAGTAAGCATTCATAACCAGATAAATAGACTGCGCGGTAATGTGGAAATTATCTCCGCTTGCCCCGGCCGTTTACTTGATCACATCGAACGCGGCACCGTTGATTTGTCCCATGTGGAAGTGCTGGTACTCGATGAGGCGGATCACATGTTTGACATGGGCTTTCTGCCGGATGTCCGAAGAATCGTCAAGCATCTGCCCCAAAAGCGTCAAACACTGCTTTTTTCCGCGACAATGCCCGACGATGTAAGAAGCCTGGCGATGGATCTTTTGCAGAATCCAGTCAATATTCAAATCGGCCACACAGCGCCGGTAATGACGGTTGAACATAGATTTTACCCTGTCCAGATGGGTATTAAAACGGCTTTGCTCAAAGATATTCTAGAAAAGACCGAAATGGAATCGGTTCTGGTTTTTACACGAACAAAATCAAGGGCAAAAAGTTTGGCTCTGCAACTGGATAGATCGGGACACAAGGTTATTTCGCTGCATGGAAATCTCACCCAGCAAAAGCGCAAACAAGCGCTGGATGGTTTTCGTGACGGCCGTTATGAGATCATGGTGGCAACAGACATTGCCGCCCGCGGCATTGACGTAACAAGGATATCGCATGTTATTAATTATGATATGCCTTCTACCGCGGATGCTTATACTCATCGCATCGGCAGAACGGGACGCGCCTCAAAAACCGGTGACGCTTTTACCTTTGTAACCGGAGACGATCTTGGCCTGGCGCATTCCCTAAAAAGGATTCTCGGAGAAAAACTGCAGTATCATAACGTTGCTGGATTAACTTCCGAGATACAGAAAAGCTCGTCTACGAAAAAAGCGCCTGATATAAAATCAGCCAAGAACAGAAAATCATTTGCCCGCCCGGCGCAAACCAGAAGAAAACCGAAGCAGCGTTCCTTCCAGAATGCCCACCGGTCATCGTGGTCGCATCGCTCGCAATCCGCAGCTTAAAATAGTTTGAGCAGATTAACTTTCAGGTGAGTGCCAATTTTAACACTAACTAAGCAGAAGATATTCTGTGTTTCTATTACAGCAAGCTTAGTCAATTAACTCTTACACCTACTCCTGTTCAGCAGTGGAAAGGTGTCAGAGTTGATGATTATGGATTTAAAAAGAGCGGGAACAGGTTTAGCCTACTTTGCCAATCCTATTTGGTAATAACTCATTTTTTATTATACTTTTTCTTTAATTATTTTGTTTTGATTAAGCTCTGTATAAAACTCACATGTGTAAGAATTGCGCCTTGTTTCGGAATTGGCATAACATTAACATTGAATTTTGCATCGATTTAGTATATTAAATACGAAACAATTCTTGTGATTGTGATATTTTTCGTTCCATCATATTTTTCTTTTTTCTATATGTTCCGGTTTTAAGTTTTTGCTTCCAAAATGCAAACAGTTGCTGATAATTTTTGGTTCGGCAACAGATATGTATTTTATTTATGACACATATTACCAAACCGGACGAATAGAACACGCCCGGTACATGCACTATACCCGGCTATAGACAGCTTGCAATCCAGTGAGGTCAAGCATTGAAGATAAACGATAAGACAGTTTTAGCACCATTGCCAGGCTTGAAAAAAAACCTTCTCGGCGATGCTTTCAAGAGAAAGCACTCCTACGATGAATTACCGCTGCGCTCAGAATTGCTAAGTTCCGAACAAATGAAACAACACGGCAAAGCGCTGGCGCATGTGCATAAATTGACTCGTACCAGGGCTTCGGAACAGCTTCTGACGCGGCTCCATGATAACGAAGATGTGCTGACTAAAACATATAACCAGCTTACAGATGTGGTTAAAGATAACAGCACGATAGCTCCTGCCGAAGAATGGCTTCTGGATAACTTTTATTTAATTGAAGAGCATATTCGCCTGGCCAAAAGACACTTGTCCAAAGGCTACAGTCGAGGATTACCGCGTCTGCAAAACGGGCCATCGGCCGGGCTCCCCCGTGTATATGATATCGCACAAGAGACAATCTCTCATGGTGATGGGCGGGTTGATATGGAAAGCCTCATTAGTTTTGTCAGGGCCTACCAAACAGTAACCCCTCTGAAATTGGGCGAGCTGTGGGCAATTCCGATAATGTTGCGTCTGGCGCTGATCGAAAATCTGCGGCGTATTGGAACGCGAATTATTGCCGGCATTGCCTACAGGGAACGCGCCAATTATTGGGCAGACCAGATGGCTAATATCGCGAGGAGCGATCCCAAAAGCCTCGTCCTGGTAATCGCCGATATGGCGCGGTCTGGTCAACCAATGGCCAGCTCATTTGTTGCGGAATTTGTGCGTCACTTGCAAGGACAAAGCCCGCCCCTGGCTTTGCCCCTCACCTGGATTGAGCAACGGCTTGCCGAGTCTCATTTGACAATTGAACAGGTAATCCGCTCAGAAAATCAGCAGCAGGCCGCCGACCAGGTATCGGTAAGTAACAGCATCGGCAGCCTGAGGTTTCTGACATCCATGAACTGGCATGAGTTTGTGGAGACAATGAGCGTTGTCGAACAAACTCTTCGTGAAGACCCCTGTGATATCTATATCAAAATGGATTTTTCCACGAGAGACCGTTATCGCCACGCCGTGGAAGAGATAGCCAAACAAAGCCACCTCTCCGAAAGTGACGTGGCGCGCCTTGCAATCGATTTATCCCGGGAAGCCTCATCTACGTGCGGCAATGGCGCTCGGGAGACCCATGTTGGTTTTTATCTGATCGACAAAGGATTGCCCAAGCTTGAACAAAGAGCTCAGCGGCGTAGGCCCATATTTGAGTCCATTCGTCGAATTTTCTCTAGATTTCCGTTGTTTATCTATCTTTCGTCCATCATGGCCATTACATTCATTACGGCCTTCGGTTTACTGATAAAAGTTCAAGCCTATAGTTCTTTGCACGGTTGGATGCTTGTGCCTATCGCTATTATTTTTATTCTGGGCGCAAGCAGTATGTCCGTAGCGCTGACCAACTGGCTGGCTACGCTTTTCGCCCACCCGCATCTGCTGCCGCGTATGGATTTTTCCCGGGAAATTCCAGCGGAATCAAGCACGCTGGTGGTCATCCCGACTATGCTTTCATCTGCTCAAAACGTAGAAGCCCTGATCGAATCACTGGAAATAAGATTTTTGGCCAATCGGGATAATAATCTGCACTTTGCACTGCTGACCGATTTCCTGGATGCCCATGAAGAAAAGACTGCCGCAGACGACGCGCTGGTACGGTTGGCCAAGCAGAGGATTGAAGAGCTCAATGATAAGTATAGCGACACAAAAGGAGGAACTTTCTTTCTCTTCCATCGCCCGCGCAGCTGGAATCCAGAGGAGCAAATTTGGATGGGTTATGAGCGTAAGCGTGGAAAGATTGCCCAGCTGAACGCTTTTCTGCGCGGCGGCGCAAAAGATTGTTTCTCTCACGTTATCGGTATTACGGAAATATTATCCAATGTGAAGTACGTCATTACTCTGGATACGGATACTCAACTTCCTCGCGATTCCGCGCAGCAATTTGTGGGAGCGATGGCTCATCCGCTGAATCGTCCACGCTATGATGAAGCGCGGCAGCGCGTTTGTGAAGGTTACAGCATTCTTCAACCGCGCATCGCCGAAACCTTATCAGGTGATGGCAAGTCTTGGTACGCGCGCCTCTGGGGTGGTGAAACCGGTATTGACCCCTATACGCGAGTCGTTTCCAATATCTACCAGGATGTGTTTGGTGAAGGTTCATATATCGGTAAAGGTATTTATGATGTCGATGCTTTTGAGCAGGCTCTCAGAGGCCGTTTCCCGGAAAACCGGATACTCAGCCACGACCTCATAGAAGGTTGCTACGCGCGTTCGGGTTTGCTCTCCGATGTTCAGCTATACGAGGAATACCCCTCTCAATACCGCATGGATGTGAACCGCAGGCATCGCTGGATTCGCGGAGATTGGCAAATTGCCAGTTGGCTGAGGTCTGTAGTTCCGGACGCAGATGGCGGAAAACAAAAAAATAAAATATCCTGGCTTTCCCAGTGGAAGATTTTCGATAACCTCCGGCGCTCTCTGGTTCCGGCGGCTTTGACCTTGATGCTAATTATGGGATGGGCCATCATTTCTCCGGTTTGGCTGTGGACAATAATGGTGATTGGAATTCTCCTGATTCCTCCAGCGGGCGAAGTACTTCTGGAACTCTTCCGCAAGCCGGGAGATGTGTTATGGAACCAGCATTTGGTCACAGCCCTGCGTCAGGCCCGCAGGCACTTTTTTCAGACTCTGTACACCCTTGTTTGTCTTCCCTATGAAGCCTTTTTTAGCCTGGACGCGATTACTCGTACTCTCTGGCGAATACACGTTTCGCACAAGCGACTGTTGGAGTGGAATCCTTCCGGAAACCTGGCGAGCCATAAACTAAACAGCCTTGCCGCTTCCTGCCGGTCGATGTGGATAGCTCCTTTATTTTCTTCGGTGTTATTTATCTATCTGCTGATGGCCAGACCCGGCGCTCTTAGCGCGGCTTTGTTCGTACTGGTGCTCTGGTTTCTATCTCCCGGCATTACCTGGTGGGTCAGTAGGCCAATTGCGTCCAGTGTTATAAAACTTAAAGAAGAGCAAATTATCTTTCTGAGGAAAATTGCCCGAAAAACCTGGGCGTTCTTCGAAACATTCGTCGGACCAGATGATCACTGGCTGCCACCGGACAACTATCAGGAGCATCCGGCTGCCGTCATTGCGCATCGCACATCGCCGACAAACATGGGGCTTTCTTTACTGGCAAATTTATCCGCGTATGATTTCGGTTATATTTCGGCAGGAGACTTGATCGAACGCACCGCCGATGCCTTCCATACGATGAGGAAGCTGCAACGCTATCGCGGTCACTTTTATAATTGGTACGACACACAAAGCCTAGACACACTACGGCCTCATTATATATCCACCGTGGATAGTGGAAATCTCAGCGGTCACTTATTAACATTGCGGCGGGGATTTATTGATCTTCCCAACCAGAAAATTTGTGGATCTCAATTATTCAGCGGCATTGGCGATACTATTGCTGTTCTGGCAGATGTTGCGGGAGCCGGGGCGCCAAAACAACTTGCCGATTTTCAAAAATATCTGGCCTCATTGCCGGAGTGCGGCAAAATGATGCTCACACCGTTGCAGCAGCGCCTTAATTATCTCGAGAATTCCTCTATTGATCTTGCCGGCGCTTTTGCCATAAACACGGATAATCATATAATGAGGTGGGTAAAAGCGTTGGTCCATCAATGTGCCGATGCTTTAGAGGAAATTACCTTTTTCTGTCCCTGGATTACACTTACATACCCTTCGGCCAGGACTAAGCAAGTTTTTTGAAACTATGGAAATTCCGACGCTACGGAAATTGACCACCCTGGAAAAGGAGGTGCTACCGGTCGTCAAAAAAATTCTCGCTACAAATGCAACGGCCAGCGAGACAGCGTGGTTTGCTGATTTTCGGCAGATGATCAAGGAAGGCTCTGGGCGTGCCGCGGAAAGAATAGCGGCAATTAACCGCCTGGCAGCACAAGCAAATGACTTTGCTGATGCGGATTATAGCTTCCTTTATGATAAAGGAAGTCAGTTGTTGACCATTGGCTACAACACCACTGAACGCCGTCGGGACGCAAGTTACTATGACCTGCTGGCTTCAGAGGCACGCTTTTGCAGTTTTATCGGCATCGCGCAGGGACAGTTGCCCCAGGAGAACTGGTTTGCCTTGGGACGACTGCTGACAAACCCGGGAAGATATCCGGTTCTTCTTTCCTGGGACGGTTCGATGTTCGAGTATCTTATGCCGCTTTTGGTGATGCCAAATTATGAAAGCACACTCCTGGATCAGACGTACACGGCGGCCGTCCGCAGACAAATTGACTATGGAAAAAACCGGGGGGTACCCTGGGGCATTTCAGAATCCGGGTACAGCACAATCGATGTCCATCAAAACTACCAGTATCGTGCCTTTGGTGTTCCGGGGCTCGGCCTAAAACGAGGGCTTTCCGATGATCTGGTTGTCGCGCCCTATGCTTCAGCACTGGCGTTGATGGTCGCGCCGGAAGAGGCCTGCCTTAATCTGCAACAGCTTGCCCGGGAGGGTATGGACGGGCCATATGGTTTTTACGAAGCGATAGATTACACCTCTTCGCGTCTGCCGCGCGGTAAATCGAGTGTTATAGTTAGGTCATTTATGGCTCATCACCAAGGCATGAGCTTGCTGGCTTTGGCTTATCTGCTGCTTGATTGCCCGATGCAGAAACGCTTCGCGTCCGAACCGATGTTTCAATCAACCATGCTGCTGCTGCAGGAACGCATTCCCCGGGCGGTGGCATTCTATCGGCAAATCACCGAGGATAACACCGTGCGTAAGGCTAAAGTAGGCAAGGAGTTTCCGGCGCGCATATTTAACACTCCCCATACACCCGTCCCGAAGGTGCAATTATTGTCCAATGGAAGATACCATGTGATGATCACCAACGCGGGAGGTGGATATAGCCGCTTTGAGGAGTTGGCTGTCACCCGCTGGCGTGAAGACTCTACCCGCGATAATTGGGGAACATTCTGTTATATTCGCGATATGGCCACTGGAGAGTTTTGGTCAACGGCCTATCAACCAACGCTAAAACATCCGGAAAAATATGAGGCTATTTTATCTGACGCCAGAGTTGAGTTTCGGCGTCGGGATCATGAAATCGACACACATACACAGATAGCCGTATCCCCCGAGGATGATATTGAACTGCGTCGCGTTCGTATCACCAACCGTTCCCGAAAGCCGAGAGATCTGGATATAACCAGTTACGCGGAAATTGTTCTGGCGGCACCTGCAGCCGACGCGCTGCATCCCGCGTTTGCCAATCTTTTTGTTCAGACGGAAATTGTCCCCGAACGCCAGACGATTCTCTGCACAAGAAGGCCGCGTTCAAAAGAGGAACCTTCGCACCTGATGTTTCATCTGATGACCCTGCACGGGACGCAAAACAAAGGGGTCTCCTATGAAACAGATCGTTTAAAGTTTATCGGCCGCGGTAATACTTTGGCCAATCCGCAGGCGATGCATTGGTCTGAAGATGTTTCAGAAACACTTTCTAATACTCAAGGCTCTGTTCTCGATCCCATCGCGGCGATACGTTGCCGCGTTAAATTGGATGCGGGAGAATCGGTGATAATTGATATTGTTTCCGGTATCACCGAAACTCGGGACCAAGCGCTTGGCCTTGCCGAAAAATATCACGATCAGCGGCTTGCCGATCGTGTTTTCGATCTGGCGTGGACCCACAGCCAGGTAGTCTTACGTCAAATCAATGCCTCAGATGCCGACGCCCACCTTTATGGGCGCTTGGCAGGTTGTGTAATTTACAGCAATTCATCCCTGCGCGCTGATCAAAAAATAATCATAAAAAACCGTCGGGGACAATCGGGTTTATGGGGTTACGCCATTTCCGGAGATTTGCCCATTGTCTTGCTCCAGATCGGTGACCATGCCAATATCGAACTTGTGCGCCAACTTGAACAGGCGCACGCGTACTGGCGCTTAAAAGGCCTGGCGGTGGATTTGATGATCTGGAATGAAGATAATGCCATCTACAGACAATTCCTCCACGACCAGATAAAAGACATGATTACAGCAGGGACAGAAGCAAAAGTTATTGATAAACCGGGCGGCATTTTTCTCCGGCCTGGTGATCAGATATCAAATGAAGACAGGATTCTTTTGCAAACAGTTGCCCGTATAGTAATTAAGGATAACTGGGGAACCCTAGAGGAACAGATCAGCCGTCGTTCTCTTAGAGAAACAGTTGTTCCGCGTTTCAAGCCGACGCGAGCGCAGCATACCGGAAACCGGAAGACAGAGAAAATTACTTCTCCCCCACTGCTTTTCGAAAATGGCCTGGGCGGGTTTACACCAGACGGGCGCGAATATGTCATCACGACAAAACCCGGCCAGATAACGCCGGCTCCGTGGGTGAATGTATTGGCTAATCCTCTCTTCGGATCAGTCATTTCAGAAAGCGGTTCTGCTTCTACCTGGAATGAAAATGCCCATGAGTTCCGCCTGACACCGTGGCACAACGATCCCGTAAGCGATACAAGCGGAGAAGCCTTCTATATCCGCGATGAAGAAACCGGTCATTTCTGGTCGCCCACGCCCCTTCCGTGCCACTCGGCAATACCCTATGTCGTCAGGCACGGCTTTGGTTATAGTGTTTTTGAACATGTGGAAGAGGGAATTCGCTCGGAGTTGTGGATTTATGTGGCCATCGACGCGCCGGTCAAATTTACCGTATTAAAGTTGCGCAATGAGTCAGGCCGATCCCGCAGTCTGTCGGTAACCGGTTACGTGGAGTGGGTGCTCGGTGATTTGCGGTCAAAAACAATGATGCATGTGACCACCGAAGTCGATACGGGAAGCGGAGCGCTTTTCGCGCGCAATGCTTACAATACGGAATTTGCCGACCGGGTGGTTTTCTTTGATGTAGACGATAAAAATCGAAACATCACCGGAGACAGAACGGAGTTTGTCGGGCGCAATGGCGTGCTTTCTGCTCCTGCGGCAATGACGCGGACACAACTCTCCGGCAAAGTTGGCGCGGCTCTTGATCCCTGCGCCGCCATCCAGGTTACTTTTGAATTGGATGCCGGGCAAGTTCACGAAACAATCTTCCGGCTGGGTGTTACCGGGAGAAGAGGCGCCGATGATGCCAGCAACACGGTCAAAAGTTTTAGAGGATCAACCATAGCGCAAAGCACTCTGGAGGCCGTGCAGGAATACTGGCACAAGACTCTGGGTACAATACAGATAGAAACTCCGGATGTGTCTGTGAATGTGCTTGCCAATGGCTGGCTGTTATACCAAGCGATAGCCTGCCGTCTTTGGGCGCGTAACGGTTATTACCAGTCCGGTGGCGCCTTCGGCTTCCGCGACCAACTGCAGGATACCATGGCGCTTGTTTATGCCGTCCCTGCTCTTGTCCGTCAACACTTGCTTTTATGCGCGAGCCGTCAATTTCAAGATGGCGATGTCCAGCATTGGTGGCATCCGCCTTCGGGAAGGGGTGTGCGCACACGATGTTCTGATGATTATCTGTGGCTGCCTTTGGCCGTGAGTCGTTATATTATCACTACCGGTGATTTGAACATCTTGGATGAACTTGTCAGATTCGTTGATGGCCGGCAGGTAAGAGAAGATGAGGATTCCTATTACGATCTACCGGGTGTAACTGATGAAACAGCTAGTTTATACGATCACTGTGCGCGAGCGATTAAAAAAGGCCTAAGATTCGGTAGCCATGATCTGCCGCTTATGGGCACAGGCGATTGGAATGACGGTATGAATAAGGTGGGAGAAGCCGGCCGGGGCGAAAGTGTCTGGATGGGCTTTTTCCTGTATGAAATCTTAATGAAGTTTGCCGAAATTGCCCGTCTGAAAAGTGATATGGCTTTTGCCGAGTTGTGCCACAGCCAGGCAGGCAAGTTACAGCAAAGCATCGAGCGCGAGGGCTGGGACGGCCAGTGGTATCGCCGCGCCTATTTCGATGACGGATCATTATTGGGATCGGCAACGAACACGGAATGCCGGATTGATTCGATTGCGCAAAGCTGGTCTGTTCTATCGGGAGCCGGTGCACCTGACCGCGCACGACAAGCCATGGAGTCCGTAGATCGGCTCCTGGTTCACCGGGATAAAAAACTGATCCAATTACTTGACCCGCCCTTTGATAAGTCTGAAATGGAGCCCGGCTATATAAAAGGTTATGTGCCCGGTGTGAGAGAAAATGGCGGGCAGTACACACATGCGGCGATTTGGGCGGCCATGGCTTTTGGAAAGCTTCGCGACAATAAGCGCCTGTGGGATCTACTGTCCATCATCAATCCGATCAATCACGCGCTATCTCCCGAAGAAGTCGATATCTATAAAGTTGAGCCCTATGTGATTGCTGCCGATGTTTATGCTGTCTCTCCGCATGTCGGCCGCGGTGGCTGGACATGGCTTACCGGTTCCGCCGCCTGGATGTACCGGCTTATCCTGGAATCACTTTTGGGACTGTCGATTAATATGGACAAAATGAGTTTTACGCCCTGCGTTCCTGCGGATTGGAAAGAGTTCAAAATTCGCTACATGTTTCGCCAAACCCTCTACCTGATCACGGTGCGGCAAACAAATGACGCAGTTGAAGAAGCGAGTGTTACTCTAGATGGTTTCGCCAGACCAGACCAGACAATTCAACTGGTTGATGATCATCAGGAACATTTGGTCGAGGTGAAAATACCGGCCGCGGGCATGGAGAAAAGTATACCGCTATCAGAATAAGGGGTTCTTTTTTCATTTAAAAATTTAAATATTTTTACTACGCCAAGGAAGAAAATTATGAAAATGAAAATAGCCATATTAACAGGCGGAGGAGACTGTCCGGGGCTCAACGGCGCTATCAAATGGGTAACGAAAAGTGCCGTTGACCCAAAATTTACGGCAAATCGTTCTATTTCTTTTGAAGTTCTTGGCATTATCGACGGCTGGAAAGGCATCATCGAGGTTGATCCAGATGATCCGAGAAGCTGCGAAAAGTACATCAAACATTTAGACGAAGAAGTCGTCCGGACATGGGATCGTTACGGAGGAACAAACCTGGGAACATCACGGACAAATCCGTTTAATCCCCAAAATGACCGTTCGGCAAAGGTAATCGATAATATAAAAAAATTAGGAATTGACGCCCTTGTTGTCATCGGCGGCGAAGATACCCTGGGTGTCGCCTATAAATTACATAAGTTGGGTATCAAAACAGTGGGTATCCCCAAGACAATCGACAATGATCTTATGGGAACTGAATATTCACTGGGTTTTGACACCGCGGTTAACGTTATCATGGAAGAAATCGATCGCCTCAGAACTACCGCCGGTTCCCATGGCCGCATTTTTGTTGTGGAAACAATGGGACGCCATGCCGGCTGGCTTGCTCTCCACGGCGGTGAATGCAGCGGGGCTTATATTATTCTGATCCCGGAATATCCTTTCGACATGGAACATGTATGTGACCTTTTACGGCAACGGCATGGTCGTGAAATCAACTATTCCATCATTGTGGTTGCGGAAGCGGCCAAGCCCGCAGGAGGGCGGGAATGCCTCAAAGATTGTCATGTTGACGATTTCGGGCATGAATCGATTGGCGGAATTGCCAGTTACGTCGCCGCTGAAATTGAACGCAAAACCGGGTTTGAATCACGACACATTATTCTTAGCCATCTCCAGCGCGGAGGGACACCTTCCGCCCACGACCGCCTGATGGCCAGATGGTTTGGCATTGCCGCTGTTGACATGATTATCAATGGAGATTTCGGGCGCATGGTCTCCTGGACACGCGGAGAAATTGCCGATGTTTCCCTGAAAGAAATCATCAATAAACTGAATTTAGTCGACGTAGAAAAGTATTACGATACGGAAAGGTACAACGGACGCAGAACCATGCGTTAAGGCTAATTCAAAATCAAAACGTTGCTGGATTAACTTCCGAGATACAGAAAAGCTCATCTAAGAAAAAAGCGCCGGATATGAAATCAGCAAAAAGTAGAAAATCATTTACCCGCCCGGCGCAAACCGGAAGAAAACCGAAGCAGCGTTCCTTCCAGAATGCCAATCGGTCATCATGGTCACATCGCTCGCAATCCGCAGCTTAAGAATAGCAAAAATCCCGGGTGTTGACCTATCAACTCAATTATCGTTCAGGACAACTTAAAATCTTTAAAAATCCTCAAAAAAGAAAACGATCGTATCTTGCGTGGTAGTTTTATGTCTCGGAGTTACGTGGGCGTAATAACATAACCTATTTCGTAGCTTCCGTGCAAAGCTCTGATGAGCCAGGGGCACACCCTCCAAAACATACTACTTTTCCGTAAGCATCTCGTTCGGCTCCGCCACCCGGCTCCTTAGAACACCAAACATTTCCTTTATCGTCTTTTTCGCAGTAACCAATTCCGCATTCGACAATATAGTTTCGGTTTTGAAGCGCTCCCCCTCCGGCATCGGCACAAAAAATTTTAAAGTCTCCGGCTCGTCTGCATTGACCCTTGCCGCATACCACGTTTCCAGTTGAATCCCTCACGCAATCAGCATTGGCGTTTAGATAAAAAAGTGATGACAAAAACAACAAGAGTATGGTGACTGCAATTTTCATAAAACCCCCTTTTTATTTACATGCTAATAATAGTTTTAATTAGTATTTCTGAAAATTAATTTTATTATAACATATTTAATTAATGTTTAACAGAAAGAGGCATGCCTGATAAAAACAACTAAACCAAAAAAAGAAGTTGATTATATGCACCTCCTGCTGTCTCAAGGATAATTCTTTAATGGGATAAATCTAAAGGTGTTAAAAAAATCATAAATTCAACCTGCAGCGGTTACCATCAATTTCTTTCCACTCGTATCGTTTCGGTTTAGGAATCAGTTTGAAGTATTCACATCGGTTTTTCTCATCAATTTTGAATATTTCTTGTATGAAATCAAGCTGATATCTTTTATCAATTTCACTTATGCATGGCCCATTGGTTTTTATGCATTCTCTTTTAATTTAAAATTATTTATAATAACATAAAGCAATTCTTCGACTGTTCGAAAATCAGCAATTATCTGTGGATGTAAATAAATTTTTTTTGCTTCCTCTGAAAATGAATGCACATAAAAGGGGATCGCCTTACCCAATTCATGCATTTTGTTAATTGTCATGGAGTATTCATCTGGATTAAGGGTAGCAATTTTTTTTTGTAACGATATAAATTCTGCGCGCTCTTCTTTATTTAGCCCACAAGGTGGAATGCGGTGTGCTAATGCATCGCGATAATTCTTAGCATACTGTTTATACCAATCAGATATTTTTGAATTATCAAGATAGGCTTTAAGCTTTGGACTGACCATAGAGCGAAATTTATCTTTGAAGAGACTTATTTCTAACAGACTTATTTTAATATTATTTGATTTTTCCGACGCCGCTTTTGCAAAAATCCCATTTTCAAATGCCATAGATAAGGCAATGTTTTCAATTATTCCGAATATATTAATTAAGAAGCAATGCAGATTTATTTCGACGTCATAATGTTCTTCTTCTGATAGCTTTTCTTCCCTGTTAGCCGGGAAGATTCTGAACATATTCTCGATGCATTTATTAATAAGAAATAGTCTTCGTAGAACACCATGTTGAAAATATTCTTTAGCTCGTAAATTATGTAATATCGCAGTGAAAAGATAAAGTTTCTCAACCAGCTTTATGTGCCTGTTCTTCAACTCCGTAAATGCATCTTCAATCTCATGTAATGCTTTTTTTGTATAATACATTTGGTCACCATAATTTTTACAACTTTAATGCTTAACCTTGCTAATAACCTAAATGCCGTAAAGTTTAAGATATAATAC
Source organism: uncultured delta proteobacterium (assembly GCA_963813455.1). Taxonomy (GTDB): domain Bacteria; phylum Desulfobacterota; class Syntrophia; order Syntrophales; family Smithellaceae; genus UBA4810. The sequence continues at coordinate 189,636 of CAWEZF010000013.1, forward strand.
CATTGTGCATAGCATAATAATTACTATTTGTAATGTAGCATAAAACTATAGATCGGAGAAACAAGCATTACAGGACGTATGATTTGCAGGTCAGCATTAAACTTACAGTCAAGATAACTTTATACTATAGCAAATTAGCCTTTTTTCTTGCCCTTATGTTTCCAGCGCCAGTTTCAGGACTTCCAGCATATCTTCTACAAAATGGAACTTGATGCTTTTTTGCACGCTTGGCAGGAATGTCTTCCAAATCCTTTTTGTTCCAGGCAGGCAGAATAATTGTTTTGATGCCCGCGCGGTAAGCCGCCAGCACCTTTTCTTTGATGCCGCCCACGGGAAGCACCGCGCCGCGCAGGGTGATTTCACCCGTCATCGCCAAATTCTTTTTAATTTTGCGGTTGGTCAAAAGCGAAGTAAGCGCGGTAAGCATCGTCACGCCCGCCGAAGGGCCGTCTTTGGGAATCGCGCCCGCGGGAACATGGATATGAATATCCAAATCCTCAAAGAAATTAGGCGCAACGCCCAGAGCCTTGGAATTGGTGCGGATAAAGCTCAGCGCGGCGGCGGCGGATTCTTTCATCACGTCGCCCAACTGGCCGGTCAGCGTCAGGCTCTTTTTTCCTTTCATGGCGGTGGCTTCGATAAAGAGCAAATCACCGCCCACAGGCGTCCAGGCAAGGCCTATGGCAATGCCCGGTTTGGCAATGCGCGCGTCAAAATCCGTCATGATGCGCACCGCCCCCAGATATTTGTGCAGATCTTTCGGCGTTATCGTTTTTTCTTTAATTTTTTCTTCGGCAATTTCGGAGGCCACGCCGCGGCAGACATTGGCAATTTCGCGCTCCAGATTTCGCACGCCCGCTTCCCTGGTGTAGCCTTTAATGATACCTTCGAGCGCTGTTGTATTGATACTTAGCTGTCCGGCGGTTAATCCGTTTTCTTTCAACTGCCGGGGAATCAGATAACGCTCGGCGATTTTCACTTTTTCTTCCTGCGTGTAGCCGGTAAGCTCGATTACTTCGAGGCGGTCCAAAAGCGCCGGGGGAATCGTATCGAGAATATTGGCCGTGGTAATAAACATCACGTGCGATAAATCAAACGGCACATCCAGATAATGATCGGAAAAAGAATTATTCTGCTGGGGATCAAGCACTTCCAGCAAAGCGGAAGATGGATCGCCGCGGAAATCGCTGCCGACTTTATCTATTTCATCAAGCATGAAAACAGGATTGTTCGATTCCGCGCGCCTGAGCCCCTGAATAACGCGTCCCGGCAACGCGCCGATATAGGTGCGGCGATGGCCGCGGATTTCCGCCTCGTCGCGCACGCCGCCCAGCGATATGCGCACAAATTTACGTTCGAGCGCCCTGGCGATAGAATGTCCCAGAGAAGTTTTGCCCGTGCCGGGAGGCCCGACAAAACAAAGAATCGGCCCTTTGGAATCCGGCTTCAATTTACGCACGGCAAGATATTCGATTATTCGTTTCTTGGGTTTGTCCAGTCCGTAATGATCTTCGTCCAGAACCTCGCGCGCTTTTTTGATATCCAGAGTATCCGGCGTGGATTCATTCCACGGCAGGGCGGTAATCCAATCCAGATAAGTGGACGATACCGTGTATTCCGCCGATGACGGATTCATGCGCGATAGCCGCTCCAGTTCGCGCAGCGCTTCTTTTTTGGCATCTTCGGGCAGCTTTTTCTCTTCAATCTTTTTGCGGTATTCCTCTGTTTCCACTGCGTTTTCATCCGCTTCACCCAGCTCCTGCTTTATTGCTTTGAGCTGCTGGCGCAGGTAATATTCGCGCTGGCTTTTATCCATATCATCTTTGACTTTGGTCTGAATCTTATTGCCCAGCTCCAGAACTTCCATCTGATGATTGACCATGCGCGTCAGTTCTTTCAGGCGCGCCTTAATATCGATACTGTCGAGTATCTTTTGTTTTTCTTCAACCGGTGCGTTAATGATAGACGCGATTAAATCCGACAATGTGCCCGCCTCGGTAACCGATTTGGCCATGGGCCCGAATTCCGGCGGCAGAAAGGGAGAAAGCTTCAAAATGCTATCGAACAAAACCAGCAGATTAGCCACCAGCGCTTCTGTCTCAATATCCTTTACTTCCGCATCTTCAATTATTTTGATGCGCGCCTGGTGATAAGGCTTGCCTTCCACCAGTTCCACTATCTTAAAACGGCTGATTCCCTGCAAGAGCATCTGCGTTTTGTTTTCCGCCGTTTTAGCCATGCGCAAAATCACGGAAGAAGTTCCTGTATCGTGCAAATCTTCCAGTTTGTAGCGGTCGTTCTCGCCGATGAGTTCGCGCTTGGGCATAATCAGGCCGACCAGCCGGTCTTTGGTCATCGCCTCATCCACAAGCAGGGCGGAATGCCCGCCCGACACTTCCAGCGGCAACATCATCTTGGGAAAAACCAAAATGTTTTGCAGCGAAAGAATGGGGATTATTTCCGGTATCGTAAATTTTTTATTATCTTCCATAGGCTTTGTTTCAGTCATTAAACCCTCCGGTTTTTGCTATCCAAAAACTATCAGCTTAAGTAATTATTCGTTGGTTGTAACGGTAATGCGATGCGTCTTATTTACCGGTATTTTATTCACGCGGATCATCAAAACGCCGTCGGCATAAGAGGCGACAGCCGATTCCGCGTCCACCATATCCGGCAATGTAATGTTCCTTTCAAAATAGCCGCGCGGAATTTCCGCCAGGCGATAGCGGATTTCCTGTCCCTCCGCTATTGATTTGCGCACCCCCGCTATTTTTATTCTCCGGTGATCAATCTCGATATGCAGTTCTTCTTTGTTCATACCCGCGACATCCGCCAGAACGATGATTTCCCCGGCGGACTCGTATACATCCACGCTGGGGCGCCACACCGATTCATGGTATTTAAACAGCGGGCTGACCATATGAAAAACTTCATTAATTGCCTTTTGAAATTCGTCTTCCAGATTGTTGACAAACTTTATTTTAATAAAATTCATTGTTTTCACCTACTTAACTTAATAATTATCTTAAGGCCGTGTTTAAAATATAGTGCGCATACCCTTGTTTGTAAAGACCTTCTTTGATCATTTCTCTTTAAGCATCAAATACATAGAAAAGAAATAACTGGCTAAAAAGTCATCTTTTTGCTATGGAAGCGCGCTTAGATACGGAAAGGATCGGTCATCCCAAGTTAAAATTGGTTACATTCCAGCCGGTTTCCATCGCAAAAACCAGTGAAAAAAAGATGAGATAAAGAAGATTAAAATGATGAAAAAAGATCATATCAGAAATATTGCCATAATTTCCCATGTCGATCACGGCAAAACCACGCTGCTTAACGCCATGCTGAAGCAAACCGGAGTATTTCGCGTAAATCAGGCCGTGGAGGACCGCGTGATGGATTCTATGGATTTGGAAAAAGAACGCGGCATCACCATCATGGCCAAAAATACGGCGGTTGACTATAACGGCGTAAAAATCAATATCGTGGATACGCCCGGCCATGCCGACTTCGGCGGCGAGGTGGAAAGAAGCCTCAACATGGTTGACGGCGCGATACTATTGGTTGATGCCAGCGAAGGCCCTCTGCCGCAAACCCGTTTCGTTTTGAAAAAAGCGCTCGGCCTGCGTCTACCGATTATCCTGGTTATCAATAAAATTGACCGCTCTGACGCGCGCATTGAAGAAGTAATCAATGATACCTACGATCTCTTTATCGATTTAGGCGCGGAAGAAAAACAAATCGAATTTCCCATCCTTTATACCAACGCTAAAGTCGGCGTCAGCCATAAAAAACTTGGTGACGATAGTACCGATTTGCAGCCGCTCCTGCAAACAATCATTGAGCGTATTCCCGCGCCGCAAGGGAACGATGAGGACATCCCGCAGTTTCTGGTTACCAATCTGGATTATGATTCTTACGTAGGGCAAATTGCCGTGGGACGACTGCAAAGCGGCAAGCTGGAAATGAACGTTAGCTACAGCCTTTGCACACAGGAAAAAATTATTCCCGGCGTCAAGTTCTCCGCGCTTTATACTTTTTACGGCCTGACAAAAAAACCGGTTGAACGTGTTGAGTCCGGCGACATTATCGCTTTGTCCGGCGTGGAAAATGTCACCATCGGCGATACCATATCATCACTGGACGAACCGCGGGCATTACCCCGTCTGCAAGTGGATGAACCGACGGTATCGATGATTTTTTATGTCAACAACAGCCCCTTTGCCGGAAAGGAAGGAAAATATCTTACATCGCGCCACTTGCTGGAACGGTTGGAAAACGAATCGCTGCGCAATGTCGCCATCCGCATAAAAAAGCTGGAAAGAACGGACGCTTTTGAAGTTTGCGGACGCGGTGAATTACAGATGGCGGTCTTGGTGGAAACAATGCGCCGTGAAGGCTACGAATTAATGGTGTCACGCCCGCGGGTCATCACCAAAGTTGAAAAGGGCAAAACACAAGAACCGGTGGAGAGATTGTTTCTGGATATACCGGAAGAATTTGTAGGCAAAATCACCGAAAAATTATCCATTAGAAAAGGCCGCATGGAGAGCCTGGTTAATAAAGGATCGGGCAGAGTCAGCATGGAATTTCTGATTCCTTCGCGCGGCCTGATCGGTTTCCGCAGTCAGTTTTTGACCGATACCAAAGGCGGCGGCGTGATGAATTCACTATTGGAAGATTACGCTCCATGGTTTGGCGCAATTCCGCAGCGGATGACGGGAGCATTGGTATCCGACCGTGCAGGCCGCGTCACATCTTACGCGAGTTTCGCGATGGAAGACCGCGGCGAAATGATTGTAGAAATAGGAACGGACGTTTACGCGGGCATGGTCATTGGAGAGCGCAACCGCGCAAGCGATCTCAATGTGAACATTACCAAAGAAAAGAAACTGACGAATATGCGGGCATCCTCTTCTGACGCGACAGTAATTCTCCGTCCGCCGCGCATCTTATCTCTGGATCAGGCTATCGAATTTATCGCCGAAGATGAGCTTGTGGAAATTACCCCGAAAAGCGTGCGGCTCAGAAAAATGGAACTCGACGCGACAAAGCGTCAGATGAAAAGCCGTAAAGACGATTAATAATAATTTCATCATTCCGCGCGTACCCTTTAGGGTAGCGGAGGGACTATGTCATTATGTCATTGCGAGGAAGTGTAACGACCGAAGCAATCTCTTCTCTGTTTGATATCATCGGGATTGCCGCGTCCCGCCGTATTGGGACTCGCAATGACGAGTTGATGCCTGACCGGAGATTTCGGACATTTAAAATTTAGCAAGATATAATAAATTTTTTTATTTAAAAGACATTTTCTAGCCTAAACCGGATATGATTACGGAAATTAAGAATAATTTTTACCGCATAACATCGCGCATGCCTTACCGCCTGCGGCACGTGCACGCTTATCTTTTGGCGCATGATAAAAACCTCGCGCTTTTCGACACAGGTTTAAATACGGATAGCGCGCTGGCAGCGCTGGAAAAAGACTTGCAAAGCGTCGGCCTCGACATCAAAAACATCCGGCAGATTTATCTGACGCACGTGCACACCGATCATTGCAGCATGGCCGGGCTCTTGCAGAAAATGACGGGCGCGAAAGTATATCTTTCCGCGCCGGCTTATGAAGAATACTGCCATTTCCGCAAGGCCGATGAGGCGGTGGCTATGGCCAGAAGCTTCTATGCGCGCCAAGGCATGACACCCGCGGAAATAGAAGCGATTATCGACGAATTTGAAGACATCCGCGCCATCATCACGGAGTTTGACGCTGACGATATTTTAGAAGATAAGCAGGTCTGCAAATTTGGATCGGCGCAATTTGAAGTGATTTTTACGCCGGGGCATGCCAACGGCCATATCTGTTTTTTCTTTCCTGAAGAAAAATGTCTTTTGGCAGGAGATCACATACTGCCTTATATAGCGCCGAGCCTCACTCCTAATATATTTGACGATAATTACCGGCCGCTGAACACTTATCTGGAATCGCTGGGCAAGATTGAAAAGCTGGACTGCGCGGAAATTCATCCCGGGCATGGCAATTCATTATCCTCTGTGAACGAACGAATCGCCGAAATACGCGCGCATCACGAGCAGCGCAAAAACTTTTTTTACGGATTTTTAAACAACGCGCCTAAAACCGCGCGCGATGTGGCCCAGGAAATATTCGGCAAAGATCTGCCGGATTTTGAAAAATTTCTGGCGCTCAACGAAACCTTCGTGTATCTACAGGAACTCAAAGCAGAAGGAAAGATAAGCGAAAAAATGCAAGATTATGTTTTTATTTACACACAAAATAACATATAAACTGGTGAATAAATGAAGAAATTACTGCAAATATTTGTCATGGCTTTGATTTTCACAGCCGCGGCGCAGGGTATGGCAGCAAACCAAAATCTGATACTTCTGCTGCCGGATGGCCAGAATTTAACTGACACCAGAGTTACGGTATGGCTCGACGCGATTCAGGAAGAAGGTTTCCTGGTGCGTGTCATGCACGACAAAGATTTTATCAGGGCTGTGGCAAAAGGAACAATTACCGGCGGCTTAATTTTACCCGACCAGGTGCATCTGCGGGCAAGCGACGCTTTAATTACCGCGATAACTAATTATGTCGCCCGGGGCGGCAACATCATGCTCACCTATGATTTCGGTGTACATACAGATAAAGGTTTTGCTACCACCAAATCCCGGTTAAGCGGCCTTGCCGGTATTGACTACGCGATAGATTATCCCAAAACTGTTTTCGGCCCGATTGTAGGCATGGCTGATACCATGCGCGAGCTGCAGGTTCCGCCGGGAAAAACAATGGATTACAAAGGGAAGCTGCCGCTTTCTCCCGTAAGTCTGTCCCAATTTGCGAAAGTCAGTTCTGCATCAATGAATACGCCGACTATCCCGCAGGCGATTTCGGGATACGTTTACGGCATTATCAATTACTACAACCTTATCGCGGCTAAAGATTACAGCGGCGAAGTTCTTTTAATTTCTCCTAAAAATGGCCTTGCCGCCGGTGTAAACAACCACGGCAAGGGTAAAGTACTTTTCGTGAATATTCCCCTTGGTTTTTTTGCCAGTGAGACTGACGCCATGTTCTTGCGCGGTTTTCTGCGTTATTTCGGCGCGGAAATGCTGCAACTGCCGCGTCTTTCAGAAGCTCCTAACGCGCGCGGAGGAATGGTATTAAACTGGCACTGTGACGCCTTTGAAGCGCAGAATCCAATCGGCGCGCTGGATAAAATGGGGGTTTGGGATCGGGGAAAATTTTCCATACATTTCACCGCCGGACCTGACCAAATTGAGTTTGGTGATCGCTTAGGATTTAACGTTCCCGACGATCCGGATATGAAAGAATTAATTTTAAAACTTAAACAAAAAGGGCACGCGATAGGCAGTCACGGCGGCTGGATTCATGATTACTATGGACAGAATGCCAGAGAAGAAAATTCTGCCGAGTTTCTTAAATATTTAACTTTAAACGCGGATGCCATAAAAGCGATAACTAACGAAACTGCCCTTGAGTATTCCGCTGCGGAAGGCAACAATCCTAGTTGGGCAATGAAATGGCTGGAGGAGCAAGGTATTGTCGCCTATTACTATACGGGAGATACCGGCAGCGCTCCCCGGCGTTCCTATAATGACGGCAGGATGACTAATCCGAAAATGTGGTCATTCCCCGTGACCCCTTTCGGCCAATACGCTGTCTGGGACGAATTTGACATATACGGGATTGCCGAAAAGGACGTGGAAAAATGGTATTACGCGCTAATGGATTTTGTTGTAAATTACCGCACCGTCCGACTGATTTACATGCATCCACCTTTCGCGCAATATCACCGCAGCGTTTTAGATAATATTTTTAACCGCGCTGATTCATACGCGGCGAAAGGACTTTTTCAATGGTATACGATGGCGGAACTGGGACAGTTTCAAAATACGCGGCTAAAAACAAATTGGAAAATTATCAATCAGGGAGGCGGCAATTACCGTTTTGAAGCTACTCATCCAGTAAATCTGGCAACGATGTCCTGGCTGCTACCCAAGACAATTTATAAAAACAAGCCTGTAATAATTGCCGGACGAGGAACAATTAACTTTGATAAAGATAATTGGTTTGTAACCGCAGCGGAAGGTAAAATCATTAAGTTTACGGCTACGATCCGTTAATGCGGCAGGCCTTGACAATATTTTCACTTAAAAATTATAAAAAACGCCGAAGGTAATCGAGTATTTATCATATTCGTTTTTCAGATTAAAATAACTTACATCGCTGAAAAAGCCGTGATGCTTGCCCAGCCAGTGCCGGTGCTGAAGAGCGACATTTAGCGAATCTTCATTGATTCTTTCCGGATCCGCCAGCGCGTTTTCCACATACGCCTGCCTGCCCCAGGAAACATTAAGATAGGTCCATCGTCGATACTCCTGTCCATAACCGATATTTACCAGGTGAGAATATGATCCCATTGAGCCCGGATTACTATGATTGTAAAACAGGCGGTAGTGGAAAAGCCATCTTTCCAGATAAAGAGTTACCCCGCCGGAAACAATAATATCATAACGGCTATCTGAATAATTAACGTAGGTCGTTCCGGCGGTAAGCACGTAATTGCTTTTTTTCCCCACTCTAAAATTAAAATCATGATCGGCGCGGAACCGATGTAAATAATCACGATTGGAACCGGCGGAAAGCGCGGAGTAGGTATACAGTAAATTAGACCAGTGCTTATAAATCCCAACTGTTCCCAGGATACCTTCACCTTCTTTGCGGCTGAAGAGCCCCGTTTCCACAAAATAAGTAAACGTTGGAGAAATGTCAGTGTAAAGCGCCAGTCTCAGCTTGTGCCAGTCACCGTATTCCTGATGATCGAGATAGTCATAAGAATAAGACGCCTCAAAACGATGGTTTCTCCATTTAATTTCCTGTGCCACTAAATTATCAGACAACAAAATTATAATAGAAAAAATGAATATAAAAATAATTATTATTCTACGCAATTATTCACCTTTTTTTGTTTAAGCATTTTTCTTGTGGTCATCTCATAAATCATTTTCTGTTCCAGCGGATATTGCTCTATTTTTGATTTATATCTCTTATTAAATTCCCGCCACAGATGTTTTTCTAGTTGCGAGTTCGCGCTAAGAACATCCAGATATATCGGAAAAAGCTGCGCCAGCGCGTCAGGATAAGAAACGGACCATTTCGAAATATGTTTTTTATCGTCATATATGGCCCAGTAGAAATTTCCAGAACATTTATCATATAAAATATTCAAAATTGCTTTTTTTATTTTTTCGGCTGTTTGCACATAGTATGTGTCCTGACCATAACCAGCGGATAATGAAAGATCATTAAAAGCTTTTATGCCGGCGTATGCCTCACAGTTATCCATCAAATATCGCGCGTTGTTTTTGCCTACGGGCAGAGCCCTGGTTAATCCGTCTTCACCTTGCAAATAGGGTATCAAATAAGCGATATCTTTTATTTTTCCCCAGTTGCTTTCAATCAATAATTTATCCCCTGTTTTTATATAATAAAGATTAAGTAAATATAAAAATGTTCCAGCGTAGCCATCGACGGAATCATAATCATTTGTGGATATTTCCTCGCCATTTTCATCCACTTCAAAATCATAAATACTGCCGGTAAGCCCTGCTTTGTCGGGATAATTCAAATGTTCAAAGTACCAATTGATGTAATTTTTTACTTTTACAATACTTTTGCCATTGCTGATTTCATAAATAGCGATGATATTTACAATATAAGGATTAACAGTGCGGGGGTTTGCAATCTGATCCGCATAGTAACTCATTAATTTTAATCCGGGGTGTTCAGCGGTATTTTGCCCGAAAACCTCCGTAGGCATAAGGAGAATAACGGCTATCAATAATACAAACATTTTTTTTAACATCCGTGCGCACCGTTCATTTTACTATGCCCTTATGGCTTAAATAATCCTGTTGATTATATTTTCTTTATAGAAAAAGTTTCTGTTAAAAAAGTTTTGAGAACATTTTGCAGAAGAAAATCACCGGATCTGGCGTTTAAATACCCTAGCGGCAGATTAACATATAGAATATTGCTTTGCCCGTATTTCCTGATAAGAATCGCTGGGTATTTTTCTCCTTTTTGTATTACAATGTAGGCAAAAATATTATTTTCAGGTATTGGTTTAATATATTCGCAGCGGGCGGCAGGAAAGTCTATTTTACCGTATGGTGCTTTTACCAAGAAGCCATCTGCGCTGATTTGGTCAGGCGGAATTTGGAAGTAATCAGTTGCACTCGCGGAAACAAATTGCAAAGAACCTATCGCGTAAGCATTTTGTTCGAACATTTGGTAGGTTATATAATTAATTCCAATAAAATCAGCAAACACGCTTTTGCCCAGGTAATAACCGCGGGGATTCTTAACGCCCACATCATAGATAACGGCAATATTACCGGAACCAGCCAGATATTCTTTAACCCATCTGGTTAATTCTTCCGGCATATGCTGCACCAAACCATCAGGAAAAATTATAGCCGGGGTGTTTCCCAGCATCTTTTTTACATCCAGCTTCATCAGCGTATGCACTTCTACTTTTTCAAAAGATATGTTTTCTTTTATCAGGGCACGCTCGTAGGCTTTCAGAATATAAGAATGGTTGCGCAGAGAAGATTTATTATAGGCAAGGACTACCCGTTGGTTTTTAGCATTTACTAAACGATGATTGTCAAGCATCAAATACCCGCTATAAACGCAATATCCGGTAATCAGAACTATTATTATGGAGATGATTATTTTTCTCATAGAGTCAGTCCTTCGCCCTCTGTCGCGACATAGCCATAAACAATCACGCCTTTTTCTATCTGAACCGCTTTTTTGCCAATGACAGATTTAAAAACGCCCGGGCGGCTGATTCTGGCGCCGGAAGCCAGGTATATATACCCCTGCGAAAAAATATTTCCGAGCACCACAGAGCCTTTGCCGACTCTTACATCGCCATCTGCAAAAACATTTCCATAAATAGCGACATTTTCCTTTATGTCGATGTTTCCGTAAGATTTTACGGCTCCCCGAAAAACGCAGCCGCTTCCGATCTTGACTGATTTTTCAAATACTATATTTTGCGCCACTTCAGTATTATCATTAACTCGTTTTTTCCTTCTACGAATGAATGAATTATCGGGCAAGTTAACTTCAGCGGACAATTTATTTTCAGAAGCAACTGGCTGCGGCTGACCGTTTATTCCCGCGACAATGGGCATGCCGTAGAGGCGGCGGAATTGGTTCTTTTCGGCGACACGCAAAACGCCGCCGCTAGTCGCGCTGATGCCTAAATCGCAATTTGGCTCGACAGCCAATGACTCTTCCGCGTCAACCCAGCGGTCTATTTTTGTGCCTTGCGCGATGCTTATATTTCCGTCAGCAGCCAGCACATGAACATCATTGGCTTCGCCAAGAAAAACATTACCCGTGGCAAAAATATTTGTGTTGAATTTAACGTTATTGCCGGATTTTAAATTACCCCGGACATTCAAAATATGATCAACTTTTTCGCCCGAGGGTATAATTTTATCCGCGGTTATTTCAACTTTTTCTTTTTTCGAAAGCATAATGTCGGCAATCTGGTCATTTTCCAAATCTAAATCGTTAAGCGAAGCAGAAAGAATATGCCTGAAAGAGGCGCCAAAATATCTGGGGGTTCTCGAAAAATCAATCGGCACAAACAAAGGCTCAGCATCCGTCTTTTGATAATATTCAATAATGCCCGGTAAAAAAGGGCAAATAAACATTAAAACCAGTACTGCAAAAGCAAGAATAATAATCATAAACTTTTTCGCGCGGCCCTTCTTGATTGATGAGTGATGCTTTTGTCGTCTGTCCTGTAGCGAACAGTTTTTTGCCAGGGCGCGATTCGTCCGGTAATCATATCTATAATCGCGTCAAAAAAACCCCTGCTCATATACCAGGTGTTGAAGAAGAAATTAAATATTAAAAAAGGCAGTAGCAATATTCTGCCCGTCGCGCCGTCGAGCATCGCGCCAATACCGATCTGATAAAATGGAGCAAAATTGCCGAATGTATTATAAGCGCCCACAAAGACAAAAACGATTACCCCCGCGATGATATGCATTTCTCCCATAAAAAACAGAGCGAGCGAATCACACAAACCCAGTAACAAAATGACGGGCACCGTGTAAATAAAAAGCAAAAGAGTGCCGTCAATTTTTTCTTTTCTGGATAAAAACTTTGATTTAAGCATGGGCAGCAGATATTTGAACATTACCTGAGTGTGGCCGCGCGACCAGCGCATAACCTGACGCGCCCGCACTCCCCAGTCTTCCGGAGCTTCTTCGTAGCATTCCGCCCTATTGGCGTATATCACTTTCCATCCGCTAACCAGCAGGCGGTAAGTAAGTTCTGTGTCTTCGGCTAAAATATTTGTGTCAAACCCGCCCATGGCAGTTATAAATTCTTTACGGAAGCCGCCTACCGTTCCTCCATATTGAGGCACCAGCTTCATGTTATAACGCGCCTGCTGATCAACCTGATAGCCGCCGGTTCTCTCCAGATCCAGCAGCCTTGTCAACATGTTAGCGCCGGTATTGATCGGGATAACCCTCCCCATCACCGCGCCAATTTCCGGATCGCTAAAAGACACGGCAATATCCTTGAGAATACTTTTCGGGGGAAGATAATCCGCGTCAAACACAATTATTATTTCTCCTTCAGCCAGAGCGATGGCCTCGTTAAGCGCCGCCGGCTTACCGCGCGCTCCTTCGTAGCGATGCAACGGCTTAATAAAAAAATACTTACTCGCGTATTCATCTAATATCTCTTTTGTAGCATCAGATGAAAAATCGTTAATGGGAATTATCTCTAAATCCTGGCCGGGGTAGTCCGCCTGAAGCAGCAAATCCATAATCTGCCGGGCGACTTTTTCTTCGTTATGCATGGGAACGACAACTGTTATCTTTTTCAACTCGGAATCAAGTATATCCTGATAATATGCCCGCTGTTCAGAGAAAAGCCGGTTCATCGTAAACATGAAATGCCTGATAGAATAAATCAGCATGACACACACGGTAAAAACCAGATAAATTTTTAAAATCAGTACAGCCACTTCCATATTGATTCATCGCCTTTTAATTTTTTGGCAAGATAATAAGTATAAGAACTGTAAATCCCGACTATATAAACAAAATCAATCAACGGCCCAAAAGCAAAAAATAAAATCGCCATATAAAGCACCGAATATTTTGAGACGATATAAAGAAAAACAACGTAGCGCAAAGCACCGAATATAATCGAATAAATGATTGTCAGTATAATGATGAATATTTTGGGAGCGAATGAAGCAGGAAGCGGCAGAAAAGCGATGCCCAGAATAAAGGGAATAAATAGCCACATGCTTACCTGCGACTTAATGTAAAGCTCTGAGTAATCTTCCACGCTATAGGGAAATTCAAAAGGCGTTATGGAAAAAAACAGAACAGAGGTCAAATTAATGACCGCCCAAAATACAGAAATGATGGCGAAGTTTCGGCCAATTTTTGTTTTCGGCAAAAGGAATATCATGGTCATGCAAATGATAAAATTTATCAGGCATACCAATACAGTGGGATAAGTGCCCGGCACGGTTACTATGGACACATCGCCAATCAAAAAGGACTTCGCGGATAAAAAAATGGAATCGGCTGAATAATATGGCGACAGTAACTTATAAGCGAATAAACTAATTTTGGCGGTTATTTCCGGATAAACAAGAAGGATTATCAGAGATAAAGGTATCGCGGTAAAAACAAATTCAAGAAAAAAAAGCCGGCTTGAGCCAGTAATTTTTCTATAGGCGCGGTGATAATAAACTAATGTTTTCGACATAATCTTTTTTTCACGATCAAATTTGATAGTTCAAACACAAAAGCATACCGCCGCTCCATTGTCTGATTGATAAATAAATGGTGTGGCCGTCAATCTTTTTAAATAATTCAATATTGACATCGCCGTGGCGATAATCTTTAAGAAACTATATTTCGGTGTGGGCCTCCGTCCTATGTGAAAATAACTGGCCATTGGTTATCGTGATCAAATTCCGAGGATGGATCCAGCAATGTATTTTTACCGGCAGACCAGCGGATTAATGTTTCCACAATTCTTCGCGCTGCAAAACCATCGCCATACGGGTTTTTGTTTGTAATCATCGATTCATATTCGCTCTTATCGTTTAAAAGATTTTCTGCTTCCCGGATAATCTTGTCGCGGTTCGTGCCAACAAACCTGGACAAACCGCCATGAAAAGCTTCCGGCCTTTCAGTTACCTTGCGTAGCAGAAGCAGTGGTTTTTTCAGTGTCGGGGCTTCCTCCTGCAATCCACCCGAATCTGTAATAATCAAATAAGCTTTTTTCATTAAATTGATAAACGTCAAATAATCAAGAGGCGGAAGAAGATGAACGCGATCGATTCCCGATAAAAGTTTTTCAGCGGTTTCTTTTACCGCCGGATTCGGATGCACAGGATAAACAACAGCGATATCAGAATATTTGCGCACAAGCTCCTTGATCGCGGCACAGGTATTTTCAAATTCCGCGCCCCAGGATTCTCTGCGATGGGATGTGACCAAAATAATCCGATGGCCATCCAATTTCAACCCTTTGATTTCAGAATCATCAAAAGTAAACGGTATTTGAGAAATATGCGTCAGGGCGTCAACAACCGTGTTTCCGGTAACAACAATTTTATCGGCGGGAACTCCTTCGTTAAGCAGCGCTTTTTTGGCAAATAAAGTCGGGGCAAAATGAATTGATGTCATTACAGTTGTCAGGCGGCGGTTCACTTCTTCCGGATAAGGGCTGTAGATATCATAACTGCGCAGCCCGGCCTCAACATGGGCTATGGGAACTTTATGGTAAAAAGCCGCGAGCGCGCTGGCAAAAACCGTTGTTGTATCCCCTTGAACCAGAAGGATATCGGGTTTTATCTCGCCTATTTTTTTTTCCATGCCTTCCAGAACACGGGAAGTAAGCGCCGGTAGTCCCTGGCGTGAATGCATCAGATTAAGATCAATGTCAGGTGTAATATCGAAAAGAGAAAGAGCCTGATCCAGTATTTCGCGATGCTGAGCTGTTGCTAAAATAATTGTTTCAAATTTATCTGAATGTTGTTTTAGCTCATAAATAACCGGGGCAGTTTTTATGGCTTCCGGGCGAGTTCCAACAACCACTAGGATTCTAGTTTTTGCATTAATCATTTAATTTTTAATAAATAAGGCAGCTTTCTATAAATTTAGCCGAGGAACTCAAGCCAAAACAACTTACGTTGTTAATTTCTTTTAAGATATAAATTATAGTGTAAATTAGCAATTATTACGCCAAACAAGTGTTTATCTGCTAAAACCTTAGCATTATCAATATAACTCTTCAATATAATAAAAGAATTATTTTGATCTTGTTCTTTTGAAAAAATTTTAACATAAACTCGTTTATGCCTAAATTACAGATATTGATGAAAAATCTACATAAATTGTAGCTATTTTCATTTTTCCGTTAAATAATGGTGTTATAAAAAGGCTAATTTGTTTTTTCTATTAATTAGATTATCATAACTGATCCTTACATATTGACATACTTAAAATTATTAGATAATAGCAAACCCCCAACGGGCTTATTGCCCGCTTTTTTGTTATATTGATTCGTAATTTAGGCAAAATTATAGCGAAACATTTTTGATATCAATAATTTAAAGGTTATATTTTGAATAAACTTTTACAAAAAGAAATCCAGCGGCGGCGCACCTTCGGGATTATCAGCCATCCCGACGCGGGCAAAACCACGCTCACGGAAAAACTGCTGCTTTTCGGCGGAGCGATTCAGATGGCCGGCGCTGTAAAAGCGCGCAAAGCCTCCAAACATGCGCTTTCCGATTGGATGTCCATTGAAAAGGAGCGCGGCATTTCCGTGACCTCATCGGTAATGAAGTTCGAATACGCGGATTGCGACATCAATCTTCTGGACACGCCCGGCCATCAGGATTTTTCCGAAGACACTTACCGCGTGCTCACCGCCGTGGACAGCGCCTTGATGGTAATCGACGGCGCCAAAGGCGTGGAGACGCAAACACAGAAACTGATGGAAGTCTGCCGCCTGCGCAACACGCCGATTATTACCTTTATTAATAAGCTCGACCGCGACTGTCTGCCGCCGCTGGATATATTGGCCGATATCGAAGACAAACTGCAGATTGAATGCTCGCCCTTATCCTGGCCGATCGGCATGGGCAAACGCTTCAAAGGCGTCTATAACCTTTACACCAAAACCCTGCATCTGTTCACTTCGGGAAAAGATAAGCGTTCTGACGAAGGCATCGTCATTAATGATTTATCAGATCCGCTGCTCGATGAACTTCTGGATAGCCAGGCCCAAGAACTGCGTGACGAAATAGCGCTACTGGAGGGCGCGGCAAATCCTTTTGATATCAAGGAATATCTAAAGGCCGGCCAGACACCGGTTTTTTTCGGCAGCGCCATCAACAATTTCGGCGTCAAGGAACTGTTGGATGCTTTTGTGGAAATCGCCCCGCCGCCGGTGGCGCGACCCACCATCACGCGCTTGGTAAATCCAGATGAAGACGAATTTTCCGGTTTTGTTTTTAAAATTCAGGCCAACATGGACCCGGCGCACCGCGACCGCATTGCTTTTTTGCGCATCTGCTCGGGAAAATTTCAGCGCGGCATGCGCGTAATGCATCATCGTATCGAAAAAGAAGTTTCTTTATCCAATGCTACAATTTTCATGGCGCAAGACCGCACCAATGTTGAAGAAGCGTATCCGGGGGATATCATCGGCCTGCACAATCACGGCACGATAAAAGTCGGCGACACATTTACGCAGAAAGAATTTTTAAAATTCACCGGCATTCCGCATTTCGCGCCGGAACATTTCTGCCGTGTGCGGCTCAAAGATCCGCTGCGCATGAAGCATCTGCAGAAAGGATTAACTCAGCTTTCCGAAGAAGGAGCGATTCAGGTTTTTAAACCTCTGTGGGGCTCGGACAACATCTTAGGCGCAGTCGGCGCTCTGCAATTTGATGTTACAATGTCACGTCTCAAAAACGAATACAGTGTTTACGCCGACTACGAAAAAACCGATTATGCCGCCGCCCGCTGGGTTACCTGTGACAATGCCAAACTCATGGAAGATTTTCAAAAAAAGAATCAATCCAACCTGGCCATGGATACGGAAGGAAATCTTGTCTACCTGGCGGCAAGCGACTGGCGCTTACACCATACCATGGAAGAATGGCCAAAAGTTAAATTTCACAAAACCATGGAAAAAGGCTAACAAACATAATCATGTTTAAACAATTTTGGATTGACAGTTTCACGGTTGTTTTGATACTTACGCAACAAATTAAGGTTATGCTGAACTACTAAATAATAACCTTGCATAAGCGGTTTTCGTATTCTTCTAAATAGGAATAATTTGATGACCAAAACACAAGTGCCTCTCAAAAAAGACGAAAATTCCTTATCTTTGGGAAATTTACCCTTTGCCGATATTATAAGCCCTTACATCTATAAAGGGGCTTTTGCTCACTCCAGCTATTTTATCAAAAAAGAAAATAACAAGTCGTCGTCCTTCCGTGTTGAGCTCAAAGATATGGAAACCCTCTGCAAACCGGTATTCGACAGCGCTAAAAAAGAACTGTCGATGTCTCCGGAAGATTTTCCGTATGGTTTAACCGAATCGCAGTGGTGGGAGTATGCACTTTCTCCGCACAGCTATCTTGCGCTGGGAAACGATACTTACCAGGTGGGGCTGAATTACTTTAATCGATTTTTGCATTTGAACACAAAAAGATCAGAAGCTCATCTTATTGATCCGGGCGTTTGTGACGAATTTCTATCCACAACCAACTGGCTTGATACCGATTCCGGCGACCTTTGGTTTGCCTCGTGGAACGCGTACGAAACGCTCCGGCGCAATTATAATCCCCTGGATCATGTGCGTGTGACAGTATGGAAACTTTCTTTGCACAACGAGCATCTGACTAAAATATGGGAGGGTGAACTGGGGGATTCGCTGCACCAGATCACAATTTCTCCGGATAAGAAGTTTCTTATTCTGGCGGAATTAGGACTGCGGACAAGAAAAGCATCGCCGGACAAAAGCATTGCGCCTTCACAAGCGTTAATTTTGGATTTAAAAACAATGAAAGAATGGCGTATTGAGCTTCCCACCGCCGCCCATGTGGAATTCGATCCAAATGACCCCGCGGTTTGCTATCTGTCCGGACATAATATCGGCTTAATCGGCCCTAAAGTAGCGATATTTGGACCGGGCATGATTCAAAAAGTTTGTTTGACTCAATCCGGACCAATGCTTCTGGAAAGCTTCAGCCATCCTTCTTTCTACAGGATCACCACACATGTAGTTTTTAATCAGCAGGACAAAACCATTGATTGCCGTAAGCGGCTATCCGGCGCAGATTTTTCTGATCGATGCCGCAACCATGAAGCTAAAAACAATTATTGAAATGGACACCGAAGATATTGTCGATACGTCACAAAAACCTCACCTCTGTCAACAAGACAGCTACGGGATTACCGCATCAATCGACGGAAAGTATCTTTTTGTGAGCACAACCGGCGTAATTAAAATTGCCGATCTGACATCTGGTAATTTCATTATTAACGAAAAAGTGGATGGCGATGGATGCTTTACGGGGCATGTCGCTCAGATGCGGCGCGCTTGAGGAACCTGGAAATGGAACAGCAAATTATTTCAGTTGAAGATGATTTTACTCTTGAATTTATAACCGCAAGTGATATTTCAGAAACCAATCAAAACAAATTTCTGCAAAAAGCGATAGGCCATGATGGATACGTTTTGCAGGAAAAAATAATTCTCCCTCCTAAGTTAACGGGTAAGGCTGACGCATTTTCTCTGCATTCAATTTTACCCGCGAGATGCAATGCGCCAACAATACTCGTCGGCCACCCAAATTTGCCTGCGCAATATTCATCATTTATCGCGAGATCCAAACAGGGCCGGTCATTTATGGAAAAGCAGAAGGAATCAATCAAGCTGACCGCCAATGATATAAATATTTTATTCAGCGCTCCTTTATACAGCGGGGAAGAAAAAACGGTCGAATCTTTTGCTGCCGCGTTTGAGAAGGTCAGCGAAACTCTGCATTCCTGCGCCATGCGAGAGGAACACATCGCGCGTACATGGCTTTATCTCGATGACATTCTCAATGATTACGAAATTCTCAACAAGGCAAGAGAGTCGTTTTTCGCCAAATGGCATTCTCCCCTCAACCATTTTATACCGGCCAGCACCGGCATAGAAGGAAAAGTCATTAATAAAAAGCCTCTCTCCGTAGAATTTTGCGCGTTTGCGGGAAAGCGCCTGTCGATAAAACAGCAGGCATCTCCGCTGCAAAATGAAGCGACAAGCTACGGAAAATTGTTCAGCCGGTGTGTATCGGTGACACTGCCCCGCCATCAGCTAATATATATCAGCGGAACGGCTTCTATTGATAAAACAGGGGCAAGCATCCATATAGGCGACTTCAACAAACAAATGAAATTTACGCTTGATGTCCTTTACGCTATTTTACAGGAGGCAGGGGGCGATTTGTCCCATACAGCTCAGGCAACGGTGTATCTGAAAAGTCACCGAGACTTTGAGGCGTGCAAAAAGATATTGGAAAAATCCGGTTTCCCCAGCGAGCGCGCATTGTTTCAGTTGGATAATCATGTCTGCCGTGATGATTTATTGTGTGAAATAGAACTAACGGCAGTCATAAGCAATTAATAAATAGCTTTCTTAAGAGATAAAAAATGATTAGTGATGCACTAAGATTTCTGCCCCGCAAAAACATTAAAGACGTAAATCGCTGCATCAGAGGCGTTGTTGCTCACGCCTATGAAAACGTCCCTTTTTATCGCAATCTATATGATAAAATCGGTATTCATCCATCAGACATCAAGGGCATTGATGACCTGCCAAAATTACCAATTATTTCGCGACTTGAACTAATGGCCGATGGCCCCACTTCCTATCTGCGCCGAGGAGCAGATGCGAGAAAATTGACCGTCAAACACACTACCGGAACTACCGGAAATCCGGTAACTGTTTATCTGAATTTTTGGGAACAGGCTTTCCGCAAAATAACCATGCTCGACACTTACACCCGAGATTCATATCTGAAATTTCCCCTCCGGCTGGCGGATATTGGACCGGAAAGAAAAGATAAAGCGACTACCGTAGTATCACGGTTTGGACCACATACCCGTGTGCGGTTATTTCGTGACATCCCGATAGATGAACAAATTGAGCTTCTGATGAAAACAAAACCGTCAATAATAGTAGGTCGCCCTTCGATCATGTGGTTGTTGGCAGCCACCCTCAAGGAGAAAAAAATTATCCCACCGCGGCCCAAAATTCTTATCTCCAATGTCGAAATGCTTTTTGATCATGTGCGTCTTCTGCTGGAAGATGTATTCTCATGTCCCTTAAAAGATTGTTATAACTGTGAAGAAGGAGGCAATTTGGCCTGGCAGTGTCCAACAGATCGCCAGCACATGCATATCAACGCTGCAAATGTATGGCTGGAAGTTGTAGATAACAACGGCCAAATTTTACCCTGCGGAAAGGAAGGTCACGTTGTAATTACCAATCTGTATAATCATACCATGCCCTTCATACGATATTCTATGGGCGACCGGGCGGTTTTGCTGAATATGGAAAAATGTTCATGCGGATACAAAGGACCGATCATGCGCCTCACCGACGGCCGCAGTGAAAATTTTATCGTCCTGCCGGACGGACGTGAGATTACCCCCAGGCACATGTATGCTGTGATAAACTACGCTTTCCCCCATGAGCAGCCGGAATGGAACATGATCGGCGTTGTAAAAGCTTTTCAAATTATTCAAGAATCTGTTAATGTAATAATTGTCAAAATCGTTCCCGGACCGGCTTATTCTGAAAATATCTGGATTGATAAAGCACAACGGAATCTGACCAAACTGCATCCTGCCATGCAGCTCAAAGTAGAAATGGTAGATGATCTTACACCGGAACCTGGAAAAAAATTCCATCAGGTGCTGGGCAAACTCAGTAGCCGCTATAAAAAAGAACGTGTTGATTCCGGAGGATAACCCGGTTAACTTTTTTAATTTTACTGTACTGTATAGTAAATTCATTGCTTAATTTGTATTTAAACACCTAGAAATAATATGCAACGAATCATTTACCTCTTTAAAAAACATCTGGAAATATTTTTTAAAAATATTTTGTATCCGAAGAGGCTAACCCGCCACCCTGGACAGCCGCAAAAAAGCAGATTGAAGATATTCGCGGAAAATCTTATTTGGGCATTGCAATTTTATCAGGCAAACGAATTTTATTACCTGCTGGGTTTTGACCTTAAGCATAACAAGCAATATGAACAAAAATAAATTAACGCAAGAAAAAGTTTTAAACTGTTGAATAAGAAAAAAAGACAACTCAGCAAATATTACAAGCTATATGATATCGTTATTCACGATAAATTCATTGCTGCCCAATATATTGAATCTCTTGGGTTTCCCACACCAAAAACAATCGCTCTGGTTGCAAATAATTCTATTTCTTTTCCTGAATCAGGCAAGCATTTACCTCTTTCCAGCCTGCTGAATGAAAAAGGAAATTTATTCAGCGATTGCATCTGCAAACCCATAGACGATTATGGAGGCGATGGTGTCTTCCGTTTACAGATGATGGATGGTTTAACATTAAAGAACGATAAAAAAATAAAAAGAAAAGATTTATATAATCTGTTTGCGAATGGACAATTTGTTGTGCAGAAAATAGTGATTCAGCATAAAAAAATGTCGGCATTAAATCCGCACTGCGTCAATACAATACGCTTGGTGACATATTGGGATCATCAGGCTATAAAGCCTTTTGCTGCGGCGGTGAGAATCGGTACAAAGAGCAGTATAGCGGATAATTGGCACATGGGAGGCATTATTGTCGGCTTAGATATCGCAACTGGCCGCTTAGGAAAAAATGGGTTCTCGCATCCACAATACGGTGGAAAAATATTTCAAAAACACCCTACAATAAACGTGACCTTCAATAATTATGAAATCCCACATTTTAAAAAAGCCGTTGAATTAGCGAAAAAATTACACAAATATTTCTATAATACTTACACCATCGGCTGGGACATAGCAATAACTCCCAAAGGGCCACTTTTCATTGAAGGAAATCAACAATGGGATCCATACGTGCACATAGTGACAGAAGACAATTTCATGGATAAGTTTTCAAAATATTTATTATGACTTGATCTATAAGCGTTAATCATTCTATGATAAATAATGATGCGTGAAATATCAACTTCTAAGTGTAAATATACCCTTTATAATACATACGGCAAGCGCTTGTTCGATCTAATGCTGGCCGCGTTTGCGATCATTATACTATCGCCGGTGCTTGTTTCTGCCGCATTGCTTGTTTTGATAATGTTAGGTTCTCCTGTTTTCTTCCGGCAAGTGCGGGTGGGATTGAATGAAAAGCCTTTCATAATAGTAAAATTCCGGACGATGACCACTACGAGGGATATCAATGGCTCATTGCTTCCGGATACCGAGCGTTTTACAAGGTTAGGCATGTATTTAAGAAAAACCAGCATAGACGAAATACCTGAATTATTTAATGTGCTAAAGGGAGAAATGAGCATCGTTGGCCCGCGTCCATTGTATAAAGAGTATCTGCCATATTACTCACAGCGGGAGAAATTGCGCCATTCCGTCCGTCCTGGGATTACAGGATTATCTCAAGTAAGCGGGAGAAACTATTTGCTATGGGATCAGCGTTTGGAGAAGGATGTGCAGTACGTTGAAAAAATGTCTTTTCTTCTTGATATGAAAATCATGTTTAAAACTGTTTTCCAGGTGGCGACAGCAAAAAATGTTGCAGCTGTTCAGCGTTCTGTTTCTGTTTCCCTTTCCGACTACCGTAAACAAAAAAAGATGGACAAGAATAATTATGGAACAAATGGAGTTTAGGATGAATAAATTGATTGTTAACTTTACTCCTACCGGAATGATTCCCACCAGGGAAATGACGCCACATGCGCCACTTTCTGTGAACGAAATAATCGAAGATGTGCATGTTGCATGGGAAGCAGGCATAACAATGTTGCATCTGCACGCACGGGATCCTGTGACAGGCATGCCCACCCACAAAAGGGAAGTTTACGCCCAGCTTATCGAAGGGATACGAGCTTACGCTCCCGAATTGATTATTTGCGTGTCGCTGAGCGGGCGCGATGTTGCGGAATTTGAGGCGCGCGCGGAGGTGCTTCAATTGGATGGCGGCCTCAAGCCTGACATGGGAAGCCTTACCCTAAGCTCGCTGAACTTTAATCAAAGGGCCAGCATTAATGAGCCGGAAGTTATACAAAGGCTGGCGCAGAGAATGATGGAAAGGGAAATCAGACCGGAGTTGGAGGTTTTCGATGCCGGCATGATTAATTATGCAAAATACTTACTGCGGAAAAATCTTATTTCGCCACCATTTTATTTCAACCTTATCATGGGAAATATAGCCTGTGCCCAACCTGACCTTCTTCACCTGGGAGTTATGCTCAATGATCTTCCTCTTACAACTGCCCAATGTTTATGATGCGGTTTGTAGAGATCATCTTTCCCATATTTCCGAGAGTCGGCAGGTTCGTTTAGTAATCCTCTTGATCGATCTTTTACTTCCCGTGATTGGCGGAAAACAAAGCGCTACTTGTCTGATTTTTCCTTGATTTCACGATAAAATTCTTTCTTTTCATTTCTTGTCAAATAAAGTAGTATCCCGAAAACAGTCAACACCAAATTACCGTATTTTTTTCAGGAGGGCGCATGCTTGATCAAAAAAAATCCGTTTTTTCTTGGGCGATGTATGACTGGGCGAATTCGGCTTTTGCCACCACCGTGATGGCCGGTTTTTTCCCGATTTTTTTTAAAGAGTATTGGGCCGATCCCAACCTGCCCCATCAGAGCACTTTTTACCTGGGGCTGGCCAATTCCATCGCGTCGATCATAGTTGCCGCTTTGGCTCCTTTCCTGGGCGCGGTGGCCGATCGCGGCTCCGCAAAAAAGAAATTCCTTTTCTTCTTTGCTTTTCTGGGTGTGGTCATGACCGGCTCTCTTTATATGGTGGCGCAGGGGCACTGGATGCAGGCGGTTATTTTTTATGTGGCCGCCACGGTGGGTTTTGCCGGCGGCAATATCTTTTATGATTCATTAATTACCGGAGTATCCTCGGATAAGAAAATGGATTTTACTTCCACGCTGGGATTCGGCCTCGGCTATATCGGCGGCGGACTTCTTTTTCTGCTCAATGTCCTGATGTTTCAGTTTCCTGAATTTTTCGGGATTCCCGGCAAGGCTATGGCTGTAAAACTTTCGTTTTTATCCGTCGCCATCTGGTGGGCAGTGTTTTCCATACCGTTGTTTCTTTTTGTCAAGGAACCAAAGGCCGAAAAAGGCGCGCCCCTGGTACAGGCCTTTGTGCAGGGGTGGCAGCAGCTCATCACGACATTGCGCGACATACGGCATCTGAAAGTGGTGGCACTTTTTCTTCTGGCTTACTGGTTTTATATCGACGGCGTGGATACAATTATCCGCATGGCCGTTGATTACGGAAAATCTCTGGGATTCGACAGCGGCTCGCTTATCGCAGCTTTGCTTATGGTGCAGTTTATCGCCTTTCCCGCCGCCATCCTGTACGGCTTTTTTTCCATGCGCATCGGCACCAAAAAAGCAATCATGGTCGCAATTTTCGCATACATCATTATCACCGTGATGGCATTCTTTATGACGCAAAAATGGCATTTCTTTGCTTTGGCCGCATGTATCGGACTTTTTCAGGGAGGCATTCAGGCCTTAAGCAGAAGCTTTTTCACTCAGATAATTCCCGCCGGTAAATCTGCGCAGTTCTTCGGTTTTTATAATATGCTGGGTAAGTTTGCGGTGGTCATAGGGCCAGTGCTTATGGGTTCTGTCACCATCCTTACCGGAAACGCGCGCTATGGTATTCTCTCGATTATTGTTCTGTTCATCGCCGGCGCGTTTTTGCTCTCCCGTGTAGATGTGGAAGAGGGCAAGCGTATGGCTAAAGAATATTTATAAAAACTATATAAATTAAAAGGAGCGCAAAATGTCACTGGATGAAAAACAAACCATTATCGTTTCTTCATCAATAATAGGCTTATGTTTTTTAATTGGTCTGGCTATCGGCGGTTATTACATCGGTAAGGGCGGCGCGCGCTTTAAAGCGGACGTCCGGACAGTCACCGTCAAGGGATTGGTGGAAAAAGAAGTAAAAGCCGACCAGGCTGTTTGGACATTGTCTTTTCGGCGGGCAAGCGAGAATTTGAAAGACGCGCACGCCAGAATAACCACAGACAAAGAATTAACTGTTTCCTTCCTTAAAAATCAGGGCTTCAAAGAGGAAGAAATAAACTTACAGCCGCTGAAAATTGTCGATAAGTTGGCGCGTGATTATGATTCTGGCCAAGCAAACGAACGCTTCAGATATGTTGTAACCAGCGCGGTGCGCGTCACGACCAAAAACGTTGACCTGGTAATTAAATCCTTGGGAGAAACAGACAAACTGCTCAAATCCGGCGTGCTGCTTGATGGCCAGATGGATGGCATGGCCAATCCCCGTTACATGCTCACGGCTTTTAACGAACTGCGGCCGCAGCTTCTGGCGGAAGCCACACAAAACGCGCGGCTCACCGCGCAGCAATTCGCTTCGGATTCTGACGTAAAAGTTGGCAAGATTCGCTCGGCAAACCAGGGCAATATCCAGATTTTCGGTAGCGACGGCAATGATGAATCAGCTTATTACAGCCCGACCAGCTCGCCTGTCAAAAAGATTCGAGTGGTAAGCACTTTTGAGTTTGAACTGAAGTAGAATTTTATTTCGTCGGCTTTAGCCGGTTGTCCATTCCCGTAAAGCCGCCATTCTCATTGCTTAACAGAAAAACCAGAACGTGCTGATACCAAATACCTGCCGGAGCTGTAATTATAATAGGCGCGCACTTCATATTTACCGGGCTGAGGAGTTTTAAAAGTCACCACTCCGCGTTTTTTGGCGGGCAGATATTTATAGTTTCCGGCGCCCGTATCCGGCGAGCCTGCGGGTATTATGCAGATCCAGTCACCGGAGCTACCTGGCGCGTTGTAGAAAAACACCTGAATCGTGTCACCGTAATTATATGTATTCTTATCTGTTTCAACAAATGGTTTGCCTTGGGCCACTGTGCCTTGCTCCTGAAAGCTTCTGGTCCCCAGCGTTGAAACACCCGAACTGCAAAAATAAACAATTAACACCAATAACAGAAAGCCGAGAACCGGCGCGCCAATTTTTACCAAGGGAAAACTTTTCTTTGAACTTGCATTATTTATCTTATTTATCCCTGTGTTTTGTTGCGGCTTTAATATGGCTGTTTTAAAGTTCCAGCTCTGCTCAGCGGCAATCGCTTTTATCACAGCGCGCAGCTTACCGTATTCAAATCCGTATTTGCCTCCAAGCAGAAGATGTCCATGGACTTTTTTGCCTACTTCGATTCCCTTTTGAACTTTTTTCTCGGAAAAAACGCCTACCGTCATTCCCGCGGAGCTTTCCACCATCTTTTCCCAAAAAACTATTTGTTTTTTTTGCTCATCCAGCTGCGCCACGGCTTCATATTTTATCTTTACCTTTTGAACAGGTGATTGCGCTCCCGTTTCTGAAGAAAACTCAAACCGCCCGGGGGCTACCTCACGCACTGAAAGAAATTCGTTGGCCAAATTCAAAATCTGCGTGGAAAATGGTGAAATCTCCGTGTTTATTTGTTGTTTTTTATCTCCAAAAGAATTCCCGCAATGCGTGCAGAATGCGGCATCGAGTTTCACGTCTTTACCGCAGGCCGGACACTGTTTCAGGTTAGCCCGCTTTTCGACATAGGGCTTTCCGCAATTTGTGCAGAATGTATCTTCCATCTCCATTTTTTCCCCGCAAGCGGGACATTTTTTTACTTTATCCACCATTTGAACCACCTTAATCTCATTTGATTTTCTTTAAGCTGTTATAATTTACTATTACGCTGCTGTTCATTGCGAGGTTCAATCCCGTGTTGAGCACGCACAGTCCCAGCACAATTACGGGGACGCGCCCCGTGCTGATTGTCAAAAATTGCGTGATAAACAACAGCGCGCCCCATGTAATGACATAAGGCAACGTGTAGTTCATCATAATGCCCCGATCGGATTTTTTCACACGCACCGTCCGGCCGTAAAAATAACCGCCAACAATCCCTGCGGCAGAAAATCAACAACCATATCCATTTCCCCAGCGGATTGTGGGACAAAGCGGTAAAGACAATCAACGCGACAAGCGCCACGATCTGGCCGAAAAGAATCCATTTCGGTTTGACGAATTTTTCCTTGCGCCAGGTCAGAAGCATCAGCACCACGCCCAGCACAAAAAGGACGAGGAAAAGATAGGATATGATTTTCAAAAAAACAGCCAGCATGGTCATTTATCCTTTCATGTGATGCAGTTTAGCAAGTTGCCCGCCGAGCATGTTCGCCACATCGTCTTTGGACATGTTCAGCTGCGCTTCGCAAGAGCTTCCGCCTTGGCCGGAGCCATGCCGGTGTTTTCCACCTGTTTCAGGATGTCCACCGCTTTCGTCAGGCGCGAGTCCACGGCGGCTTCAACTGCCTTGGCTCTGAAGCGCACTCACCCGTGGTGGTCAATCAGATTACCGTATTGTTTAGTCGTCTGCCTCATGCCGTCGGCAACGAGCGCTTCGGCTTTGCCGGGGATTCTTCGGCGATGTTTTCCGCCTGCTGGTAAAGATGCGTGGACTTGTAGGAAGCCACCATTCCCGCCTGCTCGGGATCCGTAAACCGGCCGCCGGATTTCTGCAGAATCACTTCCAAATCCTGCTGCGAGGCGCCGTAGGATTCCGCTCCGACACGATGCCCTGCCACATGGTCCATATCGTGGGCCAGTTTGTCGGCCTCGGCCTGAAAGGCTTTAAACTTTTCAGGATCGGTCGGAATCGGTTCACCGGTTACTTTGCTGTAGAGTTCCCGATTGTAAATTTCCTGGGCGTCTTTGACGGGAACATCTTTGGTAAGGACATCTCCCGGTTCGACCTTAACAAACTTGCCGGGGTTGTTCGGATCGGGCACAATCTCACCGGGCTTGGCTTTTACTTTGACCGTAAAATCAAGATCACTGCCTACCTTCGGTTCGGCGCGTCGGATTTGTGGGCTTGACGATTTCCACATCTTTGGGATCCAGTCCGTAACGCTGAGCGATTTTTTCCTTTACCACCTTATCAACATCATCCGTGATCAGCTCTTTCATCTGCTGATTATAGGCAAGTTTTACGGAATCATCCGCCCTGTTGAGCGCCCCGATGGCGTGCTTGTCTTTTTGGCACTCCACAAGCGCTTTCTTGATTTCAGAGGGCTCGCCGCTTTTGATCGCTTCGGCCAGTCTGTCCGCCTTTCTGCTGGCCAGCCAGTCGGCCCGCTTCCCAGGCCTGCACACGGGCCGGGTCATCGAGCTTGGCGGTGATGTGCGCTGTGTCTGCTGCCGTGTCGTCGCTGCGCTGTCATGCCGCTGCTGTTTGGCTGCATCGAGACCGGCTTCAATTCCCTTCGCGGCTTTGGCCGCGTCGGTTGCAGTTTCTGCTCCTTTAATTACCCTGACCCCGTCGATTCCGACTTCCATCCCCTTTACCGCAACCTTGGTTCCACCCGATGCAAAATTAAGAGTTGCATCTATGGCTCCATATAAAGCGCGGCAGACACGCTCTCCCACCGGCACGTTCGGGTCGAGCGCCTTTCGCCAGTTATCTATGCCGACCACGGCTTCGGCAAAACCGACCGGATCGGAAACAATGGCAACCGCCACATTGTCCGGCAACGCCCGCGGCCTTGATAACCGCACTCCCGGCGTCTTTGACGACATTACCAACCCTGACGGATGAATCCACGGGATGAAGAATCAGATCTTTGGCCGTATCCACCGCCGCCTGACCGACGGCTTTCCAGTTGTCGCCATTGGTCAAATCAGAGAATGTGTCTCCGGCGGCCGTAATCAACGCCCCGGTTGTGTCTCTTACCTCGCGGGCGGCGGCAAGCGCCATGTTCTTCAGCTCTCCGGGAAGCGCGTCTAAATCTCGGTTTACACCTTCGACGTAATTATTCCATGTATCACTAAGCCGGGTTGCAAACGAATTATCCAGTACACGTTGTCTTTCCAGTTCGGCGAGGCGCTCTCTCAAGCTGTTCGATTCTTTCCAGTTCGGCCTGCTTTTCGCGAATCTCGGCGAGTTTTTCCTGGGATTCCTTGATCCGGTCGGTCAGTCCTTTGATATCGTCGTCCGTATTAGATTTGTATTTATCCCAGGCCTCGGCGTTTTGCGCCTCCATCGCCTTGCCTTCTTCCGGATCCACCCAGCCCCAGCGATCCGACCATTCCTTGCCCTGGCGCATCATTGAACGCATCGAGCTATAGTCGGACTTGTTCATCCAGTAAGGGCCGCCCTTGTCCCACGGCGGCCGATACCAAACCTTCCCGCCATACTCAAAGCCCGATGGGATGGGATCGGGGATAACCGGCTCCTGAATGACGGGCTCGTGTCGAAAGCTTCGGTTCTTTTGGTATGACCTCTACTTCCTGTACGGTCTCAGTCTCCGGTAATACCAGGTTCTGCTGCCTGTCACATCGGTCCCGGAGGAACTAAAAAGACCTTCGAGCGTACCGCGAATATCTCTGCAGGCTCTGAAGACCGCCCATGCCGAAAAGCTGCAAAAACGCCCCTAGCGTCATCACCATGGAACCGGCGGCTACGGCCAAGAGCACTTCCTCGGGAGAAATGGGTTCATTTTCTTGGGGAACAGACACGGTGGAGTCGGAAGCACCGCTTCGTCGTCAGTCTCTCCTTCTGCAGGAATTCTCCCGGCCACTTCCTGAGCCATGGCCACCGACCACCTCTTTATCCTCTTCAATAAAGTTGGGATGCCCCGCATCACTTCTGCATATCAGACGGCCCAAGAACCTTTTACTAACTGACACTCGTATGTTCTTCGCCATTCCGCCCGATATCGTTCCTGCGCCAAATACCCGAGTTCTATGCCGTTCCACTTTTACCTGGCGGATAATTTTCATTAGACTCCCCATTTCGATCCACTTTTTCGCCAATTCCTGAAGTCGTTTTTTCATATGCCATCTTGTAGCCGGTTGAGCGTCGACATAAACTGTGGGGCTGATATAGAGGTGTATCGGTTTAACCAGACGGTGCTTCTTCAGAGGGCACAAGCTTTCCATCTGACGTGTAATGATGAGCGGATTGACCGTCTTGATGCACTTCTTCCCTAAAATATTCCGGATAAAGTCCGAACCGTTGGTACGTGAGGTTCTGAATCCTCTCGGTAACGCGGTTGAATGTCCTTCAGGTCAGGTTCTGTTCGAGAAACCTTGCCAGCCTTTGGGCGGTTTGTTTTCCGAATAAAAAAATTGATCGGGAGCTTCGGTGGCCCAAGTGACAGACACCTGCCATAAGCAAGACCAGCGTGACTCCGCAAAAAATCAATATGGCTTTCGCTTTAAAGTTCATGGCCACAACTCCCACAGAACTTGGCGGCGGGTTTAAGCGGCTTCCCGCAGAACGGGCAGAAATTTTTCTTCTTGCCCATGGGCTCACTTTTACGATCAGGCGCGGCTGCTTGCCGCATAATTTCTTGTTTCTTTTGCCCCGGCGCAGTCCAGCGCGTTATCCCGCAGCGTCTGCCGGGCTTCAGCGTAAAGCTCCCAGAATTCGTTGTCCACCGGCATGAAAGACGCGCAGTGTTTGAGAATCTGATGAGCCGTTACCGGATCGCCGCAGTCCAGAAAAAGTTTTGCGGCCGGAATCAAGACCAGAAACTGGCCGGATACGGCAGGCTGCCGCAATCAAAAACCGGTATTGCCGCATGGCCTCGTCAAGGCGCCCGGCGGCTTGCAGCGCCAGCGCCAAATTGCACCGCAGCGCGAGGTTTTCGGGATCCAGCGCAAGCCCCAGCTCAAAATAGTGCGCGGCAAGATCAGGGAAGCCCTTCTTCACCCAGCCGGATGCCTTCGAGGGCGGCGAGCTTTGCGCCTGCCTCTTGATAGAAAATTCTTTCTTTCGGATGCTCGATTAAATAATGCTCCAGTTCATCCAGGAGAAGATCCAAAGCAACACCCCGGGAATTAAATATTATTTTTTCGCGGCCTGATCTGACAGGAAAAGGAATCGGCGGGAGATTTAACTTCTGGCAAACACTTTCTGCTAACGCATAAAACTGGATATTCGGCATGTTTTCCTTTTATGAGAACTTTCTTCCTGTGAGAAGGAATATAAAAAATGCGGTTTTGAATGTCAAGAAAATCTTGCCCATAAATGCGGACAATGCCGATTCCCCTTCTGCTTTTTTCAAATCCGGTCTCATTTCATAATGCTTTTTCGCCGCAATTGGCGCAGAACTTGGCCCCGGCTTCCAGCTCTTCATGGCACTGCCTGCAGAAGCTTCCATCTGCAGCGGCATTTACCGGTTTATCCGATGCGGGCACCTTCTCCGGGGGTATGTTTTCGCTTAATGATTCTTTTGCTTTTTTCTGAACATCTGCAATCTCAAGCCGCAGGGCATCCATTTGACCGTCTATTTTTTTTATGAAACTCCCCTTTTCCTGAATTGTATTTACATCAATATTATTTTTCAAAAACATCGCGTAAACAATGCCGCCTAATTCTTCTATTAAATCCTGTTTTTTCTTCTCCAGTGTTGATATTTGGTTTTTGAGCCTGGTTACATCGATAAGCTCTTTTGATTTAACGCTCGCCGTTGTTACACCTTTGCTTATTCCCTGTTTAACTTTGTCCAAGAACTCTGACATAGAAATCTCCTCCTGCAATGTATTCCTATTTTTTTATTGATTATAATCGGCACATGTTTTTGTAACATTAATTTGAATTAATCGTAGCCGAATAAACAGATTCCTTTTTCTTTAAGTTTTTTACCGTTTAATAAAACTCATGTGGCAAATAAAAACTTGCCTATTTTAGCCGCTTATCCATTCCCGTAAAGCCGCAGTCGGGCTGATAGCAGGTCACGTTCAGAAATTCGCATTTCTGCTTGCAGGAAGGACAAATTTCCGGTGGTGTAATTTCCACCACGGTATTGCCGCAGTTGCTGCACTTCCACGTATTTTCAGGAATTTTTGGGTTATTTTCTGCCATAATTAAGGGGTTCTCCTTTTTATTTTTATGATTAATCTATCATAAAGGCCGGAAGAAAGACATTTTTTTGGCCATTCTTACGAATGTTCTTGAAATTATGACGCACTTTCGGTAAATGGATATACTCTTTTCAATCAGGAAAATTTCATGGCTGAAAGCACCAAAAAAACCGACCTCGCCGGATTGACGCTTCTGGGCAAACCGGCAAAACCATCAAAGAAATTAGAAACTTTTCCCAATCATCACCCCGGGCGTGATTATGTGGTAACTCTTACAACCGATGAATTCACCTGCATCTGTCCCAAAACCGGCCAGCCGGATTTTGCCAAAATTAGAATTGAATACATTCCGGATAAGAAAATTATCGAATCGAAATCGCTGAAATTTTATCTATGGTCTTTCCGCGATGAAGGGGTTTTTCACGAGCATGTGGCCAACGTTATTCTTGATGATCTGGTCGCTGCGCTAAAGCCTCGCTGGTGCAAAGTAAGCGCGCAGTTTGCCGTGCGCGGCGGCATCGGCATAACAATTGACGCTGAACACAAAAAGTAAAAATATTTTTCAAGAATAAATAATTAATTAAGGATTAAAAAAACGAATGGGAAAACGCGACGACATTAAAAAAGTACTGATCATCGGCTCCGGGCCTATCGTAATCGGGCAGGCGTGCGAATTCGACTATTCCGGCACGCAGGCCTGCAAGGCGCTGCGTAAACTAGGCTATAAAGTTGTGCTGGTCAATTCCAACCCGGCAACAATTATGACCGATCCGGGCATGGCCGATGTAACTTATATCGAACCGCTCAACGTTCAGGCGCTGACCGAAATTATCGAAAACGAAAAACCGGATGCCATCCTGCCTAACCTGGGCGGCCAGACCGGCCTTAATCTGACATCAGAGCTGCACAAAAAGGGAATTTTGAAAAAACACAATATAAAAGTAATCGGCGTGCAGGTGGATGCTATCGAACGCGGTGAAGATAGAATTGCTTTTAAAGAAACGATGAACAAACTGGGCATTGAAATGCCCCAAAGCGAACCGGCAACTTCCGTGGAAGAAGCGGAAAAAATTGCCGCCGGGCTTGGCTATCCTGTCGTCGTCCGTCCCGCTTACACCATGGGAGGCACAGGCGGCGGCATCGTGTATAATCTGGAGGAGCTGCGCCTTGTCGCCAGCCGCGGCATTTCGGCAAGCTTAATCGGCCAGATTCTCATCGAAGAATCGGTCATCGGCTGGGAAGAACTGGAACTGGAAGTTGTCCGCGACGCCAAAGGCCATATGATTACCGTATGCTTTATCGAAAACGTTGATGCCATGGGCGTGCACACCGGCGATTCTTACTGCACCGCGCCGATGCTCACAATTTCCGAAGAATTGCAGAAACGCCTCCAGAAATATTCGTATTCCATAGTGGAAGCGATACAGGTTATCGGCGGAACGAACGTGCAGTTCGCGCATGATCCTAAAACCGACCGTGTGGTGGTCATTGAAATCAATCCTCGCACATCGCGCTCATCGGCGCTGGCCTCCAAAGCCACTGGTTTCCCCATCGCGATGATTTCCGCCATGCTGGCCACGGGAATTACTCTTGATGAAATTCCCTACTGGCGCGAAGGAACGCTGGATAAATACACTCCTTCCGGTGACTATGTCGTCGTCAAATTCGCCCGCTGGGATTTTGAAAAATTCCCCGGCGCGGTCGATAAGCTAGGCACACAGATGCGCGCTGTGGGCGAAGTGATGAGCATCGGCAAAAATTATAAAGAGGCTTTGCAAAAAGCGATACGCTCTCTGGAAAAAGGCCGCTACGGACTGGGCTTTGCCAAAGACTTTAATAAAAAATCTCTGGATGACTTGATGGAAATGCTGGCCGAGCCGTCCAGCGAACGGCAATTCATCATGTACGAAGCTCTGCGCAAAGGCGCGACGGTGGACGCGCTGCATGCTAAAACCTACATCAAAAAATGGTTCATCGAACAGATGAAAGAACTGGTGGAGCTGGAAGAAAAAATTCTTACGTATAAAGGCAAATCGCTTCCCGATGAGTTATTAATTCAGGCCAAAAAAGATGGCTTTGCCGACAGGTATCTCGCGCAGATTTTAGGAAAGAAAGAAGAAGCGATCCGCAAACAGCGCCTGGCCGCGGGACTGGCCGAGGCGTGGGATGCCGTGCCGGTAAGCGGCGTGGAAAACGCGGCATATTATTATTCCACTTACAACGCGCCGGATAAAGTCGCGGTGGATAACCGCCGCAAAATTATGGTGCTGGGCGGCGGGCCCAACCGCATCGGTCAGGGCATTGAATTCGACTACTGCTGTGTACACGCGGCATTCGCCCTGCGCGATGAAGGCTTTGAATCTATCATGGTCAACTGCAACCCGGAAACCGTCTCCACCGATTACGATACCTCCGACAAACTTTATTTTGAGCCGCTCACCGTGGAAGACGTTTTGAGCATTTACGAAAAGGAAAAACCCGAAGGCGTGATCTGCCAGTTCGGCGGACAGACTCCTTTAAATATCGCCGCGGATCTGGCCAAAGCTGGCGTGAAAATAATCGGCACGTCACCGGAAACAATAGATCTGGCCGAAGACCGCGACCGCTTCCGTGAAATGATGGAAAAGCTGGGCATACCCATGCCGCAATCCGGCATGGCCAGCAATCTGGAACAGGCGTTGAAAGTCGCCGCAAAAATCGGCTATCCGCTGATGGTGCGCCCCTCTTACGTTTTGGGCGGGCGCGGCATGGAAGTTGTCCATGATGAAGAAATGCTTAAACGCTATGTTGCCGCCGCGGTCGGTGTCACGCCGGAGCGGCCTATTCTTATCGACAAATTTCTGGAAAACGCCATCGAAGCCGAAGCGGACGCGATTTCCGACGGCACAGACGCATTTGTTCCGGCGGTGATGGAACATATCGAACTTGCCGGCGTGCATTCCGGCGATTCGGCCTGCGTCATTCCGCCCATCAGCATTCCGGCCAAGCATATCGCAACAATTAACGATTACACCAAAAAAATTGCCATTGAATTCGGCGTGATCGGCTTGATGAATATTCAGTACGCTATTGCCAACGATATCGTTTATATCCTGGAGGCCAACCCGCGCGCCTCGCGCACCGTGCCGCTGGTATCGAAAGTTTGCAATATCTCCATGGCACGTGTTGCCGCGCAGATCATGCTCGGCAAAAAGCTCAAGGATTTGAATTTAAAAAATAAAGTTATCCGCCACTTCGGCGTCAAAGAAGCCGTTTTCCCCTTTAACATGTATCAGGAAGTTGATCCAATACTCGGCCCGGAAATGCGCTCCACCGGCGAAGTGTTGGGTTTGGCCGATTCTTTCGGCCTGGCATATTTCAAGGCGCAGGAAGCCACCGGACAGAGCCTGCCCGGCGAGGGAGCAGTGCTGATCACCGTGGCGGACGCGGACAAAGGCGGCATGCTGGAAGTTGCACGCGCTTTTGAAAAAATCGGCTTCAAAATAAGGGCGACAGAAGGAACGCATAAAAGTCTGGCCGAAAAAGGCATTCCTTCCGAATCAATCTTTAAAATGCATGAGGGCCGTCCCAATATCGTCGATGCGATTAAAAACGGCGAGATACAGCTGGTAATAAATACGCCCGCGGGCAGGCTTTCCAAACACGATGATTCCTACATCCGCAAAGCGGCCATCAAATATAAAATACCTTATATCACCACTGCCGCCGCCGCGGTTGCCGCGGTGAAAGGCATTGCCGCCTTCCGCCAGGGACACGGCCGGGCAAAATCACTGCAAAGCTATCACGCTGAGATTAAGTGATAATCATTTCTCTGTCATTCCCCGGATCCCTTCCCCGGCAGGGAACCCCGGCGAATGCCGGGGCATGCCGCGAGACCGGGGAATCCAGAATTACCCTGCACAACTTATTATTGGAGAATAACATTATGGATATGAGAAAAAAGACGGAACTCATGAAATATTACAGGGAACAATCAGACGAAGTAATCAAGGAATTTCTTCACCTAGGGCGTGACAGCTTTGAAGAAGGAGTTTACGACATTATTTTAAAGGAAGCAACGCACAGGGATATTAAAGAAGAGCCGCCAGTAAGCGATGCATTATCGGAAGCAGAAAAGGAACAAAATAAAGAAGAAGCGGAAGAAATGATTACACTTCCCAACAATACTCTGCCTTTGGTTATAATAGACAATCCCGAAGACGCTCAGCCATTTTTCAAAGCCCTCACTGAAGCAAAAATACCATACAGTATTCAAATCATGATCGACCCAAATGATTATGAACAGGCTGACCAAGTAACCAGCAATCTCCTTACAAAATAATGAGCGTAGAGAAATAGGCGCAAATTCAATACGATAAAATAGAACAAAATCAATACAGCCTATCGCTACGCTCCGGCTGAACTTTTCTTTATAAAATCCTTTCATTGTCATTCCCCGGCACGACCGGGGAATCCAGAAAATTATTCTCTTTGTATTTTTTATTAAATGCAGTAACATTTCTCAAAATATCGTAAAATACGAACCGTCTTTATTAATTATTGAAAAAAATGAAATATCTCAAATACCACGCTTTGGGCAATGACTATATTGTATTGCGACCAGAATCATTTCCGTCTGAAATGACATCGGATATAGTTCGTCTTATATGCCATCGCAACTTTGGCGTTGGTTCCGACGGAATTCTTTATGGTCCGCTGAGTAGCAACTCCTGTGATTTTGGCCTTCGCATATTCAACCCGGATGGAAGCGAAGCCGAAAAAAGCGGAAATGGTCTGCGCATCTTTGCACGGTCACTTTATGATGAAGGGCTAGTAAACGAGATTCCTTTTTCCGTAGAAACCCCCGGCGGAATTGTGTCGTGCAAGGTGGAAAATGGTGGTGATATTGTTACCGTACAAATGGGAAAAGTCAGTTTTGACAGCCAGAGCATTCCGGTCATAGGAGAGCCTCGTGAAGTTTTAAACGAAGAAATTCGCGTGGACGGAAAGATTTTCAGGTTCTGCGCGGCAACTGTCGGCAATCCCCACTGTGTTATTTTAACAGATGATCCTTCGCCGCTTGATGCTAAGCGCTATGGCGCAATTATAGAAAATGACTCACGCTTCCCTAACCGGACTAATGTCCAGTTTATGAAGGTTATTGATCAAGGAAACATTCAAATTGAGATATGGGAACGGGGCGCAGGCTACACTCTTGCATCCGGAAGCAGCAGCACGGCCGCAGCGGCTGTCGCCTACAAACTGGGGTTATGTAGACCGAATATTACTGTTCATATGCCAGGCGGCAATCTGGAAATAAGTTTTGGAGATGGTTTCCAGGCAACAATGACAGGCCCGGTAACTAAAGTGTGCGAAGGTGTGATGACGAACGAAATGTTCGCAAAAAAATGAAGTTCCACCTTTTCGCCCAAGCCGATCGCTAACGCTCCGGCTGATTTTTTCGTTAGACTTGGAGAATTGAATGAAGCGCAGATGTGAATGGAGCGGAGACAACCCTCTGTACATTGCATACCACGATGACGAGTGGGGCGTGCCGAGCCATGACGATCGACACTTATTTGAAATGCTTCTCTTAGAGGGTGCGCAGGCAGGGCTAAGCTGGTTGACTATCCTCAAAAAGAGAGAGAACTACCGGAAAGCGTTTCATTCCTTTGATCCCGAGAAAGTGGCCGCTTATTCCGAGCATGATATCCAACGCCTGCTCACCGATTCCGGCATCGTGCGGAACCGCCTTAAGATAGAATCGGCAATCAAAAACGCGCGCTGCGTACTGGAAATAAGGCAGGAGTATGGGAGCCTAGCCGCCTTTCTCTGGCAGCATGTTGATGGAACGCCCCGTCAGAATGGCTGGAAATCCATAGCGGAACTTCCGGCACGAACTGTCCAGTCGGACGCGATGAGCAAAGACCTTAAACGACGCGGGTTCAACTTCGTTGGCTCAACGATCTGCTATGCGTTCATGCAGGCGGTTGGCATGGTAAATGACCACATTATTGGCTGCTTCCGCCACGCTGAAGTGAAGCAAATGTCCCAATAAGACAACTTTCGCGCGCGCGATAAAACGCGCCTCTGATTTGCATCGTTCACTGAAAAATAAAGATACGCATAAAAGCCAACTTATTCATTCTCGTCGCATTTGCGTTTTCACAAAAAAACACCCCCGGGGGCGCCTTTTTTGCCGGATACTAATCGTCTTGTTATTTCTTTTTCTTCTTTTTGATCAGCGGCCGTATTTGCACAAACTATAAAAAACCCAATTCCTGCATAATTTCTCTGGCTCTGTCCGCTTCTTCGGCTTTGACCAAAAGCCGGGCGTAGGCGCCGGCGGCAATAAGCATCGTTGAGCTTTCGCCCTGAAAAAAATATGTTATGTCTTCGCCGTCTAAAACCGACTTGATAAAAGCGATTTCACCCTGATTATAGGTGGAAAATACCTCCACAAATTCATCGCCGCTATCATGAGCAGTCTGCGGCAGCTCGCTGACCAGATATACATCACATTCAGCGCATTTATAAAAACCTTCCCGGTATTCACTTTTGCATTTAGGGCAATACATAAAAATTCTTTCCGCCGGTTTCGTTACTTCGCCAGTTTAATAAACACGGTGGGGTCATCCCAGACAAAATAATTTTTATCGGACGTTTCCACCAGATTGATGATATTTTTCGCGCTGTCGGTGAGAATTACCGTGGATGTTTCAAAAGACATTTCTCCGCTTATTTGTTTTTTGTTGTCTATCTTTCCTTTGATCTTACGTTTTTTGACCGCCTCGGCAAACGGGTCATTCGCTGTGTGCCAGAAAATAATTCTTTTATCTTCTATGCTGATTCTGCCCCAGAGATATTCCGGCTCTTTTTCGCTATCTTCGGGCAGCATGTTGAAATACAGCCACGCTTTCCCTTTCATGATTTTAATTTTGGCCGTTTCGATATTTTCCTTATCTTCGAGGAAAATTATTTTTATAATGCCTTTTTCGGCATCCAGCGTTTTAATCAGCATGGCGCCGTCCTCATTTATCCAAGTGCCGTCAATATTTTGCGCGTCGAGTTTATAATCTTCCAGACCAACGATATTTTTGGAGACAACCGGGCAGCCCGTCAGCATCGCCAAAGCCGCTATAAGTAAAAAGATCTTTGCTGTTTTCATATTATTGCTCCTCGTGAATATAAATACCTGTAGTGATTAGAAAAAAACAGGTTGTTGATATATTCAACTTTGTGGGCGTTTAATGACGCGAGCAACTCTTTGAAGCCTCGCTGTATTTCCATAGATCAGTACCCGTAAATAATCGACTGCGGCTATCCGCTCCTGAGACGGGCGGCTCAACCAGTAGAGGACTTCATCCTTGACCAATTGCGGGTCGTCAATTCTGGTTATCTTGACAATGTTTCTGTTCATACGCATGGCAAATATTTATCATAAATGCAGACAGATTAACACTATTCTTTCCTGTCCAATTACCTTTAAATTACTGAAGAAATATTGTTTTTTGTCGCTGTCAACAAACTGGAGGTTGTCATATCGCGCGATTTGTTTATAATGCGTCTGCAGAAAGAAATTTTATGGCCAAACTTACACTTGAAGAATGGGTCGCCCGCCTAAAGAAAAATAAAAGCTTCAACGCCAACGCCGCCGCTGTAGTGGAAATTCCCGCTAAAGCCGGCGATTTTGAAGACTATCCCGCGTGGGTGAATCCGCGCCTGCTTGATGTCCTCAAAAAACGCGGCATGGAAAAGCTCTACCGGCATCAGGCGCAGGCGATTCGCTTTATCCGCAACGGCAAGGATGTTGTGCTGGTCACGCCTACCGCCAGCGGCAAAACGCTCTGCTACAATCTGCCTGTGCTCCAAAGCATTCTGGAGCAGCCCGAAACGCGCGCTTTGTATCTTTTCCCGACCAAGGCGTTGGCGCAGGATCAGATGCATGAGATTCACTCTTTGATTACTGATCTGCAGGCCGATATCAAAACCTACACTTACGACGGCGATACGCCCGATGACGCGCGCCAGGCCATCCGCAAGCTGGGGCATGTTGTGGTCACCAATCCCGATATGCTGCACGCGGGAATACTGCCTCATCATACCAAATGGCAGAAACTTTTTGCCAACTTAAAGTACGTGGTCATTGACGAACTGCACATTTACCGCGGCATCTTCGGCTCGCACTTTGCCAATGTCATCCGTAGGCTTGTGCGTATCTGCCGTTTTTACGGCGCGAATCCTGTTTTTATCTGCTGCTCAGCCACGGTGGCCAACCCCAGAGAGCACGCCGAAAAAATACTGGAGCGCGAAGTGGCGCTTCTGGATAAAAGTGGCGCGCCTACCGCGGATAAAACTTTTATTCTTTTCAATCCGCCCATCGTCAACCGTGAACTGGGCATCCGGCAAAGCGCGATGACGCCCGCGCGCAAAATCGCCTCCGAACTTATCGGAAACGATATTCAGACGATAGTTTTTGCCACCAGCCGCTTAAACGTTGAGGTGCTGACCAAATATCTCAAAGATAAATTCGTGAAGAGCAAGCCGCTGGATGACCATTTTGTCACCGGCTACCGAGGCGGCTATCTGCCGAACCTGCGGCGCGAAATCGAAAAAGGCCTGCGCACGCGCGAAGTCATGGGCGTTATCAGCACCAACGCGCTGGAGCTGGGCATCGATATCGGCGATCTGGAAGCGTGCATCATGGTTGGCTATCCCGGCTCGATTGCCAGCACCTGGCAGCAGGCGGGGCGCGCGGGAAGGCGCACGGGCAGGAGCCTCGCCATGCTCATCGCGCGCAGCAATCCGCTGGATCAGTTCATCATGGAAAATCCCGATTACTTTTTTGCTTTATCGCCGGAGCACTGCCGCATCAATCCTGATAATCTTTTGATTTTGCTGCACCACATTAAAAGCGCGGCTTTTGAATTGCCGTTTGAAAAAGGAGAAAAATTCGGCGGAGAAAACCTGGAGGAATTTCTGCAATACCTGGAGGAAAAGGGCGTTTTGCACCAGGCGGATGATCGCTGGCACTGGGCGGCGGAAAGTTATCCCGCCGATGAAATAAGCCTGCGCGCGATTAATCCGGAAAATGTTGTGGTCGTGGATACAACAGAAACGGGCAAACACAAAGTCATCGCCGAGGTGGATTGGGACAGCGCCTTCACCGCCCTGCATGACGAGGCGATTTACATGATGGCCTCCGAGCAGTATCACGTGGACAAGCTCGATCTGGAAGGCAAAAAAGCTTACGTGCGCAAGGTGGATTCCGATTATTACACTGATGCCATGACCTACACCAACGTGCGCGTGATTGACGCGTTTGATAAGCACAAAGATGAAGGCGCGATTGTGGAGCACGGCGAGGTGCAGGTCGTGCGCAAGGTGGTGGGCTTTAAAAAAATCAAGTTCTACACGTCCGAAAATCTGGGCTACGGCGATGTCAATCTGCCGGAAAAAGACATGCATACAACCAGTTACTGGTTCACCATCCCGCGCGATCGCTTGCGCAAACTTAATTTTTCGCCCGCGGAAATAATTGACGGGCTTTCGGGTCTCGCCTACACACTGCATCATTTATCCGCGATGTTTTTGATGGCCGATACGCACGATATCGACCGCGCGCTGGGCGACAAATCGGGCGAGTGGTTTGTGAGCCAGGGAAAAACAGGACGGGTGATAACATCGTTTGCCGAAGGGCGTCCTGATAATTTTAGCGAAAAATCAGGCATGCGGATTGACGAATTCGACCCGACGATTTTTGTGTTTCGACGCCTATCCCGGCGGCATCGGCTTTTCTGAACTGCTTTACCGGGAACACGCGAATTTATTAAACGCCGCGCGTTCTTTAATTGAAAAATGCCCGTGCGCTTACGGTTGCCCTTCCTGCGTGGGGCCCACGCTGGAAGTGGGCAAAACCGCCAAGGAAATGGTGCCGAAAATAATCGGATTGATTTTGGGGAAATGATAAAAGATAAATTAAGTGTGACCTTCCGAAAATTTAATAAATATTATCAGGCCGCACGTAATGTCACGGATAAAGCATTAAAACGATTTAGGACATTATATAGATAGAGCTAGCTGCATCCTTAACAAATTGCCTAGGCTTGCCGCTGCATCTTTTAAAAACGCCTTACGGCTCCACGAAGATGCAATCTTATTATTCAAAAAAGAAAGAATCCCATCTGCGCTTCACACCACTATATTATCAATCGAAGAACTTGGAAAATACAACATATATGAGCATATATGGTATCATAGCAGAGTTGACCCATATATTAAGTATCGAACAGCTTCAGGAGGATATACTTGATTCCTATTCCCATACAATAAAACAAAGGTGGTTCATAAATGAAAATAGAGATGATGAACGCTTTATTTCTAAATCTTTTCTCCGGATTATTAAAGATGTTAATCTAGAACAAATAAAACAACAAGCAACATATGTTGGCCTTCTACGAAAAGGTAAAAACATAGACTTTAAAAAGCGCATGACATCTCCTTTTCGCACATCCAAAAAAACAACAGAGAAACTCATCACATTGGTAAATGATTATATTGTCATTATGGCAGTTGGTATTAGAAAAGGCACCTTCATGTTAGACGTTCCTGAAATAGATAGCTGGCTCGCACAAAAGAAAGTAGAGGATCATTTTGTTAAGCTTTGGCCGATAATGCAACCTTCCGCTAAAAAGTTCTTTAATGGTATGCTTAAATATGAAGATTAAGAAAGATAGTGCGAACCATAGCTCCTGGCATAACACCCCTCTAGTTCTAATAAGGAGGGGTGAAATAAAAGGTCAAATCATTAACTTGACATTTCGCAGTTGATAGCAGAAAAAAGATTTCGCACCTTGCTAAAGCAGGGCTCGCGATGACAAAAAAATATGAGCTCGATTGATAAATTAAAACGCCTGACCGGCGAAAAAACAGTAAAACCCGCCGCGCCTTCCGAAAAACAGGCGCGAATTGATGAACTGCGCCGCCGGATGGACATGATTCTTTCGCGCCGTCCCCAGCCACAAACTTCCGCGCCCAAAGAGCAACTTTGGGGAGAAAGCATCGCTCTGGAAAAAATAGTCGCAGGCGAGGAAGTGGAAAACAAACACGGCAGGTTTTTCCTGGTAAGCGACATCATGGCCGGAAACTGCCGTCACGGAAAGCGCAATATCTGCGAAGCCCTTAATCTGGATATGCACGCGGCGGCAATGCTGGCGAACGATCCTCTGATTGCCGAGTGCCGCTGCGAGAATGGCCTTTTTCTCGATACGGAAACAACCGGCCTTTCCGGCGGCACGGGAACAATGGCTTTTTTAATCGGCCTGGGCTGGTTTGAAGATGGCGCTTTTCACATCCGGCAGATTTTCGCGCGCGATTTTTCCGAAGAACGAGCCGCGCTATTTTATCTTACGGAAATCGCCGCCCAAAAAAATTTTCTGGTCACTTTCAACGGCAAAGCTTTTGACGTGAATCTTTTATCCACGCGCTTTATTTTGAACCGGCTGAAAAGCGATCTTGATCAATCTGCCCCATCTTGATTTGCTTCATCCCTCCAGGCGCATCCTGGGGCATCGACTCGAAAACAGCAGGCTGGGAACGCTGGAAGCGGAGGTGCTGGGAGTTTTTCGCGAAGGCGATATTCCCGGTTGGGAAATTCCCCAGCGCTATTTTGACTGGCTTAAACAGCGAGACGGGCGACTCCTGGAATCAATATTTGAACACAATAAAATTGATGTTATTTCCATGGCCACGCTCACGGCGCATCTGACGGAAATTCTCTGCGCCAAACAAGAAGTGCAAAATTCACACGCGGACGATTATTTGGCCGCGGCGCGGCTTCTGTTCAAACGCCGTGATACCGAACGCGCCGGAAAAATTCTGGATGTCTTTAACGAAAAACCGGCGGGCGGTGAACTATCCGCCATCTCCAAAAAAGAATTAGCCTCTTTATGCAAGCGCACCGGGCGGTGGGAAGAGGCCACGCAAATCTGGCAGGAACTTCTGGCAATTACACCCGTGGATTTTTCCGCCGTATCGGAGATGGCCAAATGGCTGGAACATCGCGCCCGTGACTGCAAAGCGGCTAAAATGCTTGTGGAGGGCGCGCTCAGTCAGAACAATGGTTTTTCACCAGACGAAAAAGAATCGCTCGCGCACCGGCTTAAACGGCTGAAAACAAAAACGGAAAAAACACGCTAGATATTTTAATCTTCATCGGAAAGCAATATCTGTTCTATTGTCCGCCGGTCAAACTTGCCGGTAGCCGTGGTGACAATGTGGGAAACTATTTTTATTCGTTTGGGTATTGCGTAAGGTTCAAGCAGATATTTCATCATCTTTCTTAGCTCGGCTTCTGTAAGATCACCGACCACCAATGCGGCAATAATGCTTTCTCTCCCTTTTTCGGTGGGAAGCGAAATAACGACAGCAT
Source organism: uncultured delta proteobacterium (assembly GCA_963813455.1). Classification (GTDB taxonomy): domain Bacteria; phylum Desulfobacterota; class Syntrophia; order Syntrophales; family Smithellaceae; genus UBA4810. Next base: position 234,347 of record CAWEZF010000013.1, read on the forward strand.
CCTGCACCGCGGGCAGTGTTTTGATTTTATTTTGCACTTCAATCAAGTCAACTCTTTTGCCCGCAACTTTAACAATGCCGTCGGCGCGCCCCAAAAGTGTAAAGCGATTATCTTTTTCCGGGGCTGCCTCGTCACCGGTCATACAAAAGCCATTCGCGTCACGCGGCATTTCCTTTGAGGAAAAATCCGATTTAACGCAAAGCCTTGAGCCGTCTTTACCATCAATTTTCCAGGAAACAACATCAAAAGGTTTCCAGCTTTCCGTGTTTTCGCTGATATTACGCGTGGCAACGCCGCCTGTTTCCGTGGAACCGTAGATTTCCGTTATCCCCACCCCGGTTTTTTTATAAAAGTGCGACGCATCGGCGCGATTAAGCGCACCGGAGGAAGAAAACGCGATTTTCAAAGAAGGCACGGACAGATCATCTGTCTTTAAAGAACGGTAGTGAGCCGGCACGCTGATCAGCACGGTGGCCGCGTGCTTGCTGATCGCGGAAATTATTTCCTGCGGAAAAGTGTAGATGTCCGGCAGAATTTGCGCCCGCGCGGCAAAAGGAACCAAAACAGAAAATAGCAAACCATAAATATGATAAGGCGGCACGGTGGCGACAAATAAATCGTTTTGCGTAAGCTGAAATTTTTCTTTCAGGTAAAACGCCTCGGCCAGGAGATTGCGCGGTGACTTTGTCCAGACCCGTGGTTTTCCCGTGGAGCCGCCGGTGAAAAGCCGTAAAAAAGGTTTGTCCGGGTCACGCAGTTCTGCCGGCTTGAGATCAGATATTTTTCCCGCGATGGGGGTAATGACTTCCACGCCCGAAGGCAGTTCTTCCGGGTGATCGGCGATGGCGGTATCGAAACCGGTGGCTTCATGCATTTCCGTCAGCGCGTGCGCGGAAAAGGAATAAGGAAGAATCAGCTGGCAGGCGCCCGCAAGTGATGCCAGAACACAGGCGGCTGTTACCGATTTTTTCTCGGTGCACAGGCAAAGTGTTTTTTCCCCTCCGCGAGAGGCAAGCATCTTTTTGATGCCCGCGGCCAGTTCAAAAACCTCGCCGTAGCTGTATCCGGAAAGAGTAAATTCCCTCCGGCACAAATCCGCGGAAGGATTAAGAATTGCTTTATAAAACTCAATAAAATGATCTTTTTTAGTTTCGGCCATAAAATGCACCTTTAACGAATTGAATTCATGGATATTTAACGAAAAATTCAAAAAAAATCAACGAGCGCTTTCAAGGGACGATTTTTGTTGACTTTAAACGGTTTTTTTCATTAGTTAAATATACTTTTGTGAAAGAAAACTATTATGATAAGTATCGATATTGAAAGCATTATCCCGCATCGCGCGCCGATTAAAATCATCAGCGAGGTAATAGACGCGCAGGAGGATTCCGGTATTGTTGCCGCAAAGGTAACTCCCGACTGGCCTTTATTTGAAAATGGCGCGGCAAACTCCCTGGTGCTGATCGAGGCAGTTGCCCAGACGGCCGCCGTCATCGAGGGATATAAAAGGATAAAACAGGGTAAAGACAGTGTGAAGGGATGGCTGGTCGGTATTAAAAGCGCGAAATTTATGGTAGACAAAATTCCCGTCAATACGAAGATCACTGTTTTTCTCGCCAGCAAGTACACGATGGATAATTACGCCGTTGTCGAAGGAACCGTCAAAAGCGCTGATTTTGTTTTAGCCACAATGGTCCTACAGGCTCTGCGCCTGAATGAAGACGATATAAAAAAATAATTACCTTAAGGAGAACGATATTAAGATGAGTGAAAAAAAAGTCGCGATTATCACCGGAGCGAGCCGCGGCATCGGACGCGCCACCGCCGTGGAGCTGGCCAAAGCCGGTTATTTTATAGTGATAAATTATAACGCCAACGAAGAAGCGGCAAAAGAAACGTTGAAGCTGGTGCGTGAAGCCGGCTCCGACGGAGAAATCGCGCAGTTTGATGTTGTTGATGCAGAAAAGACAACGGAAAAAATCAAAGATATAATCGGACGGCATAAAAAAATCCAAGTTTTGGTAAATAACGCGGGAATCACCGCCGATGGCCTTTTTATGATGATGGGCGACGATGAGTGGAACAGCGTGATCAATACCACGCTTAAAGGTTTTTTCAATGTCACCAAGCCTGTACTGCGGGAGATGGTCAAATCCAAAAATGGATCGATTGTCTGCGTTTCCTCCGCTTCGGGAATCATGCCTAACCGCGGCCAGGCCAATTACGCCGCGGCCAAAGCGGGAATAATCGGCGCCGTGCGTTCCCTTTCCAAAGAAGTGGCGCGCTTCGGCATCCGCGTGAACGCGGTAGCGCCGGGTTTGATTGAAACGGAAATGACGGAAGGTTCGCCGGTGGCGGTAATGACAAAAATGATCCCCATGGAACGCGCCGGTAAGCCCGAAGAGGTGGCCAGCGTGATTCGTTTCTTATGCTCGCCGGACGCTTCCTATATCACAGGGCAGGTTGTCGGCATTAACGGGGGGCTTTTTTAATGCGGCGCACAAAGGTATCATTTTTATTTATTATCTGCGGAATATTTTTAGCGGCGGTATTTCATGGCGCGCATGCTGCGGATGCCGGATTCGAGGCATTGCGCAAAAACTCGGCGCAAATCAAAACTATTCAGGCGGACTTCATCCAGACAAAATCAATGAAGATTTTGAGCAAACCGCTGATTTCCGAAGGACGTTTTTATTACGCCGCGCCGGATTCTTTCCGCTGGGAATATCTAAAACCTCTTAAAAGCATTGTGATTAATCATAAAGGCCTGACGAAGCGCTATATCTATTCCGGCGGAAAAATGGTGGAAGACGAAAGCGGCGGCGCGCAGGGGATGAAAATTATTCTTGGCGAAATAACCTCCTGGATGAGCGGCAATTTCGATCAAAACCCCTCTTTCAAAGCGACGCTTAAAGAAGGAACCTACACACAAATCACGCTCACGCCGGTAGGGCAAAACATGAACGGCATGCTTCAAAAAGTAATCATCACTATTTCCAAAAATGACGCGGCCGTCAAATCAGTAAAAATTATTGAAAGCGAAACCTCTTCAACCATAATTGATTTCAAAAACACGCAAACCAATAAAAGTATTCCCGAATCAATATTTCAGGATATCGAATGAAAATCGCTTTGTTGATCATTTTGGTTTTTTTTCTTAGTGCCTGTCAGACATTGCCCGTGATAACACAAACAACGCCGCTGGAAAAAAATATTTCAGCATGCCCCAATCCTTTTTTAAAACAAAAAACAACGCTCATACACGCGATTGAAGTCCATATGTCCGGCAGCATCAAAAGCGCCGTCATCGGCGTTACCGAAGCTGACCCGGCAACCCGCGCCATATCCTGCGCCATTATGACCGCGGAAGGAATGGTTCTTTTTGAAGCCATAGAGACAGACGGCTCTCTTGATATCAGGCGTGCGCTGCCGCCTTTTGATTCCGAGCGTTTCGCTCGTAATATGCTTGAAGATATAAAACTGATTTTTTTCGCACCGCAGGGAAAAATAGAAAAAATAGGCTTTCTGCCTTCAGGAGAAGCGGCCTGCCGCTGGCGAACTTATAATTCCGATACCATTGATGTATTAAAAAACGGTAACGGCCTGCCCGAAGTCAAACGCTATTCCGGCAGCGGCAAAGTAAAGCGTTATATTAAATTCAGCGGTTTGACAGGCGGCTTTTACCAAAACATCGAATTGCGGGCGCAGGAAATTGCCAGCTATACACTGTTTATGAATCTTGTTGAAGCCCGGCCGGCCGAAAATTAATCTCCAAACATTTATTCAAAAGGTTCTATGTAAATGAAAAATTCGCTGGAAGGCAAAAATGTTCTTATCATCGGCTCCGGCATTGGCGGTTTGAGCGCGGGTATTCTTTTAGCCGGGCTCGATTACCGCGTGACGATCGCGGAAAAAAATCCAGTGCCCGGCGGCCTGATGCGCTCTTACCGGCGCGCGGGAATTGATTGCCCTGTGGGCGTGCATTATGTCGGAGCGCTGGGAGATAAAGAGCCGCTAGGAAGAATGTTTAGTGCCCTGGGTATAAACGTGCAGGAAATATTTTCCCGCATGGGGAATGAAGGCGTAATCGACCGCTACATTTTTGACGATTTCAGTTTTGACCTGCCCGCGAATATCGAAGCTTACGAAAAAAATCTGCGTGATTCTTTTCCCGATGAAAATCAAGCCATAGACGTTTTAATGAATAATCTGCACGAAATTTCCCGGCGCATGCTTGATCCCGCTTTTTTGTTAAACCAGGGCGATCCTTTTCAAAACATGGATTATCTTCAGCCGCTGGGTGAGTTTCTGGATAAGCTAGATGCTTCGCCACGCCTGCGTATCGTGATTTCCGTGCCTTGTCAACTTGTTGGCGTTTTGCCTGCCGAATGCCCCTTGATTCTTCATCACATGGTTTTGGCCGCGTATCTGTTTTCCGCGTGGCGTCTCAAAGAAAACGGCGCGAGGATGGCTGATGTATTTGTCCGGCGTTTCCAAGAACTGGGCGGCGAGCTTTTGCTAAACAATGAAGTAGAAAAAATCACTTTGAAAGAAAAAACGGTTGCGGGTGCGCTGCTAAAATCAGGCAGGGAAATCGCGGCTGATTTTATGATTTCCGATATCCATCCAAAAATTTTATTGCCTCTGCTTCCTCCCGATACGCTGCGCTTAACATACCGCCAAAGAATTTTAGACCTGGCGGAAACCGAGGGCGTTATTTGTGTGCACGCGAGCGTGGACGCCGCCGCTCACCCGGAAATGGCGCACAATATTTATCGGCTGACCATTGATCAACAAGGAACTATTAAAGATGGCGTTTTTTATCAAATCAGAAAGGGAACCAATCAAAGCAATTTGCTTTCGATTATTACCAGGTCGCTTTATAGCGAATGGAGTCTATGGGAAAATACTTACTCCGGCAAGCGCCCTAAAGAATATGAAGATAAGAAGCAAAAAATCGCCCGCGACCTTTTCCGTCAGGCCGAGGCGGTTTTTGGTCCTTTAAAAAATTCCAAAATTATTGACGTTTTTACGCCGCTGACCATCCGGGATTACGTTAATTGCCCCGAAGGTTCATGCTACGGCGTTATACGCTCGTCGCGTCAGCTGATGAAAATCACCTCGGTAACTAAAATGCCCATAGGAGGGCTTTATCTTACGGGCCAAAACGCCCTGGCGCCGGGAGTGATGGGAAGCATTTTAGGGTCTTTTGACGTAACAAGAAAAATCATTGGAACTTCGCGTTTTGTTCAGGATATCAAATACTAGGCGCAAACGTGTGGACGAATAAGATATTTTATGCTAACTTCTGCGTCACTTTCAAGTTCGGATAAAAGCGATAATTAATTAGGAGATATGGCAATCTTTACCAGGGGCGAGGTTGCTATTTCGTCGTTCGGCCTCATCTTCAGAAATATTTAAGGGAGTTAAAAACTGCTTAATGACACGCCAGGAAATTGAAAACGAAATAAAAATAATTTTTCAGCGGGAGTTTGAAATAGAAAACCCCGGTTTTGACGACGACCTGCGCGAAAAATATGAATTTGACAGTATCGACGCTATTGAACTTTTACTGGAAATTGAGCGGATGCTGGATTCTGAACTTACTCAGGAAGAAAAAAAACAGGCCATGGATATTCGCACAATCAATCAGATTTGCGATTATATCGAAAAAATAATACAGACCAGAAACAAAGCAGCATAAATTTTTATGGAAAGAAGAGTTGTCATCACGGCGGCCTCCGCCATAACGCCCATCGGCCACGGAAAAAAGCAGATAACCGAAAATCTGCTTGAATGGAAAATCGGGAATCATACCGTTGCGTGAAGACGCAATGGTCAGCCGCTTTATTCATTCCCGTGTTTACGGCACAGTGGATTATCCCATCGAATACGATTTTAAAAGCGCGCACCGCAAAACAATGGGACCGGTCGCTTATTACGCCTGCCAGGTCGCCAAAGAAGTACTCGAAGAATCCGGCCTGCCGCAGGAATTTATAACTTCCGGGAAAATGGGCGTATCTTTCGGTTCAATTCACGGTTCTCCCACCGTCCAGCGCGATATTTACAAAATTTTTTTCGAAGCGAAAGACAAAGGAGGCCTATCAAAATATTGGCGCGGTTGATTATTTAAAATCCATGGTGCACACCACGGCCGTGAATATCACCAAAATGTTCGGGATCACCGGTCGCGTTATTTCTTCTGGAACCGCGTGCACAACAGGCAAGCCAGGCAATCGGCTTCGGTTATGAAACAATTAAATACGGCCTGCAGGAAGCAATGCTCTGCGGCGCCGCGGATGAATACGATACGACTACTGTCGCTGTTTTCGACAATTTACTTGCCTGTTCCACCGCTTTTAATGATGAACCACATCGCACACCGCGCCCGTTTGATAAATTCCGTGACGGCCTGGTTGTGGCAGAAGGATCTGGCGCGCTGATGCTGGAGGAATACGAATTTGCCAAAAAACGCGGTGCGCGAATTCTCGCGTGAAGTTATCGGATTTGCCTGCAACAACAACGGCGGTGATTTAATTTTGCCCAATCTCACGGGCATCACGCAAACGCTAAAGCTCGGCGCGGAAAACGCGAAAATCAATCCGCAAGATGTTGATTTAGTCAGCGCTCATGCCACCGCGACTAAAATGGGAGATATCATCGAGGCGCAGGCCATCGGAGCGGTATTCGGAGATAATCCTTACGTCATTGGTTTAAAGAGCTACATCGGCCATACGATGGCCGCCTGCGGCGCCATTGAAACCATCATGACGCTTTATATGATGGAAGACGGTTTTATCGCGCCGACGATAAACCTGGAAGAAATAGATGAGCGCTGCACGATGATTAAACATGTGCAGAAAGTCTTGAATCATCCAGTCAAAACCGCGGCCATACAAAACTTTGCTTTTGGCGGCGTTAATACTATTTTGCTCATCAGAAAATTAACTTGAAATCGTCATGCCTCTGATAAAGATCATCAGCAACGTTTATAGCTTTCTAATTACTTCGATTTTGTGGGTATATTTTCTTTTCGGCTACCTTTTTTTGCTTCTTTTTTTATTTTTGCCGGCTATTATTATCTCCAAAAACCTCTCTGCCACTTTGCAAAATATAAATCATGTTCACCTCAGATGCTTTTTCTCCCTGACGCGGGCTTTTATTCGCCGCACGAAATTTGAAATTCCCGAAGAAGTGCGTCAAATCCGTTCTGCCGTGATTGTATGCAATCATATATCTTATCTGGATCCGATTTTGCTGGTCTCGCTTTTTCCGCGGCATTTGACCATCGTAAAAAACACTTTTTTCAAAGTCCCCATTTTCGGCTGGTTTTTGAAAAAGACCGGATATATTCCATCCGCGCCCAATGAAATGATGGGAGAGGCAATGATCAATAATCTGGAATCCATAAAAAAACATATAGCGGATGGAGGAATAGTGTTTGTTTTTCCGGAAGGCACCAGAAGTCGCGACGGAAAGCTTGCCGCTTTTAACAAAGGAGTGTTCAGCATCGCGCGCTACTGCAAAGCACCGATACACTTGATTTTAATCAATAATACAAACATGCTTTTTCGCCCGGGAACTTTTTCGTTCGATACGCGAGCTTTCAACACAATAACGCTCAACCTTATCGGCACGCTGAAGCCGGACTTTAAAAGTTCTAATTTTTCGGTTTCTTCTGTGGCGAAAAACGCCCGCGCGCTTTTCGAAAAAAATCTGCTGCATTCTTGAATAAAAACGGGTTATATTCCAGGCAAAGATACGATATACAAAATGGAGGTTTTAATTATGGAACTGCAGGAAGCAATACTTAAACGCAGAAGCGTGAGGAAATTTACGGATGAGCCGGTAAGTGACGACGAGCTTAAACAGATATTCGAAACCGTTCGCTGGTCGCCTTCGTGGGCCAATACACAGGTCTGGGAATTTATCGTCGTGCGAGATAAAGCCACTATCGAGGCCGTAACCGGAACTTACACGGAAAAAAATCCAGCGACAAAGTGTTCACTGGCCGCCTCCGCCCTGATTGTGGCCTGCGCCAAGACCAATATTTCGGGATGTTACGACGGCAAGGAATCCACCTCTCTGAAAAACTGGTATATGTTTGATCTGGGCGTTGCCGTGCAGACGCTTTGCCTCAAAGCACATGAACTGGGACTGGGAACAGTCATTGTCGGCCTGATGAATCACGAAGCGTGCAAAAAAATCCTTGCGGTGCCGGAAGGGCGCGAGGCTGTGGCGGTCATTCCTATCGGCAGGCCGGTTCTGCCGCTGCGTGAAGGCCCCCCGCGCAAAACATTAGCGGAAATGGTTTATAAAGATAAATACGGACAGGCAATGTTTTAACCCAAGCTCATAATTACTGAAAGAGACTGATTATGAAACAATTTATCCTGACGCCCGCCGCGGGCAAGCGCCTTATTGCCCGGGCGATGTTGAAGCATCCGGCAATAGTCGCGGCTCGTAAAAAAAATACTATTGTCATCATCGCCGGCACAACCAACGGATATATAGCAGAAGAAATACTGGCTAAAATCGACAAAAAAGCGTCTTTCTCGCGCGCCCGTTTTTTCCGGGGCATTGTATTGCCTCCGGGCGGCCCGAAAACAAAGGGGGGCCGACTTGAAGATCAGGGCGGTTTCCCCGGTGACGTGGTCATCCAAAACGGCTTCTGGCAAAAAGGCAAAACCATTTTTGATGTTGTCGATAATCTAAAAGAGGGAGATGTAATTCTTAAAGGCGCCAACGCGGTTGATCTGGAAAATAAAAAAGCGGCCATATTAATTGCTGATTCCAAATCCGGAACAATCGGAGCGGCACTGCGCGTGGTGGTAGGCAGGCGGGTGCGCCTGATTATACCGGTTGGTCTGGAAAAGCGCGTCAGCGGCAATCTGGATGAAGTGGTTGCCCTGATGAACGAACCAGGAGGTGAAGGACTGCGGCTCATGCCCGTGCCGGGAGAAGTTTTCACGGAGATTGACGCAATTGAATTGCTCACCGGGGCAAAAGCAAAATTAGTGTCAGCAGGCGGCGTCTGCGGCGCAGAGGGAAGCTTGTGGCTTGCCGTAACCGGTAAATCATCCCAGGAAAATGTCGCGGAAAACCTGATTAAATCTATCGCGCGAGAACCTGCTTTTTGCCTGTAAAAATTATCAATGCAAGATCAGCATATCAATGATATCGTTAAAATTCTGAAAAAAGAGCTGAAAGTCGGAACGCTGCCGATTGTCTCGCATCTGGCAGCCGACCAACGCGACCCTTTTGTTATTTTAATTTCCACGCTGCTTAGTCTACGGACAAAAGATGAAGTGACGGAACTGGCCACCGAAAGGCTTTTTAAACTGGCCTCAACGCCGCGGGAAATGCTCAAGGTTCCCGCAAGAAAGATTGCCAAAACAATTTATCCGGTCGGTTTTTACCGGGTCAAAGCGCGCACCATCCATCATGTCTGCCGGGAGTTAATCGAGCGCTTTGATTCCCGCGTGCCGAATAATCTGGAAGAACTGCTTAGCATCAAAGGTGTGGGGAGAAAGACCGCCAATCTGGTTATCTCCCTGGCTTACGGCAAACCCGGCATCTGCGTGGACACGCACGTGCATAGAATTTCCAACCGCCTGGGTTACGTCAAAACAAAAACGCCGGACGAAACGGAATTCGCCCTGCGGGTAAAACTGCCGCGCCGCCACTGGATAATCTATAACACGCTGATGGTCGCTTTCGGGCGAAGAACCTGTAAACCTGTGTCTCCTTTGTGCAGCGCCTGCCCGATCAAAATTTACTGCGCGCGCGTCGGAGTCACTTTGAGCCGTTAATTTCACAAATATCGGCTTTTTCAGGGAAAAATAAATAAGTTGACGAGCATTTGTCGTTTTGGTATTGTCCAGCCTCGTTGAAATGGTAAATTGTACTATAATATATGTATATGAGGGTTTTGCCCCTTAAAAATAATTTTAAAAAAAGAGAATAAATCACTATGGGAACATTTGTTACGTTTATACACGTTTTAGCATGCTTTATCCTGATTTTGGTCGTGCTGTTGCAGGCGGGCAAAGGAGCCAATATGGGCGCCGCGTTCGGCGGTTCCAGTCAGACCGTATTTGGCTCATCAGGAGCGGGAACTTTTCTGGGCAAATTAACCGCTACGGTAGCGATAGTTTTTATGATTACGTCTTTATCGCTTGCCTATATGGCTACCAAAGGAAGCTCTTCAGTACTTGAAAGCTCCAGCGCTCCTGTTACCGAGCAGACGGCACTGCCCGACGAGGCTCCGTTACCAGCAGCCCCCGCTCCGGCGCCGGAAACTAAGTAACTTCTAAATGCCGAAGTGGTGGAATTGGTAGACACGCCATCTTGAGGGGGTGGTGGGTTACACCCGTCCGGGTTCAAATCCCGGCTTCGGCACCATTTATCATCAAATCATCTGTAAGAGATTATTTTATCAGGCACAAGAGAAGCTCATAAGCCGAGTTCTGTTTCGCGCCGCGGTTACCCGCGAACGCGACGATAATCATTCATCTGGGACGCAAGTTGCCCTGCGCCTCTAGCGACACTACCCGGGAACTTCGGACGGGCCGTCCTCAAGCGTTCCCCTATTTGGTCTTGCTCCGGATGGGGTTTACCTTGCCTTTTCCGTCACCGGAAAAGCGGTGAGCTCTTACCTCGCCTTTTCACCCTTACCTCGCTTTTCAGCGTGGCGGTATATTTTCTGTGGCACTTTCCCTGGGGTCACCCCCGGTCGCCGTTAGCGACCATCCTACCCTGCGGAGCTCGGACTTTCCTCCGGCAGATCAAGTCTGCAGGCGATCATCTGATCTTCTCCGGCCTGAACTATAGTCTACACTTGATATCATCTACTTTCAAGCGGTGAGTGATTGCTGCCTAGCGGCTCATTAATATATTGACATATCTTGCGCGTTCTCCTTATAATTTAAGGCAAATAAATAAGGCCCATCAGCTAAGTATTTAGCTTGCTGTGGGAGTTTTTCTTTTTTATTTCGCAAGCTTGGGTTGGTTAAACTTTTTCGCAAAGGAGGATAATACAATGATTTCTAAACAAAAAAACAGGTTTCCGGCAATATTTCTTATAGCCGTCCTTATCTTGACAACGGGCTTAATTTTTTTATCAGGGTGCAAAGGCGCAAACAAACTGAACCCTAAAGTTAGCGATCCACAAATTATTGTCAATCCTGATACTATCCGCCTTGGTGTTGCTCACGTAACAAAAACAGAAATAGTGTTTCAGGGATCCGGCTTTCAGCCGGACGATTCTGTGTTTATAAGTCTCATCGGGCCTGATGATATCAAAGTGGTCGTGGCAGACAGCAGAGTTTATCCCGATGGTAAATTTACGGCAAAAGTAACTCCGCTGGCTAAAGTAACAGGCATATTAAAAGCCAGCATCACCGGCACTTTCGCCGCGGACGGCAAATATAATCAGATTCTGGTGATTACGCAGGATCCGATACCCGCGGGCGCATACACGGCTGTGGCCACAGGCATGCTATCAAATCAAAAAGCGGAAGTTCAATTCACTATCGGCAAGCCTAATCTGATTGACAATATCAAAGACTGGTTAGGAAAAAAGGCAGGAAAGATTCAGGTCAAAAAAGAATAGCCTGAAAACGGGCGGAAAAGCATAATGACACCAAATCAAATAAAGCAAATTACGGTTAAAGGCCAGCTGGTGGGAATTGTCGGCTGGGAAGACGCGCTGAAAAAAATAGCGCCTGCCTATAAAGGAATGACGGACGAAGATATCAAGCAAGCTCTTCTTGGTGAACTTTCTTCCCATAACTATATCCCTTCCGGCGCTTTAAACGATTATGTACGCGCACTTTTACGTGAATTTAAGATAGAACAGGGTCTGCCGGTGGAAGAAGAACCGGTTTTAGGACTTCATATAGCTGTTTTAGGCATGATCTGCCCCAATTGTACCAGGCTGGAAACAGACGTGCGCGATCTGCTGGCTGAAATGAACATTGCCGCCGATTTGCGCCATATTACAGATCCGAAACAGATCGCGAGCTATGGAGTAATGGGCACTCCGGCGCTGGTTATAAATAATCAAGTGGTGTCTGTGGGCGAGGTTCCTCCAAAAAGTAAAATCCGTCAGTTCATAATAGACGCGTATCCTACTCCGGATAAATAAAATGTGGCATTTGCGCCACATTTTTTGTGCTTACTCAAGCTGCATTGCGTTTCTTCGCGCTACTTCTGGCAAGTCCGGCAGAAATAAGTTCCTCTTCCGGATTGCTTGACGCGGCATATCGGTTCGCCGCAAAACGGACAGGCGCTGTCTGCTTTCCCATAGCAGGTCAACTCGTTCTGATTTTCCCCCTTGCGTCCGTATAAATCACGCCAATCGGATATTGATGTCCCTCTTTTCGTGATTGCGTTACTCAAAACACTTCTGGCCTGAACGAATATCCTTTTCCAATCATCCCTGGTCAGCGTTGCCGCTTCTCTGGCGGGATGAATACCCGCGCGATGCAAAATCTCGCACGCGTAGATGTTTCCGATGCCATTGACGACGTTTTGATCCATGATCAGAGATTTTACCTTTGTTTTGCGACGGCCATGTCTTTCTACAAAATTTTGTAGATCAAAACCGCCAAAAACCTCCCGATCGCTTTCCTTTGCCGTTGTCGGCAACACTTTTACTGTGGCAAACCGGCGCGGGTCGACTAAAAAGATCTCGCCATCGTCCAATGTCATTTTCCATCGGGCGTATTTTGGCACCGCGGCGGCAATCTGCCACAGAAGTCTGCCTGTCATGCGCAGATGAATCAAGATAGAACGGCCGTCATCAAGCACAATGACGATTGTTTTTCCTCTGCGTTCAACATTAATGATTTTTTTGTCTTTAAGATTTTTTACGACAGTTAACTTATTATCAAACACCTTGTTTTTTATGATTTTTTTGCCGATCGCTTTCCTTTTTAATTGGCGGCAAAGAGTTTCTACTTCGGGTAATTCAGGCATTCGTTTTTTCTCTTTCGCTGTTCACGCAGCATGATTTTCTTTCTTGTGGTTGTTACTATGTCTTTTTTTGTTTGACAAGCTCTTCATTCATCGCCGAGCGCGGACTCATTGCGCCATTTGCTCTGCTCATTAGCCTGATCGCGAACAAAAACTGGCGAAAAACACCACTTGAAGGATTGAATTTCCGGAAAATGAAGCGCTAAAATTAATTGCAGCGCGGAAATTTACTGATGCTCGCCTCGTTTTACCGCACTCTTCCCAAAAATTTTTTCATTTTCACATTATCTGCCGTGTTTTTATCCGCGATCGCCTGCTTCGCACATGAATTTGCCGCTTAAGCAGACGCGTGATGCCGGTTTGATCATCCGAAGGCCAGATGAAATCGGAGACTGAAGACTCTGACGCGGCATCAAAACAAAAAATCGCGGCGGACAAGCTGTCGCTGAAAACTCGATATGAAAAAAAATTTCATTATTTTGAAAAAAAATGTTGACAAATTTTTTTATTTGCTTACATTCAGTAATTAGATTTGTAATTTTTGGCGCCAAAAAATTTTCGGAGGAGATAAACCTCCAGAAGGAGAAAAAAATGGAAAACGAGACCCTGTTCATTGAGGAGGCCGAACCTCCTGGTCGCAAGACCGGTCTTGTTAAAATGGAAAATGAAGTGATCGACTTTTCCACGCTGGCCGCCAGCGCTTTGCAACCGGCCAGACAAAAGTCCGAAAGGATTTTATTTCCTTTTAAAGATTCCGCCCGCTCGCGCCTCTTTCGAAAAAATTTTTACCCTGACATTACCCGCTTTGAATGGTTTGATTGGCATTGGCAGTTGCGCAATGCTATCCGTGACGTTAAGACGCTTTCTTTGATGTTGAATCTTTCAGACAATGAGCGACAGGCCATGATGCATAACGCCGGCGCGCTACCTGTTTCCATCACCCCTTATTACGCGAGCCTGCTCAACGCTAAAGACGCATCTTCCGCCCTGCGGCGCTGCGTTGTGCCTGTTATGGATGAATGCCTGCATACGGCGGGCGAAGAAGAAGATCCCCTTAACGAGGATGCCGATTCTCCCGTTGCCGGTATCGTGCACCGTTATCCGGACCGGGTGCTGTTTCTAGTAACCGATTCCTGCTCGACCTATTGCCGTTATTGCACGCGTTCCCGCATTATTGAGCGCAGCAATCAGCACCTGATCGATCTTGATAAGTGGGAAAAAGCGCTAGCCTATATAGAAAATAATTCTAATATACGAGACGTCCTACTCTCCGGCGGCGACCCCCTTACGTTATCCGACAACAAACTGGAATGGCTTTTAGGGCGCCTGCACAAGATTCGCCATGTCGAACTGATTCGCATAGGAACTAAAGTGCCGGTTGTTCTGCCTCAGAGGATAACCCCGGCGCTTACCGCCATTCTCAAAAAGTATCATCCTTTATGGATGAGTATTCATATCACCCATCCTGACGAGCTGACTCCGGAGATGAGCGCCGCCTGCATACGGCTGGCCGACGCGGGAATACCTCTGGGAAGCCAAACCGTGCTTCTGGCCGGCATCAATGATGATGTGAATACAATGATGAGACTGCTGCACGGCCAACTGCAGATTCGCGTTCGTCCATATTATCTATATCAGTGCGATCCTATTCCCGGCTCTTCCCATTTCCGCACGCCGATCAGCAAAGGACTGGAAATCATCCAGGGACTGCGCGGCTATACCACGGGTTACGCTGTGCCCACTTACGTTGTGGACGCTCCCGGCGGCGGCGGTAAAATTCCTCTGCTTCCCGAATACGTGGTCGGCTGGGAAAAAGGCGACCTAATCCTTCGTAATTACGAGGGAAACACTTTCCGCTATCCCGACAATCACGCCCAACTCAAAGACATTCATTAAGAAAATGAAAATCAATGCCGGGAACGTAAATCTTTCTTTGTGTCTATGACTTCAAAAAAACTGAAAGTCGGCCTAACATATGATGTCCGCGACGACTATTTAAAAGAAGGATACGCGCCCGAAGAAATAGCCGAATTTGACTTTCCGAGCACTATTGACGCGCTGGAGCAGGTTATCCGGGATATCGGTTATCAGCCGGAACGGATCGGTAACATTAAAGCGCTGCTTAAACGGCTGATGGCGGGAGAAAAATGGGACCTTGTTTTCAATATCGCCGAAGGATTGTACGGCTTCGGACGCGAAGCGCAGGTTCCCGCCATACTCGACGCTTATAATATTCCTTACACCTTTTCCGATCCTTTATCCCTTTCCCTTACCCTGCATAAAGGCATGACTAAACACGTTGTGCGTGATCTGGGCATTCCGACTCCCGATTTTTGCGTTGTGGAATCCGCCGATGACTTATCTAAAGTAAAACTGCCTTATCCGATGTTTGCCAAGCCGGTGGCCGAAGGCACGGGAAAAGGCATCAATCCCGCCTCAAAAATTAACAACCGCCGGGAACTCGACAAAACCTGTATGGATCTTCTAAAAACCTTTAAACAGCCGGTGCTTCTGGAAACTTACCTGCCGGGAAGAGAATTTACTGTCGGCATATTAGGTTCCGGCTCAAAGGCCCGCGCGTTGGGCGCGATGGAGATATTGCTTAATCCCAACGCCCAGCAGCATGCTTATTCGTATGAAAACAAGGAACGATGCGAAGAGCTGGTTCAATACAGGCTGGCAAAAGATAAGGAGGCGACGCTCGCCATGGAAACAGCGCTTGATGCGTGGCGCGGGCTGAATTTAAAAGACGCGGGAAGGGTAGATTTACGCTCTGATGCCGCCGGTATTCCGAATTTTATGGAAGTCAATCCGCTCGCCGGTTTACATCCTGAACATTCCGACTTGCCTATACTTTGCACCCATTTGGGAATAAGCTATCGCGAACTTATAAGCTCTATTATAGAATCCGCTCTCGAGCGGATTTAAATCTTATTGTCTATTAAGGCTCTCATGAAAAAAATTGTAATTCTGCATAGTGATATTTCAGCTGAGTCTTCGGAAGATGAACTGGATTGTCTGAGGCAGGCCGAGGCGATTTCCGGCGCGGCGCGCCTTATCGGCTATGAGCCGGTTCTTTTGCCTTTTGTTCTGGATCTAAACCAGACAATCAAAGTGCTCAAAACAATAAATCCGCGCGTTGTTTTCAACATTGTGGAAACTTTAGCCTGCCGCGGCTCTTTAATTCATCTGGCCCCCGCGCTTTTGGATTATCTGAAAATACCCTATACCGGATGTCCCACCGACGCGATGTTTGTAACCTCCAATAAGCCACTGGCTAAAAAGTTACTGCGCGCCTCCGACATTGCCACACCGGATTGGCTGGAACAAGATGGTTCTTTCTTTCAGGAATCCAGGGACGAAAAATATTTAATTAAGTCCTCATGGGAGCATGCCTCCGTTGGTCTGGACGAAAATTCGCTGATCAGCTATCAAAGCAACAAAGGTCTGCTGACAGAAATGAATCGCCGCGAAGAACTTTTGGGAGGCAGTTGTTTTGCCGAAGCCTATATAGACGGACGGGAATTTAACGTCGCCCTTATCGCCGAATCCGCGGGCGTTCGCGTTTTGCCGATTGCGGAAATGATCTTCCGGGATTACGCCGAGGATAAACCAAAGCTTGTTGATTACCGAGCCAAATGGGTGGCTGATTCTTTCGAATATAATAACACCATAAGAAAATATGAATTTGAAGCACGTGATGATAAGCTATTAAAATTATTACATGAAATATCTCTACGCTGTTGGAAGCTTTTCGGCCTGCGCGGATACGCGCGTGTTGATTTCCGCGTGGATAAAAACGGCAAACCCTGGGTGCTGGAAATCAATACCAATCCCTGTCTGTCGCCGGACGCGGGTTTTGCCGCCGCGCTGGAACAAGCATCTCTCAAATATCATGAAGCCATTGCCTTGATTATACAAGACGCTTTAAAATAATATATAAGGAGTATCCCGTCAGTGTTCAAAACCGTTATCTTTCTTTTTTGTTCTAACCTGTTCATGACTTTCGCGTGGTACGGGCATTTGAAAAATTTAAATCATAAACCACTGATGTTTGTGATTGTTTTCAGTTGGGGTGTCGCTTTTTTTGAATATGTCCTGCAGGTTCCAGCCAACAGGATTGGTTTCCAATATTATAGTTTAGGCCAGCTTAAAATTATGCAGGAAGTGATCACGATGATTGTTTTTGCCGGATTTGCTATTTTTTACATGAAACAGCCTTTAAAATTGAATTTTTTGTGGGCGGGTCTTTGCATGGTTGGAGCGGTTTATTTTATGTTCCGCGACGGTCTGCCGCATCAGTAAATATGATGAATGAAATAACTTATCGCCAGCATATTAAATCTTCAGATGTTGAAGCCATTGCTTCAATTGTCCAATCCAGCGGTTTTTTCTCTGCCGCGGAATTAGATATCGCAATCGAGCTGGCCGAAGAAAAACTTGACCTGGGCGAAGATAGTTCCTACCAGTTTTTATTCGCTGAACAAAACGGCTTTGTTATCGGCTATGCCTGCTGGGGGTTCATTCCGGCCACAGCAGGCAGTGTTGATCTTTACTGGATCGCTATGCGCGAAGACTCACGCGGACAAGGCCTGGGCAAAAAGTTTTTACTGGAAACGGAAAAGATCATCCGCGCCGGCGGCGGCCTGAAGATATACGTAGAAACATCATCGCGCGAGCAATATGAACCTACCCGCCGTTTCTACGAAAGGTGCGGTTATCAACAAGCGGCGTTTCTGAAAGATTTTTACGCCCCCGGCGACAGTAAAATTATTTATCTAAAAACCCTTAAATAACAAACACCAAGCTAAATAACCGCCTCCAACAGCAATTTTAAGCCTTGCATTTTTTCCAATAATTGGCTAGAGCGCTGACAAATTTAATGAGTTCTCACGCAAATTCATAGGAGGTTTGCCTCATGCGTTTGTTTCCTAAAGAAGAAAATTTTTTCGAATACTTTGAAGAGTTAGCAGATAAAATTTCCGAAGGCGGCCAGCTCTTTATGGAAATGACCCAGAAAAAAGATTATTCCGAAGTTATTGTCACCAAACTAAAACAAATCGAACATGAAGCCGACAGCATCACCCATAAAACTTATGAAAGAATGCACAAAACCTTCCTTACCCCTATAGACAGAGAAGATATTTACGCGCTGGTTAATAAAATGGACAGCATCATGGACGTTATTGAAGCGACGGCCATACGCATACATCTCTATAAAGTAAAAAAACCTTCCAATGAAATCATTATCCAGGCGCGTATTCTCAATGAAGCTATCAAAAAAGTTAAAAGCATCGTTCACTCCCTGCGTAATATGAAAAACTCGGAAATGATTCTTAAAGGATGCGTGGAAATAAACACTCTGGAAAATGAAGGTGATGTCGCCTTAAGAACAATTATGGCGGATCTTTTCGCGCAGGAAAAAGACGCCATCGAACTTGTGAAATGGAAAGACATTTATCAGCTTTTAGAAGAAGCGATTGATGTTTGTGAAGATGTATCGAACATCGTGGAAGGGATTGTCCTGAAACATGCTTGAATCGGTAACGTTTGTTTTCCTGCTGGTTTTTATCGCTCTAGTTTTTGATTTTCTCAACGGCTTTCATGACGCCGCCAATTCTATTTCCACTGTTGTTTCCACCCGTGTTCTTTCCCCGAAAATCGCCGTGATCTGGGCGGCTTTTTTCAATTTTTCCGCGGTTTTTTTTGTGGGCACAGCTGTTGCCCATACTGTGGGAAAAGGCATTATTCAAATTGAAATCGCCGATAATCTCGTCATTTTCTCCGCTTTGGGCGGCGCGATTATCTGGAATATCATAACCTGGTATTATGGTTTGCCCAGCAGCTCATCGCACGCTTTAATCGGCGGGCTGATCGGCGCTGCTATTTCCAAAGCTGGCCTTGGCACGCTGGTCTGGTCGGGTATTACAAAAACAACTCTCTTTATAGTTGTTTCTCCCGCCGTCGGTATGATTCTGGGATTTGCCTTTATGGTTATTTCCATGAATCTGTGCCGCAACTCGAATATCGCCAAAGCCGACAAAATATTCCGTAAGCTTCAGCTTTTTTCCGCCGCTGTTTATTCGCTTGGGACACGGCATGAATGACGCGCAAAAAACTATGGGCATTATCGCCATGGCGCTATTCAGCAAAGGCTTTTTGGGTGACACATTCCATATACCCCTGTGGGTAATTATTGCCAGTTACTCCGTAATATCGCTGGGCACGATGTTCGGCGGCTGGCGCATTGTGAAAACAATGGGAACTAAAATTACCAAATTACAGCCTATCGGCGGCTTCAGCGCGGAGACTGCCGCCGCCTGTTCCATCATCGGCGCTACCTTTGGCGGCATTCCCGTCAGCACAACTCACACCATAGCCGGCGCGATTGTCGGCGTGGGCGCGAGCAAAAGATTATCCGCTGTGCGCTGGGGCGTGGCCGGGAATATTGTCTGGGCCTGGATTTTAACAATTCCCCTTTCCGCTATCATCTCATCGGCTATATATTTCTTTATTAAATTTATTATTCTCTGATATTCTTCATTCGCCAAGAAATTAGTGTTGATAATTTTTTCTTTTTAACTTAAATGTTTAAGCAAAGACGCGACACGCTATCTCAATCGCTTTTTTTGTGGAGATAATTAATATGGCGGCAAAAGATATTGCCTTTTACCAAACAACAAATCGAAAAAATCATCGGAAAATATCCCACGCCTTTTCACCTTTATGATGAAAAAGCCATTAAGGAAAACGCGCGCGCTTTTAAACAGGCTTTTTCCTGGAATGAAGGCTTCAAGGAATTCTTCGCCGTCAAGGCCGCGCCCAATCCTTACCTGATGAAAATTCTGCATAAGGAAGGTTTCGGCGCTGATTGCAGTTCGCTGCCCGAACTTCTGCTGGCCGAAAAAACAGGCATTACCGGGGAAGAAATTATGTTTTCTTCCAACGACACGCCGGCGGCGGAATTTGTCAAAGCCAGAGAACTTAACGCCGTGATCAACCTTGATGATCTATCGCACATCGCTTTTTTGGAAAAACACGCGGGGTTACCTGAACTTATTTGCATGCGGTATAACCCCGGGCCGCTAAAAAAAGGCAACATCATTATCGGCCATCCGGAAGAGGCAAAATACGGTTTCACGCGCGAACAGCTTTTTGAAGGATATAGAATTTGCAAAGAAAAAGGAGTGCGCCGTTTCGGCATTCATGCCATGGTCGCCTCCAATGAACTGGATGCCAATTATTTCGTCGAAACAGCTCAAATATTATTTGAACTGGTCGCGGAAATATCGCAAAAACTGAAAATCCGTTTTGAATTTGTCAATCTCAGCGGCGGCGTGGGCATTCCTTATCTTCCCCAGCAGGAGCCTATCAATCTTGCGACAATGAGCCGCGGTGTAAAGGCTAAATATGACGAGATTATTGTCGCCGGCGGTTTCGCGCCGCTTAAAATATTCACCGAATGCGGCCGCTATATTACCGGACCTTACGGATATTTAGTCTCGCGCGTTTTGCATATAAAAGATACTTATAAAAAATTCGCCGGACTCGACGCCAACATGGCCCATTTGATGCGCCCCGCGATTTACGGCGCGTATCATCACATCACGGTCATGGGCAAAGAAAATATGCCGCATAATATCGCCTATGATGTTACCGGTTCGCTTTGCGAAAACAACGACAAATTCGCCATCGACCGCCTCTTGCCGGAACTCGAGCCTGGGGATATCGTTGTCATTCATGACACGGGCGCGCACGGCCACGCGATGGGCTTTAATTACAACGGAAAGCTTCGGTCCGCGGAATTGCTTTTCAGGGAAGATGGGCGCGTTGTGCAGATCAGGCGCGCGGAAACTGTCGATGATTATTTCGCCACGCTGGATTTTAACGGCTTATCCAAATTCAAAGTTTAAAAATTCATTTCACCGTTAAGAACGGTGTGATTTTTTTCCGGTAAGTTTGTCTATCTTCACGCCGACAATCATGGTTTTTCGCACTATATTTTCCGGATAGTTATACTCGCCCGGCCCCAAGTATTTTTCCATAAGCAGGTTTAGCGCTTTGATTTTTTCCTCGTAATCATTTACGAAAAAAGCACGTCCGTAGCCGATGACGCTCGCGTATTTCATGCCCCACGCGCAGGGAGTTTCGCCGGCAATAATCCGCGCGTCAATATCCATTTCAAAACACACATTTTTGTTTTTGTTTAAAATTTCGATTTTCTTTCCCTTGGTCGCCGAGTGGAAATAAAGACAATCGCCTGCCACAACAAAATTTAGCGGAATCAAATAAGGCATATTACCTTCCACCAAGGCTACCCGGCAGATTTGAGCTTGGCGCATGATGTCTTGAATTTCTTCGGCATCGGTAATTTCTTTTTCGGCTCGGTTCATCGTCATATTCGTAAGCATATGGCCAAACAAGAAATATTGCAATATCCTAACCGGTTATGCTATTAATTATGCTCGGTTGCCCCAAAAAACGCGCTGTCTTTTGTTCTAAGGATTTTAAATGAAACCAATTCAAAAATCGATCATCAACGATTTTCGACATGGTATTTTCCTTACTCTTCTGGCTCTCTTTGCGATCTACTTCTTCTGGCCCCAACTGGAAAAAGTTGAATACGGCCTGTATGATCTGGGTTCGCGCCTGCGCGTAAAACCCGCGGCCTCGCCCGTCAGCGTCATTGCAATTGACGAAAGAAGCATTGCCGATTTCGGCCCGTGGCCCTGGCCCCGATCATACATCGCGTTTATGATTGATATGCTGGACGTTTATGAGGCAAAAGTTATCGGCCTTGATATTATCTATTCCGGCAAAGACCTTAATCACGGCCTCAAAGAAGTTGTCAATATTATCAAGACCATTGAAAACAATCCCCAGTATTCCAAAAAAAATATCAGTACAGTTGTTTTATTGGCGGCGCTCAAAGACGCGGAACAGCGCCTGGATAACGACACGATTTTGGCCAATTCCGTTGCCGCAAGCAAAAAAGTGGTTATGCCGCTGCTTTTTCATCTGAAAAAATCAAAGGAAGCTCCTTATAATTTCTATACCGATTACATGACCGCCAATTCACTTTTCCCTTACCCCTCGGATAAAAGCGTCGTTGCCCGAGATATTGCTGTCCCCATAGATCCTTTCGCGAACGACGCGCTGCGGCTGGGGCACATAAATATTTTCGCGGATAATGATGGCATAGTTCGAAGTGAAAACTTTTTCATCAAATATAATGACAGAATATATCCTTCTCTGGCGCTTCAGCTTGTGTTGGCTTACTTTGATCTTGATTTAACGGATTTATCTTTCGGCAAGAATCTAACCTTCGCTCACAAATCAATTCCTCTTTTAAACCAGAACAGGATGCTTATTTCTTTTAAAAACGATATCCCTTATTATTCATTTATAGATGTTATCAATAAAAAAGTGCCCGCTGACGCGTTTCGGAATAAAATTGTCATCATTGCTCCCAGCACGGCAGGTTTAGGGGAACTGCGTGAAACCACGACGGCGCATAAAGTTCCTTCAGTAAAAATTATTGCTAACGTTATCGATAATATTTTAAGCGACGATTATATAATCCGACCGGAATGGGCTTTGGCTCTGGAATTGATGATGATATTTTTATTCGGGCTTTTTATTTCTCTTATCATACCGCGCCTCGGAGCATTTATCAGCACTATTATTACCATGGCTGTCCTAGCTATGTGGATTGGCGCGAGCTTGTATCTTTTCGTGAATTACAGTTACTGGATCAAGGCCGTATATCCCGCTTTCGTTCTTTTGATGGGG
The DNA here is from genome assembly GCA_963813455.1 of uncultured delta proteobacterium. Classification (GTDB taxonomy): domain Bacteria; phylum Desulfobacterota; class Syntrophia; order Syntrophales; family Smithellaceae; genus UBA4810. Next base: position 257,117 of record CAWEZF010000013.1, read on the forward strand.
CACATTATCATCGTTTCCAAAAGATATGAAGTAGCCCCCAAAACGTGACACCCGCGGAAATGCTTTGATTTACACTGCTGACTTTTTTCTAGCTCTAGCTATGACACTATGATAAAGCCGTTACAAACTTAACTTCAGACAGGAATTTTGCCAGAAAAATTGATTAACAAGGAGTTTTGATTTTACCCGTGAAAAATGACCGTGCCATAGGCGTTTTCGATTCCGGAGTCGGCGGTCTGACCGTTGTGCGATCCCTCATGGAGCGCCTGCCGTCAGAAAACATTATTTATTTCGGAGACACCGCGCGCGTGCCTTACGGCATTAAATCAGTCGATACGATCAATCGCTACGCATCCCAAATAACTGAATTTCTTTTAAAAAAAGATGTCAAACTGCTGATTGTCGCCTGCAATACGATGGCGGCTGTCGCCTATCAGACAATCAAGGACTTATCCAGCGTTCCGGTTTTAGAAGTCATTGAAGCCAGCGCCCATAACGCTGTGCGCCAATCGCGCGCGAAGGTTATCGGCGTTATCGGCACGCCGGCCACCATCAACTCGAACGCCTACGCGCGCGCGATCCGGCTTTTCGACAACAAGGTTAAAATATTTTCTCAGGCCTGCCCGCTTTTTGTGCCGCTGGTGGAAGAAGGTTTGTTTGATCATCAGGCGACAAATCTTATCGCGCGGGAATATTTAAAACCGCTTTTGGCGGAAAAAATTGACACGCTCGTTTTGGGCTGCACCCACTATCCGTTATTAAAACCATTGCTTCAGGAGATCGTTGGCCAAGAAGTAACCCTTATCGATTCGGCGCAGGCAATGGCGGATATCGCCGCTGATCTGATCACGAAACAAAAAATTGCCAATGACGGAAATAGTAATCCTGATTACCTGTTTTGCGTAAGTGACGTTCCTTACCGTTTTCAGGCTATCGGTGAAAAGTTCCTGGGACGTAAATTTGACCGCGTGGAAGTAGTCAACTTATAAAAACTTGATGGAAATTATCTAAAAAAGGTAAATAACCTGTCATGAAAATTTTACTTGCCGGCTATAACCTTGATTACGATCTGATCAGTGAACTAAAACAAAAAAAATCTCTCGCTGAAGATTTGACGCCGGAGACCATCTCCGCCGCTTACGCGCGCATCAGCCGTAGCCCCAAGCCTGTCAATGAACTGCGCCAACTCGCCCGGGCAGAAGTGGAAAAAGCCCGCCAGTCTAACCGCAACATCGTTTTTGAAATGGGGCATAGCTCTGTGGCGGAGCATGCTGTTTTTAATATTGACGTGCTGGGTGTTTCGCGCCTGCTGGTTGAAGAAATTGAGAAATTTCGGCTTTGTTCATTCACGGAAAAATCACAGCGCTATGTTCTTTTCAATAAAGATTTTGTCGTGCCGGATGAAATCTGGCGGGCGGGCATGACTAATCTTTTCGTGGAGACAATAGCGGCGCAAAACGACTATTATCATGAGCTTTATGAGAAACTTCGGCCTTTTGTTTTTGAACAAAACAAAGCACTGGCCGAAAACCCGTCCAACAAATCCATGCTGGAAGGCTGGGCTAAAGAAGACGCCCGCTACGCCATTTCCATGGCCACGCAGACACAGCTGGGCATGACTATTAATGCCCGTAATCTGGAGATGATGCTCAGAAGGCTGGCCTCGCTGCCTTTGGCCGAAGCGCGGGAATATTCAGCAAAACTTTACGAAGCCACTAAAGATATCGCGCCCTCGCTAATCCGCTACACCACGCCTACAAATTACGATAAGCTCACAAGAAATAATCTGGCTATGGACGCTGAAAAGTATTTTTCAAAGCACGCGAAAAAAACAAAATCACAAAAGCCTGCGGCGGTAAGCCTGGCAGACTTTACAGCTAATGCCGATACAAGAATTGCCGCGTCCCTGCTTTTTTCATCATCGCAAAAAGATTATGCGACATGTCTGAAACAGGCAAAAAAACTCACGCCTAAAGCGAAAAAGGATTTATTTAAAATAATATTCGAAAATCTCCAGCCGCATGACGCGGTTTTGCGGGAATTGGAAAATGTGGATTTGCTATATGAGATTGTTGTAAGTTCCAGTTGTTTTGCCCAGCTAAAAAGGCATCGCATGGCGACAATTATCGCGCAGGAATATGACCCCGCGCTTGGCGTAACCATACCTCCTTCGGTGCGCAAAATCGGTCAGCAAAAAAAGTTTATGGATATCATTAAACAGACGGACAAAATTTACGCGCAAATCCGCAAGAAAGCGCCCGAAGCCGCGACCTACATTCTTACCAACGCGCATCGCAAAAGAGTATTGATGAAATTAAACGCGCGAGAGATGTATCATCTGGCGCGTCTGCGCGCCGACGCTCACGCCCAATGGGATATCAGAAACCTTACCGAAGACATGCTCAAAAAAGCGAATATAATTATGCCTTTGACGCTTACGCTGGCCTGCGGTAAAGACTCCTTCGAAAAGCTTTATAAAAAGTCTTTCGGCGCTGATGGCAGGCAGGGCAAATCCTAATTTCATGACCAACAAAAACAATTTTTATATTCTGCTGGCCGTCACCCTAAGCGCGTTTCTGACACCATTTATGGGTTCGGCGGTTAATGTCGCCCTGCCGGCTATTGGTAGAGAATTTTCCATGACCGCGATGGCTTTGGGCTGGATTGTTTCTTCGTTTATTCTGGCCGCCGCGATCACGCTTGTTCCTTTGGGAAGAGTTTCCGACATTTACGGACACCGTAAAATATTTCTCTACGGCGCGCTGATTTTTACTATCTCCTCGTCTTTGTGCATCTGCGCGCCCTCTTCTTCTTTGCTGATTTTTTTCCGGACAATTCAAGGCATTGGTGGAGCGATGATTTTCAGCACGGGAACGGCTCTTTTGATTTCTCACTATCCGGCACACAAACGCGGCAGGATTCTGGGCATCAATCTGGCCGCGGTTTACAGCGGCTTAACCATCGGCCCTTTTGTGGGCGGACTTTTAACGCAGCATTTTGGCTGGAGATATATTTTTCTTTTTGCCGCTTTTTTGGGCGTACTTATTATTTTAACTATCACACCACTGGCGCGGCAGGAACGCCCTGAAGCTCAAGGGGAAAAATTTGATTATGCCGGCTCTCTTATATACGGCGTAGCTTTGTTTTCGATTATGTACGGTTTTTCGCTATTGCCTGCGTGGCCTGCCGCTTTGCTGATTTTCGCGGGTATTCTTGGTCTTGTTTTCTTTGTCCTGCGGCAGCTTAAAATTCCCTTTCCCCTTTTGGATATTCGTCTGTTTATGGAAAATAGAGTTTTTGCCTTTTCCAATCTGGCGGCAATGATTCATTACAGCGCCACGTTCGCCGTAACATTTTTGCTGAGCCTTTATTTACAGCAGGTAAAAATGCTTTCTCCCGTGCAGACAGGATTTATTCTGGTTGCCGAACCGATTGTAATGGCTCTGTGTTCGCCTTTCGCGGGCAGGCTTTCCGACCGTTTCGAACCGCAGCTCATCGCTTCCTCCGGCATGGCTCTCACGGTTGTCGGCCTTGTTTTGCTGATGTTTATCAGTCCGGCTACCACTACCTGCTACATCATCACCTCGCTGATTCTTCTGGGCATCGGCTTCGCGTTTTTTTCCTCGCCCAACGTCAACGCCACCATGAGTTCCGTGGGCAATAAATTTTATGGTGTCGCTTCGGCAACGCTCGCCACCATGCGCCTTACCGGCCAGATGTTTTCCATGGGCATTACCATGCTGGTTTTCGCCGTTATTCTGGGGCAGCACGCAATCGCGGCGGCGGATAATTTGCTTCTTTTAAAAAGCGCGCGTATAATTTATTTTATTCTTGCGGTAATTTGCGTGTTTGGTATTTTCGCCTCGGCAGCGCGGGGAAAGGTTCATAAATGAAACTAAACGTTATCAGCTTAATCATCGGAATCTGCGCCGGCGTTTTCGGAGGCCTAATCGGCATTGGCGGCGGTTTAATCATGATTCCACTGATGATGCTGTTTTTGAAATTCGGCCAGCACCAGGCGCACGGCACCAGTTTAGTCGCCCTGATTTTCACGGGAATCAGCGGCGCGATAATTTACGGCCTGCACGGCTCTGTGGATTACACGGCTGCTATTACGCTGGCTGCGCCCGCCGTTTTTACCGCGAGCTTAGGGGCAAAATACGCTCATTCTCTGGCGGAATGGAAATTGCGGAAATTTTTTGGAATTTTTTTATTTTTCTGCGCCATGATGTTATTTTTTAAACCTTATATGGGAAACGCGATTGTTGTCACATCGCCGGCGGTAAAAATTGCCATTTTTGTGATTGCCGGCGCGGCCACCGGATTTCTCTCCGGCATGATGGGCGTGGGCGGCGGAACAATTATGGTTCCGGTAATGGTACTGCTTGCGGGATTCGGCCAGCATCTTGCTCAGGGAACATCGCTTTTAGTTATGGTTCCCGCGGGCATTGTCGGCGCGTTCACGCACTGGCGGCTGGGAAATGTTAATAACAAAATACTTTACGGCCTGATTATAGGTATTCTTGCCGGCACATATTTAGGGGGATACCTGGCGCACCTGATCTCGGAAGATATATTAAGGCTGATTTTTGTGACCATAATGATACTTTTGAGTTTTCGCTATATAAAAACCGGTTATCCCAAAGACGTTGAATAATGATGATACGTCAATGCACTCAAAATGATTTTGAAGAAATTCTGGCGATCATCAATGACGCGGCGGCGGCCTACATTGGATTCATCCCTGATGATTGCTGGCATGAGCCTTACATGTCACACGATTACCTGCGCCACGAAATAGACGACGGCGTCACCTTCTGGGGTCTGGAAGAAAACGGTCAGCTTATTGGCGTAATGGGAATACAGGACAAAGTTGATTTTACGCTGATCCGCCACGCTTATGTCCGGACAGCTTCGCGCAACAAAGGAATCGGCTCTCAGCTATTAACTAATTTACAGAACATGGCGGATAAAACCATTCTTATCGGCACGTGGGCGGCCGCCACCTGGGCAATATCCTTCTACGAAAAAAACGGTTACAAACTTGTTTCCACCGCAGAAAAAAATCGCCTGCTTAAAAAATACTGGAAGATTCCCGCGCGCCAGATAGAAACATCCGTGGTGTTGGCTTCCAATAACAAAACCCGGAACTTCCAGATGTTGCTTTAATTGCTTATGTTCCTATTGTTACTTACTTAATCATTGGAGAAGTTTTTCGTCATAAATACAATTTGACAGGCAAACATCTTCTTCATATACTTTATGGCCAATAGCAATGCTCATCAACGGCCAGTCCTGTTGATAAGAAAACTGCAATCATTTTAATAAAATATAGGAGAAAGAATTAATGTTAAAAACAAGACTAACCGAATTAATCGGGATTAAATATCCCATCATGCAGGCAGGAATGGGCCCGTTTTCCAACAACAATCTGTGCGTGGCCGCAGCCAACGCCGGCTGCCTGGGATTACTTTCCACCAGCGGCCTTTTCAACAAAGACGATCAGCCCTGGATTTACAACGCCTTTTGCGATACCGGCGAGGCAAAACGGGATGACGATATGGCCACGGTGCTGGACACAGTTCTGAAGCGCACCCACCGTCTGGTCAAAGACAAAGGCGGCGTTTTCGGCCCCAATGTCATGGTCTCCGCGGAACTTAAAGAGAAAGCCAATATCATGATCGAAACGGCCATCAAGGCGCGGGAACAAAATCCCGAAATGAAAAAAACCCTTAAAGTCATGTACACTTCCGCCGGCGATCCGATGGGCTGGGGAGACAAAATCAAAGGCGCGGGCTTCATCTGGATTCATATTATTCCTTCGGTAAGAGCCGCATTGCGCTGTAAAAAGGCGGGGGTGGATATTATCGTCGCTTCCGGTCATGAAGGCGGATTTCACACACATTGGGAACCGCTGCATTCTATGGTGTCTATTCCCCGCCGTGGTTGAGGCTGTATCCGACGCGAAAACGCTCGTAGTGGGCGGCGGCGGCGTTTCCGACGGAAAGACTCTGGCCGCCACGCTGGCTTTAGGCTGTGACGGAGCGCTGATGGGAACTCGCTTCCTCGCGACACAGGAAAGTGATTTTCCGCCGCTGTGGAAACAGTCGGTTGTGGACGCGCAGGATCGCGGCACGTTGGTTGCCCGCGGTTATGTTGGCCCCGCGCGCTGGTTGAGAAACCCCCGCAGTGAAGAGCACGCGGTAAACACACTGAAAAAATCGCCCGGCGTATTCCTGGGCACTCCGGATAGCTACACCACCATGGAAGACTTGTCTTTAATTGAATTTGAAAACGAATCCATCAAGGCCGTGTTCGAAGGCGACAAGGCAAAAGCCATGATGGCCGCAGGTGAAGCAGCCCAGCGCATCAACGACATGCCCAAGGTTGAAGATTTGGTTAAAGCCATGGCAAAAGAAGCGGAAGACATTATCGTCAACATGCCCAAGAAATACGTGAAATAAAGATTTACCCGCCAAACAAAAGCCGGAGGCGATTTCTTCGCCTCCGGCTCATTACAATAATCGGAAAAACCCAAGTTATTATATTAATGGTTTGCCAAAGAAGTGAGTATTGGATAATGATTGCACGAATAACAAGCACTTTCGATTGCACTGAAAACGAATTTTGGAAAAAGATAATTCAACCCAAATCTTTGCAATATGTAGCATCACCAATATTAAGTTTTCATCCAATTGCTGGAGAAGATTTAGGGGCTGAATGGATTACTAGATAAAATGTATGAATTAAAGCTGCGTCTTTTCAGGATTATACCTCTCGGTCGCCATCAGATTAAGGTCATTAAAATAGATCGAGACTCTAATACAATAGTAACGAATGAAAGCGGTTCACTTACACCTTTGTGGAATCACACAGTAATGTTTTCTCGGATTGGACAAAGAAAACTGCGTTACACGGATGAAATTGAAATTGGGGCCGGAATGTTAACGCCAGCCATATGGATGTTTGCGCATTTTTTTTATCGCCATCGCCAAAAGCGCTGGAGAACACTTTTTAAAAATAGTCATAGTGTGCGTTGAGCTGGCTAACAAACCAATCCATCGGACAGCTTTCAGCCGCCGGTAATCAGAACTTCGTTCAAAGCGCTCAAACTTGATCTGGCGGATTTTTATGAGCATGTCGGGATAACCAGAAAAGGCGGAATGTTTAGTCAACTGCGTTTTACACCTGAGGATTCGCAGAAATTTGTTGCCACTGCCAAAGAGGCTTTCGATATTGATAATAAACCAAAGGAGATATAATCATGCCTGAAAAATTATCCGACATAAAAGACCTGACCAGTGTTTTGAAGCTCAGAGACATCGTCGCCTATCAGGAGCATTCCGTGGTCAGCCGGGAGCTGATCCGCAAACCCGCCGGAACGCTGACCGTCTTTGCCTTTGACCAGGGAGAAGGCTTAAGCGAACACACCGCGCCTTTTGACGCGGTGGTCTGCATTCTGGAAGGCGAAGCGCAGATTAGCATCGATAAAAAACCCCATACGGTGAAGGAAGGCGAGATGCTGATTATGCCCGCCAACAAACCCCACGCGCTCCACGCTGTGACAAAATTCAAAATGCTGCTGGTGATGATTAAATAAAGATTGTGAGGCGGCGGCAAAAAGGCCGCCGCCTCTTTTTTAATAACCTAAATCCACTTAAGAATTCCCGCAAAAACAATCAGCATCAGGGCATTCACGCCAAAGAGCGTGCCGATAACAATCTTCTGTGTTTTGCGCTTCCAGTCGTAGGAATACATCGAGACCACGAAGAAGGGAATATAAACCGTTATAAACACGGGAATCGAGCCCCACCACGGATAAACCCAGACAAACGCGGGTGTCTTGGCCAGAAATATCTCAAAGATGGAGAAGAAAGCCGCGGCGCCCAAAGCGACAACTAGGCGGTTGTTGATGACCGAATATTTTCTTTTTCGGCTTCGGGTCAAGCAGTTTGCTGTAGACTAACCCTGCTGCGGCAAACATAATGCTCAGTTCCGCGCACACGCCGACCAGAAGCAAATACCCCGTGCCGGTGGGGACAGTCCAGAGCGCGTGCCCGCTGAAATACTGGATTAACGCGTTGATGATCTCATAAAACCAGTGAACCATGTACAAAGACAGGCCCGCGGCTATGCCTTTGTAATTCTTGCGCGCGTACTCATCAAAGTAAATGTAAAAGAGAAACATCAGCAGGGGTATGATATACCACTGAAAATTCTCTCCGTTTCTGAGTATCGCCAGCGCCTGAGTTGTTGCTTCGGGATTGTTCATAATTGTGCCCTCCTTTTTCTGGTTTATTTCTGCATAATGTACCGAGCCGCGGAGGCGGCGTCAATCTGAATTTATGCCCGTCCGGCAGGGCTTAATCTTTTATTGACAGGCAAAACCGCTTGTCTTAATATTCAACCGCGTAAAGCACTTTTTATTTCCGGTTACAGAAGCAGGAGCCAGTGATGGACAGTCCCGCAGGCGCAATCAAAGGAGTGGAATACCGTGAGGAATTCGTTGCCGTTGACGATTCCGTGCGGCTTAAGGTAATGGTTTTTAAACAGACCGCCGCGCAGGGCAAAGCGCCTGTGCTTTTTGTAGCGGGCTGGATTTCCGCATTTTCCGGTTGGGCTCCTTTTATCCGGGCGCTGGCCGGCGAGCGCGATGTTTATTATCTGGAGACAAGAGAGAAGTCTTCGGCGCTGATTGACGAAAAAGTTTCTTTTGCTGATGACGATTTCAGCGTTTTTCAAATCGCGAAAGACATCATCAAGGTCTGTGAACACTTCAAAATAAACAATCCTCAAACGCTGGCCTGCGGCAGTTCGCTGGGCGCGACATCGCTTTTGGAAGCGCTCAAAAACGAGGAGCTCAAAGTCGGTGGCGCGTTTCTGGTGGGGCCCAATAGCGAATTTACCGCGTCACGCTTCCTTTTGTGGATTTTATATTTACACGTCAGCTTCTATAAGCCCTTCACATATTTTCTAGTCTGGTATTTGCGCCACTTTCGCGTGGATGCCAAAAAGGAGCCCGAGCAGTTAAAACGCTATAAAGCGATGCTTGATGATGTTGAACCGAAGCGGCTGAAACACTCCGCGCGTTCGGTTATCCTGGGCAAATACCGGGTGTGGAAAGATCTGGAAACAATCCAAATTCCTGTTGCTGTTGCCTATGCCCCCTCCGACAAACTGCACAATCTGGATAATCTTTTAACGATTGCCAAGCGTCTTCCGCGCGGCAAATTGACCCCCTGCCCGACAAACCTCTATATGCACTCAGAGCTGCTGCTCGATGATATAAACGCCTTTGAGCGGGAAATCCGATACTGAAACCGCGCCTATCTTTTTTTGGCGCCACAGGCGCCTGCGGAAAACGGCTTATGTAATTTCTTCGATACCGAGCGGATACTTGGACATGACCTCGCAGCCGTCTTTAAGAATAACAATATCGTTTTCGTAGCGGAAACCGATATTCTCTTCCGGCGCGGCATACTGCATGGCGCAGACGACCACTTCATTTTCCTGATATGTGTGGTCCTGATCCGTCCAATACGGAAGATCCGAATTGACAACCGCGCCAATGCGCCACTCGTCGCCGAAAAGTCCGATGCCATGCTCGCACGCGGGCTGAATAAAGTCGCCGCATCCGCGCGACTCGGCGTAATCCATCATAATCGCGGCCAGAGTTCCGGGAGTGGTGCCGGCGCGATAGTTATCAAGCACTTTCTGAATAATCGCGACAAAATTATCCGCGTGCCAGCGCTGACGTTTTGTTGCCGGCCCGATCAGATAATTGTGCGAGTGATCTCCCAGCGCCAGTTTAAACATCGCGTGAAAATCCAGCATCAGCGGCTCGCCTGCTTTTATTTCTTTGGTGGTCGGGGGAGTACATGCCCCCAGTCCGGTGCGGTAGCCGCTGGATATCTCATTCAGTCCAGCGAAATTCCATTCGGAAACGCTTCCCGCCTTGCGCATCGCCAGCGCGGCGATACCGGCAATGACTGTTTCCGTCATGCCTTTGTAGCCGCCGTTTTCCAGCGCGGCGCGGGCCGCTTTATGGCCTTCATCAACAATAAGCGACGCGGTGCGAAAACGCTCAATTGTTCCTTTGTCTTTTATCAGAGAAAGCGCGTCTATAATATCATGGGCGTTCAACCATTCAAACCCGGGCAGAGCGTCTTTAAAATGGGTGTATTCCCAATGCGTTAGATTTCCCTCTGCTGTATACGCGGAAATCCCGTCCTCATAACCGAGGCGCCCTTTATTGATTCCTATCTCTTCTTTTATATAATCAGTAATGGCGGAGACCTGATCCATGCCGCCCATTGGCCCGTAGGCGCGGACATGATCGCTGTCCAGCCAGGTTTCGTCTCCTATGCGCAACGCGTCCACCACGAAAGTGAAATAGGTTGGCTGTCCTTCGGGCGGAATAATGATATAGCTTCTCCACGGGCAAAACGTATCCATCACAAAGCTCATGGTGCGTATGCGCGAACCGAGATAAACGTCAATGCCGCGTTTGTGCATCTCGGCCTGAATCGCCTTAACGCGACCGGGATTATCAATGTAATACTTGTCTTTTGGATCCAGTTTTCCAGGCATCTTTCGTCTCCCCTAGTAATTGGTTGGTATTGTTGCCAATACTTTGTTCAGGCGGTCGGAAACCGCCGCGAGTTTTAGCGCTTTGGCCAGGTTGCCTTTCAGCCTGAGCTTCGCCGTCATCAGCGCTTTTTGCGCGCCCAGCTCCGCGCGGGAAATTCTGGCAAATGTTTCATAATTGCCGGTGATGAGAAATTCCGCCTTGGGAGGTTCACCGGTGCCTGTTTCCACGCGTGTTACTTTCCCTTCTTTGCACTCGACAAACAGAAACATTTCCACGCCGTTGGGGCAGTTTTTATAAATATTGGACATAGATGTTGTTACTTTGTTCATTTTCTCCGGCGTGAGTTCGGCCTGCAGCCTTTTGAGCGCTTCATCACGCCATGCCGGGCTCAGGTAGTCGTGTTTTTCTGACATGTTTTTTCCTCCTGTATGATATTTCTGGTCGTAAGCATAGGTTAGAGCTTCGCCATATGTCAATGATTTTATAGACTCCTTGGTAAAGCACTTTGCAGCACCGGTAAATTTTTTGTTTATTTACAATAAACAGACCAACTATCTCAATATTTAAAAAAATCTCATATTCACTCTTTTATTGACTCCACGGGCTGTGTGTCTTAAAATCGTTCCCATATAAAGCCCTGATGAAAAAACGACAGAAAGCGTAAGAAAAATGAACCACATCGGACAGGATTCCAAAGAAAAAATCGTTGAGCGCTTCGCCCAATATGTCAACCCGGGCAAGGTGGAGACTTTCCGGGCCTATGATATGGAGTTTGTTTTCGGAAAGCGCGAAGGGCCTTACGTCTGGGACGAGCAGACCGGAAAACGCCTGATCAACTGCCATTGCAACGGCGGCGTTTTTAACCTCGGCCACCGCAACCCCAAAATAATCCAGGCGCTCAGAGATTCGCTGGATGAACTGGATATCGGCAATCATCACTTAATCAGCGAACAGCGCGCTTTGCTGGCCGAGAAGCTGGCGGGGTTAATGCCGGGCGATATCGACTGCACGGTGTTCGGCGTGGGCGGCGGAGAGGCGATTGACCTGGCGATAAAACTGGCGCGCGGCTACACGGGTAAATTCAAGATTATCTCCGCGCTGGGCGGCTACCACGGACATACGGGGTTTGCTCTGGCCACCGGCGATGAACAATACCGCGCGCCCTTTGGGCCCAACCTGCCGGGGTTCGTGCAAGTACCTTTTAATAATATTGAAGCTCTCGAACAGGCCTTGGACAATGAAACCTCCGCCGTCATTTTCGAGACTATTCCGGCCACGCTGGGAATGCCGGTGCCTGGCACCGATTACTACAAAAAAGCAAAGGAGCTTTGCCGGCGCTTAGGGGCGCTTGTGATTATCGACGAAGTGCAGACGGGACTGGGACGAACCGGCAGACTTTGGGGAATCGAACACTATAATACCGTGCCGGACATTATCGTGATTGGCAAAGGTCTTTCCGGGGGCATTTACCCGATGAGCGCCACCTGTTTCCGCGGCCAATACATGGATTTTTTCCGGCAAAACCCCTTTATTCACATATCCACTTTCGGCGGCGCGGAAGTGGGCTGCCCGGTGGCCGCCGCCGTGCTGGAGGAATCATCAAAACCGGAATTTTTGCGTAATGTCAATGATCTGGCGTCGCTCTTCGCGGAAGCTTTTGCCGAATTGAAGGAAAAACATCCGCGCATACTGGTGGGACTGCGGCAACTGGGCCTGATGATGGGCATAGAAATGGTCAACGAAAATTGCGGTCCGCTCATGACCAAGGCCTGCTACGACCACGGCATACTCGCCATTTACGCCAATAACGATAAACGCGTCTGCCAGCTGCTGCCGCCGCTTATTATCGACAGGCAGGTTGCCGGGGAGATCATCGCCGGTATAGACGCGGCGCTAAAAGAGACTGCTGATTTTCTCGGCCTGAAATAAATCAAACGCGGGAGGCCGCCATGCAGATAGATATAGACATAGAACTTCTCAAAGAATTTGAACGCGGGCTCGACCCGGAGCATCCGGAAAAAAGCAAAATTCCGGCAAGAGTGCTGGGTTACGGGGAGATCAGCACTATCTTTGAAATCGACAGCCCCACCACACGGAACCTGGCCTGCAAACGCATGCCCATTTTTCAGACTGAAGAAGAAATCGGGCATTACGCCCGCATCTATACCGATTACAACAACCTGCTGCAAAAAGAGATCGGCATCAACGTGCCGGATTTCGGATTTGTCTGGTTTGCCGCCGCCGACGGCAAAATAGTGGCTTTTGACCTGCAGCGCAAGCTGCCCGCTGAATCCATCGGCAACCGTGCCATCCATCTTCTCGACACAGAAAACATACGCTCGCTTTTTTTATGCGTGCTGCGGGAACTGACGAAGGTATGGTCTTTCAACCAAGCCCACCCCGAGCGCGCCCTGGGGATAGACGGGCAGATTTCCAACTGGTCTCTCGCCAGCTTCAGCGCGGCAAATCCGCACATTACTTCCGACACCAAAGCTCCTTTATATCGACACCAGCACGCCGCTGATGAAAAAAAGCGCGGTGGAACAGCTTGATCCGGAACTTTTCCTGCGCAGCGCGCCGTCTTTTTTACGCTGGCTGATCCGCTGGCTCTTTCTAGAGGGAGTGATGACCAGATATTACGACGCCCGCCTGGTGACCATCGACCTCATCGCTAATTTCTACAAAGAGCAGCGACCGGAACTGGTGCCGATGCTAATTGATACCGCGAACGAATTTTACCGTACCGAAGGCGGTATGTTGAATCTTGCACCGTTTACCGAAAAAGACATCAGCGCGTATTACCGCGAAGATAAAACCATCTGGATTGTTTTTCTGGCGCTGCGCCGTTTTGACCGCTGGCTTCATAAATATATTTTACGTAAACCATATGTCTATATTCTACCGGGCAAGATCAGGCGTTAATATTTTTCCGCCCTTGTCGGCGCGGGCGTAAACACCAACAAGGATTATCATGCATCATTCAGATACCCTGATCAAGATGTACTGGGAAGCTGTGCATGCCGTTGATCCGGAGATGCTCATTGTGTCGGGCGTAAAGAAAGAAAACGGCAAGCTAATAATCGATAATCATGGCGACGCTATTTCCGAAGACCTTTCGAGCTACAAGGAAGTAATTGTTCTGGGCATCGGCAAAGCATCCGCAAGGATGGCCGCGGCAATAGAAAAAGTTTTGGGAGATGAATTAACCCGCGGCCTGGTCATCACCAAGTACGGCCACGCGGTTAAAACCAAAATAATTAAAGTAATAGAAGCCGGGCATCCACTGCCCGATCAAAACAGCGTACGGGGCGCCAAAGTTCTCACGCAAGTGGCTCGCGCGGCCGATGAAAAAACCCTGATTATCAATCTGATTTCCGGCGGTGGCTCCGCTCTTTTTTGCCTTCCCGCAGGGAGTGCTCACCCTCGCGGATAAAATACAGGCAACAAAGTTACTTTTGGCTTCCGGCGCGGATATCGACGAGATGAACTGCGTGCGAAAACATCTCTCGCGGGTAAAAGGAGGCGGCCTTGCCGGAATTGCTTACCCGGCGCGGCTGGTTAATCTGATTTTATCGGATGTAATCAGCGACCGAATCGATACCATCGCTTCCGGCATTACCGCGCCTGATCCGACAACGTTTGCCGACGCGCTTTCCATCGCGCGAAAATATTCCCTGGAAAATAAACTCCCTCGTTGTGTAAGGGAACATCTTCTGCGGGGCACGAAAGGTCTGATTCCGGAAACACCCAAAGAAAATGATCCGGCATTCAGAAACACGCTAAATATCATTCTGGGCAATAACAATCTTGCGTGCCAGGCGGCTTTAAGAAAAGCGAAAAACCTGGGTTATGAGGCGCGAATTCTTTCCACAACTCTTACCGGTGAAGCCTCGGAGGCGGGGGTTATGTTCGCGCAAATGGCCAAAAAATTAAGTGCCGATAAAAGAGACGACGCCAAAAAAATTCCTGCTGATCAGCGGCGGCGAAACCACCGTCACCATCCGGGGACAGGGCAAGGGCGGCAGGAACCAGGAAATGGCGCTTGCTTTTGCCTGTGAGCTCCATCGCGTACTGCCCGGCGCGCGCAATGTCTATTTTCTATCCGCCGGCACAGACGGCAGCGACGGGCCCACGGACGCCGCCGGGGCATTTGTCACCCCTGGGCTCATGGAGAAGATGCAAGAGCTTGCAGATGAGGCCTCCAAGCGCTTACGGGATAACGACTCATACCATTTTTTTGACCAGACGGGTTGCCTGTTCAAAACAGGACCCACTTACACCAACGTTTGTGATATACAAATGTTGATGGTGATATAATATCTCAGGTAAAGGAGGTTTTTTATGTGCGACACCTGCGGAATCGGGCCGGAATTAACCGGCTCAGGCATCAGCATTTTCGGTAAGAACTCGGATCGCGAACCGGATGAAACACAGCTTGTGGTATCTGTGCCGGCAAAACATTACGGCGCTAAAGAAGGGCTTAGCTGCACTTATATCAGCATCCCTCAGGTTGAAGCTACTTCTGCCATCGTGCTCTCCAAGCCATTCTGGCTGTGGGGGGCGGAAATGGGCATAAATGAAAAAGGCGTGGCGATTGGAAACGAAGCGCTCTTCACCAAAGTCAAACAGGAAAAGACCCCGGGGCTCATCGGCATGGATCTTTTGAGGCTGGCCCTGGAAAGAGAGCGCCAGCGCCGAAGAAGCGGCGCAGGTTATTATATCTCTTTTGAAAAAATACGGGCAAGCGGGCGCCTGCGGCTATCGCGACAAAAAATTCAGCTACATGAACTCGTTTATCATTATGGACAGAAGCGCCATCATTAAACTCGAGACTGCCGCCAGGGATTATGTGCTGAAAAATATCCGCGGCCTGGCCGCGATTTCCAACGGCATAACCATCACCAAAGACTGGGATACGTCTTCTTTTCCTCCCGGCACGGATTTCAGCAAGCTGAGCAACCCTCTGATTACCTATTTTTCCGGTAGCGCTTATCGCAAAAACCGCAACGAGAATTTACTTCAGGAAAAAGCGGGGCAAATCGGGGCGAAAAATGTTTTCGCAATGCTCAGAGATCACCACGGCGATTCGCCGGGCAAGGGCTTCAACCGCGATCTCTGCATGCACGCCGCCGGGCCGTTTATACGAAAATCACAGACAACCGGCTCAATGGTGGTGGAGCTGCATCCGGAAAATAAATTCCGCATCTTTGTAACCGGCGGCTCGGCACCGTGTCTCACCGCCTTTAAACCGTATCTGCCGGCAGCGCCCTTTCCCGACATTGGCATCGGCGCGGGTTATTATTCTGATGATTCATACTGGTGGCGCCACGAGTCCTACCATGTCAATGCTTTTTTGCGCTATGAGTCGGCAAGGGATTTGGCACGAGCTTATATCAAAGAAATAGAAGATAAATATGTCGCGCCGTTCCCGCCTCACGCTTGGAATGACGCTGATAATTCTCTGATTGCGTACTCCCACAAAGCGTTTAAAGAAGCACAGGAAAGAGAAAAAATTATTCTCGGGAGGATGAAAACAATAAAAGCATCAGCCCTGCGGCCGGCGGCTTTTTTCCGGAAGGATATCGCGAGGCGCTCCGGAGTGCCGCTGGTATAACTTTGCAAGACATAGAATTCAACAGAAGAGGTTTCAAAACTCATGGCCGCAAAAAAGAAAAGTGATTTTTATCTTGCCGACTCAATAAACAATCTGATTGCCAGAGAAATACAGTCGGGCGATTTCACGTGCGACCTTCCCTCTCACGAAGGCGACGCCGAGTGCCGCCGTTTGTTTCTCAATCTCTACGATGAGGCAAGGATCCGCCGTAAATTCGAAGAGATTGGCCTTGCCGCGCACCTGAAAAACAAAGGGTTTTCAAAGCTGCAAATAGAAATCAGCCGGGATATGAATTCGGTTTCGTATCTGAAGTTATATGACAAGGCTCTTTCGCCGGACAATCTTCTTCTGGAGGCTCGTTTCAGCGAAACGCTTTTTACACCGTTTGCGGAATTTTGTGATTGTCGTTGATAGCAATACACCCTGCACTTTCCAGATGATTGTAATCGAGTGGCTCGAGTCGCTTGACCCCCAAGCGCAGTTTACGGATGAAAAGCCGCAGCTTCCCGGCCAGAAAAAACCTGGACTGGGCGCGCTTGTCTATATCAAAAAATTCCTGAAGGTCTTTGGGAAAAGAAGTTTCCCGCGACGGTTTTATGAAAATCGCCGACCATATTCACGCCGCGATTATGTATTCGGATATCTTCATGTTCGTCAACCCGGCCCGCCAGGGATATTTAAACGCCCTGCGGCGCGATATGGAAAAATATACATTAAGCGATATCGCCTGGGGTTTTGTGACCGAAACAATCTATGACCGCGAGACAGGCGCTCCGGAAAAATTTCTACCCTCGGAACAGGTGTTGCCGTTTTCCGACAGATTGATGGAGCATTTTACGTCCCGGAAATACGCCCACGGCGTGCGCGAAGTTTATGAAAACAAAGGTTTAAGTTTGACTGGGAGCGCATGCACGTGCTTAAAGAAGATTGGCTCAAAAAAAACAAGCTGGAAGAAGCGTAAAGAACCTTCTGTTGAAAGCAAAAAAGATTTGTCGCACTACCGCCAGACTTGTGGCAATTACTTAGACCGCACAGAGAGCAGTATACCAAAACCTAGCAGAAAAAGACCCGCAAAATATACGGGAATGGTAAACAATGGCGAGGGGTGTCCGTTAAAAACAAATTTGGCCAACGCTATCATCGCGTCCGAAAGCATGAAAACAAATGCTCCCGACAGCGGCGATCGGACGAACATCAGATACGATAGCCAGTACGGTCATCAGGGTAATAATTACAAGGTAGGCGAGGACCGGCACAAGCAGCGATCCCAGTTTGGGAGCGAGCACAAAAGCCATGGCCAGCGAAAAAAGCAACACGGGTATTATCCATAAACGGCGCGGGCTTTTTGAAACACGCCGCATCCAGAAGAAGATAATAAAGCCGACATGCCCTAGCAGAAACGCGGCCAGACCGGGAACAAACAGGCGAACCCGATCGATATCGAGAATCACGTCTCCGGCGCCGCAAAACAGCGCGCCGGCGAGCATCGCGATTTTCTGAGGAAGAATTAACTGGCCGGTGACAAGTATTGCCGCGGCCAAAGTCAGCGCCGGAATCACCTTGATAACAAAGCTGGCCGTAAAGTCAGGCATAAATATTTTGACCAGCATGAAAACTGACGGCCGCCGCCACATAGATCACCATGAAGGGCATATAGGAGATTTCTTTTTCGCTTTTCATGCGTTAATTAATAATTGGATTTTCAGCTAATTGCAAGCAAAAAAAGCCCCGCCTCTGGAAGAGAGGCAGGGCTCAACAAAATACCTTGTTTGCGGCGTATTACGGATTCAGGTACAGTTTATACTTGGCAGCCTCCTCCACTTTTTCGCGGCTCCACAGCATGGGCATGTATTCGACTTTAGCCCAGGGAACCATTTGATCCTCGTACCACCTGCTGCCCGGATGGCCGCTCACGCCGGTGGAATTTATTTTCACGCTCTGATCAAAATCACCCAGATCAACAATCATGCGCATGGAAGGTATCAACCCCACGCCGAAATGACCCTTGCTGGCGTACCAGATATTGTTGTTTACCGTCTCCGTGGAGCCGGACGTGGGCACGGGCCCGCGATTGACCAGCGCTTCGAGCGGTTTGACGCGGCTGGCACCCAGCGGATTGCTGACGAACGTGGAGGTATGAAGCTTGCCCCAATTCCATTTGTCACGGTCTTTGCCCTGGGCGACCTTTGCCGCCGCGTAAGCCTCGGCGAATGATTTAATCAACACCTCATCGCGTGTTTCTTTTTTGTCCGGGGTCGCGGGATCATCCCACCAGGGGTCGTTGGGGTTTTTGATAAGAAGGGTGATGGCCCACAGCTCCTTATCAATACCGTCGGCTTTGGCGATGCCCTCCATCTTGTTCTGGAAGACGTTCTTCATTAACATCATGACAAAATGATTGAACAAGACGGCGTGCGGGCTGTCTTCTCCGCAGACGGCGTCCCACTTCATAAGCCAGTCGCGGGCATCAGCCAGTTCCGCGTCTTCCATCTTCAGCTTGGCCAGCGCGGGCATAATCTCCTGAGCCGGTATGCTCAAATTATCACCCTGTATCGCCTGATATGTGGCCACGCTGTGCGGCGCGAGTTGCTTCATTAAATCATAGGTGCGCTGTGAACGGTAACCGTAAACCCACTTGTTATACTTGGAACCGAAATGCGCGTTGACGTCTGGCCCCAGCTTCCTGTTGAGCATGTTGAAATACACAGGAGGAGCTATTTCCTGATTCGAAGCCACGATATATTTGCGCACTGGATTGTAGAGGCGCGGCATCAGCTCATAGGGGACATATCCTTTCCAGGCGTATTTGTCTGTCCAGCCGGGCACGGGCACCTGACCGGTGTGGTTTTGTGCACGGATGGGAATCTTCCCCGGCATCTGCACGCCGATGTTGCCCTTCCGGTCGGCATAGACGATGTTTTGCGAAGGAGTATCCCAATATTTGAGCGCGGCGACAAAGTCATTCCAGTGTCTGGCACGATTAAGCTTCAGGATGGCCAGCGTGATGGTGCTCGGCTCCAAGCCGGTCCAGCGCAGGGCCAGCGGATCTTTGTTGTTAAAACCAGCCTGCTCGCCGGTCTGGGGATCTATCTTGTTTTCATTAATGATTGGCCCCAGGTGCGTGATTCTGACCTTGATATTGACGGGAGGCTTTCCGCCGTCGCCGAACCTGATTGTCTCTTCGCGGACGGTCATATCGCGCCATTTCCCGTTCCACTCATATTGCAGCGGATTGGCCGGATTGACCTTGATCTGGTAAAGATCGTTCACGTCAGGATAGACATTCGAGTTTCCCCAGGCAATATCGTTATTGTGGCCCGCGACGACACCAGGAGAAAGGGCGAAGGAAAATCCGGATACATCAAACGGCCGTCCGGTGCCGTCGTCCGGACAGTGCAGCGCGACTTCATACCAGACGGATGGCTGCTGGATGCCCAGGTGAGGATCATTAGCCAGAAGCGCTTTTCCGTGCTTTGTCATGGAGCCGGTAGCCACCCAGGAATTAGTACCAATACCTTCGGTCTGGCCCATGATGTGAGATAAATCAGCGGCGGGGTTATCATAATTTTGAGTAACCTCGGCAATTACTTTTTCGAAAGGCGCGGGACGCATAGCCAAAGCGGCCGGATACATGGCCTTAATATCCTCCTCCAGCAAGGTGGTGGGTTTAAGACCGAGCGGCCAGGCCGGAACCAGCCACTGTTCCGCCATTTTCGCGCCGAGCTTCGCGTAGAGCTTGGCGCGGGTGATTTCCAAATCGCGCGAAAGGCCCAGGTCCCAAGCCATCAGCTTGGAGAAAACCAGCGTATCGAGCGGTGACCACGGATCCACCTTGAACTTGACTCCGGTAAGGCCAAGAATCGAATAGTTCACCGAAAGTTGCTGCGGACTGCGGCCCGAAATATATGCGTTTACTCCCGCGGCGAAAGCATCCAGAAGGGCGCGGTCTTCAAGTACTTAAGCTTTTATATTCCTGCTCGGCGACCTTATACAGGCCCAGTGACCTCAAGTAGATATCGGAATTTACCAGCGCGGCTTTCCTGCCGGTGAGCTCCTCGATCCTCCCGCCGCAGGTTTTGCGGAAGAACTCCATCTGCCACCAGCGGTCCTGCGCCTGAACGTAACCCTGGGCGAAGAAAATGTCATGCATGTTATTCGCGTAGATATGCGGCTTGCCGCCGGCATCGCGCAAAATCTCCACGCGCTCCTTCAGTCCCGCCACTTTCAACTCGCCGGTCACCTGCGGCTGAGGGCGGATTTTGTAGTAAGCACAACCACCTAGCATGTTCACTAACATCAGGCGAGAAGGACGCTTACTGCAACTTTAAAAATCTTGCCAAATTTTTCCTTTCACCATATTTCAGTCTCCTTCCGCGCCCGGATAAAAAACGGGATTTATAACTCTTTATCCTGTCTAGAAAAATGAAAGTCAATAAAAGGATTTTTTATTTTATTTATATCAATAGAGGCGGTACCATAAAAAAGTTGTTGCTTTCATCGTCAAAAACTTTAATAATCGATAACGCAATATTTTTTAACTGTCAGGGAAGTCATAAGGTCTGCCTGTATGGCACAATCATGAAAGCCTTTTGTGAAGACGCGCAAATCAACATATAGGAAATCGTTATGGCAAAAGTCAAAAAGCATTAAAAAGTCCTTCGGTCAGGGAATAAAGGCGTATCGCGAAGAAAGAAGAATGAGCTTAAAAGACCTGGCGCATGAAACCGGATACCCCGCCGACATTCTGGAAAAAGTGGAAAAAGATGAAGTCACGCCGCCGGTAGCTCTCGTCCTGCAGTTAAGCCGCTCGCTCAAAGTAGATGTGGAAGCTCTTACAAAACAAACCTCGTCGCGCGTCAAAAGCCAGAAAAAACGCGCGGGCGCTTACGCCTACACGCAGCTTACCAAGTCTGGTTCGGATAAACATCTCGGCGCGTACCGTGTAACCATCAACCCGAAAACAGCGCATGAGGGCGTCGAATACCATCACGACGGCGAAGAATTCATCTATGTGTTAAAAGGCAGGCTTTCTATAACGGTGGGCAAAAATACCAGCGTTCTGGAACGGGGCGAGTGCATACATTTTAATTCGGCACTGCATCACGCGCTTAGCAATCCTTCTGACGAAAAAGCGGAACTTCTCGTAGTTCTGTACATTCCATAAGAGCGGTATCTATGGCATTTGAACTTTCCAGCGAACAAGAAATGATCAGGCTCATGGCCCGGGATTTTGCCAAAAAAGAACTCGAACCCAACGCGGCCGAATGGGACAGGCACGGCATTTTCCCCATGGAGGCAATAAAAAAGATGGGCGAGCTTGGACTTTCGGGCATGATGGTCCCACCGTCGATGGGCGGCGCGGGGGCGGGGGCCGTTTCCTATTGCCTGGCGCTGCAGGAAATTGCTTATGCTTGCGCATCAAGCGCCGTTACCATGTCGGTTGCCAACCTGTCCACGGAACCACTGCTTAAATTCGGCACCAAAGAACAAAAAGAAAAATGGCTGAACGGATTGGCCGCCGGTTCACTGCTGGGAGCCTTCGCGCTAACAGAACCAAACGCCGGTTCAGATCCCGCTTCAATGACCACCACGGCCGTGCTTAAAAAAGACAAATACATAATCAACGGCTCAAAAGTGTTTATCACCCACGGGCAGCATGCCGATTTGATTAACCTTATCGCCCGCACCAGCCAGGAAAAAGGCCCACGGGGCCTTTCTGCTTTTATCGTGGAAAAGGGAACGCCCGGTTTTACGATAGGAAGTAAAGAAGAAAAGTTGGGATTGAGAGCATCAAACACGGTAGAGCTTATTTTTGAAGACTGTGAAATTCCCGCGGCAAATTTACTGGGAAGTAACGGTGAAGGATTCAAGGTGGCCATGCTCGCGCTGGACAGCGGCAGAATCGGCATCGCTTCACAGGCGGTGGGAATCGCCCGTGCCTGTCTGGACGAAGCAATCTCTTACACAAAAGAAAGGCGACAGTTCGGAAAAACGATAAACTCTTTTCAGGCGATACAGTTCATGCTTGCTGACGCCGCCACGCAAATCGAAGCCGCCTCCTGGCTGACACTGGCGGCGGCAGACCGCAAGGACAGAGGCCTGAAATTCACCAAAGAAGCTTCCATGGCAAAATTATTCGCCTCGGAAGCGGCAAACGCTATTTCCTATATGGCGCTGCAGGTGCACGGCGGCTACGGATACACAAAGGACTACAAAGTGGAGCGCCTGTTCCGTGACGCGCGCGCCACAACTATTTATGAAGGAACGTCAGAAATTCAACGAATTGTCATCGCCAGAGAAATTATCAAGGAATAATTTTTTTCACTAAAATCATTAACGGCGGCAGAGGAACATGAAATTTTTAATTTTAAATGGAAATCCATCCGGGAAAGGCAAAGAAATTGACGGATACATTGAACGGCTGGCTGGCGGAATAAAAAATGCCGGACACACTGTTCAGGTCTTCACTTTGCGGGACATGAAAATCACTCCTTGTCTGGGCTGTTTCGACTGCTGGGTTAAAACGCCGGGATTATGCAGCATCAAAGACGATGCCCGTGAAGTGTCCATGCAGTACATCGTGTCGGATCATGTCATCTTCTGCTCGCCGCTGATCATGGGTTTTGTGAGCTCTCTTTTGAAAAACACCATGGACAGAAATCTTCCTTTGATTCATCCCCATCTTGAGGATTTGGACGGAGAGATTCATCATAAAAAACGTTATGACAAATATCCCGTCATCTCATTTTTGCTGGAAAAAGAGGCCTGCACCGACGATGAGGATATTGCAATCGCCACGGACATCTTTCGTAGGCAAGCCATCAACGTGAGAACTTCGCTTGGTTTTGTCCGTTTAACTCAATCACCCGTTGAGGAGGTCCTCCATGCAATTAATATTCATTAACGGTTCACCGCGACCGGCAAAAAGCAATACCGGCAGGCTCATGGAGCATTTCATCAGGGGCTTTTTGGAAACAGCGGGCAATAACTGCGAGACGGAAGTTTTGGCCAGGCATCAGAAAAAATCTCCCTGCCCTGGCGGAAAAATTCGCCTCTTCTGAAAACGTAATTATCGGCTTTCCCCTCTACGTGGACGCGATGCCCGGAAGCGTTAAGGAATTCATCGAGGCGTTGGAGCCGCTTACTGGCAGAAAAAATCTTCCCGCCCTGGGATTTGTTGTTCAGTGCGGTTTCCCGGAAACTGCGCATCTGCGCTTTGTGGCCAGATATTGTGAAAAACTTGCGCGCCGTCTCGGCTGCCAAACTCTGGGCAGCATTCTGAAAGGCGGCTGCGAGGGTCTTGATGTCCAGCCGGATTTTCTGACAGCCAAATACTTTTCTTCCTTTTATGCCATCGGTGTCAATTTCGGCAAGACAGGCAATTTGACGAAATCCTTCTTAAAAAACTCGCCCATCCGGAACACATGAAAGCGGAAAACATGCTCCAGCTCATCCCCTTTATCAACCAGGGCTTATGGGATGCACAGATGGAAAAAAACAAAGTGCTGGATAAGAGCTTTGACCGGCCGTCTGCTGCCCTGAAAATCAGGCTAGCTATTCCCGGATGCGTTTTTTGAGTTCTTTGATCAGTGTATTGAGGACATCGCCCGCGTCGGCAACAATGGCAACATCGGCCATTTTCATCATCGTGGCCTGAGG
This sequence comes from uncultured delta proteobacterium, assembly GCA_963813455.1. GTDB lineage: Bacteria > Desulfobacterota > Syntrophia > Syntrophales > Smithellaceae > UBA4810. The sequence continues at coordinate 280,981 of CAWEZF010000013.1, forward strand.
ATTTTTGTTTATCGCCACAATGAAATCCGCTTCGCCCAGTCCGGCCGTGTGCTGAATCGCGCCGCTGATGCCAAAGGAAAAAAGAATTTTCGGCTTGATGTGTTTTCCCGCCTGGCCGACCAGCGCGTTATGATCCGCCCATCCCGCGTAAACCACGGGACGCGTCGCGCCCACGCCGCCGTCTAAAATTTTGGCCAGTTCATGCAGTTTGGAAAAATTATTTTTATTGCCCATGCCGCGGCCACCGCAGACAATCACCTGCGCGTTTTCTATCGAATGTTCCTTTTCCGCGCAGCGTTCATATTCGATAAGTTTTACACGCGGCTCGGGCAAGCCCTTCATCAGCGGCAGTCGCTCCACTTGCGCTTTGCGGCTGTTGTCGTGCGGGATTTCTTTGAATGTGCCGGGCCGGACGGTCGCCATCTGCGGGCGGTGATATTCGGTGACGATTTCCGCCAGCATGTTGCCGCCGAAAGAAGGCGCGATTTGCACGAGCAGTCCCTCGCCGGTAATTTCCAATCCCACGCAATCAGCCGACAAACCTGTTTTCAGGCGCTTGGCCAGGCGCGGGGCGAACTCACGCCCAAAATCTGTCGCGCCAATTAAAAGTATTTCCGGATCGCGCTCCTTTACCAAATTATCCATAATCGCCAAATAGCGCTCTGTGCTGTAGCTTTTGAGGGCCGCATCGTCGATCGCCAGGATTCTGTCCGCGCCATGCGCCGTGTATTCCATAATCCATTCATTGATTTCATGTCCGAAGATCAGCGCGCAAACTTCCGCGTTGATGGATTTGGCCAAATCCATCGCTTTGGAAATAAGCTGCAGCGTTACCCTGTTCTGATAGTAATTGCGGTAATCGCCGAAGACCCAAATGCTTTTCTTTTTATTTTCCACGCGTGCGTTCTTTCCCTTCAATCGATTTGCCGATTACCGTGCTGATTTTTCTTTCGTACTTATTGAGAAATTCATTGACTACATTCACCGCGACGCCGGTGAAATACTCGTTTTCTTTTTGCGTCTTGCGCAAAAACACCCGGCGGACTTTCGTGCGCGAGCCTTCCTTCTGTACATTCGCAGCACTGATACCCAACGCCGCGGCATCCAGAACTTTAATCTGGTTTTCGCCAAAGGCGCTTTGCAAGCCTCCCAATCCCACGTAGCGCGGCAGATAATTTTCCATGGATACGGTCACAAGCGCCGGGCATTCCATTTCCATTGTTTCGCGGAAATTATCCACGATGCGCCGTACCCGCAGTGTCCTGCCGTTAACTTCAATTTTTTCCGTATAAGCCACCGAGGGCAGATTCATTCTTTCCGCGAGCTGCGGCCCTACCTGCGCCGTTTCGCTGTCCGCGGTGAAAGCGCCGCACAAAATCAAATCAGCTTTATCGCATTGTTTGTTTATCGCCTGCGCCAGTATCCAGGATGTCGCGTAGGTATCGGAGCCGGCCAGAATTTTATCACAGATTAAAATAGTGCTGTCCGCGCCCATCGCCAGCGCCTCATAAAGCACCTCTTTAGCCGCGGGCGGCCCCATCGTGATAACCGTAATATGCGCGGAATATTTTTCTTTGATTTGCAGCGCCGCTTCGAGGGCGTGCTTGCAGGCGGGGTTCATCATTCCCGGCGCTAGATCTCGCCTAAGTGTGCCGGTTTTTTCATCCCACGGCAGTTCCGTCACCATGGGAACCTGCTTTATGCAAACGACAAGTTTTAACATGAAATCCTACAGTGTCAGTTTTGACAGCACCGCGCGCGCGATAACCATGCGCTGAATTTCGCTGGTGCCTTCATAAATTTCCGTTACTTTAGCATCGCGGAAATATCTTTCCACATCGTATTCCTTGCTGTAACCGTAACCGCCGTGAATCTGCACGGCCAGCGATGTTGTCTTGGACGCAACCGAACTGCAATAAAGTTTGGCCATCGCCGCTTCACAGCCGTAAGGCTGCGCCCGCGTCTTTTAGCTCACAGACGCGGTATAAAAGCAGACGCGCCGCAGCCTGCTCGGTCGCCATATCGGCAATATAATTTTGAATGGTTTGCAGCGAGGCAATCGGTTTTTTAAATTGCTGTCTTTCCTTGGCGTATTTCACCGCCGCTTCAAACGCGCCCTGCGCGATGCCCAGGGCCTGCGCCGCCACGCCGATACGGCCGTTATCCAGCGTGGTCATGCCGATTTTCATTCCTATGCCCAGCTTGCCCAAAATATTTTCTTCCGGCACGCGACAGTTTTCCAGAAACAGCGAGGATACGGGATTGGCGCGCATACCGCAGAGGTCTTCGAGCTCGCCGCGCAAAAAACCTTCGCAGGAACTTTCCACGATAAACACGGAGCTTTGCAGTTGTTTCTGATCGGAATTGGTCAGCGCGAAAATCAGCGCCAAATCGCAAATACCGCCGTTGGTGACAAAAATTTTTGTGCCGTTTAAAACATAACCATTACCGTCTTGCACCGCCGTTGTTTCCACGGAACCGGCGTCGGAGCCGGCATTGGCTTCCGTAAGACTAAACGCGCCAATCATTTCGCCCGAAGCGAGTTTGGGCAGATATTTTTCATTTTGTTTTTTGTTGCCGAACTGCAGAAACGGAAAAACAGCAACGCCGTTGTGCACGGTAACACACAGTCCCACCGCCGCGCACACGCGGGAAAGCTCTTCCACCACAATGGCCGCGCTGACCGAATCGAGCGCCGCGCCGCCGAATTCCTTCGGCACCTGCAGGCCGAAATAGTTAAGCTTTTTCATCTTTTCGGCAACTGCGGCGGGAAATGTTGCGTTTTTGTCAATTTCCGCGGCAATAGGGGCCAATTCTGTTTCCGCGAAATGACGCGCAGAATCGCGGATAAGTTTGTGTTTCATGCAGGGGTTAAATTGCAAAACGCGGGCTCCACTATAATTTTATGTGCGTCAAATAACTTAAAATCAGCGTAAAATCAAGGAAATGAATATGCTTTTCTCTTTGCTTAGGAGCGCACAAAGAGCTTTCAAACATTTTATCTAATTCGGCAATTTTTGATTACCGGCTCTTAGATACCTGTTATTATTATTAATATAACTTGTTTATTGGTCTGCCTGGAAAGGTATCGCGTTTTTTAATGCTTAAGGCTTTTTTCCATTAGGATACAGCCGTTATCACATCGCTTTTGCTTTTTCCTGATTTAAATAATAGCGCCCATCTTCGGTACGGCAAACAGCCTCGCTGATAACCAGCATCTCCAGCGCTTTCGGACGGTAGTCGCGATACCCGATTTTGAAATATTCAGACTTATCATATGGTAATGCAACAGCTTTTGCTTCATTAACAGCGCCTTTTGTTTCCAACTCCCGCATGATTGCTAGGCATATTTTCTTAGTCCACCAGCCTGTCCCTAGCATCGCCAAGATCATAACTATGGCTAGCGCTAAAATACCAAGAATGATTTGCGTTGATTCGGGCATAATTTACGTTCTCTGAAAATGAATTTTACCTTTTTAAACAATTTGATTACATGAAGCAAGATATTTATCACCATCATGGCAACAGTTTTTTGCCGTTTCGAAAGCGTATCATAAAATATTGCTTTTTTAATTATACTTGCTATATTACCAAGCAAAGCTTCATAAAATCCTTATTCAGCAATCAAAGGGGAGGGAGTATGAAAAAGAAAAAACCAGCAAAAAAGAAAGTGCCGGCAAAGAAAAAAGCTAAAGCGTTAAAAAAATCAAAACCCGTCAAAAAGAAAAAAGTTGTTAAAAAAGTGGCGGCTCCAAAAAAGAAAAAGGTTGTAAAAAAAGTTAAAGCTGTAAAAAAGGCCAAGGCCATTAAAAAAGTCAAGGCCGCAAAGAAGGCAAAACCAAAAAAAGCAGCTGTATCTAAAAAGGTAAAAGCAAAAAAAGCTGCCAGTCCCAAAAAAACGGCGGTAAAAAAAGTAAAAGCTGTTAAAAAACCAGCCGTAAAAAAGACAGGGGCTCCAAAAACAAAAGTATCGCTGCCCGCGACACCTGCTGTGCAGGATTTACAAAGACAAAAAGCGGTATTCACATTATGTTCCTGCCAGATGGCAGACTCATGGTCCATAGAACAGCAGGCGGCACAATTAAAAGTTGATCCTCATTGCATTATCCAAACATTGGTTATGGAAGACGAAATAGGAAAACCAATGCTGGTGCTGATGCATGGCGATCAGGAAGTATCTCCGGAAGAGCTTGCCGCAATTATCGGAGCGCAGCAGATTTCAGCATGCAGCGAAGAACTGACGGAAGTTCACACCGGCTATGAAAGAGGCGCTATTTCTCCTTTCGGTATACAGAAAGTCATGCCTGCTTTTATGGAAAAATCTATCGCTATGATGCCCGAAATTTATTTGGGCGCGGGACAGCGTGGGCTTCTGGCTAAGATGAAACCTGCTGAACTTATTGACAAATTAAAACCTTTTATGGTGAGCATTGCCAAATAACGCGCGGATGGTTTTGACAAAAAACATTTAGTTCCGCAGGTGACAAATGTATGCCGGACAACGTTATTATCCGCTGTCTCAAATGCGGAACGAAAAATCGCATACCGCAAAAAAAATTTCAGGGGCGTTCCGTATGCGGCAAATGCGGCGCTCCACTGGATGAACTGATTATCCCGTGCCTCAAATGCGGCACAAAAAATCGCGTTGCGGAAGATAAGCTTAACAAAAAACCATTATGCGGCAAATGCGGCGATCCGTTGGTGGCAACACAACAAAAAACCAAACCGCTTGACGTTACAGATAACACCTTCGCGCGTGAAGTATTGGCATCCGATATTTCCGTGCTCGTTGATTGCTGGGCGCCCTGGTGCGGACCTTGCCGCGCCTTGTCGCCCATCATCGATGAACTCGCCTCCGATTACGCCAACGGCGTCAAGGTAGCCAAACTAAACGTCGATGAAAATCCGCTGACCGCTTCGCAATACGGCATCCAAAGCATCCCGACAATGCTTTTTTTCAAAGAAGGCAAACTGGTGCAGCGACTAACCGGCTCTCTCCCCAAAGAAGAAATTGAAAAAAATATACTGAGCATCATCAAAACAAACTGACCGCGGACGCCCTCTTCATGGAAAACAAAAAACCTTCTCTTGTTTACCGCTGCAAAATATTTGATGTATATGAAGAAGATGTGGCGCTGCCCAACGGAAAATCAATCAAACAGACCTGGATTGACCACAAACCCACTGTGGCAATTATTCCGATAAATGACAAAAACGAAATACTGCTGGTCAGACAATACCGTGTTGCCGTAAAAAATCATCTGCTGGAAATTCCCGCGGGAGCGTTCAACGATCTTAAGGAACCACCAGAAGAATGCGCGCAGCGCGAACTGGCGGAAGAAACGGGTTTTCGCGCCGGTAAAATGAACCGGCTTTACGAAGGCTATTTGCTGGCCGGATACTGCAATGAATATATGTATTTTTTCCTTGCTTCCGACCTTGTTTACGCGCCACTTAAACCCGATGAGGATGAATTTATTGAAGTCGTTCCGAAAAAACTTTCCGATTTAGAGGCGATGCTAAAAAAAGGCGAAATAACCGACACAAAAACCGCGTTGGGAATACTCCTAACCTCAAATTACTTTAATAACCTTAAATAAATAGTTGCGTTTGCGCGCAGGAAAGATTCTTGCCAGAGCAGCAAAGTTTTGTTAGACTTTTACTCAAGTTCGATATTAATTATACCGAGTTGCATTCAAAAGATAACGCGGCGGCAAGGAGGAGGCTCCGCAGGCGTATTACAAATACGTTGAGGAAGCCGACGACGATGACAACAAAGTTAGCTGAAGAATGCGGCTTGGTATTATAAGAGAATGGAGGTTCCGCCATGTTCTACAACGAAGAATTTGAAACCCTGCCCCGCGAAGCGCTCAAAGCACTGCAGCTCAAAAGACTCCAGCAGGTTATGCAGCGTGTTTATCACACGGTGGGATTTTACAAGAAATCATTCGATGTCGCTCAAATAAAACCATCGGATATAAAATCCCTGGATGATTTAAAAAAACTGCCATTTATCAACCGCAAGGACATGAGCGATAACTACCCTTATGGCTTGTTTTCCGTGCCAATGGGCAGCATTGTCAGGCTGCATGCTTCTTCCGGTACTACCGGCCGCTCCGCCGTTTTTGGTTATACACGGCACGACATTGAAACATGGTCAGATCTGGTCGCGCGCTGCCTGGTAGCCGCGGGCATTACCAAAAATGACATCATCCATAACGCTTTTTCTTACGGCTTATTTACCAGCGGACTGGGCCTGCACTACGGCGCGGAAAAGATTGACGCGAGCGTCATTCCGATTTCCGGCGGCAACGCCAAACGGCAATTAATGATTCTGCGCGATTTCGGCCCCACGGTAATCTGCTGCACGCCTTCTTACGCGCTGCATCTGGCGCAGGAAGCTAAAACTATGGGGCTGGATTTAAAATCCTTCAAGCTGCGCGTGGGTATTTTCGGCGCGGAACCGTGGAGTAAAGCCATGCGTGAAGAAATTGAAAAAACTTTCGGCATCACCGCGCTGGATATTTACGGCCTTTCTGAAGTAATCGGCCCGGGCGTGGCGATGGAATGCATCGAAGCGCATAACGGCATGCATATTTTCGAAGACCATTTTATCGTGGAAACAATCAATCCACAGACGGGCGAAGTTCTGCCCGAAGGTCAGGAAGGAGAACTTGTTTTCACTTCCCTTTCGCGCGAGGCAATTCCGCTCATCCGCTACCGCTCCGGCGATATCTCCAGATTGATCACCGAGCCCTGCCGCTGCGGGCGCACGCATATCAAAATGGAACGAGCGCTCAAAAGGAGCGACGATATGCTCATTATCAGCGGCGTCAATCTTTTCCCCGCGCAGATCGAGGCAATTCTTGTAGATATCGAAGGACTTGAACCGCGTTATCAGCTCATTGTGGATAAAGCCGGCGCTTTGGACGCGCTGGAGCTGCAGGTGGAAGTCAGCGATAAAATTTTCAGCGATTCGGGCAGCGTCAAGGAACTGCAGAAAATCGAACAGCGTATCGTCAAAGATATGCAGGATTATCTGGGCGTCGAGCCGCGCGTGAAACTGGTGGGGCCGAATACTTTGAAGAAAGCAGGCGACAAGGTAATCGATAAGCGCCGTATGTAGGAATAAAACAGAAAGGGGTGACAGGCCATGAAAGTCGAACAAATATCAGTATTTCTGGAAAATAAACCCGGTACGCTTCAGGAAGCGACACGCGTGCTCAAAGATGCCAATATCAATATACGGACTCTCTCCGTCGCGGAAACAGCGGATTTCGGGATTTTGCGATTGATTGTCAACGATGTGGAAAAAGCCAATACGGTTCTTAAAGAAAAAGGTTTTCAGGTCAGTAAAACTCCTGTAGTAGCCGTGGAAGTGCCCGATAAGCCGGGCGGCCTGCACAGCGTGATGGAAGCCGTATCCCAGGAAGGGGTTAACGTGGAATACGTTTACGCCTTTGTGGAAAAAAGCGGTGAAAACGCCGTTATCATTTTCCGTTTTGATAACCCGGAAAAGGCCATTGAGATTTTAACGAAGAAAAATTTCACGGTCGTGCCGGGCAAAAAACTCTACGAATTCTAGATATATTTTTATGGCGGAACCCTTAAAACAAGCCATCAAAAAATTTTTGCGCCCGCAGGTTGAAGCGGTGGGCTTTGCTCCCGTGTCGCGCTTTGACGACGCGCCGGAAAAACATCATCCCGCGCGTGTCTGCGAAGATGCCAAAACCGTAATTGTCATCGGCATTCCTGTGCCGCAGGGAATGCTGCGCTCGCCTGATTATAATCTTTACGCCGTCCACAGAACTTATCACAGTGCCTACACAAAGCTTGACCACATTGCGCTGGCTTTGAGCAATTTTATTGAAGCCAAAGGCAAGCATCTGGCAATGCCTATTCCCAGTTACGCGCCGATGGTTTTTCATCAGTTCGAACCCTGGGGCGTGATGTCTTTAAAACACGCGGCGGTAAAAGCAGGCTTGGGACGTTTCGGCCGCTCCGGCCAGGTTTATCATCCCAAATACGGCTCGCTTTTGAGACTTGCCGCTGTTGTCACCAGCGCGCCCATTCCCGGCGATAAACTGCTTTCTGATGAATTACCCTGCCCGCCAAATTGCAGCGCCTGCATGAAAGTATGCCCCTCCAAAGCTTTTGATGAACAAGGAAACTTCCATAAAATGACCTGCCTGGCCTATGCGATAAAACACGCGATTTATCCGCTGGCTTTAAAAACTGAAGAAGGTTTAAAGAACATCGAACGCGTCATCAACACCGCCGGACACAACTACTGGATCGACTGCGACGAATGCGTTAAAGTTTGTCCGCTGAATAAAATGAAAAGATAGAAAAAAACTAGAGTATTAAAAATTTAGTGTAAATATAAATACCGTTAGAAATCATGATCACTTTTGACGATGTTTTAAAATTTTTATTCCAATTACTCGCATATGGTGGAGGCGGTGCTGCCGTTGCTTACCTTCTCTTCCAGTTCCTAGGAAAAACATGGATAGAAAACAAATTTTCTCAAAAGCTAGAGGAACTCAGACATCATCAGGCCATGGAACTACAGCGACTAAGAGTAGAAATTGATTCTCTTTTAAGTGGAGCACTCAAATTGCAAGACAAAGAGTTCTCCGTTCTTCCAGAAGTATGGACCAAGCTAGATGAAGCTCATGGCTTGGTTGCTTGGTTGGTTTCACCGTTACAACACTATGCAGATGTTGATAAAATGAACGCTGAACAGCTTGAGGAGTTCCTAGCAGATACAGAACTTACCGCCTCTCAAAAGAATGAAGTTCTCAAATCAAGAGAGAAGAACAAAACATACCAAGAAATTATTTTTTGGCACCGGCTGCAAAAAGTAAAAACGTCATTTGGTGATTTACAGACATTCGTTGCACGGAATGGAATTTTTTTGCCTTCAGAGATAAAGGATAAATTCACAATAATGGCAGAGCTTCTTTGGGATGCAATCGTATCGAAAGAAATTGGTCATGAAGCTAAAGGCTGGAAAATGCAAAATGAAGGTTGGAAGAAAATTAAGAAAGAAACAGAGCCCTTATACAAGTCTATAGAGGCGGGTATCCACGCTAGGCTTCAATCCCATGGACGTAATAACACAGGCTCTTAACTATACTGCAAAGAATAAAGGTCAAATCCTTAATCGTGACATTTCGGTACGCTTTTGGCGGCCAGCTTCGGTGTGTGGTTGCTTAAAAGATAATTTTATTTTAGAGGCTAACCGCATTTCTTGCACTTGCCGTCAGGACAGATTAATGGAGTTTCTTACAAATGCAGCTTCTCGTTAAAATAATCCTCAGCGTCGCCATAATCCTTGCCGCTACCGGCATCGCCAAAAAATTCCCGTCGCTGGCGGGGCTGATTGCCGTCATGCCGCTTACCGGCGCGCTGGTTTTAATCTGGGTTTATCTGGAAAACAGCGGTAATCCGCAAGTAATGCAGGCGTTCGCTAAAGGCGCGCTTTGGGGAATAGTGCCCAGCATTTTGTTTTTTCTGGTTGCTTTGTTGTGCTTTAAAAAAGAAGTGCCACTTGCCTTGATGCTTGCGGCAAGCTGCGGTATATGGCTACTCGCCGCCTTTATCCATCAATGGCTGACACGTTAAATTTTTATTTTAGGGGCTTGCCACAAACTTTGCCTTTGCCGTCGGGACCGATGAAGCCGATGCCAATGTCACCAATAATCATCCGATACTTACGGGACAGATAGTTTTGGCCCATCCTAAGGAAACCGTGGTTTACTGCTGCAGAATCGATGTCGCCGAAACAGGAAGTAATGAAGATAGAACACTGAGGCGAGAGTGTCTTTACGGATATTAAGATCATTCAATCCGTCATCAACATCATTAAAATGTCCTGGTATAGGTAAGGAATGCTCCGCCGGATGATAAAGGCACTAAGTTAAAATGCTCCGGTTCGCCATCGTTCTTTAGCCATTTAGGCGCCCATGATTGGGTTTTGACAAAACGATATGCTTCAAATGTAACAAGGGCAACCATGGTGCCGGTAAAAATATCCGCTGTTGTTTTGTTAGAATGGAATTCAATCCCTTTTAAATCCCCCGTGTATGAATTCCCATCGGATCTATTTGTTTTTTTGATTAGCCAATAGTCGGCGGCATAGAAAAGGGGGTTGAGGATATTCATAAGCATCATACCGCGCACATAACTGTCGTTTTTATCTATTTTATCGTTGAACAAAATAATTTCAGAAGTAGCCATTTGCGCCAATAAACCGGCGGAATTAATGGCAAATCCCTTGGTGTGATTCGACGCATTTTCTGTATATTGTAGAGGCTGGTTTATGTCACCGCCCTTCCAATCGATCGATGTGCCTGTTGCTGCGGCAACAAGCGCGTGTGCCGCTTCATGGATAAAATAGGACGACACCATGCCACCGGCAAATTTAACAACTGAGGTAACTTTAATTGAGTTATCATCAGCTTTTGCTGCACTTACAATGAATAAACTGACGATTAATATAATTAATCCAATGTAGCCGTTTTTTTTTGAAATATGTACCATGTTTGTAAGCATAATTTTTTGTTTTCCTGCCGTTTATTTTACGGGCGGATCCATTACTGGATTAGTTAGCCAATCCGTCAGACATATCAAGGTGTCATCGGCGCCGATACAGACACCTCACCGTTAATCAGCTTCTTCAGTAGAGGAATAAACTCGACATTGATTTTGGCTTTGACGACATAACCGCTGGCTCCGGCAGAGAAAGCGGCAGATCGATGAACATCATCATTAAAAATAGAAAGGAAAATAATCTTCGTTTGCGGATATTTACTCTTCAGTTCCCGAGTAGCTTCAATTCCATTGACTCCGTCAAGATTAATATCCATGATCACAATTTCGGGGATTTCTTTTGTAAAATATTCAAGAGCATCAGCGCTGGACAGAACTGCGGCTATGGTGCAATCCGGAAAAACAATTTCCAGCCACTCCTGAATAAGTTTGCCCAGGTTCTTGCTGTCATCGACAATTAAAATAGTTTTTGACATGCGTGTTCTGTGTTTAAAAAACTGCTCCCCTCTTTTTGTATTAATCTAAGGCTTTGAGATAATTTTGTATGCCGGGAGGCTTTGATAAACTATGTCGGGATGTTAGACAAATATTGACAGGATGCTCTGACGCATCATGTCAGGATGTTTGACAAACAATGTCGGGAGATTTTGAAATACAAAAAAGTTTTATTCGACGGATGTCAATCCTTGCTGAATAGCAAATTTGACAAGTGAGGGTAGATCATGGACGTCTAGTTTTTGCATGATGCGGACTTTATATGTTTCAACAGTTTTTTTTGAAATGCAAAGCATTTCAGCAACTGCCTGATTTGATCGCCCTTCCACAATCAGTTTCAGCACATCGCGTTCGCGCTGGCTCAGTTTCTCCAGCGGTTGTTCCCGCAAAGAAGGTTTTTGTTTATTTATATAATTATCAAACAGAATATCGGTAATCTTCTCGGTCAAATAACGCTTGCCTGCATGAACGGCTTTAACTGCCTTGATGACTTCCGTTCCGGCGGATTGCTTGAGAAGGTAGCCGACCGCTCCGGCACTAAGAGCTCTTTGCACATGTTCTGTTGATCCATGCATGGAAAGGATAATTACTTTTGACGATGATTCTAATTCAGCAATGTGCCGTGTTGCCTCGATGCCATCCATATCCGGCATGGATATATCCATGACAACAACATTCGGCTTGAGCTTTCTAACGTCAGATACAGCATTTATTCCCGTTGAGCAGGTAGCAATAACCTTAATATCCGGATCGCTTTCCAGGAGCATCTGCAATCCTTCACGAATAACGGCATGATCATCGGCAATAATTACTTTGATCGACATGCATGCACCTTTAAACTATTGTTTTTGGGAGGGCCACTTTCTGTGTACAATCTGACATATTTTTAAAAAACCATCAACCGAAGATAATCAATGGGTTAATGGATTATGCGGTTCTCTTTAATCAATAATATCGGTTCTTGGATTGTTCGCCTCCCGGTCAATGCTTACAAAAGGTTCCACCAAATGTTGAGCCCTAAAGAATCATTTCCTGCTTTTGCGCTGTTATGTCTGGTTGATCTAACCACATGTTATCAGAGACAAATGATGATTTATGGGTTTTTTTCATTAATGGCAGGAGATTTGCTATTAATATCTTATATATAAAGCTCAATGTTATCCGGGATAACCCTTTGTTGAGGTTGTAAGTATGCAAAGCAAAAACGTTCAAGGCGCGCATCATATTTCTAATGCCGACCTGAATACACGAATTGTGCAGATAGAAGACGGGTTGGTGGAGAAGGAAACCTCCGCGCGGGATCTGCAAGATTCCGAAAAGCGTTACCGGCGGCTCTTTGAATCGGCTCAGGACGGTATCTTGATTCTCGATGCTGATACGGGAAAGGTAGTTGATGTCAATCCTTTTCTGCTCAAGTTACTTGGTTATCCATGCGATGCATTATACGGTCAATATATCTGGGAACTAGGTGTATTCAAGGATATTGCCGCGTCCAAAAAAGCATTCAAGGCCCTGCAAGACAATGAATATATCCGTTACGAAGATCTGCCGCTGAAAACCAGCGATGGCCGGCCCATTGCCGTGGAGTTTGTCAGCAATCTTTACTTTGTAGACCATACCAAAGTAATTCAGTGCAACATTCGTGATATTACCGCGCGCAAACGAGAAGAGGAAAAGCGCAAGCAGACAGGAGCAAAACTCTTAGAGTCATATAAAAAAATAAAGGAACTCCATAGACGATTGGCGGAAATGGAAGAGGCAAAGAAGCGGAACCTGTCAACAATGCTGCATGACGATTTTGGTCAGAAACTTACCGCCCTGAGCATGAGTCTTAACCTGGTAAAACTTGAGGTCAATGGGCACGCGAAAGAGAAGACGATTTCCAGACTGGATGATGCGATAAGCCTTGTAGAAGGGTTAGGAGATCAGCTACATACGATCATATCAGACCTTCGCCCCACGGTTCTCGATAATTTCGGAATTTTTGCCGCCCTGAAATGGTACGGCAAACAATGCAAACTGCGAACAGGTGTTGATGTTATTATATCCGGTGAAGAATTCGCCGACAGATTTCCCATACAGGTGGAAATCATCATTTACAGAATTATTCAGGAAGCGATAAACAATGCCATTAAACATTCCGGTTCGTCGCATGTGGATTTATCTATCAACAAAAAGAAGGACAAGCTGCACTTTACAATAATCGATAATGGTAAAGGCTTTGACATTGATAAAAAAAGTAATATCGGCAGCAAAATATGCCTGGGTATGGATATCATGCAGGAAAGAGCGGAATCAATCGAAGGCAGCCTCACTGTTAAATCGGCGCCGGGAAAAGGTACAAAGGTTACTCTTGAGGTGCCTATAATCTGATCGTTTGTAATATGCGTATATAGGCATTTATGAAAAGCGGCTGCAGTTTATCCAGATATTTAACAATAAAAAATGGAGGAAATTACCATGGGTACAACAGAACTCGTTATTCTCATTCTTGTGTTGATTCTAGTGTTCGGCGGCGGCGGTTACTGGTGGAATCGACGAAGGTAGAAGTTGCGTTTAAATTTTAACAGCCAGAGTATTGGTCATAGAATATGCAGGTGCTCATCTTGCTGGTTGTGGTGTTTTGAGTGGCAATCATCTGTAATATTCTGTTACTTAGATGTAGGAAATATTCGTTAATTTGTGAAAGGAGAAAAGAAAGATGAAATATTTTAAAATTATTATCGCCCTGTTGGCAATGATAGTCTTTGTTGTTGGGCTGTCGAGCTGCAAAGAAGGCCCTCTGGAGAGTGCCGGCAAGAAAGTAGATAAGGCAGTAGAAGACATCAAAAATTAATAGACCTATTAAAAAAGATAAAACAGAATACACACTGTGATATCAAGGCCTCTCTTGGTACAAAATGGGGTGCGGTTTGATATTGGCATTTTGCGTTGCTGCTGGCAGAAAGCTGAGGCGTGTGGTGGATTACAAGATGAATTTTATTTTAGGGGTTTGCCGCATTCCTTGCACTTGCCGTCGGGACCGATGACGCCGATGCAGGATTCGTCTGAACATAGAATACGGTTTTCCCAGTCGTCATCTTCAGAATCCGTTGCTTTCGTTTTTTGGATTGATTCCTCAACCGGTTTGCTGCTTGCTGTTCCGTGGCCCATGATCATTTCTCCTTCATAACCCTTGCCGCATTCTTTACAAAGGCCCTCCGGCCCTATAGTACCGATGCAGGATTCATCGGAGCACAGAATCCGTTTTTCCCAATCTTCGTTTTCATCAAAGACGATTTCGTCCATTTTGCTCTCCAATAATTACTAGCGAAGTTACTTATAACAACTTGAAAAAAATTTCCAGAAGCAATAATTATAATTTTATATAAAATCTCCCCTAACCCCTCTTTACAAAAGAGGGGGATTTCCCCCGCACACTTTTTGTGTTTTCTGGATTCCTGTTGTTTACTCCGACGTATCCGGCATGCGCCGGAGCTCCTGCCGGGCGCAATGACAAAGACACTGGATTACCGTGTAGGCCCTGGCATACGCCGGGTTGACTCTTAGCTTGTTGTGGAGTCAACCTTTGATGCAGGCGATTGACTTAAGGTTTGCCACTTTTTTCGCGATTCCGGCGTTGTGCACCACCTGCACTACATCGTGAAGGTTTTTGTAGGCTTCCGGCATTTCTTCTTTCAGTGTTCCTTTGCTGCCGGCCATCACCAAAACGCCTTTTTGAGCCAATTCTTTGGCGATAGAGCGCCCCTGCGAGGCCTTGGTGGCCTGCGTGCGGCTCATCACGCGCCCCGCGCCGTGACAGGCCGATCCAAACGTTTCTTCCATCGCTTTTTGCTGGCCTGATAACACAAAAGACCCCGTGCCCATATCTCCGGGAATCAAAACCGGCTGTCCCACATTTTTATAGCGCGCAGGCAGGGCATCGCGCCCGGCGGGGTAAGAGCGCGTCGCGCCTTTGCGATGCACACATAGTTTTTTTGTTTTGCCGTCAATATCAAACGACTCCATCTTGGCGATATTGTGGCAGACATCATAAACTAGGCGCATTCCAAGATCGCGTGGGGATATGCGCAGCGTCTTTTCAAAAATCTCTCTGGTCAGATGCATCAGAACCTGGCGGTTGGCCCAGGCATAATTTGCCGCGCCGGCCATCGCCGCCAAGTAATTTTGACCGCGGGGAGATTTAATATACGCGCAGGCAAGCTGCCGATCCGGCAATTCAATTCCGGTTTCTCCCGCGTGTTTAACCATTAAAGCCAAATAATCGTCGCAGACCTGATAACCCAGGCCGCGCGAGCCGCTGTGAATCATCACGGCAATCTGTCCTTTTTGCAGGCCAAAAACTTGCGCCGCCTTTTCATCAAAAATCTCCTGCACCATTTCTATTTCCAGAAAGTGATTGCCCGAACCAAGCGTGCCTAATTGCTCTTTGCCGCGCTCGATAGCGCGCGCCGAAACTTGTGCCGGATCCGCGCCTTGTATTGCGCCCTGGTCTTCCGTTGCCTCTAAATCCTCAGGCAAACCAAAACCGTTTTTTACCGCCCAGGCGGAGCCCTCTTCCAAAACTTTTTTCTGGTCTTTGCCGGATAATTTTACAAATCCCTTCGAGCCAACACCGGAGGGAATGCCGTGATACAGCGCTGTGGTCAACGCGCCAAGCTTTTCTTTAATATCACCAAGCGTCAGATTTGTGGTCATCAGGCGGCAGCCGCAGTTGATATCATAGCCCACGCCGCCGGGTGAAATTATTCCTTCTTCCACATCAAATGCCGCCACGCCGCCGATGGGAAAACCGTATCCCCAATGGACATCGGGCATGGCCAGCGAATATTTTACAATGCCCGGCAGACAGGCGACATTGGCCACCTGCTTGGCGCTTTCGTCGTTTTTCAAAAGCTCATAAATTTTATCGTCGGCGTAAATAATTCCCGGAACGCGCATTTTGCCTGTCTGCGGAATCAGCACGCGGTTGGCATCAATTCTTTCCATCTTAATTTCAGACATCAAAAATCACCCTGGCGCGCCAGTCTTGATCGCGCTTTTCGATTTTCAGCGTGTGATACGTTACGGCCTTGATTTCCATTTTCAGCTGATGCTTTTTCGCGTCATAGGGTTCACCCTGCAGTCGCGCGGTAATGTTTTCTTCGTCCATCTCCAGTATTTCACACTTCTTGCAAAGCCAAGCATCGCCGTGAAAAAGATAAAGGGCTTCACGCAAAAGGTTAATCAGCATATCGGCCGTATCCGCGCCGCTTACGGCAATCTTTTTTTCCTCCCGCGCGGCGACGCTTTCGCTCTCCGCGATTAAATCAAACATGGCCTCGACGGTCGCGGCGAGCGCTTCTTCTTTCGAGCTCCCCCAAACTTCAATACCGATATCGGCGGTATGATCAAGCAGCGTGTAGTTTTTCATTAGGCAACTATAATGAATTTAACTTCCAAAGACAAGCGCCGCAGGAAAACCAAAAAAAGCCCCTTAACTTAATACAGTTAAGGGGCTTTTGAGACTTTAAGTGAGCGCGACTTTTATTCTTCGCCCTCGTCCTCTATTCCGTTTTCGTCATCGCCGCCCTCTGATGTAGTGAGGGCAACGCCAACCAGTTTTTCCTTGGCCTCCAGATCAATAAGCTTAACGCCCTGCGCTACACGATGATGAATCGGTATATCCTCTCCTTTCAGGCGAATTACTTTGCCGCCATCGCTGATCAGCATAACATGCTCTTCGCCTGATACCTGCAAGACACCGGAGACATTGCCTACTTTGGGGACGATTTTTAAATTAAGCGTGCCTTTGCCGCCGCGGCTTTGCAGGCGGTATTCCTTAATCGGCGTGCTTTTGCCGAATCCTTTTTCGGAAACGGTCAATATGTAAGTGTCTTTTTCCGGTATCTCCACGCCGACCACTTCATCATCCTTAAGCAGACTGACACCGCGCACGCCTTTGGCTGTGCGTCCCATGTCGCGCACGTCTTTTTCCTTGAAACGAATGGCCAGACCGCGGCGCGTGGCCAGGAAGATATCCTGTTTGCCCGTGGTGACTTTCACATCGACAAGTTCATCGCCCTTATCCAGAGACAGCGCGATAATGCCGCCGGAACGCGGATTAGAATAAGCGGAAAGCTCTGTCTTTTTAATCGTGCCTTTCTTGGTTACCATCACTATATATTTATCATCGTCAAACGCGCGCACGGGCAACGTGGCGCTGACCCGTTCGCCCTGGCCCATGTTGATCATGTTCACTATCGCCTTGCCTTTGGCGGCGCGCCCCGCCTGCGGGATCTGATAGACCTTGAGCCAATGCACCCGGCCGGTATTGGTGAAGACCAGCAGATAATGATGCGTGGATGCGACAAAGATTTTTTCGACAAAATCTTCTTCCTTTGTGCCCATGCCCATCTTGCCGCGTCCGCCGCGCCGCTGGCTGCGATACAGGCTTACCGGATTGCGTTTGATGTAGCCGGCATGCGTAATCGTCACCATCATGTCTTCTTCCACGATCATGTCTTCGATATCGATATCACCGCTGCTGGCGACAATTTCCGAGCGCCGTTCATCGCCGTAGCGCTCTTTTATTTCGTTTAGCTCATCGATAATTACCTGCAGAACTTTCTGCGGATCGGCCAGAATGCCTTCTAATTTGGTCATGAGAGCTTTTATTTCTTTGTATTCCTCGTCGATTTTAGCGCGTTCCAGGCCGGTCAGCCGCTGCAGCCTCATCTCCAGAATTGCCTTGGCCTGAATTTCGGATAACTTAAATTTGGCGCAAAGTTTTTCCGAGGCCTCCTGCGGATTTTTTGCCGCCTTTATCAGCGCGACAATGGCATCGATATTTTTGAGCGCGATAATCAGGCCTTCCAAAATATGCGCCCGCTCCTTGGCTCGCGCCAAATCAAATTCGGTGCGCCGCACCACGACTTCGCGGCGGAACACAATGAATTTTTCGAGCACCTGCTTAAGATTTAAAACCTGCGGGCGGCCGTCGGTTATCGCCAGCATGATAATGCCGAACGATGATTCCATTGCCGTTAATTTATAAAGTTTATTCAGGATAATTGATGAATTTTCATCCCGCTTTAAATCGATAACGACGCGGATACCGTCGCGGTCGGATTCGTCGCGCAGATCGCTGATGCCCTCAATTTTTTTATCGCGTACCAGTTCAGAAATTTTCTCAATCAGCGTCGCTTTATTTACCTGGTAGGGAATTTCCGTAATGACGATGGTTTCCTGTCGTTGCGGGCGTTTTTTTCAATCAGCGCGCGCGCGCGCATTTTTATAATGCCGCGTCCGGTTTTATACGCGGAAATAATTCCTTCACGCCCGTTGATAAAACCAGCCGTGGGAAAATCCGGCCCCGGAATGAGCTTCATCAGTTTTTCGACGGTTATCTCCGGATTTTTGATGCAGGCTATCGTGCCGTTGACAATTTCGGTCAGGTTGTGCGGCGGAATATTTGTGGCCATGCCGACGGCAATACCGGATGAACCGTTGAGCAGAAGCAGCGGAAGACGCGCCGCCAAAAGCGACGGTTCCCGCAGAGATTCATCATAGTTCGGCACGAAATCGACGGTTTCTTTTTCCAGATCGGCCAGCACTTCTTCCGCGATGCGCGCCAGGCGGACTTCCGTGTAACGCATGGCCGCGGGAGGATCGCCGTCGATGGAGCCGAAGTTACCCTGTCCGTCAACCAGGGGATAGCGCATGGAAAATTCCTGCGCCATGCGCACGATTGTGTCGTACACCGCCACGTCGCCGTGCGGATGATATTTACCGATGATGTCACCGACAATGCGGGCGGATTTTTTATAAGGCTTATTGTAGCGGTTGCCCATCTCGTACATGGAAAACAAAGCGCGGCGATGAACCGGTTTTAAACCATCGCGCACATCGGGTATTGCTCTGCCGATGATGACGCTCATGGCGTAATCCATGTAGGATTTTTTCATCTCATCTTCTATGTTCACCAGCGTTGGTTTTTTGTGGATATCTTGTTCCATTTTAGCTCTCTTCCTCTCTAGATATGCGGTCGCGCAATATTTTTAACAAAAGTAATTTTTCCGTTGTCGGATTAAATGTCCAAATTGGAAACATCCAAAGCGTTTTTATAAATAAAATCCCGGCGAGGTTCTACCTGATCACCCATCAGCGTGGTGAAGATCAAATCCGCCTCCACCGCGTCGTCCACGGTCACCTGCAGGAGCGTGCGCTTTTCCGGGTTCATCGTCGTCTGCCAGAGCTGCTCAGGGTTCATTTCACCCAGGCCTTTGTAGCGCTGCAAACCGATTCCTTTTTTACCGGAATTTAATATATGCTCAACCAGCGCCTTGGTGCTTTCCAGAATAACCGGATTTTTAGCGTCCTCCGCCACATCGCGGTAGGGCGGCTCGCCCAGAATGGAAACCTGTTCCAGCAGCGTGCGAATTTCCGCAAACTGCGGCGAGCGAAATGTTTCAATATCCATGGCTGTAGTCACCGTATGGCCGTTTTTCTTCAGGTCAAAAATCAGTTCGTAAACGCCCTCGTCCTTATCGGGTTTCAGCTTGAAATCGGTAATATTGCCGTTGAGAGCTTTGATTGTTCTTTTGGCCACGGCCTGGAGATTCTTATCGTTTTTAAAAGTGCTTTCCTTCAGAGCCGGATCGCCGGCCAGAACGCGCAGCACAAATCTGTCGCGCTTTTCTTTTTCAAAGCGATCCAGCAGATCTTCGATGCGCATAATTTTTTTAATGAGACTCAGCAATTTATTGCCGGTCGCGGGAAAACGGCTGCCATCACCCATGACTAAATTGATGTTTGTCACGCCGTTTTCCAGAATATAATTTCTCATTTTTTCTTCGTTCTGAATATAGAGCTCGTTCTTTTTATCCACTACCTTAAACAGCGGCGGCTGGGCGATATATAAATATCCTCGCTCAATAAGCTCGCGCATTTGCCGGAAAAAGAAAGTTAAAAGCAGCGTGCGGATATGCGAGCCGTCCACGTCGGCATCGGTCATGATAATTACTTTATGATAACGCAACTTGCTCACGTCGTATTCGCCTGAACCGATTCCCGTGCCCAGGGCGGTCACGATCAGTTTGATTTCTTCGTTTTGCAGCATCTTATCAAAACGCGCTTTTTCCACATTGAGAACTTTACCGCGCAAAGGCAGGATAGCCTGATTTTTTCTGTCGCGCCCTTGCTTGGCAGAGCCGCCCGCCGAATCTCCCTCTACCAGATATATTTCGCTGGCCGCCGGATCTTTTTCCTGACAATCCGCCAGTTTACCGGGCTAGCGAGCCTACTTCCAGCGCACTTTTTCGCCTAGTCAGTTCGCGAGCGCGGCGCGCGGCCTCTCTGGCTCGCGCGGCGTCCACACATTTATTAAGAATCTGTTTGGAAATTGAAGGATTTTCCTCCAAAAAGCTGCCTATCTTTTCATAAACAATTCCTTCGACCAACCCACGCACTTCGCTGTTGCCGAGTTTTGTTTTGGTTTGCCCTTCAAACTGTGGATTCTGTACTTTGACGCTGATGACGCAGGCCAGGCCCTCACGCAAATCCTCGCCGCGCAGAGATTCTTTGCCGTCTTTGATCAGCTTGCTGTTCGTCGCGTAATTGTTAAACACGCGCGTCAGGGCGGAGCGAAAGCCGATCAAATGAGTGCCGCCTTCGGTGGTGTTGATACTGTTAGCGAAGGTAAAAATATTTTCCAGATATGTTTCGTTATACTGCAGGGCAACTTCCACAAAGCAGTCTTCTTTTTCACCGGAAACGTAAATAGGGTGCTTATGCAAAACTTTTTTATTTCTGTTGATATACTCGACAAAAGAAACAATGCCGCCTTTGTAAAAAAATTCGTTTTTCTTATCAGTGCGCTCATCCGTGATATTAATTTTAACGCCGGAGTTTAAAAAAGCAAGCTCGCGCAGGCGGTTGCAAACGACATCAAAGCTGAATTCTGTGTCTTCAAAGATTTTATCATCGGGTAAAAACGTTACTTTGGTTCCATTGCTTTTAGTTTTTCCGATAACTTCCAGCGGAGCAACGGGCACACCTTGTTTGTAGGTCTGCCGATACACGTGGCCTTCGCGGCGCACTTCCAGTTCGCACATTTTAGAAAGAGCGTTGACTACGGAAACACCCACGCCGTGCAAGCCACCTGATACTTTGTAAGCATCGTGCGAAAATTTACCGCCGGCGTGCAGCTTGGTCATAACAACTTCCGCCGCTGAAACTTTTTCTGTTTTGTGCATCCCCACGGGGATGCCGCGTCCGTTGTCCTCAACCACAACACTATTATCGACTCTGATCTTTACGGAAATAGTGTCGCAATATCCGGCTGACGCCTCGTCGATACTGTTGTCGACGACTTCATATACCAGATGATGTAAACCTTCTTTTCCGGTCGACCCGATATACATCGCCGGCCGCTTACGCACGGCTTCCAATCCCTCAAGAACTTTAATACTGTCAGCATCATATTTATGCGGCATCTTATTTTAAAAACTCCCCAAAAATTATTTCTAAATTTTTAACGGCATCACGATGCATAGATAATCATCGCCTTCTGTTTGTTTAACGGCAGTCGGTTTTATACCCACCCCAACTTCCATCAGTATATTTTCCTTATTTATAACGGAAATAGCATCTATTAAATAATTAACATTAAATCCTACTTCCACATCTTCTCCGGTATATGAAACGTCTATTTCCTCCGTGGCTTCACCCACGTCCAGGTTGGTGGAATTTAACGTGAGCTTTCCTTCTGTAAAGGAAAGAATAACGCCGCCATATCTTTCTGAGGAAACAACATTCATTCTTTTTAACGCGTGTAAAAACGATTCTTTCTCCAGGGTGATGCTAATTCCTTTTTCCGCCGGTATAACTCTCTTGTAATCAGGGTAATCACCATCGACCAGGCTTACTTTTAAAATAGTGTTATCTGTTTTAATTATAAACATGTTTTTACCCATGCCGATTTTCACGCTTTCGTTTTCGTCCGCGATTTTTTTTATTTCCATCAAACCTTTGCGCGGAATGATAATCCCTTTACCTTTTTCCAAAAAAGGCTCACCAAAAATAGTTTTCGCGATCGCCAAACGATGCCCGTCTGTCGCCACCATTCTTAAAAAGGTTTCTGCTCCGTCTAAAAATGATTCTAAAAATACACCGTTTAAATTTTTCCTCATCTCATCCACGGCCATGGCAAAAGACGTTTTATTAATTAATTCCTTAATCAATAATCCGTTTATGTTATAAAATTGAACATTTTTATCATCCGATACATCAGGAAAATCTTCCGCCGGTAATCCCGGTATTTTATACACGGCTCTTTGGCACGATATTTTTACAACGTTATTAGCGGTAATGAAATTTACCGTTTCTCCCTGAATTTCCCGCACCATTTCATAAAGTTTTTTAGCGGAAATTGTAATCTCTCCGCCTTCCTTTATTTCCGCTTCATAATCGGAAATAAGACTAATTTCCCGATCGGTGGCTATAATCTTAAGTTTATTTTTCTCCGCTTTTAAAAGAACATTGTTTAAAATAGGCAAGGTTGTCTTTTTCTCTACGATCCCCAACGTCTTTTGGATTCCATCCAGAAAGGTGTTTCTATTGATATTAAATTGCATAATTTCCTCCCTCTCTTTTATATTTATTTATATTCTCTTTATATAAATAAAATAGTAATAGTAATAGTACCTGTTTATAGGTTGAATATTGATATTTTTTTAATAAAATTAAATATTTAATAAATAAAAGCCTGTTTATAACTATGTTTAGAAAAAATTAAGCTTTGTTTATTAAACTATCTTCAATCTCCTTGACTAAATTTCGTGTTTTTTGATCCGCGTCTATTTTATGAGTAATTTTATTTGTGGCGTAAATGACCGTGGAATGATCGCGGTCTCCGATTTTATGCCCGATATCCGGAAAAGAAGCGTGGGTTAATTTACGGGCAAGATACATTGATACTTGACGGGCAAACACAAGGTTTTTATTTTTATTATGAGCTTTAATATCTGATATTTTTACGCCCAGCTTTACGGCAACAGTCTTTATAATTTCTTCAATAGTAATTTCATGGTTCGAGTTTTGTTTAACCAGGTTTTTTAAAACTTCTTTTACTAAGTCTAAATCAATTTCTCTGCCGGTTAATGAAGAATAGGCGCAAATTCTCACGAGAAAACCCTCTAGTTCGCGTATATTAGATTCTACGTGTGAGGCGATATACTGAACGACAGAATCAGGCAGAGTCATCTGGGTTTCATGCATCTTTTTTTCAATAATTGCGATTTTTGTTTCTATTTCCGGCGGCTGAATATCGGCAATGAGCCCCCATTCAAATCGGGAACGCAGCCTGCCTTCCAGATTGGGAATATCTTTGGGAAATTTATCGCTGGTTACCACGATTTGTTTACCATTGTCATGCAGGGTATTAAAAGTGTGAAAAAATTCTTCCTGTGTCCGTTCCTTGCCGGCGAGAAAATGAATATCGTCCATCAAAAGACAGCTAATATTGCGGTATTTTTCCCGGAATTTATTCATCCGGTCGTAGCGGATGGAATTAATCATTTCGTTCATGAACTCTTCGGCGGAAACATACATGACATTAAGTTCGGGATGAGCCGCCGCGGCCAGCAGACCCGTGGCGTTTAGAAGATGAGTTTTTCCCAGCCCGGAGCCTCCGTAAACAAATAATGGATTGTAATTTTTGGCCGGCTGTTTGGCAACGGCGATAGACGCGGCGTGAGCGAACTGGTTACAGGGGCCGACAACAAATCTATCAAATGTGTAGTTACTGTTTAATGATAAATTATTTTTACCTTTAATAGCCGCGATGGCGGCGGCGGACGTTTTCGGCTTTATCGGCGTGGATGCTATTTGGTCGGAAACAGACATTTGATTTTTTGCCAGAACAAAATCTATATCCACGTCCAGCCCGACAACGTTTTGTAAGGATTGCCTGATAGTGGAAATATAGTTATCCATAAGCCAATCTTTGAAAAACTTATTGGGCACGATAAGCTGTACGCACTTGTCTTCCATAGCAGCTATTTTAATCGGTTTTATCCAGGTATCGAAATTTTGCTTGCTTATCTTTTCCTGAATAATTTTAGTAGTTTTGTCCCAAACAGAATCCACTTAAACACCATTTATCCACAGTTTATAAACACCTGTTTACAAGGTTATTTTAATCTAAATCGTCAAGAATGCGGCCGGAGAGGCGGTTTAGCTCGTCCATTGAGCTATATCTGATTTCGATAGCGCCTTTTTTGGGGGAACCTTTGATTTCTACCTTGGCCTGAAGTTTTTTGCTCATCGCTTTTTCCAGATCATGCAAAAAACGGTCTTTGGTGACACGTTTTTTATCGACGGGTGTCTTTTTCAGTTTTTGAATCAAACGCTCCGTTTCCCGGACGTTGAGATCTCTTTTGATGATCGCTTCCAACGCGGAGAGCTGTTCTTCCGTGGAAGCACAGGCCAGAAGGCAGCGCGCGTGGCCGGCGGAAATCTTTTTTTCCGTTAAAGCGGATTTAACTTTTGCCGGTAACTTTAAGAGGCGCATAGTGTTGGCGATCGTAGAACGATCCTTTCCCACGCGAGTTGATATGTCTTCCTGCGAAAGAGAAAATTTTTCTGTAAGCGTCACGTATGCCGCCGCTTCTTCCAGCGCGTTCAATTCTTCTCGCTGAATATTTTCGATCAGCGACATTTCCGCCGCGTCTTTGTCGGTTGCTTCACGAATAACGATGGGCACATCTTTTAACCCGGCCGCTTGCGCCGCGCGCCAGCGTCTTTCTCCGGCGATTATTTCATAACCTTTTCCCGCTTTGCGCACGATGATCGGCTGGATGATGCCGCTGGATTTGATGGAAACAACCAGTTTTTTTTGTTCTTCATCGCTAAAAGCTTTACGAGGCTGATAACGGTTTGGACGCAATTCTTCAATGCCACAGGTTGACGCGGAGGGTTTTTGGTCAATATCGTTTAAAAGATCCGGGAAAATGGCGCCAAGGCCTTTCCCCAGAGCATTTTTTTGCGCCATGTTTTATAGCCCCCCTTCAATAATTTCCTGCGCCAATTCCATATAAGCTACGGCGCCGCGTGATTTGATATCGTAAAGTATTATCGGCAAGCCATGACTGGGACTTTCCGAAAGCCGCACATTGCGCGGAATAATAGTTTTAAACACTTTTTCACCAAAATGTTTTTTAACGTCTTCAGTAACCCGGTGCGACAGCAAATTACGCGGGTCAAACATCGTAAGCAATATCCCGCCCAGTGCCAGTTCGGGATTTAGCTTTGCTTTTACCAGGCGCACCGTGTTGAGCAGATATCCCAATCCTTCCATAGCAAAATATTCACACTGCAGCGGCACAATCAGAAAATCCGCGGCCACAAGAGCATTAACCGTCATAAAACCCAAAGAAGGAGGACAGTCGATGATAATAAAATCGTATTTCTTATTCAGCGCTTTGAGCAAATGCCGCAACCGTTTTTCTCTTTCCTCAATGTGGATGAATTCCACTTCCACGCCGATTAAATCCTGGTTGGATGTGATAATATCCAGATGAGGTATTGATGTCGCGAGAATGACTTCATCCATCTGCGCCTGGCCAATCAGAGCATGATACAGATTATTTCCGTTGCTCGTCATGCCCATGCCGCTGGTGGCGTTCCCCTGAGAATCGCCGTCAATGAGCAATGTTTGTTTTTCCGCGGCGGCTAAAGATGAAGCAAGATTTATCGCCGTAGTTGTTTTGCCTACACCGCCTTTTTGATTGGCTATGCATATAATTTTATTCATTATTTAGCTTAGTGTCTTCCTGAAATCTCTTTGGAAAAAACTGCGTTAAGAACTAACACAAATCAATCTTTTTTAGAAGGGTTTTTTGTCCTTTTTTAGCCTTTTTCCCACAATAATTTTACCCGTTTTACCCTGGTGATAGACATCTGTATCACATTGTAATAATTCGAATAAATTTGTTGTTGTTGCATTTTTGACACACTGTGAAAATTCAGGCTCAATACCTTCTCCTTTCAGAGCGATAAATTGTCCCTCCGCGGTCAGGAAAAAAGCGCTAAATTTTATAAATTCTTCCAGATGAAAAGCGGCGCGCGAGACAACAAGATCAAAAAATTCACTCCAGATATTGTTTTTCATCAGGTGCTCAGCGCGATCATGGACGACAAAGATTCCATCAAGCTGTAATTCTCTGACGATATATTTCAAAAAAGATGTTTTTTTACGGTTACTTTCCAGAAGATAAACTTCCAGTGACGGCCGGGCGATTTTAAGAGGAATTCCGGGAAAGCCCGCGCCGCTGCCGATGTCGAGCAGGCGGACGTTTTGTTTGTCAATAAAGCGCAAAGCGGTTAAAGAATCGAGAAAATGGCGGCTGACTAAGTCTTCCGCGGATTTTACAGAAACCAGATTGATCTTATCGTTCCAGTTAAGCAGATCTTTGTGATAAATGCAAAATTTGTCCAGTTGGACATCATTGAGTGAAATACCCAAATGCTCGGCATTTTGTTTGAGAAAATCTTTATCCATGAACTTTGGATACCAAAAAGACGGCCTGACGGCAAATAAATTAAATGAGCCCGCGATATTTATGTGATAAAGAAAGCGGGAATGGAGGCGCATCAATGGATTTACAGGCCAAAGCAAAAAATATAAGCGTAATTCTGCAAAAGCCCAAATACGGGGGAAATATCGGCGCCGCGGCGCGCGCGGCAAAAAACATGGGGATTAGCAACCTGGTCGTGGCGGGAGCCGCACAATACGATCAGGAAGAAATAAAAAAGCGCTCCACGCATCTGGCGGCGGATGTTGTCGAAAAAATCAAGTATGTGGATGATCTTCACGCCGCGCTGGATAAATTTAGTTATATTGTCGGCACAACGGCAAGAAAAGGAGCCGCGCGCGGGCCTTTTTTCACGCCGCGAGCGATGGCGGAAAAAATTGCGTCTGTTTCTCAAAGCAATAAAGTAGCGCTGCTTTTTGGTCCGGAAGATACAGGACTGACTAACGAGGAACTCCGTTATTGTCACGCGGTTGTTGTTATTCCCTCCTCACGAAAATTTACCTCGCTTAATCTTTCCCACGCGGTAATGATCATGTGCTATGAAATATTTCTCGCTTCTGTGTCCGCGGGTGCGGAAATACCGCCGAAGCTGGCGCGCTCATCAGAACTGGAAGAGATGTACGAACAGATTAAAACAGTTTTAACAAAGATAGGCTTTTTGAATCCGCAGAACCCCGATTACTGGATGACACATATAAGGCGGCTTTTCAACCGTACCTCGCTTTTGGCGCGCGATGTGAAAATAATCAGAGGTATTTGCCGGCAAATCCAGTGGTATAGCAATCAGAAAACACTTGACTTTAGAGGCCCTATCTCATAGGGAATTGCCTACAAAGAGCACGAAACACAGATTTATTTTTATAATAAAAACGGCAAAATAGCGGAGGGCGGACAATGCAAAAAATCTTTTCTTTTACGGGCGCGAAAAAAATTGTTTTCGGCAGCGGCGCGCTGAGACAGCTGGCTGATCACATCAAAGAGTTAAACGCGAAAAATCCCCTGGTAGTAATAGACAAAAATCTTTCCGCTGTTTTTCAGGAAAAAGTGGAAAAAATTCTCTCGCCCGCAGGTATTAAATTCAGCGTCTACGATAAAGTAGAGCCGGAACCGCCCATTGAATTGGCCGACGAAGGGGCGGCACTCGCGCAGAAAAATAAAAATGATGCTGTGATTGGTATTGGCGGCGGCAGCGCCATGGATGTGGCCAAAGCTATTGCCGTAATTGCGGCTAATAACGCCAAGGCGACAGACTTTCTGGGATTGGGCAAAGTACCAAAACCAGGCTTACCCAAAATCATGATTCCCACCACTGCGGGTACAGGCAGTGAGGTTACATTCACGGCTGTTTTTATCCGCAAGGATTTGAAAAAGAAAGAAGGCATGAACAGCGTGCATCTGTATCCGGAGCTGGCGCTTTTGGATCCGGAATTGACGCTTAGTCTGCCGCCCGCGCCTACCGCGCAAACCGGCTTGGATGCTTTATGTCACGCGATTGAATCCTACACGTCGGTAAACTCTTCGCCCATGAGCGAGCTTGTTTCACTGCAGGCGATTGCCTTATTGCCGCAGAATTTGCGCACCTGCGTGCATGACGGAAAAAATCTGGCCGCGCGCGAACAAATGCTTTTGGGTAGTTTTTACGCGGGGATAGGATTGGCCAACGCCGGTGTTATGAGCAGTGTCACTGCGCTTTCTTACCCGCTGGGCGGTAAATACGGCATCGGACACGGCCTGGCCAACACCATGATGCTGATGGCCGTGATGAACTTTAATCTGCCCGGCGCGTTGGAAAAATTCGCGGATGTAGCTGATGCGATGGGTGAAAATACCGATGGCTTGCCCGCCCGCGAAGCAGCATACCTGGCGCTAGACGCGGTGGAGGCACTGATTGAAGATTGCGGCATTCACGCGTCGCTCGCTGATTTCGGCATTACGGAAAAAGATTTTCCAGAGCTGGCTGATGTAGCGCTCACGGTAGCGCGGCCGCTGGAAAACAATCCGCGTAAAGTAACCAAAGATGATGCGATCGCGATGTACGCGCAGGCATTATAATTTTAAAACGAGAAAAATTTTAGCGATATTCAGGAGGACAAAATGGCGGGTGCGGAATTAATCGGTCAGGAAGAAATAAAAGAAGTAGTGGAGATACTCGAAACTGGCGTGCTGATGCGCTATGGTTTCGACGCTCAGCGCAAAGGCATGTTCAAAGTCCGCGAGTTTGAAGAGGCGTTCGCGAAATATTGCGGATGCCGATGTACGGGCGCTGGGTGTTACTTCAGGCTCTGCCGCGCTAAAGTCGCGCTTTACCGCGCTGGAGGTCGGCCCCAGGAGATGCTGTGCTTGTTCGCAGCCGTTACGTTTTTGGCCACTTATGAGGCAGTACTGGAGGTGGGGCGGTTCCTATAATGGTGGACATTGTACGACACGCTCAATTTGGATCCGAAAGAAATCGCGAAGAAAAAAAACTCCCTATACGAAAGCCGTCATCCCGTGCATATGTGCGGTTCCGCCGCGCATATCGATAAAATATTGGAGGAAGCAAAGAAAAATAAACTGTTGGTGTTGGAAGACAATGCGCAGGGCTGCGGCGCGAGCTTTAAAGGGAAAAAACTGGGCTCATTCGGCGATATGGGTTGTTTTAGTTTTGACTATGTTAAAACTATTACCACCGGCGAAGGTGGCATGATTATAAGCAATAACAAAGATTTGTATGACCGCGCTGAGTGGTATCATGATCACGGCCACGATCATAACCCGAAAGTCAGCCGCGCGCTCGAAGGCAGAACAATCTTGGGTTTCAACTATCGGATGAATGAGCTGCAGGGAGCACTGGGCCTGGTCCAGCTTAGAAAACTTGATTACGTTTGCTCCGAGCAGAGAAAAAACAAGAAAGTTATTAAAGAGGCGCTGGCGCAGGTGCCGGGCGTGAAATTCCGGAGAGCTCCCGGATCCGGAAGGAGATTCCGCAACGTTTTTGGCGTTTAATCTGCCGCAAGAGAGCGAGGCGCTCAAGTTTCAGAAGCTTTTGGCTACGGAAGGCGTAGATACTGTTTGCTACAAAAATAATCTTTGGCACTATGTTCCTAACTGGGAGCATTTTCTGGCGCGCTCCACGGCGATTTCCAAAAAATACCCTTTTACCGATCCATCCTATACGGGTAAAATAGATTATTCGCGCGATAGCATCCCTTACGCCGAAGATATTCTGGGACGCACCTTGGTTATACAAATCATGGTTAAGATGGGTCAAGAAAAACTTGATTCCATCAGGCAAGCCATCGAAAAAGCCGCTAAAAAGATGTAAAAAAATTGCAGTAGAAAACGGTAAAAAGCCGCGCCTCAAAAAGCGCGGCTTTTTTGTTTACAGTCTCGTTAAGCTTCAGTATAATTTATAACAATGAAGCCAAAATTAGTTATCGTTAATGACAAGATGCAGAAAAGATACCGTTATTATCTGACGGAACCGCCCGGAAAAAAATTTGACATCGAATTTAAACCGCAATTAACACCCAAACAGATGCTAGAGGCGGGAGTATTCGGCGGCAAATATATGACGGATTGCCGCAGGGAATTTCCCGCGTCTTGGTTTACAAAAGCAAAGCTCTGCGCCAAGCGGCATGACGCAAAACTTAATTGTTTTGGCGTGAACGCTTCCAAGCCGTTGTCTTACTGGAAGCAGAAGGGATGGATTTATCCCGAAGATCCGCGCGGCTGGTTTCAGTGGTACTGCCGTTATTACATGGGCCGGCGCTGCCCCGACGACGCGCGCCAGATCAAACGATGGAAAGCGATGAACCGGCACATCGCGCAGCTCAAGAAACATTGCCCCGCCGGTGATTTCAACTGCCGGCGAAAACAGCGCCAGGCTCTCCTGCACTGGGCGTATGACAGCCGCAAGATGTAAAGAAGTGTTGATTGTGTAGTTACGAGCGGGACTTATCGTGCCCATGCCTTTCAGTTGTTTATAAGCTTTATAACCACCGTAGATAAAAAGCAGGGCGCAAATATGAAAAAGCACTAACGATACGGGATAAAAAAAGGCCGAAGGGACGAGCGCGTCCCTTCGGTCAAAATATTTAATGTCAGCTATTTCTTGCTCATGGCGTTTTTGATCGCGCCGACTATAGCCAAAAGCGCCGCGCCGCCCGCGCCGCCGCCCACGACATCGCCGGCCACTGCCGTTGCATCCATGCCGCCGCTACCGGTAAGAATGCCCAAAATGGCCAAAAGCTGCGCGCCGCCGACACCGCCGATAAGCCCGGTGATCGTGTCACCCAACTTACCTAATGATAAATTTTTTGCCGCCGCGCCCAGCGCGTTGCCGCCCGCCGCGCCGCTAACCAACTGAATAATAATCGGAATCAATGCTTCCATAATAATCTTCTCCTTTGTTTAAAAATAAAGTTTATTTACCCATAGCTTTCAACGAACAAAAGCTTACTGAATTTTAACAGTAACCTAAAATTACTTTTTTCTTCTTTTTTTAGCCGCCTCTATTTCCGCTTTGCTTTTTCTTTTCATGTCCATGGAGTGAGCGCGTTATAAGTCTGGATGTCCACAAAGCGCCCTTTGGCATCGCGCACCGCGTATAATTTTGTTCCCGCGACGCTGTAGTGAGTTGTTCTTTCCTTTTTTTTGTAGCCATTTTATCCTCCTTTTAAAATTGTGTTATGTTACGCGCCAGGCGTTTTTGGGTGCTGCGCCACAATACAAGGCATTGCTCCACCAAGATAAGCAAAAACAGTTTTGTTCAGAGTAACGTTTAGGATACGGAAAGTGATGGCAGCCAGATGGAGATATGCTGCATACGCGAACAAAAAGAAACAAAAAAAGCACATTAGAACTAAATTCATAATCGCCCTTTGTTTTTTTGAAAATATAGGGAAAATATCTGCCGGTGTCAAGAAGAAAACGGGTGCCCAAACAAAACAAATAATATTTGATAACCGACAGAAATATTGCCCCAGTATTCCATTGCTTGACATAAAATCACCAAGCCCATATATTCTGCAGCAGAATCAAGAAAAGGATAAACAGAGAATTTAATATGGAGTTAACTTTTTACGGAAAAAATTATTTTGGCTGTCTTTTTAATTTTATTTTTTGGGCGATTCATCTGGCGCTACGCGCTGGAGCGTGTAAACAGCTAAAACACTTACAACAGTATGGCCGGGAAATACCGGCAGGTTTCGAGCAGGCAATAGACAAAGATACTCTTAATAAAATGGTGGATTATACTATCGACAACTCGCGTCTGAACGCCGAAGACGTGACGGATGATATTATCACGTTTCCTGCTTTTATTTTTGCTCCTGCCTATCATTGTCGGCACGCTTTGCCAGCAGGATATGCACTTGATTAGCCAGGCGCTCATATTTTTCCTTTTTTTGACAACGCTGGGCACGATAGCCGGGATACCTTTTGACCTGTACAGTAATTTTGTGTTAGAAAAAAAATACGGCTTTTCCCACAATCACCTGTCGTATCTGGATAACCGATCTGATTAAATCCGCCGTTTATTTCTCTAATATTGCTCGGCATCATTGTCAGCGCGCTTATGGTGTTTATGCCTTAAATTTCGCCGCAAGCTGGTGGTTCTGGGCATGGGTATTTTTTACCTCGTTTGAAATTCTTATGATGTGGCTTTACCCGGTCGTGATCGCGCCGCTTTTAAATAAATATGAGCCGATTCAGGATGAAGTGCTGCAGGAAAGAATTACCACGCTAATGAAAAAAGTGGGACTAAAGGCCAAGGGAATTTTTCAGGTGGACGAAGGAAAACGCTCCAAACATACCAACGCTTATTTTACGGGCATCGGCAAAACCAAGCGCATTGTTCTCTATGACACGTTGCTGGCTTCACATTCAAAGGACGAAATTCTGGCGGTGCTGGCGCACGAAATCGGCCATTGGAAAAAGAAACATATCCTCAAGCAGATGATTTTTATGATTAGCGGCTCTCTGGTATTGCTTTATGGGGTTTATCTGGCGGTTAACTGGCCGCCTTTGTATGCCACTTTCGGTTGCAGGAATCACCTGTTTACGCGGGATTGTTTCTGGTTTCGCTTTATCTGGGCACGGCGGGATTTTTCTTGAGTCCCATTGGGCGCGGCGATGTCGCGCACGCTATGAACGTGAGGCGGACTACATGGCCTGGCAGCTAACGGGAGAATACCGCGCCCATGATTGACGCGCTCAAACGCCTGGCAAAAGACAACCTGGCTAATCTTCATCCCCATCCGCTGTATGTTTGGTTTTATTATTCACATCCGCCGCTTGTCGAGCGCGTTGAATATTTGCAAACGCTGGATTATAAAAGCGCGAAAATTAGCGGGAGATTTAGCAATGCCTATTTACGAATTCTACTGCAAGCGCTGCAACACAATTTATAATTTTTTTTCCAAAACGGTAAATACCAGCAAAATTCCGCAATGCCCTAAATGCAAAAAAGAAAAGCTTATCCGTCAAATGTCCGTGTTTGCCGCCTTGTCCGGCGGCGAGAAATCGGAAGAGAAACATCCCCTGGACGGTCTTGATGAAAAAAAAGTGGAAAAAGAATTGGCCAAAATTGCCGCGGAAGCGGAAAAAATCAAGGACGATGATCCGCGCGCGGCGGCGCAGTTGATGCGCAAATTCACGGACAAAACAGGCGTAAAAATGGGAGATAGCTTTTATGAGGCGCTCCGTAGAATCGAGCAGGGAGAAGATCCGGATAAAGTAGAATTGGAAATGGCGGACGCTTTGATGCAGCGAAGGACCGGTTGACAGAAAAACATCCGCAAAAAAGAAGTCCGGGAACAAACCGAATATAGACGAAACATTATACGATCTGTAACTTATGACAGAGCGTGAATTGTTCTTAATTAATATGTGGTATTATGATGATAATATGATATGAACAAAAATATTCATTTCAGAGAATTTATTTATGGCTGATAAATCAAAAATAGGCATGGAGTTTCCCCCGCACACGATGGTGGTGGAAAAGGCAAAAATTGCCGAATTTGCCGCCGCCGTGGCGCTTAAAGATAGCAAAGAGGAAATCGATCCTATTTATTACGATGAAGAAGCGGCCAAAAAAGCGGGCTATAAAGGAATACCGGTGCCGCCGACTTTTATGACTAGTTGTTTTTTTTGGACAGACGGCCTGATGGACGTAGTGAAAGCGTTAGGATTTGATTTGGGCAAGCTTCTGCACAGCGAGGAAGAATACGAGTATTTGGGTCAAATATACGCCGGAGACGTTATTACCCGCAAAATGAAAGTAGTGGAAATGTATGAAAGAGGCCAAAAAGAAAGACCGGGCAGATTCGCGGAGGTTACCGTCCTGGAAACACAACTTATAAATCAAAGAGGCGAAGTAGTGACTAAAGTCCGTTCAACGATGATAGAGAGATAGGAAAGAAAAATGAACCTGACAAACGATAACGTTAACATAGGCGATTCAATGCCGGTATACACATCCGCTCCTATTACCAGAAGCCATCTGGTGCGCTATGCTGGCGCTTCGGGTGATTTCAATCCGCTGCATCACGATGAGACTTTTGCCCGGATTATTGGAATGAACAGTGTCATCGCGCACGGCATGCTGATTATGGGTATCGCGGGTGAAGCGATCGTTTCCTGGATTGCGCACAAATATTTAAGAAAGTTCCACTCGCGTTTTTTGAGCATGACGGAGCCGGTTGATTGGAACGATGCGGAAAACACAAAAAAGAGGGCAACCATAGTTGTTACCGGCAAAGTAGTGAAGAAGTATGAAGAAAACGGCGAGAAAAGAATTCGGTGCAATATCGTCGCGAAAGACCTGACCGGCAGCAGAAAACTGGACGGATATTTCATCGCCGCCCTTCCCTAAAAAAGTATTCAGCGCATTTTTCCTTGAAAAAATTTGCGATAGATGCGGCAGTGCAGATACAAAAACATTGTGGGCAGGCCGCCGATGCGCAACAGAGCGCGCGCGATTTGACGCACGTCTTTTTGCTGAAAAACCTTATCATCAGATAAATATATGCTTAATAGTCCGCGGTTGATCAGGCGGTGAAAATTGCGATTGGGCAAGCCGGAAACGCTTTGCATGGCTTTAACATAAAAAGTGGTCAGCCTGTTGAGCAGGACGATATCGTTAGGATAAAAAGCGCAGAAGTTTAAATCATCCGCCGCGTGATCTTCAGACTGGTCGATTAAATAATCCAGCAGAATATGCAAGCCCTGGACCCAGGGGAAATAGGCTTTTTTGATATTCAGCAAATGCCTTTCCGATGCCCCAGGCTCGAACAAAGACGAGACCAGACAAAAAATTCCCAAAGTTGAGCCAGTACAGGCGGCAAATTCATACCAGGCCATTTTTTCCGGCAAGGCGGTTTTTTTCGTATTAAACCATTTTTGCAGCAGGCTGAGGCGCTGATCTTTTTGCACGTGTTTGTTTACCTGCAGATCACAATACAGGCCGGCCAGTTCATGAAGATGCGGCGCGGCGAGGCGGCATTCGGGCAAATTACGCAAAACCTCCTGACATGTCGTAACCAGCGCGGCAAGATACCCGCCGTCATCCTGCTCTTTGCGGAAACGGTAATAGGCTGAAATTCGCGCCTCCGGCGTCAAAGCGTGCAGCATGGCTTCATGCAGCGCGCGAAAGTCATCCGGATCCAAAGACGTGCTCCGGTCGCAAAGATTATCGAGATAATCGCTGATCGTCTGGTAAGCGACAATGAATTTAATCGCTTCTTTATAATGCTTTCCGGCCAAAAGGCCGTAAACGGCGCCGCCTTCGCAGTGAAAAGCTTTTGTCTGGATGCTCGCGAGCGCCTGACGGCGCAGCTCCGTATCGGGAATTTTTTCGGCAAATTTTTTCCAGCCACCCAGAGAATCATGAACAGCCGGGCGTATTTGCAGAATCATCCTGGTAGTCAGCGTTATCAAATTTGAGGGAACAGACAAAAAATAACTCCTTTAAGTTCTTTGCGAAAAAATAGCACAAGCATCAAGATATGACAAGACCAGCATGGCTTTTAGGCGGATTGACTATGCGCAATATTTCGAGTAGACCGTTTTCATGGTGGAGACAAAAATTGACGCTGATGTAATTGTGGTGGGCGGGGGAGCCTCCGGGACTGATGGCCGCGGGACGGGCGGCCGAACTGGAGCGCGTGTTTTGCTGCTGGAAAAAACCGACGGCATCGGTAAAAAAATTCTGGTCAGCGGAAAAACGCGCTGCAATCTTACCAATAGCGCAGATTTGAAAAAGTTCATCAGCATGTACGGGCCAAACGGACGTTTTCTACACAGCTCTTTTCACCGTTTTTTTCGTCTTGAATTAATCGCTTTTTGTGAGCGCTATAACCTCAAGACAAAAACGGAGCGTGGCGGCAGAATATTTCCTCTCTCCGATAACGCTCGTGACGTTGTCGATGTTTTTAAGAAATACTTAAGCGAATATAATGTCGCGGATCATTTTACGTTCCGCCGTTGAGAAAATGGCCCGAGATGAAAAAGGGATTTTCAGCGTGAAAACATCCGGACAAAATTATTTTTCACGTTGCGTGATTCTGGCCGCGGGCGGTTCTTCCTGGCCGGAAACCGGCTCCAGCGGCGACGGCTGTAAGCTGGCTTCACAGATGGGGCACTCTGTTGTGGAGCTGCGCCCCGCTCTTGTGCCGCTTATTGTTCATGAGCAAAGCATTGCCCGATCAATGCAGGGAGTAAGTCTGCGCAACGTGCGCGCCACGGCGTTTCGGGGCAGGGCGGAAGATATCAAGCTGTGCTGGTGCCCAACACTAATTATGGGCGCGGCGAGGCAAAGCAGGCAAAAGCGCCGGTTATTGAAAGCCGTTTCGGAGAGATGCTTTTCACCCACTTTGGTTTGGGTGGCCCGATTATTTTATTGATGAGCCTGGCAGTTGTTGACGCGCTGCGCGAAGGGCCAGCCTGTGTCTTAATAGATTTAAAGCCGGCACTGAGCGCCCAACAATTAAACAAACGCTTGCAGAAAGATTTTGACGCTCACGGCAAGAAAAAAATAATCAGCGTGATGAAAGATTATCTGCCGTCCAAAATGATTGAGCCGGTAATTGACCTCACAGGCATCGACAAAGAAAAACTGGCGCATCAGATCACCGCGTACGAGCGGCAAAAAATAGCCGCAACACTAAAAGCTCTGCGCTTCAATATAAAAGCATCACTGCCGCTGCAAAAAGCAATTGTAACCGCGGGAGGCGTTTCGCTTGATGAAATTAACCCGCGCACAATGTCTTCGCGCATTGTCCCAGGGCTTTATTTTTGCGGTGAGACGATGGATATCGACGCAGATACCGGCGGCTATAACCTTCAGGCGGCTTTTTCGACAGGATACGTGGCGGGTGAAAGCGCCGCGAAATTCGTTCAGCAATGATGCGCGCGATAATTGCCATGCCCACGGTATGGTCCATGCGTAAGGCGAGGGTGGCGCGGACCCCAGGAATCCGCTAAGAGCCCCGCGGGAATTTGCATCAACGCGCAAGGATAAAAATAAGTTGAGGCCAGAATACCCATCAGCGCGCCGCTTGTTTGCAGATTACGCAACATGTCCACGGCGACAAGAGCGGGAGCAAGGCGATGAAAAAAACCAAAACGTACGCGGTGCCTAAAATGCCGAACATGAGATAGCGATATTTAAAGCCCATAGAAAATCTTCTCTACCGGAAAACGCGGATCACAAGGACGCAGCCTGAATGAATCTACCTCAGTAAAAATTACGCAAGTTTCTAACATAATATTTTCATAATTTCATAAAAAATAACTTTGTTCAAAAAATTACTTACGGCGAAGATGTTATTTATGGTATTGATAAAAACAAGTTATTGAAAATGAACGAAAAACCAGCGGCGCGTAAAGATAAGCACTTGAAATTATTAGATAAAACAGGATGAAAGCTGTTTGATGGAGGTTACAAGTTGAACATAATTAAGAAGGCGCAAGCACAGGGCAGAAAAACGCTGACGGAAGCGGAAGCGAAAGAAGTTTTAAAAAAATACGGCGTGCCGGTGGTCGAAGAAAAAATTGCCGCGACGGTAGAAGACGCTCAAAGTGCGGCGGAGCAATTCGGTTATCCGGTAGCGCTCAAAGGATTGGGAGCGAAGCTTACGCACAAAACGGAAAGAGGCCTGGTAAAATTAAATTTATCCAATAAAGAAGATGTAAAAAAAGCGGCGCTTTTTATCCAGGAAGAAGCGGGAAACGACCTGGAAGGTTTTTTGGTTCAGCCGATGATTGCGGGGAAAAGAGAATTTGTCGCGGGGCTTTTTCATGACGCGCAATTCGGACCCACCGTCATGTTCGGCGTGGGCGGAATTTTTACCGAAGCGATAGAAGATATTGTTTTTGCTTTGGCGCCTTTAAATGAGGCCGAAGCACAAAGAATGCTTAATCAAGTAAAAGCGCAAAAGTTATTAAACG
Source organism: uncultured delta proteobacterium (assembly GCA_963813455.1). Taxonomy (GTDB): domain Bacteria; phylum Desulfobacterota; class Syntrophia; order Syntrophales; family Smithellaceae; genus UBA4810. The sequence continues at coordinate 319,038 of CAWEZF010000013.1, forward strand.
CTTTTCGCGGAGAAACAAAGCCGGACACGAACGCGCTGATTAAAACATTGGTGGCGTTATCGAAAATAGGAATAGAGATACCCCAAATCAGAGAAATTGATATCAACCCGTTATTGGTTACCCCCGAAGGCAACGTCAGTGCTGTTGACGCGTTGATTGTATTAGGCGATCCGCCCGAAAAGACGATAACCCACATCCCCGTATCTCCCAAAGACATGGGAAGGCTTTTCTATCCTAAGTCCATCGCTTTTGTCGGCGCGTCCGCCAATATCAGCAAATGGGGACAGCTGATGTTTTCCAATGTGCTGGTCGGAAATTATAAGGGGAAAATCTATATGGTTAATCCCAAAGGCGGTGAAATTATCGGCAGGCATGTTTATAAATCCGTGTCGGAAATTTCCGAGCCCATTGATCTTGCCGTCGTGACCATTCCCGCCAATCATGTCCTGGCATTAATTCCAGAATTCAAGCAAAAGAAGATAAAAAACGTTCTTTTAATTTCTTCCGGTTTTGGCGAAACGGGGCCGGAGGGCAAGAAGCTCGAAGAGGAACTGGTCCGGCAGGCCAGGGAAGCCGGAATTTTAATTCTTGGCCCCAACACCATGGGCATATCCAATCCCTATGTTTCGCTTTACTGCACGGGAACGCATGTGCGCCCGAAACCAGGCGGCACGATGCTGGTTACACAGTCGGGAAATTTGGGAACACAGCTTCTTGCCTTTGCCGAAAAAGAGGGAATAGGAATACGTGCTTTTGCCGGCTCCGGCAACGAAGCGATGATTACCATAGAAGACGCTATGGAAGGGTTTGAAGTTGACGAACTGACGCAGACAGTCGTTCTGTACATAGAAAGTATTAAAAACGGCCGGCGTTTTTTTGAAGCGGCGAAACGCGTCGGCAGAAAAAAACCGATTATCGCCTTAAAGGGTGGACGCACCGAGGCGGGAGCGCACGCGGCAGCCAGCCACACAGGAGCCATGGCTTCCAATGTTAAGGTATTTAATGCGGCATGCAGGCAGGCGGGGATTATCCTGGTCGAAAACCCGATGGATCTGCTGGATCTTTCCGCGTCATTTTCTTCCTTGCCTCTGCCGAAAGGCAAAAAGGTGGGTATTGTGACTTTAGGAGGCGGATGGGGTGTTGTCGCCTCGGATTTATGTATGGAACACGGTTTGGAGGTGCCGCTTCTTTCTGAACAAGTAATAGGCAATATCAACAAATTACTCCCCCCCTTTTGGAGCCATGCTAATCCGATAGACATTGTCGGAGAAATGAATCCGGAGATATACATGACAATTCTCGAAGAACTGCTTCGGTGGCCGGAATGTGATGCAATAATCCATATGGGCATTATCGGCAGGAGGATAATGATTAAAGCGGTTATGGAATCCACAGTTGCCTTGGATAAAAAATATGATCAGAAGTTCATGGATGACTCATTAACTTATCTTGATACTTTTGAAACGCAGTTTATTCAAAGAACAGCCGGGCTGATGGAAAAGTATAACAAGCCGATCATCGGAGTGTATCTTCTCAATGACAATAAAACGCGCACCGTAACGGAAGCGCAAGGATGTAAATATAAAGGGGTCAATTTCATTACGCCGGAACGCGCCGTTAAGGCACTGGCGAAAATGTATCAGTACACGCAGTGGCTCAAAGGTTAAACTGGCTTGGTAAAAAAGCGCTTTATAGTCTAGCGAATGAATATGGGGTTGGAAAAAATCCAGGGACGCAGTTTGCCGCAGGATCTCAAATAAATTTCCACTCGATAAACTCCCGGCTCGGAAACTTGCCGGGAAAGTCCGGATGTCCTTTCTTCTTGCATCAGCACGCCGTTGCGTATCACACGCACAAGCGCGTTAGCCGGCAAAGAAACTTTTAAAAACGCTTTGCTGCTCAGCTTAAACTCATCGCCCATCTGATAAACCTTATTTTCCTGTTCAATAAAAAAAGTGAAGCCGCGCGCTTTGCGGAAATATTCCAAGGCGAAATACGCACGGCCCGCCAAAAGCGCCTGCAGAATTGTCTCTTTATCTTTTGTGGCGTCCCCGCTAAGTTTTTCTTCCGTCAAAACATGCGTGCTGATGAACTTAAACGCGCGCTCGAAAGAAAAGGCGACAAAGTTCATTCCCAATATTTTTTTTGTTGTGGCGTGATTATCCAACTCGCCAAAACCTATGATTTTTTGTGTTTGATTAAGCTTATCCCATCTGGAAAGAGTGACCGGCTTCGGCCCGCGCAGAAACCAGGCCGGAAAAAGAAAACACAAAAGGCCTTTAAAATAGCCCCGCAGAGAGCTTTGCCAATCGGTCATAAAGTCCCAGACGCTGATCCCTTTGTAGCCGGTGACTGTCCAATCGTTCCAGGGATAATGTTTCACGTGAAACGTTTTTGCCCCTTCGTGGTCGGGATGGGCGATCAGGCCGAATCCGCCCTGCGCGTTGACTTCGTCAATGTATTTTTGCGGCGGGATATTCGGCGCGTCCTTGGGGTAAAATATAGCAGCGGTGGTATTAAAGGCCAGATAATGATTAAACCGCGGCGAGATTTCCTGTCCGACAATCAGCAAAGTGCTCTTGTGCCATTTTTCCCAGCCTTCGTCTCTGGCCCGCAGGTGGTCATGATCCGTCAGCATTAAAAAATCTAAGCCCTTTTTATTTGCAGCCCGCAGAATTGTTACGAGCGGCGAGCGTCCATCAAAGGAAAAAGAAGAATGAAAGTGGATGACACCGGTGTAATCGAAAAGCTTCATGAGCTTTATTAAATCTTCCTCAAGAATTTGTCCAGAATAAAAAAGGCAGGCGCTGCGGCCTGCCTTTTTTATTTTCATCGGGTGACAAATGCTTTTTATTCAATGCGCATAGTGACAAAGAAGTTAGAGTTGCCGCGCCTGATTAAGAGCATGACGTTTTTATTTTTGACCGCCTTGGCAATTTCCCGATCATAATCTTTGAGCGAACTTATTTTCACTCTATTTACCTGCACAATAATATCTTGGGGCTGAATGCCGACATCGTCTGCCGGAGAGCCGGGTGCCACATTGGTGATAATCACGCCGGCAGTTTGACTGATACCAAGCTGCCGCGCCATTTCCGGAGTAATCTCCTGCGCGACAATACCAAAATGTCCTTTAGCATCTTTTGATGATGCTAACTCCGCTGTGTCTTTGCGTTCCGCGACCATAATACGGAAAGTCATTTCTTTACCGTCGCGCAATACTTTGATGGAAGCCCTTTCTCCTACCTGTACCCCGGCGATGGTCAGCAGTAAATCATGCGTATTTTTTATTTTTTTGCCGTTGATTTCAGTTATTATATCACCCACTTTTATGCCGGCTTTATCCGCGGGATCGCCCTTGAAGACATCCGAAACCAATGCCCCGGAACGCTCCGTCAGGTTCATATTTTTGGCGATATCTTCAGTGATATCCTGAACCGAGATTCCCAGCCAGCCGCGGGTTACCTTGCCTTTGGTTTTTAAATCGCTTAAAACTGATTTGGCCATGTTAATGGGAATAGCAAAACCAATTCCCTGCCCCTGCGCTACTATCGCCGTGTTAATGCCGATGACTTTTCCATCCATATTGAACAATGGGCCGCCGCTGTTGCCGGGATTAATCGACGCGTCGGTTTGAATAAAGTTATCGTAAGGCCCCGCTCCAATAACGCGTCCTTTCGCGCTGACAATTCCCGCCGTGACGGTCGCTTCCAGGCCGAAGGGATTGCCGATGGCAATAACCCATTCACCGACTTTAACCTGCTCGGAATCGCCGATATCCGCCACCGGTAAACTGTTTCTTGGTTTGATTTTGATCAGGGCAATATCCGTTTTAGGATCCGTTCCTATAACTTTTGCTTCGTATTCACGGTCATCGGATACTTTAACCAGGATTTTATCCGCCTTTTCCACCACGTGATTATTGGTGAAGATGTAACCGTCGTTGCTGATTATGAAGCCCGAGCCAAGGCTGCGCTGCTTAAATTCGCGCTGAGGGATATCGCCGAAAAAGCGGTCAAAAAAATCATCGCCGAAAGGCGAACGTCCGAAAGGAGCACCAAAGCCTTTAGTCGTTTTTGTGGTGCTGATGTTTACTACCGCCGGTTTAACGCGTTCGGCTAAATCAGAGAAGGAAAGAGGGGCTTTACCGATCTCGGATGAAGCGGTGAAAGGCGAAGTAGCTGAAGCTTTGGGGATATCCGGTATAGCGGAAGGCATAAAGGAAGAACGTAAAACTTCCACAAGGGATACGATAAAAAAGGCGATTAGAAACGCCAGTAAAAACATAAAAAATGTTTTGCGATTTTGACTTTTCATATAATCCTCCGATATTATTGAGCAGTATTTAAACTGCTTGTTGCTTAATTTTGTGGATGAATATAACGATTGCCGTATGTTTGTCAATGGAAATCGGGGTTCGGCTATTTGAAGTAAGCGCGATCATGTGCTAATATCGGGCATCTTTTAACGCTAAAAAGAGGCTGATGAGTTTTATAGAAACCATAGGGAGCATCGCTCTTCAAAAGGCAAAATCATTCGCGCAGATGCTTTCTTTCGCGGCGTCAGTTTTCTACCGTTTATTTATGCCCGGCACTTACAATAGCGCCACGCGCACGGTGCTGGTTAATCAAATATATTTTACCTCTATCCAAATACTGCCGGCCTTTCTAGCCGTATCCGTTTTATTTGGCTCTGTGCTGATCGGTATTGTTTTTCAGCTTCTTAAAAATCTGGGGCTTACTGATCTTTTCGGCAATGTTTTGATGGGGCTGATCGTTACGGAGCTCTCGCCTTTATTCACCGTTTTGTTGATTACTTTGCGCTCCGGGGCTGCCATTAATACCGAGATGGCCGCGATGAAAGTCAACCAGGAGATTAAAACGTTAGAAACGTTTCGTATAGATGTAATAAATTATCTTTTAGCGCCCAGAGTTGTGAACGGCGTTATATCCGTATTGCTTTTGAGTTTCCTGTTTTCCATTGTTTTAATGGGCAGCGGCATTTTGTTTTCACGGGTGATCTTCGGGATCAGCGCGGATGTTTACGTAAATATTCTGTTAAATTCCACAAATTTTTCTGATATAGTTATTGCGCTTGTTAAGTGCGCGGTGTTCGGATTTTTTATTACGTTTATTCCTATTTATTTTGGCCTGCGGGCGACCCATGAGCTTACCAGCATCCCCATTGTTGTGTCCCGCGGCATGGTTAGTGTTTTTGCGGCAATTCTTATTATCGAGGTGCTGTCATTACTAACAAAATTAATGTGACATTTTTTGATACGGAAGAAAAACTGTCCAGGGCCGTGCAAAAGTTTCTGCGCGTCAACCCTCATAATGCCGCGCCCGTCTGCGAGGATATTCCTCTGATTTCCAATCAGGAAGCCTGGCTCAATATCGCCTTAATTAAACAGTACCATGAAAACATGTCCGCTCAAGCGTCCAGAAAGCTAGTTCTTGACTTTGCTGAAACGCCTGGGATTGGAGGGCGTTGCCGATAAGCGCAACCTGGCGCTCGGCGATAAAGAAAGATTTTTCGTGAAGCTGCTTCGCTCGGCGATGGTGCAAAACGCCGCCATATTGATTAACAGTCCGTTTAACATGATTCCCCAGCTGAAAAACATTGACCCAATATTGCAGGCGCTGAAGACGATAGATGATTTATATTCCAGTTGTCACATTTATGATTACGACTGGATGGAACAAAAATATGGTGCCCTATGCCGATGAGCCGTGAATATAAAGTTGGTATTTTTGTCATCTGCGCGGCAGCGCTTGTTGTGCTGGCATTGCTTTTTTTGGCTGTGGAAAAAGGGCTTTTCAGCACCAGCCATACTTATACTCTTTCCTCCCGCTCCGGCGACGGTTTTGCCGTCGGCATGCCGGTTGTTTTTTCCGGTTTTGATATCGGCAGGGTCCACTCTCTGGAGTTGGACGACAGAGGCGTTGTCCTGATTAAAATCATGGTTTCCGATAAGCATGTTAAATGGATTAAAGAAGACAGCTTTTTTGTTCTTTATCGGCCGCTGATCGGCGCGGCGCGCATCGTCGTCAACACGAATAATCTGGAAAGCCTGCCGATGCCGGAAAGTAAAGTTGCCGAAGTGTTTGTCGTCAACGATATCAATGACGCCATTGAAAAAGTCCAGCCGCTTTTGGAAACCATTGAACGCCTCAGCAGGAAAATTGACAGCATGGCTTCGAAAGCCGATGAGCAGGTATTCGGCAAAGAAGGAACCCTGCCGCAGATTAACGCGATCCTCAAGGATGTTGCCGGCAAACTGGAAAAATTAAATGTGACCGTGGATAACCTGAACACGATAAGCAAAGAAACAGCGGAGGGCACTCAGGATTTAGGCGCTCTGCGCGCGGATATTGACAGTGCCGTTAAAACGATTGACGATGTGACGAAACAAATTGACTCGATACTTTCCCGGAAAAAAGAGCCGGAGATTAAAGTGCCATGAAAAAATTGTTTGTCGCGGGATTGCTGTTTGTTTTGCTTGGCTGCTTCGGAGGAGGCAATCAGATTCCTGAATGGAAGGACACCGCTTTCCGCCAGCTGGAAAATTATAAAGCCAGTTTTCTAACCGGTAAAGACGGCATCGCTGAAGCGCATTTCAACAGAGCCCGCGGCGCACTGGCCGCGAGCAATGATCTGGATCTGCTGGGGAAAGCTTATTTAACTAAATACGCTCTGCACGCGTCTGTGCTGGAAGAATTTGATGAGAGCGAATTTATGCGAATCGACAGGCTGCAATCCGTGGCCGCGAACTTATCTTATTATAATTTTCTGAAAGGAAATTTTGCGGCAGTCGATGACAGATTGCTGCCGGCGCAATATTTGAAAATCGTTAAATCCGCCCGCGAAAAAAATTTGGCGCAGGCACGAAAAGAAATTCCCGCCATTGATGATCCGGTCTCGCGGCTTGTCGCGTGCGGTGTCTGGATAAAGCATTTGCCCGGCGATGAAAATATTTTGCAGACAGCGATTAATACCGCGGCGGAAAACGGCTGGCAAAAACCTCTCTGGGCTTATCTTGGTCAACTCGAAAAATATTATCTTGAACAGGGCGAAACCGCCAAAGCGGCCAGCATTAAAGAACGGCTGGAACTTTTAAAAAAATAAATATTAAGACACGCGGCAATCGCTAAGCTATTAATATTATTAACTAATCGTCAACTTCTTTTATGCAAATAAATTCCCTGCCTCCACCTGTTTATGTGACTGGTGAAAAAGAAAGCAGAATCGCCCTGTATCATTTTGAAAAAAAATCGTCCCTATCTCCGCCCGTAGTGATGACGCACGGTACTTTTTCCAATGCCTCTATCTGCCGTGAGCTGGCGGTGTTTCTTCAGCAGCATGGATTTGATTGCTGGATTTATGAATGGAGCGGGCACGGCAAAAGCGTCTACGGTGATTTTAGACCGGATGCGGAAGATTACGCGCTTTATGATGTTCCCGCTGTGTTAAAAGCAGTGCAAGAAAAAACAAAGCAAGAAAAATGTATCTGGGTGGCGCACAGCGGCGGCGGCTTTTTGCCGCTTATGTATATGGCGCGCGATGCGCACAGGCAAAAGCAGTTTCAGGCGCTTGTTTCCCTGGGCGCACAAACCACCGGCGCGGGCAAAACTATGGAACAGAAATTCAGCATCGCGTTGGTAATGCTTTTGATAAAACTTCTCGGCTACATGCCCGGGACGCTTCTTGGCCTGGGGCCGGAAAATGAGCGCATGGGCTTTATGCCGCAGTGGTGCCGCTGGAACAAGACAAGGCAGTGGCTGGGCAAAGACAATTTTGATTATATGCAAGCGATGCAAAAAATATCTATTCCTGCTTTGATGATTGCCGGAGGTAACGACAAAATCGCGCCGCCGGAGGGCTGCCGGAACCTATTTGACGCGCTGGGCGGCGCCGACAAAGAGTTCCAGCTTTTTTCCAAAAAAAGCGGTTTTGCTGAAGATTATAATCACCCGCGGCTCATGGCAAGCCAAAACGCAAGGCAGGAAATCTGGCCGCGGATATTGACATTCATCAAACAGCATGGGAGAAAAGCGCCGTAACGCTTACAGTGTCGCGGGCGAAGAAATGATGAATCCTCAATCAATACCAGAAGGACGTCTTTACCATGATTTGGCGTATTTGTTTGAGTTGCTGACTCCCCGCGAAGATTATGCCGAGGAAGCGGCGCAGTGGCTGACGATACTGCGCGAGAAGCTAGGTCCCGGAAGACGCAAAATTCTGGAGTTGGGCGTGGGCGCCGGGCATAATCTTTCTTATCTAACAGGTGATTTTGAAGCTACCGCGGCGGATGTATCTGAGGAAATGCTCAAAGTGTGCAAGAAAGTTAATCCCGGAGTTGAGCTTCACGCAGGCGATATGCGCCATATTCGCCTGAAAAAGAAGTTTGACGCGGTTCTGATTCACGACGCCATTGTTTACATGCGTTCTGAAGACGATCTGAGCGCGGCTTTTGCCACGGCCGCGACGCATCTTAAGCCGGGAGGCATTTTTATCACCGGCCCGGATTATTACCTTGATACATTTGCCGGGCCGCGCGTGGAGCATTTCACCCGCGCCAACGCATCGCTAGAACTCACTTACGTGGAATACGCCCACGATCCCGACCCATCCGATACCACCATGGAAACAATTCTTTTCTACATGGTTCGCGAAAAAGGGCAATTGCGCATCGAGCATGACCGGCACATAACGGGCTTGCTCCCCCGGGCAACCTGGATTAAGCTGATGGAGAAAGCCGGCTTTAGGGTTGAGCCAAGAATAATTACTTCTGAAGGCGTGCCGCACGAACTGCTGGTGGGAACATTATCGGAAAAAACTGGACAATAAATGTTTTCCCCGATTTTTAAGACAAGCGATTTATTAAAAATGAAAAGAGAGCTTAGCTATGGAAATGAAGTTTGATATAACAATGGCCGGCAATAAAAAGATTGACGCGCGCTTCCGCGGTTTTACCATGCGTACCGATCAGCCATTAAGCGACGGGGGCGACAATACCGCGCCTGCCGCCTTTGAGCTTTTTCTGGCCTCCATCGGCGCGTGCGCGGGGTTTTTCATTGTATCTTTCTGCCAGTCGCGCAACATTCCCACGGATAATATTAAAATCAGCCAAACCGCCTTCCGCAACGACAAAACGCACATGGTGGAAAGGGTGACGCTCGCCATTGAGCTGCCACCGGATTTTCCGGAAAAATACAAAAAGGCGCTGATCAAAACCGCGGATTCATGCACGGTCAAAAAACACCTGGTTAATCCGCCGCAAATTGAAATATCCGCAAGGTGATTAAAGGATAAAAAACAAAGAAAGAAAGGAGACAAAGATGAAACTCAAAACAAAAGACGGAGGATGGAATCCCTACTTTGCCGGCGCGCTCGTCGGCATTCTGGCGATCTCTCTCGGTTTACGCCACAACGGCGCTCATGGGTAAAACCAACTACATCGGCGCATCCACTACGTTTGTCCGCGCCGTGGGTTTTGTCGAGCAGGTTTTTGCCTCGGAGCATGTTGCCGCCAACGCTTATTTCGCGGCTACCAAAATCAAGGTGGACTGGCAGTTCATGCTCGTTATCGGCATTTTTTTGGGCGCGCTGATTTCTTCTTTGACCGATAAGAGCTTCAAATTAGAAAAAGTGCCGCCCATCTGGCAGGAGCGCTTCGGCTCGTCGGTGACTAAAAGAGCCGTGGGCGCGTTTTTAGGCGGCATTGTCGCGATGATCGGCGCGCGCCTGGCGGACGGCTGCCCCAGCGGCCACGGGTTAAGCGGCGTCATGCAATTGTCGGTAAGTTCTTTTGTCGCGCTGGGTTTATTTTTTGTTGCCGGTGTTGTGGTTGCCGCGCTGGTTTATAAAAGGAGGGCATCATGAGTATCGATCAAATTTTAGGTTTGATAACCGGTGTTGTGTTCGGATTTCTGCTGCAGAAAGGGCGGGTGATCCGCTTTGAAAAGCAGGTAGGCGCGCTTTTGATAAAGGATATGACCATATTCAAATTCATGCTCTCGGCGATTCTGGTCGGCATGGTAGGCATTTATATTCTGTACGATATGGGAATAGTCACTCTCAGCCATAAGCCGATGAACGTCGGCGCGGTCGTGATCGGCGGGATTCTGTTCGGTTTCGGCTGGGCTGTGATGGGTTTTTGCCCCGGCACATCTTCGGCCGCTTTGGGAGAAGGCCGCATTCACGCCGTGTTTGCCGTTATAGGAATGCTGGCGGGAGCGGCGATATTTGCCGAACTCTATCCATTTTTCAGCTCCACCGTCATGGCGTGGCAGGATTTCGGTAAAATCGGCCTGCCAAGATGCCCTTGGAATATCGCACTGGGTGATTATCCCGATCTTCTGGGCGGCAGTGATTGGCCTGTTTTTCCTGTTCGAGAAAAAAGGATTGTAAAATATTTAAATAGTTTCCAGATTCCAATCCACCGGTTGAAGAACCGGTGGATTGGAAGAGTTTTTTTTGGAATTATGAATTCGGGAGAATTTTATGATCATAGGTTAAATGCGTATTAAAATATAGATCTGCTTCGGATACCCAGAGATTTGATTAAACCATTTAAAGGTTATAGGAACAATCGAATTATGACAAAGCAAAGTAGAGTTGTGGGTCCATTAGGAGTCTTATGGTAGTGAAAGATTGACTAGGAATCTTGATATAGTTAAAATTAAGCGACAGAATATACGCAGTAAAAACTCATAGAGAATGGAACATTGACTTCAAATGTATGTATGCTCATATTTAGACTGCGTTAATATACGAGTGAAAGTTTGACATAGAGATGTAGGTAAATTTCTTGCAGAAACACTAAGGACAAGAATTGGCCCAACATTTTCTAATGCTATCGAAGATAATTCTATCGAGCTCAACCTATTGAGCAACTTGAATGATACTGCTATCTATGATTCAAAAATATTGAAGAAACAAATAGAATCACATAGTCTTAAATGGTTTATGAAATATCATGTTACCTTAACATTGGCTTAATTGAAGAAGGTTCAAATCATAATGAATCAAAAGCAAATATGGTGGCATGTTGGATATGGCTACGATTACATCACGCAATCTAGACTCAGAAGAATTCAAAGCTAAAACTGAAATATCTGTGAAGTACTGAAATAATGCTTTAGCTGATGCTGTATGAAGGTTATCTAAGTTCCTGGTAGAATTCACAATACGATTTAAGCTTTCGCTAATGGCACTGGATTGTGCGGGTCAAATTACTTCAGTACGTTACGCCGATCAATGTGACAAGCATCGTCTAAAAACGGTTCTATTAAAGTACTTATACAAGAGATACTTGGCTTAAAACAGAGCATGATCTCAAGGCGGCAGATAGCTGAGTCGAATTTAGGGCAGGTTAATTATTTAGATTAAATATAGACAACTGGATGCCAGGCAAGCGAGCCCGGCAGATGAGCGATTTATTTGAAAGTGTAATTAATCTTTAAAAACTGCCCCCGTCGACGCCGACGTAACCATTTTCGCGTAGCGCGCCAGATAGCCGCTGGTAATGGCCGGTTTTCTGGGCTTGAGCGATTTTTGGCGTTTTTCCAGTTCCTTTTCGCTCACTTTCAGCGTCAGAGTTTTTTCCGGAATATTGATGGAGATGATGTCTCCTTCTTTGACCAGCGCGATCGGGCCGCCTTCCGCCGCTTCGGGCGAGATATGGCCGATGGCCGCGCCCTGCGTGCCGCCGCTGAAACGTCCGTCGGTTAAAAGCGCGACAGTTTTATCCAGCCCCATGCCGACAATGGCCGAGGTGGGCGAAAGCATCTCGCGCATGCCGGGGCCGCCTTTCGGGCCTTCGTAACGGATAACCACAATATCGCCCGGTTTGATTTTTTTGCCGAGGATTGCTTTTATCGCGTCGTCTTCGCTATCAAACACACGGGCGCGCCCTTCATTTACCTGCATGCCCGGCGAAACGGCGGATTGTTTCACCACTGCGCCGTCCGGCGCGAGATTGCCGCGCAGAATCGCGATACCGCCCTGCGGTGAATAAGGATTATTCAAAGGCCGGATAACATCTTCATTTAAGACGCAGGCGGTTTTTAAATTTTCCTCCACTTTTTTACCGGTGACGGTCATTGCATTTTTTATCAATCACGCCCAGCGCGCTGATTACTTTCATCACGGCCTGAATGCCGCCCGCCGCGTCCAGATCTTCGATATGATGATGCCCCGCGGGGCTGAGCTTGCAGAGGTTCGGCGTTTTTTCACTGATCTGGTTGAAAAGATTTAAATCGAGTTTGATGCCCGCTTCGTGCGCCACCGCCGGAATGTGCAAAACGGTGTTGGTGGAACAGCCCAGCGCCATATCCACGGCAATGGCGTTTTTGAAAGCGGCAAGCGTGGCGATATCGCGCGGCCTGATATTCTTTTTGAGAAGCTCCATCACTTTCATGCCTGCGTGTTTGGCCAAGCGTCGGCGCGCGGCATGAACGGCGAGCACAGTGCCGTTGCCGGGCAGGCCCAGCCCCAGAGCTTCGGTAACGCAGTTCATGGAATTGGCGGTGTACATGCCGGAACACGAACCGCAGCCGGGGCAGGCGCAGTCTTCAATTTTCTTTAACTGATTGAGCGTCATTTTTTTGGCTTTGACCGCGCCGACACCTTCAAAAACGCTGATGAGGTCGTAGGTGTTGCCTTCCATTTTTCCGGCCAGCATCGGCCCGCCGCTGATGAAAATGCACGGAATGTTGAGCCGCAGCGCCGCCATCAGCATGCCGGGAATGATTTTATCGCAGTTGGGAATAAAAACGAGCGCGTCAAAAGGATGGGCAGTAGCCATGATTTCGATGGAATCGGCAATGAGCTCCCGGCTGGCCAGTGAATATTTCATGCCGGCATGCCCCATGGCGATACCGTCACAGACGCCGATTACCGGAAACTCCACCGGCGTCCCGCCGGCGATGCGGATGCCCGCCTTGACATCAGCGGTGATGATATCCAGATGGATATGGCCGGGGACAATTTCATTGGCTGAATTGACCACGCCCACGAGCGGGCGGGCAATTTCCTCATCGGTGTAGCCCATGGCTTTAAAGAGCGAACGGTGCGGCGCTCTTTCCAATCCTTTTTTCATCAGGTCGCTTCTCATAAATCAGTCCTCTTAAAAAAGTAAGCTGTCTTTGCGAGGGAGAGCAGCGACCGAAGCAATCTCATAACTGGTAATATGCGAGATTGCCGCGGGCTTTGCCCTCGCAATGACGTTGGTTATTTTTTTCTTTTTTCCGGACGCAGAGCACGGACGGCAGTTCCTGCCTGCCACATTTCCGATTCGCGCATTTCTTTTAATTCCGCTTCCAGCTTTACTCTGTAATCCGGCGCGCTGTTGGCCTTTAAAACAATTTTTGTTTCCTTGCCTTTGGCCACCGATTTGTAGAGCTTCTTAAATACCGGCTCCACCGCCTTGCGGAATTCATGACGCCAGTCCAAAGCGCCGCGCTGCGCGGTGGTGCTGCAGTTGGCATACATCCAGTCCATGCCGTTTTCGCCGACCAGGCGAATCAGGCTTTGCGTCAGTTCTTCAACTGTTTCGTTGAACGCTTCGCTCGGCGTATGGCCGTGCTTGCGCAGTTCGTTATACTGAGCTTCCATCATGCCGGCCAGCGCGCCCATCAGCACGCCGCGTTCACCGGTAAGATCGCTGTAAACTTCCATCTGGAAGGTTGTCGGGAACAAAAATCCCGAACCGATCGCGATACCCAGCGCCATTGTTCTTTCTTTGGCGCGTCCGGTGGCATCCTGATGAATGGCAAAACTGCTGTTAATGCCGCTGCCGTCCAGGAAATTTCTGCGTACGCTTGTTCCCGATCCTTTAGGCGCGACCATAATCACGTCGACAAAATCAGGCGGGATAACACCGGTCTGCTCTTTGTATACGATGGAAAAGCCGTGTGAAAAATACAGAGCATCGCCCTTTTTCAAATTTGCTTTTACTTTAGGCCACAACATCATCTGCGCCGCGTCGGAGACCAGATACTGAATAATGGTGCCGCGTTTAACCGCTTCTTCAATGGAGAAAAGAGTTTTCCCCGGAACCCAGCCGTCGGCTACGGCTTTATCCCAGTAAGACTTATCTTCGATTGCCTGTCCGATAATGATGTTGATGCCGTTGTCTTTCATGTTCATGGCCTGCGCCGGTCCCTGCACGCCATATCCTAAAATTGCCACAACTTCGTCTTTCAAAATTTCCTGCGCTTTAGTAAGCGGGAATTCATCAGATGTGATAACTTCTTCTTCAACTCCGCCAAAATTAATTTTTGCCATATAAAACCCCCTGTTATTTAGATAAATTTATTTTAGTTTTTTAATTCCAGAGCGACTAGACCGGTTCTCGTGATATCGGCAATGCCTAAAGGCTCGAGCCTGGCCATCGCCAGATCAATCTGCGCTTTGTCACCTGTTATTTCCAGTATTACATAATCTTCGTTGGACTTTATTACCTTCCACTTATTATCGTCAACAGCTTTTTTTATCTGCTCTTTTTTGTCTTCAGTAATATCCAGTCGCACTAAAACCATTTCGCGGTGCACTGATTCGACGTTGGTCAAATCATCAACAGAGATTACATCAACCAGCCGCTGCAATTGATTTTCGATGCGCGAAATCGTCGCCTGATTGCCGATACTGGTCATGACGATTTTGGATATCTCATACTGCGTGGTCGTATTAACGCTGAGGCTTTCAATGTTGTAACCCTTGCCGCCCAGCGTGCCCGCGATTCTCGCCAGAACGTCCGGCTTGTTGTAAACAAGTATTGAAATAATGTGTTCCTTTTTTTCCATTTCCCCCTAACCTTTCTATTTATAAATTTAATTAATCATTTCTCTTGTGCCTAAATCCATTTCGCTCAACGATTCGCCCGGCCGGACCATCGGATAGACGCATTCCTCGCGCGACACGCGGAAGTCCATCAGCACCGGTTTATCAACGGCAAACGCGTCACGCAGCGCTTTTTCTACATCGGCGGGCTTGGTGATGCGCATGCCGACAATGCCGAAAGCTTCGGCCAGTTTCACAAAATCCGGCGCGTAAGTCATGTCCGTGTGCGAGTAGCGTTTTTCATAAAAGAGTTCCTGCCACTGGCGCACCATACCCAGAAAACCGTTATTAAGCAGAACGACTTTAACGGCGATATTGTATTGCGCGGCGGTCGCGAGTTCCTGAATGTTCATCTGAATGCTTCCGTCGCCTGCGATATCGACAACATTTTTATCGGGGAAAGCGCACTTTACGCCGATTGCCGCGGGCAGTCCGTAGCCCATAGTTCCTAAACCGCCGGAAGTGATAAAGCTGTTTGGTTTATCGAACTTGAAAAACTGCGCCGTCCACATCTGATTTTGCCCAACCTCTGTGGTGACAATAACATCTCCGTTGGTTACTTTATGAAGCATCTCAATGACATACTGCGGCTTGATAATCTCGCCGTTCTGGCAATAGGCCAGGGGTACTTTTTCCTTCCAGCCTTCTATTGACGCGAGCCATTCCTTGCGCGCGCTTTTGTCGGATGCATATTTATGCTCCGCCAAAAAGTGAAGCAAATCATTCAGTGTTGCCTTGGTTTCTCCGATAATCGGTAATTCCACCACGACGTTTCTGTTAATGGATGAAGGATCGATATCAATCTGTACAATATGCGCGTTGGGCGCGAATGTTTCAATCGTACCGGTGACGCGGTCGTCAAAGCGAACGCCCACGGCAATGAGCAGATCGCAGTGGCTGACTGCCATATTCGCGTGATACGTGCCGTGCATGCCCAGCATACCCAGCCACAAGGGATCGGTTCCCGGAAACGAGCCCAGCCCCATCAACGTGCCGGTGACGGGAATCTGATATTTTCGGGCAAGCTCGGTAAGTTCGCCTGCTGCCCTGCCTAAAATGACTCCCCCGCCGGTCATGAGCAAAGGCCGTTTGGCATGGCTGAGCATTTCAAAAACCTGCGATAATTTTTTGGGCACGGGTTTATGCGTGACATCGTAATTTCTTATTTTAATATTGGCCGGGTCAAATTCCGTTTCGGCGGCCATGATATTTTTCGGCAAATCAACCAGAACCGGCCCAGGCCTTCCCGAACGCGCGATATGAAATGCTTCTTTGATGGTTGCCGCGAGCTCTTCCACGCTGCGCACCAGAAAATTATGCTTGGTGCAGGGGCGCGTGATTCCGGTAATATCCGATTCCTGGAACGCGTCGTTGCCGATTAATGTTGTAGGAACCTGCCCGGTGAAAACTACAATGGGAATGGAATCCATATTGGCGGTGGCAATTCCCGTAACGGTGTTGGTCGCGCCGGGGCCGGAAGTGACCAGACACACGCCGACACGCCCTGTTGCGCGCGCGTAGCCGTCGGCGGCATGAACCGCGCCTTGCTCATGGCGCACCAGAATATGTTTTATTTTGCTTTTATAAAGCTGGTCGTAAATATCCAGAACGGCGCCGCCGGGGTAGCCGAAGATTAAATCCACTTTTTCTTCTTTGAGCATTTCCAATAGAATCTGTGAACCTTTTAATTTCATGTTTTTACCTCAAAGTTATTTTATATATATTTCAGTTAATTAAAATTATTCAGTTCGCTTTCTCTAGTTCGTTTTGTTCCCTCAAAAAACCCAAGTCTCATTGAACTAAAAAAGCCGCCTGTTTCTTGGGGAAAAAGCGGCTTTGGCCATCAAGCAACAAAGCCGCGGTTTCAAGGGGCCCGCGGCTTTGTATCTTTTATTTTTAGTTCTTAAAGATACACGAACCGGCAGACCCCTTGCGTACTACTACTACCAGTACGCTTACGATGTTAATTATCAGGTTGCCGAACGCTTTTTCTTTAAGAAACATTTACTTAAAACCTTATTTTCTTTCGTTGGTTTTCTATTAACGAAAAGAAGATTTTTTGTCAAGCCCCTTTGTTAGAGGCGAAAAAACTCGTTTTACCGGAACAAATCTTCCTTATCGTCGAACACCTCGACAGATTTATCACTGATCTTTGTGCCTTCAACGAAACTTTCATAAATACCAGGCGTGCCCGTCTCTGACGTAAGCCTTCCCGTCTGCGCGTCCACCCGCATAAATGTTATTCCTTCCGGTGTGGGGAAAGTCTCTGCAGGCGTGTCTTTGAGCACTTTTTCCATGAAATACAGCCAGATGGGAGCTGCCGCCCTGCCGCCAACCTCTAGTTTGCCCAGAGATATTTCCTGATCAAATCCTACCCAAACACCGGTTACCAAAGACGGTGTAAATCCGATAAACCAGGCGTCACGATAATCGTTTGTTGTGCCGGTTTTCCCTCCGACCGACCTCCCAATGCTTTTTACTCTTCTGCCGGTTCCGGTTTCTACAACATCACGCATAATATACGATGTCATAAAAGCGATGCGCGGATCGATAACCTGTTCGGACTGGGGCGTGTTTTCTTCAAAAATGTTGCCGGTGCGGTCAACAATTTTTTTAATATAATAGGGTGTTACTTTTTTTCCGCTGTTGGCTAAAACTCCGTAAGCTCTGACCATTTCTTCCAGGGTCACTCCTGATGAACCAAGCGCCAGAGACAATGTGCGTGTTAAAGGAGAGCTAATGCCCATATTCGCGGCGTAAGAAGCGGCGTATTCCGGGCTGATTTCACGAAGAATTTTAACAGTCACAACGTTACGGGAATCAACCAGCGCTTTGCGCATGGTGATAGGCCCTAAAAATTTATTATCAAAATTGTTTGGTTTCCAAAGCCCGTCTTCTGCCGAGGGATCTTCCACTACAATTGGGGAATCGACAAAAACAGAGGCAGGATTAAATCCCTTGTCAAATGCCGCCGTATAAATAAGCGGCTTAAAGGCAGAGCCCGGCTGACGGCGCGACTGTGTGGCGCGGTTGAATTCACTTTTGGTGAAATCTCGTCCGCCGACCATGGCGCGAATGGCGCCCGTTTTCGCATCCATGCAAAGAAGTGCTCCCTGCACCAGTCCACGTTCGTATTTTTGTCTATCTTCCAGTTCCGACAAACCAGTTTCTATCGCAAGATTCGCCTCTTTTTGCGCGGTTAAATTCAAGGTAGTGTAAATGGAGAGGCCTTCTTTATATAAAACATCGCCGCCGTATTTTTCCTGCACGTAGCGGCGAACGTTTTCCACAAAATAAGCCGCGACTTTACTTTTTTCTTTAAGTTCACGTAATTGAATTGTTTCGGCTGATGCTTTTTCCATTTCTTCTTTGGATATATATCCATCTTCAAACATCCGGTTAAGAACGTAAATCTGTCTTTGTTTCGCTCTTTCAAAAGCGAGAAACGGAGAGTAAGTGCTGGGCGCTTTGGGTAAGCCCGCCAGAAGCGCTGCTTCAGGAAGATTCAGATCAGTAGAGCTTTTACCAAAATACATTTGCGAGGCAGATTCTATTCCATACGTCCCGTGCCCAAGATAAATCTGGTTTAGATACAGGCCGATTATTTGATCTTTGGCAAGGTATTTATCAATTTTATAGGCAAGTATCGCTTCTTTTAATTTGCGAATGTATTTCTTTTCCGGCGAAAGATACATCATCTTAGCTACCTGCTGCGTGATGGTGCTGCCGCCCTGAACTATCGACCCAGCCTCAATGTTTTTAACCATCGCCCTGAAAATGCTTTTTACATCAAAGCCTTTATGCTGATAGAAACGCGAATCTTCAGAGGAAACAAAAGCGTGTTGAACCACTTTAGGCACGTTTTTGATATCGACTATTTTTCTGTCTTCCAGAAAGAACTGATCGACAATTTCGTTATTGTCGTCATAAACCGTTGACGCGATGCTTGGCCTGTAATCTTTTAGAGTTTCCACAGTGGGCAGATCAAGGGTCACGCCATAGTAAATAACTGTTCCTAAAACTGACGCAGTCAGAAGTGATACGATGGCAATCGCGAAAAGAATAAACAGGCGGGCTAGTTTGTTGACTTCCCCGTCGCCTACACTTTCTTTATAATATTTTAAACGTTTAAAAGGCATGTTTCTCCTAACTGTTTTTTCTAATCAGATTTTTGTTTCTTTTGCTTTTTGGCGAATTTGGCCACAAATATACTTACTAAATACAAAAACATCAAGGGGATAGCCATCAGTATTTGACTTAAAGCGTCCGGCGAAGGCGTCAGAGCAGCGGCAATGATAAAAATGAATAAAATAGCGAATTTCCACTGTTTAATCAGCATGCCGGCATTGACAATGCCAAGTTTGGTTAAAAAGAAGATAAATACGGGCAGTTCAAAAGACAAACCAAACCCAAGCAAAAAAGTGACAAACAGGGATAAATACTCGCGGAAGGAAATCATTGCCTGCAGGTATTGACTGTTGAAACTGATAAAAAATTTAAAAGCGGGGGGCAGAACAATCAAATAACCGAAAACAATACCGCCTAAAAAAAGTAAAGTAGAAAAGAAAACAAAGGGAAACACATATCTTTTTTCTTTGGGCAGTAATCCCGGAGAGATAAACTTCCATATCTGATAAAGGATAAAGGGGCTGGTCAGCATCAACGCCGCGAAAAAAGACAATTTCATGTAAACGAAAAACGCCTCGGTAACGCCGATGTAAACAAGGTGGCTGTCCGCCGGCAGAACCTGCGTTATGGGTTTGGTGATAATTTCAAAAACAAAATCTTTAAAATAAAAGCAGACAACGAAGCCGGCGCCCAAAATAATAATGATGCGTAAAAGCCGTTTGCGAAGCTCCACCAGGTGTTCGGTAAGCGACATTTTATTATCTTTGCTGGATTCCATAAAGTGAACTTGTTATTTGAAAATTAGCTTTCGGGATTTTTTTCTTCTGGCTTTTGAGTTTCAGCCTCTGTTTCTGTGTCGTCCGATTTTTTCATCAAAAGCGAATTTTTCAGGCCGTCGTCCTGAGGTTCTTCTTTTTCATCTTCTTTCATGGTTTGTTTTATGTCGTCGGTCAGGCCATCCGTCGCCCGCTTAAGTTCGCCGAAGCTTTTGCCTAAAGATTTGGCCAGATCGGGCAGTTTTTTAGGGCCCACGATAAGCAAAGCGATTATCGCGATGATGATAAGTTCCTGAAAGCCTATATTGAACATTAATCCCTCATCCCCTGAAAAATTGAGTAATTAGCCTATATGTTGACAGCCGTTTTTGTCAATGGTTTTTCCGGTGCTTGTCGGCAGGTTGTGACGATAAGTTATCAGGATTTATGCTGGCAAGAGCAATGATTTTGAATTAAAATCATTTTACCACGACTAAAGATGAAAAGGCTATAATGTGATGAAAGCGGAATTTTACTGCTGGAGCAAGTGAAGCACCTGCCGCCAGGCAAGAGAGTTTCTCTTGCGCAAGAAAGTTGAATTTACTGAGCGCGATTTTTTTAAAGATCCCTTTTCCCGCTCGGAAATAGAAAAATTACTGCAGGGTGGCAAGTCCTCCGAGATGTTCAATTTCCGCAGCCCCAGCTTTAAGAAAATGGAATTGGAACGCGATAAACTGACAGACACGCAATTGATTGACTTGATGCTCAAAGAACCGCGCCTGATCCGCCGGCCCGTGGTGAAACTGGGCAAAAAAGTTTATTTCGGCGCGGACAGCAAAGTATTATCCGACATCTTGAAATAAAAGAGATTTTTTGCGCGGTTTTCTTCCGCCACCGGGGAAATATTTTGCGCTTTAAATTCATTTATGATACATCAGAACATCTTTAACTGATTAAAATCAGGGAGGTTAAGCATGCCGAAAAAAACTGGTATTGTTAAAGACCAGCGTTATCTGCAGCATTCAGCCGGCGCTTATCATCCGGAAAGTCCTGAACGCCTGGCGGCGGTGCATAAGATGCTGGATAACCCGGCCATAGCGCAGAAGTTTATACAGATTGCGCCCAGGGAGGCCACCCACAAAGAAATTGAAATGATTCATGCTCCTTCCTACGTTGAATATATCGCCAGCACCGCGGGCAAAGAATGTGTTTATCTGGATCCGGACACGGCCACCAGCCCGGAAAGCTACGAAATAGCCAAGCTTGCCGTAGGCGGCCTGCTCAATGCCATTGACGCGGTGATGCAGAAAAAAGTGGATAACGCTTTCGCGTTGGTGCGTCCGCCCGGTCATCACGCCGAATACGACCACGCGGCCGGTTTTTGCATTTTCAATAACGTTGCGATCGGCGCGCTGCACGCCATCAACAAATATAAGCTTAAAAAAATACTGATAGTTGATTGGGATCTGCATCACGGCAACGGCACGCAGCACAGTTTTGAAGACGACCCGCGCGTTTTGTATTTTTCCACGCACCAGTATCCTTATTATCCCGGCACGGGAAGCCTCCAGGAAATCGGCAAGGGTAAAGGCGAAGGCTATACCATAAATGTTCCGCTTAGCACCGGAGCGGATGACGCGGCTTTTGTCAAAATCTTCCGAAAAATTTTACAGCCTGCGGCCTTGCAATATAAGCCTGAGTTTGTGCTTCTATCCGCCGGCTTTGATACATATTTTCAGGACCCGCTGGGCGGCATGCGCGTGACGCCAAAAGGATTTGCCGCGCTTACCAGAATACTGTTTGATATTGCGGAAAGCTGTTGCGAGGGGCGGTTCGTAATTGTGCTCGAAGGCGGTTATCATGTTATGGGGCTTGCTGAATCGATAAAATCGGTGCTCGAGGAAATGCGAGGCGATACTGTTTGTGCCGAAGAAAGGCTCGCCGCTATGGAGAAAGAAGCGGGAGCAGTCGCGGACAATGTCATTAAACAGGTAACGGCGAAAATCAGTTCGTATTGGAAGATATAGGAGGATATAGTTGAAATTAACCGCTCAGGAAGTTGAATATGTCGCGCATCTGGCGCGGCTGGAAATAACGCCGCAGGAAAAAGAAAAATTCACCGCGCAGCTAAACGATATTCTGCTCTACATCGATAAGCTAAACGAACTGGACACCAAAGGCGTCGAGCCGATGAGCCACGCGATTGGTGTAACCAACGCTTTCCGCGAAGATAATGTGGCCGAATCAATCGGTACGGAAAAAACATTGGCGAACGCGCCGGATGGGCGGGGGGAGTTCTTTCGCGTGCCAAAGGTAATAGATTGAAGACCTCGGAAAAAGCTCCCGGCATTCGCCGGGCTAAGTATCTGCCGAGTGTATCCGGCGCATGCCGGATTGCGCTTTAATTTTGCGCGTCTTGCATCTGAGGCTTTTTGCGAGGTCTTTTGGACAGAGAAATTAAATATTAGCATAGGGTGAAATTACAAAAATTTATGGAATTACATCAGTTAACCATTCACGAACTGCACGATAAAATCAAAGAAGGAAAAACAACGGCCACGGCGATTACCAAATCTGTATTGCAAAGAATCGACGCGGTAGAAGGGAAAGTTCATGCCTATATCCGCCTGATGAAGGATGAAGCGCTGGCCGCCGCCGCTGCTGCCGATAAAGAAATTAAAAAAGGCAACATAAGGGAGCTTTCCGGCATTCCCATCGCGCTCAAGGACATTGTCTGCACCAAAGGAATCGCCACCACCTGCGGCTCGCATATTTTGCATAATTTTGTTCCGCCTTATGACGCCACGGTTGTGGAAAAACTGCGCGCCGCGGGCGCGATATTTATCGGCAAAGCGAACATGGACGAATTCGCCATGGGCTCTTCTACGGAAACATCCTATTTCGGCCCCACGCGAAACCCGTGGGATTTAGAAAGAATTCCCGGCGGCTCCAGCGGCGGTTCCGCGGCGGCCGTGGCCGCGGATGAATGCGTGGCCTCCATCGGCTCCGATACCGGCGGCTCCATCCGCCAGCCGGCGGCTTTGTGCGGCATCGTCGGGATGAAACCTACATACGGGCGCGTTTCGCGTTTCGGGCTGATTGCTTTCGCTTCATCTCTCGATCAGCTTGGCCCCTTCACCAAAGACGTGGAAGACTGCGCGATCATGATGAACGTGATGGCGGGATATGACGCCAAAGAGTCAACCTCAGTTAAAATCGAAGTTCCGGATTACCGCCAGTTTGTTGGCCGTGATATTAAAGGATGGAAAGTCGGTATTCCTAAAGAATATTTTGTGGAAGGCATCGATCCCGAAGTGAAAGCCGCCATAGAAGAATCGATAAAAGCTATCGAAAAATGCGGCGCAAAGAGCGTGGAAATATCACTGCCGCACACGCAATATTGCCTGGCGGTTTATTATATTATCGCTCCGGCGGAAGCGTCATCGAACCTGGCGCGCTACGACGGTGTCAAATACGGGTTCCGCGCGCCGGCAAGTGAGCTTTTGGATATGTATAAAAAAACGCGGATGCAGGGATTCGGCGCGGAAGTAAAGCGCCGCATCATGATCGGCACTTACGCTCTTTCCGCCGGCTACTATGACGCTTACTACAAAAAAGCATCGCAGGTGCGCGCGCTGATCAAAAAAGATTTTGAAGAGGCATTTAAAAAATGTGACGTGATTCTGACGCCCACCACGCCCACGCCGGCCTTTAAAATCGGCGAGAAAACAGACAATCCGCTGCAGATGTATCTTTCCGATATTTTTACCATTTCCACAAATCTCGCGGGGATTCCCGGTATTTCCCTGCCCTGCGGCTATACCAAATCAGGCCTGCCCATTGGCGTGCAGTTTTTAGCCGGACATTTTCAGGAAGGAAAATTAATCCAGGTTGCTTCCGCCTATGAGCGAAAAGCGCAAATCGAAAAAAGGAGACCGAAGCTTTAATGAAGCTTTTCCTTCATTCCGGCGCAGAGACTGTGTTGCAATTACAAATTCGTCATTCCGTACAAGCGAAGCGCGATACGGAATCCAGCATTATCAGTAAGTTCTGGATACCCCCGGCATGCGCCGGGCTTGGGGCCGGAGTGAAATCCCGTGCATGCGGGACAGGTATGACGACTAAAGGGGAGATACATTATAATGGAGTTTGAAGCGGTCATCGGGCTGGAAGTGCACGCCCAAATGTTAACGCACACAAAAATATTCTGCAACTGTTCCACCAAATTCGGCGCCGCGCCCAACAGCCACACCTGTCCGGTCTGTCTGGGGATGCCGGGTGTTTTGCCGGCGTTGAACAAAAAAGTGGTTGAGTTTGCGATGAAGATGGCGCTCGCGACTAACTGCGCGATTAATCCCACCTGCGAGTTTGCCCGCAAAAATTATTTTTATCCGGACTTGCCCAAGGGATATCAGATTTCGCAATACGCCTATCCGCTCGCGGAGCACGGCTGGATAGAACTGGAAGTTAACGGCGATAAAAAAAGAATCGGCATCACCAGAATTCACATGGAGGAAGACGCGGGGAAACTCCTGCATGACGAACATAACCCGGTCAGTTACGTGGATTTGAACCGCACCGGCGTGCCGCTGATAGAAATCGTCAGCGAACCGGATATCCGCAGTGCCGAAGAAGCGGCGGATTATCTAAAACGCCTGCACGAAATTCTTGTTTATCTGGAAATCTGCGACGGCAATATGGAGGAAGGATCTTTTCGCTGTGACGCCAATGTTTCCATACGTCCCAAGGGACAAAAGGAATTCGGCACGCGCGCGGAGCTAAAAAACATGAATTCCTTCCGCAATGTTCAGCGCGGTTTGGAATATGAAATTAAACGGCAGCAGTATATCGTGGAAAACGGCGGCACGATTGTGCAGGAAACAAGGCTCTGGGATGACGCGCAGGGCGTGACCAATTCGATGCGCGGCAAGGAAGAGGCGCACGACTACCGTTATTTCCCCGATCCGGATCTGGTGCCGGTTATCGTCGATATCGCCTGGATTGATAAAATCCGCGCGGACATGCCGGAGTTGCCGCAGGTGAAGCGCGAAAGATTTATCAGTGAGTATCAGATTCCCGCCTATGATGCCGGCGTGCTCACCTCCGAAAAAGAGTTGGCGCAGTATTATGAAGAAGTTGTGGCGATCTGCGCCAAGCCCAAACAGGCCGGCAACTGGCTGATGGGCGATGTGATGAAGTTTCTCAACGAGGATAAAAAATCAATCCGTGAATGTCCGATTACCGCCGCGTCTCTGGCTGAGATGATTGACTTGATTGAAAAGGGAACCATCAGCGGGAAAATGGCCAAAGACATTGTTGAAGAAATGTATAAAAACGGAAAAGGCCCCAAGGAAATCATTGCCGCAAAGGGAATGGTGCAGATTACGGATGAAGCAGCGATGGCGAAAATCATCTGCTTCGTATCTATTGATGAGCCAATCCGCAGCAGGCAGCGGATTATCGCGCGGGCAAGGAAAAACTTTTTGGTTTCTTTGTCGGTCAGGTGATGAAGACAACGCAGGGTAAAGCCAATCCGCAGATAGTCAATGAACTTGCTAAAGAAAATTCTTGCAAGAATAATGATTAAAACAATCAGCTGGAAAAACAATAAAGTAGTTTTCATCGATCAAAGGGTTTTGCCCGCCGCGGAAAAGTATATTACCTGCACGTCATACAAACAGGTGATTGCCGCGATTAAAAATCTCACCGTGCGCGGCGCTCCCGCCATCGGCGTGGCGGCGGGTTTTGCCGCGGCGCTCGGTGCTTTAGGGCTGGGCGAGTTGACGTCTGATAAATTCCGGAAAAGATTTTTTGCCATCTGTGATGAAATAAACCAGGCGCGCCCGACGGCAAGAAACCTGGCTTGGGCGCTCGAGCGCATGAAAAAGATTTTTATACTTGCCCAGAATTTGCCTCCGCGCAAGATCGCCGCAGCATTAATCAGTGAAGCAAAACGAATTTATAGCGAAGATATCGAAATAAACCGTAAGCTCGGAAAAAACGGCGCGCGATTAATTGCTCATCACGATAATATTCTCACGCATTGCAACGCCGGCGCACTGGCTACGGCCGGATACGGCACGGCGCTGGGTGTAATCCGCGCGGCAAAAGAGCAGGGTAAAAAAATGCATATCTACGTGGATGAAACCAGGCCCGTCCTGCAGGGAGCGCGCCTGACCGCCTGGGAATTGAAAAAAGAAAAAATTCACTTCACGCTGATCACGGATAATATGGCGGGGTTTTTAATGAGGCAGGGCAAGATCGATAAAGTAATCGTCGGCGCGGACAGAATCGCCGCCAACGGCGATACGGCCAACAAAATCGGGACATATTCTCTGGCGGTTTTAGCCAAAGAGCACGGCATTCCTTTTTATGTGGCCGCGCCGTTTTCTACGGTTGACGTTGGCATTAAATCGGGAGAGAAAATACCAATTGAGGAAAGGTGTGCCTTGGAAGTAACACGCGTGCAGGGCAGAAATATCGCGCCTAAAGGCACAAAGGTTTACAATCCCGCGTTTGATGTTACACCCGCAAAACTTATTACCGCGATTATCACGGAGCAAGGGATTCTGAAAAAACCTTATGCAGCGGCTATCAAACAGGCGCACAAAGGAGTAAAAAATTAATGAAGCTGTTTCTTTTTGATTTTGACGGCGTTTTGGTTGATTCGCTGGATATTTATGAAAAGACGGTCACCGATTGCCTGATAAAAATTAATCAACCCCTCACCCGTGGCAGGGAAGAATTTCTGGAGCTATTTGAAGGAAATTTTTATGAATCACTCGTCCAAAAAGGCGTGGATCTGGAAGCGTTTATGAAAGCGTCTATCGATATTCTGGCGCAGGTTAAAATAAAAGATATTAAGCCGATTAAAGATGCGGTGCCTGTGGTTGAAAAACTGCACAAAGAACATTGCCTGATCGTGATTTCTTCCAACGATACCGCGTCGATTAAGGAGGCGTTGGAGTTGTTTAAATACGACGGATATTTCAGGGAAATTCTCGGCTCCGATTTTATGCTGAGTAAAAAAGATAAAATTCTCTACGCGATAAAAAAATATCAGCTCCCTCCTGACGATATTTATTACATCGGCGATACAACCGGCGACATCAAAGAGGGGAAAGAGGCCTTCGTGAAGACCGTGGGCGTCACCTGGGGCTGGCACAGCCGTGACAAAATGGCCGCGGCAAAGCCGGATTATCTTTTTGACAAACCTGTCGAATTATTGCAGTTAAATTAAAAGCAGGATAATTATGGCGGATATTATTGAGTATATAAAGTCATGGTCGGCGCTGAAATGGGTGATTTTAGTGCTCATTGCCGGATTCATCGGGCAATTCGGCAGAATGACGGCGGAGGCCATCGTCAAAAAAATGCGTCAACGCAACGCTCAAAAAGAGAATTTATCGGCAAGAGAAACAAAATCAGCAGTCTCCCCTTCAACAGCGGTTACAGATAAAAAACTTATTAAGGCCATGGCCAAAGCCAGGAAGAAAGAGGCAAAGAAAAAATAACAGGGCGCCGGATGTTTTAATCGGAAAACTCTTTTAAATGAGTTTCTAAAAGGCGCTGTTTGTCAAAATCTTTAAGCTTGAGATATTTAGGAGTCGTGCCGGCAAAGGCGCATTTAGGTGCCAAACCTATTAATTCCGACTCCAGTATCTCCACGTCACGCTCGGCCGCCAGCTTTTCTACCTCATCATAAACAACTTTAAACGGTGTTTTGCGGCAATTGGTCAGATTCATGGAGACCTGCGCGATGCCGCGACTTTTCAAAATAACGCCAATTGCCCGTAAATGCTGAAAGCCGCCGCTTTTTTCCCGGATTAGAGAGGCTATTTTCTGCGCGAGGCGCAAATCGTCGCAATCAAGGTTTATATTGTACGCCACCAAAAGTTCCCGCGCCCCCACTGCCGTCGCTCCTGAGCGTGGATTGAAATCCCTGCCTCCAACATCCGGCGCGTCTTCAGGACGCGACATTTTATCCTCAAGTGCTTCATACCCGCCGCGGCGGACATCCGGCAGTTCAGCGCAGTTATCTTTGATCGCGGCAAAGCCGTAAAAATACACCGGTACTTTAAAGCGTTCATACAACTTATTGCCGAAAGCGCGCGCCACTTCAACCGCGTCTTTCATTTTTGTTTTGCCGAGCGGTATAAAGGGCACAACATCAACGGCTCCCAGCCGGGGATGCACTCCTGTCTGCTTGCGCATATCAATCAGTTTCAGGGCTTTGCCTGAAGCCTCAAGCGCGGCTTCCAGAACATCATCCGGTTTTCCCAAAAAAGAGAATACACTGCGGTTATGATCGGTATCAGAGCTGAAGTCTACCAGGTGTATATGTTTATGAGATTCCAATACTTTAGCTATGGCCGCGATCTTTTTCTGATTACATCCTTCACTGAAATTTGGCACGCATTCGATGATTTTCATTTTTACGCCTGATAAATTATTTTGTCCGGTAATTCAATGCAGGTTAATTGTGCGCCATACACGGCGCCGGTGTCAATGCCTATTTTGTTTTTTTCGATAAGCGGCCGGCCAAAGGGTGTATGCCCGAAAACAACGATTTTTCCAAAGTCATCAGCCGAATCGATAAAATCCCGGCGCACCCATACTAAATCATCAATCTTCTGTTTTGACGGTTCTAATCCCGGTATCAGGCCGGCATGAACAAATAAATAATGTTCGGTTTCGTAATAAGGAAAAAGAGATTGATAAAACTGCAAATGTTTAACGGGAATTTTATTTTTTCTTTCCTCGGGCGAGTCGGCGCCTGCGATATAGTAGTCCAGGAGAGTATGTCTGCCGCCGTTGGCTAAATACAATTCTTCGTCAATGCCTTCCAGATAATGCAAGAACATAAGTTCGTGATTGCCCATCAGATAAACAATGTTCTGAAATATTTTTTTCAGGGAGATTACATAGTCAACAACATTCCGGCTGTATTTTCCCCGGTCGATATAATCTCCTAAAAAGACAAGCTGGTCTTTTTGGGGATCTGCCGGAATTTTTCCAATGAGCTCTTCGAGCTTATCGAGGCAGCCATGAATGTCGCTGATGGCAAATATTTTGTTCATAATAAGTGCCGCGGTAGTTTTAACAATTTAATCAAGAATTGCCGTGACAAAATCTTCGCTGTCAAAATCACGCAAATCATCCAAACCTTCGCCCACGCCGATATAACGCACCGGCAGACCCAGTTCATGGACGATGCGGATAACAACGCCGCCCTTGGATGTTCCGTCTAGTTTTGTCAAAACAATTCCGCTGACTCCTATTTCTTGCTTGAACATTTTTGCCTGAATCAGGGCGTTTTGTCCGGTTGTCGCGTCCAGAACAAGTAAAGTCTCCTGCGGAGCTGCGGGCAATTTGCTGCCGATCACTCTTTTTATTTTTTTGAGTTCTTCCATTAAATTGACTTTGGTGTGCAGGCGGCCGGCGGTATCGATAATCATTACGCCTGTATAGCCGCTGTTGATTTTTCCTAAAGCGTCAAAAACTACGGCGGCCGGATCGGCATTCATTTTTTGACGTATAACCGGCACATCCGCCCGTTGCCCCCATATTTCCAGTTGTTCAATTGCGGCAGCCCGGAAAGTATCAGCCGCTACCAGCGTAACCTCATGTCCGGCTTCGCGCAGCGCGCGCGCCAGCTTGCCGATGGTTGTGGTTTTGCCGCTGCCGTTGACCCCCACAACCATGATTACATACGGAGCGCCGGGGGTTATGTTTAAATTACCCTGAGCTTTCCGCAATATAGCGGCCATGTGCTCGCGCAGAACTTTTTTGATTTGTGTGGCGTTGCCCAGTTCCTGACGCTTGATTTTTTCTTTTACATCGTCAATCAATTCGAGCGCGAATTGCGGCCCCAGATCAGCGCTGATTAATAATTCTTCCAGCTCGCCAAAAAGCTCTTTATCCAGAACTTTTTCTCCTAAAAGCAGGGTATCGAGGTTTTTTCCCAGCGCGTCACGCGTTCTGGTTAACCCGGCCTTTAGCTTTTTAAAAAAACCGTTTTGTCCCATTAGAAAATATTCCCAAGCTTTATCTGGAACTTTGTATAATTACTTCTCAATCATTGCAAAAAGCGCAACTGACGCGGCGACCTTATTGAAATTACTAAATACAAGAGATCGCTTCGCTGCCCCGTCGCTTTGCTCAGGACCTCGCTTCACTCGCAAAGACAATGTGGGCATTGCGCAAAGGTCTCTTTATGTTTAATAACTATTTTGTCACCGGAAGTAAAGAAAGGATTAATTGAGATTTACCGATACTAGCGAGGAAATGCCGCTTTTCTGCATGGTGACACCGAACAAAGTATCCGCGACCTCCATCGTGGTTTTATTATGTGTAATCATGACCACCTGGGATTTCTGGGAAACATCCTTGATCAGGTTGTTAAAGAGATTTGTATTGGCGTCGTCAAGCGCGGCGTCAACTTCGTCCAGAACCAAGAAAGGCGAGGGGCGATACATTAATATGGAGAAAATCAGGGCGACAGCCGCCAGTGATTTTTCTCCACCGGAAAGCAGGCTCACACTTTGCGCTTTTTTCCCGGGAATCTGAATGTCTATATCCACGCCGGTTTCCAGTAAATCGTTCTCGTCGGTCAAAAGAAGCTGGCCGCGACCCCCCGGAAAAATATGGGCGAAAACTTCTTTAAAGCAGGAGTTGATCGCGGCAAAAGTATCAGCGAATCTCGTGCGCGAAATTTTGTTGATGCGCGTGATTGTTCTTTGCAGGGTGTTGAGTGAAGAATTTAAATCAGCGATTTGCTCGGATAAAAACTTATAGCGTGTATCGAGCTCTTCAAACTCGCTGATGGCCAGCAGGTTGACCTCGCCGAAATTATTTACCGTCTGTCTGTCTTTATCCAGTGACTCGTTAAGATACGCTATTTTTTCCTCGTCAACTTTAGCAAAAGAGGAAAACATGCCTTCCCAATCTATATCGTATTTTTCCGTTATTGAGCGAACTAAATTTTCCGCGTTAAGCACTGTTTCGCGGCAGAGAATTTCCATCTCCGTGCTTTTCTGGCGGTGATCATCTAGCTTCTTTTTGACTTCTCTAAGTTCGTTTTCTTTGGATTTGAGGCCTTCCTCAATATTGCTTTGCCCGGCTTTTTGTTCATTTAGAGCAGTTTCCTGATTTTCTAAATTGCCGTAAAGTTCTTTCAGGCTTGCCGCCTCAGTTTCAATAGAGGCGGTTAGTTCAGAAATTTGCCTGTCGCATGCTGTAATTTCTTCTTCTTTTGCATTGAGTTCATTTTCAATGGTGTTGATATCATTTTGGAGTCTGGCCAGCGCCCGTAAATCCGCCTCTCTTTTTTCTTCAAGCGCGGCTAATTCTATCTTTTTGCCGGTTAAAGCTCTCTCTCGTTCTTCGATTGTCGCTCGGGAGTGATCTCTTTTGTCGGTAAAATCAGAAATAATCCGGCTTATCTGAAGTTCTTCCTCTTCTTTTTTTACTATATCAGTGTTGAAAAACCCGATTTTTTCAACCGCTTCGGATTCTTCCGCCTTGATTGTTTCCAGATTGAATTCCAGGGCGGCAAGCCTTTGTTTGGTGTTATTTATTTCATCACTAAAACGTTCCTGATCTTTTTTTCTGCCGTTGATGTCTATTTCGAGCGCGTGCATTCCCGCTTTAATTTGTGTGGTTTCTTCTTCCTGGCGGGTAAGATCCAGGGCAAGCTTTTCTTTTTGCGATACCTGCTCCTGAAGTTTGACGCCTAGCGCTTCTACTTCTTCTTCCAGTTCCGTGATTTCTCTTTTTGTGGAAAGAATGCTTTTTTCCACCGCCGCGCCGCTGCCGCCGCTGACCACGCCCTGAGGGCTGACGATGTCTCCTTCACGCGTGACCAGCGTTCCGTAGAAACCGTTTTTTCTCCATAGCGAGAGGCCGTCTTCAATTGAAGAAACCAGAAAAGCGTTACTTAAAAGACATTCGGCAATTGGGCGAAAATCATCGCTCACACTGACCTTCTGCAACAACGGCTCCGCTTCCTGGGGGATTACACCGGAGGATAATTTATCGTTATGATTTCTTATTTGCTGTGGCATAAAACTTCCACGCCCCAGCTGATAATTTTTAAGATAGTCAATCGCCCAGACACCGTCTTCCTGGCTTTTGGCGATTACGTAATGCAGCTTTTCTCCTAACACCGCCTCGACCGCTGTTTCATATTCACGCGGCACGCTGATGTGATCGGCCACAACGCCGGAAAACTTGTCCCGGCCTTCCTGCGCTTCAATAACCGACCGGACGCCTTCGTTTCCCCACTTAAATGATTCCTGAAATTCTTTAAGAGAATTCAGGCGAGAAGCTTTAGAACCGATGTCTTCTTTTGCCTGTGAAATGATTGCTTCGGAAAGCTGTAAATTTTCTTTTGTTTGTTCAAGAGAGCTATAAACGCTTTGCCGCTTTTCTTCGAGCCGGCTTAGTTCTTCTGATGCATGATTTAGAGATTGTTCAACTGATTGGAGCTTATCTGTTAGATCGGCCTGCTTCTTTTTGGCTTCGTCTATTTCTCGAATTTCCCGTTCCTGGCGTCTTTTAAAATCTTCAATATTCTTGGCCAGAATCGATAGCATATTTTTAAACTTGGCTTTTTCCGTGACGATATCGATATATAGAGATTTCTTTTCCTCCATGCCGCTGTTGATTTGTTTGTCCGCGTCAATCAATTGCTGAATTTGCCGCTGGTTATCTTCCAGCTCACTTTTCAGCGCGGCGATTCTCGCATCCGCTTCAGCTCCATTTTCCTGCGTGCTTTTTATTTCGGCACAAAGATCTTCTTTTCTGGTTTTTAATCCCTGAATTTCCGTCAGGTCTTTTGTCTTGCGTTCGGAGCAACTGCCGATTTGCTGATGGGCAAATTCAATATTTTTCTCTTTAATGCTGATCGCGGTTTTTGCCTCATAGAGTTCCTGCTGTTTTTGGGCGATCAGCGATTCGTTTTCCAAAATTTTTGTTTTGATTTCTTCCAGCAGCCGATTCCTTGGCTTCAATGTTGGCGCGCATGGAGGCTTCCTGATCATGCAGATTATTGCGTTGCGACTGCAGGGCGGTGCCTTTTTCAAAAAGCTCGCTGTATTTCTGAAGCGTTAGCGTCAATTCCGTTTCCTTGAGGCGGGTTTTAATTTCTTTGTATTGTTCCGCTCTTTTGGCCTGACGGGTTATCGCGTTTAGCTGTGACCGGACTTCTTTGATGATATCGTTGAGGCGCAGAAGATTTTGTTTTGTCGCATCCATTTTGCGAACGGCAGCGTCTTTACGGCTTTTATATTTGGAGACACCCGCGGCATCCTCAATGAAAGCTCTTCTGTCTTCGGGCTTAGCTTCGACAAGGTTCGAAACGCTTCCTTGTTCGATTAAAGAATAAGTCCTGGCGCCTATTCCCGTTCCCATGAAAAATTCTTTGACGTCCAGCAGACGGCACGGCACCTGATTGATATAGTATTCGCTTTCCCCTTCGCGGATTATTTTGCGCGAAATCGAAATTTCATTCATTTCGGAGTAAGCGCCAGGAAAATTATGGCCGTTGGCGACAAGCGTCATGGTGACTTCCGCCATGCCTACGCCTTCGGCGTCCTGAGTGCCGTTAAAAATTACATCTTCCATCTTTTTTCCGCGCAGCGTTTTTACGCGCTGTTCGCCCATAACCCAGCGGAGAGCGTCCACAACATTGGATTTGCCGCAGCCGTTTGGGCCGACAATTGCCGTAACGCCTTGCGAAAAATCCAAAACGGCCTTGTCGCGAAATGATTTAAATCCAGCTATTTCCAGTTTTTTCAGGTTCATAAGTAATAAATTCAACCAAGTGCGGAAAATTTTAGAAATTCTAGCAGAAGAAAAATCCTTTGTAAAGGGAAAATACCACAAAATGTGGTTTTTAGCGCCTCAAACCACAACATGTAGTGCTTTGATCTTTTTTAGCTTTTTCCCTCTTTTACGTGAAACTGGGCAGTTTTATGGCGACGATAGGGTAAAAACATTAGGTTAATATTTTAAAAAGTATGAACCTAGAGAAAAGAGGCTGATGGCGGCTTGGCGATTAAGAAAAACGCGTAAATTTTCCTTCTAAAAAAGCCCGAAAGAGAGATTCTTTCGGGCTTTTATTTGCCGTGTATCGCGGCGCCGAGCAGGCATTAGAGAAAAACCGGCTCGTATCATTTAACTGTATATCCCCGCCCGTCAAGACAGGCGCCTATCGCCCGCTGATAATCGCCACGCTTCTGATATAATTGCGACGAGGGCACGCTCTCCGGCGGCTGGGTCGGATCATAAAGAGTCTGATCCACAGCCCAGCGGTGGCATTCATAGCGGTCGTCCGACTGCTTTTTTTCGCTTTGTCCTTTGCGAGGATAAATAAATAACCGCTCTTCCGGCACTGGTGCTTCAACTATATTTTCATTAGGAGGCTCAACAACCATATAACCGCCGGTGGCTCGAGTATAATACACCTGATTGGCGTAAAAGTAAGGCGCGCCACCCACCCAAATTGTTGAGTAGTAAAGAGGCAAGAAGGGAATGATCAGTCCAAAAGGAGGAGCGACAACAGTAAAGCTCGGGCCGTAAGGGCGATACCAAACTCCGCCGTGGAAATAATATCGTGAATTGCGATGAACCACAGGATGATATCCTCTCGGCAGCCTGGAAATGGAATGGCCGCGCGACGGATACGCGTGGTCATGGCGATGCCGCGAATCCATGAAACGCGAACTTGGCGCGGGGCCTGGTTTGGAACGGGGCTTTTGCGCGCATGCATCCTGCGCGAAAGCTAAAAGCAGTGCTCCTAAAAAAACAAAAATCATCAATCCAATGCTTACATGTAATTTTTTATATTGAGCAGATTGCATAATTATCACCTCTAATAATATTTGTTACTGCACACTGTAGCCGCGGCCTTCAAGGCAAGCCGACATCGCGCGCCGGAAATCCCGCGCTTTTCCCTCATAGGCGGGATTAAGCGCCTGATTACGGTTCTCGTACGCCTCTTCCATTTGCTCGGCATACTGCTGTCTGTTCGCGTCAGATATTACACCGGCAATAGCGCCGCTTCCCGCGCCGATTAACGCGCCGGCGCCCGCGTGCCGGGGTCCCGCGATTAAAGCCCCCAGCACCGCTCCCGCGATGGCCATGGCAATAGTATCATGGCCGGGCGGAGGCATGGGCACCACTTTAACGCGGCGCATGGGCGGAATTTGTGATTGACTGGGATCAAAACTTGTCTGATCCATCGCCCAGTTATAACATTCATAGTGATCACGTGACTGCTTTTCTTTTGTTTGGCCATGCTTCGGGTAAAAGAATATCTGCGTGAGAGGCGGTTTTTCTGGCGGGCTTGGCGCGGCGGTTTCGCGATAAGCTGCCGGATAACACGCAGTCAAAGAAATAATTAAAAAGAGAATCAAAAGCCGTCTGCTGGTCTTTGATAAAATTCGTTTCGATATATATTTTTTTGTTGTCATTTTCTCAATTGACATCATTTATGCCCTCCTTTGGTTAAACCGCGTCGAAATACTCATGCAAAAATCGTTTCTTTGTTAAATTTTTCGCCATAAATGTAGCGCAGTTAATAGTTAAAAGCAAGCGGCACGCCCGATTGATGCTATGCCTATGTAAAACCTTAAATTAACGATGCGTTGATTAATCCATATGCTCCAGTGATAATTTGGCAGGCTCTTTCCCTAAAAGCACCATACCGAAATGCTCGTATTTTTCTCCTGTTCTAGGGTCCATGTCATGCCAGCGTGCCAGAAACTCGCGTTCGCGCAGCCAGGTGCGGCGGATAGTTGCCGGATCTTCAAAGAGCAGAAAATTTTTATTAACGCCGATAACAATCGCGTAGTGGCCGTTTTCCCAATCGTTGCGCCAGTCATCGATCGTCATATTCCGGTCGGCCCACGCCTGCAGCAAAACGATTACCGGAGTGCCGTCGTCAACATACTGTTTCACCTGATTGAGCGACCAGTGCGTGCCGGATTTCACTTCAAAGCCGTATTGCTGCGCCACCGAAATCATCGACGGAATCGGCGTTCCTGTTTCAGGAGCGGTACCCAGCTTTTCTATTAATTCATCACCGCGCACATCCACGCCGTAATATCCCATTACCGTTTGCAGCGCCTGCGCGCCGCAGTCATAATCATAGGTCTGTTTGCCCACGTGCAGATCAATCATCGATATTTTTTGTGACGCCTCGAGCGACTGAACAGTCTGCGAAAGCGATTCCGCGAACGCGCGGCGCAGGCGGTTAATCTGCGCGAGATTCGGCGTGCCGTCCGCGTTTATGAAAAGATGCTCGTTTGTTTCCTGAATAAAAGCCGGAGCGCGCGCCCCGGATCTTTTTACCGCGTTGACTGAATGCGCGGCGCACACATGGCCGTGCACGTTTATATATTCCGAGGCGTTTATGGTGATCAGCACATCCGGCAGGCGTTTGCGCAGTTCGGCGGCGTATGTTTCCACAATAACATCCGGGCAATAATAAAGCGGTTCATTATCGCCCCCTGTCTTTTGGAAATTCATCAGGTCGATCTGATTATCCGCGACTCCTCTCGCCGTTATTGTGGAATGCCCATCGAAGAGCAAACCCGCTCCGGCGGAAATATTTTCTTCAATGCTGCGATGAAAAGGTTTGAGATATTTATCCGACAACGTTTCGCGCATGGTGGCGGAAGGCTCACAGCCCATCTTGTAAAGCGGGCGGCCAAACACATCTTGCAGGGGCACGCTCTCGTCGATAATTTCCGGATCGCGGTTGGCTTCGAGCAAAATACTACAATACGGAAAAACCAACTGCCGGTTATTCAGAAAATCGCGGAAATCGTAAAGCCACTGCGTGTACCAATCGACATTTTTAATCAGTTGCGTAAACTCTTCAGAGAGATCTTCAAGCGGAATTTCCGGAGGTATGGCCACACCGCCGTGCGGGACAACGACTAAAATATCTGCTTGGGTCATGCCTGTGCATCCTTTCTTTTTGTAAAAAAATCCAAAAAATATCAGGAAACCGATTGTTTGTATATTATCGCCTTTATCAGTTTTTGGAAATATTAATATTTCCTGCGAAAAGCGTTACAATACGCACAACATGTTGATTTTATAGGGTAAATTGGCACTTTTAAATAAAAGCAGTGTTTTAAAAAGGTCAGTGTTATCAGGTTATTAGGATAAAAAAATTCCGGTTCAGGCATCACACCCGAACCGGAATAATTACAATTTTCCCGCTTATAATAGAAACAGCTAAAACTTTTATTCTTTTCTCTCTAAGGCTTCCTTTGCCACATCCGCCGCCTTATCAAGATTTAATCCTTTTTCTTTTCTTACTCTATCTTCGCAGGTGCTGCAAAGTTCAGAAATGTTCTTTAGTTCTCTTGCCTGCGCTACGGTTCCCTGGAAAATTTCATCAGTTTTTTTGGTGTTGATGCGCCAGCAATCCGAATAGATATGGTAACGCGTGCCGGCTTTTGTCCAGAAGACGCTGTTCTTGCCGGTGAGCTCTTCCACCTGCGCCGTCTGCTGGGCGTATTGTTCCACCGACGGGGGATTCCAGTCAACGCCAGTGACACCCGCGATCAGCAAAGCCGCGATAGCGATGCCGCCGATAATGCCTTTTTGTTTGCCGCTTACATTTTTATTCATGAATATAAGAATAATGAGGGGCAAAAAGGCGACGATGGCCGCGATAACACCAAGCTGGCTTTGCATAAAAAACAGTATTTTGTTTTTTTCTGACGGAGGATCAAACCTGTTTGATTTTTTCCATAAAAGCGCGCCGCCGATCACAAAAATTAAATCCGCCACGATGAGTGCGATAAGCTGCCACATAACAATCGGCGGTTTTGTAAGAAGATAAATTGCTACGCCCTGAAAAGCTATAGCTACCAGCCAGCAAAGAACCGCGAATATGCGAAAATTCCTTGCTTTTTTCTTGCTTTCGTCACTGGCAACGAATGGTTTTACCGGAGCCGCGGATGAGCTGCCTCCACCCGATACCTTGGTCAACTTTTTCTTTGTCCCTTTGTCTGCCATTTAGCCACCTCCTGTTTATAGATTTTGACTTACCGCTTACCACATTTTAATAAATAACGAAACTGTGTATTATGGAAATAATAATTCGTTGAGTTAACCTACAATTCAATAAGCCTTAAGAATAAATATTTTGATGATTTACGTTTGAAATATTTAACGACCAAGCTCAGCGACCTGGTTAGCCATCCGATCTTCCCTTCTTGGAATTCCTTAGCTTGGATATCAGTCCTGCAACCGTAAGGGCTAGACCCGGCAAACCGATGAAAATGAAAATCAGCGTCCCGAGCATTCCTGCTGCCTCATTCCCCGGCCGACCACCAGTCAAATACGAAGTGTAAAGCCACGGGCAACCCCCAATAACCAACATCGCTAAACCCATCATCAGCACGGCACTGTGGGAGCACGATCTTTCTCCCCATGCGAATCCTCGCAGGCAGATCGCGCATCCGATCGCAAGCAGGATGGGACCAAAATAGATCATCGATTGGAGTTGAAGCGGAAATATCCTTTCGGTTGCAGGGTGCATCAAGTCATACGTGGCAAGGACCCCAAAGCCGGCCAGGATCAGGCCGCCAAATATTATCACTCGCGAACTCCGTTTTTTAGGCTGTTTCATTGCTGCACACGCTTTCAAGACTAACGAATTGCTAACCAGGGAAGGCCGCCCTTTGGACCGAATCCGGTGGAGTAAATTGTTATATGCATTTTCTGCAATATTAAAGCCATGGATAGCACTTGTCTCTATATTTTGACCAAGCCGCAATGCCATGCTTTTTTATTATTCTTAAATTGCTAATAATGCTATCTCCATGAAAAGGTATTAAGAAATCTAACTTGTCACACCTTTCGAAATTTTTACATTCCCAACAGCCATCCAGATTCATTCCCTTGACACACTTTATTATTTTACATGCTCCCCCGCAACCATCACCACCTGCCCCACATGGCTTCACACACTTGATTCCTGAAATCGCCTTTAAAGAAGCAATCAGTGAATCGAAGTTTTCAAATTCCTTCGCATGAGCACGCTTAACATTTGAATAGTTTCTAAAATGATCATTATCGACTTCATCTAATAATGCATCCGCTAAGTCAGAGGCTTTGCATTTGTAACGAATGCAATCTGCGCAATAAAGGCCACAGTATCCTGTGAGGTCTTTTTCTGTCATAGATTTTTCCATATAACAATTAATATACTAACTTCGCTTTTCCCCGATGATTTTAATTTCATAATAACACTTTCCCCCTTTTTGCAAAGAGGAAAATGCACCTTTTCATCTATTTCGGATTGAAGTCCGGTATCTTTGTCAAAACTGACGTTTTACCGAC
>CAWEZF010000014.1:0-43755 GCA_963813455.1 uncultured delta proteobacterium
GAAAGGCTGGCTCAGGGAACACAGCTGAACACAGCGGTGGTTTACGGAGGCGTTGGTTACGGCGCGCAGTTGGATGCTTTTCGACGCGGCGCGCAGCTTGTTGTGGGCACGCCGGGAAGAATTATTGGATCATCTGCTCAAAAACAATCTTTCCCTGGATAATTTACAGATATTGATTTTTGACGAAGCCGACCGGATGCTTTCGATGGGGTTTTATCCCGATATGGTAAGAATCAGCAAATATATGCCCGCGCACGAAATATTTAGCAGCATGTTTTCCGCGACATTCCCGCCGCAGGTAATACGCTTGGCCGAACAGTTTTTGCGCGCGCCGCAGCTTTTGAGCCTCAGCGGCAGCCAGGTGCATATCGCCGAAATCGAGCATGCTTATTATGTTGTGCCGGGAATGCGCAAGGACCGTTCGCTGGTGCGTATCATTGAAATTGAAAATCCCGCCTCGGCGATTATTTTCTGCAATACCAAAGACACGGTGCACTATCTTTCCGTTGTTTTGAAACGTTTCGGTTATGACGCGGATGAACTCAGTTCCGATCTGGCCCAGAGCATGCGTGAAAAAGTCATGGCGCGCGTGCGACGCGGCGCGCTGCGTTTTCTGGTCGCTACTGATGTGGCCGCGCGCGGCATTGATATCCCGGATTTATCACATGTTATTCAGTATGAGCCGCCGGAAGACCCGGAAGCTTATATTCACCGCGCCGGAAGAACCGGACGAATGGGTTCCGGAGGTGTAGCCATTTCCGTGGTCGCGGAAATGGAAAAATTTAAATTGCAGAGCATTGCCCGTTATTACAACATTAACATGCAGGAACGTCCCCTGCCGGGTGATGAGGAACTGGAAAGGGTTGTCGCTCAAAGAATAACCGCTCTGCTGGAATCCCGTTTGCGCGCCCGCGATAATCTGCAGATTGAAAGAATGCGTCGTTTTGCACCGTTGGCCAAAAGCCTGTCGCAGACGGAAGATCAGCTGGCGCTGATTACCATGCTGCTGGATGATTATTATCAGCAGTCACTGCACGCGCCGCCCGAACAGCCCGCGGCGGAAGAAGCGCCCGCGGCCGCGGCAAAGCAAAAAGCAACGAACAGAAGGCCCCGGCCCAGGAATCAAAAAAACAGGAAGGAATGAAATTATGAAAAATAAAATTCCATGTGTGGTTAAAAACATAAGTTTTATTGTTTGTTTAATTTCATTATTTTTGTTTGCGTCGTGCGTGACAACGCCAAAAGATTTTATGCCGTCAAGAGCCGCGAAAATCGCGGTTGTTCTGGGCGCGGGCGCGTCCAAAGGCTTTGCGCATATCGGAGTGCTGAAAGTTCTGGAGTCACACAAAATTCCCGTGCACATTGTAGTGGGCACAAGCGTCGGGTCTTTTGTCGGCAGTTTGTACGCTTACGGTTACAGCCCCTATGAGCTGCAGACGATTGCTTTGGGAATTCAAAAAAATGATATTGCCGACTATATTATTCCCGATAACGGTTTTATCAAAGGGGAAAAACTGGAGAATTTTGTCAACGTCAGGGTAAAATACACGCCGATGGAAAAATTCAAAATTCCTTTTTATGCCGTGGCCACGAACATTCAAAACGGCGAGGAGATGATTTTCGGGCGCGGCAACCCCGGAAAAGCCGTGCGCGCCAGTTGTTCTCTTCCCGGAATTTTTAATCCGGTGCGCATCGGGGATAAGTATTATGTGGACGGCGGAGTAGTAAATCCGCTGGCGGCGGATGTGGCGCGCCGGTTTGGCGCTGATGTCGTCATCGCCGTGGATATTTCTTCAAGCGTGGAGACGGCTCCGCCGAAAGCCACGGTGGATACAATCATGCAGGCGGTGGATATTATGTATAACAAGATAGCTTCTCTGCATCTGAAACACAGCGATATAGTGATAAGGCCGAAAGTCGGGCATATTGGTTCCAGCGATTTTTCCAAAAGGCATGAAGCTATTATGGAAGGCGAAAAGGCCGCCACGGAAGCCATGCCGGCAATTAATCAAATTATGGAAAAATTGCGCCAGGAAGGAAGGTTGCCTCATTAAATTGCCAGGCAAAAAGATATTGGCGCGCTTAAAATCCGATTTTGCGGCAAAAGCAGGCCAAATAATTAGGCGCTTAGCCCGCCGCCGTCCAAATTAGCCTTGACAAACAAAGATGACTATGATTTACGCATGACCCTATAAATTAAAGAGGTTTTACTCATGAAAAAGACGCTGACCAATAAATCGAATCTTAAACGAAAAAGAACCCACGGGTTTCTTGTCCGTATGGCGTCTAAATCGGGACGGCAGGTGCTTAATCGCCGCAGAGCCAAGGGAAGAAAACGTTTAGCAGTATAAATCAGCAATTTAAAGCTTTTATAAGAGTGGCCGGTCGGTATGCATGAAAGAACAATCTTACCGGAAAGAGGAAAGGGTAACCAGTTCAAGTAGATATAGGGCCATTTACCAGCAGGGGGTTTGGAGAAGCTCAAAAAATTTTACGTCTGTTATATATGAAAACACCCAGGGGATAAAAAGACTCGGAATCACGGTATCCAAAAAGGCGGGCAACGCCGTAAGAAGAAACAGAATCAAACGACTGCTCAGAGAATTTTTCCGCCTGAACAAAGATTTATTTCCCGCGGGATATGACGTTATTTTGATAGCCAAAAAAAATATTCCTCCCCTTACATATCGCGAAACATGCGAAGAATTGACGCGACTCTTCGAGCGGAAAGCTAAAATATAATTTATGTTCAGAAAAATTTTGATAAAGATATTTGTTTCCATAATTCGTTTATATCAAATCATTTTTCCTTCTGTCTTTTACGCTCAGTGCTGTCGTTTTTATCCTTCATGCTCCGAATATGCCATTTCAGCGATTAAGCTGCATGGGCCGGCGAAAGGTTCATTTATGGGCATAAAAAGGATTCTGCGCTGCCATCCTTTCCATCCGGGCGGATACGATCCAGTAAAATAATGAAAAACAGGGAGGTTCTCCATGGATAAAAGGACATTACTTGCCATAGTCCTGTCACTTGCTGTGCTTTTGACATATCAGATGTTTTTTGCAAAACCGCCGGCACCCCGTCAGGTTCCCGCGGGAACGGATGCTGTAAGCGAAGCGGTTGTTCAACCGGCAGCGCCGCAAAAAATAACCGTCGCGAAAAAACCCGTTGCCCGAAAACAAGTGCCGGCCAAGGATATTAAAGTGGAAACGCCTCTTTACACGGCGGTTTTTTCCACCAGGGGCGCTTCTCTTAAATCATTTAAGCTGAAAAATTATCAGCAAGATTGCGTGAAATGCGCGGATGATATTTATCCGGCAATTAAAAAAATATTTTTTGGTTCCAAAGATAACGAAAAACCGAAAAGCGATGAGCCGGTGGAACTGGTAAGTATCTCGGAAGAAATGCCGTATCCGCTTTCCGTTACTTTTCCCGAATCCAGCCTGGATGTTCCCGCGAACGCCATGTTTGATGCCGATGTTGCTTCACTGGATCTGCAAAACGCCAAAGAAAAGAAGCGCCTCGTTTTTTCCGGAATTTACGAAGGCGCGATTAAAGTGGAAAAAACCTTTATCTTTGACCCGGAAAAATATTCAATCGAACTTGATGTCAAAATGTACAATCTGACCGGCGCGCCGCTCGTTCAGATTCCCAAACTCAGCTGGTATCAATCCATTGATCCGCAGAAAGATTTTGGCCGGTATGATCAAGAAGGACCGGTAATTTCCGAGGCGGGCAGTATTGAGCGCCTTGAAGTGAAAAAACTCGATAAAGAAATAATTATCGGCCCGAATGTTTTGTGGGGCGGTTTTGAAAGCAAATATTTTATCGCGTCATTTATTCCCGAAAACCCGTCTTTGACCAGCTCGGTTGTGAACCGCGGCGTGGATAATCTGGTTTCCGTGGCCATTACGGGGCAAAAAGAAATAATTCCCGCGGGGCAAAGCGCCGTTGTCGGATATTCCTTATACCTAGGCCCCAAAGAGCACAACATGCTCAAAGAAATGGGAGTCGGACTGGAAAAGGCTATTGATTTCGGCATATTCAAATGGCTGGCCATTCCTTTTTTGATGTTTCTTAATTTTTTGTACTCCTTTGTTCACAACTACGGAATTGCCATTATCGTGATGACCATCTTGATTAAAGCAGTTTTCTGGCCGCTGGGCAATATCAGCTACAAGTCAATGAAGGAAATGCAGAAACTTCAGCCCAAGATAAATGAACTGAAAAAGAAATACAAAAACGATCAGGCAAAAATCGGCCAGGAAACGATGGCGCTTTACCGAACGCACAAAATAAATCCGTTGAGCGGCTGCCTGCCGATACTGATTCAGATTCCGGTGTTTATCGGACTTTTCAACACGCTTCTTTACGCCATTGAACTGCGCCATTCGCCGTTTTTCTGGTGGATTCAGGATTTATCGGCAAAAGACCCTTATTACATTACACCGATTCTCATGGGATCAACACAGTTTATTCAGCAGAAGATGACACCGACCATGGGTGATCCCATGATGGCCAAGATGATGATGTTTATGCCGGTTGTATTGACCATTTTCTTTTTAAATTTTCCCTCGGGATTGGTTATTTACTGGCTGTTCAACAATATTTTAAGTATCGGTCAGCAATTTTACATCAATAAAAAACTTGCTAATTGACATAGGCAAAAGAGGTTATAGAAGATGAACGCGAAAACAGTGGAAATAG
The DNA here is from genome assembly GCA_963813455.1 of uncultured delta proteobacterium. GTDB lineage: Bacteria > Desulfobacterota > Syntrophia > Syntrophales > Smithellaceae > UBA4810. The sequence goes on from CAWEZF010000014.1 coordinate 4,709, forward strand.
AAGATAAATCAATTGACGAAGCAATAGAAAAAGCTTGCCGTGAATTCGGCGTGACCCGTGAAAAATTAAATATTGAAATAATTTCCGAGGAATCAGGCGGTTTTTTGGGAATGCTTTCCAAAAAAGCGAAGATAAAAGCATCTCTGCTTTCCTGGGATATGGAGTTTGCCCTTAACGACGCGCCGGAAGAATCCAGAGAAGAAGTAAAGCGTGAGGCGAGAAAAGAAAATAAAGAAAAAAAAGAGATAAGGCACGAAGCCCAAGAAATAAAAAAGGAAGCAAGAAAAGAATTCGCGCCCAGGATCGAAAAAACACCCCGGCCACCTAAACCTGCCGAGCAGAATCAGGAGCCCACGGAGATTGGCGCCAGAGCCAAGGAGCTTTTGGAAGGCATACTGCAGAGAATGTCTGTGCAATGCAAAGTGAGTGTCAGCGAAACTAGCGATAAAATTATTTTGAATATCGAAGGCGGCGAAAGCGGCCTGCTTATCGGGAAACGCGGCCAGAATCTTGACGCGCTTCAATACGTACTGAATAAATCCATCAACAGGGCGGATAACGACAGAAAAATTATCATGGTGGATTCAGAGGAATACCGCAGAAGAAGGGAAGAATCACTTTTGGAGCTGGCGGAAAAAGTAAGGCAGAAAGTCAAGAAGACGCGCAAGCCCGTATCCCTGGGGCATATGAGCGCGCATGACCGGCGCATTATTCATCTGGCTCTGCAGGAAGACACAACACTCACGACAAAAAGCCGCGGTGAAGGCGAATACAGAAAAATCGTCGTTATCCCCGCGAGAAAAGGCAAAGCGTTTAATAACAGTCAGCAAAATCACGGGTAAAAATATTTACCTGTCAATTCATTAAGGGGAAGTGACTTATCGTGCTTCGCCAGGACACCATAGCGGCTATTGCCACGCCTGTCGGCACCGGAGGAATCGGAATAATCCGTATCAGCGGCCCGCAGGGCGCTGGAGATTGCCCGCCTAATTTTTAAACCCAGTAAAACTAATTGCCCGTGGGAAAGCCATGTCCTTTATCACGGCGACATTGTTTCCGCCGACGGAAAAATCGCGCTGGATGAAGTGCTGATTTCCTTTATGCGTGGGCCAAACTCCTTTACCGGTGAAGATGTTATCGAAATCAACTGCCACGGCAGCGCTGTCATCATGCAGAAAATTCTTGCCGAACTGGTGAGCTTGGGCTGTCGCCTGGCCGAACCCGGCGAATTTTCTCAGCGCGCTTTTTTTAATAATAAACTGGATTTGTCTCAGGCGGAAGCGCTGGCCGCGATGGTCGCCGCTCCGACGCCGCAGGCGTTTTCTCTGGGGCTCGCGCAATTAAAAGGAAACTTAAGCGCCGAGATTGAAAAAGCAAGAAGCCTTTTGATTGAAGCGCTCGCTTCACTGGATGCGTCCATCGATTTTATGGAAGACGTATCCGCGGAAGAATCACCCGCATTGATGCCGCAGATTGATGAAGCGAAGAAAAGCATAGAAAAACTTCTTGCTACATACCATGAGGCAAAAATAATCACGCAGGGTTTGAATGTTGTGATTACCGGCAAGCCCAATGTGGGTAAGTCCAGCTTGCTCAACGCGCTCACGGGAAAGAAAAAAGCGATTGTCACCGACATACCGGGAACCACGCGCGATTTGATTGTTGATGAAATTGTTGTTCACGGCACGGTTTTAAATCTGATGGACACCGCGGGAATACGCAAGCCCAAAGACGCCATCGAAAAAGAAGGAATAAGCCTGGTATGGGAAAATCTGGCCAATGCCGATGTTGTACTTATTCTTTTAGACGGCAGTATCCCGCTTTCACCCGAAGACGAAGAGATTATCTCGAAAAATAAAAACGCCAATACTGTTATCGCCATCAATAAAAGCGATTTGCCTGGCGCTTGGGATGTAAAGAAAATTGCTCAGCTTATTGCGCCGGAGAAAAAAATTATTAATATTTCCGCCAAGTTCGGTGTGGGGCTCGCGGAATTAAAAAAGGCTATTATTGATTCCTGCGGCGCGCAGCGTAGGCCTGATATTGGCGCGGTGATGATTACGAATTTGCGCCATAAGCACTCACTCGAAAAAGCGCAAAAAAATATCGCGGCGGCAAAAGAGGCGATAGCGCGCGGTGAATCTCCGGAAATCACCGCTTTTGAACTGCGCGAAGCAATCGAAAGCTTGGATGAAATCACCGGCAGAAAAATAAACGAGGAAGTGCTGGATAAAATATTTTCCAGTTTCTGTATCGGAAAGTGACGGCAGTAAATTTTATTTTCGCCAGAAGGCCGGCATCAGAAATACGATAATCGTGTAAATTTCCAGACGACCCAGAAGCATACCAAAACTCAAAAGCCACTTGCCCGCGGCGGGAATCGCGGCGTAGTTATCCATCGGCCCCACGCTGCCGAAACCGGGCCCCACGTTACCCATACAACTCGCCATAGCGGTCAGAGCGGTAATCATGTCCAATCCCATGGCGGCCAGAATAATTACTCCCACAATATAAATTCCCATGAAGAGAAGAAAAAATCCCCAGATGCTGCGCATAATTGTCTGGGAAACCGGCACGCCTCCCAGCTTGACCATTGTGGTGGCATGCGGGTGAATAATGCGGAAGATTTCGAGGTAGCTGTGCTTGATCAGCAAAATAATGCGCATAATCTTGATGCCCCCGCCGGTTGAGCCGGCCATGCCGCCGAGGAACATGCTAATGAACAAAATTACCTGAGAAAGGGCCGGCCATTTTTCAAAATCCGCCGTAACAAAACCTGTTGTGGTGAGAATGGAAACCACCTGGAACGAGGCGTAGCGAAGCGCGTCCGCAATTTTTGGGTAAACCGAACCATAAACGTCGGTGAAGACCAGAAAAATAAAAGCGCCGATGATGCATAAGTAAACGCGGAATTCCGGATCAAGAAAAAATCTTTTTATTTTTCCGTGCACCAGTTTGTAATGAAGCGCAAAATTAATTCCCGCCACAAACATGAAAATCAAAATGACAATATCGATATAGGCGCTTTGGTAATGCCCCACGCTGGCGTTTTTGGGAGAAAAACCGCCGGTGGGCATTGTGGCGAAAGCGTGACAGATTGCGTCGTAGGGAGACATTTTTCCGACGAGCAGCAGGAGAATCTGAAACACAGTGAGAAAAATATAAATTTTCCACAGTGCTTTGGCTGTTTCGGCAATCCGCGGTGTCAATTTGTCCACCACGGGGCTGGGGGTTTCCGCTTTGTATAATTGCATGCCTCCGATCCCGAGAAACGGCAGGATGGCGATGGATAAAACAATGATACCCATGCCGCCCAGCCACTGAGTCTGGGCGCGCCACAGGAGAATCCCCTGCGGCAGAGCTTCAATATTCTGAAGAATGCTCGCGCCGGTTGTCGTAAAGCCGGACATGGATTCAAAATAGGCGTCCGTAAAATTAGGAATAGCGCCGGAGATAAGATAAGGCATGGTTGCTATCAACCCGGCGATGACCCATCCCAGCGTGACAATCGCCATCCCGTCGCGGTGGCTAAGGTGTAAATTCTGCCGGCGGCGGGTGATAAGAAAAACACAAACGCCGAAAGAGCAGGTAATGGCCATGGAAATTAAAAATGCCAGCGCGCTGCCGTCGTTGTAATAAAGGGCTGCCGCAAGCGGGATAAACATAGATACGCCCAGGCAGAAGACCAAAACGGCCATCATGTAGGCAATAAGGCGGGCGTTCATCAGAAGTACTCCAGCTTCACGGTTAAGAGGCACTCCAGCTGGTTGCAAACGTCCTGCAGAGCGAAAATTATCAGGCGGTCATGCGGCCGTACAATAGTGTCGCCGCGGGGGATGATGATTTCGCCGTTACGCACGATGGCGCCTAAAATTGCACCAGGAGGAAAATTAACTTCCGAAAGTGGAGTATTGACAATATCCGAGGTTTCCATCGCTTCTGCTTCAATAGCTTCAGCCTGTTCTTCCCGTAAGGGGGATACGGAAATAATTCTTCCGTGGCGCAGATACTGAAGAATCGCGCGCACCGCCGACATGCGGGGATTGATAACCGTGTCCAGTCCGATAACGGAAACGATATGCATGTAACTGAGCTTGCTGACACGGGTGATGGTGCGTTTTGTTCCCAGCTCCTTGGCCAATAGAGAGATGAGGACGTTGCTTTCCTCATCGCCGGTCAGGGCGATAAGCAAATCCATGTCTCCCGCGTTTTCTTCCCTGAGCAGGTCGCGGTCGGCTGCGTCTCCCTTGATGACAGTGACATGATTTAAAAAAGTGGAGGCATTTTTGCATTTGTCTCCGTCTTGATCAATGATGCGGACATTCAGGCGCCGGTTATCCAATGCTTTGGCCAGGGCCATGCCCGTGCTGCCTGCTCCGACAATGATAATGTTTTTTATCGGCTTGGTCGGCAGACCCAGCAGTTTGAGGGTTTCGTTAATATCGTTCTTTTTTACAAAGATATAGATAATATCCAGCGGCTCAATGGTATCTGCGCCGCTGGGGATGAGAATCTTGTGGCCCCGGACAATCGCGACGACCAATAAATTTTCTTTGGAAATCGCCGGGCCGCCGAGTCTTTTACCAGCAAGGGGCGAATCGTGGTTGATTAAAAATCCGATCAGTTTCATTTCGCCGTCAAGGAAATCAATAACCTCGGAAGCGCCAGGAATCTCCATGATACTGAGAATTGTTTTGACCATCATCTCCTGGGTGTTGATGATTAAATCTACGCCCAGCATATCTTTGCTGAACAGGGATTTCTCCTCTACGTATTCCTGATTGCGCACGCGAGCGATTTTAATCATGTGGCGGTTAAGATTGCGTGCCAAAAGACAGGCGATGAGGTTCACCTCGTCGCTGTCAGTCGCGGCGCACAGAAGTTCCGCTTCTTCCACGCCTGCGCGCCTCAGCATCCGGGGGCTGGTTCCCGAGCCCAAAAGCGCCTGAATATCCAGATCTTCACTGATGCGCCGGATTTTTGCCGGGTCTTTGTCGATTAAAACAACATCCTTCTTTTCGTCGGAAAGTTTCTTGGCGATGTGGTAGCCCACTTCCCCGGCGCCGATGATGATGGTTCGCATATTTCCCTCCGCAATCCGGCGTTTATATAATACAACCTATTATAAATACAAGGGAAAAGAGAGAGGAGAAGGAGCGACCGACGCTACAAATATATGAAATGATTATCGATTTATATTACTGGTTATCTATGTCTGTAGAATCCTTCTGAACGTTAAGGAATGTCTATTTAAGGCAATAAAACTTTATATTTTGTTTTGCTCTGCCGCGTCCAGGAAAGCATTGATATCTTCATTTAGCATCATTGGCAGCGCTTTGGTTATACGAGAGTCATCCCAATCCCACCATCTGACATTCAGAAAGCGCTGGATGGTTTTATCGTCAAATCTTTTTCTTATTGTTTTGGCAGGATTTCCCACGGCAATTCCATAAGGAGGGATATCACTGCCCACGACGGCTCTGGCACCGATCACGGCGCCATCTCCAATTTTAATCCCGCTTAAAATCAGCACATCCCTGCCGATCCAAACATCATTGCCGATTTCCACATTTCCTTTTGTTTTCTTTTGAACGTTAACATAATATTTTTTGCCGCGGGCCATTTAACATGAAACGGATAAGTAGTAGCCCACTCAAAACGATGTTCCCCTCCGAGAAATATTTTTACTCCGCTGGCAATAGAGCAGAACGCTCCGATCTTTAGGCTTCCACCGTGCTTACGAAAAGAAACCCGCAGATCTGAATCATAGGTTCCCCGACCGAATTTATAATTCGGGAAGCGTTCCTGCAAGCTTAGGTATTTTCTGTTGTAGGTTAAACGATTCCAATATTTCCAAATCATTTAGCTATTTCTCCGCACTTTAATGCTGTCCCCGCGTAAACGTTACTTTCAACAAAAGTAATATAAGCAGCAACAGGCTTTCAGGTCAAGGCAATATTGGTTGCCGGACAATGTTTGCCGCTTGCGCTATGAAATAATAAATACTGAACTTTTTGCCGGATTATCTCACACAGGTTATTTACTAAAGAGAAAAACTATCTTCGATGGTGGCAATAGTACTTAAATATTCGCCTTACTAGTTGAAAGATAAAGAAAGTTATTTAAAAACATAGATAATTGTCTAAATGACTCTATATCAGTCGAATAATATTCAGGAAATGTTTATGTAATAAATGTAACAAGATGATTGACAAGCTTTTGAAGATGGTTTAATTGCAATACAAATTAAGCCTGTGTTTAGGGAACGGAGAAGCTAATTTTTTTAGGGAATATCACAAAGCTTGGGGTAATCTCTTTTACTTTTAGCCTAGTATTTCGGTTAATTTTGCAGGCTTTGATGAGTATAACCAAACAAAGCAGTTCAATCTGATAATTCTTTCCTATGAAATCTTCTTAGCATTATATGCCATCATCAAATTCTGAAAATGACTCATCTAATGAATCCAAAGGAGAAGTTCCTCTCCCGCGGATCAATAAGAAAATCATTTTTCTGGCCATCGCCTCTATAGGTGTTGTTTTTGGTGATATAGGGACAAGTCCGCTTTACGCCATTAAAGCATGTTTTCATGGCAAGCACGCCATTGCCCCCAGTGCGATGAATATTTTGGGAGTTCTGTCTCTTATTTTTTGGTCAATTACCGTTGTTGTTAGTATCAAGTATTTAACTTTCATTCTTCGGGCAGATAATCGTGGTGAAGGCGGTATCTTTGCACTGGTCAGTCTTTTGAATACTTCAGATAAAAAGCTGTCCCGCCTTATTCAGGCTGTTCTTTTGTTTGCCGGAATTCTGGGTGCGGGGCTTCTTTACGGAGATGGTGTTATTACTCCGGCTATATCTGTTCTTTCGGCAATTGAAGGACTCGAAATCGCTACCAAGGCCGCAGCCCCTTTTATAGTGCCTTTGACCTGTATTGTGCTTGTTTTGCTTTTTTCACTACAGTACAAAGGCACTGCTAATATTGGAAAATTGTTCGCTCCAATCATGGTGCTTTGGTTTGTGTCCATTGGTATTTTCGGCGTAATGCAGATCACGCGTGAGCCTAAAGTTCTTCTTGCGCTTAATCCGGTATATGCTCTGGAATTTTTTATGAATAACGGTATGCACGGTATTGTCGTGCTCGGATCTGTTGTACTGTGTATTACCGGTTGCGAAGCGCTATATGCTGATTTGGGACATTTCGGCAGGAATGCCATTCGTTTGTCCTGGTTTTCCTTTGTTTTTCCTTCGTTGCTATGCAACTATTTCGGGCAAGGGGCTCTGTTGCTTGCGCATCCCGAAATGAATATCAACCCTTTTTATAAACTCGTACCGGAATTATTTTTATACCCCATGATCGGACTTTCCACGGCTGCTACAATAATAGCTTCTCAGGCGTTAATATCAGGCACTTTTTCACTTACGCAGCAGGCTGTGCAGCTGGGTTTATGTCCGCGCGTTCGAATTATTCATACCTCAAGCGATATGCAGGGGCAAATATACATTCCTTTTGTAAATTACACGTTGATGCTTGCCTGTATTGGCGTAGTTATCGGTTTTAAGGAATCGAGTTCATTGGCCGGCGCGTATGGAATTGCCGTAACGGGAACCATGATCATTACGTCTTTGCTTTTCTTTATTGTTTTAACGCATTACAGGAGATGGCCGCTCTGGAAAGTAATACCCCTGGTCGGAATATTTATTGCGTTTGATGTCGCGTTTTTTGTTGGTAATACCTTTAAAATTATTGACGGAGGATGGTTTCCCCTCTTTGTTGCGGCCATCGTAGCGCTGGTCATGACTACGTGGAAAAAAGGCAGGGAAGAGCTCTACCACAATTTGGTAGGCGCAAGATTGCCAATAGAAAGTTTTCTTGCTGATTTGCCGAGAAGTTATATACCGCGAGTTCGCGGCACGGCTGTTTTTATGACTTTATCGCCTTTAGGAACGCCGCGGACACTGCTTCATAATGTTAAACACAATCATGTGTTGCATGAACAGGTTGTGTTTCTTTCCATTATGGCTAAGGATGCCCCGATCGTTCCCGTGAGCGAAAGAATCAAAATTCAGGATTTGGGTCAGGGCTTTTATCGCGTTGAGGCCTTTTATGGCTTTATGCAGAAACCTAATGTGCCGCAGATTATGAAAATTGCCGCTCAGTATGGATTAATTACAGATCCGATGAAGACAACATTTTACCTGGGAAGGGAAACGCTTCTGACCAGCGGAAAATCAAAGATGATGAGGTGGCGCAAATCTTTATTTGCCTTGATGTCCAGAAATGCGGGAAATCCAACCTCCTATTTCGGAATTCCTGCCAATCGGGTTGTTGAACTTGGCGCGCAAGTAGAATTATAGTTATTTGTTCTGATCGAAAGCGACGATTTTTTTAAAATTATATATTTGCTGAAAAAATTAATTGACTTGCCCTATTTTTCTTTTAACCCGTTACTAAATGCGAACGCATTTTTTCCTGAAACGCTGTGGTTATATTCACCTTCCGGAACGCCGCCGATGAGTTTGAACGATCATTATTTTATCCCTCTTTCATGCGCTTAATTAGTTGAGTTATTTTTATGTCTTTTTTTCCCCAAAGATCGTTAAGCCAGCTGTTGAAACGGCTTTTGTATTCCGTATCATCGGGATCTTGACCGCGGAGATTTTGATCTATCGGCAATATCTCTATCCGCACAATTATTCGGGATTTTCTACTGCACAGAAAACCCCAGGCATGCTCCACTCCATCAGGATAAACGATGGTCACGTCGATCATGTTACGCATGTTTTCACCCATCATGGAAAGAACATACGAGATGCCGCCCGAGCGCGGTTTGAGAAGGTGTTTATAAGGAGAATTCTGTGCGGCGTGCTTGGCGGGCGTGAAACGGGTTCCTTCAACGAAGTTCATTATCGACGCGGGTTTATCTTTAAATTTTGCGCAGGCCTTTTGCGTGGCTTCGATATCCTTACCTTTTAGATGCGGCTTCTTTCTTAGAAGTTCGGCAGAGTAGCGCTGCATAAAAGGATAATCGAGCGCCCACCAGGCAATCCCCAGTATGGGCATCCAGATCAGCTCTTTTTTCAGGAAATACTTGAGAAAGGGAATGCGCCCGTGAAATATTCTCTGCAGAACAATAATGTCGACCAGGGTCTGGTGATTTGCTATCACTAGATACCACTCATTTTGCCTGAGCCCTTCCAGCCCCTCAACATCATATTCAACTTTTTTAATTAGTCCGATAAATCCGTTGATGCAGTATATCCATGTATAAGATAGAAAGTTAAGTATTGTATCGAATAATCCACGGGCTGCTCTAAACGGCAATATAAGTTTGAAGAGGGCAGTTATGTATACCGGAACAGCCCAGAATAAAGTATTTAACACGAGAAATGAGGCGCCAATTACGCCGCGCAGGAATCCGGGAAGCTTAAGCATCAAACATTTCCCCCATTTTTAATTTTCAGACAGAAAGATTTACAAGTCACCTTCTAATCCTTCAATGAACGCCAGCACATTTTTGCCTAAAACGCTGTGATTATAACCGCCTTCGAGAATGCCGAAGCAGCCACCTTTGTTGCGCTGGGCGGTTTCTCCCATCAGTCTGCCCATAAAAGTATAATCCTCGGTTTTTAATAGGCCGCCCCAGTCGGCTTCGTGATTGTCGAATCCGGCGGAAGCGGCAATGATGTCGGCTCTGGTTTCCGAAAGCGCCTCTTCCACTTTTTTCAGATATTCATTGCGGTTTTGCGTGGCGGGGTTAAAGATTGTCACGTAACCTTTGTTGCCCAGAATATTGACGTTGCCGTCGCCATAGTGCAGGTCAAAATCCAGAATGAATGCTTTTTTGATTTTTCCCTGGTGTTTTAATTTCTCCAGCGCGATTGCCATATTGTTGAAATAGCAGAAACCCCAGGCGCTCCCGGCTGATGCGTGATGGCCGGGCGGGCGGATTAAGGCAAAGCAAGGTTCGGTTAAACCAATTTCCGCGGCTTTGATTGCGCCGCCCGCGGCAAGCGCCGCGATTTCATATACGCCTTCGCGTTCCACCGATTTTATATGCTCCGGCGTGTGTACGCGCAGGATGTCTTCTTTTGTTGCCGGTTTTGGTTCGACAAAAGTCACTTTGCCTTTAAGTGCCAGTTCCACCGCTCTTATTCTGCCTGCGGCTGCGGCAGGGTCGGAGGTGTAAACTTCGTTGTAGTCTTCATGATAAACGACTTTCATCTTGCCCTCCTTATCCTAATTATTGTCATACCGGCCCTGCATACGCTAGGTAAACATCCAACCGGTACAACTCCTGGATTTCAAGTCAAGAATCCTATGTAGCGTAATGCCGCCATGGTATTTTTAGCTACCGCAAGTTTTGATAATTCTTCCGGGGCAAACCAGCGGGCTTCCAGCGCGTCGTCCGCGCCGTGGGGTTCGCCGGAAATATATTTGGCGGCAAAATCAACAACCACAAAGTGATATTTAATTATTCCCTGCGCGTCGCGCTCGATAAAATCAAAAACATAAACGGAATCTTCAGCTTGGGCGATGATACCTGTTTCTTCGAGCAATTCACGCTCGGCGCACTGACGCATTGATTCACCAAGTTTCAGCGTGCCGCCCGGAATCGCCCAAAGACCCAAGCTGGGCTCCACGCCGCGTTTCACCAGTAATATTTTTCCGTCTTTTTGCACAATAGTTCCGACACCAACTATCGGTTTTGCGGGATAGGAATTACTGTTTTGTTGGTTCATTGTTTATCCAGTGTAAAATTAAAGCGGCTGACGAGCCACGGCTCATCTGTGACGTCAAATACTTTTTCGATAAAAGTAACGCGTCGGTTTTTTCCAACAAACAGGACAGTGGAAGAGCGCGTGCCATAATTGGGGCTTTTGATGAAAATAGGCGAAAGAACTTTTTCCCAGTCTTTGCCGACACCGGTTGCCGGTAGTTTTTCCGGCGCCGGAAAACGCCGGTCGGCTAAAAGCGCGAACAGGGCATCTTCCAGTGCGGCTCCATTATGTTTCATGGCTTCCTTCATCATTTTTTTCCCCCGGATGACCTTGGGCCAGGGCGTATCGAGCAGATGGTTGCTTAGCCCGTGAATACCTGCTGTTATTTTTTGTTTATCTCCGCCTCGGTTGGAATAATAATAAACTCCGTCATTATCCTTCAGGATTAAGTTGTAGCCGTTATATTTTGCGCCGTGGGGGGAGATTTTTTCTATGAACTTTTCCGCGTTTTTTTTGCCGCATAAAAAATCTTTAACCAGTTTGCCGCGCGACTTGGCATCAAACATAAAAGATGCAGGATCGCGATAATTGGTGATGGCGGCGAATCTTCCCTGACAGGTGATACCTAGCCATGTGCCTTTTTCTTTTAAATCACGTCCCGCAAGCACTTCCGGATGATCCTTCCAGAAATCAGCGGGAGCCGCCGGGCGGTCGTAAAATTCATCGCGATTGGCCGCTAAAACAAGCGTGTATGAAGGATGGGTATCGTAGGCAAAGACTATCAGGCACATTATTATTCTTCTATATTTAAATTTTTGTTTTCACTTTTTCGATTATCCGCGACATTGTTTCTCCCGCGGGCGCGTCAATGCGCACATCGGCAATGTCGTCCTGCTGAGTTTCGCCCATATTAATGATAGCGATTTTCGCTCCGGCTCTTTTGGCGTAAAGCGGAAGATAGGCCGCGGGGTAAACAAACAAAGTGGAGCCGATAACTATGAGAAAATCGCAACTGTTTGCTTCCTGAGTGGCGCGCGCCAGCACATCCTGAGGCAGCATTTCCCCGAAGAAAACAACATCGGGCTTGAGAATGCCCCTGCATGATTCGCAGGGAAGAATATAATCGGGCGAGGGAACCTCTTTTTTGGCGATATCTATGGGGTAGCGTTTGCGGCACTGAATGCAGACGATTCTTTGCATGTTGCCGTGCAATTCATAAACAAGGTGCGGGCTGTTGCCTGCTTTCTGATGCAGATTGTCCACATTTTGCGTGACCACGGAACTTAACTTTCCCATTTTCTCCAGCTCGGCCACGGCATAGTGCGCGCGGTTGGGCTGAACATCGGACATAAGGCCGCCTTCGCGCAGATTCCTCCATACCTTCCGGCGTGTTTCTTCAGAGCCTAAAAACTTATCAATTGTGTAATCATCGGGATCGACTTTGGTCCACAGCCCCTGCGGGCCGCGAAAATCAGGTATGCCCGATTCCGTGCTGATGCCCGCGCCCGTAAAAACAACGATTTTTTCTGACGTGGCAATCATCTCCGCGATTTTATTGATCTGTGCTTCCATATTCCTTATTACCCTCTCGGTGATTGACGTTGTTCCTTTTGCCTAAAATACATCAACTTGACATAAAAGCAAAACGAAAAAGAAAAAAATTGAATATAGGTTTTAGAAGGGGATGTAGGCGATGTTTTAACAGTGTTTTAACAGTCTGTTATTAAAATAATTTTTTGGCTGTTTTTTCCAGTGCTTCTTTTAGTTTTGCCGCGTCGCCGGATTCGGCCAGCGCGCGGATATCGGCCAGTGTTTTTTCGTAAAGCGCGATTATTTTGGCGGTATCAGGATTGCGCGTGATGATATCAGCGTAAAGCTCGGGACTTTCGGCAAAAACCTTTTTGACAATTTCCATTTTTGTCCGCAGCAAAGGCGTGGAAAACCTGTCCAGTTCTTCCGGTGAGGTTTGTGTCGTGGCAATGGCCATACCCAGAGAAATCGTGTGCAGATGATTGAGCACCTGCACGATGGCCATCATTTTATCGTGATGCGCGGTATCCGTTTCAAAAACTTTATAGTTATTTTTTTGGAAAAGCTCTTTGATCCAGGCAATCCACTTTGTGCCGCGCGCCGGGCACAGAATTATGTTTTGCCCGGAAAAATCCGGCATGGTAGGGCCAAAGAGCGGATGGCAGCCGACTACTTCCGCGCGCGTATGCACCAGCATCAGTTCCACGGGTTCTTTTTTGAGCGAGGTCAAATCCATCAGAAGTTTGCCCTCGTCCAGAAGAGGGCCGATTTCTTTGATAACTTTTTCGGTAGCGGCAATCGGTACGGCCACAACAACAACATCGCAAAGCGCGGCAATATCTTTTATGCCCAGCGGCGTTTTACGGCCGCAGATGTGCACTTTGTAGTTTTCTTTCTGCAGTAAAGCGGCCAGCCAGCTGCCCATGCCGCGCGTGCCGCCGATAATGCCTACAGCGATGTTATTCATTGATAATAGCCCTTTGCCGCAGCAGATGGTCGGCCAGCACAATGCAAACCATTGCTTCGCAGACCGGCACGATTCTGGGTATCACACAGACATCATGACGGCCTGCGATTTCAATTGTTCTTTCTTTTCCTTTTGTATCCAATGTTTTTTGCGCATGTCCGATAGAGGGTATAGGTTTGCAGTGAACGCGCAAAATAATATCTTGCCCCGTGGTGATTCCCGCGAGAATTCCTCCGGCGTGATTTGTCTGAAAGCCTTTTTTATTTATCTGGTCGTTGACTTGCAAACCTGTTTTTTGGCTGACCGCGCAGCCTTCGCCGATTTCCACAGCCTTAACCGTGCCGATGCTCATCAGCGCTTTGGCCAGATCCGCGTCCATCTTGTCGAAAACCGGCTCGCCCAGTCCGGCCGGAACATGGCGCGCGATGATTTCCACCACGCCGCCTAATGAATCGCCGTCTTTGCGCGCCGCGGCAATTTTCTCTTCCATGGCGGCTGCCGCTTTTTTATCCGGGCAGAAAAAAGCGTTCGCTCGAGTTTGACGAATCAGCTCTTTGCCCGCCGGGATTTTTTTCCGGTCGATTTCAATACCGCCGATGCCCACAGTATAAGCCAAAACTTCCATCCCGGCACGAGCGATAACTTTTTCCGCGACGGCTCCCGCGGCTACACGCGCGACAGTTTCCCTGCCGGAGGCGCGCCCGCCACCGCGCCAATCGCGCCGGCCGTATTTTTCCCAATAAGTAAAATCGCCCTGTCCGGGGCGGAAAATATCCTTTAATTTGAGATAAGCGGAAGAATCGGCGTCGGCATTTCTGATCAAAAGAGAAATTGGCGTGCCGGTGGTTTTACCTTCGAAAACTCCGGAGAGTATTTCTACTTTGTCCGCCTCTTTTCTTTTGGTGGAAGAAATTACTTTTGACGGCCGTCTTCTGTCGAGCACCGCCTGAATATTTGCCTGCGCGAGCGTAATGCCTGGTGGGCAGCCGTCCACGATAGCGCCTAAGCCCGCGCCGTGCGATTCACCCCACGTAGTAACCCGAAAAACACTGCCAATGGTATTTCCGGACATAATTTCTCCTGTAAAAAATATTTTATGTCAGTTATTATTTTGTTTTTTTTAGTATCTTAATTAATTTGCCGGATTCAACCAGGTATTGATAAATTTCCTCTCCGACCTTCACAATATTTTTGTTGGCTGTTTCCACCGTGTAATCCGCCGCCTGTTTATAGAGCGGATATCTTTCGTTGACCATACCTATTGTTTCTTCCACAATATTCCAATTAGTGAATTGCGGACGAATTATCGCTCCCGGTCTTTTGGTATTTAGCCGCGTTACAATATCATTTAGCGGCGCGTTGAGCCAGACAAGAAATCCGTTTTTTTTCAGTGAATCAACGTTATCCTGATCCAGCACTACTCCTCCGCCTGTTGAAATAACATCACCGGTTTGTTCTTCAAGCTCTCGCACAGCCTCTTTTTCTCGGGCGCGAAAGAAATCCCAGCCGTGCTCGGCAACAATATCCGAGATAGGCATGCCCGCTTTCTTTTCCACCAGAGCGTCAGTATCAAAAAAACGCACATTCATTTTTAGCGCCAGATGTTTTCCGACCGTGGATTTTCCCGTGGCGCGATAGCCGATCAAAACCAAATTCATATTTTCGCCAGTTCTTCCCAGAATTCAGGAAATGACTTGTCCACGCATTTTTTATCAAGAATTTCTATTCCCGGCACGGCGAGCGACGCGATAGCAAAACTCATCGCGATGCGGTGATCGTTATAAGTCTGGATATCCGCCGGGTTCATCTTGCCGCCGGTAATGATCAGCCCGTCCTCTGTTTCTTTAGCTTTAATGCCTGCGCGGTTTAATTCCGCGGCCATTGCGGCCAGGCGGTTGCTTTCTTTGATGCGGAGGTGTTCCACGTTGGTAATCGTTGTTTTGCCCTGGCGAAAAGCGGCCAGCACTGCCAGTGTGGGAACCATATCCGGCATGTCATTCAGATCGAAAGTGAAGTCACCTTTAGCCAGGTTTCCTCCCGTGACTTCTATCCAGTCCTCCTGCGAGTCCACGCGGCAGCCAAGTTCTTCAAAAATATTAAGCAGACGGATGTCACCCTGACGGCTCACGCGGTTTATGCCCATCACCCGTATGGGGCGCTGCAGAATGGCCGCGGCCAGAAAAAAATAAGAGGCGCTGGAGGCGTCTCCTTCCACGCGGTATTCGCGTCCCTGATAAGAATTTCCGCCCTTCACCGTGTATTTGTTTTTTTCCGGCTCAATATTTACGCCAAAATCCCGCATAACTGCCAAGGTCAAATCAATGTAGGGAAGCGAGGCGACGCGCCCACGCAAAGTAAGCTCAATGCCCTGCCTGGTGTAAGGCGCGCAAAGAAGCAGAGCGGAAACATACTGAGAGCTTTCCACATCCTTGAGGGATATTTGACCGCCGGCAAGTCCGTTGGCATTTATTGTAACGGGCGGGCAATTGTTGGTGCAGGCAATATTCACTCCCATTTTTTTCAGCGCTTCGGCAAGCGCGCCTACCGGCCGCTCGCAAAGACGTTTTTCTCCGGTTAAAACATATTCGCCTTGGCCCAGACACACCAGCGCCGTGAGAAAACGCAGCGCCGTGCCGTTGTTGCCCAGAAAAATCTCCTGGCCGGTGTTTGCCAGTTTTCCCGCCGTGCCGTTCACATACAGGCCGCCGGATACGGAAACAATCTGCGCGCCCAGAACGCGCAGGCCTTTCATTAAATAATTTGTGTCTTCAGAAAGCAAAGGATTGCTGATGAAAGAATTATCACGCGCCAGCGCGGCGGCGATAAGCGCGCGCTGTGTCAGGCTTTTGGAGCCGGGCACGCGCACTACGCTAGGCGGTGCAGTCGTTGTTGAATTATCGTTGTTCAAGATTAGTAAGCCTTTCCAAAACCATTTTTTTCATCAATGCCACGGGCGGTTCTTTCTTTGTCCATAACCTTAACTGCTGTGCGCCCTGGTGAACAAACATATCCGCGCCGGAAAAAACCCGGCAGCTCTGCGCCGCGGCATCTTTTAATAACTTTGTGTTCAATGGATTGTAGATAACATCCATAACATATTTGTAATTTTTTAGCACCTCTTTCGGCACGGGTGATTTTAAAATGTCAGGATGCATACCCACAGACGTTGTGTTGATCAGGCCATCGGCTTTAAGCTTGGATATTTCAGAAAGCGGATAAAAAGGGCAGCCGAAATGTTCGGCAATAATTTTTGCCTTTGATAAGGTACGGTTTACCAAAACCGGCAGGCCGCCTTCTTTGATTATTCCGTATACAGCCGCGCGCGCCGTTCCGCCCGCGCCGACAATCACAAAAGTTTTGCCTTTTATCTCTATTTCTTCTTTGAGCGTCATGATAATGCCCAGCCAATCAGTGTTCGCGCCGGCGAGTTTTCCTTTGTTGTTGATAATGGTATTTACCGCGCCGATTTCCAGCGCGTCCTTGTCTATATCGTCAAGATACCGCATTACCTCAACTTTAAAGGGAATGGTAACACTGGCGCCGCGGATGTTCAGCGCTTTCATGCCGCGTATGGCATCATCCAAATCTGAAACGCAGCAGGCGCTGTAATTTTCATTAATATTCATTTCTTGCAACGCGGCGTTATGGATTAAAGGGGATAAGCTGTGGGCCACCGGATTGCCCAGCAAAATAAAATTTTGCGGTTTGGCGGCGCGTAACTTCGCCTGCGGGTCTTTCTTTTTTTCGCCGAGTATTTTATTAAGCGCGTTCATATCGCCAACAGTCAGTTGTCCCGGCGCGGATTGCCCCTGCGGCGAAAGCGTCGCAAAGCCCAGGAAATTTCCCATTTGCGAACCGGCAATACGGCTGATATGGCCTTTTTCTCCCATGCACAAGGCGATTATGTTCTGCGACCTTTTGCGCGCGTAAGGAATCAGGCTAAGCACCTTAAAATTATCTTCATGGTCATTCGCGTATGTTACTATCTTTACCACTGCCGGTTTTTCCTTGGCGCAGTTCTGAAATATCTCTTTTAACTTAGCAATCGAAGGTGTTTTTTTAACGTCATGATAAGAGATAATGATTTTCGTTTTACTTGCCGTGCCGCGCGCATAAACTTTTTAACTGCTCGATGGCCTTTTTGCCTTCCGCCAGTTCGACATCGATGAAATCAGCCCCCAGGCTTATTGCTTCGTGCAGTATGTTTAATTTTTGAGCTTTTGTCTTTGCGGAAGCTGTTTTAATATTTTTTCCCATGGCCATCGCTTCTTCTTTTTTGCGGCAGGTCACGATTATTTTCACAGCGGGCGAAAAGCGGCGGGCAGCGCTGATTAATTGACGCAGATTGCCGTTCGCGATCAAATCCATTCTCAGCTCGATGCAATCAGTCGCAAGAGAGCTTTTTTGCACAGCGCGCAGAGCTTCTTTATTTGTGGATGATGTTATGGGGACGCAAATCATAATCTGCCCCGGGCTTTCGGATATGAGCCTAAAATCCGGAGTAATGTCGTTTTTTCTTTTAGCTCGTTCAGGCACGTCTGGGAACGTTCATCATTAATATGACCGAGCATATCCACAAAGAAGAGATATTCCCAGAGCCTTTCCTTGACCGGATGAGATTCGATTTTAGCAAGATTAATATTGCGGCTGGCGAAAGAATCGAGAGCGCGATGCAATGCCCCCGGAGAATCGGGCGTGGCAAAAATCAAAGAAGTTTTATCATCGCCCGTTGGTTCGCTTTCTCTCCGGCCGATTACCAGAAACCTGGTCATGTTCGAAGAGTTATCTTCGATGCCTTCCGCGAGAATGTTTAATCCGTAAATGTTAGCGGCCAGCGCGCTGCCGATGGCGGCTTCGTCTTTTTTGTCGCGAACCATCTGCGCCGCCGCCGCCGTGCTGTCCGCTTCACTCAGCGCGCAGTTGGGCAGATTGGTTTTTAGCCATACCTGGCACTGTGCCAGCGCGTGAGGATGGGAATATATTTTTTTAATATCCGCGATGTTTTCCGCGGAAGAAATCAGGCACTGGCTGATGCGCAGATAAATTTCCGCGCGTATTTTCAAAGGCGTGACGATTAACCTGTCGAGCGTAATATTAACCGAACCCTCCAGTGAGTTTTCCACGGGGACAACGCCCCAGTCGATGGCTTCTTTTTCCACTTCGTCAAATACACGCGCGATGCCGGTTTGCGGAAAAAAGCGGCTTGATTCGCCAAAATGCATTCGCGAGGCCAGATGTGAAAACGAAGCTTCCGGTCCTAAAAAGGCGACCGTGGTCAGCCGCTGCAGGCTGCGCGAGGCGGAAATAATTTCCCGGAAAATTGACGTGACTGATTTACCGGGCAGGGGGCCTTGGTTTAGTTCCTGCAGGTAGCCGTGAACTCTCGCTTCCTGCGCCGGGTCGTAAACATCGATACCGTCTTCTCCTTTTACTTTTCCTATTTCCAGGGATACTTGCGAGCGTTCATTCAAAAGACGGATAATTTCCCGGTCTTTTTCCTTCATTTTTGTTCTCAGTTCTTCCAAGCGCTTACGCGTCATGATTTCATCTCCTCAATGACTTCGCCGATAATTTCTTTATCCACTCCTCCATTGATAAAAGGCATTCCTGTTTTCTTTAACAAAACAAAATGGATTGTGTCACCCTTTTTTTTCTTGTCCATTTGCAGACGTTTTATGATTTCCTCCGCCGGCAGAGACGCGGGAATCTTTACCGGCAGGTTCGCCATCCCGATAAGCTCTTCTATGCGCTTTGCTTCGCCCGCATCTAGATAGTTCTTTTTCGCGGAAATGCGCGCGGCGGCAATCATGCCCAGAGCTACTCCTTCTCCGTGCGATAGTTTATAATCAGATACCGCTTCCAGCGCGTGCCCCAGTGTGTGGCCGTAATTAAGAATGCGACGCAGTCCCTGCTCGCGCTCATCGATTTCGACAATTGCTTTTTTAATGCGGCAGCAGTTTTCCACGATTTTCAGCATCATCGCCGGGTCTTTCTGTTTTACCGCGTCCATATTTTCTTCCAGGAGGATGAACATTTTTTCGTCATCGATAATACCGTATTTGATAATTTCCGCCAGTCCGTTTTCGAATTCTTTTGCGGGTAAAGTGTTTAAAAAATTCAGATCCGCGAATACCTCGGCCGGCTGATAAAAAGTTCCCAGCAGATTTTTCCCCGAAGGCAGGTCGATTGCCGTTTTGCCGCCGATGGCGCTGTCCACCTGCGCGACTAATGACGTGGGAATTTGCACATAAGGAACGCCGCGCATGTAAACCGACGCGATGAAACCGACCATGTCCCCCACTACTCCGCCGCCCAGAGCAATCAGGCACGTTGCTCTGTCCGCGCCAAGTTTAAGTAATTTGTCCGAAATATCCAAAACAGTGCCGATATTTTTGGATGCCTCTCCCGCGGGAAAATCGATCAGGTCGGCGGTGAGGCCGATATTTTTTAATAGGGCCAGAAAGTTTCCGCCGTGAAGCCGCGCCACATTGTCATCCGTAATGATTATGTATCTGCCTGCTTTTCGGTTTTTATCTATGAGCAGAGCGATTCTGTCGAGAATGCCGCTACCGATACGGATTTCGTAAGAGGATGAATATTTTTTGTCGAGATTTACTTTTATTGAACGCATATAGTTGCTCCGTTATTTCAGTGTCTGATTGCCGCGGAAAGAGCTCTGATTTCATCCATCATCTGGTAGAATTTTTCCGGTTTAAGTGACTGAGCTCCGTCGCATACGGCTCTTTCCGGCGCGGGATGCATTTCGACAATAAGGCCGTCGGCGCCTACCGCTACCGCGGCGCGCGCGAGCGGAATAACATATTGCCAATGGCCCGCGGCGTGACTGGGATCTACAATTACCGGCAGATGTGTGAGGCCTTTTAAAACAGGCACCGCGCTGATGTCAAGAGTGTTTCTGGTGGCTGTTTCAAAAGTTCTGATGCCGCGTTCGCAAAGCATGACGTTGGGATTTCCCGCGGCCAGGATGTATTCCGCCGACATCAGGAGTTCTTCTATTGTCGTCATCATTCCACGTTTTAAAAGCACCGGCTTGCGCGAATGGCCGCAGGCTTTGAGCAGGGGGAAATTCTGCACGTTGCGCGCGCCGATTTGTAAAATATCGGCGTAAGATTCCACCAGATCAACGTCAGCGGGATTAATTATTTCCGTGATTACCGGTATGGAAGCTTTTACGCGCACCTGATCCAAAAGTTTGAGCCCTTCCTCTTCCATTCCCTGGAAGCTGTAGGGTGAAGTCCGCGGTTTGTAGGCGCCGCCGCGCAGAATCTGCGCGCCGCCTTTCTTGGCGATGTAGGCTGATTCCAAAAGCTGTTCTTCGCTTTCCACCGCGCAGGGGCCGGCCATCACCACGAAATCCGGGCCGCCGATTTTTACCGTGCCCACGGAAATTACCGTGTTTCCCTGATGCGATTCGCGGCTGGCCAGTTTATATGGTTTTAATATAGGAATCATTTTTTCCACTCCTTCCAGGAATCCCGCCTGCTTGAGGCCTTCTTTTTCGCGCTCATCACCGATAACTCCGATAAGCGTGCATTCGACACCGCGCGACGGATGAGCCGTAAATCCCAGCGATTCAATCCAGCGGATTACTTCTTCGATCTGTTTTTCTGTTGCCTGTTTTTTCATCACAATAATCATAATTTCCCCCTCTTAAATAAAAAAGGCCATGACGATTTGCGCCGCCACAGCCTCTAAAAACACAAAAGCCATGGGCGGCTTTCTTGATCCACCCATGGCTGTTTTCGGTTATGTTACCTTAACTAGTCCTCCGTGCGCGATGGGCAGACCAATGCAAAATAGGTATAAAACCAGTAGCCGTAAAAGTTGTTCATTGCATTGAGTTTTCTGTCCATCGATAAAAACCTGTCCTTTATTTGAGCCTCATATAAACAAAGTAAAAATGTTTGTCAAGAGAAAATATTAAAAAAGTTAATTAAATTTGTGTATTAGGAACGAGCCCCGAAATTTTCTCTTTTAGGCGATAAATATGTCTTAATTGCCCTGTTCTATTCCCTCCATTCTTTTTGTTGCCTCATCCGTGGCCTGAACGGCCTTGTTTGCCCTATCTCCGACTTTTTTAGCTTTATCCAGAGCCGGAAGGGAATATTCCGCGCCGCCGGTTAAGACAGTTGTTACCGGCTTGGAAAAATGTTTAAACCAGAAATAAATGCCGGCAACAATTATGATTAAAATTATCAGGAAAATTATCTTTAATGAACCTTTTTGTTTTTTCATTTGTTGCCTCCTTTTTTCTGTTCCCAACAAATAATATCATCTTTTTTGAGGAATAATTTCCAGCCAGTAATCATCCGGATCATTTATAAAGTAAATACCCATGGCTTTGTTTTCAAAACAGATACAGCCCATTTTTTCATGCAGAGCGTGCGCGGCGGCAAAATCGTCCACTTTGAAGGCCAGATGAAATTCGTTGTCACCCAGGTTGTAAGGCTCGGATCTGTCGGCAAGCCAGGTGAGTTCCAGTTGATGCGGCATTTTGCCGTCGGAGAGAAACACAATGATGAAACTTTTATCCGGTGCTTCATATTGCGTCACTTCCGTAAGCTGCAGCGCTTCTTTATAGAAGGCCAGGCTTTTTTCCAGATTCAGGACATTAATATTGTTGTGCGCGAAGGTAAAGTGCATGAATAAATCCTTTTTAAGGTTTTATCATTACCTTAATGGCTTTTGGGTCTTGAAGCTGGGCTTTGAAAGCTTGCGCGGCATCATCTAGAGGGAAAAACATGTGTAATCATGTCCTTTGGTTTTGGCTTTGCCGCTTTTAAGCAGGTCAATTGCCGCGGGGAAGTTTCCGCCCAGGCAGCCGATAAGCGTGAGGTTTTTGCTGAGCACGGAAATGGGATCCCATTTGATTGGTTCTTCATAAACGCCGACCAGCATGATTTTGCCCCCGCCGCGCGCGATGGCCACGGATTGGTCAAATGTCTCCTGTTTGCCCGCGCATTCGATTACAGTATTCACGCCGAGGTTTCCCGTTGCCTCCATAATTATTTTGGCCGCATCTTCCTTTGCCGCGTCTATTACGAGATCCGCGCCGTAGGTTTTGGCGGCGGCCAGGCGCGATGGTCTTCTTCCGCTGGCCAGAATTTTGGAAACGCCCATCGCTTTGAGCACCTGGATAGAATAAAGGCCGATTACCCCCAGGCCGATAACGGCGACCAGTTCGTTTTCTTTGGGCTGCGCGCGGTTGACGGAAAAGTAGGAAATGGAAAGAGGCTCTACTGAAGCCCCGTCTTCATAAGAAAGTTCTTCCGGCAGCGGAAAAACATTGCGGCCCAGCGCGGCAAAAGGCACATGAACATATTCGGCCATCGCGCCCGGAAGCTGGTAGCCCAGAAGCGCCATATCGGAACAGCGGTGCGATTTACCCTGCTGGCACCAGTAGCATTTACCGCACGGGGAAAACCCCACTGCCGTAACGCGCGTGCCGGTTGTAATGCCCTGCACCGCGGAGCCTACTTCAACAATATCGCCGCTGAATTCATGCCCGAAGATAGTTCCTTTGCCTTCGTCTTTTTTATAGACATGCAGGTCTGAGCCGCACACGCCGCACAGCTTTACCTTGATAATTACCCCATGGGATTCACAAACAGGTTCGGGCACATTTTGCACTCTTATGTCTTTTTCCCCGCCCAGCACGGCCGCTTTCATTTTTTTGCTCCTTTTTTACTTAATTCTTCTGACTTCGATGGTCTTATCCAGACCTCTTACTTCCATATAATATTTTCCTTCTTTTTGGATAATTTCCACTTCCGGATTAACGGCAAAGAAATTTACGAATTTGGCTTCGCTTTGCCGCCATTTCTGGCCGTCGGTAAATTCGAAAATCGTTGAGCTGTTTTTAAAACCCTTGAATTTCCCTTTTATTGTCCCTTTGGATATGACATTTTTTGTCTCTTCCATCGAACACCTCCCGACGTTAGAGTAAAGAATTACAAAGATTAAATTTCCGTTTCGTTTTTATATACTCCTATCGGCGCTTATTGTCATGTCAATTATTTCTGCGGGCACGACGCTAGAATGTTGGTTTTGGCTGATCGGCACGCGCCAATTCTTCCAGTTCCGCTCTTTTGGGGCGGAAAAAAACCATCGCGCACGCGGATATAGCGAGAAATATGTAGAAAGTCTGATAATCCGCGCCGATTAAAAAAAGCACTAAGCCGAAAATCGCGATACTTTCACTCATTGCCAAGGAAGCCACTACCGCAGCCGTATATTTCATCATAAACGAAGGCTGATTCGAAAATTCTTTTTTGTCTTTGTATAGTTGTGCCGAAAAACTGGTACTTTTTTATAATAAGCTTTCTTAAAAAGTGTGCCAGAAATAGGATTATAACGGAAAGCCCGAAGAGAATATTGCGCAAAAGTTCCAGCGGTAAATCGTCTCCCATGGGAGGCCGTATTTCTTCACCGAATGCGTAAACAATATAGAAATAAATCAATAACGACGCCGTAATTGCCGCCCAGATAACCCACAGTGTTTTCATTCCTTTTTCAACCGCTTCTTTTTCCGTTTCGTTCAGCATTGTTTGATCCTCCCTTTTTTCGTAGTAGATTATCATTAAGAAAACAAAACAAGTCAAGCGCGATACCATTGTTTTAAGCATAAAAAAGTTGGTTTTGTGTGTCAATGAAATACTTAGCGCAAAATTTAATCTACAGGCAGGCAAAGAGGCGCATCTAAAAATATGCAGGTTGAAGTATTTAAATAGATCATGATAGTGTCGGGCAAATTATTGCGAGGGCTTGTTTAATGAGAGGAACTAACCGCGCCGATATCAAAGTGGGCGCGCGCGTAAAAGTTGTGCAGAAGCAGGATCAGCGTACAGGCAATCTGACCGAAGGCATTGTGCAGAATATTCTTACAAAATCAGGCACTCATCCGCATGGGATCAAGGTGCGTCTGGAGGGCGGGATAGTGGGCAGGGTCAAAGAAATCATCTGATACCCTTTCGATTTCTTTGGCTAACTTTGTTGGCTGCGTCGTCGGCTTCCTCAACGTATAGGTAATACGCCTGCGGAGCCTCCTCCTTGCCGCCGCGTTATCCTTTGAAATCAAAAGGGTATAATACACGACACATAGACTTCACTATGCTCAAATACAAACAGAGGTTTTATGCAGATATTTGTTGATGCGGATGCTTTTCCGAATGTTATCAGAGACATCTTGATCAAAGCATCCCTGCGGTTAAATGTTCCGCTGATCTTTGTGGCCAATAAACCGTTGCGCCTCGAGAAGTTGGCAAATCTATCCCTGATCCTTGTTCCGGAGGGGCCTGATGTGGCCGATGATCGCATTGCCCAGTTAGTAAAGCCGGGCGACCTTGTGATAACAGCCGATATCCCGCTTGCCGATCGGGTAGTCGCCAAAAAAGCCTTTGCGATGAATCCTCGCGGCAAACTCTATACGGAGCACAACATCAAAGATAGGCTCGCTATGCGCAATTTGCTTAATGATCTAAGAGATAACGGTATGATAACAGGCGGCCCTGCTGAGTTTGGCAAGAAAGACCGTCAGGCATTTGCCAATCAACTGGATAGCTTTTTAATCAGACAACTGAAATTAGAAAACTCAACGAAATAATAAATGCCGAATTAAGTATACTGTTCCCAGAATCAGAAGCGCTTAATTAAGAGGTTACCTAAATATAATAGCCAATGTATTTTCCAAGTTATTATTATATTTTACAAACATTCAACGGCAAGATCCCTATGCAAAAAATTAACCTCATCAAAAATATCAAGCGTTTTGGGGCAACAAAAGAATCTTTTTTGTTATCTTCGGCATCATTATTTTTGGTGTCAGTTTTGGTCTTAGTTATTTAGTTCATCCCGAAGATAAAATATTTCTTATTGTCTTCTATTTGTTTTTTATCCCTTTTTTTATATGCCATCACAAGTCAAGAAAATCATATGTAAGAGATTCTGAATTTACTTCTCTGGAAAAACGATTCGAAAAAGAAGCGGATATTTATTCATTCTTAATTTTGGCCGGAAAAAATATTATGAGCTGTTCGAGGCGGAGATGAATCAGTTAGATTTATGTGGCACAAAAAATGAATATATTAAACTATTAAAAAAATCATCTGTTCTAGCAATGAATTGCTTCGGTTTCACCTACATGTAAAACTCGCCAAATTTTATATAAAAGACGGCCAATATGAAGAAGCAATCGAATGTTTTAACAACGCCCTTTCCATAAAAGACGATAGTCTTGTTGTCAATATGCGTTTGGCGATTGCGTCGGAACGCGCGGGAAATGGTAATGACGCGATTAAATATTACGAAGAAGCACTAAAGGATAGTACTATTAAAACCGATCATCTGAAGGATACATTCCCCTGGAGATTGAAAGAGTGAAAAAGAAGGGCCGTGGGAAAAAGCCATTAATTATGGTTAGAGATGGATGGGTTGATTGTAAAAATCTGTCGTCAATCTTATTTCATCAATTTATCTGCAATATATTTTTAATTCTGTCGAATTTTCTTTTCAATTAATCGATGATTTCCTGATTCGATGGTATATCCGACATGGAATGGCCGTAATGCACAAACCGAACTTTGCCGGATTTATCAATCAGCATCTGCGCGGGCATTCTGCCCAGTTTGAAAAGTTTTACCTGCTGGCCGTATAGTTTTAAAACCTTATGTTCAGGATCGGGCAGGCCGATAAACGGCAAGATTTTCCTTTGCCCAGTATTCCTGGAAAGCCTCGGCATTTTCCGGCCCGGCAACGATAATTTCCGTATCCAGTTTTACAAATCGCTGATAATCCCGGCGCAACTGCGCCATGTGCGCGCGGCAGAATGGTCAGAAAAATCCGCGGTTGAAAACCACCAGAACATTATTTTTATTGCGAAAATCGGCAAGGGAAACGCTTTTACCGGTGAAGTCATTCAAGGTAAAATCCGGCGCGGGCGTGTTTAGTTCTACTCGGGACATGTCGGTTGACCTCCTCTGAATAGAGCGATTTTTGTAAATATAGCTTACAATATGCGCTCAGGGCAAGAAATTAAAAGACTGAAGGCTTGGCCAGACGAAGGTTAGAAAAAAAATTGCGGAAGGACTTTAGGCTAAAGATTTAGAAAAAGATGTTGTAAAAATAATGTCGCCAGATTATTAATAAACAGTTTATAATCTGTTGAGGATTTTTTGGCAAACAAACCAACCACTAATCATGACACTTTTTCCCGCGAGGCGAATCCACGCGGCCTGTATCGCTGGATTCCGCTTCTTGCCGTATTGCGTGATTACAAAGCGGAATGGCTGGCACGGGATATGGTAGCCGGCCTGGTGCTGACGGCGATGCTTGTGCCCGTGGGCATGGGTTACGCGCAGGCGGCGGGACTGCCCGCTATTTACGGGTTATACGCGACAATCGTTCCGCTCATTGCTTACGCGATATTCGGGCCGAGCCGCATTATGATTTTGGGTCCTGATTCGGCTTTAGCCGCGTTGATTGCCGCGACGATTTTGCCGCTGGCCGCGGGCGATGAAAGCAGGGCGGTGGCGCTTGCCGGCATGCTGGCCATTCTTACGGGCTTCTTATGCGTTGCGGCGGGAGTGGCCCGCTTCGGTTTTATTACCGAACTTCTTTCCAAACCGATCCGTTACGGTTACCTCAATGGCATCGCGCTGACGGTAGTTATCAGTCAACTGCCGAAAGTTTTCGGTTTTTCCGTAAACGGCGGTTCTTTCTTGCAGGAAATTAAATTGCTTATCGAAGGCATATCGAGAGGTCAAATAAACTGGACGGCTTTCGCCATCGGATTTTTTTGCCTGGTTGTTATTTTCGGCTGTCGGCGCTGGTTTTCCCGAATCCCGGGCATTTTGATTGCTGTGATCGTGACGACAATCGCCGTAACGTATTTTAACCTTTCTGCTACAGCGGGCATTGCTGTTGTTGGCGCGATGCCGCAAGGGCTGCCCGTGTTTCAGATTCCGAGCGTTTCGTATGCCGAATTAGGTTATCTTTTTGCCGGAGCGGTGGCCGTCGCGCTTGTTTCTTTTGCCGATATGAGCACGCTGTCGCACGCCTTTGCTTTGCGCGCCGGTTATGAAGTGGACAGCAACCAGGAAAGTATCGCCCTGGGCGCGGCCAATATTGCCACCGGATTTTTTCAGGGTTTTCCCATCACCAGCAGCGCCTCGCGCACGCCGGTGGCCGAATCAGCCGGAGCCAAAACACAAATCACCGGCGTGGTCGGCGCTTTATGCATCGCGCTTTTGCTGATTTTTGCTCCTTCTCTTCTGAAAAATCTTCCCCAGGCGGCGCTGGGCGCTATCGTAATTTTTGCCTGTATCAAACTGATAGAAATAAAGGGTGTGGCGCGTCTGTACAAATTGCGCCGCGGCGAGTTTGCGCTGTCTATTGTTTGTTTTTCAGGTGTCGTATTGATGGGCGTCATTAAAGGAATTTTTATCGCGGTGGGTCTTGCCTTATTCGCGTTCATCTGGAGGGCATGGAAGCCTTATAGTGCCGTGCTGGGTCATGTTGACGGTCTGAAAAGCTATCATGATATTACGCGGCATCCGGAGGCGCGACTGATTGATGGGCTGGTGCTTTTCCGCTGGGACGCGCCGCTGTTTTTTGCCAACGCGGAAACTTTCCGCGATCAGGTTCTGCGCGCGGTGGCGCAGCCGCCGACTCCGACCAGATGGGTAGTGGTCACGGCGGAGCCGATTACCGATGTGGATATTACTGCCGCCGACATGCTTGAGGACCTCGATGAGAAACTACATACTGCCGGCATAGAATTGTTTTTCGCGGAAATGAAAGATCCAGTGAGAGACACGCTCAAATGCTATGGTCTTTTTGCCAGATTCGGCACGGATACTTTTTTCCCGACCATCGAGCATGCCGTGGAGCGTTATTTGTCTCTTTATAAAAAGTAAAACGCATTGTTTAGAAAAAATGAAATAAAACATGAATATATCAAGGAAGGATTTTATATGAAAAAAGTTGTTTATCACGGCATCCCGCATAGCAAAGGTGCTTACTGCTACTGAACAAAGCGTTTCCATGCGTTAGGTTGAGCCTTCATCTAACTAATACTACTTTGATCTCTCGGGCATCGGCTCGCCCCTGGTCATCTACCACCCGTACCACAAAACTGCCCGCTGCCGGTTTCCAAAAAAAAGGTTCTCCGCTTGTAGAAGTGCCGAGGAAACGTTCATTTGCAAACCAGTAAACAATACGCGCGTCCGCGTCCGTTACGGCTGTAAACGGAATGCGCTCTTGTTCCAAGGCATGGATACGGAGGTTGTAAGTGACACCTCGTTGCGGTGAAGTAATTTGCGGCCCTGTTCCTTTTGCTGCTGCCACCGACTGACACTCATTTAAATACGGCGGCGGAACGCGTCGGGGAATACCGGCCTGGCGGAAGATCTTAAGCATATCCGAAGGCCAGAACTCGTATATCGCAGCGCGGGTACCGGGAGATCCCTCGCGACAGGATCGCAGGCCTGTTCTGGTATCAACGTAGATAAGGCGATGGATATCACAGCTCTGAATGGGTGATTTCCCAGGGATGAACCATGTTTCGGCTTTGCGTTTGCATGCTGGTCCTGGCAGCTTACCGGACACACTACAAACCTCGATCCTGGTGAGGTTTAATTCCGCAAATCCCGGGCTACGAAACTGCCTGATCTCACTGTCCTGTGATTTTAGCGCATCCACGATGGCAAAGAAAAGAGGGGCTGCTGCCTCCCTGCCAATGAACGCAGGATTCCCTTCTCCATCGAAATTTCCTATCCAGACCAATAGGACGTAGGGACCGACAATGCCCACAGACCAGGCATCGCGGAAGCCGAAAGATGTTCCCGTCTTCCAGGCTACAGAAACAGAATCGCGGGTCCAATCAGTCCGATATCCTTGATGCGGTGGCGGATTTGCCTGAAGCATGTCGAGCACCAAAAAACTCGCTTCTCTGCTCAGCAGGCGTCTATCTTTATTTTTTGGCTGATTCTTGAACCAGCGCAATGGTCTGAAAACGCCGCCGTTCGCTAGCATGGCATAGAGCTGTGCAAGCTCCTGCATCGTAATCTCGGCGGCTCCCAGGGCAAGAGCAACGCCGTAATGCTCCTGTTCATGGAGGTTTGTTATCCCTGCTTGCATCAGAAAACGATGAAGCCCTGGATTTGTGAGTCGCGAGGTGATTTCTACCGCAGGTATATTCCGGCTTCGGATCAATGCCTCTTGTGCTGACATTGGTCCGATGAACTCCTTATCAAAATTTTCCGGGTTATATGTGCCAAAGCTTAAGGGAGCGTCTTTGAGCATAGTTAAAGGATGGATTATTCCCTGATCGATGCCTAAGGCATAGATAAAAGGTTTGACGGCGGAACCAGGTGAGCGCTTTGCCGCTGTGCCGTTTACCTGTCCCTGAATACCGGTATTAAAAAAATTAACGGAGCCGACCATGGCCTTTACCTCCATGGACTGATAATCAACAAGCATAGCTGCGGCATTGTTGATACCTATGTGGCGCTTCGATTCCACAAAGCTGTGGCAATGGCGCTCCACAAGCTTCTGAAGAGAGAGGCTCAGTGTTGTATCGAGTCGCGCGTTAAAGGGGTCAACTTGAAGTAAGGCATATGTGAAATGAGGCGCAAGAAAGGGCATTTCCGCAAGATCATGGAAAACCGCTGGGAGACGGATGAGAGGTTCCTGATCGCGGTCGCTTGGATGTTTTTCAAGCCAGGCCGTGAAAAGCCGCCGGCGTGCTTGATGCAGTTCGGTGTTGTGGGAACCTGCTCTTTTTTTTGGCCATACGTTGTGCCGGACTTTGGGGTATAACGCTCAGGGTGAGTGCTTCGAGGAGGGTGAGTTTTCCGGCATCCTTATGAAAATATATCAAGCTTGCAGCGCCTACGCCTTCAATGTTCATACCGTAAGGCGCAAGGTTGAGATACGCTTCCAGAATCGTGGTTTTTGAATAGCGCAGTTCGAGCCATAAAGCGGCGAGGATCTGCCGGATTTTTCCCACCGGCGTGCGTGAATTAATTCCATAGCGGATGCGCGCGAGTTGCATGGTGATTGTGGAACCACCCATTCGCCGGTCTGCCTTGAGGTATGTGTGCCAGACAGCACGAATCAGCGCCCCTGCGTCCACTCCGTAGTGACTAAAAAACGAACGGTCCTCGAGCAATAACGTGGTATTGATCAAAACCGGCGAGATTTCTTTGAGCGGCAACCACAGACGATATTTCTCGTCCCGCGAAAGCGTGAGCCGCAGCAAGTTTCCGTTGCGGTCATACACGGCCTGTGAAACACTGACGCCGTCTTTCAATGATGGTGTCGCAAGAAAATAAACGACACCAGTACTACAAACAGCACCAGAAAAATGACGATGACCTTCTTGGTTATGGGCTGTTCATGTTGCATGGACAAATTGTTGCTGTCGTGACAGCATTATTAGCTCTGCTGCTTGATGCTCATTTCCCATCGACGGTAATAGTCCCCGGCAGCGCCCGGGCTTTGACCGTCCTGTCGTACATACACTCGCCATACAGGGACGGAACAGTAAAGGTTCCCTTGTTTGTGGCTTTGATGCGGTAAACAAACTCCTTCAACTTGGGTCCTACTGTACCGAAGAACACTATTCGATCTTCGCGGATATCGATAAATTCAGGCGACCAGGTTGACTGTCCCGTGCCGATAGGTGGCATCCAGCGTTCCTCTTCGTCTCGAACGTCTTCTTCAGGTTCGTAGCCTTCTTCATATTCCTCATCTGCTTGTACCTGTGACCGAACTGATTCCATGGCCGGCCGTGATTTTTCAATTACTACCTCGAAGCCGCCGGGAAGAAGATCAACAACCGCCACATTGTAATATGTCCGTGAATTAACCGATCGCACCTTCACGTGTACCTCAAGTTCGGAACCAATGGTGGTGTTTGTAATAACGGCACCCTTGAGGTCACGATACTCGCGCTGCACCTCAAAGTGATCTTTTAATTCCTTGTTCGGTATTGCTTTGTCATAGCCAGCCTGAGTTACGTGATAGAAAGTGGGATATTTGCTAGCACTCTCGACGCGAACTTTTTGCGCTTGGTCGGATAAAGACACTTTCGGGAACAGTCCCTTTGGCAGTGCCAAGTCGCGCGCACCCGCGGGCAATATCTCTTTGATCTTGATGTCGGTTACAGCATTGGTTCCTATTGCTTCGGCGTAGGCATCCATGGCCAAAATCACGTAGGCCGAGGAGATAGTATTGTATGTCTCTTTTGATACTGTTCCGACAATATCCTGAATGTACTCACCGGAGAATCCCTTGAACCTCTCAGGAAAGTGCTTTGCCAACAAATATAGATACTGAGAGTCGTGACTCAATTTATCGTAGAAAACAAGGTAATCCGATTCGATGACTTTTCGGGGTTTGCTGTCGTTGACGAGACCGTCGGCTTTGATGTCAAGTTTTAAAAGCTTGTACGTAGCTGCAAGATATGCGCCTATGATGTCCTTATTCCAGCCCTTAAGATCCTTGGATGATTCTAGCTGTTCACGCAACGCAGTCATTTCGTGAGTGGTGATTATTCCGTTTCTTGTTAGGATGTAGATCGCGTAGGCTCTCGTGCGTGCATCAGCAAGCGTCTCGCTACGGCGCTGTGCCAGATTATGCAGATACGCTACTCCGCGTGTCATTAACCCTTCCGGCACTGCATATCCCCGCTCTTTGGCTTCGGTCATGAAGTGCAGAGCATATACGCTCTGATAATCAGAAACGTGGGAATTTGCAGCCCAGAAACCAAAAGCGCCTTCCGCATTTTGCCGCGCCCGCAGGACATTAATTGTTTTTTCCAGATTGGTCGTGGCATCCTTATGCAGATAACCGAATTCAGGGCGATCTTTTAGCACGGTTGCCGGAAAGGCCTGACTCACAAGTTGCTCGGTGCACAGATAAGGAAAGGTGCGTAAATACGCCGTGAGGCCGTGGGCGATGCCGATAGGAAGTGGTGAGGCTGAAGCCTCAAGAACGCGCAATTCAGGATACATCGCACGCGAATGATTCCGCACGTCTTTTGTGCCGGAGACAAAAGAGCCGGCGATTACGGTGGTTTCATAAGGCACTACCGGGCGCACACTCGCTTCGATAGCGTAGGCGCTTTTCTTGGTGCCGAGCGAGGCGGTGAAGGCAAGTTTTGCTGCTCCAAGTTTCGACTTTGCCCTGAGCGTGAAAGCCGCGCTCATTTCTCTTTTCTCGGGAATTGCAATCTCGCGCTTGTGGCCATCTAGGACTTCCAGGTGTTCCGAAGCGGCGAGCTCCAACGCGACCCGTGCGTTTTTGCCGGAGCCTTCTACGTTATTAGCCACACCCACGGTTACAGTGAACTTATCACCCGGTGACACAAATGTCGGCACATTTGGCGAAAGCACAAAATGACCTCTTACGGGTGTTTTCTTTTGAATAGTGCCAACAGCTTCGGGAGAAACTGCCACGGCCATAACCCGGAGCGTACCGTTAAAGTAATCGGGTATGCGATAGACCAATTCTCGTGTCTCTGTGCCGATATTGACTATGCCTGACCAGTAGACCACTGGTTTATCCTGTCGACGTTTAAACGGATTGAGGTTTTTCCTGATGGCCTCCCGGGCATATGCGTCGCCGCCAGCTGCCGAAAGCCGCTTGACCAGCGCTGCCTCGGGGAGGATAAGGTCTAAGATCTGGCGACGGATTCCAGTGCCCGCTTCCGGAAGAAATGGCCTAACGGATCTGGTTGCTGATACCGGGCGACCTGAAGGATACCTTCATCAACAGCAAAGATAATGGCCTTGCCAGGTCTGCTGCCTTTGTAGCGGATGCGGAAGAGTTCGCCAGGTCTCGCCAAGTCAGGGGTGTCGAGATTAATTGCAATAGTACGCTTCTCTCGGCTTACGGAAAAAGGCGTTACGCCGTAGCTCAAGGGGCTTATAAATATTTCAGGAGAGTCTATAGCGCGTACAAAAGCAACATGTACATATCCGTTACCCTCGAAGTCAGCCGGGAGGCGAATCCGCTGAACCGAACTGGTGGAATTGGTCTTGAACCATTGGTAGGCATATATCCTGTCGCGCTCGATGGTGATAAGACCCGCGCCGGTGTAAGGCGCCCGGACGCTCAACGTAATTTCTTCTCCGGGCGCATAATCCGTTTTGTTTAGTTTAACTTGCAGTTCGGCATTGCGCTCGAGAGTGCTTGTAAGGTTAGCCTTTCCCGCCACGGTAAAGGCGATACGGCTCAATTCGACCTTATTATTATCTTTGATGATCAAGAGAAAATCGCCGGGGTTTTTTGAAGGTAACGGGAACCGGAACCCCTTATCGGAAGATGTAAAGCGGCGTTTTACTTACAGGTATTTCTTTCTTAACAGATTGGTACTTGTAAGCGCCACTGCTCTGTTTTGTTAGAGCAGAAATGTAACGTTCTTCAATGATTTGAGCCGTCAGCCCCGAAACGGCGATTTTTTTGAGAGCGGGATTGATGGCGATCAACTCCAGAGAGCGTGCGCTTCCTTTGCTGATAAACTTAAGGTCTCCATCGGGTTTATAGCCGATAAGATATGATAGCGGCGAAACCAAAACTGCGCTTTCGGAATTCACGCCTCTGCCGCCTTCAAGTTCATAGCCCTGAGCTGAAAAGGTGAGCCGATACGTTGCCTTGTCAAAACGCGCGAGATTGAAGTCAAACTCTGTTTCTCCTTGTTCATTGGTTGTCATGTTTTCCATGCGGTCGCTGAAGCTCTTATCCGTGCGCAGGGGGTCAAAAAAAGTATAATCTTTATATTGTCGGAACGCGGGAAACGCCGGTGACAAAGTAATATCCGCAACCACCAGGTGGTTCACGGCCGGTGTACCATAAAGATTCTTGAGTGCTACAAGTCCCTTGAGACCTGCGGGCGAAACCCAGCCTTCGGCCCGCTCCGTTGATAATCCTGTGGTGATTTTTAATCCATCCGGCAGGAACTCTTCAACACGAACAGCCACAGATCCAAGCAGCGTAGATCGCTTATTGTCTTTGATGATATAGACGCTGGTCATATACGTGCCTGTCGGTGCCGTCTCTTCGGTTTGATACCGAACCTCTTCAAATCCCGAGGCTGTGAGGACTATCTTTTGTCTCTTTACCTCGAGGCCGCGTGGGTCGGTTACCGCTGCTTCAAGTGGAATACCCGCGAGGTTTTTCCGCCAGTTGCCGGCCTTTACAATCATACCTACATGGAATTGATCTCCGGGACGGTAGATGCCGCGGTCTGAGAAGAGATATGCATTGAGTTTGTCCGGCTCGCCGCTTATCACTTCACCGCCGACGTCAAAACGTGAAAGGTTCAGCATCCGGTCGCTCCGGTCGAAAGGTAAAAATGATAAATCGCTTCCCTTGCGGACGAGGTAAACTGTCGGCGCTTTCTCGCGTTCAAAATCTTTTAGTTTGGGCAGGGCCGCGTGTCCGTTGCTGTCAGTGGTTACGGAAATAGCAGAGACGCCGTTTTTACCCAGCACTTCTACGCGCGCGCCACCGACGGGTTGGCCAGTGTGAATGGACTGAACAAAAACGTCGTGGCTCTTGTCGGCATTATCCTTCACGAGAACGCCCAGGTCTGTTACCAAGATGAGCCGTTTATCGTGCAGTCCTGTAGGTCGTTTATTTATCGGATCCCACCCTTCGGCCTTGAAGAAAAAGAGGCCGCGATTCGAAGAAGCATTTGTTGTCAAATACCGGGAAAAATCAAAAGAGGCGTACTGAGCTTTGCCTGGCTCTGCGGCTTGAAGTTGGCGTACTTCGGTAAAACGTTCGGTAATGTTATCCTGGTTAAACTGATAATTCGTAAATTCCGGCCTCGTAAAGTTTCCTTCTGTCTGGCTTACGAGGTGGTTGATTTGGTCGTGCAACACGCGCCATTTAGCGAATCGCTTCAACACCGCGGGCGTAGACCGAGAGCTTCTTTTCACCGCTCAAACTAAGAATTGAGCCACTGTGCATGATACCCAATTCCCGCGGCAAATCAGGGATGCGCCTGATGGCGTCATAATCCTTGGCCAGAAGGTAACCGCCAAAAGATTGAACGCCTTTTTTCAGATTTACATAGATATACCGGCGGGGTGGTCCCGTGAACTTAAAGCTGTGCATCACCGCATATTCCCGATCTGCGGGCAGCGGCTTGAGTTCCAGGCGTTGTGAAAGGTTTAACACTTCCGGCCCGATTATGCTGGGGTCTGACCAATGGAAGTTTTTCCTCTCCGGTTGTCCCTGGGAATGCCGGCAAATCCTGCGGCAGAATATAGACCGTGAGTTTTTTTAACAGCTCGGTGCTTTCTACGCCACCTCTCGTTTCAATTACAAGCACCTGCTCCGGCTCGTATCGTTCATTACGCACCAGCGTTACATCCGCTGACTCAACGCGCAGGAAGCTATATTTGCCTGGAATAGCGACAATCTGTTCCAATTTATCGTTCGTTTCCGGACCGCCCCGTTCAGCGTGTACGCCGGAATCCACGGTAATTCTCATGGACATATCCTTTTCAGGAATTTCCATGGATTTGGAATGGATATATGCCTCGCTGCGGTACTTATTGTACGATACGGTAAACGGATAGAGTTTGGCGGCAATTCCACCCAAAAAACCTGCTCTTTGATCTGAACGATGGAGTTCCATCCGTTTTTCGAACGATACTGGGTCTACCGGATGGGTAAACCCCACGGTAACGATAACCTTTTTGATTCTCTGATCTTCAGGATCTTGATAAAATTCGGCATTCTCTATACTTGCTTTAAAATGAGGTGTTTCGAAAGAGTGGCGGTAGGTCGAAAGACGCACGTGTTCGGGGAATAAGGAACGATCCATCTTTGCGATATATTTTTGTCCAATAGCCCAGTCTGTCTTTGGAGTAAAGAGGAGATGATCGTCGGCAACCCATTTCCATTCACCTTCAATGGATGGCGACAGAGCGACACCCGTGGTCACGACCTTGCCGATCAGGTCGAGCCGCGCAGCTGAACCGCCGAAACGAATGTGAAGCGGGTCAGGTTTGATTATTTCCTCGATCTTTGTTAAGCCCGGAGTAGTTCCGGTCACCGTGACTATAACTGCGCGTGATTGTATAACCTGATACCAGATCAGTAAAAACAGGAGAATAATTAAAACGCCAAATACGATCCACTGCCACCATTTTGTCGTAATTTTAACTTTGGAAAAAAAAGACGATTTTTTCGAGAAATTTAAGGAAGATGTTATTTAGATTGGACCTGAAGTCCTGATAAAAAGAGAACCATGGAGGAGGCGTCCATTTTATCGTGCCGAATAATTTGGACAAGAATTTCAGAAAATTGTTACCCGCAGTCTTCCAGGGATTGCTACGCTTGTTCATGATTTGCCTCCTTACTCATAGGTGGGTATTTTTCATCAAGCACTGATCTGTCAAGCGGATATTGTTGCCTCCTGATTCTGGTTTTGCTCTTTGGTAATAATAAAATTTGTTTTAACGAAACATAACATCTATAATGAATAAAGCATAAGAAATTTAGTCATGTGTGTCAATAAAATACTTGGAAAAAGATGTTGTAAAAAACACAGTCGCGGATTATTAATAAAACAAAAAAGGATTTTTATATGAAAAAGTTGTTTATCACGGCATCCGCGATATCAAAGTGGAAGACGCGCCGGAATTAAATCCGGGCAGGGGAGAAGTTAAAATCAAAATAAAATACTGCGGTATCTGTGGTTCGGACCTGCACGAATATCTGCACGGGCCTTTCCCGGAAAGCCCTTTCGGTCATGAAGCCTGCGGGGAAGTTGTCGCTCTGGGAGAAGGCGTAAAAGATTTTGCCGTCGGCGAGCGCGTGTGTTCGGTTATTCCTGGTTCTTATGCCGAATACATTAACTGCCCGCAGGAGCGGGTGCTTAAAATTCCCGCGGATATGGATTGGAAACGAGCGGCAGTTGTTGAACCTCTCTCGGGGCGGCTTATGCTCTTGATCGCGCCGGAATCAAGGGCGGTGAAAATGTTCTTATCGCCGGATGCGGCACGGTGGGGCTGATGCTCCTTTTGGGGCTAAAAGCGATGGGCGTAAAATTATTTATATGACCGACCTTCTGGAATACAGGCGTAAAAAGCGCAAGAACTAGGTGCTACGCTGGTATGGAATCCGCTGGAAATAAAAACTTCGGCTAAAGTAAAAGAATTGGACATCCGGCCAAGGCGTTGATCTGGCGATCGAAGCTGTAGGTATTGAGGTGACATTGAAGGATTGTCTCTCCTCGGTAAAATTTGGGGGCAAGGTCATTGTGCAGGGAATTTTCACTCAGCGAGCATCCGTGCATATGCTGGGCTTTGTCACGCGTGAGACAACCATGATCGGCACCAACTCCATCAATCCTCCATTGGCCATGTCCTGGATTAAAGCCGGAAACATTTGTCCGGAAAGTGTTGTTACCAAGATTATTCCCATGGGAAAAATCAAAGAAGAAGGGTTTGAAGTGCTGGCCGGAAACAATAAAGGCGATATTAAAATCCTGGTCGAGCCCTGACCATAGTAAATTATTTTTATGTTTCTTGTTTTGTGTTGGGCAATTAAAGCAAAGGAAATTTAATGTTTCGCTGGTTAATCAAACGCCGCCGAAAGAAAATTATGCAAAAGCCCTTTCCTTCCGCATGGGAGGAGATTATTCGGCGCAATGTCATCATTATCGGCTGCTTGATGAAAAAGAACAAGCCCACTTGCAAAAGTTGATTCAGGTATTTATCGCGGAAAAGAATTGGGAAGGCGCGGGCGGGTTGGAATTAAACGATGAAATACGCGTGACGATTGCCGCCCAGGCCTGCCTGTTGATCCTTGATATGCCGCATAATTATTATCGTAATGTGGAATCAATAATTATTTATCCAACGGAGGTTGTGCCGCCCCAGCGCAGGCCCGGTTTTTTTGAAACACCCCTTCATCCGCTGGAGCCGACCTATCCGATTGTCGGGCAGGCTTTTCATCAGGGGCCGCTCATCTTCGTATGGGACGCGGTTTTGCGCGGCGGTCGCTATCCAGGTTCCGGCTATAATGTTGTTTATCATGAATTCGCGCATAAACTGGATATGCTCGACGGCGCCGCCGACGGCACGCCGCCGCTGAAATCCCGCGGGGAATACAGTGATTGGGTAAAAGTATTTTCGCGCGAATATCTTAGTCTGCAGGATGATCTAAAAAGGACGAAGGACATTGTTAGATGATTACGGGGCCAAAGACGAGGCGGAGTTTTTTGCCGTAGCCACGGAGCAGTTTTTTGATCAGCCGCTTTTGATGGAAAAACATGAGCCGGAAATTTACCGTACTTCTTAAAGAATATTACCGTCAGGATCCGGCCGGGCGCGTGGCAGAGAATAAATAAAATATAATAATTTTTATTTGTTTATGATTAATTTGTAGTGTAAATAATATCAGCAAAACTTAATTTATTTAAAAGGAGCTTATATGAATCAGGGTGAATTTAATGGAACGATAAGCACTTACGGGTGTAAGCAATTTTTAAAATTATCGACCATTGTTTTGTTTTTATTTTACGCGGCTATTGCCATCGCTGAAAGTGGGAAATGTTAACGCTTATAAAGGCAATTTTTCGGGAGAATGGAGCGGTGAAGTCAGCGGCGTGCCGGTAAATGGAATATTTTCCGTGAGTATTTTGGATGAGGGAAAAGTAGCGGGGTCATTCTCCGGTTTTGCAGAAGGAACTATTACTGGAACAGTAAGCGCCGACGGACTAATTAAAGCTAAAGGTTCCGCCGGTTTAGGTGAATGGATTGGTAAGCAATACGTCGTCGGCGACGACAT
>CAWEZF010000015.1:0-13308 GCA_963813455.1 uncultured delta proteobacterium
GTTTGAATTAGCGCCATTCGCGACCAGGTATAGAGAAAAACGGCGTCTTTCCAAAAGCCTTATGCCTATAATGAAAATATTATTTAACCTTAAGAATTTTCTGCAACTGCAGGCTCAGTCGCCATTTCGGATGGATTAAGACATATTCCAGAGTTTTTTTTATATTTTCGTTTAACCGCGCGTTATCAACAGGCTGTAAAAAAAAATATTTGAAATCATATGCAGTATATTTTTCGGGATTGAAGCTCCCCTGCGGATAAAGGACTTTGAGCTCATCACCTCTGGTTTGGACAATTTTTGTGTTTTCTTTGGGGCTCACGCACAGCCAGTCGATTCTCTCCGGCGCATATATTGTTCCGTTTGTTTCCACGGCGATTTCGAATTTTCTTTCATGTAAAGCGTCAATTAAATTATTATCCAGCTGCAGGAGCGGCTCGCCCCCGGTACAGACAATAAATGGCTTACCCGGATTTTTTTCTTTCGGCCACAGCGTATCAATTTTTTGTGCAAGCTCATCCGCCGTCTGGTAATTACCGCCTTCTTCTCCATCGGTACCCAGAAAATCTGTATCGCATATTTTACAGATTGCTTTTTCCCGGTCAGCTTCTTTTCCCGACCATAAGTTACAACCTGCAAAGCGGCAAAATACCGCCGGCCTTCCGCTATGGTAGCCTTCGCCCTGAATTGAATAAAATATTTCTTTAACTTGATAACTCAATTTCAAAAACCAGAATTATTTATATTTTACCGGATCATTAATTCCGGCTGCTTGAAAACCCGCGAGGCGCAAAAGGCAGGAATCACATTCCCCACAGGCCGCGCCGTCCGCAGATGGGTCATAGCAGCTATGCGTAAGGCCAAAATCAACTCCCAATGCCAAGCCTTGCTGAATAATCTGAGCTTTTGTCATTTCAATTAGCGGCGCGTTTATTTTTATACGGCGTTTAGTTTCCACAGAAGATTTTGTGGCCAGATTTGCCATTTTTTCAAAAGCGGATATAAATTCCGGCCGGCAGTCAGGATAGCCGCTGTAATCGAGAGCGTTAACACCGATAAAAATATCCTCCGCGCCGATAACCTCCGCCCAGGCTAACGCGTAAGCCAGAAATATAGTGTTTCGTGCCGGAACATACGTGATCGGAATATTTTTTGATAAATCCCGTAAATCACGATTCTTGGGCACATCGATTTTATCTGTAAGCGCCGAGCCGCCGATTAATCCCAAATCAATATCAGCAATCAGATGCCGGGTGGCATCAAAATGGAGCGCGATTCGTTTTGCCGCCTCCAGTTCAATTACGTGGCGCTGACCATAGCGAAAACTGAGCGCGTATATTTCAAAATTCATGTTTTTGGCCACAGCCAGCGTTGTGGCGGAATCGATGCCGCCACTTAATAATACAACTGCTCTTTTATTCATATTTTCTTTATTATCAGATTTTTTTAAAAAGCGCACAGCTATTTGCGATGATTAGTTTGTAATGCCGAATAACTTTTTTGTGTTCGCCGCGGCGGCGCTAGCGACATCCTGCCAGGGAAGAGATTTGATTTGCGCTACTTTTTTTGCCGTATGGACAATAAAAGAAGGTTCATTACGTTTACCGCGGTAAGGGACGGGGGTGAGATAAGGACAATCTGTCTCCAGAAGTAAATATTCCATAGGAATTTTTTTTACGACCTCGGAAATATTTTTCGCCTTATCGAAGGTTACGGTGCCGGGAATAGAAATATAAAAACCCAAATCCACGCATTTTTTCGCCATTTCCGCATCGCCGGAAAAACAATGGAACACTCCCCGGCGGATACCTGATTCTTCCACCATCCGCAAAACCTGATCGTGGGCGTCGCGGTCATGAATTATTATCGGAAGATTAAGCTTGCGGGCTATTTCCATCTGGCGGGAAAAAACTTCTACTTGTATCTTTGGCGGTGAAATATTACGGAAAAAATCCAGGCCAATTTCACCGTAAGCGACAACTTTAGACTGCCGGGCAAGCTCTTTCATCTCGCCTAAAATTTGATCATCAGCCATGGCCGCGTCATGCGGATGAATGCCTACTGTGGCAAAAACGTTATCAAACTCGGCGGCAAGAGCTATTGCTTTTTGGCTCAACTGCGGGTTTGTCCCGACAGTTATAATATATTCCACACCCGCCGATATTGCGCGTTCGATGACAGCACGGCGGTCATGATCAAACTCGCTCATCTCGAGATGAGCGTGGGAATCAATAAGCATAATTATACTGCTTAGTCTTCGTCTATGGTGATTTCTTCAGCGTTTTCAGCAACATCGGGGATTTTTTTCAAGAAAGATTGCAGGTCTTTTTCGGATATTTCCCCACCAAGCAGGCGGCGGGAAATAATGCGTTGATCTTGTTGTAATGCTTCGGTGCTTGTTTTTTTAGACATTATTGCAATTCCTCCGTCAATTCATAATATAACGAGAGCTCTAGTATTACACTTTCATTGTATAATCAAGCGGCAAGAGCAGTTTTTAAAATATAATTGCTGTTAGTAGCAAATAGAAAAGTCCTATTTTGTAGCACATGATATGTCCGCTTTTTTCAATACGCTGAAGGAAAGAGGTATTGATCTATGTTTTCCGTTTCTTTCCTTCGTTTTAGGCGAGCGGCGGACTTACGCTGCCTTGTCTTTTTTCTTTTTCTTTAAGTGTCCATTTTGGTCATAATCGGCCAGTTTACGCGGGCCATGAAAGATTGCCAGGGAGCCGTCCATGTAGCGGTGGACGTTGACTTTAGCCCGAACATAATGACAGCGGTACTTATCCGGCGGAATCTGGAGCGTTATACCTTCAAAACTTACGCAGTTATCCGGGGTAACGGTTCGTTCATGATGTTCGCAGAGAATGTCCTCAAGATGAGCTCCTATCCAGGGGATAAACGCGGTTCCTTCCTCTAGTGGCTTTCGTTTAAACTCTCGGTTATAGGCCGGCAGATAAACTTTTTTAATATAACGATTGGCTTCTTCCATGCTGATGATGTTGTGCAGGGCAAGCTCTTTGACGAGTCTATCCTGATGGGTACGGAACATTCTTTCGCTTCTTCCCCTGGCTTCCGGGGAATATGCGGGAATCATGGTAACTCCTAACTGCCGCATCGCCCGGCCAAACTGGGTCAACTGAGTCTTGCTAACCTTACCGCCTTCCTCCGGCGTAAACCAGTAATGGCTGCCTCGATCCGTATAGATAGTGCTGAACAGCCCTTTTTTCAAGATAACATCCTGTACGCCCTGAAAACTGCTGGCCGTGCCCTCCTCATCGACAAAAAACATATTGTATTGCTCGTTGGTTGCATCATCCATCGTCACAATCAAATCCCACTTCTTACCAATTACCCATTCATGGGTGCTCCCGTCCTGATGGATCATCATCCCAGGCAAGGGACTTCTTTCTCTTCTGAGGCGATGGACGCCTTTCTTCTTCAGTTTTGGAACGTCCCCTTGCTTCTGAAGAGTATTTTTCACCCAAGTGTAGCTTCG
Organism: uncultured delta proteobacterium; assembly: GCA_963813455.1. GTDB lineage: Bacteria > Desulfobacterota > Syntrophia > Syntrophales > Smithellaceae > UBA4810. Next base: position 3,499 of record CAWEZF010000015.1, read on the forward strand.
CTTCCCGCCTTCCCGAACATACCAAGAATAAAAATGCTTCACATTCCAGCCCCGATAGCGACTTCGATATTGCCCCGTAACCCTTATTACCTCATCCACCGGCGCTCGCCGGTGGGAGGCCTGAGTCAGACGCTTGTCGTTGAGACCTTCCAAACCATCTTCCTCATACCGGCATATCTGACGCCGAAACGTCCGCGGGCATACACCCAATACTCTTGCCGCTTCTTCCTGGCTTAATCTCCCTTCCTGCCATCCCAAATACAGCTCTTCAAATCGCATCTTCCGGATCTCCTGTAGCATCTCCGTCCGTCTCATCCGCCACCTCCATTGAGGCAACTTATCAACCGGACAGTTTATGTGCTACAAAACCGGATATATTATGTGCTACTTACATTAAAATATAATTGCTTGACTTAACATATCCTGACCATTAAAATGCTTAGTAATTTTAGTCAACTTGGGTCTATTTTTTGCCTTTTCATAAACGCGAAGAGATATGCCATGCGCTTAGACATTGAACCAGATCAGGAAATTTGTTTGGTTTTCGGGAAAAACGAAATCCGCCGTTCCTGCTTCCACCAGCAATTACCCAACGATTATTTCTCCATTGAGCAGACCAAACCCGCGATTGATAATAATTCCATCAGCGAAATCATCCTCACAACTTACAGCGCCAACGCCTCCAGGCCTGTTGCCAGATTTGGATTTGAGGCAAGAATCAAAGGGATTACAGAAGAAGGCAGCATTATTTTGCATAAATTAAATGATCCGGCGCCCTGCGATTTAAGAAACTGGCCGAGAATCAAAAAAAATCTGCTGCCGGATGTCCGCGCGAAATGTCAGAACAAAGAAAGCCAGGTTGTGGATATTTCCAATAACGGTACGCATCTAATGCTGTATGAGGAAAAAGCGGCGCCGAAAGTCGGCGCGAAAATAAAACTGAACTTTATTTTTACTAAAAGTGAACTGGATATCTCAGGAATAATTCTGCGCAAGTGGAAAGATGAATTTCAGCGGCAGCACATAGCAATTTTCTTTGACGAAAAAAACGATATCGGCAAATTCATTTACTAAAAAATATCTGGAAAAAATAAAAGACCGGCGGTGGTTTTTAAATTACTACTGCTGGTCTTTTTTTACGGCTTCTTCGATATCGGTGTCTTTTATGGACAGATCACGCGAATAATCAGGGCAGCGCACCTGTCCCTGAGAATCCGTGGAAACGCTGAAACGTTTTTGGCAGCCCACGCGCCAGGCGCATATCGCGCAATATTTTTTTTCTGAACTCATCTTACAAATCCTTCCTGCTTGGCAAAAATCTTTGAGCGATACTTTATTAAGATACAGGATTTATGTCAAGAATTTTTATGTGATAAAATTTACGTTAAATAAAAAGACAAGCGGCGTTTTTATCTGCCGCTTGTCTTTTAAAAACCAGATCTTCAACAGGCTATCATTTTCAAAGCGAAACTACTGCACGCGCCTATCCTGCCAGTAGATCAATCTGTTATCCTCGGGTTTTAAGCCCTCATCAGGTAGTTTCATTCCATGACCACCGCTGCCGGCCACGCTTGTAGAAACATAAAGATCTGCTGATCCATCCGGACCAATCGAAACGACTACCGCTGACGGCACACCGGTGCCTTCGCCAAGGCTTATACTTCTTTCTCCGTCCCACAGACCCGCGCCGGTTACGTAATCCAAATTATAGACCAAAGCTTCACCCGCCGTGTTACAGGGATCAGAGCCGCCTCTGTTGGGAATGTAAGATGTAAAATAAACATGTCCCTGGTAAACAACCGGCTCCGCTAAAACTTTTTCCGATCCGGCAAAGGTAATATACCAGCCATATTTCGATTCGGTAGCATAGGCAGCATATGGATCATAAACACCGCTGTCACCCAGGTTGAGCAAATCACCGGCGTCAAAAGGCTGTTCATTCGGAGCTATGTCTTTTATCGCGTAAAACCTTTCCTGCGCGTTGGGCGCGGTGGGGTTAGTTTTGTCGCCTGTGCCTACATATACCCAGATATTCCCCGTCTCGTCAGGAGCGACAGAAACAGATGTGTAGATGGGGCGAATAGTCGCCTGCGCGGGCTCATTAAATAATTTTGAACCGCTCCAGCTGGATATGCCACAGCCGCCGGTTGCCTCCGCCTGATTTTTAGTGCAGAAATTGAATTTCCAAATACTGCCGCCTAAATCGCCGATATAAGCCCTATCCCAGAAACCGTCGTGGTCATAATCTATAGCTACAGGTCCGGCAACAAGATCGTAATTCATCGTTGAATCGTTACTATAATTATACGTCCAGAGGATTGAACCGTCATTTAAATCAATAACATAAAAAGATTTGCCGCTCGCGTCGCATTTGTTCGAGACCTTTCCGCATCCGGAATATCCGCCTCCGATTAATCCTACCCATCTTTCGATATTATTTATCCGGACGCGTCCCATGGTCATTTTGCTCCAGGGTTGAGCCAAATAATGATTGCCGTTAGTTGTGGAAAGGCCAGAAGTTCCCCCAATGCGCCATTTAAAAGTTGGCGTGGTCGAGGTATCGCTGACATCTAACGCGTAATAACCGCAATAATTATTAAACGTGGAAGAATAGTACGGGCTGAAACCGGAATCACAGGCGGTAGATGAACTCCAAAGCGTCGACATGCCGCCGCGGCCCTGAGATGTTACCAGCAGAGTCATCCACTCGCTTTCAGATTTTGTGGTGTTATCGATCAGCGTCGCTGTTGTTCCGCTTTTAATCCAAACTTCGGCGGCGGTGGATGGCCCGTCAACATAATACTGCCGTAGTAACGATGTTGGAAGCGATTCGTGGGCGGTTAGTTTAAGCCGCGATAACTGATTGGGCGGAATAAAACTCCACTTTTCGCTTCCTCCGCCTGTGGTGCCGTCCAGTTCACCCGTGCGAAAAGCATGAAGCTGCCCGTCATTCGCGCCGACAATCATCAGGCGTTTTCCATTGGCGGAAGTCCTGATATGTGACTCTCTGTATTGTTCATAAGCTGTAGGATCGCTTTTATCATACTTATCATTAAACAGGACGTTGGGCGTGGCAATGGACAAAGGCGAAGAGTGAAATATGTCGCCCAGTTTCCAATACACGTCCGGATCCGTAGAAACCTTTTGCCCGCCACGGAAATAATTAATAATCATAGTTCTTTCCGCTGCTGGATCAGTTGCTGTACCCACAGCTAAATGCGCCGCGGTTATATCCGAGTTGCCGGCGGTAAACTCCTCATGGCTGTTGCCGATTAAGGTAAATATATTACGGGAAGAAGCTGATGTGCTTACCAAAACTTCTCCGGAATCCCAATCGTAGTTTGTTTTGATATATCCTACACCAGTGCAACCGGCTACCCCATTGGTCACGTCCTCCTGCGTGCAAATGCTGAACCTCTTCAAATGGCCCGGCCAGAAGGGGCAATAATTCACCGGTTCAAAAGAAGCTTCATAAATATAGTTTTCGTCGGCCGTGCGCACCGCCTGAATGGAAGCCTGCGTGAAAGAATAGGTAGATTCCCGAATTGTGGACATCGCGGTTTTAAGCGCGGCGCTTAATTGATCGGCGTCCTGCGCCAGAAAGGCATAGCCAGAAAGATCTTCATATCCGGGGTCGCTTCCTGTTAACGTCGGATCTGTCCTGAAAGTAGGCGAACTAGTAGCCGTGCAATACGCGGTATCGGATGTTGCCGATAAAGAACCACATGAACCTCCGCTCGGATAGCAGGCAGACGGAGTCGTCGAAGCTCCTGTGGCGCTGGTGGGGAAAGTGCAGCAATCAGCGGTAACTGCCGGGTCGGAATTACAGCCCAGCGGTAATGAATATGCCGATATATTTCCGGTATCACCCGTGCGCGGATCATTTGTCCCGCCGTAATACGCCATCCAGTTGAGGGTATTTTTTAAATAAGCCGGCATCTCCGAGCCGAAACCCAAAACAAAAATCCGGTAACCGGCGTCGGACAACGCTTTGGCCGCGGCCACGCTTTCGCGTCGGCGCTTATACACATCATCATAGCACTCTGAACCGTTTCCGGAGCAGACGTATGTATCCGCGCCATCGGAAACAAAGACAATAAATTTTTTCCGGCATTCTTTTGCCGAATCGTTGGCTTTATGATAGTCTAGATATTTTTTCGCTTCTTTGAGCGAATAAACCAGCGGTGTTCCGCCCTCTGCCGCTTCTGATCTATTAATACAATTAGTATTGCCACTGCACGTAGTCCCTATATAACATAATGAGTTAGTGCCTGTTGCACCGCAATAGGTCCGCTGGTAGGAAGTGCCGGTCGGTGAAGCGCTCGTACTGATCCCGGTAATCAACTGGTTGTTGCCGGAAGAATAACTTCCACCCGTGTCATCGCCGCCGCGGAAACGCATGTATCCGATTCTGATGCCCAGAGTTTCCGCGTCGTATTTATCCACTTTGCCGTCAGCGTTGTCATCAAGCATGTGAAAAAGAGCTCTCTTGGCAATAGACTGGCGGCGACAGTCGGTCCGATAAGCAACGCCGCTCACGTCTCTGGCCGAAAAATAAAAAGGCCCGCTGCAGGACTCATTTGACCAATACGGCGTGTACATATCGTAATAAGTTGAAGAATATGAATCACTATATGGATACGCGCGACAAACTTTATCGTAAGTTCCCGTGGGCTTTCCGTAATAAGCATGACTGGTATTGCCGCATGACGATGAGTTAAGAGTGTACATGTTCAGACCTGCGGGCGTCCAGAGCATCGAGCCGGATAAATCCAGCACAATGAGCGCGTCGGGGGCCACATCCGCGAAGGTATCCTGCTCATCATTATCCGGCGGCAATTCCGGGTCATCCGCCCATACAAAAGCGGGCATAGACAAAAAAATAACCAGTGTTATTATACAAACAAAGCGCCAAAAAATATTTTTGCTTTGCATAATCTTTTCCTCCTGAACTAAACGTTAGTAGTTTACAGTGCCGGTAAAAGTGGGGACCTGACCATCACCATCATCCGGCGGATTATTCCCGTCTTTTTTCGCGCCGAAAACAGGCAAACATATAAATAATAACATCGTCACAAGCGCGACAAAAACAATAAGCGCCTTTTTTTTCTTCGTAAACATTTACCTACCCCCTCTTATAATAAAACAACTTCTTAAATCGCTGAGCGTTAATCAGCGACCTTCATTTTCTTTAAAAAGGCCCCTGCTCGGTTCCCCCGGGAGCCGGTTTGGTAGCTACGCCAATAGAAATACTTACTTGCGAACCATAAGAGGTGTCTCTTCCGGTGACCGTGGTTTTAATTTCTTGTGAAACTGTGCCATAGCCATAACCTGGAAGATTAATTGTATTACCGGTTGCTGAAGGCGTTGGAGCTGAAAACTCCGGATTGGGATCTCTTAGCGGATCAACTTTCGTCCAGTAAATATTGCCGGGATTATAAAAATCATACTGCCGCAATAACTCATTCACCCCCGATTCAGCCGCGGAAAAAGCCTTGCGCTCGCCCACCAATCGGCCGGCTATCCGCAAATCGCTGCTGCTGATGGACAAAGCCAGAAAGCCGACCGCCAGTAATATCATTATACCCATAATGGCGGCGATTAAAACAAACCCGCTTTCCGGATTTTTACCGTTTATTTTTGTTTTATTTATAAAAATCAAGCGCATGATTCCTCACAAATATATCTGTTGTATATGTTTTTTGGCTAACTCTAAAAGCGCTGCCCTGAGTCTCAACTTCCACGACAATATTTATACGGATTCTCCTGATACTCGCTATTTGCTGATCAGTGAGAGGTGTTGTCATATCCATGGGAGTTGTATCACTCGCGGCAAAATACTGAAACAATGGAGTCGTCGCGTCATTTAGCACCCGGGTTCCTGAATCGACACCGCCTAGAATTGTCTGCGGAGTTGCACAGCTGACACCGCGGCGGATTGCGTTACCCGTTAATTCATAAAAAATGTATTCGTTTGTTCCCGGGTTTCCGATAATCCCGTCCTCGTTTAAATCCATCGCTACCAAAATTTGATTTGCTCCGGCAATCTGTATTCCCTTTCTCGTCTGTACAAAATTGTAAGCCGCGCATACCCCGGATGATGTACTAGGTGAACCAACCCAAACTACAGAAAAAAGCCCGGGATTGTATGATGCCATCCCGATTTCCAGAGCCATTAAATCCAATACCGCCCGCGCGTCCTGCTGCGTCAAGACCTTTCGGGCCAGGCTCGCGGAAGACTTCTGCCCCGTGTTCATTAAGCTATAAATAGCGGCCATGATGATAAGGCCAACAGCCATGGCAACTATTAATTCAACAAGCGAGACTCCCTTTTTTTTTTTATTCATTATTTTATTCATCACTAAATTCCTGCTAACGCATAACTATTATACTGCTTTGAATGCCTTTGGGATTGCCTTGCCATCTCACATGCACGTTCACCAACCAACTGCTGGTATTCGGCTGGCTGAGTCTTAGCCTCTTTTCAAATTTTTGCGCGCCTATAAACACGTCATCATAATTAGCAGAGTCAGGCGGCGGCGTGCCGTTTTTAATCAAAATCTCCGCTGTTTCCAGTTCCTGCTGGAGAAGCCCCACGGCACGGGAAAGAGAATCCGCCCTGCCCGCCGATTGCCAGGAAAGCGGCTGCATGGATATTAAAGAGGCAACCGCCACGGCGGTTAAAAAAACCGCGATCAGCGACTCTACTATTGTGATGCCTTTATTATTAAAAATCATTTTCATATATAATTAACGGTAACTCTCCCCATCATGCTGGTTGTTATTCTCATTCTTTTTACTTTGGGCGACGCATGCTTTAGAATCAAAGAACCGGGTTCTGTCGTGCCTCTGGGATTAAGGCTTAATGTTGCATCTGCCCCAAAACCAGGTGTTCCATCAATGCTGACCGGAACTTTACCTCCATCACAAACTGTTTTGGTGTTAACGTCTTCAAAAACATTCGCCACTGCCGTTTCTCTTTGAATGACATAATTGTTATCTCCGGCACTGAATACGATTTGATAACGTGTACTCTCCGCAACCGCCCTTTGCTTATAGTATTGTATGTCGGATGAAATTTTTCTTGCCGCTTCCCTCATATTGGTCCTATCTCTGTAATTTTTAAAATTTGATGAGGCAATACCTGCTACTATTCCTATTAAAGCTATCACAATTAATAGCTCAACTAACGTAAAACCTCTGTTTTTTCCAACCTTCACCTGATGCCTCAGAAATATCAAATACTTAACTTACTTTATAACAGCAAATCACCTGCCAATTAATTTTCCGCTTTATTATGATGCTTAAAGCGGAAATATTTAAACATTGCGCATTTTGTCAAAATATTACGCTTTTTATTCTCTTGTGTCAATTGCTCCCGCAAAAGGTATTTCTGCTCTCCATCAGTGTTTCAGGCGCCTTCAGACGTTATTCTCACCAGCCAAATCTAATATCCTAAAAGTAAAAGGCTCATAAACTCTTCGCCCCAGAAAATGTAGGCCACTGCCGCCGCCGCTAAAAAAGGCCCGAACGGCACGGCATATTTCATATCCTGCTTTTTAATGATCATCAAGGCGATGCCTATAATCGCGCCGCCCAGAGAACTCATGAGTATAATAAATATCAGCGCTTTCCAGCCGAAAAATCCGCCGATCATCCCCAGAAGCTTGATGTCGCCTCCTCCCATCCCCTCGCGCTTGGTCATTTTTTCATAAACAAAAGCGATTGCGAAAAGGACGCCGCCGCCGACCAAAACCCCGATGAGCGCTTCGTGCCAGGGAACTTTCATGATAAAAATTCCCGCCAGCAGAAATATCGGAATGCCGGGCAATGTCAACACATCGGGAATTATCTGATGGTCCAAATCAATAAACGTGATGATAATCAACACGGCGGTAAAAACAAAAACCGCCAGAAACTGCAGACTGAGCCCGAATTTTATAAACAGCAATAAAGCGAGAAGACCGGTAATCAATTCTACCAGCGGGTAGCGCCAGGAAATCTCCCCGCCGCAGTCACGGCACTTGCCTTTTAAAATTAAGAAACTGATGATGGGAATATTATCGTAAAAACGAATTGGTTTTTTGCAGTGCGGACAGCGGGAAAGCGGCTTGATGATCGATTCATTTTCCGGAATGCGGTAAATGCAGACGTTCAGAAAGCTGCCGATAGCAGCGCCAAAAATGAAAGAAAAAACGTTCCAGATAATCATTTACGTTTCCAATCAGTTTTTATGGGGAATTCAGGAAAAAAATCAACAGAACTATTTTAGCATCTATCACATCGGCAGTCCTGCCGCCCTATCTCCCCCTCAAACCAAGACTTAGGCCAGTAACTTTGCGCCCCGTTTTTTCAAACGGTTTGCTCTTCACGATGTATAAATTTTACTCTCATTTTATGCAAAGTCAAGAATAAATACTTGCTATGTAAGTAGCACATAATATATCCGGTTTTGTAGCACATAAACTGTCCGGTTGATAAGTTGCCTCAATGGAGGTGGCGGATGAGACGGACGGAGATGCTACAGGAGATCCGGAAGATGCGATTTGAAGAGCTGTATTTGGGATGGCAGGAAGGGAGATTAAGCCAGGAAGAAGCGGCAAGAGTATTGGGTGTATGCCCGCGGACGTTTCGGCGTCAGATATGCCGGTATGAGGAAGATGGTTTGGAAGGTCTCAACGACAAGCGTCTGACTCAGGCCTCCCACCGGCGAGCGCCGGTGGATGAGGTAATAAGGGTTACGGGGCAATATCGAAGTCGCTATCGGGGCTGGAATGTGAAGCATTTTTATTCTTGGTATGTTCGGGAAGGCGGGAAGCGAAGCTACACTTGGGTGAAAAATACTCTTCAGAAGCAAGGGGACGTTCCAAAACTGAAGAAGAAAGGCGTCCATCGCCTCAGAAGAGAAAGAAGTCCCTTGCCTGGGATGATGATCCATCAGGACGGGAGCACCCATGAATGGGTAATTGGTAAGAAGTGGGATTTGATTGTGACGATGGATGATGCAACCAACGAGCAATACAATATGTTTTTTGTCGATGAGGAGGGCACGGCCAGCAGTTTTCAGGGCGTACAGGATGTTATCTTGAAAAAAGGGCTGTTCAGCACTATCTATACGGATCGAGGCAGCCATTACTGGTTTACGCCGGAGGAAGGCGGTAAGGTTAGCAAGACTCAGTTGACCCAGTTTGGCCGGGCGATGCGGCAGTTAGGAGTTACCATGATTCCCGCATATTCCCCGGAAGCCAGGGGAAGAAGCGAAAGAATGTTCCGTACCCATCAGGATAGACTCGTCAAAGAGCTTGCCCTGCACAACATCATCAGCATGGAAGAAGCCAATCGTTATATTAAAAAAGTTTATCTGCCGGCCTATAACCGAGAGTTTAAACGAAAGCCACTAGAGGAAGGAACCGCGTTTATCCCCTGGATAGGAGCTCATCTTGAGGACATTCTCTGCGAACATCATGAACGAACCGTTACCCCGGATAACTGCGTCAGTTTTGAAGGTATAACGCTCCAGATTCCGCCGGATAAGTACCGCTGTCATTATGTTCGGGCTAAAGTCAACGTCCACCGCTACATGGACGGCTCCCTGGCAATCTTTCATGGCCCGCGTAAACTGGCCGATTATGACCAAAATGGACACTTAAAGAAAAAGAAAAAAGACAAGGCAGCGTAAGTCCGCCGCTCGCCTAAAACGAAGGAAAGAAACGGAAAACATAGATCAATACCTCTTTCCTTCAGCGTATTGAAAAAAGCGGACATATCATGTGCTACAAAATAGGACTTTTCTATTTGCTACTAACAGAA
>CAWEZF010000016.1:0-140063 GCA_963813455.1 uncultured delta proteobacterium
GGTGCTATTGCCTATGGTTGACAGTAAAGGAAAAACTTACTGAAAACAAAATTGCTATTTATAAAAATTAATCATTAATGAAATTATTTTTTAAAACAGTAATGGACAAAGAAGAAAATATGCTTTAGAACATACCTGAAAAAGCGGTTGAGAAAATTTAACATGTAATATTTTCATTAGTATTTATCAGAGGAAATTTAAAAGGTGGCAGCAATGCAGGTGCTTAAACTTTTTTTACCGGAAATCGAGGAACTTCTTGCCCAAAAGAACTGGCTCGAATTGCGGGAACTGCTCTCCGAAATCCCAGCTCCTGATGTATCTGATATAATTACAGAAATAGACGATGCGCAGCGAATTGTTATTTTGCGGTTGTTGCCGAAAGACATGCTCTCTGAAGTGTTTTCGCATCTTGACGCGAAATTAAAGCAGGATGTTTTAAAAACAATTACCGTGGAAGAAACGCGCGCGATTCTGGCGGGAATGCCGCCGGATGATAGAACTGAATTTCTGGAAGAACTGCCCGGCCAGGCTATTCAGAAAATGGTGACGCTCCTTTCCCCGGAAGATCGTAAAGAAGCACTGCAGCTTCTTGGCTATCCCGAGGAAAGCGTAGGGCGTCTGATGACACCCGATTATGTGGCGATTCGGCCGGAATGGACAGTGCAGCAGGCGTTAGCCCAGGTTCGCGCGAAAGGTTTAGACAGTGAAACCACAAATGTTATTTATGTAACGGATAAGTGGTGGCGGTTGATCGGTGTTCTTGGATTAAGAAGGCTCATATTGGCTAATCCCGAAGAAAAAGTGGAAGACGTTATGGAGACTTCCATAATCAGCGTTTCCGCCTTTGAAGACCGGGAAGAAGCTGTTCAAATCATCAAACGCTACGATGTCGTGGCCTTGCCCGTGCTCGATGCCAACGGTATTCTTTTGGGAATTATTACTATTGACGACTTATTCGATGTCGCTGATGAAGAAGTCACGGAAGACTTCCAAAAGTCTGCCGCCGTTACCCCCCTGAAAACAAGTTATCGCGAATCTTCTGCTTTTTCGCTTTATGTTAACAGAGTAATTTGGCTCGCGGCTCTTCTTTTCATCAGTGTAATTACCACCGGTATAATTTCTTCCCATACAGAAATTCTTACTTCGGCGATTGCGCTGGCATTCTTTATTCCGCTTTTAATCGGAACAGGCGGAAATACGGGTAATCAGTCCGCGACACTGATGATTCGCGCGCTCGCCACGGGAGATATTCGCGAAGGTCAATGGATCTGGGCTTTTTTAAGAGAAATTAGTATTGGTTTGCTTTTGGGCGCGACTATGGGGATAGCTAGCTGGGTGCTTGGCCTTTACAAAGGCGGCTATCAGATCGCTTTGATTGTTTCTATTTCCATGGTCTCAATCGTTATAATTTCGAGTCTTCTCGGCATTATTTTGCCGATGATTCTCCAAAGAATGAAAATTGACCCGGCTATGGCCAGTAATCCCTTAATTGCCTCCGTTATGGATATCCTGGGTTTGCTTATTTATTTTTTCGTGGCGGCCCTGGTTCTGCGCGGTGTATCGTAAAAAATAATATTTTAATAATATAATTATTAATATTCTGATTAACTTGACAGGATAAATGGAAGATAAAAGGTGATAAGTGTCAAGTAACGTTAAAACAGGTAATATACCGGTTGTCTTGATTTATAATATCAATCCGGAATGGATCAAAGAAGAAAAAGAAGAAACGGTTAAATTATCTGAACAGCTTGGTGAGGCGCTCGAAGATGCTGGGAATCCCACCGTTTGTGTGGCGATTGAAGATCAAAATATAGAAAGCAGATTGTCTGGCTTTAATCCAAACGAGTATATAATATTTAATTGGTGTGAATCTCTGCCGGGTGTGGTGCACAGCGAATGGATGGTGGCCCAAAAGCTGGAAAAAATGGGGTTTACTTTTACCGGCGCCGATTCCGGCGCTCTAAAGTTGTCACAGGATAAGCATCTGGTAAAAAAGATGCTCATAGACGCAGGTATCCCTACTCCGGAATGGTTATTATTAGATTCACCTGAAAAGTTTGACTGGAAACAGTATCCCGCAATCGTTAAACCTGTTTATGAGCATTGTTCCGAAGGCATTGATTCCGGATCGGTAGTGCTGTCGCCTGACGAAGCGAAAAAGAGAGTCAATGTTATTTTAGAAAAATATAAGCAACCAGTATTACTGGAAGACTTTATTGACGGCAGAGAGTTTCGTGTGGCGATATGGGGAAATGATGAATTGGAGATATTGCCCGTGGCGGAAATGGAATATTCGCATTTTAAAAATGTGAAAGACCGCATTTGCGGCTATGACGCGAAATTCATATCGGGAAGCGAGCATTATGAAAAAATAGAAACTTTGCTTCCCGCGCCTCTCAGTAAAAAAGAGTTAAGTTCTATAGAGAAAATATGCAAGAAAGCTTATCGTGTAACTAGATGCCGGGACTACGCCCGTCTGGATGTCCGTTACCGTGACGGAATATTTTATGTTCTGGACGTTAATCCGAACGCGGATATAAGCGCGGACGCTTCGATGGCCTGCGCGGCGGAAACTGCGGTCTTTAGTTACGGCGAAATGGCCAGCCGTATCATCCATATTGCCGCTAAACGCAGTAGCTTATGGGACAGATCAAGATAAGCAATTGTCTGTAATTACGGCATTTAAATAAGGTGTGTCCGGGAAATCGTCAGAGGGTATTTCGCCTTGACACGCCATAACGATAGTGGTAATGACTTCAGCACTTTAGCTATATGGCGGGGCGTGGCGCAGTCTGGTAGCGTATCTGAATGGGGTTCAGAGGGTCGGAGGTTCAAATCCTCTCGCCCCGACCATTAAAAACAAACACTGGTAATCAACCTTCAATATTTTCGTTTTATCCTTTTCAATTTTTTAACAACTCAAATGTTTTCTGCTCTAAAATGAGCAGATATTTTTATAGTAAGTCTGAAGAATCAAGAAATATTCTTTCAAAAAATAAATTGTTTACCGTTATTAGAATTTAAGGCTTTAATAAGTAATTATTAATATAATTTCCTTGATATTTATAGTAAAACGTTCTTAACATTAGCAATTAAATTATAAAGGATGATTATGCGTAAAATTATTGTCGCCGTTTTCCTTGTGTTAACTTTTCTTTGTGCCTGTTCAGAAAGTAACAAAACCTCATTGTATTGGTTCGATAAGGCAAAGGCGTTAAATTATAGTAATCAGAAAAAGGCTATCGAATATTTAAACAAAGCTATTAAACTTCAGCCAGATTACGCCGATGCTTATAACGAACGAGGGATTGCTTTTACTCAACTTGGCCAGAAACAGCAAGCCATCGAAGACTTTAATAAAGCTATAAGCTTAAAGCCGGAAAATGCAAATTTTTACAACAATAGAGGGATTGTTTACTATCAGCTTGGTCAGTATCAGCGCACCGTCGATGATTCCAATGTAGTCATTCGTCTGAAGCCGGACAGTGCCAATGCATATAATAACAGAGGGGCTTCTTATTTAGAGCTGGGAAATAAAAAACTCGGCTGTCGTGATTTGAAAAAAGCGTGCGCGTTAAAACAATGCGTATTTTTAGAGTCTGCTAAAAGCAAAGGCATATGTCGCTGATAATAGTCTTCAGAGTATGTATTAAAAATATTTTTTGATTTATTTTTTTTGGAAGGGATTATTAAATTCAATTTAACGGTTTTCAGCCAGAAAGCTTCGATTAATTTAATGACATTGAAATATTCTTACAGATCGTTTGCGGGAGGCATTGTGTCTGGTTCATTTATTTCTAGCTGCTCTATTTTATTTTAAAAGCTCAGAGAAGGTAGGCTTTTTGTCCATAAAATGAAAAAACTAAAATGCATAGTTTTTATCTTGAAATAATTTAAGGCAGCTTTTGACCACCACGGAGTCATAGAGAATTCCCTGCTTCCGGTCGATTTCAGAAATCGCTTCATTAATTCCAAATGCCGGACGATATGGACGATGTGAGGATATTGCTTCTACCACGTCAGCAACAGCCAGAATTCTGGCTTCGAGTATTATGTCGTTATTTTTTAAGCCTTCAGGGTAACCGCTTCCGTCAATTCTTTCATGATGCTGCAGGACGGCCTGCGCGATAGGCCAGGGGAAATCAATTTCTTTTAAAATATCATAACCTACCTGAGGGTGAACTTTTATCAGACTTATCTCGAGAGGGGAAAGCAGGCACGGTTTACTCAATATTTCCGAGGGGATTGATATTTTTCCAACATCATGAATCATACAGGCCAGTTGCACGCCTTCTATTTGTTTCGGGTCAAGGCGCATCTCCAGAGCAATCGCGCGCGCCAGGCCGGCTCCACGCCTTTGATGACCGGCGGTATAAGGATCTCTTATTTCCACAGCCATGGCCATCGCCTTGACCGTGTCACTAAGCGCGCGGCTGAAACGTTCTATTGATAATTTCAATTCTCTTTCCGCGTTTTTTCGTTCGATGGAGTAGTGAATAATTCTGGAAAGAATTTCGATGCTTGCTGATCCTTTTATTAAATAGTCCTGCGCGCCGCGCCGGACAGCTTCCATGGCAATTTTTTCGTCATCCACGCCGGTGAAAATGATAATCGGCACGGAGGAATTTTTTGCCATAACCATTTCAATGGTATTAAGCCCCTGGCTGTCCGGAAGACCCAGGTCAAGAAAGACGATATCAACATTATTTGTAGCTAGATATTCAAGACCTTTTGATAAGTGATCAAAACTTATTATTTCAAAAAAGTCGCCTGATTCGGAAAGTTGTTCGCGAATAAGTGTAACATCATCCGGATTATCTTCGAGCATCAGAAGTCTGGTCGCGTTTTCGTTCATTTAGTCAGGCGAGAATCCTCATTGTTAGTTTCTGTTTTATACAAGTAATGATTGATAAAGTCAAAAAAAAAATTAAAAAAATCGAACTTTAGGCGTAAAATCTCAGCGGAAATATTTTTATTGCATTGTGCGTGATAATCAAATAAACATCTACAAACAAGCCTTTTATTTTTATTTGTGTCTGGAAGATGTGTCATAATCCGCGTTGACAATTTAACAAGTAGTGCATATAAGTCGAAAAATCCAAAGCGAGAGTGGCGGAATTGGCAGACGCACTGGACTTAGGATCCAGCCCGCCTTAGCGGATAGGGGTTCAAATCCCCTCTCTCGCACCAATAAAAGAATCAGGTAAGGAGATATTATCGTGAGTCAAATGTCGTTTAAAATGGAAGATCTAAGTCCGGTGAAGAAAAAATTATCTTTTGAAGTTCCCTGGGAGGAAGTAAAAACCGAACTGGATTCAGTATATCGGGACATCAGCAAAAAAGCGAAAATTAAGGGTTTTCGTCAGGGTAAAATTCCGCGTAACGTGCTGGAATCTTACTTTAAAGAGAATGCCCATACGGAAACAATCAATAATCTGGTTAATAAGTATTACTGGCAGGCATTGGATGAAAATAAGATAGTCGCGCTTTCCAGGCCGGAAATCAGCGAGGAGGGAATAAAAGAAAACGCCGCTTTTTCTTTTTCCGCCTCTTTTGAAACAGAGCCGGTTTTCGAGCCGCAGGGATACACGGCAATGGAAGTGGAAAGAGAACAAATTGTTGTCACCGAAAGTGATATCGAAAAGAAGCTTGAAGAAATAAGACAAATGTTTGCCACAATGGAGGAAGTGACCGAAGAGCGAAAAATTCAAAAAGGTGATTTTGCGGTTATAGATTTTACCGGTAGCTGCGAAGGAGAAAAGCCCGCGGAAATGAAAGCCGATAATTATTTGCTCGAAATCGGATCGCAAAGATTCATCCCCGGTTTTGAAGAACAATTAATCGGTATGAATAAAGGGGAGGAAAAAACGATCAAAGTCACTTTCCCGGAAGATTACCAGGAAAAAAAATATGCCGGCAAAGAAGTGTCTTTTGATGTTGCCGTGAATGGTCTAAAAGAGAAAAAGCTGCCCGCGTTGGATGAAAATTTTGTCAAAAATTTCGATAAATATAATTCTTTGGAGGAAATGAAAGCTGATTTGACAAAATCACTGGAAGAAGAAGCTAAACGGCTTTCGGAAACTAATCTGCAAAATAAAATCACGGAAAAATTGCTGCAGGTGAATGAATTTGAAGCACCATCATCTCTTGTGGAGAGACAGATTTACTATATGATGGCGGATATGAGAAGAAGAATGAGTTCCGCCGGCATGGATGATAAAAGCGCGACTGAACTTTGCCTTAATATGCACGATCAGTTTAAAGATGAGGCGGCAAAAGAGGTTAAATCATTCCTTTTATTGAAGAAAATAGCCGAAAAGGAAAAAATTATCGTCGAAAATGCGGACGCGGATGAACATATCAGGCAATTAGCCTTAAAGTATGAAAAAGATTACGAATTAATACGAAAAGCCTATGAAGATGAGGAAAAAAAGGAGAATCTGAAGCTGGAATTGAAGCAAAAAAAGGTATTTGACTTTATTGTACAAAATGCCAATATTAAAGACATAGAAAAGCAGGGGTTGCTCGAGGCGGAGGTCAAAAAGTGAATTTAATTCCAATGGTAGTGGAGCAAGACGGCCGTGGTGAAAGGGCTTTTGACATATATTCAAGGCTCCTGAAAGATCGAATTATCTTTTTGGGGACAGCCATCGACGACAGCGTGGCCAATCTTGTGGTCGCGCAGATGCTTTACCTGGAATCGGAAGACCCGGATAAAGAAATATTTTTTTACCTGAATTCTCCGGGGGGGCACGTAAGCTCCGGACTGGCTATTTATGATACAATGCAATACATTAAAGCTCCTATATCGACAGTTTGTATGGGCCAGGCCGCAAGTATGGCGGCGGTTTTGCTTGCGGCAGGGAAAAAAGGTAAGAGATTCGCGCTGCCGCACGCGCGGATTTTAATCCATCAGCCGCTGGGCGGATTCCAGGGGCAGGCGACCGATATTGATATACAGGCAAAGGAGATATTAAGATTAAAAGATGAGTTAAACAGAATATTGTCTCAATTGACCGGAAAACCGCTGTCCAAAATCAATAACGACACCGAAAGAGACTATTTCATGAATAGTGAACAGGCAACAGAATATGGTATAATTGATGAAATAATAACCCGTAAGCCGGTTTTAGCTGCAGGAAGTTCAAAATAAGGAGAATTAAGTGATTAAAAAAGGAAAAGATGACCGGAGTGGACAAGGAGTTCTTTTCTGTTCGTTTTGCGGGAAAATGCAAAGCGAAGTGAGAAAATTAGTCGCCGGCCCCACAGCTTATATCTGCGATGAATGTATTGAGCTTTGCCGCTATATTATAGAGGAAGAAGAAGATAAGGCCGCGGCAAAAGACTCTCAAGGCGGTTTGCTCCAGCCTAAAGAAATAAAAGAATATCTGGATCAGTACGTTATCGGTCAGGACAAAACGAAGAAAATTCTTTCGGTTGCCGTTTATAATCATTACAAAAGATTGCTTTCCGGCGTGGATTCTGACGGAATTGAAATTCAGAAAAGTAATGTGCTTTTAATCGGACCCACCGGTTCCGGCAAAACTTTGATGGCGAAAACGCTGGCAAAATTTCTAAATGTGCCGTTCACCATTGCTGACGCGACAACTCTTACTGAAGCCGGTTACGTGGGAGAAGATGTGGAAAATATCATTTTAAGTTTGCTGCAAAATGCCGATTATGATGTCGCCCGGGCGTCAAGAGGTATTGTTTATATTGATGAAATAGATAAAATCGCCAAAAGGTCGGGTAATCCTTCCATCACCAGAGATGTTTCCGGCGAGGGCGTACAGCAGGCGCTGTTGAAAATAATGGAAGGAACCATGGCTAATATTCCTCCCAAAGGAGGAAGAAAGCATCCGCAGCAGGAATTTATTCAAGTGGATACGACAAATATATTGTTTATTTGCGGCGGAGCGTTCAATGATTTGGAAAATATCATTTCCAAACGTCTTGGCGTCAACGCGGTAGGTTTCGGCGCGGAGATAAAGAGCAAAAAGGAAAGAAGATCCGGTGAATTGCTGGCTGAAACCAGATCAGAAGATTTATTGAAATTCGGATTAATTCCGGAATTTATCGGCCGCCTGCCGGTTATCGCGACATTAGATGATCTGGATGAAGGGACGTTAATCCGAATTTTAGTGGAACCCAAAGACGCGATTATCAAACAATACAAAAAATTGTTTGCTTTGGAAAATGTTAATTTAAAATTCACTGACGGAGCGCTCCGCGCGGTGGCCAAGTCATCGATGGAAAGAAAATCAGGCGCGCGCGGGCTGCGTTCAATTTTAGAAAATACTATGCTGGAAGTGATGTATGATATACCGTCTCAGCAAGATATTAAAGAATGTGTTATCAGCGAAGAAGTAGTTTTAAAAAAAGAAAGGCCAATTTTAATTTACGAATCAAAATCGGAATCAGCGTAACATTATAGGAAACTTATGTTTGACGAAAAAGAAAATATAGAAACAGAAAAAACGATAGCGATCCCTCTTTTGCCGTTGAGAGATGTGGTTGTTTTTCCGCACATGATAGTTCCGCTTTTTGTGGGGCGTGAGAAATCCATCTCCGCTCTGGAATCAGCGATGAAATATGAAAAGGGCATTTTTATGGTGGCCCAGAAAAACGCCAAAAAAGACGATCCATCGCAGGAAGATATATACAATATTGGCACCATTGGAATTATTATACAGCTTTTGCGCTTACCCGATGGAACGGTAAAGGTTCTGGTAGAAGGCAAAACGCGCGGTGCAATAAAAGAATATTTGCCTAATAATGATTTTTTCATGGTCAAGGTACAAGAGATTGACGATATTGATGATCACGATGACGTTAAAAAGCAGGCGCTGATGCGCAGCATCAAGGAATCTTTTGAACTGTATCTAAAACTCAGTAAAAAAGTTCATCTGGAAATGATGGGCACTATTACCGCGATAGAAGACCCATCAAAGCTGGCCGATGTGGTCATCACGCATATCAACGTAAAATTAGAAGACAAACAAAAAATTATTGAAATATTCAATATAGGCGAACGCCTGGAAGCGATTTATTCCCTCCTGCTGTCAGAAATAGAAATCCTTCAAGTGGAGGAAAAAATTAAGCGCCGCGTCAAAAAGCAGATGGAAAAGACTCAAAAGGATTATTACCTTAATGAACAGATGCGCGCTATCCAGAAGGAAATGGGAGAAAAAGATGATTTCCGTAATGAAATCGTTGATTTGGAAAAAAGATTAAAGCAGAAGAAAATGTCCGAAGAGGCGACGAAAAAAGTCCGTCAGGAAATAAAGAAACTGCAGATGATGGCTCCCATGTCCGCTGAGGCGACAGTTGTCAGAAATTATATCGACTGGATTCTGGATATGCCCTGGACGGACAAAACAGAAAATAAATACTCGCTAAAAGAATCGGAAGCAATACTGGAAGAAGACCATTACGGTTTAAAGAAAGTTAAGGAACGCATCATTGAATATCTGGCAGTGCAGGCTTTGGTGGAAAAAAATAAAGGTCCTATTCTGTGCTTGGTTGGTCCTCCTGGTGTCGGTAAAACATCGATTGCCAAATCCGTGGCCAGAGCGACAAATAGAAAGTTTGTCCGTATTTCTCTCGGCGGTGTCCGTGACGAAGCGGAAATTCGCGGCCATAGGCGCACTTATATCGGGGCCATGCCGGGAAAAATCATCCATTCCTTGAAAAAAGCCGCTTCTAATAATCCGGTGTTCTGCCTGGATGAAGTGGATAAACTAAGTTCCGATTTCCGTGGTGACCCGTCTTCGGCGCTATTGGAAGTTCTGGATCCGGAACAAAATTTCGCGTTTAACGATAACTATCTGGATTTGGATTACGACTTGTCGGATATTATGTTTATCACAACAGCGAATGTTTTGCAGACCATACCGGCGCCGCTGCAGGATAGAATGGAAGTAATCAGAATTGCCGGTTATACGGAACTAGGAAAAACTGCAAATCGCGCAGAAGTTCCTGGTTGCTAAAGAAATGGAAGCAAACGGACTGAAGCCGGAGAATATCGAATTCACCCGTGGAGCGATTTTACGAATCATTCGCCAATACACACGAGAAGCGGGAGTAAGGAATTTAGAGAGGGAAATTGCCTCCATTTGCCGCAAAGTAGCTAAAGAAATTGTCGGTAACGGCAAAAAAGATAAAAAGATTACTATAACCTCGAATTCCGTGCAAAAGTACCTGAGCGTTCCCAAATACCGTCATGGAGAAACAGAAGCAAAGAGCCAGGTGGGTTTAACTGTCGGTTTGGCCTGGACGGAAGTGGGCGGAGAACTTCTGGTGATAGAAGCGTCAATTATGGAAGGCACGGGGAAAATGGTCATGACGGGGAAATTAGGCGATGTCATGCAGGAATCCGTTCAGGCCGCTCTGACTTACATAAGGGCGCGCGCGGAAAAATTTGGCTTAGCAAAGAATTTTTATAGAAAACTGGATATTCATGTCCACGTTCCGGAAGGGGCAATTCCTAAAGACGGGCCATCTGCGGGAATCGCTATGGCAACTTCTATTGCGTCAGCTCTTATGAAGAAAAAGGTGCGCGCTGATCTGGCGATGACCGGTGAAATTACCCTGAGAGGCAGAGTGCTTCCGATAGGAGGATTGAAAGAAAAAATTCTGGCCGCTCACCGGGGAAATATTAAAATGGTTGTTATTCCAAAAGATAACGAAAAAGATTTGGCGGAAGTTCCACAAAATGTTCAGAATGCTCTAAAGATAGTGTTTGTGGAGCATATAGATGATGTACTGAAAATAGCATTTGAAAAAGATGATGAAGATTTCAGTGAAGCTATTTCGTCGAATGTGCCGGTCGCTCCTCAGTCGGTCAATTAAAGCGGATTCATTTTTTTTAGAACTTGACAAGAAATGTCAATGTTGTTAGAAGCCTAAAATTGTTTTTAGGCAATTGCGGGCGGGTAGCTCAGCTGGGAGAGCGCCACGCTTACACCGTGGATGTCACAGGTTCGAGTCCTGTTCCGCCTACCATTGATAAGTTTTTATTTCTGAAAAGCAGTAAGTATATAAAAGATTTTTTGGGGTCGTAGTTAAGTTGGTTATAACGCCGGCCTGTCACGCCGGAGGGCGTGGGTTCGAGTCCCATCGGCCCCGCCAGAAAATCTTAGGGAGTCGGCATTAACCGGCTCCCTTTTTTTATTCAACTGCTTGCTTTTTAGAGGCCATTCGTATAATGTTGATAACATTAATTTAATTTGTTTAAAGTGGGAGTAAACACAAAAAATATATGGATTATGAAGGATTTATCATCAGGCCGCCCAGCGAAGCCTACAGCCTTTTATTGCAGGTAACAGTGGGCTGTTCACATAATAAGTGCACATTTTGCGCAACCTACCGGCAAAAGAAATTCAAAATAAAACCCCTGGAAATTATCAAGAAGGATCTGCGAGAAGCCCGGAATTATAAAGGTGTGGAAAAAGTGTTCCTGTGTGATGGCGACGCGCTAATTATACCGCAGCCGAGACTCGAAGAGATAATCGGCCTGATAAATGAAAATTTGCCGAATACCGAGCGAATTTCAACATATGCCAACGCGAAAAGTATTCTCAGAAAATCCGTAGATGATTTGAGAAAACTTCGCAGCATGGGTTTAAAGATGATTTATCTGGGGGTAGAAACCGGAAATTCTCAATTATTGGAAAAGATTCATAAAGGCGTGACTTACGAACAGATGGTCGAAGCGGGGCGCCGCGTGAAAGAAGCGGGAATAATGCTTTCCGTCACTATTTTGCTGGGAGTGGGCGGGATTGAAAAGAGCGTTGAACACGCTTTGGATACCGCCAAAATTCTCACCGATATCGACCCGGATTATGCGGGAGCTTTAACTTTAATGCTTATTCCCGATACGCCTCTTTATGATGAGTACATTACCGGGAAATTTGTCATGCCGGACACGTTTGGTTACATAAAAGAACTCTATCTGATAATTGCCAACACTAATTTTACAAATTGCTACTTTACTTCCAATCACGCTTCAAATTATCTCCCGATCAGGGCGTTTTTGCCCAGGCAAAAAGAGAAGATATTGAAAATGATAAGTTCCGTAATAGAAGAGAAGGATTCAAGTAAAATTAGACCGGAACATTTAAGAGGATTATAATTAATAAGGTCATTAATTTATCGATCATGAAGATTATCTCCAAACTTTTTTTCTGGCGCGATAAGAAATATATAATAAATAGAATTAATTCAATTTTAAATCGAGCGCAAAAAAGCGGCGTTCTCGATTATTCCTCTCGGGAAATGATAGATAATATTCTTGAATTTGCCCATACCCTTGTCCGGGAAATAATGATTCCACGCACGGAAATGGTGGCCGTAAGCACAGATGCCAAAACCCAGGAAATTATCGAGCAGGCGATTGAGTCCAGACACACCCGTATACCCGTATATCAAGGCACTATAGATAATATCGTCGGTATTCTTAATGTGAAAGATTTGTTGAAATTCTGGTCACAGGATTTAACAAAAAAAGATATATTAGGGCAATTGACCAAGCCGTATTATATCCCCGAAACTAAAAACACCCATTTATTATTTTATGAGCTGAAAGAAAATAAAAAACACATAGCAATAGTTATTGATGAATATGGCGGCACATCCGGATTGGTTACTCTGGAAGATCTGCTGGAGGAAATTGTCGGTGAAATACGCGATGAACATGATAGTGAGGGAAGCGACGAAGAAATAATTTTGTCATCGGATGGTTCATTAATAGTTGACGGCAGAACAGAAGTCGAGAAAATTGAAGAATATTTAGATATCGAGTTTGAAGAAGGCAGATACGAAACGATCAGCGGGATAATCCTCGATACAACAAAAAAAATACCTTTGATCGGCGAACATTATGAAATTCAAGGACTGGATATCACCATAGAAAACGCGGACGAACGAAGCATAAAAAAAGTGCGCATCAAAAGACCAATTGCCGGCGGCGAAAATGAAAAGTAAAATCAATGCCACAGACAACTTTTTTTCCACAATAATATTCCATATAACAGAAAATGAAATTATTTTAGCGGTAATAAGCGGATTATTTCTCTTTTTGTCATTTCCCAAATACGGCTTTGGTTTCATGGCGTGGCTTGCTTTAATACCGCTTTTTATTGCGATTCAAAAATCGCAGTCCGCTAAGCGGGCGCTTGTTCTTGGTTTTATTACCGGAATTGTCGGATACGTGGGGATAGTTTATTGGATTACTTACGTAGTCGTAAATTATGGTTATCTGCCATTGTATTTGGGAATTATTATCATGCTGCTTTTGGTGTGTTACCTGAGCATATATATCGCATTATTCGCGGCTGGTGTTTATTATTTGCGGGGGAAAAATTACTTTTGCTTAGCGGCTCCCGCGCTTTGGGTATGTTTAGAATATTTAAAATCATATTTATTTACCGGATTTCCCTGGGAGAATCTCGGATATTCGCAGTATCTGAATGCCTATTTTATTCAGTTTGCCGACATTTTTGGCGTATTTGGATTATCTTTTATCATTGTCGCCGTTAACGCGGTAATATTTACCTTGTTGGTAAAAAGGACTAAAAGCGCGTTCGTTTCGGCTCTGGCGCTTTTCTTGATTTTAAGTTCCGTTTATATTTACGGATATTTCCGCATCGAGAATGTACGCAAATCGATGAATGATGCGCCGGGCATGGAAGTCTCTCTGATACAGGGCAATATAGACCAATCAATAAAATGGGATGAACTTTCTCAGACAAAAATAATAAATACTTATCTTGATCTTTCTATTCAAAATTCACCTCAAGTCGGTGGTTTGATTGTGTGGCCGGAAACCGCCTTGCCTTTTAATTATCAGCAGGACAGCTCTATGGCAGATCAGATAAATAACCTGCCTAAGGAAACAAACGCATGGTTTCTTTTCGGAGCAGTTAACTATATACGAAGCAAGCAAGGCACATCTTTTTTAAACAGCGCTTACTTGCTTTCGCCCGAGGGCGCGATTAAGGGAAGATATGACAAAGTGCACCTTGTTCCCTATGGTGAATATGTGCCGATGAGAAACCTCTTTCCATTTATCAAAAAACTGACTGAAGGAATTGGTGATTTCAGCTCTGGTGAAACGTATCAGCCGTTAGTCATTGATAACAAAAAACTGGGTGTTTTAATATGTTACGAAGCAATATTGCCGCACGCGGCAAGAATTTATAAAAATAAATCAGCCGATTTACTTGTTAATATTACCAACGACGCGTGGTTTGGTCCGACTTCCGCGCCATATCAGCATTTTTCGATGGCATTGTTTCGCGCAGTTGAAACAAGGTTATATATGATCAGGGCGGCCAATACCGGAATTTCCGGCATTGTTGATCCCACAGGCAGGATAGTTTCAAAAACAGATATTTTTGAGGCTGATGCGTTAAGGGGAAATGTAAAGTTTATAAAGATAAAAACTTTTTATGCTCGCCATGGTGATGTATTTGTTGTAGTATGCTTTAGTATATCTGCCTTTTTTATTATATGGAACTGGAGAAGGAGGTTTGTAAAATGGTTACCGAAAACATTCAGGAATCGATAAGCAGCTTGAAAAAAAGAATCCTCTATATCGGGGAATGTCTTTGACGTTAACGAACTGGAATTGAAAATAAAAGATTTGGAGATACTTTCATTAAAAATTGATTTTTGGGAGAATCAGGCAAACGCAAAAGAAGTATTGCAGAAAAAAACGAAACTTACAGAGTCTTTGGACAAATGGAGGAAATTCTCTAATCAGATAAACGACATTGAAAATCTCTGGACTCTTGCCTGGCAGGAAAAAGACCAGACGGTCATGGAGGAGTTAAACGCCGAGCTTGATGAGCTGGAATCTGAGGTAAAGCAGGAAGAATTGAAAATGATGCTTTCCAGCGAACAGGACCCGATGGACGCTATCATATCAATTCACGCCGGCGCCGGCGGAACGGAAGCGCAGGACTGGGTGGAGATGCTTCTACGCATGTATTTGCGCTGGGCGGAAAAGAAAAAGTTTATAACCAAAGTCATTGATTTACAGCCAGGAGACGAAGCGGGTATTAAAAGCGTATCTTTTACTCTCGAAGGTCCCTACGCGTACGGTTACGCAAAAGCGGAAATAGGGATTCACCGTTTAGTCAGGATATCTCCTTTTGACGCGGGTGCGCGTCGCCATACGTCTTTTGCTTCTGTTTTTGTTTATCCGGAAATCGACGATGAAATCAAAATAGAAATAAATGACGAAGATCTGCGTATCGATACTTTTCGCGCTGGTGGTAAAGGCGGCCAGCACGTAAATAAAACAGATTCGGCGGTTAGAATTACACATTTGCCCACAGGTATAGTAGTCCAGTGTCAGAATGAACGTTCGCAGCATAAAAATAAAGCGATGGCTATGAAATATTTAAAGTCTAGAATGTATGAGCGCGAATTACAGATAAAAAATGAAAAGTTAAACGAAGAAAATAAATCCAAAAAGGACATTGCCTGGGGAAGCCAGATACGATCCTATATCCTTCATCCGTACAGAATGGTAAAAGATCACAGGACAAATCTTGAAATAGGCGACACGGGGAGAGTTATGGATGGCGATATTGATGAGTTCATTCAAGCTTATTTGATGGACATCTCAGGTAGAGGCTTGTAATATGGTAAAAAATAAAATAACTATATTATTGATTATAAATAACGAATGACCCGGGAGAAGTATTTGATGATAAAAAAGTATAAATATTCTTTTTACGTGCTAATATTTTTTGTTGCCATAGTTACTTCTTCGTGCGCGACAAATAAATCTGTTGTTGATAGAAGAGACGCATCGGGACAATCTGCTCAAAAAATTAATCAGTCGGAAACCAGCACAGACGCCGGCGAAAATATCGCAAGTAGCAAACCTATGGCAGATGATGATGCCAAAAAATTATCAGGGGTTAACTCGTCCGCCAACAATGGTGATTCTTCTCAGGAAAAATTATCTGAAGAACAGGAAATGATGGAGAAGATACTCGCCTTGTTGGAAGAAGCGGATGACTGCTGGGACAGAGGTGATATTGATAATACGATAAACAATTTGGATAAAGCTTATGCGATGTTATTGGAAGCGGACGGTAATGCCGAAATTCCCCGCCAGAAAGATGATCTTCGCCTTTTAATTTCGAAGAGAATATTGGCGGTATATTCCGCCCAGCAATCCATTACCAGGGGGAAAGCCGGCGAAATACCGATAAAATTAAATGACGCGATAGAAAGGGAAATACGTTCGTTTCAGGGGCCGGAGAGAGATTTTTTTATTTCATCGTATCAGCGCTCAGGCATTTACAAAGAGATGATTGTCAGGGAACTGAAATTAGCGGGAATTCCCGAGGAATTTGTGTGGCTTCCCTTAGTGGAAAGCGGTTTTAAGATAAACGCATTATCCCGCGCGCGTGCTCTCGGTTTGTGGCAGTTTATACCCTCCACCGGATATAAATTCGGGCTTAACCGCGACGAATGGATTGATGAGCGTATGGATCCTGTGAAATCTACGCATGCGGCAATCGCTTATTTAAAAGAATTACATTCAATGTTTGGAGATTGGCTTACGGTATTGGCCGCTTATAATTGCGGAGAGGGAAGAGTGCTCAGGGTTATTTCCCGGCAGAAGATTAATTATTTTGATAGATTCTGGGATTTGTATAATCATTTGCCCAGAGAAACAGCGCGCTATGTTCCCAGATTTCTTGCTACCTTGCATATAATTAAAGATCCGCAAAAACATGGATTTGATTTACCCAATAAAACGGAGCAATCAATCGCTTTTGAAACGGTTAAAGTAAATAGAATGATGAAACT
This sequence comes from uncultured delta proteobacterium, assembly GCA_963813455.1. Lineage (GTDB taxonomy): Bacteria > Desulfobacterota > Syntrophia > Syntrophales > Smithellaceae > UBA4810. The sequence goes on from CAWEZF010000016.1 coordinate 16,837, forward strand.
GAAAGACATCGCTGAAAAAATAAATGCATCTGAAGAAATCATGAATATTCTTAACGCGGAATTAAGACATAAAATCACGCCGGATAAAGAATACAATTTAAAAATTCCCGTGGATTATCTGGAAAAATTCAATATTGCCCTAAATGAAATACCGTCAGCAGAAAAACCGAGTCTGGCAGCCAGAACATCAATCGTCAGGCATCGCGTGAAAAGCGGTGAAACGCTTTCTTCAATAGCTAAAAGATATAGAGTTTCCATATCCGATATCAGAAATTATAACAACATGCGCAAAAACAGTGTTTTGGTTGCCGGAAGGACAATCAGTATCCCTTTGCAGGGATGGAAGCAGACATCAAGCAGAAATATATCGAAAAGCTCGACAAGTATGCAGCTTAATTCAGCGGGGCAGTATAAGGTGCAAAGAGGGGATGCTCTGCAAATTGTTGCCAGAAGTTTTGGTATGTCCGTTGGCCAGATAAAAGAATTGAATAATTTACAGTCAGATTCTATCTATGCCGGGCAATTATTAAAAATCAGTGAGAATAAAGCAGCACAAACCGATAATAATATGCCCAGGCAAACACAACAAACGAAAATAAAAAGTAAAGTACTATCAGCTGATGAGATAGAAGCGCTCGGCACAGACAAGTATATTGTCACCAAAGGAGATAATTTATACAGGATCGCCCTGAAAAATAATATTGATGTAGTCAGGCTCAAAGAGCTAAATAACATTACCGACGAAAAAATAGTTCCGGGGCAGATTTTGATCATTAAGTAATTATTTTCTTGACAAAATTTAAAAAATAAGGATAATTTCTCTCGACGCTTGGATCCGAAAGGACTGGGACGGAAGGAAGAAAATATATAAAGAAATTAAAAGCCTCTCGTCTAGCGACGAGGGGCTTTTTTAGTATGAAAAATGAAAACTATTGAATTAATTAGAGAAATGCAAAAATATTCTGACGTTTTACGAAGCGAAGGCAAAAAAATAGCCTTTGTGCCGACGATGGGCTATTTTCACGAAGGGCATATCGAGTTGATGAGGCAAGCGAAGAGAATGGCAGATTGCGTTGTTGTTAGTGTATACGTCAACCCCACGCAATTTGGGCCCAAAGAAGACTTATCCCGTTATCCGCGGGATTTTGAACGAGATTCGAAAATGGCCGAAGAAGCCGGTGTGGATGTTATTTTCTATCCCTCTAACAAAGAAATGTATCCTGAAGGATACCAGACATATGTAAATGTCGAGAAAGTGACAAATAATCTATGTGGACTATCACGTCCGGGACATTTTCGCGGCGTAACGACAGTCTGCGCGAAGCTTTTTAATATCGTCAAGCCGCATATTGCCGTGTTTGGCCAGAAAGACTACCAGCAGTATGTGACGATAAAGAGAATGGTTACTGATTTAAATATGGATTTGGAGATCATAGGATTGCCGACAGTGAGAGAAGCGGACGGGTTAGCCATGAGTTCACGGAATGTTTATTTAAAAGATAATGAGAGGCCGTCGGCGCTATCACTGATTGCTTCATTGAGTTTAGCGCAGAAGCTCTATGATCAGGGAGAGAGAAGCGCCGCGAAAATAATCAGTGAGGCGCGGCAATTAATACAAAGCGCGCCCTACACTGATATCGATTATATAAAAATCTGCGATACGGAAACAATGAAAGATATAGAAATAATTGAAAAGAGCGCGCTGATCGCTTTAGCGGTGAAAGTTTCACAGACAAGGATTATTGACAATCATGTATTTGGCGAAAATATATAAAATATTCAGGGTATAAGGAGTATTAAAGAAAATGCAGCGATTTATGCTAAAATCAAAAATACACCGTGCCACAGTAACGGATGCAGATTTGCACTATGAGGGAAGTGTCTCCATTGATGAGTACCTCATGGAAAAAGCGGCAATGGTGCCTTATGAAAAAGTTGCCATATATAATATTTCCAACGGAGAGAGATTTACCACCTATACGATTAAAGCTAAAAGGAATTCCGGTACAATCTGCCTTAATGGTGCCGCGGCGCGCAAGGTTTCCAAGGGCGATTTAATTATCATTGCCACGTATGTGATGATCGATGAAGATGAAGTAAAAGGGTGGAAGCCAAAATGTGTATTAGTTGATAAAAATAATAAAATTAAAAAAGCAAAATAATTATTATTTTTGATTATTAAAATCATATTACAAAATGCTAATCACTTAGTGATTATGTTGTTCTGTGCATGTTATTCATTTGATCCTAATTAAAGCCCATCAAAAAAAAGATTTAACTAAAACATCCATATGTGTTAATTGAGTTCATATTATGGAAAATAAGTAAAGGGAGAAAAAATGGATTATTTAGAAATTGATAAATCACTAAAATATAAAATTGCGGATATAGATCTCGCCTCTTGGGGACAAAAAGAAATGCAGTTGGCCCGAAATGAAATGCCGGGGTTAATGGCCGTGCGGAAAAAATATGGGCGGAAAAAACCTCTGAGAGGAATGAAAATAACCGGCAGTTTGCACATGACAATACAAACTGCAATGCTCATCGAAACGCTGAAAGAACTGGGCGCAGACCTTCGTTGGGCATCATGCAACATATTTTCCACGCAGGATCATGCCGCCGCAGCGGTCGCTAAAGAAGGATTGGCGGCGGTATTCGCCTGGAAAGGCGAAACGCTTGAAGAGTACTGGTGGTGCACGGAACAGGCGCTAACCTGGCCGGATGGTTCGGGTCCTGATTTAATCGTGGATGACGGCGGTGACGCGACTTTGTTTATTCATCAGGGAGTAAAGATGGAGAAGAATCCGTCGCTTTTTAAGAAAAAACCTGAAAATAAAGAATTTCAGATTATAATTTCACGATTGGAAGAATCGTTTAAACATGATCCCAAAAGATGGCAGAAAGTGGCATCAAATATACGTGGTGTGTCAGAAGAAACAACAACCGGAGTTCACCGACTTTATCAGATGCAGGAAGCGAAGGAACTGCTCTTTCCGGCGATTAATGTGAATGATTCGGTCACGAAATCAAAATTTGACAATCTATATGGATGCCGGGAATCATTGGCGGACGGAATAAAAAGAGCGACGGACATCATGATTGCCGGTAAAGTTGTTGTTGTTTGCGGCTACGGAGATGTCGGCAAAGGCTGTGCTCAGTCTATGAGAGGATTCGGAGCGCGTGTTGTTGTCACCGAAATTGATCCGATTTGCGCTCTGCAGGCCGCAATGGAAGGGTATGAAGTTAAGCCCATTGAAGAGGTTCTGGATATAGGAGATATTTTTGTTAGCGCTACCGGTTGCTGTGACGTGATTACCGGCAAGCATATGGAAAAGATGAAAGATGAATCCATTGTCTGTAATATCGGGCATTTTGACAGCGAAATAGATATGAACTACCTGGAAACAACAAAAGCGTGTAAAAAGCAAACTATTAAACAGCAGGTGGATAAATGGAAGTTGAAATCAGGACGTTCCATAATTGTTTTAGCCGAGGGAAGATTGGTTAACCTCGGTTGCGCTACCGGTCATCCCAGTTTTGTCATGAGTAACAGTTTTACCAATCAATGCCTGGCGCAGATTGAATTAGCGACAAAAAAACATAAAATCGGCGTTTTCACTTTGCCGAAGACGCTGGATGAGGAAGTCGCCAGACTACACTTGGATAGGCTGGGGGCTAAATTAACAAAGCTCGATAAAAAACAAGCCAAGTATCTGGGTGTTTCTGTGCAAGGTCCATTCAAGCCTGATCATTACAGATATTAAGGGCGAAAACTAAGTGCGCGCCTTGCGGAAGAGGTAAACGGAAGCGATGATAAAAATAATGTTCGCCACCCAGGCGCCGAGAATCGGTGGTAACACTCCCGATCGTCCCAAAGATATTCCATATGCGTGAATGAAGAAGTAAGAGAAACCAATCACAATGCCCATGCCGATGCTTTGCATCACTCCGCCGCTTCTCTCTGAACGTAAAGAGAAAAAAACCCCGATAAATACAAGGATAACGGTCACAAAAGGAAAAGCAATTTTTCCATGTAAATCAGACTTGTATCTGGTTACGTCATATCCTTCTTTTTGAATTTTATTTGTGTATTTTCTGAGTTCAAAATAGCCCATTTTTTCCGCGTCTTTTTGAATAATCTTAAAATCATCGGGTTTTTCGGGCAGATTAATTATTGCTTTCTCTTCTCTCTTCATTGTAGGGAAATCATTTTCATCAAAAACAGTGGTAAGCAGCTCATGGAAAAGCCAATGATTATCCTTCCATTCAGCTTTTTTCGCGTCGATACGCATTTTTAACTTGAAGTCATCAGAACTGATATAATTAATTATTACGCCGTGCAGCGTGTTGTTATTAACATCAAATAATTTAAAATTATAGATAGCATTGTCGGCGCGATACCAAAGTTCATTCTGTTTGAAAGAACCAAGCGTTTGACGTTTTTGAATTTCCATTTTCGTGATGTGTTCTGTTTTTTGGATTGAAGCGGGCGTTATAAGCTCGCTGAAAAAAAATAAAATAATGGCAATAAATATTGAAAAGACCAAAGCGGGAAGGGAAATTCGATATAGGCTAATTCCGTTTGATTTCATGGCGGTTATTTCATTAGATTTGGAAAAAGAACCGTAAGTCATCAACGTGGCTAAAAGGACGGCGGAAGGCAAGGTAAAAGAAATACTAACAGGAATAGAAAAAACAGAATATGAAATCATTTGTTCTATGGTTGCGTTATTGCTCAAAAACATGCGTGCTCTGTTAAAAAAGTCAATAATGAGATATAGAAGTATAAAAGTAATGGTTATCATTACGAATAATTTACTAAATTCTTGAATAATATACCTATCGAGTATCTTCAATTTGCAATCCTCAGTGGTAAATTTTGCGCCAAAGATAAACTTTGCTCAAATGAAAAAGGGAAATTTCTTTATATGCCATAACAAAAAGATATATGCCCAGCAAAGCGAATATTAAATTAGGTGTCCAGACTCCTACCAGCGGGGAAATATAACCAGTTTCCGCGAATGCTTCACCGCCAATACGCAAAACATAATAAAAGGTGGCAAGGATAATACCTACAGCAAAGCCGCGTGATTTTACCGCGCGGTGACTTCTTATTCCCAAAGGTAAAGCCAAAAGTCCGAAAAAAAGACAAGCAAGAGGGACGGAAAATCTTTCGTGGAGTTCAATAGCCAGTTCCCTAAATGTTTTTTGCTCCAGATCCGTGGTTTTCATTTTTGTTATTAATTCATTAAAGGTCATATCTTTACTGCGTTTATGTTCATCTCCCAGAGAAGCAATTCCTGCGGATAAATCCAGATTGATGTCATAGCGGTCAAAATCAATTTTACGGTAATTCTTAAAATCTTGACTTACTGTATGGATAGAGCCGTTTTCCAGCCTCATTTTAACCCGCATGAGTTCTGGATTGGAGACAAGAAACGCTCTTTGGGCCAGAATGGTATTAGGTTCACCGATGATACGGTTGTCGGATACCAGTACACCTTCCATATATTGGCCATCGGATGATATCCTGTCGGCATAAAGAAGAAGCCCTTTAAAATCAGCGTTAAATACTTTTTCAGAGATACCGACGCTGGCGTTTTGTGAGGCGACCTCAAAAAGAAGATTTTTTGTCGCGAAGTTGCTTTTGGGCATGAGAACCTGGCTGATAAACATGGTGAAAACAAAAGCAATCAAAGAAGCCACAGCCACCGGATAATAAATCTGCAACAAGCTGACACCGGAAGCTTTAAGGGCTGTAATTTCGTTATCCGCGGAAAATTTTCCCACCGTTATCAGGATAGCGATTAAAAGAGCTACGGGAATAGTGAGTGTCAAAAAGGAAGGCAGCAGGAAAATTATGATTTTGGCGATAGAAAAAAAACTAACGCCTTTATTGACCATCAGATCCATGACCTGCAGTATTCTGCCCATAAGTAAAACAAAGGTCAGAACAAACAAAATCATGAAAAAAACTATCGCGATTTCTTTCAATATATATCTAAAAATTATTTTGCGCATATAATCGTTAACTCATTGCTTGAAACTAACACGTATTATATTATTTTTAAAGTAAAAATGATGATTAATAAGGGAGATAACTTACATTAAGTATCTATATAAGAGCTCTTTTTAAACAATGATTCTAATTTATCATTGATCTTTGAATCAGATTCAGTGCCGGTTTTTGATGTATTAGCAAAACGGAAAAAATCACAGAAATTGGATCGAGTTCTTGCTATTACTCTTTCCGCCTGTGATTCACGGCAATCATTATAACTGCCAGGTTGGTAAAAAGAACAGTTAAGGCAGCAGTGTAAATCTGCCCCACAAGAAGGACACTGCGCTTGCCTGCCGACAAAAAAATCATCTGCGATTTCCTTTTTGCATTTATAAAAAATTTCCTAAAACTGAAGATACAGGCTACATAATTTAATTTTCAAGAATCATTATGCCAGCATTTTATTAAATCATTTATTACTCAAATAATAAAAAAACAAAATAGGAAAAATAAATGTGACAGTTAAACTTCTTTCTTCCAATCGTTGCCACCAAGTATTCTAGAGACCATCATGCTTGAGACATTATCACCAACCGCGTTGACCATTGTCGCGGGCGGGTCAACAATTGTGCCGATCATCATGATAATCGGAAAAGCCTCCAGCGGGAATCCGTAGAAGGAAATAATCATCAGCTCACCAATCGTGCCGCCGCCGGGAATGCCGCTCACTATCACACCGGTTAAAAGAGCGATTCCTAATGCGGTTAAAATAGTATCTGTTCCCGAAAAACTCATATCAAAGATTCCGAAAAGAAAGGCAATTTTCAGCACGGCGGCAAGACACGAACCTTCCATGTGCATAGTGGCGCCTACCGGGATGATAACTTCTCTGATATCTTTAGGAACGCCGATATTTTCGGCGGCTTGTAAATTGGAGGGGATTGTCGCAATTGAGCTGCCGGTAGCCAATGAAATAAGGGAAGGGGGTATTATATTGCCCCAGAATTTGCGCACGCCTTTTCTTCCCGCGGCCAAAAAAGCATAAAGCGTGAAAGCGATAAAAAAATATAAAATAGCCGTAGGATAGTAAATAATCATCGCGCGGGCGTAAGAGCCAAGCAGTTCTTCTCCGAAAACGCCGACGAGGTAAGCGAAATAAGCGCAAAGTCCGACAGGTGCGTAATACATGATAAAAGATATCACTTTCATCATTACCGCGCTGCCGGAAGTCAGAAATTGCGCGAAAGTATTTCCTTTTTCACCGGCGGAGGAAGTCGCCAGGCCGATTAATATGGAAAATATTATCAATGCCAGCATATTTTTTTTGGAAAGAATGTCCGCGAAGTCAGAAGTGGTAAAAGCTTTGACGATTTGTTCCGAAGCTGTTAGTTGCTGCAGATTTATTTTTTCTCCCAGATCAATGGCGATGCCTGTTGCCGGAGGATAAATAACAACAGCGATAATCATAACAACAGAAGCGATAAGGCCGGTTACTATAAATATCGCCACCATTGAAGACATAATTTTCCCTAGCCTCCGGATATTCGACATACCTGCGACAGCGGAAGAGATGGAGAAAAAAACGAGCGGGATAATCGTGGTAAATAATAGGTTGAGAAAAACATCGCCTAAAGGCTTAAGGTAGACAGCGTCTTTTTTCAGAATTATTCCCAACAATGCGCCGATAAAAAGAGACAAAATCAGGATAATGGAAAAACCGTAGGAACTTAAAAAAGCAGGAATTTTTATTTTCATTTTTTTCACTCAACAGGAAAATTAAAATAAGTGTTCGGGTAGGGTTCGTTTTTCAGTGTATAGTGCCACCACTCAAGATCATAATTTTTAAAGCCGTATTTTTCCATTAATGATTTTAATAACATACGGTTGATTCGCTGCTGCGCGGGAATACTTTTGTTGTGCGTGTGCGAAAGTTCATGAAAACAATCAAAACCGGTGGCCATGTCTATGCTGTTATCTCCGAATCGTTTGTCTTGAGGAAGATAACATTCATATAATTCCTGCCCCGGGGTATATTTTTCCTGCGGCACAACCGGCAAAGAAACAATCGTCAGATCAACAGTGCTACCGCGGCTGTGGCTTGATTTATCGGCAATATAGCCGTCTTTAAATAAATTTCTTTTATCCACGGTGGGGTAAAACTCTTTTCTTGTTTTGGTATCATCAATGTCTTTTGCCCAGCGGACAAAATGATCCACGGCATGTTGAGGGCGATAGCAGTCATAAATCTTCAAGGTCAAAGAAAATTGTTCCAATTCTTTTTGAACTTTTGAAAGAGCCATCGCCGCTTCTTTGGTCAAAAAACACTTTGGAGCAAGGTAGCCGTCAACTTTTTCTCCGAGAAAATTATGGGGCCCGAAATAACGGATATCAAGTTGAACATCTGGAATAACGGTTTTAATATCCACAAAATTATCAGGCATTTTATTGGCGCCGTGAGACGCGAAAGAAAAGCAGGAAAAACAAAAACAGGATAATATGAATAATGTGGGGAAAAGTTTAATCTTCAATATTCGCTCCTCCTATAATGACTCAATGATTATAATTGGATTTGTGTCCGGGTCAAGCCAGGAAAGTATTTTTATAATATTTTCTTCGGAGACCGCTACGCAACCGGCTGTCGGCGAATTATTTTCTTTCCAAACATGAAGGAAAATGGCGCTGCCATGTCTCTTGATAACTGGATCAGTATTATATTCGATAATTATACCGTATTTATATTGATCGTCAATCCGCTTCATTTTTTCAAATGAAGCGGCGCTGGTTTCGTTCTTTTTTACCCACTTATTGTAATCCGGCGCGTCAGGATCATCAACCCATAAATCATCATCAAAAACTTGTCGATATGGCATTTTCGAGTTTATGGATGCGTTGTAGCCGAAAGTCCGTTTTATTAAAAACACTCCCGCAGGAGTTCTGCCGTCTCCTTCTCTTTTTTCCCCTATTGGGGCAATGCCGTTTCTGCCGACAGTTGCTTCCATTGGTTCGGAATAAAACTTCCATTGGTTATTATGTTTCAGGAGTAAATAAACCAGATATTCGGAAGATTGCTGATTTTTTTTATGCACCAGAATGATTTGCTGTGATTTACCTATTTGCTCATCATGTGGAGATAAAATATTGCCAAGATCATTTTCGGTAAATTTAGGATTTATTGGCCAGCAGGAAAGCAGAAAGAATAAAGCCAGGATAAAAAGAAAACAGAGGATGAATAAGCGATATTTTCGAAAAAACATAAGTATTTAGCCCCTTTTGTTTTTTTAATTCATATTAGGCTCAATTTCAATTAATATATATTAATTTTAAAGATTGAATTATATAATTTGATAAGTTTCTTATCGTTGCCGTAGAAAATTAGCAACCAGGCTAGTTAAGTATTTGTATATATTAGAATAATTTTTTATAATCAGCATCTAATGTTACTGTTTTTAGTGCGGTATCAAAACCTACTAGTTCTTGACTTTTTTCGTTTTTTTATGCTAATATTAGACCTTATGATAAAGGTCAAAGATTGGAAAAATTTGTGGAAGGAAAAAATCTCGGGTAACTTGTTTACCTTGATGATAATTCCTCGCTCGAGCAGTACCGTAAAAAAAATAACTATTCCCGGCTATTTTGCCCGCTGTTTGAGTGTTTTCTTTTTAGTTGTTTTCTTTGTATTTCTTTATTTCATCTACGACTACGCCAGTATCAAACGAGATAAGGCCGAATTGCTGCGCCTAAGAGTTGAGACCACGGAACAGACCCAACAAATCAAAGATTTAGCTCTTAAAGTCGATGATTTTGCGGACAGGATGGAAGAACTCAGGCAGTTTGACAAAAAAATCAGGGTTTTGGCAAGTTATCAAACAGCCAGAGATAAAAAGTTGCCTTTGGGTATTGGCGGAGCAAGTGGCGCGGATGTAAGACTCAAAGAATTATTAGATTCAGACCAGCAGAAGCTGGTTTCCCAGATGCGCAAAGGCTTAGACGCACTGAACGAAGACGCGGTATATCGCGAACAAAGTTTTAATGAATTATTATCTTTTTTAAGAGAACAGAAATCGATTCTTGCCGCTACTCCGTCTATCTGGCCGGTTAGAGGCTGGGTAACTTCGGAATTTGGCATGCGGGAATCTCCTTTTTCATCAGGCGTTGAATTTCATAACGGTATAGATGTAGCGACACGCTATGGAAAAGAAATAATCGCGCCGGCGGATGGGCTTGTTATTGAGGCCTCAACTCGTTCCGCAGACGGCAATTACATTAAAATAAATCATGCCCATGGATATTCAACTCGTTATTGTCATTTATCAAAATTTGCCGTGAAACAGGGCATGAAGGTTAAAAGAGGGGATGTAATAGGTTATGTGGGCAATACTGGCCGTTCTACTGGTTCACATCTGCACTACACGGTTATGGTAAACAACGTCTCTGTAAACCCAAGAAGGTACATGAAAAGGTAGAAATAAAAGCCTTCCCACGAATTAGTAGTAAGATTATTAGCGGTTTGGCAGAATTGTCCATTTTTTTGTTGACGAAAAAATGTTCATTAAACAAATTAAAAGTTAATTTTACCGGTTAAAATGCCGGTTTTTTTTTACAGGTTAAGCGGGTTATTAGATGATTGAATACATTTTGAAAAAAATAGTGGGAACGAAAAATGATCGCGACCTTAAGCGGTATTCTTTTATTTTGGAAGAAGTAAATAAGCTCGAACCGCTGATGATGTCTTTGAGCGACGAAGAATTGCAGGCAAAAACACCTTATTTCAAAGAGAAATTAAAAAGCGGCTTGAGCCTGGATGAAATTCTTCCGGAAGCCTTTGCCGTGGCCAGGGAAGCTTCGCGCAGAACTCTGATGATGCGCCCCTTTGACGTGCAGGTGATTGGGGGAGTGGTTTTACATGAAGGTAAAATAGCGGAAATGAAAACGGGCGAGGGCAAAACGCTGGCTGCCACCATGCCCCTGTATTTGAACGCGCTTGAAGGCGAAGGATGCCATGTTATTACGGTCAATGATTATTTGGCGAAAAGAGACGCCGAATGGATGGGGCCGATTTATAAATTTTTAGGCTTGAGCGTGGGAGTCATTGTGCACGGTATGGATGATGAAGAGAGAAGAGCGGCATACCACGCGGATATAACGTACGGCACGAATAACGAATTCGGATTTGATTATCTTCGTGATAACATGAAATTCAATCTTGATGATTATGTTCAGCGCGAGTTTAGTTATGCAATAGTGGATGAAGTGGACAGTATATTGATTGATGAAGCCAGAACGCCACTTATCATATCCGGCCCTTCTGAAGAATCAACGGATAAATATTATAAAATAAATCAAATAATTCCCAGATTAAAAAAAGAAATTGATTATACTGTTGATGAAAAAAGCAGAACGGTTGTTTTAACGGAAGATGGTGTTGCACATGTCGAAAGTTTGTTGAATGTGCCCAATCTTTATGAACCCAAAAATATAGAAATTGTCCATCATGTAAATCAGGCGCTCAAGGCCCACACGCTATTCAGGCGAGATGTGGATTATTTAGTCAAAGACGGCCAAGTTGTTATCGTCGATGAGTTTACCGGAAGAGTGATGCCGGGACGACGCTACAGTGACGGTTTGCATCAGGCTCTGGAAGCAAAGGAAAAGGTAAAAATTGAAAAAGAAAATCAGACGCTGGCTTCCATTACTTTTCAAAATTATTTCAGAATGTACAAAAAATTAGCGGGGATGACGGGAACAGCTGATACGGAAGCCGCAGAATTCAAGAAAATATATAATCTGGAAGTTGTTGTAGTCCCCACAAATATGCCGATGATCCGTAAAGATAATAATGATTTGATTTACAAAACAGAAAAAGAAAAAATAAATGCAGTTATTGAGGAAGTGAGGGAATTAAACAAGCAAAAAAGGCCGGTTTTAATTGGAACAATTTCCATCGAAAAATCGGAACTCCTCAGCAAATATTTAACCCGAGCCGGAATTAAGCACCATGTGCTTAACGCCAAAAATCATGAAAAAGAAGCGGAGATTGTAGCTCAGGCGGGTCAGCCGGGGATGGTTACTATTTCCACGAATATGGCGGGCAGAGGTACGGATATTCGCTTGGGTGAAGGCGTTGCCCAAGTGGGAGGTTTGCATATTCTGGGTACAGAAAGACATGAAAGCCGCCGTATTGATAATCAGCTGCGCGGTCGTTCCGGTCGACAGGGTGATGATGGCTCTTCACGTTTTTATCTTTCTTTGGAAGACGACCTTTTGAGAATATTCGGTGCCGAAAGAATATCAGCGATTATGGATAGAATCGGCATAGAAGAAGACCAGCCGATTGAGCATAAATATATTTCCCGCGCCATTGAAAACGCCCAAAAACGCGTTGAAGGACAGAATTTTGATATCCGCAAACACCTGCTTGATTACGACGATGTAATGAACAGGCAAAGAAAAGTCATTTATGAGCAGCGCAAAAAAGTGTTACGCGGCGAGGACTTATGGGCAGATATTAATGAGATGATTGATGAGATTGTTGACGATCTTCTGCTGGAATTCATTGATGAAAAAGCCCATATTTCTGAGTGGAATTTAAAAGGGCTGGAAGACGCGGCATATAAGCAGTTCAGTTTAAAACTTAAATTATATGACGAAAGTAAATTCGATTCTGCACAAGCTTTACGTGAGTATATTGTCAGCAGCATTAAGCAGCTTTTGACCGAAAAAGAAAATGAATTCGGACAGGAGCTTATGAATTACCTCATGAAGGTTATAATGCTCCAGGCCATAGATATACACTGGAAAGAACACCTGCTGTCCATGGATCATCTGCGTGAGGGCATAGGATTGCGCGGTTATGGTCAAAAAGACCCGATAAGGGAATATCAGCGTGAAGGTTATGAGATGTTCATGGACATGATATTCCGTGTTAAGATGCATTCAATAGAAAAATTGTGCATGGTAAGAATTCAGCGAGAAGAAGAAGTAGAAGAAATCAGGCAAAAACAAAAACAGGATTATGTTATGAGCCGCGGTGAAGACACGCCCGCCAAGCAGACAATAAAACGTGAAGGCGGCAAAGTTGGAAGGAATGATCCTTGTCCCTGTGGAAGCGGCAAAAAATATAAAAAATGTTGCGGCGTTTAATCAACAAGAGGAGTTTTAGTGATGTCTACCAAAACAAAAAAAATATGTGTCCCCGGTTTTCTGGCTAATGGAATATCGGTTGGAATTAAACCCTCTGATGAAAAGGACCTCGGTTTAATCTTTTCCACTACTCCCGCAAAAGTTGCGGCGGTATTTACAAAAAATTCATTTAAGGCCGCGCCGCTTATAATAAATACAGAACGCATAAAACGAGGCATAGCCCAGGCGATTATTACAAACAGCGGTTGCGCAAACGCCGCTACCGGAAAAGATGGTTACAAAGATGCCTTAAGTGTTTCTGCGGAATTGACAAATCAACTGAACATTAAAGAGGAACTGATTTTATTGAGCTCAACCGGTGTTATCGGAAAAAGACTCCCTGTTAAAAAAATAAACAGCGGGATCGGAAAGCTGGTCAAAGGCCTTAATGAAGTGGGAATTGAAGACGCTCAACGTGCGATGATGACAACTGACAAATTTCCGAAAATTGCCATACGCAAGGGAACAGTAGGCGCGAAAGATATTACTATTTGCGGAATCGCTAAAGGAGCGGGCATGATTGAGCCTAATATGGCCACATTGTTAACCTATGTAATGACGGACGCTTTGATTGATAATAAAGCATTAAATACGGTTTTCCATCAGGCCATAGATTCAACTTTCAATTGTATCAGTGTCGATGGTTGCATGAGCACCAATGACATGGCGATTATTTTAGCTAACGGACTGGCCAATAATAACCCCCTGGAGAGAGCTCAGGCGCGCCTGCAGAGATTCAGGGATATGCTCTGTGATGTTTTACAGGAATTGTGCCAGGCGGTTGTTCGTGACGGGGAAGGGGCGACAAAATTCATTACCATTTCCGTTGAGGGGGCAAAATCAAGGTCTGATGCGAGGCGGGCAGCCTACGCTGTGGCCAATTCCAATCTGGTTAAAACAGCTTTTTTCGGTCATGATCCCAACTGGGGGAGAATTATTGCGGCTCTTGGTTCCGCGGGAATTCCTTTGGAAAAAGAAAAGGTTACACTTTCCATGGGGGGCATATTGGTTTTTTCTCAGGATGGCCCCACAAATTTTAACGCCAGTAAATTAAAGGATATATTCCAGAAAGATAAAATTGAAGTGCGTATAAGTCTGGGGGGCGGCGATAAATCGTATTACGTCTACACATCTGACTTATCCCACGATTATATAAAAATAAACGCTGAATACTCAACCTAGATCGCCTAAAAGAGGGAAGATATTAGATTTATTATTGTATTTATTAATATAACTTGAACATTTAAATCATATATGTTAAGTGCCGCCAGACTTCACACACCCTTGGATTACCGGTATGTTGCTTTCTTGAAAAGTTTGCCGCGTAAATTGAAGAGGGTGGAGGTATAAAAACAAAAAAGGAGAATAAAATGTCAGCAATTTCAATGAAACTGTTACTCGAAGCCGGTGTCCATTTTGGGCATCAGACGAACAAGTGGAACCCCAAAATGAAGCCTTATATTTTTGGGGCTAGAAACAACATTTACATTATTGACCTACAACAGACGGTGGGCATGTTTCAGACTGCTTATAATTTTGTTGTGGAAAAAGTGGCTGAAGGAAAAGAAATTCTTTTTGTCGGAACAAAAAAACAGTCACAGGAAGCGATTAGAGAAGAAGCCGTGCGCTGCCAAATGCCATATGTCAATCAGCGCTGGCTGGGCGGAATGTTAACAAATTTTGCTACAATCAAGAAAAGCATTGACCGTCTAAATACATTAGCCAAGATGTTTGAAGACGATTCAATTAAAGCCTTTCCCAAAAAAGAAATAACGTCATTACAGAAAGAAATGCAGAAACTGGAAAATGTTTTAGGCGGTATTCGCAGCATGAAAAAAATTCCTGCCGCAATATTCGTGGTAGATCCGAACAGAGAGCATATAGCGATAAACGAAGCAAAAAAGTTAAAAATTCCCATTGTCGCCATTGTGGACACTAATTGTGACCCGGAAGGCATTGATTATATTATTCCCGGCAATGATGACGCGATAAGAGCCATTAAGCTTTTCGCGTCGAAGTTCGCGGATGCTGTACTGGAAGGGAAAAAGCGGTTTGAAGAAAAAATATCCGCTGAATCGAATAAAATGTCCGAGACGCAGACCCAGGAAAGAGAGCGAGAATCAGATATTCCTGAAAGCGTGGAAATGGAAGGTTAGTCAGTAGGCTTTTAAAATTAAAATAAGAATTAATTATTTTTTTGAAAATGTATCAGGGAGGAAAAAAATTGGAAATATCGTCAGCAATGGTTAAACAATTAAGAGAAAAAACCGGCACAGGAATGATGGATTGTAAAGAAGCGCTTATCGCTTCTGACGGTGATTTTGAAAAAGCGGTTGATTTTTTAAGGAAAAAAGGATTATCCGCGGCAACCAAAAGATCATCCAAAGCCGCCAAAGACGGAACGGTTGCTTCCTATATTCACATGGGGGGACGAATAGGCGTGATGGTGGAAATTAACTGCGAAACCGATTTTGTCGCGAAAACAGAAGATTTTCAGACAGCGGCCAAAGATGTGGCCATGCACATTGCCGCGTCTAACCCGCTTTATCTGCGCCCGGAAGAAATTCCCCAGGAGGATTTAGAAAGAGAAAAGGAAATATACCGCAGCCAGTTGAAAGAAGAAAAAAAGCCGGAAAAAATATGGGACAAAATAATAGAAGGTAAATTAAATAAATTTTACGAAGATGTTTGTTTGACAAAGCAAAAATTTATAAAAAATACGGATATTAACATAGAAACCATGATCAATAATATGATCGCGAAAACAGGTGAAAATATAATTATTCGCAGATTTGCCAGATTTCAGCTGGGTGAGGAAATCAAAAAATAAAGAAAATATATGCCTGAAAATAAGAAAAAAATGCATTACAAAAGAATTCTGCTGAAATTAAGCGGTGAATCTCTTTTGGGTAAGAAAAGATTCGGCATTGATCCAGAAGCGGCAAGCTTTATTGCCCGTGAAATTAAAGCCGTTTGCGCATTGAAGGCGCAGTTAGGCATTGTTGTCGGCGGCGGGAATATATTTCGTGGAATAGAAGGAAGTTCAAACGGAATAGACAGAACTTCCGCGGATTATATGGGCATGTTGGCCACAGTAATTAATAGCCTTGCACTGCAAAGCGCTCTGGAAGAGCAGGGTTTGGCCACCAGAGTTCAGACATCAATTTCCATGCATGAAATTGCCGAGCCCTTTATCCAAAGGAGGGCGGTTCGTCATCTGGAAAAAGGCAGAATCGTAATTTTTGCCGGAGGAACCGGCAATCCGTATTTCACCACGGATACAGCCGCGTCGCTTCGGGCAATGGAAATTCGCGCCGATGTTATTATGAAAGCTACAAAAGTTGACGGGGTATACGACAGCGATCCGTTTAAAAACAAAAACGCAATGCGGTATGAAAAAATCAGTTATATTGATGTATTGACTAAAAACCTTAAAGTAATGGATGCAACAGCTATATCTTTGTGCCGCGACAATTCAATGCCGATTATTGTTTTTGATATGCAGAAAAAAGGTAACATCAGAAACGCCATATGCGGTAAAAAAATTGGTACATACGTGGGGGAATAGTATGAAGGAAAGTATTTTTCAGACGATGAAAGAAGAGATGGAAAAAACTATCGCTTCAATGGATAAATCCTTAGGCAGGGTAAGAACGGGCAGAGCTTCTATTTCATTACTTGATGGAATCAAAGTTGATTATTACGGAACTCCAACTCCGATAAATCAGGTGGCGACTCTTTCCATTCCGGAAAGCCGTTTAATTGTTATCTCTCCCTGGGATGCTTCAGTCATTGGCGCGATAGAAAAAGCGATACAGAAATCTGATTTGGGATTAATGCCGGCTAATGACGGAAAAATAATTCGCCTTGCAATCCCGCAGTTGACGGAAGAACGGAGAAAAGAACTCGTAAAAGTAGTGAAAAAAATGGCGGAAGAAGGAAAAATTAAATTAAGAAACGTCAGAAGAGACGCGAATGAAGAACTAAAGAGCCTTAAGAAAAATAATAAGATGACTGAAGATGAGTTGTTTTCAGCGCAGGAAGAAGTCCAGAAACTGACGGATCAAAATATTGAAAAAATAGATAAAGTCACCGCGGTTAAAGAAAAAGAGATTATGGAGATTTAGAAAAATCAAAGGCGAGATCAATAAAATGGGGAGTCCAAAGCTCCCCATTTGTTTTTATAGTGTTTTAAAATGAATATTATTTATAATTAGTGCAGGAATATTTAGTGAAAAAAATAAACTCGAGAAATTTACCGCAGCATATAGCGATAATAATGGACGGCAACGGACGCTGGGCAAAGAAACATACGATCGGGCGCATCAGAGGACATAAAAAGGGAGCGCAGGCCGTTAGGGCCACGGTGCGTGCGTGTCTGGAAATAGGAATTAAATATTTGACGCTTTTTGCGTTTTCTATGGAAAACTGGAATCGTCCGGGAGAAGAAGTGCAGGCGTTGATGTTGTTGCTTGAAGAGTACCTGGATAAAGAAACAGAAAAATTACACAAGCAGGGTATAAAATTGACCACTATCGGTGAACTTGATCTTTTGGAAACGTGTGTGAAAGATAAGATAAGACGCGCTAAAGAACTTACCAAAAGCAATACAAAAATGACATTAAATATCGCTTTAAGTTACGGCAGCAGAGATGAAATTATTAATGCGGTTAAAAATATTATTCAGGATAGGAATAAAAAGAAAATTGATATAAATAAAGAAACATTCAGTAGTTATCTGTATACGGATAATATACCGGATCCGGATTTATTAATACGCACCGGAGGTGAATGCAGAATCAGTAATTTTTTACTCTGGCAGATAGCCTACACGGAACTTTATTTTACAAAAGTACTTTGGCCGGATTTCACAAAAGAGCAGCTGCTCAAAGCTATTGCCAGCTATCAGCGAAGAGAAAGACGGTTTGGCATGACAGGAGAACAAATAAAAATTAATAAAATAATTTAAAAATGATTACATGGGAATTATATTTATTATGGATAACACGCTGATTAAAAGATGGATTACAGGTATCGTATTATTGGTAGCGATACTGGCGATTATTTTTTTGTTCTCCCTGGAGGTATTATTCGTGGCAGTCATTTTGATTATTCTGGGAGGCGTTTGGGAATTCAATAACATCGTTTTCGGGAAGGGTTTTCTTAAGGAAAAAATCGAAATATTTATTTTTGCCCTGTTGATTCCCCTGGCATTTATGTTTGGGGACTTTCAAATTTTAACGGCGCTGCTTGCTTTGTGCATGATTGTTGTTTTTATAATGTATCTCTGGAACGTTAAAGAAGATAATTACGATGTTATGTCAGTGGCAAAAGTTATATTCGGAATAATATATATACCTTTTTTAATGTCACATTTTATATTATTGAGAAAACTGCCGGCTGGTGAATTTTGGGTCCTCCTTGTTCTGGTTATCGCTCTAGTTGGAGATACAGCGGCACTATATATAGGAAAGTATTTCGGCAAAAGAAAACTCAACGCCTTAATTAGTCCGGCAAAAACAGTAGAAGGAACAGTGGCGCTGGTTTTGGGAAGCACTTTGGCATCTTCAATTTACGCGTATTTATTTATGAAGGATGTTCACTTAATACACGTTGTAATAATTGCCTTTCTGGCTAGTATTATTGGTCAGTTGGGAGATCTTTGTGAATCAGCGATTAAAAGAAATTACGGACAAAAAGACGCAAGTTCATTATTGCCCGGACATGGCGGTTTGCTCGACAGAATGGATTGTTTGATGTTTATAGCGCCATTTGTTTATTATTATAAAATATTTGTAATTGGATAAATGAAAAAAATCACTGTTTTAGGTTCTACCGGTTCAATTGGAATAAGCGCTCTGGATATAATTGAAAAAAATCCTGAGCGTTTTTACGTCGTCGCGCTTGCCGCGGGAGATAACATTAAACTATTAATAAAGCAGGTAGAAAAATTTCATCCGCAGATTATTTACGTAAAAACAAAAGAAAAAGCCGCGATTTTAAAATCAGGTTTTAAAAGTAATTGTAATCTTGAAGTATTATACGGAAAAGAAGGAATTAAAGAAGTCGCGTCTTTTCCCGAAGCGGACATCGTAATTTCCGCGATCTCCGGAGCCGCCGGCTTAATGCCGACCCTGGCGGCGATCGAAGCAGGAAAAGACGTTGCCCTGGCAAATAAAGAAACAATGGTTATCGCGGGAGAAATTGTCACAAGGGTATCAAAGAAAAAAGGTGTAAAAATTCTGCCTGTGGACAGCGAGCACAGCGCTATATTTCAGTGTCTCGAGGGGCAGAAGAGTGATTTTCTAAAAAAGATAATTTTGACCGCGTCCGGCGGGCCTTTCCGCACGATGACGAAAAATCAGTTACAAAGAGTTAAGCCCAAACAGGCTTTGAAGCATCCTAATTGGAAAATGGGTAAAAAGATAACCATAGATTCGGCATCTTTGATGAATAAGGGGTTGGAAGTGATCGAAGCAAAATGGTTATTTGATGTTCAAATCAGTCAAATTGATGTGCTTGTACACCCCCAAAGCATTGTGCATTCCATGGTTGAATTTATTGATGGAAGTATCTTGGCACAAATGGGAATACCTGATATGAGAATACCTATTGCTTACGCCTTGAGTTATCCGGAAAGAATTGAAAACAGCTTGCCGCCCTTAAATTTTATTAAAAGCGGCAAAATGGAATTTATGAAACCGGATACGAAAATATTTCCCTGCCTGAAACTGGCCTATGACGCCGGAGAGGCAGGAGGGACAAATCCGGCGGTTTTGAACGCGGCAAATGAAGTCGCGGTAGAAGAATTTATTAACGGGAAAATAAAATTTACAAATATACCGAAAATTATCGAAAAGGTGCTGTCGTTACACGATGCCGTAAACGAACCTTCACTTGAAGAAATTATACAAGCTGATAGGTGGGCAAGACAACAGGCTCAAAAAATAATAGAAAGGAAACGATCTTGATAGGAATATCCATTATATCTGTTATTGTTTTACTGGGAGTATTAATCTTTTTTCATGAATTTGGTCATTATCTGGCCGCGCGCATGAGCGGTGTCGGTGTGACAAAGTTTTCTCTCGGCTTTGGACCAAAAATAATCGGCAAGAAGATAGGCATGACCGAGTACGTCCTGTCTTTGATACCTCTGGGCGGTTACGTAAAACTTGTCGGAGAATCAGAAACAGAAAAGCTCTCCCCTGAAGAAGAAAAGATATCATTTTCCAAGCAGCCGGTTCTAAAAAGAATATTTATAGTATTTGCTGGTCCTTTATTCAACTTCCTTCTGGCTATTATTATCTTTTCCGCAGTTTATCTTTATGGCGTGCCAGCTCTGAGCAGTGTTGTTGGAGAAGTGCAGCAAGAATCCGCCGCGTACGAAGCAGGAATCAAAAAGGGAGATAAAATATTATCAATCGACGGGAAAAACATAGACTATTGGGATAACATCAGACAGGTAATTGGACAAAGCCAGGGGCGGCAGGTAAAAATTATCATCGAACGTGAAGAACAAAAAAATGAATTGTTCATACAGCCAAAATTATCGAAAACAAAAAATATTCTGGGAGAAGAAGTAGAAGCTTATCTCATAGGTATTAGCCCTTCAGATAATTTTATAATTGAAAAAAGAAATGTCTGGGAAGCCACAATAATCGGTTTACAGAAAACATGGGAATTCAGCAAACTGACCCTGGTTGTTTTTGTTAAAATGATTAAAGGAGAAGTATCGCCGAAGAATCTGGGAGGCCCAATATTTATCGCCCAGGCCGCCGGCACAGTTGCCAAAGAAGGAGTTATTCCTTTTCTTTTCCTGATGGCTCTTCTTTCCGTAAATTTAGCTATTATAAATCTTTTCCCGATTCCTATTCTTGACGGCGGGCATATTATGTTCAATCTTATCGAACTTGTGCGTGGTAAGCCAATGAGCATGAAATGGCAGGGTATCTTCCAACAGATTGGGTTTGTATTTCTGATATTGCTGATGATATTCGTTGTCATGATTGATATTGACCGCATGAATCTAGATTTTGTCAATAAGGTGGTTAAATATTTTAAATAAAATATGATTGTTCTGGCTTTTGACACTTCTTCAATAACCGCTTCCGTGGCCGTTCTGAATAATAATAATGTAGTTTATGAAAAGATTTTGGACACGGGGCTAAATCATTCGGAAACCATTTTACCGGCCATTCATAGGGCGCTCAAGGATAGTAATTCACAAATTAATGATGTTGATTTATTTGCGTGCACGCTGGGCCCTGGTTCTTTTACCGGTGTGCGTATTTCTGTAAGTACGATTAAAGGTATGATGCTTGCAACTTCAAAGCCGGCTGTGGGAGTATCCACACTCGCGGCAATCGCTCTAAATGTTCCTCACACTAAAAAATTGATTTGCGCGGTAATGGACGCGGGCAGAGGCCAGGTCTATACGGCAACTTTTCGCTATGAAAAGGAAAGTTTATTGCGTCAATTTACACGGGAAATTAATATTGACCCTCAGCATATTTCAGCTGAAACTAATGATGAAGTAATATGTGTGGGAGAGGGCGCGATCAAGTATGCGGAACTTATCTTGAAAAATAATAAAAATATTAAAATAGATAAAAATGTAATCCCCTGTGTTAAAGCTTCAGCAGTGGGGATTTTAGGCGTGGAAAAATACCGGCGTGGAGAATTGCTCAGTCCCGATAATTGTGTTCCCGTGTATCTGCGACAAAGTGATGCCTTGCCAAAAGCTTAATTATTTACACTTTAAAAATGAAAGAATCTTGCATATTTAGAAGTTGTTTATCAAGTAATGGATCAAGGCTTAATTCACTTAAAGCAGTTCTGGGTGAATTAAGACTTCCCTTTTCTTCCGGAGACCGGATCGGAATCAAACTTCATTGGGGAGAAATGGGGAATGAAAATTATTTGCCGCCGATATACGCCAAAGAAATAGTCGGGTGGCTGAAAACAAAAAAACTCAAGCCCTTTGTCTTTGATACGACAGTTCTTTATTCCGGAGGAAGGCGCGAAGGACGGCAATCGCTAATTACGGCTGAAAATCATAATTATTCAGAACAATATTTAGGCTGTCGGGTTACAATAGGTGACGGACTGGACGGTAAAGACGTTATTGATCTGCCCGCAGGTTACAAACACTTTGAAAAAGTTCAGGTAGGTAAAGTCATTAATCAGGCCGAAGGTTTTGTTATTTTATCGCACTTCAAAGGACATATGGAAACAGGATTCGGCGCGGCGATTAAAAATATTTCTATGGGACTTGCTTCACGCGCGCAAAAGCAAAGAATGCATGCGGATGCCAAACCATTGCTTAATAAAAAGAAATGCATTTTATGCGGAGAATGCGTAAAAGTCTGTCCGGTTGGAGCCGCGGCAATGTCCGAGAAAAAATATCCGTTGTATGATTTGAACAAATGCATCGGATGCGCGCAGTGCATCGCGATGTGTCCGGAAATAGCGTTAAAAATAATATGGGACACGGACATAGAAGTATTTCAGGAAAAGCTTATCGAGACGGCAGCTGCCGTGTGGAAATTAATCCAAGGTAAGACAGTATTTATCACGGCGCTGTTAAATATTGTAACTGAATGCGATTGTTTGCCTGGTAATCATAAAACGGTCATGGAGGATAAAGGTTTAATCGGCGCTTATCACCCGGTTGTTGCGGACAAAGAGGCAATTGAAATAGTAGGTGCTGATGTGATTGACTCTATCCATAAAGATATCCCGTGGAGAAGGCAATTTACTTACGCTAAGGAAATCGGTTTTTAATTTTTATGAAACTGAAAAATAAAAGAGCGGTTAATCTAATATTATGCGCGTTGATGATAATTATCTATCAGGCGCAATCTTTCGCTGCGGATTACTATTTAAGAAATACAAAAGCTCCTATCTCCAAGATTAAAGTGGTAAATATTTATCCTCATGATCCTGAAGCTTTCACACAGGGATTATTTTATCGGGACGGTATTTTATATGAATCTACGGGGCTTGTGGGAAAGTCAACTTTGCGTAAGGTTGATTTAGTAACAGGAGAAATAATTAAAAAAATAAAATTGCCTGATAAATATTTTGGAGAGGGAATAGAATATTTTGATGGCAAAATTTATCAGCTTACCTGGAAAAATCAAAAGGGCTTTATCTACGATTTTAAAACATTAAAAAAAACGGTAGAATTTAAATATGAGGGTGAAGGTTGGGGAATAGCTTCAGACGGCAAAACATTATTTATTAGCGACGGAACATCAAAAATTCAGTGCCGAGAACCCGTAACATTAAAAATAAAAAAAACGTTGAATGTTCATGACAGCAATGAACCAATTGCTGATATTAATGAATTGGAATTTATAAACGGAGAAATCTGGGCAAACATATTTATGCAGAGCATTCTTGTCCGCATATCCCCTTATACGGGAGAAGTTTTAGGATGGGTTGATCTAAGCCAATTACATAATAAAATCCCCAAATATTATTCTGTAGATGTTTTAAATGGTATTGCATTTGATAAGAAAAATAATCGAATATTCGTGACCGGTAAATATTGGCCTTATATATTTGAAATAAAAATAATAAATGGATTTTAAAATGAGGATTATTTTATTAGGATCTCCCGGAGTTGGAAAAGGAACAATCGCGAAATTGCTTTCTCAGGATGATAAATCGGTGCAGATATCCACCGGAGATATTTTACGCTCCGCTATAAAAGAAGGCACAGAATTGGGAACGAAGGCAAAAAAGTATATGGATGAAGGAGGGCTTGTTCCGGACTCTATAATTATGGAGATAATGGAGAAGCGTTTGATGGAGCCTGATTGCCAGAAAGGATTTATTCTGGACGGTTTTCCCAGGACAATTAGTCAGGCAAACCAGCTCAAGCAAATTCTAAAAAAACTGAACATAACGCTGGATTATGTCATTAATCTGGAAGCGCCATTAAACATTATTTTAGAGCGGCTAACCACAAGGAGAACCTGTTCCAATCAAAATTGCCAGGAAATATATAATATTAGAAACAATCCTCCGGCAGAAGGAAACAAGTGCAAAAAATGCGGTCAAACAGTAGTTCAAAGAGACGACGAAACTAAGGAAGCGATCGCCGAAAGAATAAAGGTGTATAACGAGAAAACAGCGCCGCTTGTCGGTTTTTATGAAAAAGAAAAATTATTAGTAAATGTCGAATCGCTTAAGGCCGATGAAACCTTTGCCGAGATTAAAGCGCTGAAAATACAATAAAACAATTTATTCAAGCTTGAAGATAATTCATGATTGATTATGAAAAAGATCTTAATCCTCAGCAATTAAAAGTCGTAAAGGACGAGGGCGGGTACCTTCTGGTTCTGGCCGGAGCGGGAAGCGGCAAAACACGAACGCTCACTTATCGGGTCGCTTATCTTGTGGAAAGAGGAGTGGCTCAGGAAAAAATATTGCTCGCCACTTTTACGAATAAAGCCGCGCGTTCCATGCTCAACCGTGTGGAAAACCTGGCTGAACAATATACCGGAAAAATAATGGGCGGCACCTTTCACCATATTGCAAATGTTATTTTAAGAAATTACGCATCGAAGCTTGGTTATCGCGCAAATTATTCAATTCTGGATAGCGAAGATTCTCGCCAGTTGATATCCACCTGTGTTTCAGAACTGAAAATTGACGCCAAATCAAACAGATTTCCTAAAAGCAATATTCTGGCTGAAATAATCAGTCTTATTTTTAATACGCAGAGTTCTTTGGAGGATGTTCTCTTCGCGAGGTATCCATACTATTCGCATCTGGTTGATGAGATAACACAGATAGCACTTCTTTATTCCCAGAAGAAAAAAGAACTGTGCGTTATGGATTTTGATGACCTGCTTTTTAATTTTCAAATACTGCTTACCCAACATCCCGATATATTGAAGAGTATCGCCGGAAGGTATCATCATATTCTGGTTGATGAATATCAGGATGTAAACATAATTCAGGCTCATATTATCGATTTGTTGGCCGCGGAGCATGGGAATTTGATGGTGGTTGGTGACGATGCGCAGAGCATATATTCGTTTCGCGGCGCGAGTTTTGATAGTATTATCAATTTTCCCCGGCGTTATCCTGACTGCAAAATATATAAACTGGAGACAAATTACCGCAGCACGCCGGAAATTCTCAATCTGGCAAATTTAAGCATCACCAACAACCAAAATCAGTATCCCAAGGAATTAACCGCGGTTCGCCCCAACGGTATCCGCCCCGTTATTGTTTACGCGCAAAATGTTTTAAAGCAGGCTGATTTTGTGGCGCAGCGCGTAGCAGAATTATATCAGAACGGCATACCTCTTTCTGAAATAGCTGTTTTATACCGCGCTCATTATCATTCTATGGAACTGCAGATGGAACTTGTTCGATGTGATATTCCCTTTGATATACGTTCGGGAATCCGTTTTTTTGAGCAGGCGCACATTAAAGATGTCACTTCTTATATGAGAATCATGGTTAATTCATATGATGAGATTGCCTGGAGACGTGTGTTGCTGATGTATCCGAAAATCGGCAATCAAACATTTTTAAAAATATGGTCAATACTGGGTAAAACACAAAAACCGCTGGATGAATTTATTGATGATAAATTAATCAAATCAATAACAACAGCGGCAAAAACAGGCATTGAGGCGTGCCGTAAACATATTAAAGAGATCGCGGAAATACCTCCGGACGAGAGAACTCCTGAAAAAATAATTGATATTTTGTTGAACGTGTGTGGTTATCGGGAATACTTGCAGCAAAACTATACCGATGCGCCATCGCGCGAAGAAGACTTATTGCAATTAGCCGTTTTTTCAAAACAGTATAATTCCCTGGAGAATTTTCTCAATGAACTGGCTCTCCTGACAAACATGGCTTCTCAGGATGGTTATGAAGAAGAAGAGAAGGGTGATAAGCTTATTTTAAGCACAATACACCAGGCTAAAGGATTGGAGTGGTCTTATGTATTTTTGATATGGTGTACGGACGGCATGTTGCCGCTGCAAAGAGCGCTTAAGGAAAAAGAAGGAGAAGCGGAAGAAAGAAGATTGTTTTACGTGGCTTTGACAAGAGCCAAAGATCAGCTCTATCTTTGCTGTCCCGCCCTTGATTACAACCGCGGCCTGGGGAATATCGCGCTCGCGCCGTCGCGTTTCATCAGCGAAATAACACCGATTACGGATAAAGAAGAATGTCCTTTCGAGCAGTGGACTCTTTACGCCGACTATTAATGATGATCGAATTTAGCCGTGCGCATGACTTCTTCGTATTGAGCGCGCAGGGCGATGTTGTCCATTTCTTCCATCTCTTCGGCTCTCTTCACCCAATCTTCAAATTGAATGTCCACGCCGAAAATACCGATCATTTCATCTTTGTCATTTACGATCGGAGTGGAAACAGTAAAGCATAAGACATTGGTCATTTTGGAGATGAAAAAGTCGGTTACATGAACTTTACCGGTCTGAAAAGGTTTGATAAACCACTCACGGTCAGATTGGTCAATGCCCACGCCATAATTTTCATATTTAGCGCGGTCAACAATACTGGTAATATTTTTTGTTGTTTTCCTGCCGTTCATGTCCACGACATAAGCAAACTGGATGGAAGGGTGGTCATCCACGAATTGCTGCATCAAAGGCTCCTGCTTTTCCGGATCCATGGTTTTCATTAACTTATGTTCGATAATCTGGTTGACCGCGGATACGGCGGCATTTTCGGCCATAAATCTGATTTTATCCAGTTCGGAAACAAAGAGTTCGGGCAGATACAGACGCGCCTTTTTTTCCATTTCTTCAGGAGAAATAGTTGTAATACGTCCGGCATCGTATTGTTCCTTGACCCATTTGCTGATTTTGGAAATACCGGGATGACGCTTATCCACGGCATTTTCTCCCTCTAGCCCGAAGCGCTGGTTAATCCAAAGAGCGATACCCGCGTTGCCTGAGACATCGCTAACCATTGTGACGATGGGCCTGTTCAATATTTTTTTTGTGTCGAAAATATTATAAATTTCTTCACATTTTATCAGACCGTCCGCGTGCACCCCCGCCCGGGTAACGTTGAATTCTGAACCGACAAAAGGGTAATTCGGCGGGATGCTGACGCCTAATTCATTTTCAAAGTATTGAGCTATTTCGGTTATGACTTTGGTGTCAATGCCATTAGATGTACCCGTCAGGGCGATATATTCGATAATCAGGGCTTCAATGGGCGGATTGCCGGTTCTTTCTCCCAATCCCAGCAAAGTGGAATTGGCAGCGCTGCAGCCGTAGAGCCAGGCGGTTGTGGCGTTGGTCAGCGCGCGGTGAAAATCGTTGTGGCCGTGCCATTCCAAAAGTTCTTCCGGGACGCCGGCATCTTCGATAAAAGCCAGCACCATTTTGTCTACGCTGCGTGGGAGCGCAGCTCCGGGGTAGGTGACACCGTAGCCCAGCGTGTCGCAGAGACGGATTTTTATGCTTATTTTGCTCTTTTCCCTCAGTTTCATCAGCTCAATGGCAAAGGGAATACAGAAGCCGTAGATATCTGCTCTGGTGATATCTTCAAAATGACAGCGCGGGATAATTCCCAGATCAAGAACTGATTTGACGATGCCCAGATAATCATCCATCGCCTGTTTTCTGTTTTTGTTAAGCTTCAGGAAAATATGGTAATCGGAAACAGAAGTAAGCAGCCCCGTTTCTTTAAGGCCTGCCGCCTTTATCAGAGGTACGTCATCCTTTGTGGCGCGAATCCAGCCGGTAATCTCCGGATAACGAAGTCCCAGAGCCATGCATTTTTCCACCGCTTCCTTGTCTTTTTTAGAGTAAAGAAAAAATTCCGACTGGCGGATTACGCCGTTAGGGCCTCCCAGTTCGCTCAAAAATTTATATAATTGGACTATCTGCTGGGCGGTGTATGGCGGGCGCGCCTGCTGTCCGTCGCGAAAAGTTGTATCGGTTATAAATATATTTTTCGCGGGTTTGGTTTTGAGCACTTTATGATCAAAAACAATTCGCCCTACTTCGGAATAGGGAAACATGTCTTTGTAAAGATTAGGCTCAGATATATTCTGCAAATTGAGTTGAACCGATTTGCTTTTTTGTTTTATAGCTTTTGATTTTTTTGGTTTAGTCATCATTTGCTCCGAAAAAATATTTACACTATTTTCAAGGATAGTTCCATTAATTGTTCAATAGATACTTTCGAAGGCGCGTCGGAGAGAAGACACGCGGCTTTCTGCGTCTTGGGGAAAGCGATAACATCTCTGATAGATTCCGCTCCGGTCATAATCATGGTAAGTCTGTCTAATCCAAAAGCGATTCCCCCGTGCGGTGGCGCGCCGTATTCCAGCGCATCAAGAAGAAATCCGAATTTAGAGCGGGCTTCCTCATCCGACAAGCCCAGAACGCTAAATACCTGATTCTGAATATCTTTTCTGTGGATACGGATGCTTCCTCCCCCTATTTCCGAACCGTTTAAAACAAGGTCATACGCTCGCGCGCGAACTTTGTCCGGATTAGTTGAAAGCAGAGCCAGATCTTCATTGTAAGGCGAGGTAAACGGATGATGCATGGAAACATAACGCTTTTCTGCTTCAGAATATTCCATCAGAGGAAATTCTGTAATCCAGACAAAAGATAGATCATCCTGCTTGTATAAGTTCAATTTTTTTGCAAGATGCAGTCTTAAATTTCCCAGCGAGTCATGAACAACACGGGGAACATCGGCAACAAAGAAAATAATATCTCCAGCTGAGGCGGAGACTTGTTTGTTAATATTTTCGACTTCTTCGGCGCTTAAAAATTTATAAATCGGGGATGTCCAGTCAGAGGCGTTAACTCTCGCCCAGGCGAGGCCCTTCGCGCCGTAGATTGAAACATAATCGCTTAAATCATCCAGTTCCTTGCGTGAGAGGGTGGATGTTTTATCCAGCTTAAGCGCTTTTACAACTCCGCCTTTGGCGATGACTTCGCGAAATAGTTTAAAGTTGGACTCCCGCAGTATATTGGTCAGATCAGTAAGCTCCAAACCGAAACGAACATCCGGATTGTCTTTACCATAGCGGTTTATTGCGTCAAAATAGCCCAGGCGGGGGAAGGGAAGAGGCAGCTCGCGGTTTAGGCAGTGTCTGAATATTTCCGCCATCAGTCCTTCCATAATGTTAATAATATCGTTTTCCGTGATAAAGGACATTTCCACGTCGATTTGCGTGAATTCAGGCTGACGGTCCGCGCGCAAATCTTCATCGCGGAAACATTTTACAATCTGATAATAGCGGTCAAAACCGGAAATCATCAATAGCTGTTTAAAAAGCTGCGGAGACTGCGGCAGGGCGTAAAACATTCCTTTGGAGATTCTGCTGGGTACCAGATAATCTCTTGCTCCTTCCGGCGTGCTCTTAGTGAGAAAAGGCGTTTCCACTTCAATAAAGTCATTATCGTTAAAATAATTTCGTGTCGCGGCGGCAAGTTTGCTGCGTAAAAACATATTTTGCTGGATTGCCGGACGACGCAAATCAAGATAGCGGTACTTGAGGCGGATATTTTCAGAAAGATCTTCTTCGTCGAAAGAAAAAGGAGGCGTTTTTGATTCGTTTAATATTTCAAGATCGGATACGAGAACTTCGATTTCGCCGGTTTTTAAAGCAGGATTTTCCATCCCCGCCGGTCTTTTGCAGACAATACCTTTTACCGCCAGAACGAATTCAGAACGAATTTTGTGCGCTTCAGTGTGGACAGCTTTTCCCGCTTCAGGGTTAAAAACCACCTGCACAATACCAGTGCGATCACGCAAATCAATAAAAATAACGCCTCCGTGATCTCTGCGGCGGTGCGCCCATCCCATTAAAATAACCTCATTTCTCATATCGGAAATATTAACATGGGCGCAATATTGTGTTCTTTTATCTATTGTTAAAAAATTACTCAAACGTCAGTGCCTTTCTTTTAAAATATTAATAATCGCGTCTGTCAGATTATCTAAAGGCAGCCTCTGCTGCTCTTTGGAATGCATATCTCTCAACTGTACTATGCTTTCTTCAATTTCCTTATCTCCAAAAATCAGAGTGAATGAACTGTTGAGCTTATCAGCAAGTTTCATCTGGCTTTTTAAGCTTTTATCGGAATAATCCATTTCTGCGGCAACGCCCGCCACACGTAATTTATTGGTTAGAAGAAAAGCTTTTTTTTGCGCCGCCACTCCAAGCGCGGCAATAAATATGTCAGTTTTAACAAAGTTATTTTCGTTTTGCGGCAGGCAGGCAAGAAGCCGCTCCATTCCGACGGCAAAACCGATTCCCGCGACATCAGGGCCGCCCAGATAGCTTACGAGCCCGTCATATCTGCCGCCTCCGGCAATCGCGTTTTGCGCGCCCAACGCGCCGGATTTTACTTCAAAAGCAGTTCTAATATAATAATCAAGGCCGCGCACCATTTTGGGATTTACGTCATATAAAATACCCAGATCAGTCAAAGACGATTTCACTTCATTAAAGTGTTCCTCACATTCGCGACATAAATAATCATGGATTTTTGGCGCGTTATGAATAATATTCTGACAAGTGTCAGTCTTGCAGTCAAAAACACGCAGAGGATTTGTTTTGATGCGCCTCTGGCAATTGGGGCAAAGCGATTTTTGGACTCCTTTTAAATGCGCGACAACAGCTTCGGAAAAAGCTGGCCTGCATTTTTTACATCCTAACGAATTAATTTCCAGTGAAAAATCAGAGACACCCGCTGAGCGCAAAAAATGTGTAAGCATGAAAATAATTTCCGCGTCTGCCTGCGGTTTATTTTCCCCGAAAAGCTCTACATTTATCTGATGGAACTGCCGGAAACGGCCTTTTTGCGGCCTTTCACGGCGGAACATCGGCCCGATAGTAAATAGCTTTGTAGTCTGTTCATAAGCGTGCATGTTGTGCTCTATATAAGCGCGAATCACCCCGGCTGTAGCCTCCGGGCGCAGGGTGATAAGTTCATCATCGCGGTCAGGAAAAGTGTACATTTCTTTTTCCACGATATCCGTTGTTTCACCGATACCGCGCTTGAACAATTCTGTTTTCTCCATCAGCGGCACGCGGATTTCCCGGAAGCCGAATAGCGAGAATATGTGACGGGCTACAGATTCAACATGATTCCAGACCGGGGAATCCTGGGGAAGGATGTCTTTGATGCCTTTAATTGCGGTAATTTTTTCCATACGTTACGACCAAATAAACAAAACTTTATAGCACAGAGAATAGCCCTTTACAACGGAAAAATGTATAAACATGAATAACTTATCTGTTTTTAATAAAAGTATCAATGTACAAAATTGTGCCATTTGTGGACATGGTTATCGCGCCGGATTCATCTGTTCGATATATCCGTACCTGTGAATCCTGAAAGCGTTCAAGCGTGTATTGGTGCGGATGGCGGAAAACGTTATTTCTTCCCGCGCTGATTATAGCATGACGGCAGGATATTGCTTTGATAAAATCGTCACTGCTGGAATGGTGCGAGCCATGATGGGGGACAAACAAAACATCGCTAACTAAATTATTTTCCGAGCTGATCAACATCCGCTCAATATCGGAAGAAATATCGCCAGTTAACAAAAACCCTACCTGCCTATATTTAATTTTTATCACTAAAGAATCATCATTTACTTTCTTAGAATTGAAAATGGTAGCTTCATGCGAAGGCATCTCCGGAGGCCATAAAACAGTAAATGAAACCCCGTTTATTTCCATAGGTGGAGATTGAGCGTTGATGAGTTTCGTCTGTATTTTTTTGTCTCTGATTAATTTTTCCCATTGTAGGTATAATTCATCATTCGCCCGCTGGCCGGTTGACCAAACCTCTTTGACATTAAAATTATCAGTGATGTAGAGCAGTCCGTGCAGATGATCGGGATGAGGATGAGTGAGGACAACAGTGTGAATTGTGTTTATCCTTTGGGACGACAAAAAGGGGGCGATAACCATTTTGCCGATATCAAAAGAGCCGCTGGCAAATCCGCCTCCGTCAATAAGCATATTTTTCCCTTTGGGTAATCTTATTAATGTCGCGGAACCCTGGCCGACATCAATGGCGGTAATCCTTAAATTCGTGGAAAACTTGTCTTTTGCAAAAAGATAAAAACCGTTTCCAATAAAAAATAAAAGGCATACTGCTGTAAGAGTCTTCAGCAAAAGAGGATTTTTTACGGGAGAAATATTTTCATCTGATTTTTTAAAAAGATGATCCAATAAGTTCATCAAAAGATAAATGAAAAGATAGAAAATAACTATTTCCCAAACACTAGGTTTGCTTATCGCGAATGAAGACCAGGAAACAGATGCCAATATATTAATAATATCTAGAGATATATTAACGAAAAAAGAAGAGGTCTTGATAAAAATACCAGCGATAGTTGAGGAAAAAAAAGCGGTGAAAATAAATCCCATGGAAAGGGCAAGGGATATCGTGCCTAACAGGATTACAGCAAAGAGATTCGCAATTACCGTGATAGCAGAAATTCTACCGAAATAGAAAACAATCAAAGGCATGGTTCCGACGCTGGCGGCAACACACACGATAACCAGTAAGTATAATTTTTTAATAATTATCCGGATAAATTTTGGCCACGGATCAATTAGTGAAAACGAAATTTTATTTAAGCGGGGGACGATATATATAATTGATAGAACTGCGGAAAATGAAAGCTGAAAAGAAATATCAAAAAGCGCCGCGGGATATAAAATTAGTATAACTATT
Source organism: uncultured delta proteobacterium (assembly GCA_963813455.1). Taxonomy (GTDB): domain Bacteria; phylum Desulfobacterota; class Syntrophia; order Syntrophales; family Smithellaceae; genus UBA4810. Next base: position 49,744 of record CAWEZF010000016.1, read on the forward strand.
CCCGCCAACGCCAGAGAATTATAAATATCTCTTTGGCGTCCCCAAAGAAAGGCGATTAAAAAGACCAGAGCCATCAAAGTAGCTCTCATAACGGTTATTCCCATGCCGGCGATGGAAGCGTAAAATAAAACAAAAATGAAAGAACAGGCGGCGGCCAGCTTTACGACATTATATTTTAATAGAAGATATTCTGATCTTTTCAGCAAAAAAGAAAAAAGAAAAAATCCTGTCATGAACACCATTCCAATATGCAGTCCGGAGATAGCCAGAAGATGAGATGTTCCTGTTTTGTTGAAACTATCGCGCAATTCAGGTGAAATTCCTCTTTTATTTCCTAAAGTCATTGCTTCAATAACTTCTTTTTGTGGCGAAGAAGAATATTGATTTAGTAGCTCCTGCAAATAAAGACGATAATCTTCAAGTTTAGACCTTAAATGATTAGCTTTATCTTTTCTGAGCAAAATTATTTGCGATTTATTGTAAATATAAGCGCTGGTAAAAATGTTTTTCATGTTCAGGTATCGTTCATAGTCAAAACCCCCTGGATTATGAAAACTGACAATATTTTTGAGAGTGGCCGAAAATCGTATATAATCGCCATATCGAAAGTTAAGATCAGGGGGTATTACCAGCCTGATATTTCCCGAAACAGACTGATATGTTGCATCCTGTTTTGTTCTTACCATCCTTACAATCAAAACTGTTTTATCGGGATAAGTATCCGGATTATCGATAACGATGCCTTCCCATGTTTTTTTGCCGGCGTTCAGATAGTTGGTTATGTGATTTTCTTGATTTGCTGAGAATTGGTGTCTTTGGATATTCAAAAAACCGATTAAAAAAACGAGCAATACAATGATAAAAAGACTTCCCTTTGGCATTATTTTGTAAATTACGACGCATAAAATTATGGAGATTATGATAAAAATGGAAAAGATGGTGAACCCGGAGCCAGCAATATTTAAAAATGAGCCAAAATAAATTCCGGCCATCAGAAAAAGAAGCGGGAGAAATAATGGTCTGCGCATATAATTAAATATTCTTTAAACTAAAATAATTATCAATTTTGTTAGCGAAAATGTGTAAAATAATATAAAATTACTTATAAATTGATTTGATGAAAATAAGCAAATATTTTCCTTACCGGCAAGAGGTAAAAATGGAAGACCAGGATAAAAAACGTCTGCTCATGCTAATAATCTACAGGGCCGTGGTAATAACAATGTTCCTGGGAATCGCCATTTTTCTGGATTTTAAGAGACAAGAAGCCTCTGTTCATCAAGCTTATGCCGTATACTATTATTATATAATTATCGGTTTAATGTATGCTATTTCCATTTTATATGCCTTTCTTTTGAGACATGTTAAAGATCTTTACTATAATATTTATCTTCAGCTATCCGTAGACATTTTACTGGTTACCGCTCTGGTTTATTTTACGGGTAGCGTGCATAGCAACTACTCACTTCTCTATCCGCTCATTATAATTTACGCGGTAATATTTGTTGGAAGAAAAGGCGGATTGATAGTGGCTTCCGCCTCGGCGATTTTATACGCATTTCTTTTAGTCTTGGAATTCTATCAGATAATACCATCAACTGGTTTAGAAAATCCTGATTACAGGTTGGCGCTTGAGGAAATATTCATACGTATTTTACTGCATATAATATCTTTTTTCACGGTAGCTCTTTTGGCAAGTTTTGTTGTCGAGCAGGAACGCAAAACAAGGCATCTGTTGGAAGAGAAAGAAATCGAATTCATCCAGCTGGATTTGCTTTTCCGCAGCATAATAGAATCCGTTGATACGGGTGTTATGACACTTGATTTGCAAAGCAAAATAAAAACATTTAATCGGGCCGCGGAAGAAATAACCGGGTATAAATTACGACAAATAGAAAATCTCTATATTAAAGATGTATTTCCTGAAATTGTCTCTGCTTTACAGGCTCATGATAGAAGCGAATATAGCAAAAACAGAACAGAGGCAATTATAAAAATTTCAAAGGGTAATAAAATTCATTTAGGATGCTCAATCTCTCCGCTGAAGGATAAAAATGAAAAGAAAATAGGCAATATAATTATTTTTCAGGATATTACAGAGAAAAAGCAAATGGAGGAAAGCCTCGAAAAAAGCAAAAGGCTCGCATTAATTGGGGAAATGGCGGCGGGCTTGGCGCACGAAATGAGAAACCCGCTGGCTTCGATAACCGGTTCTATTGAACTATTAAGACAGGGTCTCAATCTGGAAGATACCGATAAGCGTCTTATGCAGATTATTATTAGGGGGAAGAATCAACTCGATAGTTTTGTACGTGACTTTTTATTATTGGCCAGGCCGGTTCCTTCAACCAAAGAAGTTGTTAACATTAATGAAGTAATAGACGAGGTTGTCGAAAGTTTAAAGTTATCCATAGATTGGTCTGAAAACATAGAAGTTAATAAAATATTTTCTAATGATGCCGAAACTTTTGCCAATAGACAGCAGATAAAACAGATTTTCAATAACCTTATACTCAACGCCATACAGTCGATAAAGCAAAAAGGCGTTTTAACCATGGAAACTTCTGTGGTAAAAGGCGATGAAGGCATAGATTACGCCCAGATAATAATTAGAGATACGGGTTGCGGTATCGAGCCCGAGCATTTGAAGAAAATATTTGAACCTTTTTATACAAATAAAGAAAAAGGCACAGGTTTAGGGCTGACCATTGTTGGCAGAATAATTGAAGGTTATAAGGGAAAAATTAGAATCGATAGTACGGTTAGCGCAGGAACAAGCTGCTTTGTCTGGTTGCCTGTGAATCCGGAAATAATACCGCCGTTAGTCGCGTGACGAAAATATTCAGAGGGGTTACTAAATATGGCCAGAATATTGGTTGTTGATGATGATCAAGGCATGAGAGAATTCATGGACATTATGTTTACAAAAGAAGGTTATGATGTGACCAGTGCCGAAGATGCGTCCAGGGCGCTTACTTTGTGCGATAAAAAAGATTTTGATCTGATTATCACGGATTTAAGAATGCCCAGGATGGATGGCATCGAATTCTTAAAAAAGATTAAAGACCAGAAGCCGGAAACAACGGTTATACTGGTCACTGCTTATGCCTCCGGTGAAACGGCGGTTAACGCGATGAAAGAAGGCGCTTATGATTATGTCGAAAAGGGAGGCAGCATAGAAGAATTAAAAAGTATTGTTCATAAGGCATTATTGAAAAAAGGTCTTGTCGATGAAAAGTCAGCAGAAATAAAAAAAGGCGTTATAGAAAACGATTCTTTTTACGGAATGATCGGGAAAAGCAGAGGCATGCAGAAAATATTTACGACAATAAAAAAAGTCGCTGATACTCCAGCAAATATTTTAATATTGGGCGAAAGCGGAACAGGAAAAGAATTGGTGGCCAGCGCGATACATAATAATTCCTCGCGAGCAAAGATGCCGTTTAAAGCGATAAACAGCGGCGGAATACCAGAAAATCTTTTAGAGAGCGAGCTTTTCGGTTATATGAAAGGCTCGTTTACGGGAGCTTACGCGGACAGGCCGGGGTTATTTGAAATTGCCAGAGGCGGAACAATATTTCTGGATGAAATAGGAGAATTGCCAGCAGTTCTTCAAGTAAAGCTTTTACGTGTTGTTCAGGAAAAATCATTCCGACGTATCGGTGGTTCAGAAGATATAAAAGTAGATGTGCGCATTATTTCCGCCACTAATCAGAATCTTGAAGAAAAAGTTAAAAATGGCGAATTTCGTGAAGATCTTTTTTTCCGATTAAACGTGATTCCCGTGTACATGCCGCCCCTTCGGGATAGAAGAGAAGATATACCGCTTTTGACCGACCATTTTATCGAAAAATACGCTATTGAATTTGGCAAAGAAATTAGAACCATATCTTCATACGCGATGGAATTATTAATGAATTACTCTTTTCCCGGAAATATCAGAGAATTGGAAAATATCATTGAGCGCGGTGTCGCGATGGAAAGCTCAAATATTATTTTGCCGGAAAATTTGGTATTGGAAACAGCGGCAGTATCGGGTGTGAGTAATTATAGTATTGATATATTAGATTCCGGATTGAATTTAAATGAAGAGTTGGAAAAAATTGAAAGAAATATAATTGAAAAAGCTTTGGTGAAAACCAAAGGTTCAAAAACAAAAGCGGCGGAACTTTTGCACGTCACTTTCGATTCTTTGCGCTATCGCATGGATAAATTAAATATTAAATAATAAAAATAATCATTGACAAATAGTATTTCAATATGATTATTTTCGATGGCAAATTAAATTTACACGTTTCAATTTTACTCTTACATTAAAAAGCGGAGTTAAAAAGATGGATGTGAAAGATTTATTTTTGTTCAGGGAACCTTAGAAAATTAATCCATTCACAAATTATATAGATTTAGACGTATTTATTCAAAATAATTGCACAAAAAAATAATTTTAGGGGCTGTCAAAAAGAGAAAGGAGATGTAACATGAGACTTAACACGCCAAAAATGATCACCTGGGTTATATCATTAGTGTTAGGAGCTCTAGGCTTCATCGCTTTGCTAGGAGTAAATATACCTTTCGTTTCGATGTATGCCTGTTGGATAATTTTAGTTGGTTTAGTTCTTTTACTATTGGGGAATATGCTCAAGGCATTATGATATAAGTGAATTAAAGATTATAAACAGTCTCGTGCTAACGGCCCCGGTACGAGATTAAAATTCAATTCGATAGACCATCAAATATAAAAAAAATAGACAAGGGGGGAATAACAAATGAAAAAAGTTGTATTGTTAATTTCTATAATTTTCTTGATGACGGCTGTAGCTTACGCGGCACAGGATGGTATTCGTAAGGCAACTGGAGAACTGGTTAAGATAACAGCGGAAAGTGTTGTTATCAAGAAAGGAAAAGGTGAAATGGTCATTACGCGTGACCCATCAACAAATGTTACTGGAAACTTAAAAGTTGGTGAAAAAGTAACCGTAGAATATAAGATGATAGCGACAAGTGTGGCAGTAAAAGATCCAACGAGTTCGAAAAAAAAATCAACGAAAAAGAAATAAATAATATTTAATATTTGATGGGAACTAGGCAGTCATTCTGGAATCAGTCAGAATGACTGCCTGGCTTATTTATAATCATAAATAAGCCAGGCAAAATATTTATATTCCATATTTTTGTTAAAGCTATTATATCATTTTGTGCCATCTGTAATTACTGCAAATTCATTTTCTAATCTTTTTCTCCTAAATATATGCTTTTGATTTACCGGTTAAATTAATTTGAAATTCAATAATGTCGCGCACCAATATTGTCAAACTAGTTATTAATAAAAGTTATTGACAAGAGGAAAGGAATTTACTTTGATTGGTTGAAGTAGATAAAAGACAATTATAAAATTTATCAATAAAGATAACGCGTATGAAATCAAAATCGAAAAAAGCGTTTGTTTGGTCGGTGAGAATAATACTGGCGCTGGTCATTTCCGCAATATTAGTTGCCTCCTATTATGTTCATACTCAATCCACTCAGGATAAAATAAGAGCAATTATTAATAAGGAATTTAATAATAGAGTCAGCTATGAACGCGTGCGCCTGCAAATATTCACCGGTTTTGGTCTGGTTTTCGATAAAGTTGATATAAAGGTGCCTGAAGGCAACCATATCAATGCCGCATCGGTAAAAATGCATCCTCGCTTCTTGTCTTTGTTAAAAGGCAGTTTTAAAATCGGGAAACTGACTTTTTACGAACCTGATATTCTGCTGAATGTTTCGGTAAAGAAGAAAAAAACTAAAGATAATGACCTTACCCCTGAGCAAATCATTGAAAGCTCAAATTCGATTTTAGATGAACTGCGAAAAGAAATGTCCGGCCTTATCGCTGTTGTAAAAAACGGCAAGTTGCTCATTCGGGAAGATGGCGAAGATATAGCTGATATTAGTGATCTGAAAGCGCGTATCACTCTCTCTTCCAAAGACGTAAAAATTAGAATTAAAGGCGAAATGGAAAAATGGGGAAAGTTTTCCCTGATCAGCAGAATTCACGCGGATAAAAATACAGTTTATATAAATGATTTATCCGCTTTTTTCGGGAAATCTTCCATTTTTAAATGTTCTGGTAAAATTGAATTTAAAGATTCTCCTTATTGGGAAATAAAATCGAACAAAGCGGTTTTAATATTAGATGAGATATTCAATAAAATATCTTCTTTTTCCGCTTTGCGCGGCGTTTTAGGATCAGTAAAAAGTCTTAAGGGAAGGATCAACCTTTCATCTGTCAATATATCAGGTGAGCTTTCCAAACCCGAAAACTGGGGTATCAGCGCGCAAGGATCAATCCAAGACGCTGTTTACGGCTCTTCAAAACTTCCCGGACTGGTAAAAATAGCCCGTGGCAGAATAGAAGCGGATAATAAGAAAATAATATTTGATAAATTTGAAACCTCTATTTTTGATTCAAAACTTGATGCATCGGCTTTTATAGAAAGAATTGGTCAGGATATAAGTTTAGCGGATATTAGCGTAAACGGTACTTTGGGAAAAGAAACACTGAAATGGATTTCAAAAGAGATTGGGTATTCCAGGGAAGAAACATTGCGCGCGCCGATTTCCATAACCAGCGCCAGAGTGTTGTGGCGAAAAGAAGGAAAAATATCCGCGTCGGGTTCGGCCATAATTAACAATGGTCCGAAAATAATGATTGATCTGGAAAAAGATAATAAAGCGTTTGCCGTAAATAAGTTGATTGTTAATGACAATTATTCCAACGCGGATATGGTGTTTGAATACGCGCCGAATCTTATAGAATTATCATTTAAAGGGAGTTTAAATGAACAAACACTAAACCGCATGTTTGAACAGTCTTCGTTTCCGCGCGGATGGGTCAAAGGTGATTTTAGCGCCCGCCTGCGTCTTGATAGATATCAGCAATCCGCGGTAAGAGGCAAGCTGGAAGGCAGAAATTTTATTTTGCCGCTGCCGCTAAATGAGCCGTTGAAATTTAAACAGGCCGTAATCACCGGAAGAAATCAGGCGATTAATATTGAATCTGCTCAATTGTTGTGGGGAAAAAACAATCTTGATGGGACAGGCTCTTTAAGGGCGGTGCAAGAAGGTATTCGACTTGATATTAATCTCAAATCGGACGAGATAAAAGTGGAAAACATCATCAATATTTTTTCATCACGCGATGAATCATCTCAAAATAATGAAAAGGCATCGGGATTAAAAAAACCGGCACTGAGGGGTGTTATCCGCGTAAACGCTCCCAAGGTATCCTGGGGAAAATATAGCGCAAGCCCCGCGAACGCGGATATAATTCTCGCCAGTCACGCGGTTCATCTTGTATTCAAAGATACATATCTGTGCGATATTGCTATTCCCGGAAGAATAATATTTTCAGATGATAGTATAAAATTTAATTTCCGGCCAGACGCGCAAGATAAACAATTGGATTCAAACCTCAACTGTCTTTTAGAAAAAGATTTTCGTATTACCGGTAAATTCGATTTTAAAGGCGATTTAAATTCCGAAGGTAATGCTGACGCATTAAAAAGGGAGCTCAGAGGCAATGTTGAGTTTCGCTCCAAAGACGGTGTTATTCAAAGAGCGCCACTTTTAGCAAAAATATTCGCTGTTTTAAACGTAACGGAACTATTAAGAGGCAAATTGCCGGACTTCACGACGGAAGGATTTAAGTATAATTCTATAATCATAAAAGGCGATATTGATAAGGGAGTATTTGTTATACAGGAAGCCGTGGTCGACGGAACTACAATGCAGCTGGTCGGGCAGGGTGAAGTTGATCTTGTCACAGATCAGATTAAACTTACCGTTTTGGTAGCTCCGTTTAAAACGGTAGATTTTCTGGTAAGTAAAATTCCAGGTGTGAGCTATATTTTAGGGGGAACTCTTATTTCCATTCCATTAAGAGTTACCGGAGATCTGAATGATCCCACTATTGTTATTCTCTCTCCAACGGCCATCGGATCAGGGTTGATTGGGATGATGAAAAGAACCCTCAATTTGCCGGTAAAAATTATTGAGCCGATAATGCCTAAAAAACAATGATAATATATCAATATTATTATATATTATGCATAAATATTAAAGTATTACATGATGTATAAATTTATAATTTTAGGCACATAAATTATTAAAAAATAACTTGAGTGAAGATATGCGCCGCGCTTACTTTATAATTTGTCTCGCAATCATTTTTTTCTTTCATGCTCGTTAGCTCATAAGGTAATCTTGGTCACCTAGGAGACAAATACGGATCAGATATCGTATTTGATTGAGTTCGAATATCGTAACCGCTATGGAAAAAAAATAAAAAATAAAATGGCAGGACCGAGCTGTTCTTGTTATGGAAAACGACAAGTGGGTAGTACATGATCTGGAGCTGCTGGGGAAATGGAATTTGGATCAAAAGGAAAACTCTCGGATATATTGCAAGAAGTAATAGAAGAGGGCAAAAATTAGTCTTATGAAAAAAATTATTCTGTTATTAGCATGTTTATTTATACTGACAATCGCTTTGAGAGCAGTTGCGCAGGTTCCGGAAAGCGTAAGGTCAAGAGAAGCGATAAAGCGCGTAATGCCTTATCTGACACAAAAATTGCAAGAAAATGGTTTTCAATATGGGTTGCCTGTTTTTATCAGAATCTTCAAGCAATCAAATGAATTGGAAGTCTGGCTGAAAAACAGTAATTCTTTTAAGTTATTCAAAAGTTATAAAATCTGTACTTATGGTTTTGCAGGATTGGGTCCGAAGGAAAAACAGGGTGATGGCAGAGCGCCGGAAGGATTTTATAGTGTATATCCAAAATCCTTAAATCCGGTAAGCAACTTTCATCTGGCTTTCAATTTAGGCTATCCCAACGAATACGATCGGTCGCACAAAAGAACGGGAAGCGCCCTAATGATTCATGGCGATTGTGTTTCCATCGGTTGCTACGCGATGACAGACGCGGGAATTGAAGAAATATTTGCTTTGGCTGACGGAGCATTGAGAAACGGCCAAAAGTCATTTAGCGTTCATATATTTCCGTTTAGAATGACGGATGAAAATATGTCTAAATACGGCAGTTCAAAATTCATTTTGTTTTGGGATAATCTAAAACAATGTTATGACTATTTCGAAAAAAAGAAGATTCCTCCAGATATCCGAGTGATAAACAGGCAATATGTAATTAATTAAAAAGATGAGTAAAGAACTGAAAAATTATTTCAAGGATATTTTTATGATCAAAATTGATGCTGAAAAATGTATTGGCTGCGGGACATGCGCGGCGGATTGTCCTTTTGCTTCCATCAAAATTATAGAGGGAAAGGCATCTCCCGGCAAGTGGTGTCTGGAATGCGGCCATTGCACCGCTGTCTGTCAGCAAAAAGCCGTAACCTTACTAGGCGATTATGACCCCCTGGAAATTATTGAATATGATCCTAAAAAGTTCCGGATTGAACCGGAAAATCTTCTGAATTTTGTAAAATTCCGTAGAAGCGTGCGTCAGTTTACCGATGAGCCGGTGAGTGACGCCGATATCACAAAAATAATGGAAATGGGACGCTATACGCAGACCGGCGCCAATATGCAGGGCTTGCGCTATATAATTCTCACCACAGAAACTCTGAGGCAAATAACGCCGATTGCCTTAAAAACGCTGGCGGAGCTTGATATATCCCAAATTGATAAAAAAGCAATGAGAGTGCCGTATCAATACCTGGATTTTCAGGCAACATGGAAGCTGTGGTATCAGGTATATCAGAAAAACAAGCGCGATCTTTTATTTCACGGCGCGCCGCATGCCTTATTGGTTGTAAGCCGCACCTGCAATGAGGTGGACGGCTGTTTCAATATCGGCCATCTGGAGCTGATGATCAAGGCGCTGGGTCTGGGCGCCTGTTTAATGGGTTTTGGGACGTTCGCGTTTGCCATGTCGGAAGAATTAAAAGAGATAATTGGGTTGAAAGAAGGAGAGTCCGTGATATTTTCCCTGGTTTTTGGACATCCCCAAGTTAAGTATCTGAGAACCGTTAACCGAAAAAAAGTAAGATATGAGAAAATATAATTTGATTACCAAGGGGCGGATTAACTCATGAAAATTGACAAAATTAATTTTGAAGAGAAATTCGGCAAATTACCCAACGAGGATTACGCGGTGGGAATAATCGCGAAGATGAACAATTATGAATTCAAAATAGTCAAATTTAAGGGTGATTTTATCTGGCATAAACATGAAGATACTGACGAAACTTTTATCGTTCTCGAAGGTATGATGACCATGAATCTTATGGATAGAAAGATAGAAGTCAATAAAGGTGAAATGATCGTAATTCCCAAAGGCATTGAACATAAGCCTTCATCACTAAAGGAGTATAAAGCTTTGCTGATAGAACCGGAAGATACTCCCAATACAGGCAACGTAAAAAATGAAATGACCATCAAGAAAATTGAATGGGTATAATCAGGGGATAGAGCGATTTGTGTAGCCACTATTTGTCTTTGACATTGGTGATTATTTTCAATATATTTTTTCCACAAAGGCAAAGTTCCTGTAAAATTCAATAAATATTTACCAGGAGGTTTCAAAATGAAAAAATTTTCGAAAAAATCAATTTTTCTGACGATTGCCGTTCTTTTAATAATTATTGCGACGATACTCTATATCAACGCACCGGCGTACTTGTACAACAATGCTATTGAGAAGATCCGTAAAGACGCCGGCTTGACGATGAAATCAGTAAACATTCCTGATTTTAACATTGTTTATCTGGAAGGCGGATCCGGAGATACAATCATCATGATTCACGGTTTTGGCGGCAATAAAGACAACTGGCTGCGCTTTGCCAAGGAATTGACGTCGAATTATCACGTGATCATTCCCGATCTTCCCGGTTTTGGGGACAGCTCCAAGCCGCAGGATGCCAAATACAGCATCATGTCACAGGTGGAGAGAATAAATCTGCTGGCAAAAGAACTGCAACTGAAAAAATTTCATCTTGTCGGAAATTCCATGGGCGGCAGTATTTCCGGCACTTATGCCGCTACTTACCCGGATATGGTTAAAACTCTCGCATTATTAGATTCCGGCGGTGTCGTTTCTCCGGAAAAAAGCGAACTGGCCTTGTCTTTGGAGACGGGCGTAAATCCGCTGGTTGTCAAAAGTGTGGCGGATTATGACCGGCTGCTGGAATTTAATTTTGTTAACCCTATTGAAATACCTTATGTGATTAAAAAATACTTTACCAAGCAGGCGATTAAAGCCGCGCCGCTCAATGAAAGAATATTTGAAGAGATCTCCACTACCGATTTAACCTCGCTGGAGGGGAAATTGAACAAAATTACCGCCCCGACATTGATTGTCTGGGGCGATTCGGATAGAGTTCTTCACGTGTCTGCCGCGCGTGTTTTTGACAAGAAAATAAAGAATTCGAAATTGGCAATCATCAGCCAATGCGGTCACCTGCCCATGCTGGAAAAACCGCAGGAAACAGCGGCTGTTTACAAGGATTTTTTGAAAAAAAACTAGCGCAGTACCCGCCGATGAGGTGGAGGAAGCAAAATGTGAGGTGAAATAGATACCTATCCGTTAATCTTTGTTTTGAGGGAAACGGGAAAATATAATCTGTATATTAATTATTATGCCATAAAAATAGAAATTTTGTACAGGATGACGCAATGTCAGTTGAACCTAAAAATCCCTTAGGTATGGTACCTGATCCATATGCTGGTGATACATTCACGTTCCCAGATACTCTCTGCACAGAGCAAAGAAGATTATGGTTTAGAAGGGCAAATGAAATATTTGCTTTTCTAATGATGACGGAATTTGCAATTAAAGAATGCAGAACAAGATATGAGCAAATACTTTCTCAAAAGAAACTCAATGCCAACACGCCATTTAAGCTTGAATCCTCAGATGGCAAATCGGTTGTCACACCACTAAAAACATTTCTTGAAATATTAGGTAGTAATGTTGATATTCTATGTAGGCAAGTATTTCTAATGTTTATATGGTTCATTTGGCCTTATTACAGCTTCGCCTGCTTATAAAACTTATTGGTTAAAAATGAAACATTAAATGCAACTCAAAGCTTTAGGGATCTGTTCCTAAATAGCACTTTGCGCAAACACCAATTAAATATTAACTGTTAGGCGCTTAGGTAACACGACATATTCATCAGAGGAAGTTATGAGGTCTTGGGATCTGCAAAATTGGGACTGGAAAATTGAAAAAAGGGCTAAGCAATTTAAGGGTGAAGGAGAAACTAGCCTTCAGGACGTAGGGCCTAGAAAGCTTGGTGATATGAAACGTCCTTAAGTCTTCTTGCGCGGCGCATTACGGTCTAAGAGTTGGTGTTAGATGACGCCAACTGAATGATAACTTAACGGGAAAATCGATTTTGATAATGAATCACTCTTCCGATTTACGTCGAGGTCACTATGAAATGCGCTACGACGAGAGCTTCAGCTAGAAGTTCTATCGAAGAGGTTCGGTCATGCTAAGTTATCGCATCAACCAATGCCTCCTGTACCGGATGTTGAGGTAGAATTACTATGAGGATCAGATCGCGGTGAAGTCATTTCATCGCTAATTACGCAAAAATTCTTGCAAGATGGAATAGACTTACGGTCGAATCACGTACTGATTGTGTTGTATCGACATCTGTCGTTTAGTGAAAAGGATATCAGGAAATTTGAAAGTATACGAGACAACGTTAAAGGTGTATAGCTAAACAACAGCTATGTGTCGGCACTAACCGGAAACTACTTGACCCGAAGTATGAAGAATAATGTGGATGCTCACCGGCTGCGCCGGTAGACTGAATCAACGTTATTCCAAAACCGGCGCGTTTTCATCTTCCTCATCAATCCCCAATTTCTGAATCCGTTCAATTTCGTTCAGTTTCATTTTGATAACAATGATTAAAAAAATGATGGCCAGCCAGAAAAGGGCGAGGCTGCCGTAAACGGTGTATGCCTCGACTGGTGTGGTCGGGAAGACGGGGATTTTTTCTTCGGCAAAAGCGGAAGAGGGGAGAAGGAAGAAGGCAAAGATTGCCACGGCACTGCGTGACCTCGCAATGACAAGAAAATTCTAGATTCACGCTTCGAGACTGTGCGAATGTCTGCGAGCAAATGTAATGATCGGCATCATGAACGATAATATAGAGATTGCTTCATCCGCTTTAGCGGATTCGCAATGACAAAGAGGAAAGGAATGCGCGAACGATGTAAAGATTGCTGCATACGCTTGATCACTATTGCGAACTCGCAATGACATTGTAATATATTTGATATTCATAAGTGCTCCTAACTCAAAAAGCCTATAGTAGTCATGGTTATAAAATAAATCAGGTAAATAACGGCAATAATCGTAAATAAATGGCTTTTCTGGCCACGGTTGGACTTTCTATCCAGAAACGGAATCAAAAAGAAGAATAAAATCCCGATGGTCACGCAGATGATGGCGATGGTTTCGCCGTTAAAGCCATAAATCGTGCCGGGGAAAAGTTCAAGCGTCTCCATCATAAAAAGAAAATACCACTCAGGTTTAATTCCTTCCGGCGGCGGAGCCATCGGATCAGCTTTAATGCCGATTTCCGGCGGCAGAATTACCGCAAGTGTAGCCACCACGCCCAGCACTAAAAGCCAAATCATCATGTCTTTGTAAAAAACATTGGGAAAGAAGGGTTCACCCGTTTTTTGTTTATTTTCCACAGACATTGGCACGCTCATGCCATGATACTGGACCAGAAGAACATGCAAGCCGATAAGCATCAGCGATAAAACCGGCAGAATCGCCACATGGAAAGCGTAGAAACGTATGAGGGTTTCTCCCGTTACATCCGTGCCGCCTCTTAAAAATATTTTTATAAAATCTCCGATAATGGGAAAGCTGCCGGCTCCTCCTGTGGCGACGCGCACCGCGGCAAAGGCGCGTTCATCCCAGAGCATTAGATAACCGCTGAGGCCGAAGAAAATCGAGATAACCAGCAGAATAAAGCCGCTTACCCAGATAAATTCCCGGGGCTTACGGTAGGATTTAACCAGCAGCGTGCCGAAAAGATGTATAAAAACAAAAACAATGCAAAGCTGCGCTCCCCAATGATGAAAGGAGCGGAAGAACCAGCCCATATTGATTTTAGTGACTATCTCGATAATGCTTTCGTAAGCGTAATCAACGTGCGGAACATAATAAAAAGCCAGAATCATTCCCGTGATGAACTGCAAGATAAAAAGAAAAAGCGTGATGCCGCCGGTATAATACAAAATATCGTAACGATGCCTGGGCACAAGTTTGCTTTTGGCGATTTTTTTCAGTTCATTAGTATCGTAGCGTTCTTGAAACCAGTTTTTAAACTTTGGCCAGATCAACTTTAGCTCCCTTCCTGGCGATGATTATTTTTTCGCCTGTTTCCAGTATTTCAAAATTCTCCAGCGGTTTTGGAGGAGGCCCTTCGATGTTCACGCCCTGATCATTAAACCAGCCCTGATGACATGCGCAGTAGAATTTTTTCTCTTCCGGGCGGTAAGCGACGTTGCATTCCATATGTGTGCAGACGCCTTTGAAAGCCGCCATTGTTCCGTCTTCTCTTTTTAAAAAGAGCCCCAGAACGCCGCCCCAGGCAAATGATTTGGTGGAATTAGGGGCAAGATTTACAAATTCATTTTTATCCAAAACAACAAATTCCGGCTCTTTCCCCAAAGTAGGGAAAGCGAATTTCAAAAGGGTATATATAGCGCCGGAAAAAAACACCAAAAGCGAACCGCCGAAAAGCGTGTTTAAAAACTGCCGGCGCGTGATGAGGGAATATTTAAGCTTCATCTCTTGATGGACCTCCAGATATCTTTAGCTTTGTTTTTGAGAAGTGTTTTTCTCAAGCCCACGATGCCGTCTGTCGGTCGCACGTCTTTGGGGCAGGCTTCTATACAGCGGAAAACCGTATCGCATCCCCAGACGCCTTCTTCACTGTTGAAAGCTTCCAGTGCTTCAGCCGGACGTTCATCGCGGGAATCAAGCGAAAATCTCTGCAGCTTAGCCATGGCCGCGGGCCCGGCGTAATCGCCGTCTCTGTTTAAAACCGGGCAGGCGCCGTAACAGCAGGCGCAAAGAATGCAATTGACAAACTGGTCAATCTTTTTTCTGTCTTTTTCACTCTGCTTAATTTCTTTTTTCGGATTAGCGCTTTTGCGTATCAGATAAGGTTCGATTTTTTCATACATCTGCCAGAAAGGAGTCATATCCACGACAAGATCTTTAATGACTTCAAAGTTGGGAAGAGGCTCCAGAATTATCGTGTCCGTCTCGAAAACAGCAACCTGCGTGCGGCAGGCGAGATCAATTTTACCATTGATAACCATCGCGCACGAGCCGCAAATTGCCGAACGGCACGATGACCTAAACGATAAAGTGCCGTCAATTTCATCCCGAATGCGCAAAAGCATGGCCAAAACGGTAAGGCCGGGGATGACTTTAATTTTATATGACGCAGAAATAAGGTTCTTTTTCCGGTTCTTTCGCGTCATAACGCAGAATTTTGAAAGTATAAGTATCACTGATCAATATTTTCTCTCCATTGGTTGATAGTTGGTAATCTTAACTTGTTTATAAGAAATGAGAGGATCGCCTTTTTTACCCATCTTGGCGATGGTGTGTTTGAGCCATTTTTTATCGTTTCTGTTGGGGAAGTCACGCCGGAAATGGGCGCCGCGGCTCTCTTCACGCAACAGCGCTCCCAGAACAATCGTATGCGCGACTTCCAGCATATATTCGAGCTCTATGGCATTATGCAGTTCGTAATTCATATGCGGATCCGCGGAGGAAACACTCACGTTTTTATATCTTTCTTTGATTTTTTTGACCTCATCCAACGCTTGAGCAATTTCCTTTTTCGTACGGAAAACACCGACTTTTTCACTCATTATCGCGCCTAAATCCGCCGCGAGCTTATAGGGACGTTCTCCACCGGCTTGAGTAAGATTGTTAATCTTCTTTTCGACTTGTGTTTTCAAAGTCAGCAACGGTTTTTCTTTAGGATTGAGCTTATCTTTTGGAAGCTCTTCTTCGATAGCCCGAGCCGCAAGTTTGCCGAAAACAATGGTATCGAGCAGAGAATTTCCGCCCAGGCGGTTGGCGCCGTGAACACTGACGCAGGCGCATTCGCCCGCGGCATAAAACCCTTTGATTGGCGACGCGCCTTTTTCGTTAACATCAATTCCGCCCATGGAATAATGCTGCGAAGGCATTATGGGAATAGGTTTTTTAACCGGATCAATGCCGATAAAGTCGATACAGATACTGCGGATGCCGGGAAGACGCTCGATAATCTTCTTTTTTCCCAAATGCCGCAAATCCAGCTCAATGTAGGTGCCCAGAGGATGTTCAAAACCTCGTCCTTCTTCGATTTCTGTCATAATACAGCGCGATACAATGTCACGCGGAGCAAGTTCCATGGCCGTGGGCGCGTATTTCTGCATGAATCTCTCGCCCTTGTTGTTGAGAAGATAACCTCCTTCACCGCGGCAGCCTTCCGTCATCAGAATATTCGTGCCGATAAGCGTGGTGGGGTGAAACTGGACAAACTCCATGTCTTTAAGCGGCACGCCGGCTTTATAAGCCATGCCGATGCCGCTGCCCGTGTTAATCAGCGCGTTGGTTGAATTGCGATAAACTCTGCCGTAACCACCGGTGCCGAAAACCGTAACCTTGGCGCGCACCGGGAATGAGTTCGCCTGATTTAATATCCAGAACAATCACTCCATGGCACTGGCCGTCTTCCACGCAAAGCGAGGTGACAAACCATTCCGGATAAATTTTTACTTTTTTATAAACGGCGCGTTCATACAAAGTGTTTAAAAGAGAATGGCCGGTAACATCGGCGGAAAAACACGTGCGCGGAAAACCGCCGCCGCCGAAAGGACGCTGAGCGATGGTGCCGTCGGGAAATCTGCTGAAAGGGCAGCCCCAGTGTTCCATCTCATAAACAATACCCGGCGCTTCCTTGCACATTATTTCGATCGCGTCTTGATCGCCCAGATAATCGCTTCCTTTAACTGTATCGAAAGTGTGCTTTTCCCAGGTATCGTCGCGTCCATCGGGATTGTTAGCCAAAGAAGCGTTAATTCCTCCCTGCGCGGCGATGGAATGAGATCGCACGGGATATACCTTGGAAATTAACCCGACATCAAATTTGTCGCAAAGACCTACTGCCGCCCGTAAACCGGTTAAGCCGCCGCCAATTATGAGAATATCATGTGTAAGCATCATCTATAAAAACCTTACGTACAAACAAATAAAACCAGCCGCGACTAAAGCGGCAACAATGTTGGATGCCCAGAAAAGAAATTTTTCTTTTCTAAAACCGAAATCAATAATTATTGTTCTGATTCCGTAAACACTGTGAAAAGAAAACAGAATAATAATTAAAAAATCAATTACCGGATGCCGGTGCAAAGATAAAGCCCAGTCGGGCCTGTCATCCAACGGCAAGAGAAAATAGCCTGTGATGATTTTCAGGCCGATTAAGGCGATTAAGGTCAAACCGCTGATGCGGTGCAAAAGCCAGATAAACATTTATTCCCCCTAAATATTGATGATGAATTCAATCATTTTCCTTTATAGCTTGGTTTCCTTTTTTCCAGAAAGGCCTTCATGCCTTCGGTTTGATCATCGCTGGCAAAAGCCAGAGAGAAGGCGGCTCTCTCGATAATTTTACCTGTATAATTATCAACGTCCTGCGCGTTTTGCACGGAGAATTTTGCCAATCCGACGGCTACCGGGCTGTGCCGCGTACATATCCATTATTGCTTGAAGCAATTCCGAACGCATGGTTTGATTAATTGCGTTTCGCACCTCCGGGCGGTTCAGCGTGATGATGCCGAGTTTTCGACGATAATTGTAGTATGGCTCATGAAAATCCTCCTTAAATTAAGTAATCAAAAGAGATTCTTCCGGGCAGGTGAGCACGGTATCTTCTTCGCTCTTAATCAGTTCCGTTGTGAGAAACGCCTGGGGAAGAATGTTATTTAAATAATAGCGGGCGGAAGCGATTTTGCCTTCGTAAAAAATCGTGTCGCTCGTTCCTTTTTTTGCCTCCGCTAATTTCTTGGCGGCAATCAGCGCCTGTTCCATCAGGCAGTAAGAAACATAAACCTGCGCACAGACAAACAGGGCACGCAGGGCGTTGAGCGGTATCAATTGCCGCTTCGTATCCATATTGGCATACCAGGAATCATAAGTGGTCTTGACTTCGCTTAACGCTTCAAATCCCTTAGTCAGACTTTTCATCTCTTTATCAAAACCTTTGGCTTTAATATTAGCATCGATAAATTCTTTGATCGAAGCCATCCAATGCGCGAAAGGAGCGCCGTCTTTCATGCGCATTTTACGCCCGATCAAATCATTGGCGTGAATGAAAGATGTTCCTTCCCAAATGGTCAGAATTTTGGAATCGCGCAGGTATTGTTCAACAGGATATTCCGAGGAATAGCCGACGCCGCCCAAAATCTGAATGGCCTCGGCAATTACTCCCAGGCTGGCTTCACTTCCATAGCCCTTAACCAGTGGTGTAAGTATTTCGACAAACTCACCGTATTTTCGGGCTTTTTCTTTATCGGTTGAATTGCCCTCGATATCGAGAAAATAAAAGCCCTTGAAGATCATCGCGCGGATGCCTTCCACCGTTGCTTTCATATCGAGAATCATCCTGCGGATATCTTCATGCTTGATAATCGGCACTCGCTCGGCATTCTTAATGCCGAAAGGGCGTCCCTGAACGCGTTCCGTGGCGTATTGCGCGGCAAAATAGCAGGCCGCCGCGGCCTGAGAATTGGAATTATGACCGGTGCCGATGCGCGATTCGTTCATCATGTGAAACATCATCGCCAGGCCCTTGGAATAACCTTTTTCATCCGGAGCCGGGCCAAGCAATATGCCGCGGCAGTTATCTTCGTCGCCGAAGTTCAAAAGGGCGGTGGCCTGTGCGTGCAAGCCCATTTTATGTTCCAGCGTGGCGGTGGTGACATCATTTGGTTCGCCCATCGAGCCGTCATCGTTAACCCAAAATTTAGGTACAACATACAGGCCAATGCCAGGTGAGCCGGGAGCGCCTTTTTCCGGGCGCGCCAAAACCAGGTGAATAGTATTTTCACCCGTGCCCTGGTCGCCGGCAGTGATAAACATTTTGGTTCCCTTGATTTTCCAGACGCGCGGATCATCGGTGGGATATGCGCGTGTGATAATATCTCCGGTGTCGGAGCCGAAATTCGGCTCGGTCAGGCACATCGTGCCCTGCCAGTCACCGGCAAGCATTTTGGGAATGAACATGTCGTTATCTTTTTGCGTGCCGAAACGTAAAATAAGATTAGCCGCGCCGCTGGTGAGTTTAATGCAGGAAGTGAGGGCAGGGCAGGCGGCGGTATTCATTTCCGCTATGGCCTTGTAGAGAATTAGAGGCATTCCCGTTTCCACTTTTATGCACTCGCTCGATGAGCCCCAGCCGTTTTGCTGAAGGAACTGGTAAGCTTCTTTGAAACCGGGAACGGGTGTAACCTGGCCTTTATCGAATTTAACGCCGATTTTATCGCCCGGAGCGTTGATGGGATTTAGCAATTTCCCTGGCCACTTTGTAGCCTTCGTTTAGAAGCATATCAACGTCGTCGAGACTGAAGTTTCCTTTGAATCTTTCGCAGTCAAAAACTTCTTGGGCACGGAAGCCATTCTTTAAGAATGAATTTTAAATCTCTTAAATCATATTTAAATTCCATTTTAATCTCCCTGGGAAATTATTATTCATAAATTTGCGTAAGCAGCTCCACAATTTTTTGCTGGTTGGGAGTTGTGGGGTCTGTCGCCATGTTCACAGCGTCGCGCGAAGCGAAAAAGGCAATTCCTTTTAAATCTTCTTTTTTAATGCCGTGCGATTTAAGGCTGAGAGGAATGTTTAGTTCTTTATAAAGATACAACAGGCTTTCTTCGAGATCGTTGGAACGGTTAATCAGATAAGCCATATCGGCGAATTGTTCTTTGCAGGTTTCTTTGTTGGCTTTGACGAAACACAAAAGGCCGAAGATCGCCGCGCGGCCGTGCGGCATGTGATACCGCGCGCCCAGCGTGTGCGTGATGGCATGACCGATGCCCAGGCCTTTCAAAAAAGCCAGGCCACCGCAGATAGCCGCCATGCACATATCCGTGCGCGCGGGAATGTTATTGCCGTCTTTGTAAGCGGGTATCAAACTTCTGCCGACTAATTTTGCGCCATAGAGAGCCATGGATTCAAAATATGGATGATAAGGAGTAGCCAGTGATACGTATCCTTCAATGCAGTGCGCCAAAGCGTCAATGCCGGATTCGATAGTCAAAGACTGCGGCATGGTTTTGCATAAAAGCGGATCGACAACGGCAAGCTTCGGAATGAAATGATTGCTCATCAGAATAAATTTCAAATCGCGCTGCTTGTCGGTTAAAACGGCGCAGGGATTGACTTCGCTGCCCGTGCCGGAAGTAGTGGGCACACAGATAATCGGCGGGAAAATCGGTTTTATCTTCGCGCCACCGCCTAAGATTCCTTCGTATTGGCGTAGGTCTCCGCCGTGCGTTACGCGCAGGCCGAGCGTTTTTGCCGTATCCAGTGAACTGCCGCCCCCCAGGCCTAAAATCGCGTCACAGCCGGTTTCCTTGTATAATTCGCCCGCTTTTTCGATCAGTTCCAGCGGCGGATCCGGTTCCACATCAGGAAATATATGCGTTTCTAAGCCGCTTGCCGCCAGTATCTTTTTGATTTCTTCCGCCCGCCCGCTTTTATGCATAAAAGGATCGGTTACTAAAAATATTTTCTTAACTTTGAGCTGCCTGATTCTCGCGCCCATGGTGCTCGCTACGCCCGCGCCGAGCATGATATCAGGCAGAGGCGGGATGCGCACTTCCCAGATTTTTTCCTTTTCCTGGAAAGCATCCAGCGCGTTCCAGAGATTTTTTACTTCTTTTTCATCAACATCAAAGACAGCTTTCGTGGGAGCGATGGATTCTTCCCGAAAAAAAGACGGAATAGTTGTATCGACTTGGCTGAATTGCGCTTTTTTGTTGAAAGCAATTTGGTCGCGCAAAGTGTCTTTGCCTATTTCCATGACTTCATCAGCGGTCATGGTCAGGCCGTAGCGCGCGTTCATCAGCGCCGCAAAAAAAGGATACACGGACGCGCTGCCGGGAACGGAGTTAAGGCAATAGCCGAAAGCGTCACAGGTGGCGGATTGAATTTGCGCGCGCAGAGAATTTTCTATTTGCTTTTCTTTATTTTTTGGTATGCGGTAAGTAAGTCCGGCGGTATGGTCCGCGCCCATGGGGCTGGTGAAATAAGTCATGCCCGTTCCTTTTACCGCGCGGGGATCATGCGCGGGAAGGGCCTGTCCCTTAAACGCGGGCACGCGGCTGATGTTGAGATATCTGGCCGTGGTCACCGCGCCGTTGCCCAGCGCGAAACCCAACGGAGTTTCTTTTTCAATTTCTTCCAGAAGTTTTGCGGCGGCCTGCGCGTCGCCCCAGGACATTTTACCCGCTTCGGCGGCCAACCCCAAAGAGCTCCCGGTTTCGATGGCGTCCAGTCCCATGTCGTCGCAAATGAATTTCAGACGGGCGATAGCATCGTTATCGGTAATGCCGAGGTTTGTTCCCAGAAGCGCGATGGTTTCATATTCATAAGCGCCGCAGATACGCTTTCCATCTTTGTCCGGATAAACAATGGAGCATTGCACCACGCAGCCCGGCATGCAGCCGTGCATTTTACCGCCGCGTTCAAAAAGAATTTTTTGGATGTTGTTGCCGCTCACTTCGACAAAATTATCCGGCTGGCCGGAGTGGTAATTTTTCGCGGGCAGCGTGCCGTGACCGGCAGAATTGGAAATGGCAAAAGGCGTTCCGAAGCGGTTATAGAGGCTGCAGCTGACATCGTGTTTGAGTGTATCAGCCCAATCTCTGACAATTTTGCGGAATTCTGCGGCATGCTTAAGTTCAATCTGCTCCGTGGCGGAGGGATCAAGAATAATCGCCTTCAATCCTTTCGCGCCCATAACCGCGCCCAAGCCGCCGCGCGCGGCATTGCGCGAAGGGTCTCCGAAAATGTCGGTGAGAGAAATTGACGCGCCCTTGTATTGCTTTTCTCCGGCAATGCCGATAGAGATGACGGAAATTTTATCGCCGTATTTCGCGCGCAGGGCGTCAGCCAGCGCGTAATTTTTCATGCCGCGATATTCATCAGCCGGCAGAAGCTGAGTTTTATCTTTGCTGATAAAAAGACAATAAGTTTTGCCGGGGGCGGGGGCTTCTTCCACGACAATTGCCCGCAGACCCAGGCGGTCGAGGTCCTGACCGGCAGGACCGCCGGAATTAGCTTCTTTAATGCCCTGGGTGAGAGGACTTTTGCCGCCGATGGAAATTCTTCCCAGTTGCGGCGCTTTCGTGCCGGCCAGCGGACCGCAGGCGACGATCAATTTATTTTCCGCGCCTAAAGGATCGCACATCGGCGGCACTTCTTTGTTTATGATTTTGGCAATTAACGCGCTGGCGCCGAGATATTTCCATTCTGCAGGAATATTTTCGCGGAAAAGCTCGCCTTTATTCATTTTTACTCTTAAAATTTTCATAAGTATTTTTCCTGCCCCAAAAATGCTTAAATAAATTTCCGGTTACGCAATAGTTGTATATACCTATTTCGGCCTCTCTAATCCTTTTACGATTTGCGAGCGGATAATCCGAGGTAAAATCATGTGATGCTTCGGACAAATCGCTCGCGGATTTTGGTAAATGCAGCTGGTAAAAGCAACGAGGTATTTTCTGATATCGCCGAAGCGTATAACTTCGTCCACAAAGCCTTTTTTGGCGCAATAAAAAGGTTCGGAAGTCTCTTCGTAATGTTTGACCATTTCATTCATTTTATCGATCACCGGTTGCAGGGGCTTGCCCGCGTCTTTTTCCTTGACCAGGCGGCGCGCGTAACTGGCCACCGCCGCTGTTTCTCCGTGCATGACATTGATTTCCGTTGCCGGAGTGCCCAGGGTAAAAGCGTTGTTGTTGTTGGCCGTGGGGCCGCCTAAAACGTAATGCGCCGCGGCTGTACCCTTGCGCAGGACAATCAGCATCATCGGCAGATTGGTATTTTCAATAGAATAAATAAGCGATTGACCCAAACCCAAAAGTTCCGCTTTTTCGGCAGTGTCACCGACATCAATGCCGGTGGTATCCTGAAACCAGATAATCGGCACTTTATCACGCGCGCAAAGAGTCACGAACTCACTCATTTTGATTAATCCCTGGCGGTAAAGTTTTCCGCCCACACCCATATACTCATTTGTGTATTCCGGATAATCGGGCAGGAAACCCTGACGGTTGCCGATGGCGCCCATGAGAAATCCGTTGATTTTCACCAGGCCGGTATATATTTCCGGGCCGTAACCGGCGCGAAACTCCATGTGTTCTGAATTATCTACAACTCTAGCCAGAACCTGTTCGAAGTCATATGTTCGCTTTTTATTCATGGGAATAATTGAGGCGATTTCTTCCGGAGAAAATTTCGGCTCTGCCGGTTCACTTACGCGGAAAAATCGGGGATTGTATGCGGGCAGGTCGGCCATGTAATCTTTAATCGCGTCGAGCACCTGTTTTTCTTCATCGAAGACCGCGCTGAAAAAACCCGTGGCGTCGTAGTGAATCTTCACGCTACCCGGAGGAACGGATTTGAAATGCCGGGTGGCATTGATTATTTCCTCCGCGCCTGCTTCGTCAAAAGAACCTTTGGGAGACATGCCGCTGACAATCCCGCCGCCGCCCACGGCCATGTTTGCTTTTTTGTGCGCGAGCAAAATGGTTGGACTGATCGACTGATAACCGCCGCCGGCAGGATTCGTGCCATAAATACCGGCAACGACAGGAATACCCATCTGCTCCAGTTCCGCGTGGCGGAAAAAACATGTTCCCTGACCGCGGCGGTTGGCGTAAACCTTTTCCTGCTCAGGAAGTTTGACGCCGGAACAGTTGACCAGCCAGACCAGAGGCACATGTAAGATTTTGGCGATATCCGTCACGCGCAGATTGTTTTCCGCCTGCCCGGCAATCCAGGCACCGGCCATCCATTTATTGTTAAAGCCGATAAGAACGCACCATCTGCCGTTGATGCGCGCCAGGCCATCCACGACGCCGGTGCTTCCCGACTCTTCGTTTTCCGGATCAAATATCGTGTGCAGCGGGCAGAAGGTACCTGGATCAACCAGATATTCAATGCGTTCCCAGACGGTCATTTCCCCTCGCTCATGCATTTTATCAGTGGGGACGCCGAAATTTTGTATTCTATCCTGTTCGGCATTAATGCGTTTCATCAACTCTTGTGCCTGGGCGATGTTTTCCTTCATGCTTTCGAGTTGCTTGCCAGAAAGAGGTTTCCCCAGCGGATCCATTTTTTCAAAATATTGTTTCATTTGTAGTTCTCCCGCAAAATAATCGGCTAGTTTTTATTTAAAGCTTCATGCATTGCTTCGGCAATTTTTACCGGACTTTGCGCCACCACAACGCCGCATTCTTCTAAAACGCATATTTTGTCTGCCGCGAGACCTTTGCCGCCGGTGATAATCGCGCCCGCGTGTCCCATGCGTTTACCCGGCGGAGCAGTGCGTCCGGCAATGAAAGCGGCCGTCGGTTTTTTCAGATTTTCTTTTATCCAGCGCGCGGCTAACTCTTCCGCGTTGCCGCCGATTTCACCGATAATAAAAACACCTTTAGTATCAGGATCTTGGGCAAATAATTTCAACACATCGATGAAGTCCATCCCGATGATCGGATCACCTCCGATACCCACACAGGTGGACTGTCCCAATCCGGCATCGCTTAATTGCTTCACTGCTTCATACGTCAAAGTGCCGCTGCGCGAAACGACGCCGATCTTTCCTTCTTTGTGGATGTTGCCGGGCATGATGCCGACTTCGCATTCGCCGGGCGTAATCACGCCGGGGCAATTGGGGCCGATTAAATGCATTTTTGTTTTCTGCAGATACCTTTTGACTGTCACCATATCGCGCACTGGGAATTCCTTCAGTGATGCAGACTGCCAAATCTATTCCCGCTTCCGCCGCTTCCAGAATGGCTTCCGCCGACCAGGGAGCGGGAACCAAGATCATGGAAACGGTGGCTCTGGTTTGCAAAACTGCTTCGGCAACTGAATCAAAAACAGGAAATCCTTCGATGGAAGAACCGCCACGTCCGGGTGTTACTCCGCCGACAATATTCGAGCCGTAGTCACGGCATTGACGGGCGTGCAAAAGGCCGCTTTTCCCCGTGATGCCTTGGACAATTATTTTTGAATCTTTATTGATTAATATGGCCATATATAATAATTTAATTCTTACGCGCCAGTTTTTTGTTTCCTGTTCATTATTTCGGCGATTTTTTGCACTCCTGATTTAAGATTATCGACCGTTTCCACATTCAACCCTGATTGTGCCAGAAGCCTGATTCCTTCTTGCAGATTGCTTCCATCCATGCGCACGACAATGGGAATGTGCGGCGCGATATCTTTTGTGGCATCAATGATGCCGTGCGCGATGATATCGCAGCGCATAATGCCGCCGAAGATATTAACGAAGATTCCCCGCACTTTCTTGTCGCTCAAAATTATGCGGAAAGCCGCCGCGACTTTCTCGCGGCTTGCGCCGCCGCCGACATCGAGGAAATTCGCCGGTTCGGTTCCGTATTCCTTGAGAATATCGAGCGTAGCCATGGCCAGACCCGCGCCGTTGACCATACAGCCGATATTGCCGTTCAATTTAATATAGGCCAGGTCAAACTTGCGCGCTTCTATCTCCAACGGATCAAGCTGGGAAAGATCGGCCATTTTTTCGTATTCCGGATGCCGGAAGAGGGCGTTGTCGTCAAAATTGATCTTGCAATCCATTGCCAAAAGGCGTCCATCTTTGGTGATAACGAGCGGATTTATTTCCAGAAGCGAACAGTCTTTTTCCAGCAGAATTTTATAAAGAGATTGAATAAGTTTTATGCCTTCATCAAGAAGATTATCCTTCAATCCCAGCAAAACGCAGACAGGGCGAGCATGGTATGCTTTTATACCCAGAAAAGGATCAATAAAAAGAGTGTGGATTTTTTCCGGAGCCTCGCGCACCACTTCTTCGATATCCATACCGCCTTCCGCCGAAGCGATCAGACAGTAGCGCGATGTCCGCCTGTCCAGCGTCAGGGAAAGATAGAATTCTTTTTCCACATCGATTATTTCTTCCACCAGCAGTCGTTTTATGGGCAGGCCGTGCGCACCGGTCTGCACCGTGATCAGTTTCTTTTTGAAAAGTTCTTTGGCCGCCTCAATGGCCTGCGTCGCATCGCGCACGGTCTTAATGCCACCGGCTTTTCCACGCCCGCCTGCGTAAACCTGCGCTTTGAGCACACAGTCACAGCCGAAATTATGGTAAGCTTTTTCGGTCTGGCGCACTGATTTTACCATGCAGCCGCGGGGAACATTTACACCGTAAGCTTTTAAAATCTCTTTGGCCTGATATTCGTGAATATTCATTTATGTTCAACGCTGCGAAAAAAATAATTAACACATTTTACGCTCTGTTCGGAGCGAAACCGAGCGCGGCATTGGCGACAATCATTGTATGCATGTTGGAAGTTCCTTCCAGAGTTTCAAATTGCTTGGAGTCGCGCAGAAAACGGCCGCAGGGATATTCTTCGGAATAACCGAAAGAACCGAAGAGTTTCATGCACTCGTTGGCCGCGTGCACCACTTCCTTGGCGCCGTAGAGTTTGGACATCGAGGTTTCCATGACATTGGGCAGTCCCTTGTCTTTGAGCCAGGCGGCTTTGTAAACCAGATAGGCCAGAGCTTCATGCCCCATTTTCATTTCCGCGATTTGCTGCTGAATAAGCTGATATTTACCGATCGGCTGCCCGAATTGCGATCTTTCATTGGCGTATTTTACAGATGCCTCCAGAATAGCGCCGGACAATCCCAAAGATCCCGCGGAACAGCCCAGACGTGTTGCATTAAGTTGCGTCATGCACATCTGGAACCCTTTGTTTACTTCTCCGAGGACAAGTTTCTTGGGAACCTTGACATCTTCAAACGTTATTTCAGCGGTATCGGAAGCAAGAAGGCCGACTTTTTCGTGAATTTTTTTGCGCGTTACACCGGGAAGATTGTAATCCATGATGAAACAAGTGATGCCTTTGGCGCCGGCATTTTTATCTGTCTTGGCGTATAACAGTCCATGATGGGCGATTGTACCGTTAGTTATCCACATTTTATTGCCATTGAGCAGGTAGTAATCCCCCTTGTCTTCGGCCAGACACTTCATTCCCGCGACATCAGAACCAATATCAGTTTCAGTCATGGCAAAATTACCAATATATTCACCGCTGACGAATTTGGGGATGTAATGCTGCTTTTGTTCTTCGGTGCCGAATTTCTGTATGGTCAGCGACGGCCCCCAGCACTGCATGTTGAAAGCCATGCGCCAGGAAGTGTGCACTTTGGCAATCTGCTCGATAACGAGCACACCTTCAAGAAAGCCCATGCCGTTGCCGCCGTATTTTTCATCAATGCAGAAGCCGAAAAAGCCGAGCTCGGCCATTTTGTCAAAAATTTCCTTGCGCCAGTGCTGATTTTTTTCGTCTTCTTCTACATGCGGTTTAATTTCGTTTTCGGCAAAGTTTTTCGCCATGTCCTGCAATATTTTTTGTTCTTCGGTTAATGCAAAGTCCATATATAAATCCTCCCCGATTTATCCTTGAGTTTATTTCCTCTCTACAATCATACAAATGCCCTGGCCGCCTCCGCCGCAAATTGTTTCCAGGCCGAATTGTGTGTCCCGCCTCACCATTTCATTGATCAGCGTGGTAAGGCGCATTGCTCCGGTGGCGCCGATGGGGTGCCCCAGGGAAATGCCGGAGCCGTTGACGTTAACTTTCTCATCCATTTCTTTTTCATTGATACCGGAGAGCCGGGTATCGGCAATCGTCTGGACGGCGAAAGCTTCCTGAACTTCCACCAGTCCTATCTGATCAATTTTGACATTAATTTTTTGCAGCGCTTTTTGCACCGAAGCGGGCACGGCAGGGTAGGTAAGCGTGGGATCGGTTGCCGCTACCGCGCAGGAACGGAAATAGGCCAGAGGTTTGGCACCAAGTTCTTTCGCTTTTTTCTCGGAGGCCAGAAGAACAACGGAAGCTCCGTCGTTTTCCGAAGATGAATTTCCCGCCGTGCAGACGCCGTCGGAGTAAACCGCTTTAAGTTTGGCCAGTTTTTCCAGTGTGGTTTCCCGCCGCGGTCCTTCGTCAACATTGAAAATGATCGGTTGACCACTTTTATCTTTACCGATGGGCACGGGAACTATTTCTTCGGTAAACTTTCCAGCGTCCTGCGCCGCAATCGCTCTTTGATGGCTTCTGAACGCCCAGCGGTCCGCTTCCTCCCGCGTGATTTTTTCTTTCTTTGCCGCGGTTTCCGCCCAGGCCATCATGGAGCTTAGTTCGCCGTAGCGGGCGATGGGTTGCGACATGACGCGCGCGCGCTGAATGCGGTCGTAAAAGGGAATTCCCCACATCGCCATGGCGCCGTGCCCACGTGGCATGAAATCGTATTTTTCATGGATTCTGCCACCCAGACCCCATCTGATATCACCGGGAATATAAAGTTCGGCCTGGCTCATTGAATCCATGCCGCCAGCAATGACAATGTCCGCGTTGCCGGTCTGAATTTTCATCGCGCCGAAAAAGATGGCTTCGAGGCCCGAACAGCAGCGCCTGTCCAGAACAACTCCCGGCACTGTATCCTGCCAGCCCGCTTCCAAAACAGCCATGCGCGCGCCGTTGGCGCATTCACCGTTCTGATACGCAGTGCCCATAATCACGTCATCAACCTGGGCAGGATCCACATTTACACGTTTAGCCGCTTCCTGCAAAACAACCGCGCCTAATTTATATACGGGAACATCTTTCAAAGAACCGCCGTAAGCCCCGATAGGTGTGCGCACGCAACTTAAAATAACGACATTTTCCATAGATTCATCCTGTTTTATAAATTTAAATCATGGCTCTAGACTAGATGAGCAAGTTATTTCTCATCAGGTTTAATGTAATTTGGTAGATATTTTGTTTCCGGTAATTGAATCGGAACTCACACTCATTGAGATGAAAATAAAAGGTTGCTTTGGGGATACCGTGGAACTTCATAAGCCTCCTTTTGGCATAGGACCAGAATGATTCAATGCCGTTAATGTGCTTTTTGCCGTTGGCAAATTCATTCTTACCATGATGCACACAATAATGCTTTTTGTATCCCAAGTCAACCAGGCCGTTATAGCCGCTTCCTTATAGATCTTGCCGACTCGCCATTTATATGTACAGAATATCCGGGCAGATAAAATGCTTGTGGATAGAATGTATTCTCTTTATGCGAATCTTCCCGAGGGAGGATATAAATCTATGGTTATGCCGGGAAAAACCTACGCGCTTGTTGTATCACAGGGAGCGGATAATCCGGAATTATATTAGAAATCAATAAGATATCTTGCGGGCATGACGGGAAGCGGTTTGGGTATGGAGGAGGTGGGGCGAATTATTCATGTTAACAGCGAAGCCCAGCCGGCGGCGAAAAATCAACCAATGATGTATACCGCTTTTGAAATCGGCGTAAAATTAGTTAAAAATTCCAAGAATTAACAATATCCGACATTATATTTTTATTGACCTTGAACTGTTTAGGGCACTATGATAATTGTCACGTCAATACGCGATATTCTCAGGGAGGAATTTAGATGGATTCAGATCCCATAAAAGACAATAAGATTTTTGAACTCACAGATATATTGGAAGAAACAAGCGAGCGAAAAAATCAGGAAGTAATTGTTGTTGACGGCAGAGGATACGAGAAAAATAACAAGCCGAAAGATTTGCAGGAAGTTATTAATGAAACAAAAGACTCTGAAAAGGAAACACGTTTAGAGGAAGAAATAATAAAGCACGCCGCAGAAATTGTGGAAAAAATAGCGCGTGAACTGGTCCCCGAAATCGCAGAAAAAATAGCGCGTGAACTGGTCCCGGAGGTTGCGGGAAAAATTATCCGTGAAGAAATAGAAAAACTTAAAAAAATTAGCGGCAGCTAAATAACGTAATTCAGAAATATATTCATGAAAAAATACTCATCTTTACCTGTCATTATTATTGTAATTTTTTTCGCGTTTGCTGTTCACGCTCAGAAAGATGGGAACAGCAATGCCACCCTAAGTGTCGACGGCAGCGCTAAGATAGAAAATGAAAATGTGGCCAAAGCCCGCGAAGAGGCGATACAAAACGCGCTGGAAAAAGCAATACTTGAAGAGGGGTCAAATCTGTCCGAGCTTTCAGTAAATGATGAAAATTTTCAGCTTATCAAAAGAATAATAGTCCAAGAGCCGGATAAGTATATCGTGTATTACACGATAACGCAGGAAGGCAGACAGGAGCAAGAGTTTAACGTAAAAGCCAACGTTGTTGTAGCATCTGTGGCACTGAAAAACGACTTGCATAAAATGGGATTTCTTCATAACAATCTTAAGGGCAAAAATAAGACAGGGGTGTTCCTGGCGGTAAAAGGAATAAAAAGTTACGCCGCGTATTCAAGAATTAAAATTATTTTACAAAGCCGCGTAGATTTAGTTAAAAACATATATCCCGGTACTTTTACCTGGCAGGAAGCTGAATTTGAAATTGAAATGGCGGGTGATATCCAATCACTGGGATCTGAGTTGGAACAAAAAGCGGGTTGTGTTCTGGAAATATTAAGCCAACAGCCTAATCGGGTTGATATGGTTTGCAAATTATAATTGGAGGAAAGATGAAGATTAACAAAATTTACTTTTATTTAGCTATTATTATAGTACTTGTTCTGAACACCGGATGCTCATCAAAAGCAACAAAAAAAGTTGATGTTGACCCTGAAAAAAATTTGGTAAATATCATCGCTGTGCTTCCCATCGAAAATAAAACGCAGGATGACGTTGCGCCTGGTTTATTGCGGATAAGAATTATCGACGAACTTTATTTTAAAGGCTACTCTAAACTCTCGCCGGACTTAATTGACCGAAGATTGGAAGAACTGAAAACTTTAGATAACAAAGAAAAAATTAACAATATATCTCCCCGGACAATAAACGAGTTGGTGGGAGCAGACGGGGTTCTCTATTCAACTTTAAATAAATCTACCAAAGGCAAAGGGTTTTTTTACAGGCCTATAACTATATCGTTGAGCTGCGAATTGCGAAAGAGTGAAAACGGAGAAATAGTATGGAAAGGTCAATACAGCGCGACGAGCAGAAATTTTGCCTTTACCCGTAAAGGTCTGGATATAAAATATTACAAGGCTTATGAAGAGGTGATAGAAGAACTTGTAACCAAGATAATGGAAACAATTCCTTATGGGCCGAATTTACGCAACTAATTAATATTCTTTGTTAAGATATACAAATGTGAAAACCATCATGAAAACAAATATTTTATTTTAGTATAGATAATTTTATGAATTTACCTAATTTTCTATCTTTACTGCGCATCATTCTTGTTCCGGTAATAATTATTTTTTTGATGCAGGAATTATACAAAGAAGCGTTGATTACGTTTACCATTGCCGGATTAACTGACGTTTTTGACGGATTATTAGCCCGCGCTTTGAATAAACAAACAAAACTTGGCGCTTTCATTGACCCCATGGCAGACAAATTACTGCTCACTTCAAGCTTTATTTCTTTATCTGTCATTGGTTTAATTCCCAGCTGGATTTCGGTTATTGTAATCAGCAGAGATTTCATCATCGTGCTCGGAATGGTTATTTTGTCCG
Organism: uncultured delta proteobacterium; assembly: GCA_963813455.1. Taxonomy (GTDB): domain Bacteria; phylum Desulfobacterota; class Syntrophia; order Syntrophales; family Smithellaceae; genus UBA4810. The sequence continues at coordinate 81,613 of CAWEZF010000016.1, forward strand.
TGATGTCGATAAAATATGAGATAAAACCGGCATTTATCGGTAAGGTGACCACAGTTTTTCAGCTGGCAACGATTTTTTTAGCTCTTTTATACCAGGCAATGAGTCATGATATCAGCTACCGGTGGATTGAGGCTCTTTGCTGGATAACTGCCGGGATCACTGTCGTCTCCGGCGCGATTTACATAAGCCGTGGAATAAAATATGTTAATCGCGCTTCGTGAAAAGGTCTAAGTATATAAGATATTTGCTTGACACCTTGGTTGTTTACTGCTAGTAACTCCAATTCTAAAATGATGAGGAAAGATAGGCACGTAGCTCAGGGGGAGAGCGCCATCCTGACGCGGTGGATGTCCAGGGTTCAAATCCCTGCGTGCCTACCATTTTTAAGGAAATTAATTTTACAAGTGCCAATCAAAAGGGCATCAGCAAACCGGTGATGCCCTTTTAAAATGATTTGTTATAAAGCAAGTTATGGACATAAAAATATCTTTTCCCGATAATAAAGTAATTGACGCGAAATCAGGAATTACCGCAGGTGAGGCAATTTCTTTGTGGGAGAGAAGTGCTTTAGGTTCGGCTGTGGCGGTAAATATTGACGGCATGCCCGCGGATTTAAGCTCAATTCTTAATAAAGATTGCTCGCTGAGTGTTGTTGATATTAATTCTGATAAAGGGTTGGATATATTACGTCACAGCATAGCTCACGTTATGGCGCACGCCGTTCAGGCGGTATTCAAAGGAACCAAAGTCAGTATCGGGCCGTCTATTGAAAATGGGTTTTATTATGATTTTGAATATGAAAAACCATTTACCACCGATGATTTCACTAAAATTGAAAAAAAGATGAGGGAAATTATCAGCGCCGATTATCCATTCATTCGTGAAGAACTTGAACGGAAAAAGGCAACCGAATTGTTTGCCGATCGAAAAGAGGATTACAAAGTAGAATTAATCAATGATTTGCCGGCAGACGTAAAAGTTGTCAGCATTTATAAAGACGGCGATTACATTGATTTATGCCGGGGCCCGCATATTCCATCCACCGGTAAAATAAAAGCTTTCAAGCTATTGAGTGTAGCCGGAGCATACTGGCGCGGCGACGAAAAGAATAAAATGCTTCAGCGCATTTACGGTACCGGATTCGCTGATGAAAAATCATTAAACGATTATTTGACTTTGCTTGAAGAAGCGAAAAAAAGAGACCACCGGCGGCTGGGAAAAGATTTAGACCTCTTTCAGATAAACGAAGAAGCCGGCGCGGGGCTGATTATATTTCATCCTAAGGGAATGATGCTGCGTTACCTGATCGAAGATTGGGAAAAGAAAGAACATCTTAAACGCGGTTATGAAATGGTCATGGGGCCGCAAATTCTCAAAGTTGATTTGTGGAAAAAATCCGGACATTATGAACATTATCGTGAAAACATGTATTTCACGGAAATTGACGAGCAGATTTACGGAATAAAACCGATGAACTGCCTTGCGCACATGCTCATTTACAAATCAAAAATCCGTTCTTACCGTGATCTGCCCCTGCGTTATTTTGAATTAGGCACCGTGCACCGTCACGAAAAAACGGGTGTATTGCACGGACTGATGAGGGTGAGGCAATTTACTCAGGATGACGCGCATATTCTTTGCACCCCTGAACAGCTTAATTCAGAAATTCGGGCGATTGCGGACTTCGTGCATTACGCGATGGGAATTTTCGGTTTTGAATATGAAGTTGAGCTAAGCACACAACCAGCTGACTATATCGGTACTGATGAAGACTGGCAGTTGGCAACCGATGCCCTGAGAAACGCGCTGAAAGACAACAAAATAGAATATAAAGTCAATGAGGGTGACGGAGCTTTTTACGGACCGAAGATTGATTTCAAATTAAAAGATGCCTTGAAAAGAAAATGGCAGTGTGCCACAATTCAATGCGATTTTACTTTGCCGGAAAGATTCGATTTAACTTACATCGGCGCGGATGGCGAAAGGCACCGTCCGGTAATGTTACACAGGGTTATTTTAGGCGCCATAGAACGCTTTATGGGAGTGCTTATCGAACATTATGCAGGGGCATTTCCCGTGTGGCTTTCGCCGACACAGTGCATAATATTGACTGTGACGGATAAACATATACCTTATGCTGAAACAGTTTATGAAAGATTAACACAAGCGGGTATTCGCGCTGAAAAATATTTTGAAAATGAAAAATTAGGTTATAAAATACGCCAGGCGCAAATGCAGAAAATTCCTTACATGCTGGTTATCGGCGATAAGGAAATGGAAGCGGGAACTGTCGCGCCGCGTGTCCGTGACGGCAGCAATCTGGGAGCTTTGCCGGTGCAAGAATTTATTGCTCTTGTTCACGAAATATGTGAAAAGAAAGAGTAACTGTTTAATTAAACTTATTTAATTCAGGAGGTGAAATATAACTAAAGATTTAAGAATCAACCGGGAAATAAGATCGGCCAGTGTTCGTGTAATCAACGAAGAAGGCGAGCAGTTAGGAGTCATAACATTGGAAGAAGCCCTGGGCCATGCCGAAAAAGCCGTATTGGATTTAGTGGAAGTATCACCTGCCGCCGAACCTCCGGTTTGCAAAATAATGGACTACGGAAAATACCGGTATAAACAGAGCAAAAAATTACACGATGCAAAAAAAAGCCAGACTGTTATTCATGTAAAAGAAATACGATTACGCCCCAAAACAGATGAACATGATATACAGGTAAAAATAAAACATATTAGAAAATTTTTAGACCAGCATGATAAAGTTAAAATATCGATGGTTTTCAGGGGCAGGGAGATTGCGTTTACGGAAATAGGCCGTAAATTAATGGACAATATAAAAGCGCAGTTAACTGATCATTGCGTTATCGATCAGGAACCGCGTTTGGAGGGAAGAAGCATGGTTATGATTGTTTCTCCCAAAAAACAATAAAAACCAAGAGAGGATTAAATGCCAAAATTAAAAACACACAGAGGAGCGGCTAAACGCTTTACCGTGACTTCCAAAGGCAAAATTAAGAGGAGCAAGGCGTTCGCCAGCCATATTCTCACTAAAAAAACGACGAAACGGAAAAGAGCCTTAAGAAAATCGGCGTTGGTCAAATCAGCAAATTACAGAGAAATTAAAAGGCTGATTCCTTATTTATAGGGAATTTCATACGTATTACTTATCAGGAAATAGGAGATGAAGAAATGTCAAGAGTAAAAAGGGGTGTTACCGCCCGCAAAAAAAGAAGAAAAATATTGAAACTGGCGAAAGGTTTTTTTGGCGCCCGTAGCCGACTTTTAAGAACAGCCACAGAAGCTGTCGATAAAGCTTTAGCTTACGCTTATCGTGACCGTAGGGCGAGAAAAAGAGATTTTAGAAAATTATGGATTGCCCGCATTAACGCGGCTGCTCGTTCGCACAACATATCGTACAGCAGGCTGATGGACGGCATGAAAAAAGAGGGTATAGAACTGGACCGTAAAATCCTGGCGGAGCTGGCCGTAAATGATCCTCAGGGTTTTGCCAAAATTGTGGAAACGGTAAAAGGCGAGCAGGCGGCATGATAGAAGATCTTCAACGGCTGGAAAATAACGCTCTTGCAGAACTTCAGGAAGCATCAAACCAGGAACAAATTCTTCTTATCAGAACAAAATATCTCGGAAGAAAAGGACTTCTTACCGGGCAGTTGCGTAATATCGCGCAGGTTCCTGAAGAACAGCGAGCCTTATTCGGAAAAAGATGCAATGAGATAAAGATTTTTCTTACCGCCAGAATTGAAGAAGAACTAAACAAACAATCCCAAAACGAAAACGAAAATAAATTACTTAAAGAAAAAATCGATGTAACGCTGCCGGGTCGTGTCATAAAGTACGGCAGAATTCATCCGATAACACAAATCAGCAATGAAATCTGCTCGATATTCTCTTCTTTCGGGTTTTCCGTTGTCGAAGGACCGGAAATAGAACTCGATTATTACAATTTTGAAGCGCTCAATATTCCTAAAGACCATCCCGCGCGGGACATGCAGGACACTTTTTATATAGAAGAAAATATAGTTCTGCGCACGCACACATCACCCGTTCAGGTTAGAGTGATGGAGAAAGTTAAACCTCCCGTGCGCATATTATCTCCCGGCAAGGTTTACAGGAGGGATTCCGATGTTTCGCACACGCCGATGTTTCATCAAATCGAGGGATTGCTGGTCGATGAAGGCATTACGTTTGGCGATCTTAAGGGAATCCTGACGGTATTTCTGAAAAAAATATTCGGCCAGGATACAAAGATTCGTTTCCGTCCCAGTTTTTTTCCGTTTACCGAACCTTCCGCGGAAGTGGATATCTGTTGCGTTATGTGTAGGGGCAAAGGATGCCGTGTCTGCGGACAAAGCGGCTGGCTGGAAATATTAGGTTCCGGCATGGTGGATCCCGCGGTATTTAAATACGTTAATTACAATTCAGAAAAATATACAGGTTTTGCCTTTGGCCTTGGCGTGGAGCGCATGGCCATGCTCAAATACGGAATTTCCGATATCCGTTTGTTTTATGAAAACGACTTTAGATTCCTCAGGCAATTTTAGGAGAATTTCATCTTATGCTGGTTAGCCTCAAATGGCTTAAAGACTATGTGGATATAGATTTAAAAGCGGAAAAGCTTGCCGAGCGCCTTACTATGTCTGGTCTGGAAGTCGAATCAGTAAAAGAAATTCAGACTGAATTTAAAGGCGTTGTCACCGCGAAAATAATTTCCGTAAATCCTCATCCTAACGCGGATAAACTTTCCCTTTGTGAGGTAACCGACGGCAAGAAAAAATATCCTGTAGTGTGCGGAGCAAAAAATATAAATGCGGGCGATATTGTTCCCCTGGCCAAAGTAGGAGCGACAATTCCCGGAGGTTATACTATCAAATCTTCTGTCTTGCGCGGCGAAACCTCTGAAGGAATGCTTTGTTCGGAAGCGGAACTGGCGATAGGCGAAGACGCGTCCGGCATTATGCAGCTGCCGCGTAACATGAAGCTGGGAAAACCTCTGGAAAAAGCGCTTGATTTGGAAGACACGGTTTTTGATATAAGTATCACGCCCAATCGCGCCGATTGCTTGAGTGTAATTGGTATAGCGCGCGAAGTCGCGGCATTAACCGGCAAAAAAATAAAAATGCCGAAAGTCAATATCAAAGAAAACTCTGAAAACATAAAATCGCTTGCTTCAGTGAAGATAATGGATGCGGAACTTTGTCCGCGCTACACTGCCAGAATGATAAAGAAAGTAAAGATAGGTCATTCACCAGTCTGGCTGAAAACAAGATTGGAAGCGTGCGGTATGCGCGCAATCAACAATATAGTTGACGTGACAAATTTTGTCATGCTGGAGATGGGGCAGCCTCTTCACGCGTTTGATTTCCGTTATTTGGAAAAAAATAAAATCATCGTTAGAAAATCAAAAAAGAATGAAGAATTTATTTCGCTCGACGGCAAGAGCCGCAAATTAACAGATGAAACACTGCTTATTTGCGACGGAGTAAAACCGGTTGCTATCGGAGGAATTATGGGCGGATTAAATTCCGAAGTAAAAGAAGACACCGAGACTATTCTTCTCGAAAGCGCTTATTTCAATCCTGTTTCTATCCGCCGTTCAGCGCGCAAATTAGCTATGCCTACAGAAGCCGCTTTTAGATTTGAAAGAGGCATTGATCCTGAAGGCGTCGTAAAAGCGCTGAATCGGGCAACACAACTGATCGCCGAATTGGCGGGCGGCAGTATTTGCAAAAATTATATTGACGAGTATCCGCGGAAAATCCGACAGGCAAAAAATATTAAATTGCGCCTTGAGCAGGTGAGAAAAATCACCGGCACGCAAATTAGCGCCATGGAAGTTACAAAAATTTTACGCAGCCTGGGAATGAAAACCACTCAATCAGGAAAAGGCATATACCTTGTAACTCCACCGACTTTTAGAGTGGATATAACCAGAGAAATAGATTTAATCGAAGAAATTGTCAGAATATACGGGTTTGACCGTGTTCCCGCCAGCCTTCCTAATGTTTCAGTAGGAGAATTACTGCCCAACCGACGCCTGAAATTGGAAGAAAGTATCAGAAAAATAATGAACGGTATGGGTTTTTCGGAAGTTATCAATTATAGTTTTATATCACCCGCGTCAGTTGATTCCTTGTTATTGCCCGCAGCAGATGAGAGGCTTAATTTAGTCAGAATCAATAATCCGCTCACGGAAGAACAATCCGTAATGCGGCCTACAATCATTACCGGACTTTTGGATACTTTAAAGAAAAACATTAATAACGGTTACGCAAATTTAAAAATATTTGAATTAGGTCGTGCTTTCATTCACGATAAAGACGGAAAGCTTCCCAAAGAAAGAAATATGTTCGCGGGCCTTATCTCGGGAAAAAAAACGGAGAATCTCTGGGATTATAAATCAAACGTTGATTTATATGATTTAAAAGGATGTCTGGAAAATATTTTTTACGCCTTAAAATTGGAAAACATTACATTTAAATCCGATGTGGTTGATACAATTTTGCATCCTGGAAAATCCTGCTCGGTATTGTCAGGAGAAACAATATTAGGATATATGGGCGAAATACACCCGCATATTTTGGAAAAAATTGATCTGAAACAAGCTGCTTATGTATTTGAAATTAATACAGATATTCTCGAAAAAAACCTGAAAGACGAGATAACATACAGAGATTTTTCCAAATTTCCCGCGATAACAAGAGATGTTGCTTTGATAGTTTCCCGCGATATGGAAGTTGATTATATATTCAATATTATTTCATCTTTTAAAGAAGATTTGCTTGAAAATGTTGAAATATTTGATATATACGAAGGAAAGGGTATTCCGGAAAGTGCGAAAAGCGTCGGGTTGCGATTTTCTTATCGTTCGGATGAACGAACACTTACTGACGGGGAAGCGAACATTATTCACGATAAGATTATACGTGGCATCGTCGATGTAACCAAGGCGAAAATAAGAGGCGAAGAGAATCAAGAAGAATAAAACGGAGGAATGGCAATGACGAAGATAGAAATTATTCAGAATGTTTATGAAAAGCTTGGTTTTTCCAAAAAGGAATCAGCGGATATCGTGGAAACAGTTTTCGAACTTATTAAAGATAAACTCGCACAGGGTGAAAAAGTAAAGATTTCCGGATTTGGTAATTTTATCGTAAAAGAAAAAAGGTCTCGCCGCGGCCGCAATCCTCAAACCGGGGAAGAAATTTCCATCACCGCGCGCAGAGTCTTGACCTTTAAATCATCTCAAGTATTGCGCAAAGCTCTCAATTAAAACTGATATATATTGCGCATAGATAAGTAATCATTAAAAACTTTAAATTATTACGTGAACCATGTAATTTTTAAAGTTTTTATGTTTCTAAATCTATAACATTATGGAAACAATAATTCCCGAAAAATCATATTTCCGCATTGGCGAAGTAAGTAAAATTCTCAATGTCGAACCTTATGTGGTTCGCTATTGGGAAACGGAATTCCGGACAATCAAACCGGTGCGCACCAGAACGTCGCAAAGGCTATACCGAAAAAAAGATGTTGAAGAATTATTAACTATCAGGAATTTATTATATTCACAGCGTTTCACTATTGACGGGGCAAAAAAGCAGCTTTACAAAGCGAAGGAAGATCGTGAAACCAAGAATAAAAATTCGGAAGAAAAAGAAAGATTAATTCATATAAAAGAAGAATTAATGCAAATAAAAGAAATGTTCGATAAATAAAAAAGCCGGCAATAAGATGCCGGCTTTTTTATTCGCTTATCAGAATTACTTTATGCCTTTTTACTTGCTCTTTTTGATGCTTTCAGCGGATTGATCTTTTGGGTTGCTTCATTTAATTCCATCTTGATATGAGTCGCCGTGGGGCATTTTCCGGTTAACCACTTACTTGTTGGACTAGGGTAAATACCGCAGTAGTTTTTTTCATCATATGCAACTATTTTGCCGCAACCGTCACATTTTTCCATAATCGGCTGGCAAATACCGCCTAAAAAACCGCAACCTTTTTTGTTCATAAAAGCGCATTCCTGATTCGCTCTCACTGTCTGACAAACCATTCGAACGGTCCTCCTGTTTTCAATAATTACTATTTATCGACGCCGCGGGAAAATTTAATTGTGCTAACGCGATATATTAAAAAGCGGGCTGTCATTAACAATAAAATAAGCCCTTGTCAAGAAATTTTCTAACTCATTAAAATTCAAAAGTTTTACAATTTGAAATAACTATGCTGAATTTAACTAATCGGACTTTATAAATTATCAGCTGATAGTTAAGATAAACAACAGATAATCGATTTTATTAATGTAATTAAAGAAATATTAACTTGAACGTAAAGGAATTTGCTGATAATGTTGCTTAAATTTACAGGAATTTTCATGAAAGCGGTTATTCAGCGCGTCGATTCTGCCGGCGTCAAAGTAGGCAAGCACGATATATCTACAATAAAATCAGGTATTTTAGTATTTTTAGGCGTAGAAAAAGAAGATAGCGAAAAAGACGCTGATTATATTTTGGATAAAGCGATTAATCTGCGTATTTTTGAAGATAATGAAGGCAAAATGAACCTCGGGCTCACTGATATTGGCGGAGAGATGCTGGTTGTTTCGCAATTTACTCTTCTGGCCGATTGCCGAAAGGGAAGGAGGCCTTCTTTTGTCGCTGCTGAGGAGCCGAACATGGCTGAAAAATTATACAATTACTTCATTGCCCGGGCTAAAGAAAAGATAAAGCAGGTAGCTTCTGGAAAGTTTCAGCAGATGATGAGCGTAGAACTGATAAACAACGGCCCGGTGACTATTTTACTCGACAGCAGGAAAAATATTTAATGCAGGAAAGCGAAATAAAAATCGATAAAGAAGGTATCTGGTACTATCGCGGAGCGCACATGTTCCGCAAGGAATTCTTGTGTGTATTTTTCGAAAACCTGAAAATTGATGAAAACGGCAAATATCTGATTGAGTTGGGCGAAGAACGCTGTTATCTTGATGTTGAAGACACAGCATTTGTCGTTTCATCAGTTTTTAAAGCTCATCATAAAGAAGAGGGTTGTGATTGTCTTTTCGTTAATTTAACCGATGATTCAATCGAAAAACTTGATTTAAATACTTTACAAATCGGCTGCAATAATGTTCCTTATTGTCAGGTGAAAAACGGCAAATTTAAAGCGAGATTTTCCCGCAAGAGCTATTATCAGCTTGCCGAACATATCGAACAGTCGAAAGATGGAAGAAATTATTTCATCAGATTAAACGGCAAGAATTTTTATATTAATAATAATTAATATTTATTACCTTGGAGGGTATGATGCTTGATGATGTTGTAAAAGAGTCTTTGACTTTTGACGATCTTCTTTTGGTCCCAGCGGCGTCCAACGTTTTACCGAAAGATGTTGATGTTTCCACGCTGCTCACAAAAAACATAACTTTACGCATTCCCATTATTTCCGCGGCGATGGATACGGTGACTGAGTCACGCACGGCGATTTGCATGGCGCAGGAAGGCGGTATCGGCATAATTCACCGCAATATGAGCATAGAACATCAGGCGGTTGAGGTGGACAAAGTAAAAAAATCGGAAAGTGGCATGATCGTGGATCCTATTACCATCGAACCGGATCAGAAAGTGAGCGACGCTCTGGAACTGATGAGTAAATATTCGATCTCCGGTGTTCCGGTAACCAAAAAAGGGAAACTTGTCGGTATTCTGACCAACCGTGATTTGAGATTTGAGGAAGATCTTTCACAACCTGTAGCCAGCGTCATGACCAAAAAAAATCTGGTTACAGTTTCTCAAAATATTTCACTGGAAGATTCAAAGAAGCTGCTCCACAAGCACAGAATTGAAAAATTACTTGTTGTGGATGATGAGTATTTTTTAAAAGGCCTTATTACCATCAAAGATATCGAAAAAATCCGCCGTTTCCCGAATGCCTGTAAAGATTCTCTGGGCAGGCTGCGTGTTGGCGCTGCTGTGGGAATTATCGACCGCGAAGCGAGGATCGACGCGCTGCTGGCGGCAGGCGCTGATGTAATTGTGATTGATACTTCACACGGTCACTCGGCAGGAGTAATTGACGCGATTAAATCAACGAAATCAAATTTCCCTCAATGCGAATTGGTTGCCGGAAATGTTGCCACATCTGAAGGGGCGAAAGCGTTAATCGAAGCGGGAGTTGACGCCGTCAAAGTTGGAGTGGGGCCCGGTTCAATCTGCACAACGCGTATTATTGCCGGAGCAGGCGTTGCTCAAATGTCCGCGATTAGAGATGCTTACAAAGTAGCGTCTAAAAGCGGTATTCCCATAATTGCCGATGGCGGCATAAAATATTCCGGAGATATTGTTAAAGCATTGGGCTGCGGCGCGCACAGTGTAATGATCGGCGGCTTATTTGCCGGCACGGAAGAAAGTCCCGGTGAAACCGTTTTATTCCAGGGACGCAGTTATAAAGTTTACCGCGGCATGGGCTCGCTCGAAGCCATGAAAATGGGCAGCCGTGACCGTTATTATCAGGATGATATAGAAGGTCCGCTGAAACTTGTTCCTGAAGGTATCGAGGGAAGGGTGCCTTTTCGCGGTTCTCTATCCGCCAGCATTCTTCAGTTAATCGGAGGATTAAAAGCGGGCATGGGCTACGCGGGGTGTAAAACGATTCCCGATTTGATTGAAAAGTCGCGTTTTGTGCGCATTACCGCTGCTGGCTTAAGAGAAAGCCATGTGCATGATGTTATAATTACCAAGGAAGCGCCTAACTATTGGCTGGATTAATATCCATCCAATTTAACATATTTTTTTAGAAGTTTAATCATGAAGCATTCTGAGTTTGTCCATCTGCACGTTCATACCCAGTACAGTCTTTTAGACGGGATGATTCGTTTGGATGACCTTTTCCAAAAAGCGCGTGAATATAAAATGCCCGCCGTTGCTATTACCGATCATGGCAATATGTTCGGCGCGATAGATTTTTATCAGCGCGCCTACGCCTGCGGCATAAAGCCGATTATCGGTGCCGAATTATATGTCGCCCCCAAAAGCCGTTTTGAAAAAAGTTACGCGCCTGGGGAAACGGCGAATCATCTGATTGTCCTGGTAAAAAACATGCAGGGATATAAAAACCTGATGAAGCTGACCAGCGCGGGGTTTCTGGAAGGTTTTTATTACCGTCCGCGGGTGGATAAAGAAATTCTCAAAGAATTCGGCGAAGGGTTAATTGCCGCGAGCGCCTGCCTGCATGGTGAGATATGCGATTATATTCTCAGAGGAAAAATGGAAGAGGCAAAAAACGCGGCGCGTTCATATCAGGCTATTTTTGGAGAAGACGACTACTATCTGGAATTGATGCAAAACGGCCTGCCCGATCAAGAAATCGCCAATCAGGGATTAATTGAAATCAGCAGAGAATTATCCATACCGCTGATTGCCACCAATGACTGTCACTATCTAAACCGCGAACATGCGGAGGCTCATGATGTTTTGCTCTGTATTCAGACCGGAAAAACTATTGAAGACAATGACCGCATGTCACTGGGTTCAGATAATTATTATTTTCGTTCGCCGGAAGAAATGCATGCGCTTTTCGCGCAAACACCTGAGGCTTTGTCCAACACGGTAGAGATTGCCAAAAAATGTAATTTATCGCTTGATTTGAATAAATTTTATTTGCCGAACTTCGAAATTAAAAATCCCGATGAGACTCTTGACGAATACCTGGAACGGAAAGCGAAGGAAGGGCTGCAAAAACTATTTCCGGAAATTATGAAAAATCAGAAGGGCAGTGAAGAGGAAATCAAGGCAAAATACGAAAAGCGCCTGTCTGAAGAGCTGGAAATGATTAAGGCCATGGGTTTCGCGGGTTATTTTTTGATCGTTTCCGATTTTGTGAAGCATGCGAAACACAACAATATTCCCGTGGGGCCCGGGCGTGGTTCCGCCGCCGGCAGTCTTGTCGCTTACGCTACGCGAATAACAAATATTGATCCCATCCGTTACGGACTTTTTTTTGAGAGGTTTTTAAATCCTGATCGTATCAGCATGCCGGATATCGATATTGATTTCTGTCAGGAGGGCAGGGATGATGTTATCCGTTACGTAACTGAAAAATACGGCAAGGATAAAGTATCACAGATTATCACTTTTGGAAAAATGCAGGCCAAAGCCGTAATCCGTGATGTCGGAAGAGCTTTGAATATTTCTTACGGCGAGGTAGACAGAATCGCCAAACTTATTCCCAACGTTTTGAATATTACTCTGGAGCAGGCGTTAAAAGCAGAACCTCGACTGAAGCAGGAGGCAAAAAAGGATCCCCGCATTGATAAACTTTTATCTTTTTCCCGGATTCTGGAAGGTTTAAACCGCCATGCCTCCACGCATGCCGCGGGAGTTGTTATTTCCGACGTGCCTTTGGTGGAAAGAGTTCCCCTTTGCATTCCCAAAGATGAAATCGTATCTCAATATTCCATGAATGACATTCAAACCGTGGGACTGACGAAATTTGATTTCCTGGGACTTAAGACTTTAACCGTAATTAAAAACGCCTTAAAATTCATCAAGCAATCACATAATATTGACTTAGATATCGATAACTTACCGCTTGATGATAAACAAACATATGAACTGCTGATAAAGGGTGAAACGGACGGAGTTTTCCAGTTGGAAAGCGATGGCATGAAGGAAATCATGGTCAGCCTTAAACCTGACCGCATTGAAGATGTCATCGCGCTGATTGCTTTATATCGTCCGGGGCCCATGAAAATGGTTCCTGAATTCATATCACGCAAACAGGGTAAAACAAAAATCACTTACGAATTACCACAACTGGAAGAAATTCTGAAAGAAACATACGGCATCATTCTTTACCAGGAACAGGTTATGCAGATTGCCGGCACCATCGGTAATTACACTATGGCCGAGGCGGATACTCTGCGTAAGATGATGAGCAAAAAGAAACCCGAAGATATGGAAAAGGAAAAGCCCAAATTTGTTGAAGGGGCTAAAAAACAGAAAATCAATGAGAACAAGGCGAGAAAAATATGGGAACAGATGGAAACATTCGCCGAATACGGGTTTAATAAATCTCACAGCACCGCCTACGCGATGATTTCTTATCAGACCGCTTATCTGAAAGCCCATTATCCGGTAGCTTTTATGGCGGCATTGCTGACCAGTGAAAAGGATAACCGCGATAAAATTATAAAGCACATGACCACCTGTAAGGATATGGGGATAAATATTTTACCTCCCGATATCAACGAATCGGAAAAAGATTTCAGTATTTCCGGTGAAAATATTCGCTTTGGACTTGCCGCGGTAAAAAATGTCGGCGGCGCCGCGATTGATTCCATAATTGAAGCAAGAAAAAACGGCAGGTTTACATCTTTTATGGATTTTTTAACCCGTATAGACCTGCGCAAAACCAATAAAAGAGTCCTGGAAAGCCTGATTAAATGCGGCGCGTTTGATGCTATAGGGTATAAACGCCGTCAGTTGGCGCAGTATTTTGAAGAAGCGATGGATATGGCGCAGCGCCGCCAGAAAGAATTACAAAGTTCGCAGTCAAGTTTTTTTGCTGATTTTGATTCCTCTTCCAACGGAGGTAACGGTTCGACAGGATATGAAATACCGGATTTGCCTGAATGGGATCAGAAAGAACTTCTCTCCATGGAAAAAGAAGCGCTGGGTTTTTATATCAGCGGCCATCCATTACTGCGTTTTGCCGATAAATTAAGATTTGTCGCCAATGCCAACTCCGGAAACCTAAATACTAAAAATGATAAAGATACGATTACCATTGCCGGTGTCGTAAGCACTCTTTCCGAAAGACAGACAAAAAGAAAAGATATCATGTGCAACATTACACTGGAAGATTTGCATGGTTCTGTTGGCGTTATTTTCTGGGCGGATGCATACAGCAAGTACTATAAAATCCTTCATGAAGACGAGCCGGTAGTTATTACCGGAACTCTTGATGTAGGCGATGAATCGGTGAAAATAATAGCGCAGGAAGCGATATCTTTATCAAAAGCGCTGGAAAATCCCTATAAACAGGTTCGTTTCATGATTGATGCCAGCAAAGTTTCTCCTGAAACAATCAAGTCATTCAACGAAACTATCAAAAAGTATCGCGGCAAATCCGAAGGTTATATGCATATTATTAACGGCAAAAGCGAAACGATAGTTTATCTGGGCGATGATTTGCGTCTGGATATCAACGATAAACTGAAAAAAGAAGCGGACAGAATTTTAGGGGAGGGCGCTACAATTTACTCTTAATATTTCTGTCATTGCGAGACCGGCTTGACGGGCGAAGCAATCCGACGCAGTCGTTGCGAGGCGGCATAAGCCGCCGCGGCAATCTTTTTCAATTACGAGAGATCGCTTCGTCGTCCTCATATAACGGACTTCTCGCGATGACAATTCGAGGACAAGTTGAATCGCACTAATATGTTATATGAAGAAAGAACATATAGAAGCTTAATATATAAAGATAATTTAGAATCATATAATGTTGTCATCGGAGAAAGCGATCTTTTTATCAGCAGCAATATTAATCTTGCCCAAGAAGCTAAAAAATCATTACTTAATCATCGAACACATCTTGAAAATTATATTAAAAAAAATCCGCAGTTTCTGACATCAATGTTGCCCCTGCCGCAGGATAATCTGGCGCCTGCCATTGTGCGTGATATGCTGGAAAAAAGCGCATTATGCGGGGTAGGGCCGATGGCGGGAGTTGCCGGAGCTGTTTCTCAATTTGTCGGCCAGGATCTTTTGGATTTTGCCGAAACTTTAATTATCGAAAACGGCGGCGATATATTCATTAAAGCAAAAAATGATTTAACTGTTTCAGTTTTTGCGGGGGAATCACCGCTAAGCTATAAAGTAAATTTCAATGTGAAAGCCGAAAAAACACCGCTCGGTGTGTGTACATCGTCGGCGACAGTTGGGCCATCTGTTAGTTTTGGTAAAGCCGACGCGGTTTGTGTTGTTTCCAAATCCGCGACGCTTGCTGATGCCGCCGCGTCAGCGATAGGCAATAACGTAAAAAGCAAAAATGACATTAAAAAAGCGCTTGATTTCGGTATGAAAATAAAAGGCGTAGAGGGAATCATCATCATCATCGGCAATGATATGGGCGCGATCGGCGATGTAACGCTAATCTAAAATATTAAAATCCAGGCAATTAATAATCGAATCAACAATTCCACAAAAAAGGATTTGCTTTTACAAGCAAACAATAAAAAAAAGGGGGGGGGAGTGAAAAGGAAGCGGATGGTAGGATTTCTCTAAACTGGAAATAATAGAACCATAAACTATTAATTTTGAAGATAAGAATACAGTCAAAAATTAAGAAATAAACCCAGAAATTTTAACGTTTATTTACGTCATGTTTACATAACATATCTTATAGGACGTAATAAGTTTAGGCTTTCGGCCTTCAATTTGACGTATATCCTCTTGAAATTTAATAATAAATGGTGGGATTAGACCCTCTGACTCGCTTACAGTGCAATTTAAAGGATTCTAAACGCCGTCTTCTGCTAATTGCTTGATGAGTTTGGCCTGGCGATCGGAAAGCTTCTTGGGAACATCGATATTGATTTTAACAAATTGGTCGCCCTTGGCAGCGCCTTTTAGTCCCGGAACTCCATATCCCTTCATTCTTATCTTTGTATTATTCTGAGTGCCGGGGCTAATTTTGAGCCTTTTGGTAGAACCGTCGAGCGTGGGTACATCTATGGTTGTTCCTAATGCCGCCTGGGTGAATTTAATGGTTTTTTCGACATATAAATCGTAGCCGTCGCGGGCAAATATGGGATGCGGCAGTACGTTGATATTTAAATATAAATCGCCGTTAGGGGCACCGTTATAGCCGGATAAACCTTTACCGGGCAATCGCAGTTTCTTGCCGGTGCTGATTCCGGGAGGTATTTTGACGCTAATATCTTCAAGACGGTTTTCAATCTGATAGGATATTTTTTTATCCGCGCCTAGAACCGATTCTTCTAATGATATCGATAAGTTATACTCGGCATCCTGGCCTTTTTGCGGCACATTGGCATATTGTCGTCCCGCGCCGCCGCCACCCATTGAGCCGAATAAATCAGCAAAGGGATCCTCGTTATATTCCTGAAATTCGCCGCCTCCCCTTCTGGATGTGCGAAAAGTTGTTCTGCCGCCCCGCGAGCCGCCAAAACCGAAACTTCGGAGAATTTCATTGAGATCAAAACCGCGGAAAATATCTTCCTGAGAATATTGCTGACGAAACTGATCGGCAGATCCGAATTGATCATACTGCTGACGCTTCTGCGAATCACTCAACACCGCGTAAGCTTCACTTATTTTTTTAAATTTTTCTTCCGCCGCTTTGTTATTGGGATTTTTATCCGGATGCCATTTGACGGCAAGCTTTCGGTAAGCCTTTTTGATTTCGTCTGCAGAGGCTTTCTTATCCACGCCTAGTATCTGATAATAATCTTCGGCCATAACTTTAATTATTCACACTAATAAATTGAATTTCGAGTAATTTAGGCATCAATTCCCATTTGAAAAGCATCAATGTTCATTTTAACAAGTTTTTCAGGAAAAGAGGTTTCGATTATTTTAACCCAGATTCTACGGTCAATATTCATGAGCTTTGATAAAGCGCCCAGAAGGACGATATTTGAGGTTTTGACGCTACCGGCTTTTTTAGCCAAATCCGAGGCGTCAACCTCCCGTACCATATCAAATTTTCTCTTTAAATGCATAATAATATTAGACGGATATGGAGAAGCGCCTATGTTTACCTCTGGAGGATATATTTTTTCGCTGTTCACGATAATTGATGAATCTTGACGTAGATACTGCAAGTAACGCAGTGATTCCATTTTTTCAAACGAAACAAGAATATCAACGTTTCCGGACTTTTCAAGAGGCGAATAAACCTTGCTGCCGTAGCGGACATGACTGGTGACACAACCGCCGCGCTGGGCCATACCGTGGACTTCGCTTTTTTTCACATCACAGCCCGCAGCTATCAGGACTTCGCATATGATATCGCTGGCCTTTAGAATACCCTGGCCCCCTACTCCAGCAAATAAAACACTTTTTACTTCATTCATTTTAATCATAGTAACCCGATATTATTATATAATTGCCTCAAACTTGCATACCTGCGCACAAATACCGCAACCGGTACATAATCCTTCATCAATAACGGATATTCCCTGCTGTTTGGAGCCTTCTTTTGGTTCGATTTTTTTCCAGGAAATAGCCGGACAGCCTAATCCCAGACAGACTTTGCAACCGGTGCACTTTTCCGCGTCCACTTTCAACGGCGCCTGCGTGGAATAATTTTTTCTTTTGAAAAGCACACAGCCGCGCTGAGATATGATTACCGAAGGGCCGTCATTTGCCAATTCCTCTTTAATCGCCTCTCTGGTTTCTTTAAGATTGTAAGGATCAACAACTTTTATATTTTCAATACCTAGAGCGGAAACTAAATGCTTTAGATTAAGCTCTTTTGCCTGCTCGCCCAGCAGTGTATAGCCGGTTGCCGGATGTTCCTGCATGCCGGTCATTGCTGTGGTGCTGTTATCACAGATGATAATCAGCGCGTCACTTTTGTTGTACGCCATATTTAAAAGCGGCGTTATGCCTGAATGAACAAAAGTGGAATCACCGATTACGCCTACAACCTTGCCCTTTCCTTTCTCTTTGAGCGCCTTGCTCATGCCGTGCGCCATGCCGACGCTGGCGCCCATGCAAATGCAGGAATGCAAACCCTGTAAAGGTTTCATGTAAGATAGCGTGTAGCAGCCGATATCGCCCGTGACGAAAACTTTCTGCTTGCCTAAAACATAAAACAGGCCGCGGTGCGGACAGCCGGGGCAAAGATTAGGCGGGCGCGACGGTATTTTTGGCGCGGGAAATTTGTCGCCTTTGAGGTGTTTTTTAATCGCGCTTTCGATAATGCCCGGGTCAAATTCGTTTGTGTAAGGAAAAATTTCTTTTCCGATAACGGAAATACCCATCGCCCTGATTTGTTCTTCCAGGTAAGGATCAAGTTCTTCCACTACGTAAATCTTTTTCACTTTTTTTGCGAAATTCCTGATCATTTTTTCCGGCAAAGGATAAACCATCCCCAGTTTTAAATAGGAAAAATCAGGAAAAACTTCCTTGGCGTAGTTATAGGGCATGCCCGCCGTAATGATGCCAAAGCGCCGGTCTTTGATTTCCATTTTGTTTTCACGGAAAGTTTCCGCGTATTGTTTTAATTTTTCCAGACGTTTTTCCACTTCTACGCGACGCAGGCGCGCCAGCGCGGGAACCATAACGTATTTTTGCGGATTAAAAGTAATGGCTGTTTTATCCTGATAAGCAACAGGTTTGCTAAGCTTAACGATGGATTTGGAATGAGAAACTCTTGTTGTGGAACGGAGAAATACAGGAGTGTCGAATTTTTTGCTAAGCGCAAAAGCGATTTTGGCGAATTCTTTTGCCTCCTGCGCGTCCGCCGGCTCCAGCATGGGAATTTTGGCGAATTTGGCGTAATTGCGGTTATCCTGCTCGTTTTGTGAACTGTGCAAAGAAGGATCGTCAGCGCTGACGATAACCAAAGCGCTGTTTGTCCCCGTGTAACTGACGGTAAATATGGGATCAGCCGCCACATTAACGCCAACATGCTTCATCACGGCCAATGCTTTTTCTCCGGCCAATGCCGCGCCGATCGCCACTTCCACGGCTACTTTTTCATTAGGCGACCATTCGGCATAAACTCCCTCGTATTTGGAAAATTCCTCCAGGATTTCCGTGCTGGGAGTGCCGGGGTATGCTGCGGCAAACCTTACGCCCGCTTCGTAAACACCGCGGGCGATTGCTTCATTTCCCGACATTAAAACTTTCAAATATTGTTCTCCTTAATCAACTCAGTGATGATATTTTACGTTTGATGAAAAGTTCCATGGCCGAATCGTTATTTTTTTCCAGGGCGGTTTTATAATTTTCCAACGCCTTTTCTTTATCGTTTAGCTGTTCGTAAATTCTGGCGATATTACGGTATCCCATCGATTCAAAGCCGACATTCTTTGTTTTTTGCGCCTTTTCAAAATATTCTAGTGCTGATTTAAAATCTTCTCTGGATTCATAGCAGTAACCCAATGAAGTAAGCGCCAGAAATTTCACCCCGGCCTCATCTGATTTTACGGAAGAAATAAATTTCTTGTAACTGTCAATGGCGTTATCAATTTCGCCCTTATTATAATAAATATTGCCCAGATGATAATGCGACATGCGCGCGCTCCAGCTGTAGGGATATTTATCAATTAATTCTTTAAAAATATCCATTGTGTCGTCAGCAACGGAAGGATTATAAGCGCTTTTGAGCATATTATTTTGCGCCTTGGTGTATATCTGCATCGCGCTTGTCTGGTAGTTGCTCCAGTAAAGATAAATGCCCACGGCGATAACGATCGCGGCGATTCCGGCTGTCGCAAAAACATAAAAGCGTGTTTTATTTTCCTCAATGTAATCAGCGATCTTTGTGACAGTAGACTGAAAAATATCCGGTTCTTTAAGTTCTTGTTTTGATAGTTTAGACATATTATTCCCCTTTATCTTTATATTTAATTAGCGGTTCAAGAATCTGCGGCGGAATTCTGGACACTTTTCCCTTGCCGTTGAGGCAGGCATGTACGGTATATCCTTCCACCAACAGGTTTTGCTTTTTTTCATCCCAGATGCGTGAATTAAACTTCAAGCTTGCTCTTTTTATATAATCTATTTCTGTTTCGATGATAAGCAAATCATCATACCTTGCCGGCAACAGATAATGACAGCCAACTTTAGTCAGCGGAAGGCTGATGCCGTCATTTCGCATCTGCGCGCAGTCAATGCCCAATTTGCGCATCAGCTCGTTGCGGCCTACTTCAAACCATTTTATGTAATTTGTGTGATAAACAATGCCCATAGCGTCGGTATCGGCGTAAATCACACGGATTTTTGTTGCATTATCCACTTACAAAATTTTTCCAATCCTGAATGAATTTCTCCATCAGTAAATAGCCGGGAGATATTAAAATACCCGTTTTTTTCGCGTTTTCCTCAGTAAAAGCCATTTTAGAGGCTTTATTTTCATCTTTGATAGATGATAGCACCGCGAAAGGGCTCGGATCGCTTACGTGAGTTCTGATATCAATAGGTGTCGGGTGATCGCTCAAAACAATAATCCGATAATCTCCGAAAGAAGCGATGTTGTTTAAAACGGGGCCGACTATTTTTTCATCAAATAACTCGATGGCCATGATTTTTCCTTCCGCGTTTCCCTCATGTCCCATTTCATCGGGAGCTTCCAGATGCAAAAAAACAAAGTCCATGAATTTTAAGGCATCAAGCGCCATTTTGGTTTTGCCTTCGTAATTTGTGTCGATGTAGCCGGTTGCGCCTTCCACGTTGAGCACTTTCAGTCCGGCCAGAAAACCGATTCCCTTGAGCAGATCAACAGCGGAAATCATACCGCCCTGCAGATTGTATTTTTTTGTAAGAGGAACAATCTGCGGTTTTCTCCCCTGCCCCCAAAGCCAGATGGAGTTAGCTCTTTTTTTGCCCGCTTGTTCCCGCTCAATATTCATTGGGTGATTAAATAAAATCTCCGCGGTTTTTTTCGTCAGCTCGTTTATTTCTTCCGCGCTGTCACCGTGGGGCAGATATTCGGAAATCTGCTTACCGGTAATATCGTGTGGCGGAGTTGTTTCCGGCGATGAAGTGGCGTTGCGCCAGACCATTAAATGTCTGTAGCCGACGCCGGGATAAAATTGAAATTTATCAGAACCAAGCACACTGTTAATGTCCAGAATAATTTCTCTGGCTTCTCTGTTGGATATGTGCCCGGCGGTAAAGTCTTCCATAAAAGCTTCCGGAGTGTCTTTTTGCCCGATGGTAACCAGATTACAGCGGTAAGCGATATCATTAGGCCCCAAATTAATTCCCATACTGGCGGCCTCCAGAGGCCCCCGTCCGGTGTAATTTTGAGCGGGATCATAACCCAATACACTGAGCGTGGCCACATCGCTCCCAGGTTGCATTCCTTCGGGAATTGTATCAACCAATCCCAGAGTGCCTTCAGTGGCTATCTGATCAAGATGAGGCGTAAACGCGCACTGCAATGGAGTTTTACCGCCAAGTTTATCTGTGGGATAATCGGCCATACCGTCGCCGAGTAAAATTACATATTTCATACTGTAGTTTCTACTTTAATCTAATCGAGTTCGTCTTCGATGCGAATCAGCATGGTTTTATCCATGACCACATCGATTTTATCTATTTTTTTCAAAGCTTCCCGCACATTTTTTTCTTTTGCTTTGTAGGTTGTCATCACGATCGGAACGGCGCTGTTTTCAAATCTTGCTTTTTGAATCACCGTGGCGATGCTGATATGATGATCACCGAGAATACCGGAAATTTTGGAAAGAACACCTGGTCTGTCCACCACAGAAAAGCGAAAATAATACTTGGTTTCCACTTCTTCCATCGGAATCAGATTAATTTCCTTCATCACTGATTCGTCGATTGAACGTAGCGGCACTCTGCCGGAAATTCCTTTCAACACGTTGCGGGCAACATCGATGATGTCGCTGAAAACCGCGCTGGCGGTAGGCATCATTCCCGCGCCCTGGCCGAAAAGAAATACCGGACCGGAGGCGTCGCCGACAATGTTAAAGGCGTTGTTGTTCTGATTGACGTTGGACAACAAATGCGCGGAAGAAATCATAGTAGGATGAATACGCGCTTCCACCGCTTTGTTTTTAAGTATGGCAATGGCCAGAAGTTTTATCCGGTAGCCGAGTTCTTTGGCAAAGGCGATATCCTCTCTGGTTATTTTGGAAATTCCTTCCACGTATATATCATCAAGATTTATTTTTTTACCGTAAGCCAGAGAAAGAATGATCGCCATCTTGTGCGCGGTATCCATGCCTTCGATATCGAAAGTCGGATCCGCTTCCGCAAATCCTAAAGCCTGCGCTTCTTTCAGGACAACATCAAACATCTTGCCTTCATCAGTCATTTTGGTGAGTATGAAATTGGCAGTGCCGTTCATTATTCCGATAATGGAGTTTATATTGTTGGCCGCCAATGATTCTTTCAGTGTTTTGATAATGGGTATAGTTCCACCCACACTGGCTTCAAAGCCGATATCGACGTTTTTTTTATGAGCAGCCTGAAAAATTTCGTTTCCATGCTTGGCTAAAAGAGCCTTGTTTGCGGTCACCACGTGCTTGCCCTGCCCTATTGCTTCAAGCAAAAAAGCACGCGCCGGTTCATAGCCACCAATCAACTCAATGACAATGGAGATATCTTTATCGTTAATTATTTCCCGCGCGTCTGTAGTCATTTGATATTTATCGGTTTTTATATCGCGGGGGGTGGCTATGTCGATATCGGCGATTTTCTTTAAAACAAGATTAGCGCCAAGCTTCTGTTCAATAAGAGTCTTGTTTTGCTCAAGAAGCCTGACCACTCCGGTGCCGATATTGCCCAATCCGATTAATCCGATATTGATTTTTTCCATCTTCATTGCCTGAAATGCGTGTTTTTTAAGTAATTTAAAGTGACCCTATCTATAACAGAATTAGACCTTTTGTCAAACAGGATATAAAATACCGAGGTGATTTATAATTAAGTAATATGATTTTTTTATATTGTAAATCATATTATATACATGCTTAAATGTTCCCGGTTAATAAAAGCATTTTATTGCTTTTTAAAATTAGTAGATATTGATTTATATTATTGTTTAGCTTTTTATGCATAATAATTATTATAATTCAATTATTTGCGGGAATAATATAAATTTATAGTTTAATGGGATAATGGTGCCCAGGACGTGTCAAAAATAATCAAGCAAAGCGATATTGTAATATATGAGCCGCATTATCGTGGGAAAATAAGCTTTTTTGCCAGTTGTCTTGAAATGTGGAAAAATATTATCGGCTCGCGCTATCTGATTTATCAGCTTTTTAAAAGAGATTTTTTATTCGCCTATAAACGCTCTTTTCTGAGTGTGGGCTGGTTTTTTATATCGCCTATTTTAGGAATCATCTCTTGGGTGCTGATGAACGCAACCAACATATTAGCTCCTGGTGATGTCGGCATGCCCTACCCTGCCTATATTCTGATCAGCACGTCAATCTGGAGCCTCTTCATGGGATTTTATCAATCGGCCAGTGATTCTCTCTATACCGGCTTGCCTTTCATTCTGGACATAAAGTGCCCGCAGGAAATTCTCCTGGTAAAACAAACCGCGCAGCATTTGGCCAGTTTCCTGCTGGGATTCGCCATTACTATTGCCGTTTTATTTATTTTTCAGATAAGGCCCAGCTGGACTATCATTTTTTTCCCGCTGGCCGTTTTACCCTTATTTTTTCTCGGCGCGAGTATAGGCCTGGTAGCTGCAATATTTCGGGTGGTGATGCCGGATTTGAAACGTTGGCTCGATTTCGGCATGCAACTTCTGATGTTTGTAACGCCGGTGATCTATTCGGAAAAAGTCGAAAGTGAGCTGCTGCAAAAAATAATACAATACAACCCGCTGACCTATCTGGTGGCCGGCGCGCGTGATACTCTGATTCGCGGCAGCATCGAACATCTGGAAGAATTTCTTTTATCTTCTATATTTTCTTTGGTGATATTTCTTCTTGCGTCAAGAGCGATGTATCTATCCGAAGATAAAATTATCGAGAGGATGTTTTAAGAATTCGTCATGTCCCAAAAGATATTTACGGATAACAGCGACATGCTATGCTTGCAAACAGTGGGCAAAAAATTTTGCCGCGGCTTGCGCCGCAGTTTGTTATATGGCAGCGCTGACATCGCCAAAACGTTTTTGGGAATTCGCTATAATACGGAAAATCTGCGACCTAAGGAATTTTGGGCTCTTCAGGACATCTCTTTTAAAATGAAACAGTGCGAAGCACTGGGAGTGATCGGCGGCAACGGCGCGGGTAAATCAACGATGCTTAGGCTTATTTCGGGAATTTTTTCACCGGATAAAGGAAGAATTGCCGTGCGCGGCAGAATAGGAACTCTGATTGCGTTGGGCGCTGGTTTTCATCCCTATCTTTCCGGACGGGAAAATATTTTGTTAAACGGAGCTGTCCTGGGCATGAGCCGGGAAGAAATCGCCGGCCGCACGGATGAGATTATCGATTTCGCCGGCATCGGCGAATTTATTGACGCGCCTGTTTCCACTTATTCTTCCGGTATGCGCGTACGCCTCGGGTTTTCCATCGCCATAAATTCTTCCCCGGATATACTGATTATTGACGAAGTGCTTGCCGTGGGTGACCTCGATTTCATGAAGAAAAGTTACGCGAGAATGGAAAAATTAATTAAGAATAATGGCGTTACTGCAGTTGTCGTTTCACACAACATGGCGACGATCCAGCGTCTTTGCGCACGCACACTTGTTTTGGAAAAAGGGAAATCTGTATTTTTAGGCGATACTTCTGCCGCAATTTCCTGTTATTACGAAAGAGTTCTCGGCAAACCCCCTGATGAGGATGCCGCCCCGAGCTCTAAATTGATACACCACAAAGAATGTTCTCTGGATATAAAAGTCGAAGATTTTCAGATCTTTGGAGAAAACGGTCTGCCCGCGGATCATCTTACAGCGGGAAAACCTGCGGAATTTATCGTTCAGCTTCAGAATAAATTACCGAAGCCGGCGGCAATGCCGACAATCAACATTTTAATTTTAAATGTTCATTTAACCGATTTATACGTTTTGCTGGAATTGCCAATATCTGCCAGCAAAGAGAAAAACTTAATTGATAAGCGCGCCAGCGTTTCATGCAAACTGCCGTATATGGGGCTTGCGCCCGGTCGTTATAAAATTATCGTAAAAATCGGAGATAAAAAAGACGGTGTTTACGATTCAGCCATCGTCGCTCGCGAATTAAAAATAACTTGGCCCAAAGATGCTTCGGATGAGCGCCTCTCATTGCATGATGATTTCAAATACGTTATGCAGGCGCAATGGCGATTTCTTGATTAAGAATATCTATTTTAATCCACCGGTACAATAAAACCGAGTCTTTTCATTCCTTCAATGAATTCATCAATATCACGTTTGACCAGATCCTCATCAGTGACGCGCCATAATTTTTTTATCGCGGAAATAGTGTCTTCCTTTGATTCTAATTCCACAAACATGAGTTCACACATAGCCGCTGCTGTTTCATTAAGCGGTTTCATATTCCCGCTATCATGATCGTAAATAAGCGCCCCGTCATCTTCTTTTCTGTAGACAATGCTTTCTTTAAGTTTATATTTGCCCATTTTCAAGTTACCTCAATATTTTAATTTATTACACAAATTATAATAACCTGTGTTTTGGGAAGATGCCCGCTTTATATGCCTCTTCGCAGAAGAGATTTCCGCCGGTCAGGCAACCTGTTGCGTAATAAGTGTTGGCGATGCATTTGCCGAGACACATTCCATTAAGAAGACATCTGCCGCAGATTCCTTCCAGTTTTTTGGGGATTTCCTCCCGGATAAAACGAAGCATGGGCGTGTTTTGCCAAATATCGGCCAATGGTCGTTCCCTGATGTTTCCGAAACAAAGGTCATTCATAATGTTGCCAATGCCGCAAATCGACACCGTGCCGTCGGAGAGCACGCCTATTATCCCTTTTACACCACAGGTATTGCATCTGTCCTGATTGATGTCGGTTATTGTTTTAAAAGCGGAGGGAAGATCAAAAAGGACTTTAAAATTATCGTCACTTTTATCTTTATGTTCACGGTAAAGATTGACAAAATCTTGAGCGGATACCAGATTATTTTCCTCTTCAATGTCTTTGGCGCGCCCTATTCCGCGAATCAGATTTATTTTGAGGCTTCTGGCTCCCAGCTTTTTCGCATAGTCAATCATGGCGGGCAGATCAGACACATTTTTTTTATGGAGAGAAAAAATGATTTGGGGGGCAATACCATTTGCTGTTAGATGCTTTATGCCCTGAGTAGCTCTTTGAAAAGAATCGCCGGATAGGCGCAGCAGGTTATGTATTTTTGCTGATGTTCCATCCAGCGAGACGGAAACAAACGCCTGTGCCTGACTTAATGTCTGAGCGGTTTCTTCATTAATCAAGGTGCCGTTTGTCTCCAGAACGATGCTTATTTTTTCGTAATGCAGGAAACGAATGAGCGGCCGAATGTACGGCAACAGGAGAGGTTCTCCTCCGGTTAGTTTGACGCCGCTCATCCCCAGTTTCTTGCCCTGTAAAAACAGCTCCTTCAGTTCGTGCAGTTTTAAATCATTGTCGGTGCTGCTTTCGAAATCCGGCTCGATCCAGCAGTGGCGACAGCGCAGATTGCAGTTTTTATTATAAAAATAAATTGAATTAAGATAAGGCGCCATTTTATCAACTCTTGAGCATTTCCGGTTTCAGGCAAAACAGGTTCTTGCTGGCAATGCCGCCGGGATAGTAATAAGGATTGCAGCGATGTCCAGTGTAACAGATAAATCTGTATTCACAGCCTATGCAACTGCCGATTTCCTTTTCAGTTAAATAAAAATTTTCGCGGAATTGATTCATTACGGGCGATTCTCTCCAAATTTCGCGCAAGGATATGTCACGGACATTCCCCGCTGGCGTATTCCATAAGAGCTCGCAGGGAACCACATCGCCATTCGGTTTGATCGCGCACTTCGTTTTTGCGGCGCCGCATGGCTTTACTTCAAGTTTGAGGGATGGTTCAAAGACCTCCGGTTTTTTTCCTTCTTTTATCTCTTTAATCATCTGAGTGACCTGAAGAAACGAACCGGAAACAAAACTGCCATATTTTTCATTCATCTGTTCCAGTGTCGATACTGTTTCCAACGCCTGGTCTGCGGATATCGCCAGCGAGTCGATAAAACATTCCGCGTTATTTATGTAAAAAAGATGATTAAACCTTACACCGTTTACTCCCATTTCTTTACCTAACCGGGCGATTTCAGGGAGATCCCGGTAATTTACTCCCATGACCGTTGTCGAAATTAGTATCTGTTTATTTAACTTTTTAAGTAATTCGATGGCTTTTATTGTCTTTTCAAAAACACCTTTACCACGAATATTTTCCACCACGGAAGAATTGGAGCCGTCAAGACTAATCGTAAAAGCGGCGCGAAAAGGCGCCAATTCTTTAGCCATCGCTTCATCAATAAGAGTGCCGTTGGAATTGATGGAAATGTTAATAGGATATTTTGCTATTTCTCTAAGTATTTCTATGATATCTGAACGAACAAAAGGTTCCCCGCCGAACACTGCAACGGAAAATATTTTCATCCGGGATATATCCCTGATAATTTCCTTGAGCTCGTCCAGGCTAAAATCATCACGATTATCGCATCTGTCATAGGTGAGGCAGTGCTTACATCTGAGATTACACAAAGATGTTACGGCTAGCGTAAGATTAATGGGAGCGGAAAGCAATTTAAGAACCTCTTGATTGCGGTGGTTATATAAAAAATGATCCCGGTGAATATGGCAACCGGGATCATTAATAAGGAAATATTTTCTACAAATTACCAGGAATGATTTGAACCATCGCTGCAGGGGCCGCCCGGACTGCTTCCTGTCCCGCAGGAGCTCGCACTGCTTCCTGACGCGCACATGGCCGCATCAATTGTTTCATCTTTTTTTATATTTGGGCTGAAATAGTCTTGTATGTTTTTTTCTTCTTCTTTCATTAGTTTAGCTCCTTAAAATATTTAAAATATGGTTAAAAGTCTGCGCCGGAACCAGCAGAGCAATCAGTAGGCCTGTTTCCGGAAAAACAGACACCGGCGTTCGTGCCGGTATTACAGCTGTTGCCGAATTCTTCTTTTCTTGAACTTTCGTTTATATTAGGGCTGAAATAATCTTTTTTTTCTTCGTTATCCATTTTTTTGATAATCCTGCCTTCCTGGTTTTTCGATGAGACTTAACTCATCAATATTACTTATAATTTATAGACATTATACACTATTACCAGTATATTTTCAATTACTTTGTTTAAGTGATATTTGAAGAACTGTAAACAGATTTAATATTTTACCTCTGTCAAATTACCTTCTGAGAATACGAATTTCTTGGTAACTTTTTTAGTCGGGCAACACGATGGATCGTTTGGCTGATGAACGGTCATATCCAGATTAATCTGTCTCTCATTTACGGACATTGAGTTTATTTTTACCCTGTCACCCAGAAGAATCGTCTGTCCCTGCCTAATAAAATCATCCTCCGTATCTGAGATAAGCGTTGTTAATTCATAAAACAAGCCGCTGCCCATAGGAGATGTGGCGAGCACTAAAACGGCGTCATCGGTCATATTTCCATCAAGATCGGTAATTACATAATCGACCAATTCCACTTTTAAATAAACATCGGGGCTTCCTTCCTGTTTAAATTTACCGTCTTTCAACTGAATATATTTTTTGGCAAAGTTAAGATAGTATCTGTGATTTTTAATCCGCGCTTCGTTAATTATTAAATTATAATTCTGATAGATGCGGTTCGTCAGCGAAAAAGTGTAATGTCCCGTCAACCCCAGGTCTTTTTCCATATCCCACGTGGTGAGCTGGCCTCCCTCTACCAAAGCCTTGCACTCGTCCGCAGCTATTCTGATAATTGTTAATTCATAATGCGGTGATTTAGCGGAGACACCCGCCATTTTTTTTACATTCACCTTAAATGAATTTTTATTTGTGCAGCCGTTGCTGCTAACCCGCGCGATTAATTTATTCGGTTTTGTCATGTACTCCATCAGAATTTCTTCCCCGGTCATTCTCGGACTGCCGGATATTTGCGCAAGCGAATGGATAGAAAAAAGCAATATAAACACAATCGCGCCGAATAATATTACACGTAATTTATAATTCATTTTTTTATGATCTATTTCCTTTCAAAGGTATAGAAATGTTGAGAAAAACCACCGCCCACGTTCAAAATTTTTGGCATAACTTTTTTAATGGACATTTTCACCTGCCTCTTGGATACAATTTCCAGGTTGAATCCGTTCCATTCCGGGCATTCATCGTTCTGTGTCGACTTGCTGCAAAGGTAATATATAGTATCAAATTCCAGTATCTTGCCCTGTGGAGTAACATTCATCGTGTTATTTCCGTGTGTCCCGGCATGATACGAGACGACAATCTGATTTCCGGTCTTACCCGAAATTTGCATACCCCTTAAGTAAATGGGCTTATCCCCTTTAATTTGCCAAATATTGCTATCACCAAGGGATGCAAAAATATCTAGGGCAACATCATCGGTTATCATTTGTTCCGCTTTGAATTCCAGCCGAATTATCAGGTCTTTGACAGGCGCGGCATTAGGCGCTTTTGGCGCAAGCTGTAAATAACGCTTCAGGCTTTGAGCGGCTGCCTTGAATTGATCAGCTTTTTCCTGAGCTACTCCCAGATTATAGTAAACATCAGGCCAATTAGGCGCCAACAGTTGAGCTTTTTTAAACTCCTCAATCGCCAATTCATAATCCGCGGGAACTTTAGCCATTTCCATGGCAGTTTGGCCTCGCACCATATGATATCTGACTTTTTCAGATACTGCCGCCGCGTTTACAGATGACAAAAGCACCGCAACGACGGCAACAAAAACAACCAAAGACAACATTTTTATTTTTTTCATAATTCCTGCTTTAACGCGTGTAATAGAAAACATTCACCGATTTAATCGTCTTCATCATCTTATTTACAGGTGACCCAAGTATTGCATCCGCCTGGTTTTGATGTGTCGTAATTTTGTTTCGCGTAGCAGCTACAATCGCAGTAGCTAAAGTTGGGCGTCGAAGAATCACAGTAATAATTTTTATACTCTGTCTCGCCGGGGCAGACGCATCTCGTACAATACAGGCTTTTTCCCGCCTTTGCCATGCCGACCCAATAAGTTGTACCTGCAAACAGGACAATGATGAATAGTAATATGATGTAAATAACTTTTTTCTTCATTTTTTTGGACTCCTTTTTTACCATTTCTGCTCCATTATCTCGGAGCGTTTTTTTATGAATTCCGCCTCGCTGATGAGGCCTTCTCTTTTTAAATTATCCAGTTTCCGTAATTTATCCGCGAAATCTTCATTTCCCATTTGGCCGGGAAGAATAATTTGTTCCGCCACATTACCTTCAACGTTTTTATCGTAATTCCGGTAATTATATAAGTATATTCCTCCGATCAATAAAACGATAAACACCCAAAAGACCATAAAGACCATTCCGATATAAGCGCCTTCCTGCATGAGAACAAAAAACATAATTATTCCCAGCAGCAAAAATGCCGCTACAACAATCATGCCCGCGATAAGCGCTGATTTCGTCGGTCGGACGTATGCCTTCTGCATTATTTAACTCCCTGTAAAGGTGAATGACTTTTGCTTTTTAGGTTCCTGGAGATCTCTTCCAATTGCATTTCCTTGCCTTCAATTTTCCTGAAAACTTTCATCCGGTATTGTCCTTTCGCCCTAAAAGGTTCTTTTAGTTCCAAGATCATCTCCGCCAGCGTGTAAGGAATGGTTACAACATTGCCGCGCAGGTAGGGCTGGCCGAAGGATATCGAATAAAGCCAATCGGCGTTATGTCCCAGAAAAACACACGCCACTACATATTTGGTAAAATCAATATCGGGCGCGGATTTTTTAAAGGCGCGCCGCCAGAGATTATTCCATTCTTCCTTTTTGCTGATCACTGAAATAAATTCTTCTTTTTGGGCAGATGATGAACCCTCCCATTCCATCTTGGAAATGTTCGGCGCAATCGCGCTCTTTTTTTGCCCGTCATCAGCGGCAAGGCATGCTTTATTACAATCTTCGAGTGTATCGAAAGGCACTACGCCACCACAGCCTCCCCAAATAAACGACTTGCATGTTTTGCTGCCCGCATCATAATAATATTTTTTGAATAAAGCCTTGCATAGGCCTGTTTCCGGCTTCAGTGAGCACTTTTTCGGCAGCGCTTCAGTAACGGACAAGCTTTTGTCCCAGGGGTTAGAAGAATCTTCTTCAATTGGGCCCACCGCGGCAGGGACACCTGTCGCGATATCTGCAAAAATATCATTTTTGAAAAAATATTTTCCCGTGTAGTTTATCACCTGGATAAACGCATTTTGATTTCCAAAAAAATCATGCCCCTGCTGGGGATATATTTTTTCCAGATCATTTTCTTCTTTTACGATCATCGCCGATGTACTGGCTTTGACGGGAAGATTGAGGCAATAAGGCCTCTGATTATAAGGCCGTTGGGCTTCCGGACTTTCTTCTTTATAGAGCGCGCTGCTGTAAGGATCAAAGGGGCCGTTGCCCGGCGAGCAGAGAGTGGCCGGCGCGATGATAATCAGCTCAATGCTGCCCTCTCCTCCGAAGGTGTTTGTTGTTTTCAATGGATAATATAACTGCTTACTCGGGAAGCGATAGACAACAGGCTCAACAAAACGCGGCGCTTTGGTGAGTTCGACAAAATCCAGAACAAAATAAACGATTCCTCTTTTTACATAATCGTTAACGATGGCTTCTTCTTCAGGATAGCTTTCTTTTACGGGAAGCCTTTTATTTTTGAAATAGTTATTAACCCACTGTCTGAAATCGGAGACGTCATTAACCTTGATGATTGTCAAATCGTGAGTGCCAAGCTTCTTGTTCAGAAGCAGTTGCACGCCTTTTGTTTTAGCCTCAGGTTCCCCGCCTTTCGAGTAAAATAATTCCTGATATTTTAAATCGTATTTTTTAATCATGGCCGCGGCATGTTCAAATACCCCTTTGGGGGCAAGACTTACCTCGGGCTCGCTGGGAAAGGGAATAAATCTGATAATTCCCGTTTTTTTGCTGGCTTTTAAATCTGTTCCCAGAATCAAAACTTCATCGGAGAGATTATGCAGAATAATGGCTTTCTGCGCGTCTTCGCTTACCGTTACATCTTCATCGCTGACATAAATTCTTCCCATATCGGCGTATGCCGGCATGGCAAAGACAACTATGAGAGAAATAGCTGAGATTATTTTTTTGATCATCTCTTCGCAACCCCACTGGTATTGATTTTTTGTTTTCTGCCGATTATCAGATAAGCAACGGCGCCGATGAAAGGAACGAAAATTACCGCCAAAAGCCATACAATTTTGTTGTTGCCGGAAAAATCGCTTTTAAGAATGTCAATAAAAGCAATGATAAAAGGCAAAAATATCAGCAAAAGAAATATCAATACCGCCAATTCATAAATCCCGATCATTTAAACCTCCTGATATTTATTAAATATTGTACGTATTATACCATGTCCGGGTATTTAGCTGCTAATTTAATTTGCAAACGATTGATAAAGTTACTTTTTATCGGAATTTATGATATGACTTTAAAATGAAAAGAATATACTTATTTACGCTTTTTTTTGTTTTTGTAATTTGTGTGTCACCGGTGTTTTCCTTTTCTTCAAAGCCGGCAGATGAAACAACTTTTACCGGAAATCTTTTTTATGGCGCCATGCCCTCTCTCAAGCAACCTGATGCCTCAGCGGCAAAACAAGACAATCAATTGGCTAAAACGGGCTACTGGCTTAAGCTGGACAAGCCGCTTGTTTTTGCCCCCGGTTCCAAATCGCAACGCGTGGTAAATAACCTCGAAATTGTTTTTTCAACTGCTACGAAGGAAAGCGCCAGGCAATTTGTTAATCATCATGTCAAAGTTAATGGCCAGCTGGATTGCGAAATGCATTACACGCCCTGGACGGCAACATGCACGTTAATGGTTACACAAATAAATATATCTGAATAATCATTAACGCAGTTATCTTATTTTATATTGTCAGAAGCAGACTTGTTGAATGGTAAAATTGGGTCAAAAGTTAAATATCATGATAAAGGTTTGACCCACTATTCTTCTCGCATTCATGGAAATATTAAAATTGCTGTTCCTCTACAAGCCGTCGTTAGTTTTGAGGGCAAGTCTTTGTTCCAGCCCTTTATTAATATACTCAACTGTACAGTTACTGAGTATCGGCGGTTTCAGCTTTGTGTAATAAAGATTTATGGCCACATCGTCTGAGGTGCCAGGTGCCTGAAGCTTGTACCACTGTGCCATACCGCCATCATAATTTGAGTTAAAACCATTAGGTGCCCCGTATTTTGTCCTTATTGCCGAATTGAATTTCCAAAACGCCGGTTCTTTATTTGCCCCGCCATCAGCAGACAGTAACAAAAATTCCCCGCGGCAGAAACCATCGTGTAAAAGCATCATCTTCAACTCGCCAGGTATATCTAGCATCTTCCCCTTATACAAAAGTGTAACAAACCCATTATTGTCCTTGAATTCTTTAATATAAGTAAATCCCTGTTTTGCCATTATCTTTTCAACTTGTGCCCTGCTTGATCCCCAGGGAACATTGGCAAAACCACTGGGACCAGTCGCCGCAAACGCAACTGCTTGTATTAAAAAAAATAGAAAATTCGTTAGTGCCAAGAATCTGATAAACTTTTTCATAAATTTTCCTTTCATTAAAATCTTGTCAAAGTCCAATTGATCCCAAAATCCCCCCAACAAAGCGAAATGTCAAGATTAAAGATTTGACCTAATTTATTCATTGAATCTTTTTGAATCTTTTTCCCATTCCTTATCGTTTCTAATTTTTTGCTGTAATCTCTTGCGCGCCTGGTTTACCGCGCTGTAATCAATGCCGCCCAACACTTGCCCTATTTCCGGTTGGCTGATA
Organism: uncultured delta proteobacterium; assembly: GCA_963813455.1. Classification (GTDB taxonomy): domain Bacteria; phylum Desulfobacterota; class Syntrophia; order Syntrophales; family Smithellaceae; genus UBA4810. Next base: position 115,336 of record CAWEZF010000016.1, read on the forward strand.
TTACAGAAACAATACATAAGCGCCATCAACATCGCCCGCTCGATTGATTGTTTGCCCTTCTTGGTTAACTCCTCCCGTTTTATTATTGTTCGCTTTGCGGATTTTACAATCAGATCATTCGGCTTTATTTACTTTATTTTTCGTTCCCGCTTAAGCTTTTATGCCGATATGTTTGATAATGATCGCGGGCTTGCGGAAATTGCGAAATGATCAGGATAGCAATAACGACCAATAAAAAAAGCGCCACATACCTAACCCATTTAGTCGCCGTTAATACAGCGACTAATGATATAATGCCGGCCAGGGCAAAGCAGACAAGACCGGCAAAGGGGTCTGTAATCATACCGCCGACTAAAATAAGCAAAACGGATAAAGCAATCAGAAATCTTTTATTTTTATCTTTATGATTAATTTTTAGCGGTTTATTCATTTTTTTCCCGCTCCAATTTTATTGTTATCGGACGATTGATAACACCCGCGTAGAAAACAATTATTTCCGCTGTTTTACTGCTCTCGTTTTTCCCGTAATGCCATTTATCCACTACTTCAATAATCGAATCGCCTGCTTTAAGATGCAGTGTTTCATTTTTTTCCGTGATCACTGTCAGCTCGCCGGAAAGCATTAATCCCGCGTTGATTACCGGATGCTTGTGCATTTCTAATTTTGCTCCGGCGGGGATTTTTATTCTCAAAATCGTAATTTCCGGTTGGCCTTTTGGATAATCAGCCAAAGTATTTCCATCCCAGCTTACGGTAGATTTTGCCAGTGTTTCCACATGAATTGTTTTTAAATTGCCCGCGCAGGCATTGAGCAATAAGAGCGATAAACAAACAACTGATGTTAAAAAATGCTTTTTCAAATGGCGTTCTCCTTATTTAAGTTTTTTGTAAATTTCATTATGCATTGGCGTGGGAACGCCTGTTTCTCTCCCCGCCTGACAGAGATATGCGGTCAGAGCGTCAATTTCCGTTTGCCTGCTCTTTTCTTTGTCAATCTGCATGGAAGTTTTCGAATTGTAATCGAAGCTTTCAATCATTTTCATCGCTTTATCTACTGATTCTGGAGACAACTTCACATTACGCGCTTGGGCCACGGCAAAAACTTCCATCATCATATCTCGGACTTTCTTTTTCAGCGCCGTATCTTCCCAGATTTGCCCGTAGGTCTTGCCGGTAGCCGCCGTAAGCGTGCCGACGGGACACATCAGCAGATACTTTGTCCATAATACCTCGGAGATTTTATCCGTCAACACCGCATTGATTTTCGCCTGTAATAAAATATCAAGAATATATGAATATTTTTGTGCGGATTGCAGAATCATCGGTTCCGAAAGTCAGTTTGCAGGCTCCGCCTTCATGTTTAATCACTCCCGGTTTTTCGATGTGAGAAATTATATAGACGCTGCCGCTTATTATATCCGCATCCGGCAATATAGCCCGAAGCCTTTGTGCGCTGTTGACACCATTGAGCAGAGGAACAACAACTGTTTTACTGGTAATAGTGTTTTTAAAGTCACGCGCCGCTTTTTCCAGCGCGTAACTTTTTGTGCATAAAAATACCAAATCAAATATGCCCGCATCCTTTGGATTGTCCGTAACAAGTGTTGATTTTACAACATAATCACCTTCTCGCGTGAATAGCTGCAAACCGTTTTTTTTGATTTCTTGAAGATGTTCTCCACGCGCGATAAAGATAATTTCATGCGGACCAGCTTGACCATATGACCTGGCCAGCTTTCCGCCGAAATATCCCCCTACCCCGCCGATGCCGATTATTCCAATACGCATGTTTAATTCTTTTCGCCTTCAGTCTTCAGCCTATAGCCTATTATTTATCCTGTCCTGGCCAGATCCAGTTTGCCGTGCCATTTTTGGATTAAGATTTCTTTCAAAATAGCATGTTCCGGCTTTTCTAACAATGGATCGCGGGTGACAAGAGCAAAAGCGTCTTCCTTGGCCTCGTTTAAAATTCGCGTGTCACGAATGATGCTGGCAACACGGAAATCCGGCATGCCGGACTGTCGCGTGCCTAAAAAATCACCCGGGCCGCGAATGAGCAAGGTCTTCTTCGGCTAGCAAGAAACCGTCAGTTGTTTTTTCCATCACTTTCAATCTTTTGCGCGCGTCGGCGGAACATTTATAATCGGTAAGCAAAATACAGCTCGAAGGAATGTCCCGCCGCCCTACCCTGCCGCGTAGCTGATGTAACTGCGATAAACCGAATCTCTCGGCATGTTCGATAATCATCAGTGAGGCGCGGGGCACGTCGATTCCCACTTCAATCACGGTGGTAGAAACTAAAATCTGAATTTTGTTGTTCAAAAACTGCCGCATGACCTCGTCTTTTTCTTTTTCTTTCATCCGGCCGTGAATGAGCCCTACCTTACAATGCGGAAAAATATCTTTCTGCAGATGCTCGGCCATCTTCGTCGCGTCTTTCAAATCCAGCGTTTCGGATTCCTCTACGAGCGGATAAACAATAAACGCCTGATGCCCTTTTTCAATTTCATCCTTTATGGTCAAATAAACTTTCTCTCTTCTGCTTTCGCCCATGACAACTGTATGGACTGGTTTTTTCCTCGGCGGCATTTCATCAATTACGGAAACATCCAAATCACCGTAAACGGTCATTGCCAGCGTCCGGGGAATCGGCGTGGCGGTCATTACCAGAACATCAGCGTTGATGCCTTTGGAGCGCAGAGTGGCCCTCTGCATCACTCCGAAACGATGCTGCTCGTCGATAATAACCAGCCCTAGTTTCTTAAAATCAACGCCTTCCTGAATCAAGGCGTGTGTGCCGATAATAATACTTGCCTGGCCGTTTTTTATCTGCTCCAGGACATCACCGCGCGCGGTAGTTCCCATAGAGCCGGTAAGCAAAACAGTTTTAAGCCCAAGCTCACCTGCCCACAAGTTAATATTATCAAAATGCTGTTTGGCCAGTATTTCCGTGGGAGCCATGAGCGCCGCCTGATAATTATTTTCACACGCCCGGATCATCGCCGCCATGGAAACGATGGTTTTGCCGCTGCCGACATCTCCCTGCAGGAGGCGGTTCATGGAATTATCTGACGCCATATCGCTTAAAATCTCATCAATCACCCTTTTCTGCGCGCCGGTTAAGTCAAAAGACAAAAGAGAATAGAATTTATTAAGGAGGTTCCCAGCGAAATCAAAGGCAATGCCTTTTTCCAGAATCCGGCCAGATTTTTTCAGAGCCATTCCTAACTGAAAAAAGAAAAATTCATCGTAAATAAGGCGTCTGTGCGCGGCAGAGCGCGCATCAATTAACTGTTCCACTGACCCGATATTATTCGGGAAATGCACTTCAAGGAGCGCCTCGTGAATATTAATCAAATTTCTCTTTTCGCAGATGTGCGAAGGTATGGGAGAAGCCACGTAACGAGAATATTGTTCAAGCGCGCTGTGCATAATCTTGCGGATATATTTTTGATGCAGGCCTTCTGTTTCCGAATAAACCGGCACGATTCTTTTAAAGTTTAAAAGATTGTCTTCTTCCTGATCATCAAGAATCTCATAATCGGGATGAATCATCGACTTGCCCTGATAATCCGGCCGGACTTCACCGGTAAAAATCACTTTCGCGCCCTTTTTGAAGATGCCCACAAGATAACTCATCCGGCCTTTAAACCATTTTGCCGTCAGATTGGCCGTTTCATCGCTGATCACAACCTCAAGAATCCTTCTTTTCCCGTAATGACGGTACTGGCAGGTAAGAACATTACCCACGGCAGTTTGTATTTTCCCCACTTCCAACCGGTTGATTTTCTTAATTTCTCTCCGATCTTCATACGTGCGGGGTAGAAAAAACAGCAAATCCTCGACAGTGCTGATTTTTTTGGCGGCAAAACGGGCGGCCATCTTAGGGCCCACTCCCTTCAGATACTGAACCGGAGTGCTTAATTTCGCCGAAGATTCGCGTAAATTAGCTAAGCTTTGAGCCGTTTTTTCGTCGCGAACGTTTTGCGGATGCAAACAATTAACTTCTTCTTTTAGCTTATCCCAAACGGACTTTGCTTTCTCCAGGGTAATTTTTTTTGCCGTAAGTTTCTGCTCATCGTAATCGGAAAAAAATTTTAGCAACTCATCAACCATAACAAAAATAGAATTGTCCGCCGGCGGCAATGAACCTTTTAGCGACACCAGCAAATTCAAGAGTGTTTTGCCCATATTTTTAATATGCGCGATGTTTTTGTAATTTTCCTGGGAGGCGAAATTTAGGGGCTGTTCAATTTTTTGCAGAATCTTTAAAATATTATCCATTCAAGTCTCCGTGAGGATCCTCGGCAAGTCTGATAATTTATGCCAAATTGCTGTATTTTTTAACAAATATATTATATTTAGGCAAGGAATGATTGACTTAAGAATTGATTTGCGTTACATCAGCGTACGCAATATTTTAACAGAAAATCAATCGCATAGGGGAATATGAAGAAAAAAACCACATACAAGTCAGCGGGCGTTGATATTGACAAGGCAAATGAGTTTGTCGAGCGCATCAAACCGATGATTAAAACAACGGCGCGTAAGGAAGTTGTGGCCGGAATCGGCGGTTTCGGCGGCCTTTTTCATCTTGATTCACAAAAATTTAAAAACCCGATACTTGTTTCGTCCACTGACGGCGTGGGAACAAAACTGCGCGTGGCTCAATTGATGGATAAACACGACACAATAGGCATCGATTTAGTGGCCATGTCTGTAAACGACGTGGTGGTTCAGGGAGCGGAACCCCTGTTCTTTCTCGATTATCTGGCCACCGGTAAAATCGAAATGCAAAAAAGCGTTCAGATTATTAAGGGAATAGTTGACGGCTGCAATCAGGCCGGCTGCACGCTTTTAGGCGGAGAAACTGCGGAAATGCCCGGCTTTTACAAACCCGGCGAGTATGATCTGGCCGGTTTTTGTGTCGGTGCCGTGGATGCGGATAAAATAATCGACGGGTCAGGCATCAGCTTTAACGACAGAATTATCGGTCTGGCGTCGAGCGGCCTGCACAGCAACGGCTTTTCCCTGGCCAGAAAAGTATTGCTGGAAAAAAATAAGCTGGATATAACAAAAAAGGTCGCGGGACTTATGAAGCCCATCGGTCTGGAACTTCTTGAGCCCACACGCATTTATGTAAAATCCCTGCTCACTATTTTTAAAAATTTTAACATCAAAGGCGTTGTCCATATTACGGGTGGCGGATTTTTTGATAATATCCCCAGAATTATTCCTAATTCCTGCCGCGCTATAATTAATAAAAAAGCATGGGCTGTTCCGCCGATATTCAATGTTATTCAGGAAATGGGAGAAATTGACGAGCAGGAAATGTTTCGTGTGTTTAATATGGGCATCGGCATGATGATCATTGTTTCGGAAAAAGAATGCCAGGATATTATGGAACAGTTTAAAATGGAAGCTCTCGGCGAACAAGCGCATTTGATCGGCGTTATCGAAAAAAGAGAAGACGACGAAGAACAGGTTATTCTCACAGAAAACTAAAGTTGTATTTATGGCTGATTTATTAAAACTCGGCGTGTTAATTTCCGGTAATGGCTCCAACCTGCAATCCATTATCGATCATATCGAAAAAGGGAAATTAAAAGCCGCCATTAAAATAGTCATCAGTAATAATCCCGACGCTTTCGGCATTCAGCGAGCGCGAAAGCACAAGATCAATACAACGATTTTAAAACAAAAAGATTTTAAATCCAAAGAGGAGTTTGACCAAAATATCATAAAAATTCTCCAGGAAAATTCGGTTGATTTGGTGGTTCTGGCCGGTTTTATGCGTATTATTTCACCCGCGTTGCTTAAAGCTTTTCCTCATAGAATTATGAACATCCACCCTGCCCTGTTGCCTTCTTTTCCCGGTTTACACGCGCAGAAACAGGCTTTTGATTATGGCGTAAAATTGACCGGATGCACGGTTCATTTTGTCGATGAAGGAGTTGATACAGGCCCGATTATCATCCAGGCAGTTGTGCCTGTTTATGATGAAGATACGCAAGATTCGTTAACAGAACGAATTTTAAAAGAAGAGCACAGAATATATCCTCAGGCGATACAGTTATTTGCTGACGGCAAATTGCAGATACAAGGGCGTAAAGTTCTGATAAAATCAACTGTGGAAAAAACAATAAAGCCTTTGTGCAATCCTCCACTGACAGGTTTTTAATTTTTGATAAATTTTAAGGGGCCGCTTCATTATGCATGATTTGATAGTTATAGGCGATGATATTTCATCTTATGTTGCCGCTTCTGTGGCTGTTAAATACGGTTTAGACACTGTTCACATTGCCCATCATAACCTTGAAGAAATGTCTATTGACGGGATTTTTTTTAACGCTGATCCATCTGTAGTTACCGAATTGGGAAAAGGGCAAAGCGCGAGCGCCCTTCTGAAGGAACTCAAGATCGACGCGGAAGATATTTTACGCCCTATAAACGATCATTATCAGGTAGTATTACCTGATAACCGGATAGATTTATTTTCAAATAAAGATGCTCTGATTAATGATTTCGCGCGTGAATTCCCGTCGAAGAATAATGAATTGACATCTTTTTATAAAGCGGCAGAGAAAAACGCGGCTTTTTTGAAAAAATGGTTAAGCGACCACCCGTTTTTTCAGATAAACGGATTTAAGCAATATTTTAATTATTTTAAATTATTTTTTAATTTACTTATCTTTGGAATAAAAAGAAAAAATTACAGACGTACTCTCTTTAATAATCCTGAAATAAAAAAAATATTTGACGCACAGCTTGGATTATTGTCATCCGATATCGACGCGCTTGAATCATTCAGCTCTTCGTATCATTTTACGACGCAGTTGCGGGGAGTTTATCGGCTGGAAAAAGGTAAAAGTTCTTTAACTGAAACGCTACTTGAATATTTCCGAAACAACGGAGGAAAATATTTAAATAATTGCAAACTGCAATCGATAAAAAAACCAGATTTTGTTAATGCGGAAGTGATTGACGATCAGGGAGTTGTATCCATAGTCACGGCGGAAAATCTGATTATCAGCAATAAATCAGAAGGATTGAAGCTTTTTTACAAAAAAAAGAAGAAAATTAAAACTGATAAATGGCTTAAGCGCACAAAAGTTACCCATTATCCCTTAACGTTGCATTTGGTAATTTCAGAAAAATGTCTGCCGGAAAAAATGTCTTCTCATGTTGCATTAGTTACTGATATCAGCAAAGATATTTATGACGATAATATGATTATTCTGGAAATAAATTCTCCGGATAAGGAAAAAAAATCAACCATCGGCAAAAAGCTTCTGACCGCGACGGTTTATTTACCCGCCGATGATAAAAACTGGAGAAGAGCTACTCTTGTTAAAACGGCTGATTCGGTAATTGACCGTGTTGATTATCTCATACCTTTCTTGAAAGAAAATATAAAATCTTATGATGTTAATAAATCAATCGATTTATCAATGAAATACAGAATTATAACTAATCCAAAATATAGGGTAAAAAAATCATTTTTTAGCGGATTTTCCGCGCAAAAAAACACAACATCACTAAAAAAAGTTTACCTGACAGGGGCTTCTCTTTTTACGGATATCGGTTGCTGGGAGGGTGAAATTATTTCCGGCATGTACGCGGTATATAGCGTGCTCAAAGATAGGGAGAAACGATGAAACATGATTTTGCGATTGAAAGCTTGGGCATCAGAGAAATTACTTCACCAATAAAGGCTTCTCAATTCACTGTTGACGAAAGCAGATTGCTTTTTAATTCTCATCTAGAAAATTATGATTCCCTGAAAGATGATCAGGGCAATCCTCTTTCTGTAGAGCTTGCCGGACCTCGGGAAAAAATATTTTTTGAGCATTCTAAGAGCAAAGCCTTAATTGTAACCTGCGGCGGCCTTTGCCCGGGAATTAATGACGTTATCCGCTCTATTACTCTTACCCTCTTCCATCGCTACGGTGTCAGTGAAATTTGGGGCGCGAAGTTCGGCCTCAGAGGCTTAAATCCTCAATGCGGTCATAATTTAATTAAACTAACGCCGGAATTTGTTGATAGTATAACTAGTATCGGCGGAAGCATCCTTTCTACATCGCGCGGTCCTCAGGACGCGGATATCATGCTGGATTACCTTTTTAAATTAAAAATTAATCTTTTGTTTTGTATCGGTGGTGACGGAACAATGCGCGCCGCGGACGCTCTTAAAAATAGAATTACTCAGAGGAAGCTAAAAATTGTCGTGGTCGGCATTCCCAAGACAATAGATAACGACTTGGATTTAATACAGAAATCATTCGGATTTGATACCGCGATAGAAAAAGCAGTGGAATCAATCAAAAGCGCGCATGTGGAATCGAAAGGTTCCTTTAACGGCATCGGCCTGATTAAAATAATGGGCAGGCTTTCCGGCCATATAGCCGCGCACGCCGCCTTGGCGCAAAATGACGTTAATTTTGTCCTGATCCCCGAAGTTCCGTTTGATTTGCAGGGAGAAAAAGGTTTTTTAAGCATATTGGAGAAACGCATGAATCTACGCGGACACGCGGTTATTCTAGTGGCCGAAGGAGCCGGTCAGGAAATAATGCGCAAAAAGGATACTCCTCTGGAGAAGGATTCTTCCGGCAATGTCCGCCTTTTGGATATCGGCACATTTCTGAAAAACGCCATAGAAGAGCATTTTCAAAAAATAAATATGGAAATAAATCTGAAATATATAGAACCCAGCTATCTGATCCGCTCTATCCCGGCTAACGCAGCTGACGGTATTTATTGCAGTTCTCTGGGGCAATACGCCGTTCACGCGGCAATGGCGGGTAAAACCGGTCTCCTTGTCGCTTTAATGAGAGAAGAATATGTTCATTTACCCCTTGATGCCGCTGTTTCCCGCCGTAAAATTGATCCTCAGGGGAATATCTGGCAGCGGGTTCAGGAAACGACCGGTCAGCCGGCAGAAATGCGAAATACTTAAAAATAACTTGCAAAACTAAGACATTTGTTTTAATAACCACGCACTTTTCAGGAGGATTTATTAATGTCACGTGTTTGTGAAGTCTGCGGTAAAAAACCGTCAATCGGCAATAATGTCAGCCATGCCAATAATAAAACAAAAGTCGCCTGGTATCCAAATTTGCAGAAATTACGCTGTGTGGATAAAGATAACGGATCGGTAAAAAGAGTAAAGGTTTGCAGCCGCTGTATCCGTTCGGGTAAGGTTAAAAAAGCCGTCTAAAGCGGCTGCCAGCCGTATTCCTTTATGATTTTGGCGCTTTGCCTTAAAAAAATATCATCATCCCTGTCCAATAAAGTGCTAGCCTGCAAAAAAATATTTCTAACTCTAGTGTAAATATCATTTTCATTGATTTTTGCGCCGAATTTGCCGGCGTATAGTTTTATCCTGCCTTCCAAATCCATAATGCGGCTCATTCTATCATTCGTAAGATAAGCCGATGCTTCCTTAATCACGGCATTTACCTGCTCTTCTTCCATGTTATAAAGCCATTTCATTGTGCGGATAAATTGCGGCATTTTATTTTTCGCCGTGTAGGTAACCGCCTCAGACAAAAGATCAATTGTTTTGGAAGAATTTATCTGCTTTAGTATTGCCAGATCATAGAGCATTTCGATTATTAAATGCGAACGATACACGGCCTCGTTATAAGAAATTTCATTTTTTATGTCTTTATAAAATTGCAAAAGCGGATTAATGAGGGGCTTGCCTTTGATATAAGAATAGCCTTGTGAATTTGGATCAAATTCTTTGAGCTCATCACAACAAATAAACCCGTAATGAGCTAAGTCATCCAGAAGAAGATGAAACATAACATATGCAGCGCCGGAATATTCGGGAGGAATGTCCAAAGTTCTTTTAATATCATGGGTTTTCCGTGAACTTATTTGAGGATGAATGGTCAGCAGATCCGGCACAATGTTATACACATAAACATCCAGATCATGTTTTTCGGCGCCTGCCGCGATAAGATAGCTTTGCAGCATGTATGTATGAGTAAGCATTAGCATAAAAAAAATTTATATTTCTGGTTTTTCAATATCTTCGAGGCGATAAGTCTTTTTCAGTTCGCTGATAAGGTGCCTGATCTCTTCTGTGAAATCAGGCATGACGGAAATTTTTATGATTGCTTCCTGCGAATCCATCGTTGATACGGTCGACATTCCATCGTATCCTTCAATGATAAACTGGACGGGCGCTATATGTTCTCTTTTAATCCTGAAAAATTTATCTATCATTTTTTTAATTTTCCTATCACTTAAACAGGCAAAGAGCAAGAATGAAGCCCTGATTGACTCAATGAGATAAAACCTGTATGATCATTATAGTTATTACCAAGTTATGAATGCCTAGAGACTAGTAATTATTAATAATTTTATCATTATTGGTAATCACTTTACAATAAAGATAAACGGCGAAAGTTAGAAATAATGACCTTACCAAAACAGCTTCCAACAACCAGTTGGAAAATAAATAATAACGGCAATAAGTCAGTTGAAAATTCTTTAAGCAAGGAATTCGGCCTCTCGCCGATTATTTCTCATGTATTAATAAATAGAAATTTGCTGGATATAGATGATGCGCGTCGTTACCTCTACCCTTCTCTAAACGATTTACATAGCCCTCTTTTGATGAAAGATATGAAGCAGGGTGTCGAGCGCATGGTGCAGGCCATTCATAATAATGAAAAAATAGTTATTTACGGTGATTACGATGCCGACGGCATAACATCCGTGGTAATTCTTTTTAAATTTTTAAAGGAATTAACTCCTCACGTCTCGTTCTTTATCCCTCACAGAATTGAACACGGCTATGGATTAAAAAAAACTATTATCGATCAATTTAAGGCGGAAAATATAAGTCTTATTCTTACCGTGGATTGCGGTATTTCCGATGTTGAACAGATCGCATACGCCAGGGACTTAGGTATAGATACAATAGTTTTGGATCATCATGAGATATCCACCACCCTTCCCTGCGCTGTCGCCGCGATAAATCCAAGTCGTGAAGATTGTAGTTTCCCTTTTAAAAATCTTGCCGGTGTCGGTATCGCTTATAATTTTCTTATCGCTTTACGCGGCGCTTTACGCAAGGAAGGTTTCTGGAAAAATAACGATTATCCTAATTTAAAAGAATACCTCGATATTGTCGCCCTGGGTACAATTGGTGACATCGCGCCGCTTATAGATGAAAACAGAATCTTTACGAAAATAGGATTGGAGCTTATTACCGAGGGAAAACGACCGGGAATAAAAGCTTTAAAAGAAGTTAGCGGAGTTGATGGTCAAGTAATAGATTCCTTTAAAGCCTCGTTTTGCTTAATTCCGCGGATTAATGCCGCCGGCCGCATTGCTTCGGCGCTTGACGCCGTAGAGCTTCTTTTAACGGAAAACATGGAGGAGGCGCGTTCTCTTGCCGCGAAACTTGACGAATACAACCGCCGCCGTCAGTCTATGGAAAAAGATATTTTGAAAGACATTCTTGATAAAATCGGTAAGACTCCCGATTGGGAAAAATTAAACGCGCTTGTTTTCGCTTCCGATAAATGGCATCCCGGAGTCGTGGGCATCGTCGCGTCCCGCCTTGTCGATCTTTTCCGCAGACCGGCGTTTGTTATCAGTTTGAGCGACGGCATCGGCAAGGGCTCCGGAAGAAGTATTTCAGAATTCAATATTCATCAGGGCCTCAAACAATGCGCTTCTCTTTTGCTTTCATACGGCGGGCATTACCGCGCGGCGGGAATTTCCATAAAAGAAGATGATATTGATGAGTTTTCCGGTCTTTTGAATGAAATTATAGAAAACAGCGTTGAATCTCAGGAAACAGTTTCGCAAACAATAATTGATACGGAATGCCAGCTGTCTGATATAAATTTGAATTTAATTAATGAAATGGAAATGCTCGCGCCTTTTGGCTGCGATAATCCGGAACCGTTGCTTTGCGCGCGCAATCTTAAAGCGTCTTCAACTTCTGTTGTGGGCAATAATCATTTAAAAATGAAACTCACCAGTAAAAGCATTTCGCGTGATTCTATCTGGTTTAGCCGGGGTGATTTTTTGTCCGCGATTTCCGGCGCCAATCTGGATGTTGTTTTTACACCGCAAATTAATTACTGGAACGGAGCATCCGACATTCAGTTAAAAATGAAAGACGTGAGTATCCGAGAGTGATTTTTTCAGGCTGAGGCGTCTATTATGAATCTGGCCACTAAAGCGGCATTATTCAGCGCTCTTCTCTTTCCCGGCTGGGGGCACATTTTTTTAAAAAAATATAAACGCGGATTATTTATAATAATATCGGTTTCTATCAGCATTATTATTTTCTGCTATTATATTGTGTCCGTGGCAATAGATGTTTTGAGAGCGGCCTCGCTTAAAAAAGAAGACATTAGTTTCAGCTATGTAATTAATCTTTCGGCGGAGGCCGCAAGATCGGTTAACCAGTTCTATATTTTATTTGTTTTGCTTTTTATTATTATCTTATGGCTTTTTTCCATTTATGATTCGTATTTTTTAGGTAAAAAAGAAATGGAAAAAATCACATCTGACGCTGATCAATAAGAGATTTTTCAGCGGGATCAATAAAACCAGCCTCCACGTATTCAAAGTAATCTATTTTTACCGTGCAGATATCCCTGAATGTTTTTTCAAATTTATTTTGCCAATTCTCGGTTCCGATTTCCGGATTTATCTTTTCGATGCGTAGTTTTAAAACATCATGGTAACCGTCTCTGGTAACAATTCCCTGCAAAGGAATATTGTTATATTTGCTTTGAACCATTTTAAGCTGACTGGGAGCTAAAAATAAACCGCGGACTTTTACGGCGTCTCCCACCCTGCCCGCGATACCGGCAAGACGATATGATGTGCGGCCGCAGGAACATTTACCTGGAATCAACCGTGACAAGTCTCCTGTTCCAAAACGCAGCAGGAAAAAAATATCATTTAGACGGGTAACTACTACTTCGCCAAGTTCGCCCGCGGGGACATTTTTGCCTGTTGCCGGATCAACAATTTCCACTATTGTTTCTTCACAGATGTGCCAGCCGTTTTTCCGTGAGCATTCATATGCCACATCTCCCACCTCCGTTGCTCCATACATTTGGTAAGTATCAATGCCGTATTCTTTTTCAAAAGTTTGACGTAAGGCCGGAAGCAATGGCTCGGCGGCAAAGCAGGCCTTTTTAAGGCGAAAATCTTTCTTAAAATTAAATCCTAATTCCTTAGATTTTTCTATAATGGACATTAAGAAACTGGGTGTGCCGACATAAGCGGTAACTTTTAAATCTTTGATTAACTGGACCTGAATTTGCGAAGAAGAAGTTCCGGAAGGAACCACTGTCGCGCCGACTTTGCGCAGGCCGTTATGAAAAGTGAGCCCCGCCGCTACCATATGGTAAGAAAAAGCGTTAAGCGCTATATCTTTGGGGCCTATACCCGCGGCAAAAAAAGCTCTGGCCCACAAATAATCAGTTTCGGACAAATGAGGTTCATAAACCGGACCGGGAGAGGTAAAAATACGATCAATCGCTACAGAAGGATTTTCCAAGCCTGCATAGGGAGGTTTTTTCATCTCCATTTCGACAAGTTTTTCGCGCGTGATAACCGGAAGACTTTCCAAATCTTCACGTGTTTTAATGCCTGATGGCTTAATGTGATGCTTGTCTAATATTTTCTTTAATACTGGTGATTTTTTGAAACCAGATTGAACCATTTTAGAAAGACATACATCTTGTTTCAATTTCCTTTCCTTATTAGAACGGGCTTCAAATTTATCATAATATTTCCCCATATATTCCCCCTTTTACAGCCATCTTTTTCTTCGGCGGTATGATTTGACGTCTTTATATGTTTTGGCTATTCCTGAAGCGGCCATACCCAAATAAAATTCTTTTACGTCGGGATTGTTAATCAAATCACTCGACATTCCTTCCATCACTATTTTGCCGTTTTCCATGACATATCCGTGATGCGCTACCTGCAGGGCCATGCGCGCGTTTTGTTCAACCAAAACAATTGTTGTTCCGTGTTCCTCGTTAATCTTTTTAATGATACGGAATATTTCCTTTACCACTAATGGCGCCAAACCCAGCGAAGGCTCATCGAGCATTAACAATTCCGGATGCGCCATAAGCGCGCGCCCGATAACGAGCATCTGCAATTCACCGCCGCTGCAATATCCTGCCAGTGATTTTCTGCGGGGAATTAACGCCGGGAAATAGTGGTAAACCATATCTAAATCTTCTTTATAAGGTTTGCCGGCACGCGTTGCCGTTCCTACTCTCAGATTTTCTTCAATGGTTAGATATTTAAACGGCTGGCGTCCTTCCAGTACCTGGATAATACCCTGGCGCGTTATATATTCCGGCGACTGGTTCTGAATATTTTTATCTCTTATAGATTATCGAACCATCGGTAACTTCGCCGTTTTCCGGTTTTAATAGGCCGGAAATTGCTTTGAGCGTGGTGGTTTTCCCCGCTCCGTTACTGCCCAAAAGCGAAACAATATGTCCCTTTTCCACAGATAAAGAAACACCTTTTAATACCTGTATAACATCTGAATATACAACAGATATATTATTTAATTGTAAAAGTATATCACCCATTTTTTATCCTAATATGAAAAAGGCCAGAGTTTAAAGCTGGAACGGATTATCCGCCACAGCTCAGCCAGCCCCTTTGGTTCAAGAAGTATGAATAAAACTATCGCCAGGCCGAAAACAAATTCCTTCAGCGGCGCTATATTCAATCCCAGGTCGATTACAAAATTTATATTCATCAAGATAACGGTTAGGTAACGCAGAAGTTCATTCAATACTGTTATAAATGTCGCGCCGAAAATTGCTCCGGGAATATTTCCCATCCCGCCGATAATTACCATAGCGATGAATTCCACGGAAAGGCCGAGGTTAAAAGGTTCGGTTGTAATGCTTACCATGTAATAAGCCCAAAGCGCTCCGGCAAAACCGGCGTAAAAAGAGCTTATACCAAAAGAAAGCAATTTATACTTGAATATGGGAATTCCCATGCCTTCGGCAGCGCGATCATTATCACGGATAGCAATAAAAGCGCGGCCGTATTTCGAACGCATGATATTCACGGCAATTAAAGCCATCAAAACGAGACTGATAAATATCAAAAAGAAAAAAGCGCGGTCGCCGGAGATTGTCCATTGTAATATTTGGGGAGCGGGCAATACGATGCCCATCGTGCCTTTTGTGAGGCTTTCCCACTGAATCAAAACATATTCAATAATGAATTGCCCTGCTAGACGTGGCAATGGTTAAATAAAGACCTTTAAGACGGCCGGAAGGAAGACCGAAAATCATACCGACACCTGCGGTAATAAATCCTGCCGCGGGAATAGCTATCAAAAAAGATACATCCAGCCGTGTGGCTAAAATGGCCGCCGCGTAAGCGCCCACGCCGAAAAACGCGCCATGCCCCAAGGAAATCTGACCGGTGTAACCAATGAGAATATTAAGCCCGATCGCGGCAATCGCGGCGATACCTATTGTGTTGAGAATATACATCGTGTATGGACCGGCAACAAAAGGCACTACAAAGAATAATACAGCCAGAAAAATTAACAGACAAGCTCTGCCAAAATCTGTTTCAAATATATTTAGTTCCTGCTTGTAGCTTTCGTGATAATTGCCGCAGGGATGAAATGAAAATTTTCTCATCTCTATACTCTCTCAATTTCTACAAGGCCGAATAAGCCGTAAGGTTTAATCAGCAGAATAAATACCAGCACAATGTAAGGAACAACATCGCGCAATGACGGAGATAAATAACCGCCGGTAAATGTTTCCAACAATCCGATAATAATGCCGCCGATAATAGCTCCGCCGATACTGTCGAGACCTCCCAAAATTACAACGGGAAATACTTTTAACCCGATTGAACTCAAATCATGCACGTTAACTCCGTTCATGACACCCAGAACTATGCCGCTCATACTGGCAACCAAAGCGGCAATGGCCCAGGATAAGGCAAATACCCTGCGCACATGCACTCCCAAAGATAATGCGGCCTTCTGATTATCAGCAACCGAACGCATATAAATACCTTGCGAAGATTTTTTAAAGAACAACCCAAAGATGACCAGAAACACCACGCTGATAAACATTGTCGCCGTGTAAACAGGAGCAATATGTATTGCTCCCAAATTAAGCGAGAGCGATTCGCTTAAAAAAGACGGATAAGTATGGAGATTCCCGCCCCAGATCAAAAGAATAAAGCCTTTGAACATTGCCGCCAGACCGACGGTAAGCATGATAACGAAAATTAGTTTTTCGCCGATTAAAGGCCGTAAAAAGAATTTTTCAATTAAAAAACCCAGTATAAAACAGCCAACCAGTGTCAGAATAAAAGCCACGATAATCGGCAATTTCGCCCAAGTTATCAGCGCCAGAAAGAAAAACGCGCCCAATGCCAGAAGTTCGCCATGCGCGAAATTCAACACACTAGATGATTTAAAAATCATTACAAAACCCATGGCGGAAATGCCGTAGAGCAAACCCACGCACACGCCATTTACCAGTAATTGCAGAAAGAAATCCATAGCCGCTTCCTTTTTAATCCACGTTAATTACGTTAACAGTTGTTTCAATTTCACCGATTCGTCCGTCACGGTACTTAACTTTTCCGATGACGCTCACGCTATTTTCGCTGCCGTACATCGCTTCGATAATTTTTATATATAATCCATAAACAAAACGCCGGCGCACTTTACCTGTTCTGGTAAGTTCTTCTTCATCCGCATCCAAAAGTTTATAGAGCAAAACAAACTTTCTTAGCTTCATAACTTCGGGAAGCTGTTCATTAACCTTGCGCACTTCTTTCAATATCAGTTCTTCGACAGACTTTTGCTGGGAAAGATCCATATAGGTAGTGTAAGGAATCATGCGTTCCTCGGCCCAATTACCGACGTTACCCATGTCGATATTAATCATGGCGGTGATAAAAGGCCGCCCTTCCCCGAAAATCACCGCTTCTTTGATATACGGACTGAACTTTAAGCGGGTTTCAATAAAATCAGGAGAAAATGCTTCCCCGCTTTTGTTGCGGATAATATCTTCTTTTCGTCCAATAATCAGCAGGTGTCCGTCGTTATCAATATACCCGGCGTCACCGGTTTTTAACCAGCCATCATCAAAAGCGTTTTGTGTCGCCTGGTAGTCATTGTGATAGCCGGAAAAATTGGCTTCTGATTTAACAAGCACCTCCTGGTCTTCGGCAATCTTTACTTCAGTTAAAGGAAGAGGCGTTCCTACCGTTTCGAGCTTTACTTCATTATCAGGCTGAGCTTGAAATATCCCCCCTGCTTCCGTCAGGCCATAGCATTGTTTTAAATTTAATCCGATCGCGCGGAAAAATAATATTACATCAGGACTGATAGGATGGCCTCCGGTAAAGGCGCTTTTAAATCTGGAACAGCCTATTCTGTCCAGAAGAGGACGATAAACCAAAATATTAAAAGCCTTATGTAATATATTTAATAATAACGGGATTTTTATTTTTCGTGTTTCTCTATTAACAATTTTTTTACCTACTATATCTCCCCAGATAAAAAGTCTTTTCTTAAGCCATCCCGCATCAGATATTTTTACTCTGATGCTCGATGCCAGATCTTCCCAGAAGCGTGAAGCTGTGATTAGCATTGCGGGACCAATATCCCGAAAATCTTCTTTGATCGTCTCCGGAGTTTCCGGAAAATTCATTGTCATTGCACCGACTAAAGCGACACCCATCGCCCACATCTGGTCAACGATCCATGCCGGCGGCGACATAGAAAGCCAATTTTCTTCAGGCTTGATATTTTCCGAAACAATCCACTGTGCTGCCATTTGCGTGAAATTTCGGTGCGATAACATCGCTAATTTCGGAATGCCCGTTGTTCCCGATGTTTGTATCATCACCGCTATATCATCCGCGCGCCCTTTAGCGATCTCGTCTTCAAGATATCGGGGATTATTTTTTAGAAATTCATCTCCGGTTTCCAAAAGTCTGGCGTAACTGATTAACCAATCGTCGTTTTCATAAGAAGTCATGCCGGTCGGATCAATATAAACAACTTTCAGAATATGTGGCAGTTTATCTTTTACTTCCAGTAATTTATCCGCCTGCTCCTGATCCTGGACAACAACAATAGAGCAATTAACCCGCTGGATAGAGACGCACAATTCTTCGGCGACTGAAGAGGTAAACAAATTCAGCGTTGTCGCGCCCAGACAATGCGCCGCGATTTCACAAAAAAGCCATTCGGCGTGATTTTCCACGATAAGACAAACCGTCTGGCCGCGCTGAAGATTTAATGAGGAAAAACCACCCGCTGTCTTTTGAACATAACGATAATATTCTGCCCAGCTATGCCTTTGCCAAATTCCGTACGCCTTTTCCCGAATCGCCGCCTTTTCCTTGCCGTATTTTTCAGCGTTTTTAGCCAGGATTTGAGGTATGGTTAAATTATAACTTTCTGAAATAATACTGTTAATATCCAAATTAATCGCGCCTGTTTTTATTCTATGGTTTCGGCGTCACCTAAATACGCCTTGATAACTTCCGGGTTCATGCTGATTTCCTGTGCGCTGCCTTCGCCTATTTTTTCACCAAAATTCAAAACCATGATACGTTGAGCAATATTCATGACAATAGACATATCATGTTCAACCAGAATCATGGTCATGCCCCAGCGCTGATTTAATTCCAGAAGAAAACGCACCATGTCTTCCTTTTCTTCCAAGTTCATACCGGCAAAAGGTTCATCTAAGATAAGAAGCCTTGGTTCCAGCGCCAGCGCCCTTCCCAGTTCCACTCTCTTCATCATCCCGTAGGGTAACGAACCCACAGTTTGCTTTCGTATTGATTGCATTTCCAGAAAATCAATGATCTCTTCTAAAATTTGCCGATGATGGATTTCTTCTTTTTTTACATTTGAAGAATAAAACCAGGAAGAAATAAAATTATAATGACAATGAATGTGCCTGGCCAGTGTCATATTAGCCAGCACGGTCATACCGGGAAAAAGTTCAATGTTTTGAAAAGTTCTGCCGATACCAACTTCTACCAGCCGATGCGTGTGTAAATCGGTTATATCACGGCCATTAAATATGATTTGACCGCTTTGGGGGCGGTAAAACCCGGTTATGCAATTAAGCAGACTGGTTTTACCCGCCCCGTTCGGACCGATGAGCGCCATCAATTCGCCGGTATGAACTTTCAGATCAACATTCTTTACCGCCGTGACTCCGCCAAAGCTAAGATGAAGATTCCTTATATCCAGCTCAGCTTTTTTTAAATCCGCCGGCTTGTTGATCATTATAGATGGCCGACCCCGGTAAGCTTTCATAAATACCTTTAATCAATTATATTCTTTAATTATCTTAACTTATTTTTTCAGCAATTGAATCTTGTCTTTCCCGGGCACATAAAAATTGGTCAAAGGCTGATATGTGCCGTTTTCTTTGACTTTCACCATGCGCGCCGTAAATGACGCTCCATGGTCATCGGAAGTATAAGTGACATTAGGTACCAGACCGCCGAAATCCTCGTTATTGAAGGACTCCAGTGCCGCGTTGATGGTCGAGGGATTAATTTTTCCGCTCTGCTCATAAGCGCGGATGAAAGCCCTTTCCATAATCATCCCGACGACAACGCCTTCCCAGTAAGAAGCGTCAAAACTTTTCACTGTCTTGTATTTTTTAATCAGCTCTTCCATTATTTTAACGCCTTCTGATTTATCCTGAGGCAAACCGCCCGGGAACTGAATTACCAATCGGTCGCGAATCAGCCCTTTTCCCATTTTAAAAAAATCAGGATCCGTGGAAGTCCATGTTCCCAAAAACTTTGGTTTATAATTAATGCGGTCCGCGCTTTTAAAGGCGGTAATGATGGCCGAAGGAAGCATCTGCATGAAGACATATTCCGCGCCGGCTTTCTGCAATCTCAAAAGTTCCGTGTTGAGATCAACAATTTTCGGCGGAAATTCTTCAATAGCGACAATATTAATTCCTAATAGCTTCGCGTATTCCTTGCTCGGTTCGTGAATGGAGCGGCCGTAGGCGTTATTGTAAGTTAAAAGGCCGACTTTGGGCGCGTCCTTGCCTTTATGTATCACCTTAATATATTCCAGAACAGCATGGCAGTCCATTTTGTAGCTGCCGAAAGGCAAATACATATAGTTAATGGGCTTGCCTAAAATTTCCCAACTCGTTGAATAGTTGATCGTAGGGATTTTATATCTCTGAACAATCGGCTTTGCCGCCAGACCTTCTCCAGCGCTCCAGGTGGCAATCATATCTACTTTTTGCTGTAAGGCAAATTTCTGTACCGCGGCCACTGCTTCAGGCACTTTGTAAGCCGTATCGACGGTGATCATGTCTATTTTCTGACCGAAGACTCCTCCCTTGACCTCGTTCACATAACGGAAATAATCACGCTGCCCTTTTTCGTGAAACTGCCCCCAAGTTGATGCTGGCCCTGTCAGATTTATAGCCGCACCTACTTTAATTGTTTTGGTTTGCGCGTAAACCATTCCGCAAAACAAAAATGCAACAACTGCTAATGCGTAAATAATAGTGATGCCTTTTTTCATTTCCCCCTCCTTTAACGTTTTAATAAAACTACGACAAAAAAAAACCGTGGGCTGATCTTGATCTGCCCACGGTTCATTTTCCTTCAAAACCGGTCATGAAATTATCAGGCAGACCTTTGAGCTGTTAAAGCTAAAAAAGTAAAAAAAAGCTGCCTGTTTAAAAATCATCGTTTTAGCCTTATGCATTTTAACCTCATGTATCGCGCATATAGTGCAAATATGCGGAAAAAGTCAAGAAAAAAGTAAATTTATCATCTCATTTGATAAGCATTTTTCAATCGAAAAAATGAATAATTTAAAAAATTTCAATATTTTAATTTTCTTGACACTTTATGACGATTCTCATATATATCTAAATATATTAGGAAATTTATAATTTTAACGAAAAATATGCTCACTGTTCGGGTTTCACGATGAATCATCGTTTTAAAGATTTAATCCTTGCCGCAATTAAACAACGCTTGTCTGATCTTCATATCACCGGCGGTTTCCCTCTGATCTTCCGTAAAGACGGCATGATTCATTTCGACAAAAATATTAAATGGTCACACACCGAAATAGACGCGATGGTCAAAGAGATGCTCAGCGACCGCCAACTCCAGACATTGCGCAAAAGATGGTCTGTTGATTTTTCTCTTTCTTTTAATCAGGTGCGCGCCCGGGTAAACACTTTTTATACTACCAGAGGATTAAGTATGGCTATTCGTCTTCTTCCGGAAACCATACCTGATCTTACCTCTTTAAATCTCCACCCCTCATTAAGCCAAATTACCAAACTTCAATCCGGACTGGTTTTAGTTTGCGGCAGCACAGGTTCTGGTAAATCAACCACGATTGCCGCGATTATTGAAGAAATTAACCGAACAAGGCCGGCGCATATTATCACTATCGAAGACCCGATTGAATATCGTTTTAAACCTAAAAAATCTTTTATTGAACAGCGCGAAGTGGGCATCCATGTTCCCTCCTTTGACCAAGGCCTTCTCGATGTTTTAAGGGAAAATCCTGATGTTATTTTTGTGGGCGAATTGAGAGAACCGGAAACAATCCGCCTGACTCTCAACGCCGCAGAATCGGGGCATCTTGTATTCGCCACCTTGCACGCGTCAGACGCGGAAGACGCGGCTTACCGCATAAACAATTGCGCTACCGGCGATAACCAGGATGTTATCCGTTACCAGTTCGCTTCAACTATTTCCTGGCTGATTGTGCAGCAGCTAACTTTTATTAAATCTTTGGATTTTCGGGTACCCGTTCTCTCTATTCTTCGCTCGACACCATCCGTGCAAAGCACCATTCGCGAAAATAAACTGACCCAGCTGGAAAATATTATGGTTACCAGCAAAAATGAGGGCATGTTCACGATGAAGCAATACGAGAAAGAATTTTTAAGTAACCGGCTTTCATCTTTTGTTCATCCCCATAAAAGTTTCAGCATGGCGGCGGACTCTTCAAAAGAAAAAGATTATGTTTCTTCCCTTATCGACCCGAACGCAATACAGGATGTCATCTATATGTCCACAATAGATGACGCGTCCAAAGCAAACGGTTCTTTGAAATTAACTGCCTCCGACGAGGAAGAACAGCGTTATTTGATTTTGGAAGAACAAGACATGAACCTGCAAGACCTGCTCGCCCAATTTGATGAAAAATCGGATAAAAAAAATACCCATAAATAGTTTACTCGTTGAAAAACCTGGTTTATTCTTAAATTAATCAACAATTATCAATTATTTAGGCAAAAAAATAAAAACTTTTGACTTCCCTTCATTCTTGCCTTATGTATCCACATGAAAGAAACAAAAATTTAAGGAGTAAAATATGTTGAAAACAAAAATGACTGAATCATTCGGTATTCGTCACCCGATTATGCTGGCCGGGATGAACTGGATTACCGAGCCTAAGCTTGTTTCCGCGGTATGCAACGCGGGCGGCTTGGGAATTCTTGCCATTGCCAGATGCAACCCTAAAGAAACACGGGAAAATATCAAGCAAGTTCGTGATTTGACGGATAAACCTTTTGGGATTAATCAGATTCTTATTGGCCCGGGGGCGAAAGAAAATATTGCCGTGGCTATCGAAGAAAAAGTTCCGATTATAAACTATTCCTTGGGCAAACCATGGTTTGTCAACGATGTTCACGCCTACGGTGGTAAAGTTGTGGGCACGATAGCGATTGCCAAACACGCGGCCAAGGCTGTGCAATTAGGATGTGACGCGCTGGTAATTACCGGTCATGAAGCGGCGGCACACGGCGCCGCGGCCACATCAATGGTTCTGATACCTCTTGTTGCGAGCATGGTTAAAGTTCCTTTCATATCGCGGCGGGAGGCTTTTATGACGGACGCGGACTGGCGGCCGCGCTGGCATTAGGCGCGGACGGCATTTCCATGGGCAGCAGGTTTATGGTTGTAAAGGAAAGCATGGTTCACGATAATTTCAAAAAACTATGCCTCGACGCGACTGAACAAGATACCCTGTACAGCCACGTTTTTGACGGCATGGATGGGCGTGTTTTAAAGACAAAAGAAGCCCAAGCGATGATGAAAAGAAGCTTTCCTATTATTGAGGCTTTTCAGGGCGCGCTACTGGTCAAGAAGCTGATGAATCTTTCGTTTGCCAAGTTTTTAGGCGCGACTGTTGAAATGCTGCGCGCCGAAGAAGGACATCCTCTCTGGGTTTTGGCGCGCCAGGCCGTGGGTAATATGAAACACCTTAAAGCGCTAAATGAAGGTGATGTGGAAGGAGGAATTTTATTCGCGGGACAATGCGGCGGCATTACCGACATTCCGACCACGAAAGAACTTATCGATCGCGTGATTGCCGAAACGGAGGCCACACTGGCCAAATTAAACTCGCTTAAAGCTTAAACAAATTAACAGTGCGGGATTTATTTCCCGCACTGTTTTATTTTCCCCCCAAACTTAATGCCTATTTCATAAACTCTCTTTTTGGACACGCCGGTATTAATCGCGACCGCGGCAACAGCGTCACGCAAAGACAAGTCACTGTTTTTTTGCATTTCTGTAATTCTTTGTTTTATTTCTTCATCTGATATGGGTGTGGCGACAATTTTTTCTCCCTTGATAATTATTGTTATTTCCCCTTTAATTTTTCTATCCGTTAATTCATTAATGATTGCGGGAACATCACCTCTTCTAATTTCCTCAAACTTTTTAGTTATTTCACGAGCCAAGACAATATCGCGGTTACCCAGAATATCACGCAAGTCATTTAAGCTGGCCATAATCCTCATCGGCGATTCATAAAATACTATTGTTTTTTCTTCTATTTTTAAGGTTTCTAAATATTTTTTCCTGTCATTTTGACGCGACGGAAGAAATCCGCAAAAAACAAAACTATCGGCGGGAAATCCTGAAACGCTCAGCGCGGTAATAACAGCTGAAGGCCCGGGAATAGGAATCACTTTTATATTTTCATCATGCGCCCTGGATATCAAAAAACAGCCAGGATCGGAAATAGAGGCAGTCCTGAGCGCTCCGTCTCATAAACAATATCTTTTCCCGTGTTCATTTTTTCAATAATGAATGCGCTTTTTTCTTTTTCGTTATGCTCGTGCAGGCTCATAAGCGGCGTTGATATCTGAAAAGCGTTAAGCATCACTTTGGTGTGACGGGTATCTTCGGCAACTTATTATGTCCGCTTCTTTCATTACCCGAAGCGCCCTCATGGATATGTCTTCCAAATTACCGATTGGGGTGGCGATACATAAAGCGCTCCTTTTTTTAAATCATTGTTCTTCTTCATTTCGTTCCTGCTAAAATATATCTTTATTGTTGACAATTTACGCCGGTTTGAGTTTAATACCACAAATTATCACAAATTTCCGTAATGAATAATGAGATTGTATGGTAAAAAGAATATTGGTTACAGGCGGAGCGGGATTTTTAAAGGCTGCATCTTTGCGAGAGACTGGTAAAAGAAAGCAATTACGTGGTTTGCGTGGATAATTTTTTTACCGGCACAAGAGACAATGTTAATCATCTTACGGGCGATCCGCATTTTGAATTGATTCGCCTATGACAAAGCCAATCCGGTCTATCTGGAAGTTGATGAAATATATAATCTTGCCTGTCCGGCATCACCTATTCATTATCAACAAAACCCCATTAAA